>JAJDAF010000001.1 GCA_029261995.1 Candidatus Zhuqueibacterota bacterium
TGTATTGAAACAATCATGAGTTCCGCATTTTTTCGCCCTCACCCTTCCAGTTTTGAGTGAGAAGGGATTCGGGCGAAAAAATGCCACTAAAAATTAAGAAATTTGAGTAGAATCAAAACTTTTTATCATAGGAGAAGACAATGTCAAAGATAGTAAAGAACGTGAACTTTGAGAGGTTCACTGCCTGGATGCATAAGTACGGCTTGCTTGTCGCAGGGGTGGCCGGATTCGGAATTGGCGCCGGCATCACCGAAAGCATGATCGAGCCGAAGCCGGAAATCCAGCCAACTTTCCTCGAGGTTGTAGACGATTCAAAACTCGAATCGCGGCGCGGTACGGAGTATTTCAACTCACCGGTCTACAATAGCCTGACAGGTATGGGGGCACTTAGCGAAAAAGATGTTGGCAGCTTAGTTGAATTGATCGATGAACCGACCCGCCAGAACCTTATGCCCTTAATGATCCTCAGGGCTACCCGTCCAGATGAATACAGCAATCTGTCGGACACCTTGAAAATTGGGATTCTCGTTGATGCCCTGAATGAGTCCACCTATTTCAACGCCTGGGGACTACCACATCGCTATTGGAAAGTACCAAGAACCGCTGCTGCACAGGACCCTGCCGAGGTTTTGCGGGATCCCACGCTGGATGAGCCGGTTAAAGCTATCATCGAGCTCGACACGGCTGCGATCGAGTGGCTTACACCCCTGCTTTCAAAGAAGAGGGATGCGCCACACTGGGGCGTGAGCGAACACGCGGAAAACGGCCAGGAATATCGGGTCGCTGATTATGCATTGGCGTTGATTCATCGAATCAAGAAAAAGCCCTTTCCGTCAACCCAAAAGGCAAGGGACGGGGCCATCGATGAGCTTCTGGCAGTCACCACAAAATGACCGACACTCTGTCAAACAAAGACTGTTCAGGGTACTAAATTGAATTGGAGTTGACTATGAAAATACTTTTGAGACCGGCTATTTTGGCGACATTGATTCTAGCTGTCATGCTTCAAGGGTGTGGCGAGGACGAGCCTGAAGATGTAGTGGTTGTAGACGTAGTCCAGGACAAGGCTGTGTCCCGGACGAAGCTGCTGGCACGAACTGAAGCACCCGGAGTGATTAAGATAAAAAAGGAAAAATGGCAGGATGTTATCGTCGTGTCGGGTCCGGGTTCGTTCATCTCTGCATTTGTCAGCAAGAAGGGTGGCGACAGCAAGGATCTGTCTAAGCCTACGCTTGTAAGACTGCGGATTGATCGGGATATACAAGTCTCGCTTCAGAGCTTTGAAGTGACACGGGCCATGGGCCTATCCGGGCAAAATTACTCCGGAATTGCATGGTTTAAAGGTCAGGACAATGTTGAGACGCTGGCCCTCGGATATTCTCAGCCGATCTATTTTTCAAGCGTTCTCAAACTCGCTGTCAAGGTTGATGATCCTGGCGTTGAAAAGGTTCTCGTTTCTGCCACTATCAACAGGAAGGATACTGGTAAGGATGAGGGCACTGGGCCCGGCGACAGTCAGAATCCATTCCCATAAAAGATGTCGACAGATGACCTTGGGCCTCGGGTTTATGTTCTTCTAATCTCGTGGACGCGTTATGACCAGCCAATTACTGATGATATCGACTGTCACTGTGTTAATCGCTTGCATCAACACAACCAACGGGCTCTCAGCAGAACCGGTTTTTCAGCGGCAAATGCAAACGGCACAAGAGTTCTACGATTTGCTTGAGAGAATCAACAGCGTACCCGCCACAGTTCAACTTCCCCAATTAGAGGCCTTCGTAGACAGCCACTCTTGGTTTGCGCGTAGCGCCCACTGGCTTTTTGAGAGATATATTATCGATCAAGATCTGGAGAGAGCGGCGCACTTTTTTGCACAACTCCCGGATTCTGGGCTCGCTGGGAGGAACAAGAATTGGGTGTTGGCTAAGATACATGCACGAAACCGCCGAAACGATGAGGCCTCGAAAGTTTTCACGGCCGCACTCGCAACTGATTCGCCAACGCCAGAACTCCTTCTGGACTATGTTGTTTTCGACAGCCGAACCCTTAGAAAATGTGCAGACCCGGACTTCTTGTCAGAACTGCCCATCGGCAATGAAGCTCTAGATGTATTGATGGCGCTTTGGTTATATGTAAATCGCCGATGGCAACCAGCTATAGCAAGTTTCAATGGCTTGTCGCCTCAGTTTCAGAATAATCCGACTGTCTTATATAGTTGGGGAAACAGTCTTGACCAGTTTGGCCAAGGTAGAAGTGGTCGCGCAAAATGGGAAAGGGGACTCGAGGTCGCGAGGGCACTTTGTGACCTTGAGTTTGAATGCAAGTTTCTTATCGCACTCGGAAATACTTCTGCTTCATTAGAAGCCTCGCTATCTCGCCTTGATTCTTCATATACGATTGCCAGACGGATTGGTGACTTGCGATGGCTGGAGTACATCGCGGGCAACCGAGGTATTCGCTATAGCAGGCAAGGACACTTCAGTCTGGCTGACTCCTTGTTTCGCGAGGCAATTGATGTCGGTCGACTGATGCAGTCCACCTGGAGGATGTCGCTCTGGTACCCCAGGTTGGGAAATCTATTGGTTCAGCAGGAACGCTTCGACGAGGCACTGAAGGCATATGATGAAGGGGCTAGCCTGGCGAGGGAATCTGGCAATACGGAGATTTTGATCCGGTGTCTCATCAGAGAGGGTGAAATGTACGGGCTGCTAGGCAAAGATGAATTAGCACGCCGTGTTCTTATAGAAGCCCGTAAGAAAGCCCACGATCGAGGTGAGCATCGACTTGAGGTTGAGGCCCACACTGAACTCGCGCATCTCGATCTGGCAATGGGGAGATATGAAGATGTGAGACGAATATACTACCAGTATTTAGAGATCCCTCCAACTACACGTGACGACCTGGAATACCACGCTTGGTGGCGAATTCAGACCGGACGTGCATATCTGGCCGAGGACCGCCACAGCGCTGCTCGTCCTGAGTTTCAACTCGCGGTTTCTCTCGCCGATAGCGCGAAAGCCCACTATTACACAGCATTGTCACTCCTGCATTTGGCGGAAATCGATTTGGCGGAAAATGATCCGGCCGGCGCTCACCAGCACTTGAACCAATGTCAGGCCGTGGCTGAAGAAACTGAACTGCAGTCGGTTTTGCCTGCCATCTTTGCCCTGCGCGGCGATGCCTATCAAAAGCAAGGCGAATCCGAGAAGGCACTTCGCCAATATCGCAATGCCGTCAATTTAGTCGAACAGACCAGAGAAAACCTGGCGAGCGAGGCTTCAAAACTCGGCTATTTTGGAGACAAATCGAATATTTACGACAAACTAGTCGAGTGCTACAGAAAAATCTATGTAGCAAGCGATAACGCCGCTTACCAGGACAGTCTGTACCTCTACATGGAGATGAAACGGGCCCGGACGTTGCGGGAGTTGCGGGCAGGCAACGGGCACGACACAGGAGACTCCGAGTCAGACTTCAGACGAGACAAGTTGCTGCAAGCCAGCAAACGTTTAAAATCGCAGCAGAGGTATTTGCGCGATTACGGCGAGCTGCTCACCAAGCAGGAGATGGATTCCGTGTTGGTGCAGGTGCAGACTGCCAGACTGTCACTCATTGCGCAAAGACTCAGGCTCACTCAGGATGCCTCGGTCGGGTCCGATGAGTTGCGGGCCAACTTGCCATCCTTGAAGAAACTCAGGTCCACTCTGAAAGCTAACCAGTCCGCTGCGGTCTTTTACCACTTTTCGGAGCACCCCTTTGCACTGGCGATCACGGGAGAGGCGACGGCCGTCGTTTCGTTGCCGACCACGATTGCGAAGCTGGATTCATCCATTCAAGCTCTGTTGAATCCCTTTCACGGCGTGACGCAAGATGCGGCCGAAGCTGTGTTCAAAGCCGATTTGGCGCATGAGCTGTATCAGGCCTTGCTGGCGCCGATTGAGGAAGCCGTCGCGCTGCCGGAAAATCTTCTCATTTCACCGGATGCCCACCTGGCAAATCTTCCTTTTGAACTTCTCCTGACAGCGAAACCAGAACGCAGCGACTACACCACCACAGACCCCGCGACCTACTCAGACGACTTTCTCATTCAGCGCTATGCCATCGGCTACGTACCCAACGCCTCCTTTCTGGTTGACACCGATCTCCGCACGACCGCCCAAAACGTTCTGGTTTTCGCCGACCCATTCGATGAAGCCCCAATGACAGACGGACGGCTCGTCGCCAGCCTGCGCACGGGCTGGAACTTCGATCCCCTGGTCTACTCGTCGAAAGAAGCGAGTGGCATCAAAGATGTGCATGCACAGACCACGATTTTCCGCCGGGCCGATGCCACCAAACAGACCTTGTTTCAGGAAGCGCCCCGGCACGACGTCGTTCATTTCGCCACCCACGCGTTTGTCGATACTACCCACGACGCCTTTTCCGGGCTCGTGCTCTCCACCAGCGACGACAAGGAAGACGACGGTATTCTCATGGGCTACGAAATCGCGGATATGGAATTGCAGGCCGACCTGGTCGCTCTGAGCGCCTGCGAAACCGGCCGCGGCAAAGTCGTGCCTGGTGAAGGCGTACTCGGCCTGCCCAGACTCTTTCTCGGCGCCGGCGCCAACACGGTCCTCATGACCCACTGGAAAGTGGATGACAGATTCGCGGCAGATCTCATGGTCGATTTCTACGACCACTATTTAAAACAAGGCCTGCCCAAAGCCAGAGCCTTGGCTGCGGCCAAAAGACGCGTCTTGAACACTCCCCTGGAATCCGGAGCGGCCAACTACCGCCATCCCTTCTATTGGGCCTCGTTTGCCATGTACGGTGAGCCCGGCTTTCGCAAGCAAGGTCAGGCCACTGAATTTGTCATTGCGGTAGCGACCATTCTGCTGGTTTTGCTGCTAGCTGGGCTTCGAAGCAGAATCACGCGTGCATAGGATTTGTAGCCCTTCTTCTCCGCCACACAAGTAATTTTCCGGAAGAGAAAATAATTGGCCGAGGCGTCTTCATTTCCCTTGAACATGAATGCTCAACCCTGTAAGTTTGTTCTGCCGATTGGAGAGTAGAGCATATTCAACAGCTTGGATTCTTTTGATCTACTTCGACGCCCTCTCTGAAGCGGTATCTTGCCCAAGTTCAATACCTTTGGTTTGTCCTGTCCAAAACAATCGAGATTGCCATGAAATCCCATTTTGAACGATGCAAAGCTGTGATACTTGTTGCTGGTTTCTTGTGGATGCCAACCTGGCTCCTCAGCCAGACCCCGCTCACCAAACCGGAAAAGACCGGCTACAAAGAAACTTCGGTCTATGCCGATGTCATGGATTTCCTCCGTCAGGCGCAACTCGCTGCTACCGTGGATGTGATGAGAACCGGGACTTTCGGGAGAACACACGAAGGCCGGGACATGCCCTACGTCGTGCTGAGCAAACCCGCGCTCGCTCGGCCCGAGCAAGCCCTGGAAAGCGGCAAGCCCATTTTCTTCATCATGAACAACATTCACGGCGGCGAAACCGACGGCAAGGAAGCCTCGCTCATGCTCATTCGGGATATCACACAGGGCCGATTCAGCCACTGGCTCGACAAGATGATTGTGCTGATTGTGCCGGTCTACAATATTGACGGCAACGAGCGCATCGGAAAATTCAACCGCATGGCACAGAACGGCCCGGAAGCCGGCATGGGCATCCGCACCAACGCTGCCGGTTTTGACCTGGCGCGCGACTACATGAAAGTCGAGCAGCCCGAGGGCAAGGCGCTGGCTGCTTTCTTCACCGCCTGGTGGCCGCACTTCACTATCGATGCGCATACCAACAACGGCTCCTACCACGATTTCGCCATCGAGTATGCCTATCCACAGAATGCCAACGTGCAGCCAGCCATTATCGAGTATTTGCGGGATACCATGATGCCGCAGGTCAGCAAAGCCGTGGCTCGCAACAGCGGCTACAAGAGCCAGGTCTACGGTAACTTTGTCGATGGATTTCATCCGGAAAAGGGCTGGGAAACCTATGCCTCTTTCCCGCGCTACGGCGACCGCTATCGCGGCCTGCAAAACCGCCTGTCGATTCTGATCGAGTCCTATCCTTACGCCGACTTCAAATCCCGCGTCGAGGCGAGCTATCAGTTCTTCATCGGCTGCCTCGATTACGTTGCCGCACACCCGGATGAAATTCTCGAAACTGTGCGACGGGCCGAGGCGCAAACCATTGCAGCGGGCAACAATCCGGGCACGGATTCTGTTGGCGTACGCTTCAAAATGGTGGAGGAAGAGAAGCCGGTCGAGATCATCAGTTTCAAGATAAGAAAGAGCGTTGATGAAAATGGCGAGCCGCAGTATCAACGCACAAAAGAGTGGACAACTTATAGGGTGTCGTATATCGGCAAATCCATTGCCACCGAAAAGGTAGCGCGGCCCTATGCCTACATTCTGCCCAAAGCCTACGGCGCCATCGCCCGCAAGCTGCTCGAACATGGTATCGCTGTCGATACCCTGATTCAACCTCTCCAGACTGAATTAGAAGTCTATCGAATCACCGAGGTAGAAGCGGCTGATCAGCCCTACCAGGGGCACCGCATGGTGCAGCTCACCGCACAGGCGGAAGCGCGAAGCATGACGCTGGTTGAGGGCACGTACGTTGTCCGACTCGGGCAACCGGCGGGAAATGTCGCGGCTTTTCTGCTCGAACCGGAAACCCCGGATGGCTACGCTGCCTGGAATTACTTTGACCAGGCCAGCGAGCAGACCGTAATCATCGTGGACAAAGTCCTGGATGCGCTCGGTGACGAGTTGCTGGCCGACCCCGAAATTCGGGCAGAGTTCGACAGAATGGCTGCGCTTGACCCTGAATTGAAAAGCGATCTCAAGAAACGCCGTGACTTTCTTCTGGCGCACAGCAAGTACGCCAATCCCATGCGCAATGTCTTTCCGGTTTATCGCCTCATGCACAAGGCGGCCATGGCAACCATGCTTGTTGGGGAAGACTAAGAGCGACGCTCTAGAATCAATGCCCAAAATGAGTTGGGTCCCCACTACGTTTTTATTCTTGCATTAATTGCCGATTTTGTTCATCTTCTCTGCAAGTCTCCACGCAAGATAATATCTCGACCGTTCTGGTTTATGCGCGGGTTTGGTGCCGCGCATTGGTGGGGTGGACTTCACTCTGCGTAGCCCAAACGAAAATTGACAAGCATTCCGACCTGAGTGTGAAGCGTTAAAATATTCATATCTTTAGAGAGCGGAGAATTCAGTTCTCCGGCAATTCATTTACTAACACCAAAAAGGAGACGAGGATGAAACGAGGACGATTAAGGTCATTGGCGATGTTGGGACTTTCAGCATCGGTTGTCTGGGTAATCGGCTGCACAACTCAGGAAGACAGTAAGCCGCCTGCAGAGGAAGTGACGGTTTCGACTGTATTTCTCAAGCACAGTGTCGCGGACTATGCAGCATGGCGACTGGCCTACGATGCCGATGCGCAACGAAGAACTGAAGCGGGCTTGACGGAAGTGGGTGTGTACAAGAGTACTGTTGATGAGAATGCGCTTCTGCTTGTTTGGCAAGCCGATGACCTGACCACTCTTGACGCCATGTTGGAATCACCCGACCTTGCGGAAAAGATGAAAGAAGCGGGTGTCACCAGCAAGCCTGAGTCCTGGGTCGGCAAGGCTGTGCAGGCAGGCGCGGGCATGGTATTTCTTAAGCACAAAGTTGCAGACTACTCAGCCTGGCGACCTGCGTATGACGCCGATGCGTCCACAAGGGCGGAAGCCGGTTTGAAGGAAGCAGGGGTCTACCGGGATGCAGATGACGAGAATATGATTTTGATTGTGTGGGATGCTGAAGATGGCAACGCTTTGCAGGCTATGTTGGAATCACCGGACCTGGCAGAGAAGATGAAAGCAGCGGGTGTCACCAGTAAGCCTGAGGCCTGGATGGGAGAGTCAAGCGCAATGATGACTTCTTCTAAAGAATAAGTCTGCCGTCGGCAAGTGGCTGCAATCGACACGCGTTGCAGCGGTTGTAACGGATCTGCCCCAAATAGTCAATTCCCTTTCGCGATAGTTGGCTATGAGTTGGGGGCTACATCCCTTCTTGCCCTTGACGAACATCTGCATTTATGCGGGTTGAAACTGCTTATGGACTTCTGAAGACGGTTGTTATTTCCGAGGTTGTGGTTTCAATCCGCTGGATGCAATGTGTTTGCGAGACTATCCCGTTTTTGAGCACAATGTTGTTCCGAGGCAGGAAAAGATGTGCTGTTCTTTGTTGTCGGCCTGCCTCGATAGCCATTTCAGTTTCCTACCTCAGCGATGCAATCCTAATTGAGATGAATAAGCTTTATACTATGGCCGTAGGCCAATACTTCAATTTGAATCGGATCGGCGCCGTTCTTACCTGCGGTATTGCCGGTTGCTAAAAAGTGAATGTGACTCTTTGCGTGCCCCTGTTTTATGCGCGTGATTTTGGCGTTGGGACTATTCTTGTAGAGAGCTGGCATCTTAAACGCACGGTAGTTTCCGCCGCCTCCTCCAAGGAGAACGGGTTTCCGATAATATTCACGTGCCGTTCCAATGAGTTGACCCAATTCAGCCATGATGGCATTTCTGTTGGCTTGTTCACCGGAAGATTTGAGGAGAGCGAATCCAGCAACCACGGCAACAGCAGTCACCAGTGTTGCCAAGAACAGAACAAGGAGTTGTTGTGAGCCCAAGGTTGTTTTCCAATCTCGTTAAGTAAAATCAATTTACTCTGTTCATCGATATAATGCAAGCCAAAATCGTCGAGGATGATGAGCGGGTGCTGCCAGATTTCTAGCCTACCTGCTCGTCGTTGCACGGCCCACGAGCGCAACCTGGCGAACCCCTGCCCGGTCAATAGCGAAGCGGACCCCCATCATTTCCGCCAACCCTTGACTTCTTCTTCCCTGATTCCTATTTTCTTTCTTCCTGGTATCTTCCCGTGATTTGAGAATTCGTATTAGAGCGTCACCGTTCAATTGGAGGACGCTCACCAGCCATATTCACCAGAATAAGGGGTCAAAAAATGTCCATGTTCAAGAGGTTCATCATTTCCGGATTGCTTCTGGCGGTTGCTGTCAACGGCTTCTCCGCGGACGACAAAAACAATGAATCCATTCTGTCAGACAAAACCTTCGCCGGTCTGAAGCTGCGAAGCGTTGGCCCGGCTTTCATGTCCGGGCGAATCGCGGACATCGCCATTCAGCCCAACGATGACAACGAGTGGTACATCGCCGTCGGCTCCGGCGGCGTCTGGAAAACCGGGAATGCCGGCACCACCTGGAAACCGGTTTTTGACGGACAGCCATCCTACTCCATAGGCTGCGTTACCATCGATCCGAACAATCCGCATGTGGTCTGGGTTGGCACCGGCGAGAATGTCGGCGGCCGGCATGTTGGCTACGGCGACGGCATCTACCGCAGTACGGACGGCGGCGCCAAGTGGGAGAACATGGGGCTGAAGGAGTCACACCACATCTCCAAAATCATTGTGCATCCGGAGAATTCAGACATTATCTGGGTGGCGGCGCAGGGCCCGTTGTGGTCAAAAGGCGACGAGCGCGGCCTGTATAAATCCAACGACGGCGGCAAGAGCTGGAAAAAAGTGCTGGGCGACGCGCAGTGGATCGGCGTCACGGACATCATCATGGACCCGCGCGACCCGGATTGGCTTTATGCCGCCACCTGGCAGCGCCACCGCAATGTTGCGGCATACATGGGCGGCGGGCCGGGTTCCGCCATCCACCGTTCGACGGATGGCGGAGAAACCTGGCAAAAGCTCAACAAAGGCCTGCCCGAATCCAACATGGGCAAAATCGGCCTGGCGATTTCGCCGCAAAGGCCGGACGTGGTTTATGCCGCCATCGAACTTGACCGCCGCACAGGAGCTGTCTACCGCTCCGCTGACCGCGGCGCCGCATGGGAGAAACGTTCGGAAACTGTTTCCGGCGCCACGGGCCCGCACTATTACCAGGAGCTTTACGCCAGCCCGCACAACTTCGACCGCATCTACCTGGTGGATGTGCGCATGCAAATCTCTGATGACGGCGGCAAAACTTTTCGCCGTATGAAGGAAAAGCATAAGCATTCGGATAATCATGCCCTGGCATTCCGCGCCGATGATCCGGACTATCTGCTGGTGGGCACGGACGGCGGGCTGTACGAGAGCTTTGATCTGGCCGAAAACTGGCGCTTCATTGCCAACCTGCCGGTGACGCAGTTCTACAAAGTTGCAGTGGATGACGCGGAGCCGTTCTACAATATTTATGGCGGCACGCAAGACAACAATACGCAGGGCGGTCCCTCGCGCACGGATAATCCGCACGGCATCCGAAACGCCGATTGGTTTATCACTCTGTTCGGCGACGGCCATCAGCCCGCGACTGAGCCCGGCAATCCCGACATCATGTACTCCGAATGGCAGCAGGGCAATCTCGTGCGCGTTGACCGTACGACCGGTGAACTGGTCTACATTCAACCGCAACCTGAGGCTGGCGAAGACTATGAGCGCTTCAATTGGGATGCGCCGATTCTGGTGAGCCCGCATTCGCCGACGCGTCTCTACTTTGCTTCCCAGCGAGTGTGGCGTTCCGAAAATCGCGGTGACAGTTGGACGGTGATTTCCGGCGATCTCACGCGTGACCAGGAGCGCATCGCGCAGCCGATTATGGGCCAGACCTGGAGTTGGGATTCGCCGTGGGATGTTCTTGCCATGTCTAATTACAACACCATCACCTCGCTGGCTGAGTCGCCGTTGCAGGAAGGCCTGGTTTACGCCGGTACCGACGATGGGCTTATCCAAATCACCGAAGACGGCGGCGCAAACTGGCGTCGGGTGGCAGTCAACAGTCTCCCGGGTGTGCCGGCGACTGCGTTTGTAAACGATATCAAAGCCGATTTGCATGACGCCGGCACGGTCTATGTCGTGCTCGACAATCACAAGTTCGGCGGCCTCGATCCCTACCTGTTCAAAAGCACGGACCGGGGCAAATCCTGGCGCTCAATCAAAGGCAACCTGCCGGACCGCACCGTAGCGTGGCGTCTGGTGCAGGACCACGTCAAACCGAGCCTGCTGTTTGCCGCGACGGAATTCGGCATCTATTTCACCATTGATGGCGGCGGCCGTTGGATAAAACTCACGGGCGATGTCCCCACCATTTCCTTTCGCGATCTGGCGATTCAGCGGCGCGAAAATGACCTGGTGGGCGCCTCGTTTGGCCGAAGTTTTTACGTGCTCGATGATTTTAGCGCTCTGCGCGAGGTCTCCGAGGCGCAGTTGAAACGGGAAGCCACGCTGTTCCCGACCCGCAAAGCCTGGTGGTACATCGAACGACCGGTGCTGAGTTTTCAGGGCAAAGGTGCTCAGGGTGCGGCTTATTACACGGCTCCCAATCCTCCGTTTGGCGCGGTGTTCACTTACTATCTGGCTGACGAACTGAGAAGCCAGAAGACCGCAAGGCAAAAGCAGGAAAAAGACCTTGTTGAGAAGAAGATGAAGGTAGCCTTCCCGGGCTGGGACAAGGTGGAAGCGGAACGTCGCCAGGCCGAGCCGCAGATTTGGCTGACGGTGAAAGACAGGGACGGCAACGTCGTTCGGCGTGTCAAGGGACCTGCCAAAAAGGGCTTCCACCGCGTCGCCTGGGATTTGCGCTATCCGGCCACGCAGGCAATTCGCGGCGGCGGGAGTTCTGGCGGCGAGCCGCCGCAAGGAATGATGGCGGCGCCCGGCGAGTACACGGTCACGCTTTCCAAACAGGTCGGTGGCGTTACCACCGACTTGTCCGAGTCCATGCCATTCACCGTTGCACGCATGCGCAATGGAGCGCTGGATGGTGCGGACCCGAAAGATGTAGCCGCTTTCTGGCAGGAGTTGGCCAAACTGCAGCGTGCGACCACAGCAGCCACTCAGGCATTGAGCGACGCGCTCAAGAGAACCGATGGCCTGCAGACTGCGCTTGCGCGCACACCTGCCGCGCCTGGCGATCTTGACAAGCAATTGCACGACGTAAAGTCGGCCCTTCAAAGTCTGGATGCTCAACTGAGTGGCAATCGCTCAAAGAGACAGATTGGCGAGAAGGTTAATCCTACCATCGGCGGCCGGCTTGCGGTTGCCATGATTGGCACATCGAGATCGACTTATGGTCCGACTCCGACACACAAGCGCAGTCTCGAAATCGCAGCCGCTGAGTTTCGTGAGCTGCGTGGCAAGCTTGACAGCATTCTCGAAGAGCAGTTGCCGAACCTGGAGAAAGCAATGCAGGACGCTGGCGCACCGTGGATAAAAGGCCAACCGATTCCGGAGTACTAGGCAGAGAAATCCCCCCAAGTCCCCCTTTGTGAAAGGGGGACTTGGGGCTGAGCCCTTCAGGCACGGCGGCTGATTCATTAGTCAGGTGCTACAAGAGTCTCCCCCTTTCGCAAAGAGGGGACAGGGGGGATTTGAGAACGCCCCGTGCGCAGCAGGTACACTTCGAATTTACTTAGCTGGTCACGAGTCCATCTCTCCGTCCTGACGCAAGACCATCGCATTGTAGTCCTTCAAAACCGTGTCCAGAAACGACAACGGCGACATGTCGGACTTGACTCCCATCTTGTCTTCGAGCGCGGTTTTGGTCTTGTAAACCAGGTGGTTGGACATCTTGGCGTCGGAAACTCTAAAATCCAGAACTTTCTTAACCGTCGCGATATCCTTGTCGTTCAGCATCGAGACTTGTGAAAAGACGGGTGTATAGTCTTCCTCTATTTCCGTCAGAATCGTATCATCAAGATTGACAGAGGGTTTGAGCTTGACCACCGTGGTACCCGCCGCCATATCGCCAATGCGCTGCCCTTTGCCGTTTACCAGAATCGCTATGATTGCAATCGCGCCTGACATGATACTGACATCCACAAACCGCAGGAGCCAGCGCAGCAGGTAAGACCCGACATCCGGCTGCGAGCCGTCGAGTTTCGCGACTTTGATTTTCAGTACCTTCTTGCCGACACTTTGCCCGTGCATGAATATCTCAGACAGCAAATCGTAAAAGAAGTAGGGCAGCAGCAGCGTGATCCCCAACGCCATCATGCCGGTGTTGTTGGCGGACTCAAATGCTCCGAACAGATTGAAAGTGAATCCAACTGCCAGCATGTAGCCGATCAGGATAATGTAATCCACCAGCGCCGCCAGAATGCGGTCGCCGACTCCAGCGATTTCGTAATCGATTTCAACGTGTTGCGTGGTTTCTATTTGAACTGTTTCCATGCTTAGATAAATCCTCTCGCCTTCAACTCCAGATATTTGTTTATCGTACTCACTGTCAAATCCTGCGGCGCCGCCAGGATTGAGTGAATTCCGTAGCGCGCCAACTCTTTGACGATTTGCCGCTTCTCGAGTTCAAATTTCTCCGCTACGGTTTTCACGTAGATTTCTTCAGTTTTGCGCGCAGAGGATTGCAGCAAAGCTCGCAGCTCTGTATTCTCGAAGAAAATCATCACCACCAGGTGACTGCGAGCCAGCCGTCTCAGGTAGGGCAACTGCCGCTTCATGGACGACAGCGTCTCAAAATTGCTGTACAGCATCAGCAAGCTGCGGTGGCGGATTTTGCGGCCCACCGTTGCCAGCAGCGCTTCGAAGCTGGATTCCTGAAATTCCGTGTTCTGATTGTACAGCAACTCCAGAATTTTTTGCATTTGTGTATTTTTTCGGTCTGCCGCCAGGACAGCGTTGACCTGGTTGGAGAAAGTGATAATCCCGGCTTTGTCCTGCTTGCGAACCGCGACACTCGACACCACCAGGCTGGCGTTGATGGCGTAATCGAGCAGCCGCAAGCCATCGAACGGCAGCTTCATGACCCGCCCCATGTCGATGATGCTGTAAACCTGCTGCGATTTTTCGTCCTGGTATTGGTTGACCATGAGACCTGCCCGGCGGGCGGTTGCGCGCCAGTTGATGGTGCGGTAGTCATCGCCCTTGACAGACTCCCTGATGTGCTCGAATTCCATTGTGTGTCCGACCCGGCGAATTTTTTTGATTCCCAACTCGGTCAGGTTGTTCGAGATGGCGTAAAGCTGGTATTTTTGCATCTGCAGATAGGAAGGGTAGACCGGAACCATGCGGTTTTGTTCGAACTGCAGGCGCCGCCTGGCAAGTGCAAGCGGACTTGAGACGTAAACATTCAAAGCCCCGAAATGGTACTCGCCGCGCTCGACGGGTCGCAGGGAATAACTAAATGCCTTGCGACCCCGGACCGGCAGTCTCAGTTGAAACGAATCGCCCCGGATTTGAAATTGCACCGGCAATTCATCGATGACTTCGACCTGTACGCGGAAAGGATAGAAATTCTCCACTACCACTTCAACCGGGTTGGGGTCGCCGTTGCTCAATTTATCCGCAAGCTCACGCCGGGCGAAGATACCTCTTTCCTGCCGAAACAGCAGGAGGATGTCCAGCGCCGTCAGCAGCAGACAGGCGAACAGGGCGGGTTGCGCCAGTTTAAAAGCCAGGGGCAGAGCGAAGCCGGTGGCAAACAGCGCCGCGATTGCCGCCAGGCTGAGATAAAACCGTTTCTCGAAATAGAGTTGTTTCACGAGCTGACTTATCGCGGCACCTCGATCTTTTCGATGATCTGTTTGATGATGTCTTCGGTCTGCACGCCTTCCATCTCTTTTTCAGGCGTGAGAAGAATCCGGTGGCGCAGGGTCGCGTGGACGGTTCTCTGAATGTCCTCCGGCGTCACAAAATCTCGGCCCTGCATTGCGGCCAGGGCTTTTGCGCCGGCCATTGTCGCCAGCGAGGCCCGCGGTGAGGCGCCAAGGTAAACGCCGGCATGGTTGCGCGTCTGGTGCACGATCTGGGCGATGTAAGCAATCAAATGCGCCTCGATGCGAATCTGGCGAACTTTGTCCTGATAGTCCGCGAGAGATTTTGCCGTCAGCACGGCTTTGACTTTGCTCAGGTCGTGCAGGTTGGCATTGGCGTGGAAAGCCGTCAGCAGCTTGCTTTCTTCCTCAAGCGATGGATAATCGATTTCGATCTTGAACAGAAAGCGGTCGATCTGGGCTTCGGGCAAACGGTAGGTGCCCTCCTGCTCGATGGGGTTCTGAGTCGCGAACACCAGAAACGGTTTCTCCATGACGTGGCGGATGCCATCCACCGTGATCTGGCGTTCTTCCATGACTTCAAACAGGGCCGCTTGCGTTTTTGCCGGCGCCCGGTTGATTTCGTCGATCAGGATCAGGTTGGAGAAAATCGGGCCTTTGTTAAACTCGAAGTCCGATTTCTTCATGTTGAATACGGAGGTTCCCAGCACATCTGAAGGCATGAGGTCGGGGGTAAACTGAATGCGCGAATAACCCACCGAGACGGTGCGGGCAATCAGCTTTGCGGCCAGAGTCTTGGCGATGCCAGGTACGCCTTCCAGCAGAACGTGGCCGTCCGCCAGCAGCGCCGCAATTAAGAAATCCACCATCTGCTGCTGGCCGACGATGATTTTGTGAATCTCGGCGTTGATTTGTTCGACCGCCTGCTGCAGGCCGGTGAGGTCGATTCTGCTCGTGAATGTGGTTTCAGTTTCTGGCATCAGTTCTCCTGTTCTAAGCGGTAGTGGGTCTTGCAGTCGTCGGGCACTTCATGAAGTGGCCAGTTACGACGGTTCAAACCCGGCCATTCAGTGGCGTCCTGCAATTAGACATTTTTTGATGCTTTTTCAAGTTTTTTCTTCGATGCTTTGACCCTGCAACTTCGTCTCGTTCCCACGGTCTCAGACTGTGGGAAAAAAGCCAGCGATTCAAGATGCACTACATTGATTTTCGCGATCGATTGATTGCCTTGTCTGATTCAACTCTCTTTCTCCGATTGTGCTGGATTTCCCCTTTGAGAACAAGAAGCCAGGCGAGTTTAAGCGACTGCCTGAATAAGTTCTTTGACACCGACGATGTTTATGACCCACTTTAAGTTGTAGGCGAGCACACTGAGACTCATTTCAGTGGAGACTTTATCGATTCCCCGCATCAGAAAATGTCCCTGATCTGCCCTGTGCTTAATTGTACCAAAGGGATGCTCGACCAGTTGTTTGCGTTTCTTTATGATTTCGGGGTTATCGGCGACCCGTTGTTGCATCTGTTCGAGGACCCTCTGCTCTACCCAACGGTAAATATGCCGTCCCTGTTTGTTGCG
>JAJDAF010000002.1 GCA_029261995.1 Candidatus Zhuqueibacterota bacterium
TGTATTGAAACAATCATGAGTTCCGCATTTTTTCGCCCTCACCCTTCCAGTTTTGAGTGAGAAGGGATTCGGGCGAAAAAATGCCACTAAAAATTAAGAAATTTGAGTAGAATCAAAACTTTTTATCATAGGAGAAGACAAATGGCTAACGCAATCAACTGGTTCGAAATCCCGGCTGCGAATTTTGAACGCGCCGTTGAATTTTACACCAAAGTTCTGGCCAGCGACCTGCCCCCGAACGAGATTATGGGTACCAAGATGGCATTTTTTCCTGCTGAAGATGGTGGTGTTTCCGGCGCCGTTTGCACCGGCGATGGCTACAAACCGTCCTCTGATGGAGCGCTGGTCTATCTGAATGGCGGCGAGGACCTGACTACCCCACTCGACCGGGTCGCCGGCGCCGGTGGTGAGGTTGTTTTGCCGAAAACCAAGATTTCGGACGAGGTTGGCTACATGGCCATCTTCAAGGATACAGAGGGCAACCGGGTGGCGTTTCATTCACCCAGATAATTGCTTGGCGGTGGTGGGCTGTCCGCACGGCGACGACTGCGCGTCCGTTTGGACGGCCCACACACCACACAGTAGCCGGAGCATATTCATGAGCTATTTCACTCAGAATTTTCTCGATTTCTTCAGTGAGCTTTCCCCGAACACCAGCATACAGTGGTTCGGCGAAAAGGGTAAAAGCCAAAAGATCTCGGTTAAGAAATCCTACTGGTCGGAGATAGGCACAGCCGTAGTTCTGAGCCAGAACGTCGTCGATGTCGTACTGGAACATTTCGATGCGTCGCGCACCATGCTGGCATTTCTGAGAAAGGCGGTCAGTTGAGGTGGATAGGGAAGAGCAGTTGTTTCGGATGATCTGCGATAAGCTGGTGCAAAAACATGACTATGTTGCGCCCGGAAAAATGATGTCGTCGCCAGGCATCACCATTCGGAAAAAAGTCTTCGCTTTCTACCACAAGCAGCAGATGATTTTCAAGCTTGGCAAACAGTTCGAGCCGGCCAGTCACGGCATCGACAACTTCAGCCTGCTCAGCCCCTTTAAGACCAAGCCACCGCTGGCGGGATGGTTCTGTATCCCGTTTGAGCACAGTGATAAGTGGGAGGCCTTGGCGGAGCAGGCCCGCAAACGGATGGTGGATTAACGGCGTGAGTTGATGCTAAAAGCGTATTAGACGCGCCATATCCTTTCTACTAATCAGAGGAATTAAGATGAGTTCAGATTTCCCATTTAAGTCACACTATTTGGAAGTGCTCGGTTCAAAAATGCACTACGTTGATGAAGGAGATGGGCAGCCGTTTCTGTTTCTGCACGGTAACCCGACCTCCAGCTATCTCTGGCGCAACATCATCCCGCATGTGCTGCCACATGGCCGCGCTATTGCCCCGGATTTGATCGGAATGGGCAAGTCGGATAAGCCCGAGCTGGACTATACGTTCCGCGACCACGCGAAGTATCTTGATGAGTTCATCGCGAAGCTGGGGCTCAAGGATGTCGTGCTCGTGATTCACGATTGGGGCTCCGCACTCGGATTTCACTATGCGCATCGCCACCCTGACAACGTAAAGGGAATTGCGTTTATGGAAGGCATTCTCCGTCCCATTTCCAGTTGGAGCGAGATGGCATTGATGGAGCGGTTCATTTTCAAGCGTTTCAGGCATCCGGTGAAGGGTCACAAAATGATTGTGAAGAAGAACTTCTTTGTCGAAAAAGTGCTACCCATGTTTACAGTGCGCAAATTCACGGACGCCGAAATGGCGCGCTACCGCGAGCCCTACCCGGATGAAAAGAGCCGCAAACCGCTTTTCGTCTGGCCCAACGAGATACCTATCGATGGCCACCCGAAAGCGAATGAACAGATCGTGCAAGACTATCGCAAGTGGCTGCAGGTCGCCAAGGTGCCGAAGTTGCTGCTCTGGGCAAAGCCGGGCGCCATCATCAAACCGAAAGATGTGCCCACCATCGAGGATGAACTGCCCAACCTGACCTCCGTGTTTGTGGGCAAGGGCAAGCATTATGTGCAGGAAGATTGTCCGGATGAAATCGGTAACGCGATTGTGCAGTGGTGGAACGAAGTCGGAGGCTGAAGAGCGCAGGCGGGCAAAAGGAGCGATGCCACCGCACAAGCGTACGGTGGCATCTGTCTCAGGGTTTGGGGGAGTGGGGCTCTTTAGTCTACTCTGCGGGCGCGCACGCCGAAATCGACGTTGTCATGCACCCACGCGTAGAAATGTTCTTGTTCTTCAATCGGCGTCTCCGGCAACAGGATTTTCGGATCCTTCCAGGAGACCATCACGTCAGCATCCTGGGTCCAGACTTTGACACGCCGGCGCGGGACGTTGATTTGCCAGTTGGTGCCCACCACGGCGTCGGTGTAGAGCAGCCGGACGGTAACATTGCGTGCCAGCCGTTCCAGCGGTTTGAGTTTCAGGCTGCGAAAATCGGTTTCGCCATCCCTTTTCACGTCCGGCCGGCCGTCGCTGAGCATCACGATGGAAATGGGCCGCAGCACCAGATTCTTGTTCTTCACCATTAGAGCGCACTGCTCGAAAAACGCGTTATAGTCAGTGAACGGGTTGATTTCGCTCTTGGGAAAAATTTTCGCAAGCGTCGCATGGATTTCCTCAACCGACTTGTTTTCGAAAGTCTGAATGGGGTAGAATGTCTTGGGTTCATCCGCGGTGGCGCCGCCGATAGAACTTACAAACAAGACGTTCGGCACTTCGAGGTCACCGATGCCGTTCAGGTGGCTGTACAAGTAGTGCGCGAGAAATTCCAGGGAATCGTCGTAGTTGCCACTCTTCATGAACGAACCACTAATATCGACCCCGATAAACATGGTCAGGCGAGGTTTTGGCTTACCGTCCGACTGAAAGAAACTGCAGCCACTTGTGGCAACCACCACCGCGGTGACACAGGTAAGAATGGCGTTAGTGCGTCTTGACATGCTGCAAGCCTCCGAACTTTGGTTCGTTGTGGTTGAAAGAATCATCATCGGCCACGGTTGCGACTGCGCGGTCTTCAGATCCCGCTTGTGCAGGAATCGCTACAGGCTCAGTCGTCTCAGGCCGGCCATTTGTTGCAGGGCCGGAACTGGTTGCCGCGCTCAGGTCAGCCATGGTTTCAAACGGCAGCTTGAACAGGTGCTGACCCGAAACCAGCAGCATACAAAAGTTGATGGCGCCGGCAACAACCTGAAGCGGCGGCAGAACAAAGGTCGCCAGCAGTTCGTCCCCGGCCTGCGTGATCCACTCTTTGTCCTTCTTGAGCGCAGCCATGAAGTCTTGCGACACCGGTTTGTAAGTGGCGGCAGGCGCTGTTCTCTCCTGAACCAGATTCACGCCTTTGCCCTGAATCACGGTCATGATTATCGGCGTGCCATGTGCGGCAAACAGAAACCACGAGATGCTTCGAATGCCGAACCAGACAAAGGTCGAAATGGCGAGTGTACCGACGATACCCAGTTCAAAAGTCTGCGAGTATTGAGCGAACCAGGGCACGAGTGCATCGACGAATTCGCGATAGAGAAACATGACTTCGACAAAAAGAACCACCACTTCAATGACCCCGACACCGATGATGGTCGTAACTTCCTTTTTCTCAAGAGAATTGACAAATGTGGAAAGCACCGCATAGCTGCCCAATATCACGAACAGCAGAAAGATGAATAGCGGAATGCGAATCATGGTTTCGGTCAGATTGTCGCCGGTGATGTTGGAGAAAGTATCCACCACCAGTGGCGTCGTGACGTAGGTGAAGATGACGGCCTCGATGAGGCACCAGAACAACGTCAAAACAACCGCAATCCAGGGGATGGGTGAAGTTGCCACATTCCTGCCCATATTCGCGAGCAGGCGGAACGGCATCAGAACAAACTCCTGAATCAGCGACCAGATTCCCAGCACCGCCACCTTTACCAGGCCGACCAAGGCTGTGCCAAGCGTAAAAACGAACTTGAAAACACCGCCCCAGAAAGAGGCGATGGCTTTGCCCAGGTCCCACCAGGTGAGAAAAATCGATTTCACATACTCCTGACGGTCGGGGCGGATGATGACGGACAGGGAGCATGCAACCGTGAGCCAACAGCCTAAAATTATGGCGCCGACTGGCAGTAGCAAAAAAACGCGCTTGCCCATCATGATCCAGAATGGATCCTCCGAGCCCCAGGCAAAGACCAAAAAGGCCTCCTGAAAAAATGTCGGAAAAAGTAAGATTGAGAACGCCAGCTTTACCAGGCTGCTGTTTTCGTTCAGCATGAGTTTTCATTCTCCAGATGTCTAATTCGTGTCACTCTCCCAAGTTGTGGCTTGCTTAGGCAACCACCGTGCCGCAATCTGGCGGCGCAGTCGCACAGTCTGACCGAGGACGACCGGCATCTATTTAAAACAGCATCTTAAGCGATTCCGGAATCAGACGACAAGCAAAAAAGTAGAGTCTGCTCCTCTCGCCAGACAGACGGACTTCCTGCAAAACACCTTTACTTCGCTGTAACTTTTACATGGTCTTCATAGCGTGCCGGCCAGGTGGTGCGCCTCGCATCTCCAGACGGTCTGACCCAAAAGAGACACCGCGGGTGTCCGAAAAATACTGACCCGTGAAGACGGACCCAGAGAGTTGCAATTGACATTGGGCTGCCAAATGAATATCATGTCTGCAATTTGAAGTCTGGAGAACAAGGTGCGCACAATTTGGATTGAAGCGGCGCTGGCGGTGGTCTTGCTGGGCTTTGTGTCCGTGCTGATCAAGGCCATCTCAGCCAATGCTTACACGATCGGGATATTCCGGCTTGCTGTCGCTAGCGTGGGAATTTATGTGCTGCTGGGCGTCCGACGCGACCTGTTTGACCTGGACCGCCGTGACTGGTTGGCCCTTGCAGGCATGGGATTTTGCTTTGGAGGGCACTGGCTGTTATTTTTCTTCAGCATCAAGCTATCGACGGCCTCAGTGGCTGCGTTGGCGCTTTCTTCTTACGGCGTCTATGTTCTGTTTCTGGCATGGCTGATTCGGGGTGTGAAGCCGGGCTGGCTTGACTGGCTGGCGCTTGCCATCGCAATCGCTGGAAACCTCCTGATCGTCCCTGAGTTCAGCCTGCAAAATGAGATAGTCAAAGGTCTGCTCCTGGGCCTGGCCAGCGGTTTTCTTTTCGCCTGCATGCCGATCTGGCACCAGTCATTTCAACACATTCCCGGGCGCACGCGGACCTTCGGCCAGTTCTTTTTCGCGCTGCTGTTTTTTCTCATCTTCTTACCGCGGGCGAGTTGGCAACTGACCGCACCGGATTGGGCTGGCCTGGCTGTCCTGGCCGTTTTATGTACGTTGCTGGCGCACTCGCTCTGGATTCGAGTGATCTCAGGGCTATCGACTCTCATTTCGAGTCTCATCTACTACCTGATGATTCCGGTAGCCATGATGGGTAGCTACTTCTTTCTGGGTGAGGACATGGCGGCGAAAAAACTGGTGGGCGCCGCACTTATCTTGAGTGCAAATCTGACCGGGCTTTTGTCTCGTCGGAAACTGTCTGGTTCTTAGCATTTCCGTTGCCGGCATCCACGAGAACTGCTGAAGGCTTGACAAAGAAATCCCGGCGTGCTACATTCCCCGTATTCGCATCGTGCTTGATTTCCAGAGGGCAGCAAAGGACAGGAGGAAGGAAATGACAAACAGGGTTTGCAAAGGCATTTATGCCAGCTTGGCCATTGCCGCGATTCTGATTGCTGGTGACCCGATGGCTTTGGCGCAAATACCGGTTTACCGAATTGGTGTCGTCGTTGATGGTCCATGGCAGGACAACGACGCCATCGCGGAGCAGACTCGCAACGAGATTCTGGCGCTCACAGCGGGTGAGTTTGACGTGCGCTTTCCGCCGGACAAACAGTTGACCGCTGATTGGACGCAGGCCGGTATCCAGGCGGCCATCGACAGGTTGTTGCGTGACCCGGATGTGGACATGGTCCTGGCTATGGGCGTCATCGCCTCTTCCAACGTAGCCAGGCTTGGGGACTTGCCGAAACCGGTCATCGCTCCCGTTGTCATCGATGCGCAACTTCAAGGGCTGCCGAGTAAGAATGGCGGTAGCGGCGTCCGAAACCTGAATTATCTTTCCCTGCCATCGCACGTTGTCCGGGACATCCGTGTCTTCAGAGAGATTGTCCCATTCAACCAGGTGACAATTCTTCTCAACAAGGTCGCGGCGCAAACCTTGCCGGGGCTCCAGGCTCGCACCGAAGAAGCACTCGGCAGGCTCGGTATCCAACCGAAACTTGTGGAGGTCGGAAGAGACGTGGAGGAAGCCATCGCCGCACTCGACCAGGGAACCGAGGCCGTCTATCTCGCACCCCTGCTGCATCTGCCGGCCGCCGATTGGGAGCTTCTGGTCAGGACGCTGCGGCAGCGCAAGTTGCCAAGCTTCTCTCTGTTCGGGATTCGGGAGGTCGAGCGCGGCGTCATGGCCACGGCCAGCCCCGACATTTTCCCACGGTTGGCGCGGCGCATTGCACTCAATGTCCAGAGAATTCTGCTCGGAGAGGCCCCTGGCGCCCTGCCAACCGCTTTTGCGATTGGCGAGCGCGTTATCATTAATATGGAAGTGGCGCGCGAAGTCGACATTTCACCGCCCTACGCCGTGATGACAGAAGCCGTGCTGATAAACGAGCGGCGCGGGGAACTATTCCGCACGGTAAGCCTGGCCAGCACCATGCGTGACGCCGTTGACCAGAATCTTGATCTCGTGGCCAAAAAACATTTTGTGCTCGCCGGTCGTCAAAACATCGAGTTGGCGCGTTCAAGTTTGCTGCCGCAGGTGGAGGTGTCGGCGCTGGGCCTTCGAATTGACGAAGACCGTGCCGACGCGAGCCTGGGCAGTCAGGCGGAACGCTCGCTGCGGGCATCTCTGACCGCTACGCAATTGATTTTCTCTGAGCCGGCCTGGGCGAATCTGGCTATCCAGAAGCATCTCCAGAAGACGCGCCAATACGAGCTTTCCCAACTTCGGTTGGACATCGTGCGGGCCGCTGCCACGACCTACCTGCAAGTGCTGCGCGCAAAAACGTTTGAACGCATCCAGAAAGAAAATCTGAAACGGAGCCGGTCGAATTGGGAACTGGCGCAGGTGCGCGAATCGATTGGCTACTCCGGTCGCTCAGAAGTCTTTCGCTGGGAGAGTGAAATTGCACTGTCTCGCAGTGCCGTGATCCGTGCAAATTCTCAACGCAACGTTGCTGAGATTTCACTCAATCAACTGCTGCATCGCCCCATCGAGGAGCCTTTCGAGACCGAAGATGCCGATCTTAGCCAACCTGTGCTCGGCGCCAGCCGCGAGGGGGCTCTCGACTATTTTGACGATCCGGTTTCATTCCGGGTGTTCCGCGCGTTTATGTCCCAGGAAGGCTTGCGCAATTCCCCCGAACTTATGCTGCTGGATGCCGCCATTGCAGCCAGACAGCGCGAGTTCCGCTCTGCCAGCAATTCCTTCTGGTCTCCGACAATCGCTTTGCAGTTTGAGGTCTCGCGCCTTCTGAGTGAAGCTGGGGCGGGTACTGCCGGGCTGCAACTGCCACCGAGCATTCCACTCTCGTTTCCCCAAGCGGACGATACCAATTGGAGCGTCGGGCTTAACGCGTCACTGCCCCTGTTTCAGGGAGCCGGTCGTTTTGCGCAAAGAGCGCGGGCCAGTTCTGAACTCAAAGAGTTGCGAACCACACGCAGGGCCGTTGCTGATCGTATTGAGCTGCGGGTTCGCTCGGGATTGCACATCGCCGGGGCATCGCGGGCCGGCATTCAACTTTCTCGCGACGCGGCAGATGCCGCTCAGAAGAACCTGGAGTTGGTGACCGACGCTTACTCGCGCGGCGTGCTCGACATCATTGCCTTGCTTGACGCTCAAAACGCAACGCTCAACGCTCACCTTGCCGCCGCAAATGCCATCTATGATTTCATGATTGACCTCATTGAGGTGGAACGCGCCAGCGGAGGGTTTTACTACCTGGCTCCCGCCTCCGAACAAGATGGTTGGTTCGGCAGATTGCAGGAGTACTTTCAGAAAGCCGGTGTCTCGCCAAGCGGTCGGTAGTTTGCGGATGTTGGTCGGGTTGCCGCGGGTTCAGGGGCATCGGAGTAAAAGCACGCTTGAATCCGTGAGCCATGAGTATTGATTCGTACCTGAAAAGCAGTCCTTTACATTTGAACTTTGAACGCCAGAAACCAAAACCACGGATGTCACCGATTTGCACGGATTCTCTTCTGCTCTAAAATAATCTGTGTCAATTCGTGTAATCCGCGGTTCTTCTTTTTGGTTCCGGCTTTGCCGGGTTAGGAGGAACCATGAACCGAGCATTCACGACCAACATCATCTTCATCGCCTGCATCGTCCTTGCGGCATGCGGCAAGGACGAGCCGACTGTGCAGGAAATCATCCGGCCCGTCCGCTATGCCAAAGTCTACTCGACCGGTGGCAGCCAGATGCGCACGTTTTCCGGCGCGGCCAGGTCCGGCATTGAATCCAATCTGAGTTTCAGAGTTCCAGGCACGGTTCAGGCCGTTCGGGTCAAGGTTGGCGATCATGTGACACGTGGACAATTGATTGCGCGGCTCGACCCCAAAGACTATGAACTGCAAGGGCAGCAGGCCAGTGCCGCATTGTCTCAAGCAAGAGCTCAGCGCCAAAAGGCAAGTGCGGACTACGAGCGGGTGCGGCAACTTTATGAGAGCAATAGTGCCCCGCGCAGCCAGTTGGATGCAGCGCGAGCCGCGTACGAATCAAGTTCCGCGGGAGTAGATGCTTCGCAGAAACAGCTGGAGTTGGCGCAGTCGCAACTTGGATATACCAGGCTAACCGCCCCGGCCGCGGGTTCAATCGCCTCAGTTGATATCGAGGTAAATGAGAACGCAGGAGCAGGCCAGCCAGTCGTTATGTTGACTTCAGGCTCAAGCATCGAGGTCGAAGTTGCCATCCCGGAGATTCTGATCTCACAAATCACGCAAGGTGACCAGGTTACCGTGACCTTTGATGCTATCGAAGGCAAGAACTATTCGGCGGTTGTACGGGAGGTGGGCGTGGCTTCCACTGCTTTCGCAACCACCTTTCCGGTCACGGTGCGACTCAAAAGCGTTGTCTCAGACATTCGTTCGGGCATGGCTGCTGAAGTCGCTTTTCGGTTTGAATCCGGTGACCAGCGCGAGCGGATTATCGTACCGCCAGTGTCCGTTGCCGAGGACCGCGAAGGCCGGTTCGTTTTCATCGTTCAGCCTGCCAACTCCGATACGGCAATCGTCAAGCGGGTAGCTGTCGAAGTCGGAGACTTGAGTTCAGAAGGGATCGAAGTGCTCCGCGGGTTGGCGGATGGCGATCTTGTGGTGACCGCCGGCGTCAGCAAGATCACGGATGGGCAGAGGGTACGGCTGTGAAGTCTTAGGAAGATGAATCCAATCTCCGCCAGGGTGCTTCCACTGCGAACCGTCGTCCTGGCGGCAATTCAGTTGACCAATTCACAATTTGATAAGTTGAGATGGATATCACAAAAATAGCAATCGAGAAAAAGCGCATCACTTTTATGGCGCTGGTCATGATTCTGGCCACCGGAATGATGAGCTACAGCCGAATGTCTCGGGCGGAAGATCCGGGGTTCACGATTCGTGTGGCCATGGTTCAAACTATCTTCCCGGGCGCCAGCCCTGAGCGGGTCGAGCAACTCGTCACCGACAAGCTCGAAAAAGTCATTCAGGAGATGCCGGAAATCGATTTTTTGGCGAGTGAATCCAGGCCGGGGATTTCATTGATTTTCGTTAACATCAAAGGCAGCTACAAGAAGATGCGGCCGATATGGGATAGCCTGCGGCGCAAAGTCGATCGCGCGCGAGGAGACCTTCCATCCGGCATCATCGGGCCCATCGTCAACGACGAATTCGGCGATGTGTTTGGAACGCTGATCACGCTCACGGGTGACGGATTTACCTACGCCGAGTTGAAGGAGATTGCCGACGACACGCGCAATGAGCTGTTGCTTGTCGATGAAATAGCCAAAGTGGATATCGCCGGTGCGCAGGAAGAACGCGTGTTTGTCGAGTTCAACAATGCCCGGCTCGCTGAGATTGGTGTCTCCCCTGGTCAGCTCAAAGGCATTTTGGAAGCGCGCAACATCATTTTTCCAGGCGGCGAGATTTTTACCGAGGATGAGCAAATCGTGCTGGAGCCCAGCGGCAATTTCGAGTCGGTGGAGGAACTCAAACGCACCGTGCTTAAATTTCCCGGCCGCTCCGAATTGCTCTATCTCGGCGATGTGGCTGAAGTCAGACGCGGTTACGTCGATCCGGCACGCATGAAAGTCAGGTACGACGGCCAGCCGGCCCTGGTGCTCAGTGTCAGCCTGCGCGAGGGCGGCAATATTATCGATCTCGGCGACGCGGTGCAGGGGAGAATCGATCGGCTTAAATCGGTCTATCCCATCGGCGTCGAGTTTGATATCCTCTACTTGCAGCCTTATTTTGTGCAAAAAAAAGTGAATGATTTCGTCGTGAATTTGCTGCAGGCTGTGGGAATTGTCGTGCTCGTGATGTTGGTGTTTCTCGGGTTTCGCACGGGACTCGTCATCGCCAGCCTGATTCCCATGGCCATCGTCATGGCGTTTATGGTCATGGGGTGGTTCGATATTGGAATTGACCAGATGTCGCTTTCGGCGTTGATCATCTCTCTGGGTCTGTTGGTGGACAATGCAATCGTCATGTCCGAGTCCATCATGGTGCAGATGGAGAATGGCAAAAAACCGGTGCAGGCCGCCATCGAGTCCGCCGCCGAACTCAAGATACCGTTGCTGGTCTCCTCACTGACGACAGCGGCGGCATTCCTGCCCATTTCTCTGGCAGAGTCCGATGTCGGAGAGTATGTCGCGCCGATTTTCAAGGTAGTCACTATTACCTTGATCTCATCCTGGCTGCTTGCCTTGACGATGACACCACTGCTGTGCGTAATTTTTCTGCGCGTCAAGAAACAAACCCAGAAAGACGCCTACGATACGAAATTCTACCGGAAGTACCGGGATGCGCTCTTGCTGGCACTGCGGCACCCGGTCCTTTCCATCTTGGCGACGCTGGCGTTTTTCTTCTCAGTCATGCAACTGACGCCGTACATTCCGGCGATTTTCTTTCCCTCAAATGACAAGCCCGTGATGTCTGTCGAACTCGAGCTGCCGATTGGAACGCCGTTGAAAAAGACCGAGCGTATGGTGCAGCGAGTTGAGCAGTTTATTCAGTCCGAAATGATGGCCGTATTTGATGAAGACGGTGGCATCTCCCGGCATGGCGTTCTCGACTATGCGTCCTTCATCGGTAGTACACCGCCTCGGTTCTACTTATCCTTGACTGTCGTGCCTGACAACGCGGGATATAGCTACATGATGTTGAATGTTACCGACCGCTGGCGAATGGAATCTGAGTTTGTGCCCAAGCTCGAGGGCTTTTGCCAGTCGAGTTTTCCCGATGTCACGACCACAATTGGTCCGTTGAGCTTGGGGCCTCCGGTTGCGGCCCCGATACAGGTGCGGGTTTCCGGCAAAGACTCGGATGAAGTATTCCTGCTGGCAGACCGGGTGAAGGCGTATCTGGCCACGGTCGCCGGCCTGACTGCCGTTCAGGACAACTGGGGCCCGCGCTCGAAGAAATTACTCGTGAATATTGACCAGCCACGCGCACAGCGGGCCGGTTTGACCAGCCAGGACATTGCTGTTTCGCTGCAGACAATTCTGAGTGGCATTGAAACCACCAATTATCGGGAAGGCGATGACGTAATTCCGGTCGTGCTGCGTTCCGTGGCCGCGGACCGCCAGGACATCGGCAAACTCGAAAGTCACAACATCTACGTGCAGCAAACCGGGCAGACCGTGCCGCTCAAACAGGTCGCGGATGTGGAAGTCGCGTTTCAGCCGGCCAAGGTGCTGCGCCGAGACCGGCTCAAAACCGTGACCGTCGAGGCCAGTCTGCTGCCCGGCTTTAATGCGCTGGCGATTGCGGCGGAAATTGCGCCGTGGCTGGCGCAGGACCATGCAACCTGGCCTGCCGGCTACAATTACGAACAGGGCGGCGAATTGGAATCCTCCGGCGAGGCCAACGCCTCCATCGTGGCGAAGGTGCCGGTCGCGTTCATCATCATTATATTGCTGCTTGTCGGTCAATTTGACTCATTTCGCCGGCCGACAATTATTCTTCTGACCATCCCGTTGGGACTTATCGGCGTCATCATCGGTCTCTTTATCACGCAGAAGCCGCTCGGATTCGTCGCCATTCTCGGTGTCATCGCGCTGGCTGGTATTGTCATCAACAACGCCATCGTGCTCATCGATCGTATCAAAATTGAAATTGAAGAAAATGGCCTGTCTGCCGCGCGGGCGATTGTGGAATCGGCGCAACGACGACTGCGTCCGATTCTGCTGACCACGGCCACCACTGTCGGCGGACTGATTCCGCTGTGGCTCGGCGGCGGCCCGTTGTTTGAGTCGATGGCCGTGGCAATCTTGTTCGGGCTGCTGTTCGCGACCTTCCTGACGTTAGGATTTGTGCCGGTGCTTTACTCGATTTTTTTCAGGGTGAAGTTCAGGGATTTTGAATATTAGCCTGGCTCGAGTATTGCCGAGCCCGCAGAATTGATTTATCCCGAGCGTATTCCATTCTGCGGTGATCCTCATATTCTTGCTCACCGCAATACATTGTTGGGATGTTGGGTCAAGCCCTTCCGACTCGGTCGTTCTTGACGCTGATTTTTCGCCCCATTTCTCTGGTTGCTGGAGAGTTGAAATGTCCAGGCGGACGATGGCCGCTCAATACAGAATCAAAACGGGCGTGCCAACGCGTCCGTCGGCTGGCCTTGCCTACACTTTCCATTTGCTTCTTTTCTCCCAAATCCCTTACTTCATGCAATTCTAACCACTGAATAACTAGCACACAAGGCCCTGAGAAATGCAAATTTTTTTGACCGCCGATGCCTGGATCGCGCTGCTCACGCTGACGTTTCTTGAAGTCGTTCTCGGCGTTGACAACATCATCTTTATTTCAATTCTAGCCAACAAGCTTCCGGGAAGCCACCGGGCGAAGGCACGCACCATTGGCCTGTCGCTGGCGCTGATTTTCCGAATCGCGCTCCTGTTGGGCATTACCTGGATCATCGGATTCACGAAGCCGCTGTTTACCGTTTTCAGCTTCGACATTAGTGGCCGTGACCTCATCCTGGCGCTCGGCGGACTGTTCCTGCTGGCGAAAAGCACCTCCGAAATCCATCAAAAGATGGAGGGATTGTCGCACCAGCAATCGGCCGGTGCGGGTGTCTCTGTGGCTGGCGTTATCTTTCAAATCATCGCTATGGATATTATTTTTTCGATAGACTCCATCCTCACGGCTGTTGGGCTGACGCAGGAGATAGCGATTATGGTTGTGGCCGTGGTCATCGCTCTGGTCATCATGATGACCTTCGCTGGCAGAATCGCGGATTTCATCTCCAATCATCCAACCCTTGAAATGCTGGCGCTTTCCTTTTTGATTCTAATTGGATTCATGCTGGTGGTCGAGGGCTTACATGTTCACGTGCCAAAGGGCTACATTTATTTCGCGGTTTTCTTCTCGCTCATGGTTGAATTGCTCAACATGCGATTGCGCAAGAGAGGCCGGCCTTTGCACCTGGTGAAAAAGCTGTCAGAATAATGAAAAGTCCACCGTTCTTGCACCCTCTCTTGATTGGATTGGTAGCAGCCGCTCTGTTTCCGGCCTGCCGCAAGCATGGCCAGTTTGGGGCGATGCATCAAATCGCGGTGCTGGATTCCAGTTGGCAGTACCGCTACGGAGATTCGCCCCGCGACTCCGCCGGTGTGCCGCGGTGGGCCATCGATCGCGACACGACTGGTTGGCGCACGACATCCAGCCTGCACGTTCCTCCCGGAAACGAGCAGAACAGCGATATCCTGTGGGCGCGCCAGAGTTTGCCGGAGGCGGATTGGGAGAACGCTGTCGTGTATCTTCCGGGAGTCATCTTGCTGTTTGATGTGTATCTTGACTCGACCAGGATTTTCAATAACGGCGACTTCGACAAGGTAAGTGAAAATGCGGCTCTGGGCGCCAACTGGTATTTTGTTCCGCTGCCGGCCGGGTTTGGCGGCAAGCAGTTGTCCTTTCGCATCAAAGGACCGAGCCCGGCGCACATCGGAGTCATGGACAGCGAAGATAAGGTTCAGGTTGGGGTTCAGTATGATATTCTGCGACGCCTGTTCCATCGCACTATTGATGGCGTGATGCTGGGCTTCTTTTTTGTCTTCCTGGGTCTGTCCGCCATTCTTCTCTTCTTCCGCCGGTTCAAGCGGCGGCCCTATTTCGCGCTTTCCTTTGGCGCTCTGGCGCTCAGTGTGGGCGTGTTTTATATTGTGCAGGACAAAACCTCGAATCTCCTCATCGAGTCGGCGGTTGTCCGTTACTACTTGCAGTTGACTTCCGTAACTGTGTTCCCGATTTTTCTCTACCTGTTTATCGAGCGAATTATCGGGGTCGATTGCCGCGGCGCCATGCGTCGCCTTTGGCAAGCACACGTGCTGGTTGCCGCCGCCTGTTTTGCCGGAGATTTTTTCGGAGTCACGCCACTTGGGATTTCGGCGCAATATTACATGCAGTTTTTCTTGATCACCATCCTGATCGGTTTGTACGAGAGTGTTCGCTCCGCCATTCGCGGCAATAGTGAAGTCAAACTGCTTCTGGCCGGGTTCATGACATTCGGTATCTTCGGGCTGAATGACATTCTGCTGGGGCAGGGAGTGATCACGGATTCGCGCTTTCTTTCGCATTGGGGCGCACTGATTTTTTTCAGCTTTCTCGGCTATATCATCGAGCGCCGGTTCGCCGCGGATCAGGAGCGACTGGCGGCCTACTCTCGGGACCTGGAGACGATTTCCGAGAACCTGAAGGAGTCGAAGGCCAAGCTGGAAGAATACAGCCACGGTCTCGAAGAAAAAGTGAAGGAGCGCACCCGGGATATCGAACTCAAGAACGACACGCTGCAAGAGACGCTGGAACAATTGACGGAAACTCAGAATCAACTTGTTCTGAAAGAGAAGATGGCCTCGCTCGGTAACCTGGTGGCAGGCGTGGCCCATGAGGTCAACAATCCCATCGGCGCCGTTTGCAGTGCAGCGGATGTCTCGCGGCGATGTCTCGAAAAGATAAAGGGTTGCCTGAAGACCAGCCCATCGCTTGAAGATTTGCATGCAAGCGATACATTCCAAAAATCTTTGCGACTGTTGGAAGAGAACACCAAGGTCACGAATATGGCAACCGAGCGTGTCAGCCGCATTGTGCGCAGCTTGAAAGATTTTGCCCGCCTGGACGAGGCGGAGCTGCAGAAGGCCGACATTCATGACGGCATCGATAGCACGCTGACCTTGATTCAACACGAATTGAAGAATCGCATCAGCGTCGAACGAGAGTATGGTCAGTTGCCTCTGGTTCAGTGTTTCCCCAACCAACTCAACCAGGTTTTTATGAACATTCTGGTAAACGCAGCCCAGGCCATCGAAGGCGAGGGTGTCATAAAGATTCGTACGACAGCGGAAAACGGCTCGGCCGGCATCGAAATCGAAGACACAGGCAAAGGTATATCCTCAGACAAGATCGACAAGATTTTTGACCCCGGCTTCACGACAAAGGGCGTCGGCATTGGCACTGGTCTGGGGCTATCTATCAGTTACAACATCGTTGAAAAGCACAACGGCGAAATCAGCGTGAACAGCGAAGTTGGGAAAGGAACGGTATTTCGAATCAGACTGCCGGTGACCCAGAATCAGGTCGATGCCGGGCAATGATTCCGATACAGGATGGTCTGCCATGAACAAAATTATCGTCGATGGCTACAATGTGATTCATGCAATCCCGGAGCTGGCGCAAGCCATCGAAACGAGCCTCGAACGAGCACGCGAGCTTCTGCTGGCAACACTGAAATCGTACACCATCAGGAAATCCGTTGCTGTCATCGTTGTGTTCGATGGCACGCAGCCGCCGCTTGGCGTAGAGCAACCGGTCACGATGCACAACCTGACCGTGAGGTTTTCTCGAACGCCGTTCAAAGCAGATCCCCTGATCATGAATCTGGTGCGACAAGAGCCGAACAGGAAATCTCTAACCGTGGTCAGCGACGACCGCGAGATCGGCGATTTTGCCCGGCAAAACAACGCCGGTGTGCTGAGCAGCCAGGCGTTCTTCGACCGGATTGCGCGACGCTCGGAAGCTGGTAGCAGACACTCTGAGCAGAAATTCAACAGTGAGATGAGCGACGAAGAGTTGGCGGAATGGATGAAACTATTCGGTGAAAAATGAGCCAATCCACCGGACTGGACGACCAACTTCTGAAACGCCGCAAGGCCATGGTGACCGGCATGATCGTGCTCACCGTGGCGTTATTGCTGGGCTTTGTGTTTGGCAGTTGGCGCTTCCTTCGCGACATGGGTGATTTTCTGGAAGATGAACTTGCGGCGCGTCTGAAATCAATCGCAACGCTATCTGGCGACGTGATTGAGTCGAGCAATCTCGCCTCTGACATTCGGTCCGGTCGGCTGTCCCTGGCTCTGCCAGAACTCAATTCCATCCTGGAAAAAGTGCATGAAGAAAACGATCTCCAGGGCGTCTATCTTGTCGATGGCTTTTACCGTTTGCTGGCAAGCAGCCATGGTTTGATCCCGGCGGGTGAGCGGCTGTCATTCCTGGAAGAAGACAGCGTTGCCGTCAGCAGCGCTGTCACGGGTTTGCCCGCTGTCGCCGAAATGCAACTCGTTGCGGGCAATCGTTTCAAGAGCGCCTATGCACCTGTCAGCGACCCGTTTGGAGACGTGGTTGCCGTCGTAGTGGTGCAAGCCAACGCCGACTTTTTTAAGCTGATGCGAGTGTTTCAGCGCGGTCTCATCATTGGCGGCGTCGTCAGTCTGGGACTGGCTGTTTTCTTCTCCGCTTTCCTGTTTTGGGCCATTTCTCTGCTGATCAAAACACACGAATCCTTGCGGAAGTCTGAGCGACTTGCGGCCATGGGACAGATGGCAGCCACGGTGGCTCATGAGATTCGCAATCCTCTGGGCATCATCAAGGGCACGGCAGATGTACTCAAGTCCAAATATGGTCAGGGGCAGGAGACTGATGAGCTTTTCGAGTACATCCCCAGCGAAGTACGCCGCCTGAATCGGCTGGTCAGCGATTTCCTGATTTTCGCCCGCGACCGCGAATTGGAACGCAACGCCACCGACCTACGACAGTCGGTCGAAAAATCGCTGATCTCTCTCGAAGGTGAGATGCGCCAGGCGAATGTCAAACTTGAGAAGAGCTTTGAGACGCTCCCTGCCATTCGGCACGATGGAGATGCAATCAATCAGTTGATTTTGAATCTGGCGCTAAACGCGATTCAGGCTATGAGTGGTGGCGGCACGCTGTCCGTGAGCCTGAAGCGAGGGCGAAAGAAACGGGCGCGCCAGTACGTGGAAGTCGCCGTCACGGACACGGGATGCGGCATTGAAGGCACGAGCCAGCAGGTGTTCGAGCCATTTTTCACCACCAAAACTTCGGGCAGCGGCCTCGGCCTCGCGATTTGCAGGCGCCTGGTTGAGAAACATGGCGGCTGGTTTGAAGTCGAGAGCGTGAAAGGCAGCGGGACCACCATGCGTTTTTTCGTTCCAGAAGCGATGTAACTGCCTCTTTCACCGGTCAGACGTAAGTTGAAACCAGAGAAGCTTTAGCAACCGGAAGGATTCATTCATGCAAAAAGGAAACATCCTGATCATTGACGACGAACCGAAGATGTGCAAGATTCTCAAATTCGCTCTTGAGCCGGATGGGCACACCGTGACAACCGCAGGTACGGCGGAGGAGGGAGTGGAGAAGTTCGATCAGGCAATCTTTGACCTTGTGCTGACCGATCTCAAAATGCCGGGAAAGGACGGCCTTTTCGTTCTCGACCATGTGAAAAAAGCCAAGCCGAACACCGAGGTGATCCTGATGACCGCCTACGCTTCAACTCAGAATGCCGTAGACGCGATGAAAAAAGGAGCTTACGATTACATCATCAAGCCGTTCGAAATGGACGAGCTTAAGCTCAAGGTCAAGCATGTTATCGAAAAACATGCGCTTGCCGAAGAAAACAAGCAGCTCAAGAGCGTACTCAAAGACCGGTATTCGCTGGAGAATATGGTCGGCATGAGCGGCGCCATGCAGCAGGTTTACAAGATGGTTGAGAAAGTTGCGCCGACAGATGCGACCGTTCTTATTCGTGGAGAAAGCGGCACTGGCAAGGAACTAGTCGCGCAGGCGATTCACCATCTGAGCGCCCGGGCTTCAGAGCCGTTTGTCGCCGTGAATTGTGGGGCGTTGCCGGAAAGTCTGTTGGAGAGTGAGTTGTTCGGACATGAAAAGGGCGCTTTTACCGGCGCCGACAAAATGAAGCTCGGCCGGTTCGAATTGGCGGCCGGTGGCACCATCTTCCTCGATGAAATTGGTGAAATCTCGCCGGCAACCCAGGTGAAGCTGCTGCGCGTGTTGCAGGCCCGCCAACTTGAGCGGGTTGGCGGCACCAAGACTATTGACGTGAAAGGGAGGACGATCGCCGCCACCAACAGCGATCTGGAGGAGATGCTTCAAGACAAATCGTTCCGCGAGGACCTCTACTACAGGATAAATGTCTTTCCAATTACGCTGCCGCCGTTACGGGACCGTCAGGAAGATATTCCCGATCTCATTTCTCATTTCCTGCAGAAACTCGGGCGCGCGGAAGACGCAATCTCCAGTGCTGCGCTCAACCATTTCATGACCTATCACTGGCCAGGCAATGTGCGCGAACTGGAAAATATCGTCGAGCGCTCACTCATCATGTCGAGCGGCGATAGAATTGAAGAGGGTGATTTGCCGCCGCACGTCAAGAAACTGACGGCCGGTCGCGGGGCAACTTCACTTGCGATTCCAGACGAGGGCCTTTCGCTCGAGCAGGTCGAGAAGGACCTCATCAAGAATGCGCTCGACAAGGCCGGCGGAAACAAAAGTAAGGCCGCCAAACTACTTGGCATAACGCGGCGCAAACTCTACTCGATGATGGAGCGACTTGGGGTTCTCTAGCCCGTTTTGATTGCCCGAATGAACAAATGCGAAATTCTTAGTCTTTACCCGTTCTATGCATCCGCCGGATCCCGTTTGCGTGCAGAGATTGAAAGGGCCGCAATCGTCGCCCGCCTGGGTGCCGGAGAGTTTTATTTTCGGGAGGGGGACACTTGCGCTCACATTGGCCTGATTGGCAAGGGTAGCCTGCGTGTGTACAAAACTGGCGACAGCGGCCGGGAGATCACACTTTATCATGTTGGCGTTGGCGAGAGTTGCATTTTGACTGCCTCGTGTTTGCTTTCTGGCATGGCTTACCCGGCGCATGCTGAAGTTGAGTCCGAGGTGGAGGCGCTCATCTTCCCGGGGGAGGTTTTTCGAAGCTGGGTCGCTTCGATCGAGTGTATTCGGAGTTTTGTTTTTTCAGAGATGGCTGACCGTGTCGCAGGCGTCATGTCTCTGGTGGAAGAAGTCACTTTTGGGAAGATGGACGAACGGTTTGCCAGCTATCTGGCCGGAAGTTTTCACAACCACGGCAGGCCGGTCAGAATTCTAAACACGACTCATGAGCAAATCGCAACTGAACTGGGTTCGGCCCGTGAGGTGGTCAGCAGGTTGCTGAAGGAACTCGAGCGCATCGGTGCGGTCAGGCTTGCCCGATGTAAGATTGTGCTGACGAGCGAAAACCTGCTGTTGAAACACGCTGGCAGTTCCGCATAGAAGATGCACGTTTGTGACAAAGTCACAGACACGGCGATAGCAAATCCTTATCTTCGGGTAATATTAATCACGTTGCTCGAAAAAGAAGGAGATTGCTATGAAGACGAATGTCGGTTCCACGGACAAGGTTGTGCGTTTCGTTCTGGCCGCTGGATTCTTTAGTCTGTATTTTGTTCTGGCCGGAAATTGGCGCTTTCTCGCCGCGGTCGGATTCATTCCTCTGCTAACGGCTTTCGTGTCCTGGTGCCTGTTGTACTCGCTTTTCGGCCTGAGCACTTGTCCGCTAAAAAACTCAAGCAGCTAGGCACATTGTTTTCACCGCCCATGGATTCACATGAAGTGCATCCATGGGCGGCCGGAACATTGGCCTGTCACACTTCCAGGCTTTCTCTGAAACCATTCTGCAACTTCCTCGAACTGCCAAACTACGCATCTGCTTGCCCTCTTCGATCGCGTGACGGCATGTTAGTGTGGGCTTGACTTTGTGCCGGGCGTTCCCTATCTTAGGCGTCGAAAAAACAGGTGGTTTCTGGGGCTGGAAAGAAGGGTTCCGGAAGCGGCTCAAAGCGCACGCTCATCTCTTAATTTTGAATTGATTTGGCCTTCATTTCACTTGCCTACGGCACAGGGGACTGCGATTTTGAGTTGCCAGACAACCATCTGCTGGCAGAGCTTAGATCTCGAAATTCGGAGCCTTCCGACTCTTTGGGCAGCTTGGTTGAAAGGTGTTTGGATGAAGCCGTCGATCAGCGACGAATTCAGGGCAAGCCGAGCCTGATCGTGATTCCTGACAAGACCCGGAATTGCGCCGCCCGTTCGCTGTTACCGAGTCTGGTTGCGCGTCTGCAGCAGCTCGGCGTCTCCGATGGTGATATCACTTTTATGCTGGCAAACGGATCGCATACCGCAAACAGCGCGAAAGAAATTCGTGCGATTGTCGGTGAATCTGTGGCGTCTCGATTCAAGTTCCTACAGCACGACAGCAAAGACGCCGGAAGTCTTGTTAATGTTGGAAGAACCCGACGAGGCATTCCGGTCTTAGTAAATCGGAAGGTCGTAGAGGCAGAGCAGGTGCTGGTGGTGGGGACGGCTGTGCATCACTACTTTGCCGGTTATGGCGGCGGCCCAAAGATGATTGTTCCCGGGTGCGCCGGATATGAGACGATTACTCGAAACCATGCACTGACCATCGATCAGGAATCAGGCGGAATTCACCCACAGTGTCGGCCTGGAATGCTGTCCGGCAATCCCGTTCAGGATGATATTCGAGACGCGCTCGAGTTCGTTGATGTCGATTTTTTACTTGAGACCGTGCTGGCTGCCGATGGACAACTTGCCGGGCTTTTTTCAGGAGAGCTATATTCCGCGCACCGGCTAGCGTGCGCCCGGGTCGATGAGTTGTTCAAAGTTGAGATTCCGCACCGAGCCGATCTGGTTGTGGCAAGCTGTGGCGGATTTCCTAAGGACATAAATCTGATTCAGGCGCACAAGGCCATTCACAACGCCTTTCAGGCGGTCCGGCCTGGCGGAGTGATGATTGTTCTGGCAGAATGCAGCCAGGGGGGTGGTTCCGAGACCTTTCTCGAATGGTTTGACTATCCGAGCCAGGACGAAATGGTGGCGGCGCTACTACGCAACTACAAGCTGAACGGCACAACGGCACTTGCACTGAGGATGAAAGCCAGAGCAGCGCGCATTGTTCTCGTCTCCGAACTTGAGCCGGATATTGTCCGGAAGCTTGGACTGGTTCCAGCCCAAAATTTTGCGAGTGCGTGGCAACTTGCCATAAAACATTTGCAGAAACAGTTCACCAGCTACGTGGTCCCGAACGCGTCACTAACCCTACCGGTCATCGCGCAATGAGAAAGATGATTTGCTATTTGGCCCTCGTGATATTCAGCGCCGCCATGATTGGTTGTACCGGGCTGCGGTCCAATCCAACCTTCAGCGAAAAGCCGCCCCGAAAGAGGGCCACGGCAAAAAGTCAACCGCAGGAACGGGCAGTTTCAAAGAGCCGGTTCGAGCGCAATCTGATGAAGCAGATTAATGTGTACATGGGCGTTCCTTACAAGTGGGGTGGCAGCACGGTGCGCGGCATGGACTGTTCAGGTTTTGTCAGTGTTGTCTACAAGAAGTCAGTAGACCTGGCCTTGCCCCACAATGCGGCCCAACTCTACGGCAGGGGGAAACCTGTAGCAGCCGGCCGACTGCAAATTGGAGATCTTGTTTTCTTCGAGAATATTGAGTCCGCCGGTGTCTCACACGTTGGAATCTACGTCGGCGAGTCCCGATTTGCCCATGCCAGCACCAAACGCGGCGTGGTTATTTCGGAGCTTAAACAAAAATATTATCAGGATCGATTCATTGGAGCCAAGCGAGTTTACTATGAGTGATTTGATGGATGCGACGAGTGTTATCCTAAAGAAAGGCATGCAGGTAGAACTTGAGGTTGAGACCCTCGCCTTCGGAGGCCGAGGTGTTTCCCGCAAGGACGGCTACGTTGTTTTTGTTGAGGGCGGCTTACCGGGCCAGACTGTGTCGGCCAGAGTTACACGAAAACGCAAGGGTTACGCTGAAGCTCGGGTCCTTGAAGTTCTCAGCCATTCCAAAGATGAAGTTGAACCGACATGCAGCCACTTCGGCGAGTGCGGTGGCTGTCGCTTTCAAAATCTGAGCTACGAAGCGCAGCTGTTTCACAAGAAGCAGCAGGTTGCGGAAAGCCTGCAACACATCGGAGGCTTTGCGACAGCAGAAGTTGCGGAGACACTGGGGTCGCCCGAACAGCTATACTACCGCAACAAGATGGAATACTCCTTCGGCCGGACGCGCTGGCTCACGACTGAGGAGATCAAAAAGGATGATATTGGCAAGTCACGGGATTTTGCCCTGGGCCTGCATGTGCGTGGCCGTTTCGACCGGATTTTGGATATCGACAAATGCCATTTGCAGCCCGAGCTGGGTAGCGAGATTCTGGGCTTCGTGCGGGAATTTGCCGTCGCCGGAGAATTCAAGCCATACAGCACGTTTGACCACCGTGGCCTTTGGCGCCACCTGGTCATTCGCTTTGGCCACAATACCGGCGAAGTGCTCGTCAATATCGTGACCGCCGGGGTGAAAAAAGCGGAGCTCGTCATCGATGATCTGGCGACTCAGCTCACGCAACGCTTCCCGGGGCTGACAAGCATCGTCAACAATATCAATCGCAAAAAGGGACAAACCGCCATTGGCGATGAAGAACGGGTTCTCCACGGGCCCGGCGTGATTCGTGAGCGAATTGGTGAGCGAGAGTACCAGGTTTCGGCGAATTCTTTTTTTCAGACCAACACGCGCGGCGCTGAGCAACTCTACGATACGGTCGCCACTTTTGCCGGGCTGACCGGCGGAGAAGTGGTTTATGACCTCTATGCCGGCGCTGGAACCATATCCATACATTTGGCGAACCAGGCGAACAGGGTTGTTGGCTTCGAGGTCGTCGAAGCGGCCGTCAAGGACGCCCGTGCAAATTGTGATCTGAACCAGGTAGAGAATTGCGCCTTTGTGGCCGGGGATTTGAAAGACTCACTCGACCCTGACAAGACCGGTGACTGGGGAAGTCCGGACACGATTATCATCGATCCTCCTCGGGCTGGAATGCACGCAGATGTCGTCAATCGCGTGTTACAGTTGAGTCCAGCGAAAATTGTCTACGTTTCATGCAACCCGACCACGTTTGCCCGGGACGCGAATTTGCTTTGTGCACAAGCGTACTCGCTGGAAGCCGTCCAGCCCGTAGATATGTTCCCAATGACGCCTCACATCGAACTTGTCAGTCTGCTAACAAAGAAATAAGTGTTAAAAAGATAACATTTTTTTCGTCGATCTTGACCGTGAGGGGTTGACAATTACAGAATTGTTTCTATCTTGTCTTTCTAAGATAGGTTTGTCCCGGTTCATTTTGGGAAAGGGGATTGTGTCTCTCTAGAATCAGGCAAGTTAAATAGGTCGTTAGTTTTTAACAATTTGTTGACATTGTTATACTATCGTTATATATTCTAACGACCCGAACAGTGACTTTTAAATTTCAACCCCTTAAAGGAGGGAAATGAGATGACAAAGAAACTGTTCGCTGCATTCGTTGCTGTATTTTTCTATTCTCTGGTTGTTATTGGCCTGCAAGCCAATGACGCGAATCGCATTCCTCAGGTCCTTTCTCAGTTTGGTTTGACAAACACCGCAGAGCTTGCATCTCCATCTCAGTTTTTAGGAACCGGGAATCTAATTGATCCAACTCCGAGACCACCAAAAGGCGCACTGATTGACCCGACTCCGAGACCACCAAAGGGGTCTTTGATTGATCCAACGCCGAGACCCCCAAAAGGGTCGTTGATTGATCCAACTCCGAGACCACCGAAAGTTGCGTTGATCGATCCAACTCCTCGTCCGCCTAAATGATGTCGTCGTAGCACACGCGGGCGATTTGAGATGTGCTTTTTTTGATTCTTACTGTTAGCTGTTCGGGTCTTTTATGAATTCTAAGAACATTCACTTCAAGCTAGTCAATGCCACACTTGCATTTGTGTTGCTCCTCGTACTTGCGTCATCGTTGCCGCATCACAAGGCACACGTGTTGTCGTGGGTAAATTACGGGCTTTACTTCTTGCTCTTCTTGCAGTGCGTGTTCATTGTCAGGAAGGAGACGCACAACAAATTTTTGTTCATCAATATCGGATTGTTTTGCGTTGCATACGCATTCAGCTTTTTGACAATGATGATAGGTGACAACTTTGTCATTGGCAACAAGAACCTGGCTGTTTATGTGTATACATACAGGACCATATTGCTTCAGTTTCTGTTGGCTGTTTGTGTTGTCTCCATTTGTGTGAAGTATGTTGCGCCGACGATTGGGGCTTTGGGCAATTACCTTGCTACCCTGGGGATTATCTTGCCCGTACTTCTGTGGCACTATTTCCCGTTTATTGCAGATCCAGCTTTCGTGCTCGCGTCCGACTACAGGATTCTCGATAAGAGCACGTTGTACTTCACACTGTTCTCCTTCTCTGCAGTGTGCTACTATGGATTCCTGCTTTATCAGAAAGAACGTTCTCTCGGTGAGCATATGAACTCTCTCATGGTGTGTTTTTTCATCATGACACTGCTGGATATTGCGGACGTTGCAGGCTCGCTCTACAACATCAAGATGTTTTCAATCAGCCAGTACATTTTGCTCATTATTCTGGCGTTTTTTATTGTTACACTTTCCCGCAAACTAACGTTCGTTTATTCGCCGTTTGGGCAGTTTTACGATAGCTTGGTCATTGGTGGCAACGACATGGGCGTGCCGATTAAACGCAAGAGTAGCCCATTTGTGGAATCGTTTATGGACGTTGTCAAAGAGTATTTTCACCACCGCCGCAATGCCATCGCGTTTGTGATGTTCTTTGTTGTCTTCCTCATGCATTACTTTAGTTTTTCCACATTCTTGCGGGTCAACATCGCGGCGGCGGTTTTTGCATTGGTGGTGTTGTTTTTCTATTTATCAGCGCTGCACAATAAGCGGGTCACCAAAGGCAATTTGGTTGCGATTCGCCACAGCATCGAACATCATGGCAGAAGGAGAGTCGCGCCGAGCGGATTCAAGTAGAGGACGGGTGTATGAAGGCATTTAAGGACGAAGTGCTGGTGGGGACCAGCCCGGAGGCAAGGCGTATCAATCGCGCTGTTCGCGCTTTTGCCGAAGTTGACAAGAATGTACTGCTGGTCGGGGACACAGGAACCGGAAAGGACTTCACCGCGCGGCGAATTCATGACCTCAGTAGTCGCAGCGGTCGGGCCTTTGTTGCTTTGAATTGTGCCGCGGTCGGTCAGACGATTTTTGAAAAGGAGCTTTTCGGTGAGGAGTTAGAGTCAAATGGCGCCATCCGACGAGTTCTTGGCCTGCTTGAGCGTGCGAATCACGGTACGCTCTACCTCGACCATGTCACGGCTACCCCAACCAAATTTCAATTCCAATTGCTTCAGATTGTGCGCGAGCGCATGTTCAGACGGGATGGCGGCCAGGACAATATTCTTCTTGACGTGCGGTTTATCTCTTCCTGTCCGCCAAGCGTGGAAAGTATGGTTGAACAGCGTGAATTCAGCAAAGACTTGTATTATTTGCTGAAACCGCTGTCGATTAGCATCCCGCCGCTGAAGGCCCGCAAGCAGGACATCCCTGAGTTTCTTCTTCATTTCCTCAAGCAGTACTGCGTCGAGAATGAGCTGGATGTCCCGGCAGTTCCTGCTGAGATTTTCGAATCGATTTTGGAGTATGAATGGGGTGGCAACATCGCTGAGCTGAAAAATTGCGTCGAGAACCTTGTAATGATGTCGCACAACGGTGAGCTTTCTTCCGAATACTTGCCGTTTGAGGTGAAACGGCACCCGCTGGACAATCTCGAAGTAGAGAATCTTACCGGTGTGATATCAGAGGTCGAGACCCATCTCATAAAGAAGGCACTCGGCAAATACGCCGGCAACCAAGTTAAGGCGGCACGGTTGTTAGGTATCCCGGAAGCCACCTTGCGCTTCAAGATCAAAAAGTACGCGATCCCTAAGCGTTAGCTTGCAAAGCAGTCGCGTCTCCTGTTCGCAGACCCCGGTTCGTTTCTTCCACCCACAGCATCGAGGCTCGCCCATTTCGTTTGATACGGAATTAAGAGCCGCGTCTTGTTGTAGTTATGTGAAGCAAGGCTAAAAGGACACCGTTCAACTGCTCCATTGTGGTGTTAATCATTTCTCCAATCATGAATCAATTCGGTACACAGCTCCTGATGGGGGCCCTCGTGGTTTGCGCCGTATCCACCTTGGGCTCTGGCTCACCACACGATGATTTGTATTTTGAGCGAATTTCCCTTGAACAGGGGTTGTCTCAGAGTACGGTCAATGCCATTGTTCAGGACCAGCGCGGCTACATGTGGTTCGGCACTTTGAACGGACTCAACAAATATGACGGCTACACGTTCACCGACTTTCGCCACATTGCGAATGACACAAGTTCGCTCTCAAATGATCAGATTTACGCTATCGCAGAAGACAGTTTCGGTGATCTCTGGATCGGCACATCGTATGGGCTGAACCGCTTTGATCGTAAGTCTCAGAACTTCGTGCGTTACCATTGTGTCGATGGCGACAGCACCAGCATAAGCAACGACAAAATCAACGTCATCTACGAAGACAGGAGCCAGGTTCTCTGGGTTGGAACGGCGAGCGGCTTGTGCCGGTACCAGCCTCAGAGTGATGATTTTACCCGATTTGTTTACGATCCGAACCGTGTTGTGACTTTGAGCCACCCCTACATTTCGGCGATTCTGGAAGACACGGAGGGTACCCTTTGGGTTGGCAGCTATGGCGGCGGCCTCAGCAAGTTCAATCTTGAGCGCACTGAGATCGAACATATTCTGCCTGTTGCCGGCGACCGCGGACTGCAATACACCCCAGAGCTGATGTCTGGCGTAGTTTCTCTGGTCCGTTCACGTCAGAAAGTGGCATCTATACTGCGGGTCGGGGAGCAGCAGACATTGCGAAAATCCTTTGACATCGCCCGGGAGACCGATGTGCTGGTTGTCGCGTGCGGAGAAATCACGGAAAAGCCAAATGACCACAGTTGGATTGAGCACGGCGGCAAGGTGATTTGGCGAATGACCAATGACGATTCGAGACACGCCGGCGGCGCCGCCAAAAACCGTTTGCAGCTTGAGATTCTTAGACTCTCCCCAGGTCACTATGAACTGGTTTATCAATCAGATACCGGCCACAGCTATGGCAACTGGAACCAGTTGCCACCTGCGCGGCCTGAACTCTGGGGGGTGCAACTTGTGGATGTCGCCGAGCCAGAAACCAGGTGGGTGCAGGCGAGACTGCCTCGCAATTTTGTGGCGAGCAGGCTGTCTTCGTCCTCCATCACGAGTATCGTTGAGAGTCGCGCCGGTGGCTTGTGGGTGACGACCAGAGACGGCGGACTCGCCATGCGGATTCAGCCGGACGCTGGAAACGAAACCCGCCGTGGCCAGCCGGATCAACGATTTGCCCCAGCGCCGGCAGTGCAACCAGGAAAAGTGCGCTGGGCAGGTCTGAGTCCAGAATCTGCTGCGCTTTCCTGGAACATCGTGGATTTGCCAGAGAAGCCGCAGCCCGCGGCGGATTTCTATGTCTACGGCAGATACCCGGATGCTTATGTCGAGACCCTGAGTCAGCCTGCCATGGATACCGTTGTGGCGCTGGTTCAACGGATTCGACCCATTGCAGCGCTGTCACGCGTCGGGGACAACGCTATGGTTCAGCGCCGTTTCACGGTGACTCGCGAAACGGACTTTCTAGTGGTGGCCATGGGCGAATTCTCCGGGTCCTGGCTGGATTTTGGCCGTCTCAAAACCACCGCTGGAGACAGCGTGTGGCAAATGGGTACCCGTAAGTCACTTCACGCAGGCGGCGGCGCGAAGAACCGGCTGTCGCTTGAAATTCTGACTTTGGCGGCCGGCGACTACGAGCTTGAATACACATCAGACCATCTGCACTCGTTCGACGGTTGGACGCAGCCCGCGCCGCATCATCCCGAGCTTTGGGGAGTCAGATTGCTGCCGCTTTCGGGCCGCCAGAAGACGGAACTTGTTCCTCTCCTGTCGCGGTACACTGTGCCGCCGCAAATCGCGGCGAATTCCATTCGCACAGCCGTGCCAGACCTCCACGGCGACATCTGGCTGGCGACTTTCAACGGGTTGTCGAAATTCGATCCGGTGTCGGGCTCGGTTGTCAATTACGTGCATGATGCCATGAATCCATCCAGCCTGAGTACCAATGACATCCAATCGATTTATGAAGACAGAGCTGGTACAATCTGGATCGGGACAGTGCTTGGCGGAATCAACAAAATGACGCGAGAGAAGAATCGCTTCAAGACCTATACAACCAATCCATTTGTAAAGAGCAGTCTCCGAGTCAAGATGACCTACGCGTTTTGTGAAGACCGAGACGGTTTGATTTGGATTGGCACTTGGGACGGCTTGAATCTCTTCAATCCGGCGACAGAGAGATTTTTTCATTTCGTGGACAACGGTTCCCGGCTTGGCGAAATTCGAGGCAATGTAACGTCTATCATTCAGGATCGACGTGGCTTTTTGTGGATTGGCACCGGCCAGCGGGGTCTGTATCGAATCGATCCTGGAAAATTCGTACAGACCACCGCCGATGAACATGGCTTCGCTATCATCGAAGGCTTCGGTCAGGACCCGGCATTCTTCAGGCAATACAAACCCGACCGAAAGGATAGCACCAGTCTCAGTCATTACTCAATTTGGTCGGTTCTCGAAGACTCGCGCGGTGATATTTGGGTGGGAACTCAGGGTGGAGGGTTGTGCCGACTGCCGGCAGAATTTACTTCAATGACGAGAACAGGCGCGGACTCCACCGGCGACGGCTTCATTCGCTACGTCCACCATGGCAAAGACAGCACCTCTCTCTCCCACAATGGTGTGCGAAAAGTCTTCGAAGATCGCTCCGGAACCATTTGGCTAGGAACGAACCGAGGCGGGCTCTGCAAGTTGGATCGCGAGACCGGTGAGTTCACGTGCTACCACCACCGACTGGGCGATTCCACAAGCTTGAGTCACAACAGTGTGACTTCGATTCATGAGGATGCAGACGGCTATCTCTGGGTCACCACTTACGGTGGCGGCTTGAACCGATTTGATGTCGCCACGGGCACATGCAAGCGCTACTCCGAGACCGACGGGTTACCGAACAATGTGCTCTATGGCGCTCTGCCGGATTCCGCCGGAAATCTCTGGCTCAGCAGCAATCACGGGATTTCTCGATTTGATGTGGCGGCTGAGACGTTCAAGAACTACGACTTGGACAACGGTTTGCAAAGCTATGAGTTTAACACGGGCGCATATCTCAAGACCCAAGCAGGCGATTTAATTTTTGGCGGAATCGCTGGCTTCAACGTCATTCATCCCGATCAGATACGGGACAACCATAAGGCGCCAACCGTTGTCATAACTGCACTCAAGAAGTTTGACAAGGAGGTTGAGTTTGACCGCGACCTGGCTGATCTCGACGAAATTGAGCTGTCCTATGAGGAAAACTTCATCTCGTTCGAATTTGCCTCCCTGGATTACACCAATCCACGCAAGAACCAGTATGCCTATCGGCTTTTGGGCTTGAATAAGGAGTGGGTCAACTGCGGCAATCGGCGGTTCGCCAGCTTTACCAACCTGAGTCCCGGCAATTATGTGTTCCACGTCAAGGCCTCGAACAACGATGGTGTTTGGAATGAAAACGGAGCTTCTCTCAAGATCACCATTTTGCCGCCATTTTGGCAAACCACCTGGTTCTTGCTGGCTTCTCTGGCCAGTTTCATACTCCTGCTTGTGGCGCTTCACAAGAAGAGGGTGCAAGTCAAGATCAGGCAATCTCTGCAGCTCGAGCGGGTCAGAATTCAAGAACGAGAGCGAATGAGGGAACAAGTCTCGCGAGACTATCATGACGAAGTGGGTCATAAACTCACCAAGATCACGCTCTTTTCGGAACTACTCAGCAGAAAGCTGAACGGCGCCTCCGGTGAATCCGGCAAATACGTCAGGAAAATCGTTGATGCGGCGGACAACCTTGGTCGTGACACCCGGGACTTCATCTGGACTCTCAATCCTGAGAAAGACACGTTGCACGACTTTGGGTTGTATCTGTCGGAGTTTGGAGAGTCCCTGTTCGAAGATACGCAGATCATGTTCTTGGCCAAGCTGGAGACCACCCACGTCGCTGACGTCAAGCTCTCCATGGATTTGAAACGTCACCTGGCACTGATTTTCAAGGAAGCGATGCACAACGTGCTCAAACACTCGGGGTGCTCGACTTCTGAGCTGCAGGTTGCCTGCGAAAACGAAACGCTCCAGGTCTCGCTCTACGACAACGGAGCCGGTATCAGCCGTGAGGGTCATCCGGCTGCAACGGTGTCTGGCAACGGCATGAACAATATGCACCAGCGCGCCCGAAAAGTCGGCGGCCGGCTGCAAGTGCGCTCGCGACCTGACAGCGGCACAAGGGTTAGTTTTGAGATGAGAATACCCAGAACTGGGTATTCAGCTTGAGGCGGGAGTCTGCTATCTTAGAGCAGATTTCTTGCAAAGAGGAAACATCATGATTAGCGTACTCATCATCGAAGACGACGAAGATATCCGTCAGGGTTTGCAGCTTCTAATTCACGGCACGGACGGCTACGTGTGTGTCGGCGACTATGCCTCATGCGAGCAAGCCATTGCCAATATCGAGAAGGCGAATCCCGATGTCGTGCTTCTCGACATCGAGCTGCCCGGCATGTCAGGCATCGATGGCCTCTCCCCAATCAAAGGTGCGGCGCCCGCAGCGGACATCATCATGCTGACGAATTTTCACGATGATTCCAAGGTATTCGAATCACTTTGTCGTGGTGCTTCCGGTTATCTGTTAAAGTCGATTCAACCCGCAAAGCTGCTTGAGGCCATCAAAGATGTGCGCTCCGGCGGCGCTCCGATGACTGCTAACATTGCCAGGATGGTGGTACAATCTTTCAGGCGGACGGCATCATCGGACTTGACAAGACGCGAAACGGAAATTCTTGGCCAACTTGTCCAGGGCAAGAGCTACAAGATGATCGCCGACGCACTGTTCATTAGCCAAGGCACGGTGCATTCTCACATAAAAAATATTTACAGCAAACTGGAAGTAAATTCCAAGTCAGAGGCCGTCGCCAAGGCCCTGCAGGAACGGCTGGTTTAGCCAGCCTTAATTCGAGTGACAATCGAAATCCGGCTTCCCATATTAAATAATCCGGGGCGGAATATTTCGGGAAGCCGGTTTCGTTTTCTTTCACTAATCCTTTGAGTTAGTACCCTGACAAGCGGCCGTCGTGAGAAGACTTCTAAAAGCTACGATGCCATTTTCCGCGCTTGGTGCAGCCTTTTTGGCCATCGGGCTGATCCTGGGTGACAGAAAGCAAGTGTACTTTGGAATCGTACAGGATGTCCCCCAAAATTTGCTTGGACACCACAATATAATCAATTAATAATTTAGGAGTTACGTATTACAGAATTCGTGTAAATTGCTTGCAAAAAAGGCTCCAACCTTATACATTAATTTTATCAGGATTAACTTTT
>JAJDAF010000011.1 GCA_029261995.1 Candidatus Zhuqueibacterota bacterium
CGCCCCGCATCTTTGGATTGGGCTTCCTTCAGACCCCGTCTCGCGACGACGCCCTTGCCCTTCTCCTAGCCTTCGGCTCCGCGAAAACCTGGCGCAGGGACTCACACCCTGCTAGCTATGGGCCATGCCCGGCACACACGTTGCAGTCAGCAACCTCAGTCTAGGTGTGCCAAATACCACGGACAAACTTACTATGGTGCAATTCGACCTCACCTGGGAGAACTCGTGGCGTAACGATGTAAATTGGGACGCCGCCTGGGTGTTTGCAAAGTTCTCATTGGACGACGGCAGCACCTGGATGCATGCCTCACTTAACACAACGGGACACACGGCAGCCACCGGCGCCACCATCGACACACCAGGTGACGCCCGGGGCGTTTTCATCTACCGCGACGCCAATGGCGCTGGCGCTGTCAATTTCAGTCCCATTCAGCTCAGATGGAACTATGGCGCCGACGGCGTTGCGGATGACGCTATGGTGCAAGTCAAAGTTTTTGCCATTGAAATGGTCTTGGTGCCCGAGGCTGCATTTGCTGCAGGCAGTGGCGGTACCGGGCCAAACGAATTCACTTTGACAACCATCAATACGGCGGATGCCACGATGGCGGGCGGCTTTCCCACGGGGCAGAGCGCGGCGGACAATTCTTCATGGCCGAATGGTTTCAGCGCCTTCTACTGCATGAAGTATGAGACAAGCCAGGGGCAGTATGCCGATTTTCTCAACACGCTCACCAGCACGCAGGCAGCGACGAGAAATCCGGAGTCAAGTGTCAACCCATCGTCTGGCAGGTATAGCATCACCGGCAGCCATCCCAATTTCTCAGCCGACAAGCCGTTTGTAGCCTGCAGTTACCTGAGTTGGATGGATGGCGCGGCCTATGCCGACTGGGCGGGACTGAGGCCGATGACGGAACTGGAGTTCGAAAAAGCCTGTCGTGGCAGCCAGGTGCCGGTTGCAGATGAATTTGCCTGGGGCAGTACCAATATCACGGCGGCGACCGCGATAAGCAACGACGGTGCCGACAATGAAGTCCCCAGCAATGCCGGCGCGAATTGTGTGAATGGTGATGCAGCCGGTATTCAGGGTCCCATGCGGGGCGGGTGTTTTGCCACCGGTTCGAGCACGCGCGAGCAGGCCGGTGCGTCGTTTTACGGCATTCTGGAACTGAGCGGAAATTTGTGGGAGCGGACTGTCACAATAGGGAATACGACGGGGCGGAGTTTCACCGGCACGGTGGGCGACGGTAGCTTATCAGCCAATGGCAACGCTACAAATAATGACTGGCCCGGCTTTACCGGCGGAGAAGGTGACGAACGCATTAGGTGGGGGGGCACGCGGCGGCGCCTGGGACTTCATGAGTCTTGCTGTGCTCGTCGGAAACCGCTTCCAAGCGAACAGCGACTTTGCCGGTCGAGCCGACGTCATTGGTTTCCGTAGCGTTCGGTCCATGCCTTAAGGGGTAAAACGGTTTCAGTTTATGTCAAACAATCTTAACGGAGGAACAAACCATGAAATTTACCAGAATAATCTTGCTTGCGAGCGTCCTTCTGTGCTCGGCCTATGCGCAATTGCACGCGCAATACCTTGGCGGCAGCGGCGACGGCTACGCGTCGGTGACCTCAGAGGGAATTGTGTTAGCCATTGAAGATATAACTGCCCTTGGGTCTGTTCCCGAGGCCTTTAAACTTCATCAAAACTATCCAAATCCCTTTAACCCGGAAACGCGAATTCCGTTTGACATACACGCGAGCGGTGGTGGTGCAGTGAGAACGCGAGTTTCAATTTCCAATATTAGGGGCCAGGTGGTGCAGGTCCTTTTGGATGACACCCGCCAGCCGGGTTCCTATGAGATCAGTTGGGACGGTACAGATGAGAAGGGCCTTCGGGTTCCTTCAGGGATTTATCTGTACACGGTTCGGTTTGGTGAGGTTGGAGCCACCAAAAGGATGCTGTTAGTGAAGTGATTTCTGGCGTATGACCGCGAACTCATGTTCATTTAGCTCGCGCCGGATTTCCCGCCCACCAGCGTCGCCCGCCAGGTAATCCGGGGAGGAACCAATAGATTCGGGATTGGATTGTATGCGTAAAGGACTACAACATGGCAACCAAAGCAGATTTGTTCAAAATGGCTTGATCCTCGATATTGAGTTGTTGCAGAATGCAATTCCCGAATCTATTGGTGGCGCTCGGGTGTCCAGGATATAAAAAAGAAAAATGGTGTGGCACGTGCTTCAGCTCGTGTCTAACCTGCCAATGCACTCGCACGGTCAGCCGTGCCCACGCTGGAAGATCAACTCTGGTTTCAACACAGAACAAACAGAGAAACACGAAGTTCCTGTCGTCGCAAGCACGTTCTCCGTGCTACTCCGTTGACTCAGTAAATTGTATGTTAAAAGGACGGGTCAATCTTTCGACCAAGCCTGGACATGATTGACAAGATGAAGCCAAATTATTTCCACATCATGACACCGGCAGTCACAAGATCTTCCAGATAGCGGACAACGACTGCTTGCGGCGCCGGGCCATATTCCGCACTCAACGCATCTCTGACCTGCGACACCGTGCGCTTGCCATCCGCGAAATTCACCAGTTCAAACCTCTGGTTGCCGGTCAGAGTGAATTCCTTGCTGGCATACCAGGCTTTGCGCTCGCCGGAGAGCTTGCTTTGCGGCAGTGAAAAATCCAGCGGCCCGCGCGTCGTCCTGACCGGGACGCGGCTGTCGGGGGTTGCATGCAGGGCCGGCGGCTGTTCCCCGGACAGGTCAGCCATGGCATGGGCGTGTTGGGCCAGCAACTCCGAGTATACCGTGTGCTGCTGGCGTAACTGGTCCTGCAGGGCACTGACGACCTTCTCAACTTCGCCATTGTCGGCAAATTGCAGAATCGAGCCCAGGACCGCTGTCTCGCGCTGCACCGCGTGGTCGAGAAGGTTCTGCGCTTCGGCCCAGGCCCGGGAGGTCTGGCCATTGCTGCTCTGCGGAATTTGCGCTGTCGCTCTGCGAAAGTCGGCTCCGAGGCGACCGGCGCAATTTCCGGAGGCCAGATGGGCCAGTCCAATCGCCTGCTGCGGGGTCAGGCTGGCCAGGTGTAGGGCGGCGCCGGCGGCGAGCACTTCGCAGCGCTCTATTTCCACGGGATCGACTTTGTCAGGCGTGTCTTCAGAAGTGTGGTGGGTGTAATCCGGGCTGTGTGAGAACATGACCCCCGGTATTTTCAGATCATTGAACATCATGTGGTCGCTCCCACCGCTGTAAGGCGTAACACGATAGTTGAAGGCAGACAAACTGCCGCGCGGCGTGCGGATGTCCATTTTGTCCACCATGGCCGCCATGTTTGCCACGACATCATTCACCACTGAGGGCAGAGAGTTTGGCGTGCGGGTCAGAATTAACTTCGAGTGCAGCAGCTCCAGGTTTTCGCCGACCATGTCCAGGTTGAGATTGGCGAGAAACGAGCCGCCGCGTTCGGGACCAACCATTTCCGGGTGGTTATCGAGGTAAGCCATGGTCCCGAAGAATTCCGGCACCCAGATAAATCGTAGGGAGCGTTTGGGTCGTGCCAGCCGGCCGTCTTCGATAAGCCGGTTGATGCCGCGCGCCAAATCCAGAATGGCCGCCGAACCGCTGGCGTTGTCGTTTGCGGACTCCTTGGGATGGTCGAGATGAGCGCTGAACACAAATTCATCTTGTGGCAGCTCCGAACCGCGGATGTGGGCGACGACTACATCCACGAAATAAGGTTCGAGCCCGATACCTTTTACCTGGCCCCGGACAACGACCTTCTGACCTTCGTCAAGAAGCTTGCGCAGCTTTTCACCCTGGCGATTGCTGACATTGAACCCAAAGGTGACCCGATCAAGCTCTTCCGATTTCGGCCACATGCCGGTGTACTGCAACATGTCCGGGTATTCCCGCGCGCGCTCATCGTCGAGATAGCAGACCACCGCGCTGGCGCCATACTTCAAAACCGCCAACCGGTGGACATTGCCGCCGTAACCCGTGGCCAGCGCAATCTTGCCTTTCACGTCTTTGCCCGCGTAATCCGCATCGCTTGTGCCTTTGCCAACCCAGACCAGTTCAGCCGTAACATCGCCGGCATTTGAATAGGTCATGACACTCATGGCAATTTCAGGATAGCCGACTATGCGTTCGTCGTTTGGCTCAACCATACGCAATTCGCCCCACTCGATATCCCATCCCGAGGGAGATTGCCAGGTTTGGTAGTGCGCCTTGCCATCCGACTTGAATGACTCGATGTAAGCGTCCGTCTCTGAGAAGCCGTAGTCGCGAAGCTGTTGCAGAACATAGTCGGCCGCGCCACGATAACCGCGCGAGCCCTGAATACGATGGTGTCGTGTGATGGCAATGACATGCTCTTTGGCAAGCTCGCCACTCAGCTCTTCGTGCAAGAGATTGCGCAAACCCTGGTCGAGCAAATCCGCGGATTGTGACGCCACGGATTGTGGCAAGGTGCACAAAACCAGCGCCAGAAATACCCGGCAAGGCCATGTGGTCAGCCGATTCTGCTTCAGAAATCCAGTCATGAGTTCTCCTCCAATGGTTTTCGATTCGGTCTCGGAAGTACTGTCTTCGCAACGGTCTGGTGCTCAATCAAAACGGCAATGACCGGCCCGGTCGGACTTAATAGACAGCCCCAGCTTCTACGTTATAACCAATTTCCCCAGAGCAATGGAAAGCAGTTTGGCGTCATCAGAATCCGCCCTTGACGGAATGAGCACGGGAGCTGCTGCGCCCATAATCACGTGCGCCAGCCTGTAGCCAGAGAAATAGGTCGTGCTCTTGGCAAGCATGTTCGCGGATTCGATATTGGGACAGAGCAGAATATCTGCCCGACCAGCGACTTCCGAATCGAGCTGCTTAAGAGCGGCGGCGGCTTCAGAAACGGCATTGTCGAGCGCCAGGGGGCCATCGACCACACAATCTTTGATTTGGCCGCGCCGGTTCATCATCGTCAGGATGGCAGCATCGATGGTAGATGGCATCTCAGAGTGAACGGTTTCCACAGCAGAGAGAACAGCCACCTTCGGAACCTGGTTTCCCAGGCTGTGCGCCACCTCAACCGCATTCCGCAGAATCTGAATCTTCTGATCAAGATTGGGCGCAGGACTGACACCGCCGTCAGTTATCATCAGCAATCTTGTTTCGGGCTGGTTGGTCATTTCAAAAATAAAGACATCACTCAGTAACCGGCCGGTGCGCAGACCGGCTGAAGCGTCGAGCACAATCTTCAGGAACGGCCCGGTGCGGATCTTGCCTTTGAGCAGAATGTCGGCCTCACCTTGCCGCACGCTGCGTACAGCGGCGCGGGCTGCATTCAGTCCGTCGCGTTCGTGATGGATCTCAAGGTCAGTGTCTTCCGCGCCCAGTTTTGTCAGAATCGCGGAGGTTTCTTCTTTGTCGCCAAACAGAAGCGCATCTGCAAGCCCCGCCCGTGACGCCTGCACGACCGCGGACAGAGCAGCTTCATCCTGCGACACCGCCAGCGCCACACGACGGCGTCCGCCTTTACCGGCTTGCGCCATAAGCTGATCGAAATTGGAAATCATATTGATTCGGCTTTTTGTTTGATGTGTCATGAGTATACGCTTAGGTTTTCCTCGCCATCGTTCAGCGCTCATAACCCTGAGTCACTCCAGCGTTTTTGTGACGGCAATCTCTACTTTGAGGGTAACATGGATGCCCGACAAGAGACTGCGGGCATGACAGAGCCGGCTCTTTGCGGGGCTTGTCCGCGTTAGTACTTTTGGCTCTACGGCGTGGCCGCACCAGGGTATTCATGTGCTTCTTCGACATTGTTCAGAACCCTGAGCGCTCCACGGTTCATCGCTTCCATTTCGATCTCGCCGGCCACGATCAGAACGCGGCCGAGGTGCTGCACCGATTCCTTGATCCATCCCGTGAGCATGGTAGAATTGGCCAGCCCGCCGGTTAGCACAACGCCTGTCACTTTGCCTCGCAAAACAGTGGCCATGGCGCCGATTTCCTTGCAAATCTGATAGGCCATTGCCTGGTAGATCTCAAGCGCACTTTGGTCACCGGCCGCGATCTTTTCTTCAACTTCGTCGGCCCGGTTGGTCTCCAGGTAAGCCATCAGGCCGCCCTGACCAGCCACCAATTTTCGCATATAGTCTTCGGGAAACTCGCCGGAATAGCACATTCGAATGAACGGCTGCAACGGCAGCCCGCCAGACCTTTCCGGTGAAAATGGCCCATCGCTGGAGGCATCGTTGACGTCAACGATGCGGCCGGCTTTGACCGCCCCTATTGAGATGCCGCCGCCAAGATGGGCCACCACGAAATTCGTCTGCCCAAAACTCACCTGGCATTCATCCGCGGCCTGGCGAGCGACCGCATGAATATTGAGTGCGTGCGAGAGACAACGTCTCTTGAAATCCGGGTGGCCCGAATAGCGCGCCAGCGGTTCGAACTCGTCTACTGAAATGGGATCGACCACCAGGGCCAGCGCCTTCGCGGGCTCCGCAATCCGGTGCGCAATGGCGCAGCCAAGGTTTGCCGCATGTTCCCCCTGGAATCCCACCTTGGCGTCGTCAAGCATGGGCTGGTTGACCCGGTAGGTTCCGCCAGAAACTGGCCGCAGCAAGCCGCCGCGGCCAACCACAGCCGAGAGCTGGGTTGGTGTGACCCTCTTTTCCCGAAGTGTCTTCTCGACCAACTGCGTTCTGAATTCCAGTTGTTGCCAGACGCGCTCGTAGGTCTGAAGATTCTTGCGGTCGTGTTGCAGTGACTCCTGCCACAGCTTATCCTCGTCCCGAAAGAGCGCGATTTTGGTTGAAGTCGAGCCCGGGTTGACCACGAGAATGAGATGTTCGAATAGTAGTCCGGAATTCATGCTGATGTTCCGTGCTCAGGAATTCTTGGTTCAAGCTTCCGCTTGTCGTCTCGTCACACAGAAGGCGTGATGTTCTTTGGAAGGTGCGGAATTGCATCCAGATTCTCAACGATTTTTTCATGCAATCTTCACGGATATCGAGTAGTGGCGATATTGCTTCCCGGCGGCCGCTCGCCGACCAGAATGTTCTTTTCAGCGGGCAGATCGCTTCCCCAAGTATGGATTTGGTGCAAGGAAGGTTAAACAGGCTTACAGCGTGCCAAGTCGAATCAAAGCGTCGCCAGGTGGGTAGGCATCAATCATCAAAAGATGAGTGTGAAAACCATTCTCCTGTTTGTTCGCCATTTCTACCTCACGTAGAGCATCTTCTTGGTCTGTGAAAATCGACCCAGGGTCACTTTGTACAAGTAAAGGCCACTGGCAACCTCTTCTCCGCCTGCATTCGTTCCGTCCCAGGTGGACGCATGTGTGCCCGGCCCCTGCACTTCATCCACCAGCGATTTCACCTTCTGGCCCACCAGTTGTAGATTGTCAGAGAGACATTCATCTCACCCGGCAGGTCGTAACGAATCTCGGTCGAGCCATTGAATGGGTTAGGAAAATTCTGTTTCAGCTCAAAGAATTCAGGCCGAGCCGCTTCCTTGTCTGCGAAACTGGCCGGATTAAAACCGCTGTAGAGGAATTGTCGGGTCAAATCCGCCCGATATCGCATGAGTTTGAAGCTGCTGATGGGGTCCTCTGCCATTCCTGCCAGGAATGCGATAATGACCTCTTGCGTGTCCCCTAAAGCCATCGTAAATGGCCCGCTTGCTGAGTAATAAACGCGGTCGCCCGGAAGGGTGGTCACCCAGCCTGAATTGGAAATGGGGCTTCCCGTGTACATATATTTCGTTGTTTCGCCCGTTAGCCAATTCGTAATGGGGGAAGGTAGTTTGGTATAAAAACCACGGAAAGATCTCCACCACTCCATTGTGCCACCATACCAACCATGCGGGAACGGAGGGTTGGTCAGTTCATGGAACACGACACAATTCGTCATTTCAAGAAACCCGGCATGATGTCTTTGCTTAAGGTTGAGTGCCTCTGGCATGGTTGAGTCGACGACAACCGGCCCTTTTAGCAGGATGTAACCTGCCGCTGGCGTCCGCAGGCCAAGCTCGTCGTAAGCAGCGTCAGAAGGCGGTGCGTTGTAGCAGTACGCCAAATTCACCGTCGTATCACAACCAAATAAGTCATCCTGGAATGAACCGATATCCGTGTCGGCCCATTGCGCTATGAACATGCTGTCGATTGCCGCACCTGAGGGAGTAGATCTGGTGCCCTTGTAAATGAGTCGATGGCGCTTGAAGATTGCGTTCTCGAGGTGTTCTTTCCATTTATAGGCCCATAGGGTCGTTTGCATCTCGATGCCAATGGCGGGCGAGCCGTATAAGCTTGCGGTGCTCTCCAGATCATTTGTTACGGTCCAAACCACCTGGTCGGCGTCCAGTAGTCCTGGCAATTCGTTGTCATCCATGACTCCGTTGTGGTTGTCATCATAGAATGGCGCGCCTCTGTGCCAGGGCCAGTGTAGCAGGTCGTATTCGTAAGCTGCACGCAAAGCATCAGCTAGTGGCTGTAGCCGCCGTACAGGGAAGCCGGTTGAGCCGGACGGGGTCGAAGAAATCATGATGTCCCGCGCTTCGTCCAGCAAATCAGCCGTCTGCCAGTCCCCGCGGTAGCGCCAGACGCGATTGACCAGTGGGTCATTGGGCGGCTCCGACACGCCTGGCTCCAGGATCGCGCCTGCCTGCAAGCCGCTCGACCAGGTACTGCCTCCTACACGAATAATCGGCTGCGCGCCATCATGAACGCGACCACCCCAGACGATACCGTCTGCCAGGCTCAAGCCAACCGTGACACCACGTGGATACATGATTCCGAGCTTCCACAAATCGCGTAGGTGTTGTGGGCGTTGCCAGCCGGGGGACGGGAGTGTGAACGGGTTAGCGGCAGACAACCCATCCGAGTGAATCCACATAGCCAGGTTGTTGATGTTGATCAAACGTGCGTGGGTCGAGTCGAGAATCGATCCACCTAGCGCGTCCTGTGCAACCGTCTGCGTATGTGTGACAAAGTGAATGGCAAAAATCAACAAAATCCATCGTATCGCTCTTTGCATTTCTGATGCCCCATAGTTACATAGTTATAGTTACTTGCACAAGTATCTGCGCCATCGGTATGATCTGCGCTGGCGTGCATAACAGGATGATGAGAGCGCCGAAGAGTTTCAAAGTTCTGGTTGAAACATGACCTTAGGTCTTCTTCTGTTGAGACAGTGGGTAACGTTGGATATCCATCTCCCTAATAGATATACGAATAAGAGCGACCTAACCCCCATATGGAACCCAAAAGAAAGTGAGACTTCGAAATACTGTGTTACACGGAGATAATGCCAGCGGGCTTGATGGTGAGACTGGTGTAGCTATCGTATTAGCACTATCTTCTTACTCCTCACGAATTCACCCGCCACCATTTGGATGACATACAGACCCGTGCCCACCCGCGAGCCCTGCTTGTTTTTCCCATCCCATTCTATTTCGCGGATGCCAGGGTGCTGTACTTCATCCACCAGAGTTTGTACCTCCCGGCCCTTCAGATTGTAGATTCCAAGCGTTACGTGAGTTGGCATTGGCACCCGATATTGAATGGTCGTCGCGGGATTAAATGGATTCGGATAGTTCTGAAGCAGGACGTAGTCTTCGGGTCGTTCGCTTCCGTCCAGGTCAACATGTACAATGTCGATGGGCGAAGTAGCCATTCCGAGGTGACCATCTGAGGTGTAAGCCATCAGGAGTTGTTCACCTGTCTCAATCCAGTCTGGCACAAAAGGTCCGGAAACATCCCAGGAGCCGGGTGTGCCGCTAAGCACCGGCTGGTCCGAAGCTCGCGTCCAATGGATGCCATCTTCAGACACAGCCACACCTGTGTTCAGGTTGGTGTAGTCATAGCCCGTATCGGAAAACACCAGGCCAGTATAGAGCATGACAAAACGGTCGTCTAGCCAACGTACTTGCGGAGCATAGACGCCGACTGAATCCCAGTCACTTTCTCGAAGTGGAGAGAACACCGGATTGCCCGTATATTTCTCCCATAAAACTCCGTCAACCGAGGTCGCCAATCCGACATGAATCTTCCATTCTATATCAACTCCGCTATACCACATATAGAACAGCGAATCTGTCTTGACCACGGACGGGGACTCTATTTGCCGTTCTTCCCAGGAGCCGGACGACCCTTTCTCCAGAATGGGATTTGTCGGATTGCGAAGCCAGGTTTCGCCATCCGGGGAAGTGGCCAGGCCTATCTTAAGTAGAGTGCCGTCGTCAGCCATGGAATCCGGCGTGGCCGAATAGTAAAGCCAGAACTCATCTGAGGCAATTGCGACGCTCGGTGTTTCGATGTGGCCAGAATCCCAACTGCCGGGAGTCCCCTCTCTGAACACAGGATTGGCTGAACTGGCTTGCCAGGAGAAACCATTTGTGGAAGTGTAGTGATAAGTACGGACACCAATGGCTGTGTCCCCTGGCACAACGCCACCACCAGTGATGAAGAGATGAAAGGTCGTTCCATCAAACTGGAGGGCTGGATCGCTAAATCCGAAAATGCCGCCTTGTGGCTCGGGAGAAAGTACCGGATTCCCAACATATTTCTGCCATTGGCTTTGCCCAAGGACAATTGATATTCGCCAGGCAAAAATCGCCGCTACCCATGCAAGACGGACATATCGCGAAGTTTTTGTGCTCATCGCTATCACCCCGCTGTTTCCTGGCGAGACTCCTGCTAAAATGACATTTCTACAGGCCGGAAGCCCGACCATTGGCATTGTCCAGAGCGGTCTTGCGATGATCGTCAGTATTAAGACAAGGTAGCCTCACCACCCACCATTATGCCAGCTATCTACTTCTCGGTCATCTCAGGCATCGGAGAACTGCTGTTCCAGATATCGCGGTGCAGCTTCCACTGGCCCTCGACTTCTTTCCAGACGACGATATACTTTCCCTGATCAAGCATCAACTCGCCTGTAGCATAGGTCGTATATTTGCCGGTCTCATACGCCAGTTTTCCCATCGCCTCAACTTCCACGGTCTCCAGTTGAATTTTTTCAACACCCAGACCAAAAAGGTCCTGCCAAACAGCCTGAATGGCTTGGTTGCCCTCAACGATGTCGCTGAAAGGCGGCATGAGTTGGGCATCTTCCGTGTAGCGCGCCGCCACGGCAGCCGCATCCTGAGCCTCGACTGCCGTCATCCAGCCCTGGTTCGCCATCACAACAATATCGTGCATGACGGCCGCATCCTGCCCGCCGGTGCACCCGAAACAAAAAATCAATCCCAGCGCCGCAATAATCATTTTGTGATCTTTCATCGTTCTTCCTCCTGATTCTGGTAAATGTTCTCCGTTCTCACCGCAACGGACTATGTGTGAAGACGTAGACATTGCCTCAGAGACGAGGCATCATCCTCCCCCCTATCATCCGCAGCCGCAGCCTTTGCCTTTCAATCCCAGGATATCTTCCTTGATGATGGCAACCATACAACCCGTTCCCTTGGTCACTTGTACCGCGCCAGGCTTACAGTTGAGTTCGCAAGCGCCACACTCGATACACCGCTCTTCATAGGCCACAAAAGCTGAGCTTGCATTCATCGCGAGCACGCCATGTGGACAAACCCAGGTACAAACGTGGCAACCTGTGCATTTATTGTCTTCAATTGCAATCATGACAACCTTCGGTTAGCGAGAGTCAGAGTCCTTCTAAAAAAATCGATAGAGCGGAATCAGGACCAGGTAGAGCAAGACCACCACGGGCAAGAAGCGCGCCGTCTCTTTTCTGACGCTGGTGTAGTTGCTGACGGCGGAATTGCCGGTGTAGCTCAGCCCGACAAAAATCGCAGTTGCACACAGAAAAACCATCAACGGTAGCTGCTCAAGCAGGCTTCCCGCGGTGAAGAGCAAGCTCAAGGCCGAGGCCGCCAGGGCCAACCAGAATCCCTTCACAGCAAACAATCTTCCTGGCAACCAGGGAAAAAGCATGGGATAGGCAAACGCAAGTCCGGTCGCAATCCCGACAACGGCGGGTGAAATGGCGCCAAGCGAAATTACGTAAACGCCGAGAAAATAGTAGAAAAATTGCACGGCAGTCGGTAGCGCTGTAAAGGCGCGGGCGCGCAATCCAAAATCAACCCTGTCCTCGACTTGATTGCTATGCTTCTCCTGCCCAAGAAACGCTGGAACGTCTTTGGCATACATCGGCCCGATGACAGGAATGATGCGATGTTTGCGCAGCTCCCCCAAATTCACACCGGACAAGCTGAACTTCGGCAGCACCAACCTGAGTCTTTTCTCGCCTGACAGAAGGCCGCAGGCAGCGGCTTTGTCAGCAATCTCAGAAGCTGAAAACTGACCTTTGCCGGCGGAACACCAGACGTTAATCCCCTTGGTGTCGATGATGAGAAGACGAACGGCGTGATTGCGCAGACGGCGTGCGAGCAAGAAAACGGTCAAATAGTAGTTGCCGGTGACGAGCATTGGAGAGCTTTCATCCGCGGCCCCGAGCGTGTACAGGCCGGGCCGTACGATAAACGTGCGCATGAACAGGAAAAACCAGCAGACAAACGCCTTGCCATAGCCCACTGCTGAAAAACTCAGAGGCAAGGGCACGGCATTTTGCTGGGCCTCGCTGAAGGCTGGCGCTTTCCTTCGCCGCAGCCATATCCAGACGATGGCCAACGCTAAGAAAAGCGCCAACGCGATAACGTACAACTCACTTCGAATCGTATGTGGTAACGATGCGAGCATTTTGCCTCCAGCAGTTACATCTTTGATACTAAGAAAAATTGAACAAATCAATCATATTCAGTCGAGCACATGGATATTTTTCTCCCGGCACATTTTCTTCAAAATTTCCGGCCAGACCGTAACACTGACTTCCCCGAGATGCGCTTTCTTGAGAATGTACATCAGCGTGCGCGCCTGCCCGATTCCGCCGCCAATGCTCAACGGGATCTCATCGTTCATAATCGCCTTGTGGTACGGCAGCTCCAGGAAATCCAACTGTTTGGTGAGTTCGAGCTGCTGCCTGAGGGTCTGTTTGTTGACTCTGACTCCCATCGAGGTTAACTCGTGACGGCGTTTGGTGACCGGGTTCCAGACCAGAATGTCACCGTTCAGGCCATGCATGGGCCTGCCGTCCGCGGAAGTGGTTTCGCTTACCCAGTCATCATAGTCGGCAGCGCGCATCTCGTGCGGGTAGCCGTCTTGCAACGTCCAGCCGATGCCATAGATGAAAATTGCCGGAAACTCCTGCAGGATGGCGGTCTCACGCGCCTTGCGCGGTAAGTCCGGGTAGCGCTCAAGAATTTCCTCGGCATGCAGGAAAGTGAGTTCTTCGGGCAAGTTGGGATATTTGTCCGACCGTAGTTTCGGGAAGCGCTCGAGCACGTGCCTCTCCGCGCCGCACAGGACTTTCCAAATCTTCCTGACCACTTCTGTCAAGAGCTGCAAGTTGCGCTGCTCTTCCGTAACCACAAGCTCCCAGTCCCACTGATCGACATAAGCGCTGTGGTCGTGGTCGAGGAAGTAGTCTTTGCGCACGGCGCGCATATCGGTGTTGATGCCCTCGCCGACCTGACAGTCAAACTGCTTGAGCGCCATTCGTTTCCACTTGGTCGCAGCCTGCACCAGTTCGGCATCGACGGGATGCTTGTCGTAGTCGTTCGAAATGTGGAATTGAATGGGCGTGCGCGAACCATCGCGGTCGAGATAATCGTTGACACCGCTCGTGGTATCGACGATGAGCGGCACAGTGACCATCATCAGGTTCAGTTCTTTGCACAGGTTTTCTTCGATGTAATTCTTAGCAGCGAAGAGCGCCTTCTGGGTCTCCTTTGGTGCGAGTAATGAACGGTAGTCAGCGGGTAGTACGTTTTCCAGCTCAGCATAGTCGCCGATACCCGGGCCTGCCAGATCTGCTTTCTTGTCTTGCATTTGTTAATCCTCCAGATTTGGATTGTGCGTTTGCATGAGTTCCGGGAACGCATGTCGGGGGTCCCGGTCCAATTTCGCTTTGTTAAGCGTTCTTCGATATAATGCTTTTGTTATCAGCCAAGTCTTTCCTGAGCTGGTAAGCGATCCGCATTGCAAGCGCGGCAAACGCAATGACCGGAAACACCCTGGGAATGATCTGCTGTAACATTGCTCATCGTCCGAGCTTGTCGATGCGCTTCAATATCATCCAATCCAAGAAACCCTTTGGTAATCTCGCGGCTTTGGCGGCGCCCTTGGCGTCATTTCCTACCAGGTAGCAGTATTTCGGCTTCGTCGAGGTGAGTGCATGCGACACAGCCTTTGCCACTTCTTCCGCCGGGATCTTTTTGAGCCCATCGTTTAGTTTGTCTCCGAGCCTGGCAAGCGGGGCATACAATTCGGCCATTTCGGGTTTGGCCTTCTTGCGCAGTTCTTTTCTAAAGGCATTGCCTTTTTGCCAGATTTCGCTCTCTACTGCTCCGGGCGCCACCAGGCTCACCGACATGCCAAACGGCTTCACTTCAAGTCGCAAAGAATCCGTGATCGCCCGAACGGCAAATTTTGAAGCCGAGTAGGCGCTGGCTCCCGGAAATGCCAACAGACTCGATACTGAGCCAATATTGACAATCCGGCCCTTTCCTTTGCGTAGCAGCGGAATCATCGCCTGCGTCACCGCCATCAGTCCGATGACATTGACCTCCATGACTCTACGAATTTCGGCTACTGGCAGAACTTCCAAAACGCCGCCGCGCCCGATGCCAGCGTTGTTGACCAAGCCGAACACTTGATCGCTGCTCTCTTCGCCGATCCGGCTGACCGCAGCGACAATCGACTCCGCGTCCGTGACATCAAGAAGGATTGGAACCAGTAGATCGGAGGTTTCTTTTCTAAGCTCATCACCGTGCTCGGGCTTGCGTACGCCGGCATAGACTTTGAAACCCAGCTTGTCAAGATGTAGAGCGCAAGCCTTGCCGATTCCGGTTGAGGTTCCCGTGATGACAATCGTTTTGTTGTTCTTCATTCTTGCCCACCAGTTTGATGACCATCATGTTCGCTCCCGACTTCAGCCGCCACCTTGTGCCAGTGGCGTCCATCTTCTTGTCCTGGTACACCTGCCGTTTCGCCTGATGTGTAGACGATCTCATAGAGTTGATATTGGTCGCGCGAACCGGTTTCCGGGTTCTCTGAGTCAGCGACGCGCAAGCCATCGAGTTCGGCACGCTTCTTAATTCCGATGAGCTGCCGTCGCGCCATGATACTATCGATAAACTGGAAGAGTCCGATCGCCAGGCGAGCTGAAAACCCGACGGCATCGGCAGACATTCGGATGACCAGCCTCGAGCCATCTCCTTCGGGTCTGAGTTGAATGTCAGCGACCAGACTTGCAGTGGCGCCAAGGAATCTCCCCTCAGGGGCCCACCAGACAAGCTCGCGCCCCACATCCAGTTGACGCAGGTACCCTATTGCAGTAGCATCTCCAGGCGCTGGCTCCGGAATCCAGGAGACCAGATGCCTTGCGGAGGTTCTGCCACCGTTGTCTAACCAATCCACGCTGTACCAACCGGCGCCCCGGCCTAATTGAGCGAGCCAGGGCCACACGGTCCCCGGAGGAGCCTTTATGGAGACGGCGCGTGTCATCGCGGTGCGGACAGCAGATCTTGTGGCGAGATAGGAATCGCCAGTCATTTGTGCTGAGATTTCTTCCAATGTGGCGCCCCAGTTGGAGCCCCAACGAATGAACGCGATAGAGACAACCACGATGAATGCAGAAACTCCCGCAGCGATTAACACCATATCTCCTCTACCATTTTGTGGGCAACCCTTCTCCAGGAAAGCAAATCAGCGCAAGTAGACCATCTTCTTCGTGACACTCATTCCGTCGAAGTTCAGCCGGTACAGATAGACCCCGCTCGTCACAGGCTGTCCGGTTACATCTCTGCCATCCCAGACTACCTCATGAGAGCCTGGCAGGACGGTTTCGTCAACCAGAACACGAACACTCTGGCCCAGCATGTTAAACACTATCAGACGCACGCGGCCGGCCGTCGCCAACTCGTACCGGATTCGGGTCTCGGAATTGAACGGATTCGGGTAGTTCTGCATCAGTCCAAATCCTTCCGGAATTGGAGCATTGCCTTGCTCGACGCTGGTGACCAGGAAGCTCGTCGTGTCCACAGCAGTATGAATGCCATCGCTCACCCAGACCCGGAAGCGAGCTTCCACACCGGGCGGAGTTCCTCCGACATCCGCTTTGACGGAGTTGTCGCTCGTGTTCAAGGCCACGGTATGCCACATCTTGCCGTCATAATATTCAATCTGAAAGACAAGGGGATCGCCATCGACATCGCTGGCGGTCCAGACGACGGTTGCGGTATCACTTTCGATACTCGTTCCAGGAGCAGGCGACGTGATCTGAACCGTTGGCGCGGCGGCGCCCGCGGTCACTGTGGTGAGCAAAGCATCCGGTCCCTCAATATCAACTCGAATCGTTCCATCGACATAAGGCACCAGCTCGCTGATGTCCAGCATATCCAAGTCGGGAATGGGCTCCGCGGTGAAGGGGTAGCGCGCCAATTCCGAATCCGACGCGTCCCGTAGGACTATTGCGTAATCACCAGGTGTGCGCGGCTCGATTTCACCGGCGTTTGGAAAAATGAAAAACGGCTTCAGGTCAACTACGCCGGACAAGGTATCTATGCTGCCGACGACAAGCAGACGGTTCATCTTGTTCTGGTGGCCCGGATCCATGAAGCCGGGATCGAGATTCGCCTGGAAATAATCCATCAACTTATGATAGTGATAATCGCTGATCCACCTGTTTTGGCAGTAGGTCATGAGCTCTTTCCAGGTTGAGGGATAGACGCCGTCATAATCTGTTTCATCATAATAATTGAAACCGAAGATGGCGTTATCCCCAAGAGTGGGACCTATATTGCCATCGGTGTATGGAAATGGTGCGCCCCCTTTTGCGCCGCAAAACTCGGCATGTCTGAGGCCAAACGTATGCCCCAGTTCGTGACCGCCGAGCCAGTCACCATACGATCCGTCAAGATCCCAACTATCGCCTCCCTGAGGCGGGCCGGTCGGGCCTGAAGCGACGAAACCGCCAATCGCGTTCGCACAAGCGGTCGTGCGCTTTCCCCACGCCTCGTCATTCCAAATCCCGTAAAAGCGGGCAGAAGATGAAACATTACCGTTGTCAACCGCCCTGTCTCTTAAGATTTTGAGTTCATCATTTATCGAATTGCAGTCGGGTAGCCCACCTTCATAGTGAAAACTGCGCACGGTGAAAATCGCAGAACTGAATGGGTAGGCACGCCTTAACCACTCTATGAGCTTGACCACGTGGGAAGCGTGCGGGCGATAGGTTCTACCGCCGTCATCGTAGCCAACCATGTAGATGACGACTTTCACAATCGGGACGTGCTCAAACGACAGGCTGGACGCTACCCGGTCGTTGTTGTCATAGTTTGACTCCAACGGCGCGTAGCCGCGGGTAGCAGTAGGAGCATTCACATAACCCGTAAGCGTGATTGTGCCGCTGGTGTAGTCTTTATGCAATTTGAACAAGAAGGATTGCCCGCGATTCTCCCGGCTTGGATTCCCGACCACTCGGGCCGGTTCTTCAATTGCTGAGAGCCAGTCTAGCAGTTGGTCCCCACGCTGCACGCAAAGGCGCGCCTCTGTGGCATGGGCCCCGCTTTGCGAGCGAACGTGAAACCTGATATACGTTTCCTTGCCTTCCACCAAACGGACACTATTTTTCAAATCCTGCACACCTTGCGTCACCTCCAACCGGTCAGCGATAAGGTCGGCTGCCGGGGAGAGCAGGCCTTTTGCCTTTACCATCATGAAGGCGGCCAGAGCTCTATTCAAAGATGTCCCTGGACAGAAGCGCTTTTTGCCGTCTCCAACCTGGCACGCGGGGATAAGACCGGCCGCATAAGCCGCCTCCACCCATTTGGCATACCATTGACTCACCGGCACATCCACAAAAATGCCTGCGGGATCCGGAGGCACATAATCTTTCCCGTGCAGCATTCTCAGAAAAAACACCGTTGCCTCGGCTCTGGTGTGTGCGCGCTGAGGGCAAAAGAGCGGCGGGTCTGTGTTGCAGCCAGCGGTGTAGCCGTCGTTCCAGAGTTGATGGACCCATTTTGCGTACCACGCAGTAATCGGCACGTCGTCGAATATCTGCTCGGTTGGCGCCGGAGGTTCGAATCCAGCGCCATGGACCCCGCGCACGATAAACACGGCCATTTCCGCGCGCGTCAGACTTTTCTCAGGGCAGTACCTGGGAGGATTGGCGTTACACCCCGACACATAGCCACTCTGGCGCAGCTTCTCGATGTAGTCGTAGGCCCAATGGTCCGGTGGGACGTCGTCGAATGTGGCCAGCGCTGGTGACCGCAGGCTGACAGAATCTCCTTGCGTCGCAGCGCGTACAATTTGAGCAGGCGCAACGGTCGCTGCGGTTAGAAAAAGCACACAACTGGATACTACACCGCACCACAATTCGCTCTTTTTCATGGCTCCTCTCCTCGCTGTGATGTTCCGGTAATCCCAATCCTCAGGCGATCATCGTCGAGCCGAAAAGCATCCTGACGGCCGCCTCATGGTGTGCCACACTCCAACGCCCTCCATTTATTTTTGTGTTGGCATGTTCGTCGGCGATTCGCTCGCCGCATATTCATCGTATCGTCGGCCATACCTGACATCCATGGTTGGCCTTTCACTTGCAACCTCCCTCGACTACCTACTCGCAAACCGAAATGCCCAGACACTGAGAGCACCCGCAGCCACGAAACCGAGCCAGGATATCCAAACCGGGACCATCCAAAGGCCGAGCTCAAACGGCCACTGGTTGATGGCGCGGATGCAATGCAACAGCGCAACCAGGCCAAAGATTGTGCCCGATACTAAAAAATACCGTTTCTGATTCATCACGAACCTCTCGTTTTCATCGCACATACATCAGATAATTCCCGGGTGCTGCCCCAAAAACTTTGAAACGCCTCCAACGCTCTAGAGCCGACAAGCTCAGATTCGCACATTAGTCCGGCCCGCAAGCGCAGTAAGTCGGGCCAGTTTCGCATCAATTCTGACGGAGGTGTCCGATTGTTTCGGCGGCCAACTCACGACCCCTTTCTTTCGGTGACGCGCGAAGCCTTCCAGAAACGCCAGCGGAGATTTGCAATACCGGCTCCAGCAAGAACCCTATCCTACCGCAGCAAAGCCATCCTGCGGGTCACGCTGAAGGCTCCAGACCTGAGTCTCGCAAAGTACACGCCGCCGGGCAGAGACAGGCCCCGGTCATCCCGCCCATCCCAATGAATCTGGTGAACGCCAGCAAGCGTCCGGCCATTCTTCAGCGTCCTGACTCGTTGCCCGATTTGATTGTAGATTATAATCTCAACCTCGCCGTCCCGATCAATCTCGAACCTGAGTGTCGTCCCGGGATTGAACGGATTCGGATAGTTCTGCGCCAGCGAGAACGCCAGAGGGACCTCCGGGACGCCGCCCTTCACCCCCACGACAATGTTCCAGGTTCCTGAGCACGAGGTGCCATGCATGACCGCGTTCCACGTGCCGGAAACCTGGTCGGTACCGGCAAAGGCGCCTTGCAGCGTCATGACCTCGTTTCCCTGGAAATCGAGCTTGTTCTCGATGGTAAACTGGTTGTTTGAGATGGGCCAGCCGGGGTTTTTTCCAAAAGCCACGCCGCCGGAAATCGTCACCGGTCCACAACTCCAACTTGAAAATGAATATGAAACCTTGTTGATGTGCGTGCTGGCACTGTTCACCGTGAGCGTGAACTCGCCAAAGTCAGCCGTGCAGTGCCAATCACCGCTGTGCGGCTGGCCAAACAAGGCGGGAAGTCCTGAGAACAGAAACAGCACTGCGGCAATAGCGGTGATCCGGCGTTGCAGTCCGATGTTGTTCATTTTGCCTTCTCCTGTTTTCTGGGTGTGATACTACCCTTTCGTTTTATTAAATGATTCAGGTCAAAAAACAGCCAACCGGTTTGACGCGGTCTGCTGTCTTTGGCCTATCCCGGTTTGATATTGCTCAACGCTTGCATTGCTAATTGTACGACTTCTTCAGCAAGAGGTAGCCGCTCCGGCCGGGCTACCGCACCCGGCAACGTTCGCTACAACCCGCTTGCGCATGCCTGGTCGCAGGACTCGCCGTTCTTTAGAATTGGGCAATACCGGACCGGAATCCTGGTTTGGCCGGCTGCAAACCCTGCAAGTCTTGTCGTATCAGTTCCGAACAGACTGATGGGATACGGTATTCGAGATCAACGTAGCCAATCGTGAGCCCGCCACGCCATCTCTATCCAAGCCGGGTTGATAGCAGGTCACGCTCATCCCAAGGACCTGGCGGGATGCCATTACCCGTGTCAGCACTTCGCCAGCCTGGCTAAAGCTCAGACCGTCGGGTGCGGGATGTGCCACCGGCATGAGTCCCGGATCCAGCACATCCACGTCAAAGTGAAGCCAGATGGGCAGATGTTCATCCACGAAATGCCCCATGCCTTCATCAACGGCTTGGGATATTCCCTTTTTGAGCATCCGGTTTTTGTCGTACACTTTGATGTTGGAGCGATACATTTCGTCCGCATGGCGCAGGCCAAAAGCGACAATATCAGTATCTTCAACCATCGGATAGTGCCCAGCTTCCCTGGCGATGGGATAGGGGCCACGTCCGGTCAGAACAGCAAGTTCAACATCTTCGGGTTGGCAGGAACCGGAGGATTCAAGGCTATGAAAATCAGAGTGTGCGTCCAGAAAAACCAGGCCGACACGGCTGTCCCACCAGGACAACGCCGCAAAGATACCCACCAGAATGCTGCAATCACCGCCGAGAATCAGAGCAAAAGTACCGTCATTGAGAAGCTCGTAGACGCGCTCGCCAAGTCGATCAGAGACCTTGCGCCAGGATTGGATGTTCAGGATGGGCACGTCGGGCGGTTGACTTTCAAGCGCAGAAGGGATGCAAAGATCCCCGACATCAAAGACGTTATTGCCGCTGGCCCGCAACATTTGCACAAGCCCTGCATCGCGAAGACCCTGGGCGGGATTTTCCTCGCAGGGAGGTACACCGGCGCCACTGAACGGTACTCCTAAGATTTTCATTTTCATAGAATTCACCCTCTCGGTTTCAGTAGTATTCGAATTAAGCCGGACGGCGGACCTGTCCGGCAAACAGTTGACAGCTCTGAGGGGAAGACAAAACTGTCGGAGCTAGGTTTTTCTCCTGTCTGTCGTCGCAATCATCGGTATCTGTCTCAGCGTATCAAAATCATCTTGCGCACAGGCTGGCCGGCTCCATCAACCGTCAGGCGGTAGAAATAGACACCGCTTGGCGCCAACCGTCCGTTGTCGTCTTTGCCATCCCAGGCAGCGACGTTGTGCCGATCCGTCTGAACCTGGTTTACCAGTGTGCGCACGCGCCGGCCCAGTATGTCATAAATCTCCAGAGCCACGCGGCTGATTTGGGCCAGCTCGTAAAAAATCAACGTTTCTCCGTTAAACGGATTTGGATAGTTCTGCCGAAGCACGAACTGAGGCGGGGACCGGTCTTCCACACCAGACGGCATTTCCGCCGCTTCCTTCAAAATCCAGCCTTTCGGGTCCACAGCCACATCTGTCACAGGCTCATTCAACGCGAAGTAAAACTCCTGGAAGGCCAGGCTGTCCCAGACAACAAACGCCGTGTCACCTGACGGGGTAGCCCACTGCACTTCGAGGGGCATTTTGAACGGGCCCGTGTTCTCTTGCACCTGCCGCACATGGAGAATGGCATAGTAATCTTCACCGGACGCCGCAGTCGACCACGAGTATTCGTATTGCGGTCGGTAGAAGCCATACACCCATTGCTCAAAAAACCAATCGAGTCGCCGGCCGCTGTGGGCCTCGCACAATGCCTGAAAATCAGAAGTCGTTGCGTTGCCGTATTCGAATTCCTTGCAATAGTCCCGCAGCGTGCTGAAGAAGGCAGCATCCCCGACCACCCAGCGCAACATGTGCAACACCCATGCGCCCTTGTTGTAAACGGTGCCACTGAACAGACTGCCGACATTGGTTGAATCATAAACGAAAACAGAACTCGGGTAGTCTGGACGGCCATAGAACACAGGGTCGAGGCCTCGCATAAATGCCAGGTAACCATCCAGGCCGAGCAGATGCTCTTTCCAGAGCGCCTCGGCGTAAGTGGCGAAGCCTTCGTTGAGCCAGATGTGCGACCAGTGTTTCATGGTAATCAGGTCGCCGAACCACTGGTGCGCCAGCTCGTGCGCCACGATTCGGTCGTAATAGTGGTCGCCGCGGATGAGATTTGAGCCGTAGCTGGTGCAGGTCTGGTGCTCCATGGCGCCTCCCCAGGGAAACTCGGCCATGCCGTATTTTTCCTGCACAAAGGGATAGGGGCCGAAGGTCTCTGAGTAAAACTCAAGCATGGGCACGGTGACCTTGAAATCTTCCTTCGCGGCATCAAGATGTTCTGGGTAAACATAGTACTCGACAACCATGGAATCGGTATCTGAGACGCGATAGACATCGGAGAAAGTTTCGTAGTTGCTGATTGCGAGCGAGACCAGATAGGTTGAAATTGGATAGCGTTCCTGCCAGTGCCAGGTTCGGGAATTGTCTGCATTCTCGTCAACACGGGACAGCAGCCCATTCGAAGCAACAGTCAGGTCACCAGGGACGGTTATGACGATATCGACGGAATCGGCTTTGTCGGCGGGGTGATCCTTGCACGGCCACCAGGCGCGGGCGCCAAACGGTTCGCTCAGCGTCGAGATAATCGGAGCACCCATGTGGGTCGAGAAATTGAAGCTCGCGAAACCGCCTGCGTAGTTTTCCGGCTGGCCATGATAGTAGATAGTCAGATCAAGCGGCTCGCCGAAGTCATGGGCATGAGCAAGCGTGATAGCAATCTCGTCGTCTTCGTGCAGAAACGACAGGACAGAGCTAGTCGAAACCACGGAATCGACTTGCAGGTTGTCCACCAGATCGAGGGTTATCTGCTGAAGATTCGCCTGCCTGGCAATCGCCTGCATCATCACACTGCCCGCGATAATCCGATCATCAGGCTGGATAACGAGATCGAGTTCGTAGAAGGTTACATCAAACTCAGGCCGTGGGTCGTGCGGCCCCGCCATCGTGCTCGCGGATCGGGCAAACCTGTCTTTTTCGTGCTGAATCAGGCCTTTCTGAACATCCTGGGCGAATGCCAGGCCAACGGAGCACGCCACACTCATAATAATGATGAGCCTGAGTCGCATGCAGCATCCCTCCGATTCTTTTCGAAAACGCCTTAGTGCGAATGGATAAAATTAGCAGATCGGCGCCGGTCACGAACCTCTTCAACTGCCTCAGCCACCAACATGAAGTAGGTGTCCAACGAGCATTCGGCCTTGATCCGAAGCTCACAGACACCTTCAGGAGTCTGCGCGCAATGGCTGCAAACCGTCCGGCGCAGCTCTGAGACGTAATCTTCCATCCAGGGACTTTCGATGCGTTCGACGATTTCGACGACCTCCGGCAAATAGCTTTCCACCGGGCAGCTACGTCCGGATGGCAGACCACAGCGCACAAATTCTCCATCCGGGCTGAACTCGCCATCGATACAGACCGAGCAAACATGACGACGAACCGCATCCGCATACTCTTGCATGTCGCACCTCACTTGCTGGTTTCAAGACACTCACTATGTTCGGAAACATCTATTATCGCTTCTACCACATTCGAGAACTGGCTATCCAAAGTGCAAGACCCAATGCCCGTCAGTGGACATTGACCGCAGTGGAATTCGTCGCAGCCTGCACACACGAAGGCACGCAAATCAACCAGACATTTTTCAGCGGTCGGTCTCTCCACGGCACCCACGACGCGCACCACAGTGTCCAGGTGGCGTTTTATGGCGCATTCCATTTCATCTGCCATGCTACAGTAAAAGAACTGATTGTCACCCCCATGAACCGCAAACGAGCACTCCGCACAAACATGATTGCGGATTGCCGACAGATAGGTCTGCATGATACCTCTCCATTTTTTCCCCGTACTTCAGGACAAACCACGCCGGCATTCCTTGCCGGTCGCGACGAAAAGTCACAAGGGCGCGCCATCGGATCTACCGACGGCGTGACTCTCCTCAACAATATTGTTTCTGGGGGTAGAGGTCTTCATGCATCGATCTCCTGAGAAAGAATGACGGCCAACGGAGCGTCAGGTCCCTCAGCGGACTTAGAAAACCAGCAATTTCAGGTCACGGTGCTGCATTTGAGGGCCGTTCGACACAGCCAACGGATTCTTGCAACATAGAGGCAGGGCTTTCGCCTTTCTAGCGAGGAAGCCAGTTCTTAACCATCAATTATCGTGCCCGGAGAAATTTTCAGGGTGGCTCTAAACAAAGGCGCTAAATCACTGATTTTATGACTCAGCTTCCGCAAGCAGTGGTAACCAGGTTTCGATGTGTGTCTCAATTATAGGAAAACCACGAGTTGAAGCTCCCATCCCTGGGAGCTTTCTCAAGTGACAACAACCCGGCTATTTCAAACCGGCAATGTGCTCGAGCATGTCGGTAGTGAGCGATTTCGGACGTTCCAGCGCCTGACCAACGGCGCGGTCCCAGACCAAATTGCTCAGGACGCCAAGCGCGCGGCCGACGCCAAACATCACGGTGTAAAAATCATACTCCGTGACGCCATAGTGCCACTGAATCACGCCGGAATGAGCATCGACATTCGGCCACGGATTCTTGGCCTTGCCATGCTCCCTCAAAATGGGCGGCACGACATCATAGAGCATGCTGACGAATTTGAAAATCTCATCGTCCGGCATGTGCTTGAGCGCAAACTCCCTTTGTGCAGTGTAGCGCGGGTCGGTCTTGCGCAGCACGGCATGGCCATAGCCCGGGATCACCTGTCCGGAATCCAGCGTATCCCAGACGAACTGCTTCAACTCATCTTGGGTGGGCAGCTTGTTGTCCATCTTCTTCATGACGCCGTGAATCCACCTCAGGACTTCCTGACAAGCAAGGCCGTGCAGCGGGCCTGCCAGCCCGTCGAGTCCAGCCGAGAACGCGTAGTAGCCGTCCGAAAGTGCTGACCCGACCAGATGGGTGATATGGGCACTGACGTTGCCGCTTTCGTGGTCGCTGTGCAGAATGAAGTAGAGCCGCGATATCTCGTCGTACGGCTGGCCTATGCCCATCATGTGTGCGAAGTTGGCGCCGAAGTCAAGCTTGGGATTCGGTGCGATGATCTTGTTTTCGCGGTATTTCATGCGGTAGATATGAGCAGCGATTTCAGGTAGTTTAGCAATCAGGTTCAACACATCTTCATACATCGGCTCCCAGTAGCTACCTTTGTTCATGCCGCTGTTGTACTGGCGCACAAAGAGCGATTCTCGCTGCATGGCAAGAATTGCTTCCGAAAACATACTCATCGGGTGCGCATCCTTTGGCATATCGTACAACATTTTGAACACGTAATCCGGCACGACTGCCCTGTCTCTCAGATCGTCCACCAAATCAGCAATATCGTCGTCACCGGGCACTTCGCCTGTGAGCAAGAGGTAGAGATGTCCTTCGACGTAGGGCATCTCCGCGCCCGCGGGTTTTGGCAGCATTTGAAGAGTCTCGGGAATCGTATAGCCCCGGAATCTGATTCCTTCTTCCGGATCAAGGTAGGAAATGTCGGTCGAAAGAGATTTCACTCCGCGCATGCCGCCGTAGATCTGACGAATGGTCACCTGATCAACAACAACGTCGCCATACTCTTTCACCAGCTTGGTAATCCTTTCCCGGTAAGCCGGAATCTTTTCGCTGAGTTTTTGCTTGAGTCTTGACATTTTTAAATCTCCTTTCGTACATCGTAAAATGCTTGAAAACAGAAGTCAAACGTACAGACAAATACCCACAACACCTCTGTATCAACCACCTGTCTGCTTCACTTATTTAGTAACGCCAATACTTCCTCCGACGTCCCTTGCACCGAAGTTACCGACTTCATAAACGCCGCCTGTTCACTATCAGTCAGGTCGATTTCGAGGACTTTCTCGACCCCGTTCGCTCCGAGGACGGCAGGAACTCCCACAAAAAGTCCGCGCACGCCGTACTCTCCTTGCAAAAGCACGCTCGTGGGCAGAATCTTCTTCTGATCAAAGATGATTGCCTCGGCCATTTCCAGGGCGCACCAGGCGGGCGAGACAAAAGCGGAGCCAACCCCGAGCAACTTGACGACCTCACCGCCAGCCTTGCGTGTGCGCTCTTCGATATTCTCCAGCTTCTCGGGTGCAACAAATTTCTCTACAGGCATACCGGCGATGCGGCAGGCCGAACGCACCGGCACCATGCTGTCACCGTGGCCGCCGAGTACCATGGCAGCGACGCTGTCAACACTCACGCCTGCTTCTTGCGCCACAAAATACCGGTAGCGCGCTGAGTCGAGCACGCCTGCCATGCCCATAAGCCGTTCGCGCGGTGGCTGTAAATTCATATTCAAACGATAGACAATAGCGTCCAGTGGATTGGCGATTGACAGGATGATTGCGTTCGCGCAATACTGCTTGATGCCCGCGCTGACCGCGTCCGTGATGGCAAGGTTGGTTTTCAGAAGCTCCTCGCGGGTTGGGATGCTACCGTCGGCCCGGCGTGTACGCGGCACGCCCGCTGTATTGATGACCATATCAGCGCCAGAAATGACGGAGTAGTCGCGCGAACCGCTCGCAACGACATCTGAATGCAAGATGGGTGAGCCTTCAGAGATGTCGAGCATTTTGCCCTTGGCGAGTTCTGGTTCCTTGACATCAACCATTGCGACTTCACGAGCCAGTCGCCTGCGCACAATCTCCTGGGCCAGCACGCCACCAATATTTCCCCCTCCGATGAGTGCAATCTTGTTGATCATAATTCTTCTCCTTCAATGATAAGTGATATTGTCAATAATCCTGACTCTTCCTTCAGCAAATGAGCTAGCGGTCCCGGCGGAAGTCCGCCAGGTAAATCAAGAGGAATATCACCGGACCGCTAGGTTCTTCCCGTAGTCCGAGCAACTCATACACAATAGACCGCAACCACAGCCGGTCCCGTTGGCAAAACCAATCCGAATAAATCTGAACCTCAGCAATCCTTTGCAATAGAAAGGCATCTGGGCAGGCCACACGCGCAGGAGGTGTGATGAGAAAAAGAATGGAAAGCGTGGCCCACAATGGGCATTATCAAAGTCGCTTCAGGTTCAGCATAAACTAACAAAATCTGTGCCAGTCAGCCTTGAGCAGAGTCCGACGTCGGACTGCCATATCTATTTGTTTTTATATGGTTTGATTTTATGAAACCTGCAATCATCGCAATCTCAAAAACGCTTTTCTCAGTTTATGGAACAATGACGCATTAACCATCCCACTTCTGGGAGTGTAGATTCGGAAATGTCGGCCTGACCTCACGCCGGCAGCACTCCAGAAATTGACAGAACGTTGCATTCGAAGATGCCGGCGTTTACTTTTTACCCCCATCACCGTTACCTTTTGAAACCCTTCCAGGCCCGCGCAATTTGTCACATCAGGACATCCGTAAAAACATCTCAATAAAACAAGGCTTTAAGACCGCTTCTTGCCTGCCCTTGTATCACGGATGCCCGGAATGGTATTTGCCAACTCCGCCTGTGTCCGCCGCAACCGGTCGGAACAAGGACAACTTGTGAGGCAGGCTGAGGTCTCAGGCCGCACATCGCACGCCTCAAACAAAATTGAACTCTACGAACAAGGCAAGGCAGGTCTTGTAGAGAAAAGAAAAACTCAGAGAGAACACGAGATGACCCTGGCTGAGGTAAAAAAGATTCTCGACTGCGAGGTGCTTCAGGGCGACAAACTGGAGACCACTGAAATAATCACGGCCTGCGGTTGCGACTTGATGAGTGACGTCTTGCAGTTCATCAGGCCGGACTCTTTGCTGTTGACGGGCCTGACCCATCCTCAAGCCGTCCGTACAGCCGAGATCGCTGACGTAAGAGCAATCTGCTTTGTGCGCGGCAAAAAACCCGACGGAAAAACGACACGACTTGCAAAGGACAAGGGCATCTGGCTTCTGGCAACTCAACTGCCGCTGTTTGAATCCTGCGCAAAGTTGTACAACGGCGGCCTGCTCGGCTGCTCAGCATCCTAGTGGATGCATTCCCCAGAGGGTCTTTAGATGGGCCACTTGCAAGAAGAGTTCACCAAAGTCCAGGAACTGGTCTATGAACTCAAAATCGAAGAAGCGATGACCGCCGACGTGATTACCGTCAAGCCGCACAACCACATGAACGAACTGCGAGACTTGCTGCGCGACCACCGGATTGCCGGTGTGCCAGTGGTGGAAAAGAACAAACTCCTGGGCATGGTGAGTATCGAAGATTTCATCAAGAGTCTGGCCGATGGTGATGTCAACAGCCGTATCGATGCCAAGATGACCAGGAGCGTGACCTTTCTCTACGCCGACGAACCACTTGTGCATGCGATTCAAAAGTTCGACAAACACGGATTTGGCCGCCTGCCGGTGGTTAACCGGAAGACCGGCAATATGGTGGGCATCATCACGAAAGGAGACATTATCAAAGGCCTGCTGAAGCAGCTTGAAGTCAATTATCACGAGGATGAGGTACGGCGCTACCGGGCGAACCATGTCCTGAACGACATCGTGGCCGATCGGATCTCACTGATTCTGCAGTACGATGTGGTAGCCCGGGACTTCGAACGCGCCGGGACGGCCTCCAGTGAACTCAAGGCCACCCTGAAGAGCCTTGGCATTGGCCGGGAGATTGTTCGCCGGATTGCTATAGCGAGCTACGAAGCCGAAATGAATGCTGTCATCTATTCGGATGGCGGCACAGTTACCGCCGAGGTAATGAATGACCAGGCCAAGATCGAGGTCATCGACCATGGCGCCGGCATTCCGGATATTGAGCGGGCGATGCAGCTCGGCTATTCAACCGCTCCAGAGTGGATAAGAGAATTGGGCTTCGGCGCCGGCATGGGGCTCAACAACATCAAACGCTGCGCGGATGTCATGGATCTGCAATCCGAAGTCGGCAAGGGAACTCACTTAACCAGCATCTTCTACTTCAAGAAGCAACGGAATGACGAGCCTACACGAAATCATTGAACCACTGGGCCTGGAGGTCAAGACCTCTGACACGGACCTGAACCGGGAAGTGACCGGCGGATACGCCAGCGATCTGCTGAGCGATGTCATGGCCAACAGCAACGCCGGCAACCTGTGGGTTACGCTGCAGATGCACACGAACATTGTCGCAGTTGCCAGCTTAAAAGAGCTGTCCGCGATTATTCTCGTCAACAACCGAACCCCGGCGGACAGCACTTTGGTCAAAGCGAATGAAGAGAACATCCCCATTCTGGTCAGCAAGTCGCCGGCCTTTATAATGATAGGCAAGCTTTACGAAATGGGGATAAGATGAAACCGAATGTCAAACTCCCAAGCATCCAACCACCGAACTTGCACCAGGGGGCTTGCATCGTTGGGACGTCTTTCAGAGGAATTTGGCGAATTTGGATTTGGCGGTATGCGAGAGTTTGTGGCTGACCTGCACATCCACACGTGCCTGTCGCCTTGCGGAGATTTGAGTATGTCGCCTCGCGAAATCGTCAAAACCGCGCGGAGCAAAGGAATCGACATGATAGCAGTTTGTGACCACAATACTTGCGAAAATGTCGAAGCCGTCACCAAAGCAGCTTCGAATCACAGTCTGAAGGTGCTGCCCGGTATGGAAGTCACCTCTGTGGAAGAGGTTCACATTGTTGCACTTTTTGAGAATCTCGCGGATGCATTCGCGCTGCAGAACCTGGTCTACGCCCACTTGCAGGGCGAAAACGATGTGGACGCGTTTGGCTTGCAAGTGGTCGTCAACGAAGACTCCGAAGTCCTGAGATTCAACAAGAAGCTCCTCATCGGCGCGACAGATCTCTCGATAGATGAAGTCGTCGGCCAAATCCACAGCTTTGGCGGGCTGGCCATCGCCGCTCACATTGACAGAGAGGGGTTCGGAATCATCGGCCAACTTGGTTTCATCCCGGAGCACCTCCAGTTCGACGCACTCGAGATTTCGTCAAGCATGACCACCGATGAAGGGAGACAAAAATTTGTCGAGTACAGCCATTGTTCATTCATCTGGTCGTCGGACGCGCATTCTCCCGACGAGATCGGGCGGGCGACAACACGATTTCTTCTGCAAACCCTGTCCCTGGGCGAACTTCAGAAAGCCCTGCGCGCTGACGCCGGCAGGATGATCTTAAGCTGAAAAACCATGCAAGATCTATCATTGCACATCTTGGACGTAGTTGAGAACTCGATAACAGCGGGAGCCAGGAATATCGAAATCATTGTGAGCGAGGATGCTGGCAAAGATCTTCTGACGATTGAAATCAGTGACGACGGAAAAGGCATGGACGAAGAATTTGTGCAAAAAGTGCTCGACCCCTTCATCACCACACGAACGGAAAGAAGAGTCGGCCTCGGCCTGTCCCTGTTTGCCGAATCCGCCAGAATGAGCAACGGCCACCTGCGCATCCGGTCAAACAAATTGGGCGGCACCAAAATAACGGCTCTGTTTCAACACAGCCATATCGACCGAAGACCGATGGGCGATTTGGGCAGCACGCTGATGACGCTGATCGCCGGAAACCCGCAAATCGATTTCGTCTACCGGCACACGAGGGACGGGAGGCGATTCGAGCTGGATTCGAAAGAACTGAAGGAGCGACTACCAAACAAGTCCCTGGCCTCAACCGAAGGTTTGAAGCTATTGAGAAAAGAGCTAAAGACGAATCTGCTAGAATTCCTGCATACTGCCTGGCCTGGAGCACATAAATTACGGGATCAGAAGTAGGCATTTCGCGGATGAACATTCACGGCAGCCAGAGAAGGCAAAATAGGGATGGCAAATATGCAGAATAGAAGCGAAAGGAGACATGACAGGTGCACACCCTAAGCTTGCAAATCCAGGATGTCGTGGGCGAAAATGTCAACATCTGCTATCAGTGCGAAAAATGCACAAGCGGATGCCCGGTGTCACCGGAAATGGAGTTCGTGCCTGCCCAAATCATGCATGCAGCTCAACTCAATCTCAAGCAAAAGATCCTCGGCGCCAACTCCATCTGGTTGTGTGCATCCTGCGAAACCTGCACCACAAGATGCCCGCAGGGAATTGACATCTCGGCAATTATGGACGCGTTGAGAATCATCGCAAGAAGAGAGAAGGTCAAAGCCGGAGTGCCGTCGGTGCCTGTGTTTTACAACTTGTGCCTTCTTTCGCTCAGATTCGTCGGCTGCATCTACGAACTCGGCGTGGCAGGATACATGCGGTTCAGGACCGGCGCTTTGCTCGAAGACATGCCGGTGGCAAAAGAGTTCATCAAAAGGGGCAAAATCAAGTTTTTCCCAAAATTCAGAAATGTCGGACGGATAAATAGAATCATAAGCAGAGTGAAAAAATACGAGAGCATCTAAATGAAATACCCATTTTATCCAGGCTGCTCCATGCACTCCAGTGCAAAGGAGTATCTCGATTCATTCATGGCGATCTCAAGATATTTTGGCGTAGAATTGGAAGAAGTGGAGGGCTGGACCTGCTGTGCGCCAACGGCCATGCACGGCATCTCTCCCCTGCTATCGACGGCCATCCCGGCGTCCAATCTCGCATCGATTGAGGAAACCGGCCAGGACAGCGTTATGGTGCCATGCGCCGCTTGCTTTTCCAGGTTTAAATGCGCCACGCACGAGATTGCCAAGAGTGCGGAAACAGCGGCAAAGGTGAACGACTGCATCGCTTACGATTTCAAGAACAGCGTCAGCATTCTGCACCCGCTCGAAATTTATGATGAGATAAAACACGAGCTTGTCATCAAAGAACTGTCCAAAGTCAACGTAGTGGCGTACTACGGATGTTTGCTGACGCGCCCTCCTGAAGTCAAGCAATTCGACGATTGCGAGAACCCGCAGAGCATGGATAACATCCTGCGCAAGATCGGTTTGAACGTCCTCGACTGGTCATTCAAGACCGACTGCTGCGGCGCGACCTTCAATCTCACCAATAAAGCGCTCTTCAACAGACTGACCGGCAAGATACTCGATGAAGCGCAACTGGCCGGCGCAGACATCATCGCGGTAGCATGCCCGCTGTGTCAGGTTAACCTTGATTCCTACCAGCACGAGATGAAAAAACCGAACATCCCGGTGCTCTATTTCTCGCAACTGATCGGGCTGGCCTACGGAATCGACGGCAAGGAACTCGGACTCGACAGGCATTTTGTCAAATGCGAGGAGGTGATTGAAGTATGCCTAAAAAGATAGGTGCTGTAGCCGTGGTCGGCGGCGGCATCAGCGGAATGCAGGCGGCCCTCGATTTGGCGGATTCGGGCATCAAAGTTCACATCATCGAGTCCAAACCAGGAATCGGCGGGGTCATGTCAATGCTCGACAAGACCTTCCCGACCAACGACTGCGCCATGTGCACCATGGCGCCGCGGCTGGTTGAGATAAGCCGGCACAAAGACATCGAGGTGATTTCACACTCGGAGGTGGAAAAGATCGCCGGCAAGCCCGGCAAACTCAACGTGACTCTGAACACAAAAGCCCGATTCGTGGATGTGGACAAATGCACAGGCTGCGGCTCCTGCACACAAAGCTGTCCGGTGAGCAACTTCGTCCAACCCATGCTGCCGGAGGACAAGCCGGTGGTGGAACTCAATCCGGAAATCCGGGAGCGCATCGTTGACATCGTCAGGAAGCACAAACACCGGCGCGGCCCGCTCATGCCCATCCTGCAGGAAGTCAGCGCTTTTCTGCGCTATTTCCCGGAAGAAGTGCTCAAATACATCTCGCAGGAGACTGCCTACCCGGTGGCGCACATTGTCAGAGTCGCGACCTTCTACAGTGGCTTTAGCTTAAAGCCCATCGGCAAACATATCATCAACATTTGTATGGGCACGGCCTGCTATGTGCGCGGCTCGCAGATACTGGCCGACCGGTTCAGCGATCTGCTGAACATCGGCATGGACGAGACCACGGAAGACATGCAGTTTACGCTCAAGTCGGTCCGGTGCATCGGCTGCTGCGGACTCTCGCCGGTCGCGACGGTTGCGGATGAGGTGTATGGGAAACTTCAGATCAAGGACGTTCCGGGCATCTTAAACAAGCACGCAGCAGAGCCAAAACACGAAGGTGAATTGCAAATTGCGAATTAGGAATTTCGAGAAATGAATTGCGAGTGCCCGGAGCAAGTTCGCCGAGGGTCCTAAACATGTTAGCGGTTTGAATTTGTCATTTGGGTTTGTTTGGGATTTGACGTGGGGCTTTGAAAAAAAGGAGCATGAAAGATGCCAAAACTCACGCTCGATGACTTGAAAAAAATGAGGGAGTCTTCCAGGAAAAATCTCTCGCTCAGGGAGGGCAATTTCAGAGGCAAGCTGATTGTCCACCTGGGAACCTGCGGCATTGCAGCAGGCGCGCGGGGTATCGTGGACACCTTTCTCGAGCAGTTTGATGAAATGGAAGTTTCAGATATCATGTTTGCTACCACCGGGTGCGCAGGGCTCTGTTCCGAAGAACCCATGATTACCGTGGAGTTGGGGGATTCGGCGCCCGTAAAGTACGGCAAGCTCACGCCGGAAAAAGCAATCAAAATTCTAGAAGAACATGTACTCGGCGGCAGCATCGTCAAGAACCTGGCGCTGGGTGTCGGTTCTGAGAGGGCAGGCTAGTGGCTGAGCGAAAGCGTATCGAATTGATGTTGTGCGCCGGAACCGGCTGCGTGGCCGGCGGCGCTTTCCAGATCATGGAAGCTCTGCAAAAGGAGCTTGCGGCACGTGAACTCAAGAACGAGGTTGCGGTTGTGCCCACCGGCTGCAACGGTTTCTGCGGGCAGGGGCCGCTTATGGTGGTGCTGCCAGATAATATTTTCTACGGCTGGATAGCGTTGAAAGATATTCCGCTTCTTGTCGAGGAGCACTTTCTAAAAGGCAGACCGGTGAAGAAGCTGATGTTCGTGCCTTCCGAAGAAAAGATTCCGCTGCCGTTGCTGTCGGACATCCCGTTTTTCAAGAAGCAGATGCTGATCGTCTTGCGCAACAAAGGCATAATCGACCCCGAGAAGATTGAAGACTATCTGGCGCGAGACGGCTACATCGCCATCGAAAAGGCCCTGACCTCGATGTCGCCAGAAGAGGTGATCGAAGAAATCAAGAAGTCAGGACTCAGGGGCCGTGGCGGCGCCGGTTTTCCGACCGGCATGAAATGGAGCATCGCCCGACAGCAGGAAAAGGTCCCGAAGTACCTGATCGCCAACTGCGATGAGGGCGATCCCGGCGCCTACATGGACCGCAGTGTGCTCGAATCAGATCCGCATTCTGTCATCGAGGGCATGTCTCTGGCCGCGTTTGGCATCGGCGTGTCAGACGGATTCATCTACGTCCGCACGGAATACCCGCTGGCAATTGAGCGCATGCAAACCGCCATCTCACTGGCGAGGGAATACGGCCTGCTGGGCACGGACATTCTCGGGACCGGCTTTGACTTTGACGTCGAAATCAGAGAAGGCTCCGGCGCTTTTGTTTGCGGCGAGGAGACCTCGCTCATCCATTCCATCGAAGGCGACATTCCCGAACCCAGACAACGGCCACCCTTCCCGGCGCAGCAAGGACTTTGGGGCTGCCCAACTGTGATCAACAACGTCGAGACGCTGGCAAACGTGCCGGCGATCGTCGCGAGGGGCTCAGCATGGTATTCCAGCATTGGCACGGATACTTCGAAAGGCACCAAGATCTTCTCACTGGTCGGCAAGATCAACAACACCGGCCTGATCGAAGTGCCGATGGGCATTACACTGCGTGAGATCGTCGATGAGATCGGCGGCGGCATTCCCGAAGGCAAGGCGTTCAAAGCTGTGCAAACCGGCGGTCCTTCCGGAGGCTGCATCCCGGCTAGCATGCTGGATTCACCGATCGATTATGATTCGCTGCAGAAAGCCGGCTCGATGATGGGCTCGGGCGGCATGATCGTCCTGGACGAGGACACCTGCGTCGTCGATGTCTCGAAATTCTTCATTCAGTTCACCAATGACGAGTCGTGCGGCAAATGCGTTTCCTGTCGCGACGGCAGCGACGCGCTGCTGGAAGTCCTAACCCGCATTTCAGACGGCGAGGGCCGGGAAGGCGATATCGAATTTCTCGAAGAACTTGGAGATGCCGTGAAGGATTCTTCAATGTGCGGATTGGGGCAAACCTTGCCCAATCCGGTGCTATCGACGCTCAGATACTTCAGAGAGGAATACGAAGCGCACATCAAGGAGAAACGCTGTCCCGCGCTGGTCTGCAAGAACCTGATCCAATATTACATCGATCCGGACTTGTGTGTCGGCTGTCTGAAATGCCTGAAGACTTGCCCGTCCGGCGGCATCAAGGGAGAATTGAAGTACGTGCACTTCATCGACCAGGCAGATTGCACAAAGTGCGGCCAGTGCTTCGAGGTCTGCCCGCCAAAAATCGCCGCTGTCGTGAAAGTCACGGGCGATAATTTTGACCGGCTTGAACATCTGACCGAGATCGTTTCCTGCTCCGACTGGAAGAGCAGCGGGCACAATGGGCGAAATGGAAAGCCTGCAAAGACAGATGCCGCAGAAGCAGTGTGAGACTTGGGGAAGATCTTCTCGCTCCCACGGTCTCCGTGGGAGTGTATACGCGACGCTCTTCGTCGAGTGAGGCGCACTTGTGCGGACGCAGAGTGTCTGACACAGCATTGCCCCACGAGGCAGTGGGAGAGGGAGGCGAGAAATTCCCCTTGTTCCCCCTTTGCGAAAGGGGGAGACTTTTTGACGGAGATTGGGGAGCGCCCTGGGCATCAGGCGAGAACACGAGAATTCTATTGACGCAAATCTAAAACGGAGGCGTCTCGTGATAGAGTTGACTCTAAATGGTGATAAGAAGAAATTTCAGGAAGGCCGAACGCTTCTTGAGTGCATTGAGGATGCCGGCCTGAAAGTCCCGACTTTGTGCCATCACAAGGCGCTGTTGCCTTACGGGGCATGCCGGCTATGCCTGGTGGAGGTCGAGCAAGAGAGCCGCACACCGACGCTTCAGGCTTCCTGCTGCTACCCTGCCCTTGACGGACTTTCGGTCAAAACAGATACCGACCGCGTGCAGCGGGCAAGAAAGATCATGATCGAACTGCTGCTGGCCCGGTGCCACACCGCGCCCGCCATTCAGAAGCTGGCGGAGGATTTCGGCGTCCACAATGGCAGGCTGCAGGAAAAGAACGACGACTGCATCTACTGCGGCGCCTGCGTCCGGATGTGTGCTGAACGCATGGGACGGTCCGCCGTCGCCGTCACCGGACGGGGGCCGAACCGGAAAGTGCAGTCACCATTTGCAAAGTACAGCGAAGAATGCTGGATCTGCGGCGCCTGCGACTCCATCTGCCCAACGAGGCGGTCGATCTCTTCGCTCACCAGCGAGGACAAGCTGCGGCCGATTCCCGATTCATATAATATGAGTCTCAACAATCGGCCATCCATCTACCAGATGTATCCGCAGATGATTCCCAACGCGCCGGTTATCGACAAGAGCACCTGCGTCCATCTGAATTATGAAGCATGCGGCATCTGTGACACGATTTGCGATGCCAACGCAATCATTTATAATGATGCTGACAAGAAATCTGAATTGGAGGTCGGGGCTGTTATCCTGGCTTCGGGATACGAGGCTTACGAGGCCAGGCTCTCGGGCGAATTCGGCCACGGGCGCTATCCGAACGTCATCACCTCGCTGGAATTTGAACGCATTCTCTCCGCCACCGGCCCGTTTCACGGCCACATTCTGCGGCCGGATGACCGGAGCGTCCCCCGAAAAATAGCCTTCATTCAATGCGTCGGTTCCAGAAACACCGAGCACAAGTACTGCTCTTCCGTGTGCTGTATGTACGCCACCAAAGAAGCAGTCATCGCAAAAGAACACAGCCCTGACCTGGATTGCACCATCTTCTACCGCGACATCCGCGCATTCGGGAAAGGCTACGAAGAGTACTACGAACGGGCAAAACATGAGGGCATTCAGTACATCAAGGCCAGCCCGTCAACAGTGAAGCAGATCCCTGAGAGCAAGAATCTGAGAATCCAGTACGGCAACCACGGGGGCAAAATCCAAGAGGAGGAGTTCGATCTCGTGGTCCTGTGCGTCGGCATCCACTCCGGACCTTCGAAGGTGCTCGGCGAACTGCTGGATTTGGATTTAGACGATGACGGATTCATCGCAACCGACGCCCTCGACCCCGTCATGACCAGCAGAGAAGGCGTCTTCGTTGCCGGCGTGTCCTCGGGACCCAAGGATATTCCGGAGGCAGTGATGGAGGCGGATGCCGCTGCCTCCCGATGCCTGAACCTGTTGAGCACCGCCCGGGGTCAAATGCTCACCTGCAAGGAATTCCCTCCGGAAAGAGACATCAGTGGCGAAGAGCCCAAAATCGGCGTTTTTGTCTGCCATTGCGGCACCAACATCGCCGGGGTGGTAAACGTGCCCGACGTGGTTGAGTACACCAAGACTCTCCCCGACGTCATCTTTGTGGAAAACAACCTCTACACCTGCTCGGCCGACACCTGCGAAAGAATACAACAAGTCATCATCGAGCAGGGGCTTAACCGGCTGGTGGTGGCGTCCTGCACGCCCAGAACCCACGAACCGCTGTTTATGGACACGATGCGGCAGGCCGGTTTGAATCCCTACCTGTTTGAGATGGCGAATATCCGGGATCAATGTTCCTGGGTCCATATGAATCAGCCGGAAGAAGCCACCCGCAAAGCCAAGGATCTCGTGCGAATGGCGGTTGCCAAAGTCAAGATGAACGAGAACCTTTATCCGCAATTCGTGGAAGTGACGAAATCGGCACTCATCATCGGTGGCGGCGTTGCCGGCATGACGGCAGCTCTCGAACTCGCCGGCCAGGGATTTGAAGTTCATCTGGTGGAAAAAAACAGGACACTCGGCGGCCTGGCTAAGAAGATCAAATTCAGCCCAGATGGCAACATCACCAAAAAGATGAAGAAGCTGGCTGCGGACGTGAAAAAGCACAAGCTCATCAACCTTCATTTGAAATCAGAACTTGCGTCGATGGAAGGTAGTGTACCCAACTTTGAGTCTGTAATCAAAACCGGGAAGAAAGAAACCGCTATCAAGCACGGCGTCATCATCGTCGCTACGGGAGCGAAGGAGCACCAGCCCGCGGAATATCTCTACGGAGAAGACCAGCACGTTCTAACTCAGACTGAATTTGAAGACCATCTGTCAAACGGCGGTGTTGATGCCAAGGACGTGGTCATGATTCAATGCGTCGGTTCCCGGGAAGAGCCAAGAGAGTACTGCAGCCGGGTGTGCTGCTCCAAAGCCATAAAGAACGCCTTGAAGACGAAGGAACGTTATCCCGAGGCGAATGTCACGATTCTGCATAGAGACATTCGCACCTACGGTTTCTACGAAAAAGGCTACCGCGAAGTGCGTGAGAAGGGCGTCATCTTCATCCGATTTGATGGCGAGAAGCCCGCCGTCAGTCAAGCAAACGGCAGACTGAACGTGGCCGTCAAAGACCAACTGCTGGACATGCAGATCGATTTGCCGGCGGATGCCGTGGTGCTTTCCACCGCAATCGAAGCTCTCGAAACCAATGATGACCTTGGCAAGATGCTGAAGGTGCCGACCACGAAACACGGTTTCTTCCTGGAAGCGCACATGAAGCTGCGGCCCGTGGATTTCGCCACAGACGGCATCTTTGTCTGCGGCACGGCGCACAGTCCCAAAAATGTTGCGGAGACCATCCTGCAGGCCATGGCGGCCGCGACCCGGGCCGGTGTTGTGCTCTCCCGCGATGAGATGGAAATCGAACCCCGGATTTCGGAACCCATCGACGCCAATTGCGACGGCTGCGCTTTCTGTATCGAACCGTGTCCTTATCAAGCGATCAACTTGATAGAATACATTAGAAATGGCGCGGTGAAAAAAACGGTGGATGTTGACATCACGCTCTGCCACGGCTGCGGCACCTGCATGGCGACCTGTCCGAAGCAGGGTATTTTTGTGCACAACTTCCGGCTGGAGCAACTTGATTCGGTGGTTGAGGCGGCGTTGGAGGAGGTTTATTAGGCAAAGCGAAAAGTGACGCAGTATGGACGGCAAACATCCCTCTGATTTTCGCGCGTTCCGAGCGAAAATCTGTCTCCCTTCAAAGGGAGACTTCCTCAAATCCCCCTTTGAAGGGGGACAGATTCTTGAAGCATCCAGCGAAAGAATCAGGCGGATGTCACCGCAGTCCAGAAAGAACTGCGATTGAGTTTGTGTAACGAGGCTACCCAACGGAGAACCCCAAAATGAGCGACGAATTCGAGCCCAAAATAATCGCCTTCTGCTGCAACTGGTGCTCCTACACCGGCGCCGATCTCGCGGGCGTGTCACGGCTGCAGTATCCGCCAAATGTCAGAATCATCCGGGTCATGTGCTCGGGTATGGTGCACCCGAATCTGGTCATCAACGCGCTCACCAAAGGCGCGGACGGCGTCATCATGTGCGGCTGCCACCCAGGGGACTGCCATTACATCGACGGCAACATGAGAGCGCAAAGCAGAGCCGAAGCAATTGAGCTGATGCTGGAAGACTTCGGGCTGGAAGACGAACGGTACCGGCTCGAATGGGTGTCCGCTTCCGAAGGCCCGAAGTTCGCCCAGGTCATGCAGGAGGTGGTTGACCGCGTCAAAGAGCTGGGGCCGAGTCCGTATGCTTGATCTGAAAACCATCTTGAAGCAGCGACCTAGCATGCACAGCGTCGAGGGTCTGCAACATCTTGATTAAACTTATCTAATGCCAAGTCCTGGAGTGTGAAGGTGGATAACTATAAAATAATCGATGGCAAAAAATTCATGTGGGACGGCGAGGATTACGATTCAGAATCCGCCGCACGCACGAACATTAAAAAGTACGGCCAGGAAGGCTTCGAAACAAGGCTCCTTGAAGAAGATGGCAAATACCTCATCTACACCAGGCGAGTCGCAACTGACGTTGGTGTAGACGGGCAAGCTGTTTAGTAAAATCCCAAAACAGAAATCCCAGATCAGTGTTGGGATTGGGTTACTTAGAATTTGGGATTTCAAAAAACCAGGAGGCTCTTATGGCAAAAGTAGCAGAAGAATGGCTCAACATCTGTGGCGGGTGTGAGATTTCCATTCTCGACCTTGGGGAGACGCTTCTCGACTTGCTGCCCTCCCTGGAATTCGTCCACATGCCGGTGCTGATGGATCACAAGTACTTCGGTCAAACGGGTGAGAAAACCGAGCTTGAGATTCCGGAAGCCGACGTTGGGCTGATTTCCGGTGGCATACGAAACGAGAAGGAAAAGCACGTAGCAGAAGAGATGAGAAAGAAGTGCAAGACTCTTGTCGCGCTGGGCTCCTGCGCATGCTTTGGCGGCATCCCCGCCCTCGCCAACATGTACCCGAAGGAAGAACTGCTCGAAACGGTTTATCGCGACTCCAAAACCACGGAGTCAAACGGCATCCCATCGCAGGATTTGCCGGCGCTGACGGACAAAGTTTATGCCGTCGATGAAGTGGTCAAAGTCGATGTACATCTGCCCGGCTGTCCGATGAATCCGGCGACCATCCTGGAGGCTTTGACTTGTCTCCTGGAAGGCAAGCCGTTTGAGCTGCCCGAGCGCAGCGTTTGCGACGACTGCCCCACCAAGCGCGAAGAGAAGAGCGACGTCGCCCTGAAACGGCCTTTGCAGGATGCGGAATTCGTGCCCGGTGAGTATGACAAGATGCGCTGTCTCAACGAGCAGGGAATTCTCTGCCTGGGTCCGGTGACGAGGTCAGGATGCGGCAAACCTTATCTTGAGGGCGAAGAGAACGTGCCGCGCTGCATCAAAGGCTACATGCCTTGCCGGGGCTGCTTCGGCCCCATCAGGAAAGGCGCCAACCCGCAGGTTGAAATGATGAGCGCGCTTTCCAGTATCGGCCTTGACGCAAAGCTCATCGAAGACAGACGGGCGTTCCTGAACCGCTACATTGGCGGGCAGAATCGACTCAGACCACTACCACCCAAGGTTAGGAGGTGACGGACATGGGAAAGAAAATTGTCATTCAACCTGTCACAAGAATAGAGGGCCACGCCAAAGTCACCATTCAGCTTGACGACTCGGGCAATGTGGCGGACACCAAAGTTAACGTGGTTGAACTCCGTGGCTTTGAGAAATTCTGCGTCGGCCGGCCTGTGGAAGAGCTGCCCAGGATTGTCACCAGCATCTGCGGCGTTTGTCCCTGGTCGCACCATCTGGCGTCAGCAAAAGCCAATGACGCGGTCTACGGCGTGAAACCGCCGCCCGCCGGGAGAAAACTGCGCGAACTTTGCAACGCCATCGCTTATACAGAGGAGCACATTCTGCACTTCTTCTTTCTCTCCGGCCCGGATTTTGTCATGGGCCCGGACGCAGATTATTCCGTTCGCAATGTGATTGGCATCGCACAGGCAAACCCGGAAATCGGTAAGAAGGTCGTACGCAATCGGCACCTGGGATCGCACATGTTGGAAATCGTTTCCGGCAAAGCGATTCATCCGGTGACGGCTGTGCCCGGCGGTTTCAGCAAACCCCTGACTCAAGCTGATAGAGACAAAGTCCTGCCCATGGCGGAAGAAGTTCTGGAGTTCGCCAAGTTCTCGATTAAGTTTGCCAAAGAGGATATCTTCCCGAAATACCTCGACACAGTGAAGACGCTCGGCGTCATCAACACCGGCTTCATGGGTACCGTTGCTGACGATGGCGTGCTCAACCTCTACGACGGCAAGCTCCGGCTGATGAAAGCGGACGGCTCGTTTGCAGACTTCGCGTACGACCAGTACACCGAGTTCATCTCCGAGAAGATCCAGGACTGGTCATATATGAAGTTCCCCTACGCCAAATCCTGGGGCGACGGTTTTTCCATGGATTCAACCGATCCGCGCGGCATTTACCGCACAAATTCTCTGGCCAGAATCAACGTGGCGGACAAAATCTCGACGCCCCTGGCGCAGAAAGAATTTGAGGAATTCAGAGAACAATTCGGCCGCCCGGCGCAGTTAACGCTGCTCTACCACTGGGCTCGCTTGATTGAACTGCTGCACAATGCCGAGCGCGCCATCGAGCTGCTCAACGATCCCGAAATAACCAGTACGGAGACGAGAGTTCCTGTTACGCCGCGGGCGGCACGGGGCGTCGGATGCGTTGAGGCGCCGAGAGGCACCCTGATTCACGACTACGAGACCGACGACAAAGGCCTTGTCACCAGTGTTAATCTGATCGTGGGCACAACCCACAACAACGCGCCCATCAACATGTCCGTGAACCAGGCGGCCAAAACTCTGATCAAAGACGGCAACTATGACCAAGGCATCCTGAACCAGGTCGAGATGGCGATTCGGGCGTACGACCCGTGTCTCTCATGCGCCACCCACAAACTTGACGGCTCGATTCCCGTTCGGGTGGATATTGTAGACGCGGATGGCAATCTGAAAGACACCTTTAGGAATTGAACCGCCTTACCGCAGGCACTCCCCTTCGCATTTCCCCCTTGAGGGGAAATCAAGGGGAGTGTTCATTTGTGAGCATCATGAACAGGAGCAACCATGTCAGACTACTGGAACAAAGAAACCCTCGTTCTGGGATGCGGCAACGTGCTCTTCGGCGATGATGGCCTCGGCCCGGCTGTTATAGAATATTTCCAGGAGCACTATGACATCCCTCCTCAAACGTGTGTCATCAACGCAGGGTTGAGCGTGCGCGAAATACTCTTCACTGTCGTTCTTGGTGAAAATCAACCCAGGAGCATCATTATTGTAGACGCTTATGATGCCGGCAGGCCAGCAGGAGAGATTTTCGAAATTGATGTTGATGACATCCCGAAAGTAAAGATCGATGATTTTTCAATGCACCAGTTGCCGACCTCCAATCTCTTGCGCGAACTCAAGCAAATGCGTAGCGTGGAGGTTAGAATCATCTCCGCACAGACTCAGACCATTCCTGATGAGGTTTGTCCTGGCCTGTCACAAGCTGTGGAAGATGCCATCCCGGCAGTTTGTGAGATGATAAGTGAGGCGATTGCAGCACCGAAACGACTTGTGTTTTGTGGCTAGACCATCCCCCCTTCCCGGGTCGTCAACACACCACCGGCGACCGTTCCGCTAAAAATCAGACCCGAGATTTGTATGGCAGAACTGCCGGATTCTTCCTATATTCCAACGCCGTAACCCCATCGTCAGCTAACAAGATAAAATCCGTTACTCACAAACTGCAGCCATGGTCTACACAGACAACATTCAATTTGCCGAACGCAATTTGCCCCATCTGATGAACTGGCAATTGGCCCCGCGCGATGAAATCGAACCGAACCTCGGGCCACTTCTCGACAGGTTGGCGCCTCGTGGCAAGCTCTACAAAGCTGTCGCACAAACCGACCACAACTGGCCACACATCTTCTTCATCGAATATGCCACCGAATCACAATATGATGCCCTGGTAGATTTTTCACGCCTCGGCCTCAACTTTGCCCAAAAGATTCTCTGTATTGCGGGCTCGGGAAAACGGTTCCACGGTCAGCGAAACCGCCCGTGGGCCAGCCTGCCCGGCAATCTCCACCTTTCCGCGTTTCTCCCCATCAATCGTGAAATCGAAAACATCGGCGCTGCATTTTCAGTTCTGCCGGTGGTATCAGTGCTGCAGGCCATCGATTCTCTGGAAACTCTGAAAGCCAAGGCGATGGTGAAGTGGGTGAACGATGTTTTTGTCGAGGGCGCCAAAGTCGGCGGGGTTCTCGCGCATACACAAACGCAGGCAAATATCGTCAGTAGCGCGGTTCTGGGAATCGGGCTGAATGTCGCGACGAGACCGCAGGTCCCACCTTCACTTGCGGCGCCTCATGCAGCCGCCCTGATAGAGTTTGTCGATGACCCAACTCATTGCGCCCAGCCGATCGTTTTTCACAGATTGCTTGATTCTCTCGGCCGAAATTATCAAAAACTGGTCGCGGGGGAAATTACTGAGCTGATTGAATTCTACCGCAAGAGATCTCTGGCGGTTGGCAAGACAGTGCGTATTTTCAGCGATGACTTCGATTCCAACAACCAGGAAATCGCCTATGGCAAAGTAGAATCGATTGGCGAGAACCTCGAGTTGTTCCTGGAGGGAATCGAAGCGCCGATTACTAAAGGAAGATTGGCATTTGATCCTTAACTCGGCAGCGCAGGATCTCAAACTCCCAATGGCCAACTCCCAAACATATTCTATGTTCGAGAACAAGAAGGAAAATCACAAGCCAGGCATTCACTGAAGAATCCTTGTTCTGCGCTGAGATGTTTGCTGCTCCATTCTCCCACATGTGAGAGCTTGCGCCGTCGGTATTCTGAAACTTGAGAACCCCCCTCCGGGTTCGCTGCGTGGCGAACTCATCGTCCACATAACTCCAATAAAATCAAACTGAATTGAAACCATTTTCCATCTCCTTTGTGGCACGGCAATTGAGAGTGTCTCAAACAGACATGACCTGTCATTCGGCAACACCAGCTTCTGAAAATTGTTCCGCCTAACCTTTGGAGAGTGTCCGTATGGCTTCGTATGAACTTCTAATCGTCTGCTGCACTGCTTTCATCGCAGTGTTTGTGCTTCTCTCTCTCATGGCCGTGGTGATGCGCCTTTTGGTCAAGCTGTTTCCCGCAAAAGACGCCGGTCATGATGCCGCACTTGTCGCGGCAGTCGCAGTCACGTTCAAATCACAATATCCTGGCGCCAGAATAACCAGGATGGAGGAGGTTATATGATTTTTACTAAGAATCCCAAGAGAATCCGGGTGATGTTCACTCCGTTTCGGGATGGTCTGCAAAGTTCCTTCGGTGGTAAAGTACGTTTGAATGATATTCTCCCTGCGTTGCAGGCCTCGGTCGAAGCTGGTATCCGTCATTTTGAGTTTGGCGGCGGAGCGCGATTTCAGGCCCCGCTATTCTACCTTGGCGAAAATCCCTTTGAATGCATGCAAACGATGAGGGATGCAGTTGGTCCGGACATTGACCTGCAAATCCTCACCCGCTCGGTGTCGGGAGTTACGCTGACCACCCAATCCATCGAGGGCCTGGCCTTGCAAGCAAAACTCATGAAAGAAGCCGGGACAAGCTGGGACCGCAACTTCGACTACATGAATGACGTGCGTAACCTGATCAACACCGGGAGACCGATAGTCGCAGCGGGCATGCACCATCAGGCCACTGTCGCGCTCATGGGGCTGCCGTTTCATTCGGACGACGTACACACGGCAGAGTTCTATCTGGACATTGGCCGGCGCCTGCTGAAAAGCGACATCCAGATCGACAGTCTCTGCCTTAAAGATGCTAGTGGAACCACAGACCCCAAAACCATCTACGACACCGCTGTAGGTCTCAAAAAGATCATGCCGCCGGAGATGCCGTTGTGGCTCCACACTCATGACACCGCCAGCATGGCCGTGGCCTGCTACATGGCCGGCATCGCAGCCGGAGTTGATGGAATCGACCTGTCCGTGCGCCCGATGGCCAGCGGAACCGTTCAGCCCGATGTTCGTTCCATGGCGCACGCACTGAAAGGAACGGGTTATTCGCTTGACGTGGATGAGGACAAAATGCCCGTCATCGAGGACTTGTTGAACGAGGGCTTGAAAGAGTACAATTTCAATCCGATTACGACGACCGCGGATGCCCGGGTTGTTGGATTTCCGATGCCAGGCGGGGCTATTGGTCCCAATGTTCACATGATGGCCAAAGCCGGTATCTTGCATAAATATGGCGAAGTCTTGACGGAATTTCCGGTCGTAGTGAAAGCGGGTGGCGCATGGACCAGCGTGACGCCTGGCAGTCAACAATACTGGCTGCAAGCCTTCAACAACGTCATGCACGGCCGATGGAAGAAATTTGATGCCGGATTTGGTCGGGCCGTCCTTGGATATTTTGGCAAGACGCCGTTGCCGCCCGATCCTGAAGTCGTCAAAGCCGCTTCAAAAGAACTCGGTCAGCAAATCTTCGAAGGCGATCCGCTTGAGGCTGCGCCGAAGAATATTGAGCCGGCGAAGGAAGCACTCAAGGAGAGAAATCTGCCAACGACAGAACGCAACACCTTCCTCGTGCTTGCGGCAATGGTGCCCGGCAAGAAACTTGAACTCAACGAGGGAATCAGGCTGCTCACCGGCAAAGGCAAGATTGACATTCCATTGAAGAAGACGGAGGAACCCAAGCCCGCTCCGGCGCCAGAACCTGTCTCCGCTACTCCGGTGATCTCGGAGCCAGTTACTTCGGTTTGTACGGTGAAGGAAAATGGCTCGGTCCATACATTCACTGTGACCTTGGAACCAATCGGAAACGCTGAGGGCAAAACAGCACAAAGTCCAGCCACCGCCCCGGCGCTCGCACCAACAACAGGTGGAACGCCTGTCTACTCCAGCTTCGCCGGACAGGTAGAGGTCGTCGATATTCTGGTTGCCGCGGGCGATTTCGTCAGCAAAGGTCAGGTCGTTGCTGCGGTGGAAGCGCTCAAGACCAAACATGACATCAAGGCACCCTGTGATGGTGTTGTCGCTGCCATTCGTGTCCAGATTGGAGACGATGTGGATTCATCAATGCCGCTCCTGACGATTTCCTGAGACGGCGGGGCTAGAGCTCCGAATCCCAACTCTGATGTTGAGATTTGAGATTGGGAATTCTTGGAATCTGAACCACAGCCTTCTTTACCTAAGGAACCAAGTATGGACGAGCTATCGAGACTACTAAGCCAATCCGGATTTGCGAATATGGAGTGGGGAAACTGGGTGATGTATGCCCTTTCCGGAGTTCTGGTTTTTCTGGCAATCAAGAAACAATATGAGCCTCTACTGCTGATTCCCATCGGATTTGGCATTGTGCTCGCGAACTTTCCCCTCGCCGAAATGGGGGCCTACGGCGAGGGCATCATCGCAATGATCTACAGAGGCGGTATCAAAACGGAGCTGTTGCCCCCGCTCATCTTCCTGGGGGTCGGTGTGCTTACTGATTTCCGCCCTCTTTTGAGCAGGCCACTGACTTTTCTTCTGGGCGCCGCGGCGCAAATAGGCATTTTTATCACCGCGCTAACAGCAGCTTACTTCATGGGATTCAGTTTAAAGGAGGCTGCGGCAATCGGCATCATCGGCGGCGCCGATGGCCCGACTGCGATCTTCCTCTCGGCACAGCTTGCGCCGCATTTGTTGGGCCCAATCGCACTGGCCGCCTACAGCTACATGTCACTCGTACCCATCATTCAGCCCCCGATTTTGCGAACGCTGACCACACGAAAAGAGAGAGCCATCGACATGCCACAGGCGAGGCCGGTGTCAAAAACGGCCATCATTCTCTTTCCTATTTACACTGGCGCATTTGCCTCATTGGCGGTGCCTTCGAGCGCGCCACTTATCGGCATGCTGATGTTTGGTAACTTGATCAGAGAAAGCGGTGTAACCGAACGCCTGCGCAAGACAGTTGGCGGAGCCATGATCGATGTGGTGACCATTTTTCTCGGCATTGCGGTCGGCGCGACCATGGCAAGCGAGCATTTTCTGAACGCAAAAACGCTGATGATTCTCGGTCTCGGGGCGGTTGCTTTCGCCTTCAGCACAGCAGGCGGGATTGTGTTTGCCAAAATCCTAAATCTCTTCTTACCGGCCACCAGGAAAATCAACCCATGTATTGGCGCGGCCGGCGTCTCGGCGGTGCCGATGGCAGCCCGGGTGGTTCAAAAGTTTGTTTCCGAAAGTACGGACGGGAGGGTGAACCCGATCATGCCGGCAATGGGACCGAACGTAGCAGGCGTGATTGGCTCAGCGATTGCCGCTGGCGTTTTCTTGACGTTGCTGCGGTAATTTTTAGGGTGAAATATGCAGGCTCGGCAGACTCACCGCAACAGCTAGCGATGGGTTATCGGACAAGTCCGTTTCGTGGACAGTTCGAAATCGGCGTTCAAGATTTTTCCTGTATTAGCGCTTAAGATTGACCGCCGCATGCCGTTGCCCTCAATAAGCTCATGCGGGTTAAATATCATCCAGGCTTAGCGCGGTCCGGGTGACGTTGAGCTTCTCCTGCTTCTCCATTTCCACAAGATTGTTAAATACGGCTCTCAGATCTTCGCTCTCTGCGCGCATTGCCATATCCTCGTAGAGTTCAATCAGGCAATCGTCCAGCTTCATCGCCACATCAATTACTTCGTCGGTTGACTTCAGCGGCTCTGCCACGATATCCTCCAGATGCTTCAGCATCTCCTGGCACGGCGTGAATTGCAGCCAGGTTTTGAGGACTTTTTCGGGGGCGCCTTCCTCATATTTCACGAGGCTTTTTTCAAGATACTGCTCATGGCGACTGAGGTAGTCCAGTAGCATCTTAATTCGCTCCTTATCCGTGATGGACCGTAGTCGTATGTAGTAATCGCCAATGATCTTGTGAAACATCCGAGCGTGGTCGAGCACGTCCTTAACAGATTCAGTGGCCATTTGTCTTTTCTCCTTAGTTGAAATCCTGACGACTTGTGGCTTATAAACATGGCTGGGATTCCAGCCTGAAATTCTCTGGTAGAAACAGTTGAGGCTCTAACCGCCGTTGAGAGGGTCCCGGGCAGCCTGACTACGCGGAAAAATTCCGTACGCTCGCAGCTTAGCGTAAAGCGTTTTCTTTGTGATTCCCAAAACTGCTGCAGCTCTTGTCTTATTGCCAACGGTATTCTGCAAAACCTTAAGAATCTGCCGGTGCTCCACATCTGCTAAAGAATCTGATTCAGCCTGCCATCGGGGAGACGCTGCAACCGGAGCGACCAGGTCGGCTGGGAAGTCGTTGGTCGTGATCATCTCGCTTGTGGTCAAAATGACCGCGCGCTCGATGACATTTTCCAATTCCCGAACATTGCCCGGCCACTGGTAGTGGCACAGCATTTCCAGAGCATTTGCATCGATTCTCTTGATGCATTTGCCCATCCTGCTGCAGGTCTTGCGTAAGAAGTACTGTACCAACTCCTCGATGTCCGCTTTCCTCTCGCGAAGCGGTGGAAGCTGGATGTTGATAACGTTGAGTCGATAGAAGAGGTCATCTCGAAACGCGGCGTCCTGAATCAGTCGTTTCAGATTGCGATTGGTGGCTGCGAGAAGCCGGACATCGGCGCGCAGTGAGCGTGCGCTACCCACGCGGCGGTATTCACCGCCTTCCAGAAAGCGCAAGAGCTTGACCTGCAGAGTGTGGCTAAGCTCACCAATCTCATCGAGAAAAAGCGTTCCGGTGTTGGCGACTTCGATCAGCCCGGACTTGTTCCTGGTGGCGCCGGTAAAGGCGCCCTTTTCATAGCCGTACATCTCGCTCTCGAGAAGTGTTTCCTGAATCGCGCTGCAGTTCACGACAATAAACGGCTTATCGCGGCGGGCACTCTTGCGGTGAATGGCTTTCGCTATCAGCTCCTTGCCGGTGCCGGTTTCGCCCGTGATGAGTACGGTAGAGTCGGTTGGCGCCACCTTTGCAACCAGCTCCAGCATTTCCAAAACCTCTGGGTCTTTGCCGACGAACTCATCGAATTCGCGTTGCCGTGCCAGTTCATGCCGCAGATGTTTGCTCTCTCGTCGCAGAGTCGATAGCTCACACGCCCTCTCAATCAAGATGGTAAGCTCTTCAACCTCAAAGGGCTTGATAAGATAGTCGTAAGCTCCGAGTTTCATGGAAGAAATGGCATTGCTAACCGTTGCGTTCGCGGTCATCATGATCACCTGGATATCCTGCGTCTGCTCCTTCAGGTCTCTCAATATTTCCACGCCGTCTTTGTCCGGGAGCACGATGTCGAGCAGCACAACATCGAAATGCATTTTGCCCAGCAAAGCCAGTGCTTCGCCACCGGTCGCGGCCTCAGTGACATCGTAGCCTTTGCGTGTGAAAAGTCTGCCAAGGTGAACGCGAAAAGAGGTCTCGTCGTCCACCAGTAAAATTCTCTTTCTTTTCTTCATGACAACTCCGCCATGGAATTTCGCGTGGCAATTGTCTCCACTTGTTTCGGATCGATTGGCAAGACGATGGTTATCGTGGTTCCGCTGTCTTCCTTGCTGAGCACTTCAATTCTGCCATGATGCCGCTCAACGATGCGGCGGCTGACAGCAAGGCCCAGCCCGGTGCCTTGTCCAGGCGGTTTGGTCGTAAAAAACGGACTGAAGATGCTCGGCATGTTATGCTGTGGGATGCCGCATCCTCGGTCAACAATCCTGATAGCGATTTCACTGTTCGGCAAGGCTTCCGTTCTCACATCAATCGATTCTCCGGGAGTGGTAAAATCAATAGCATTGATGAGAATATTGAGAAAAACCTGCGCCAGCTCGTCAGATTCCGCCAGGATCATCGGCAGACCTGACTGCAGGTAGAAATCGATTTCCGCATGCTCCTTTTGCGCTTTGTAGCGCGTCAGGAGCGCTGTATTCATCAGCAACTGATTGATGTCCGTCGATTCGAACTGTATCTTCTTGCTGCGGGAAAAATTGAGAAATCCGGTGGTGATTCGCTTACAACGGTAGATGTCATTCTTGATGCTATGGATACACTCAAGCACGTCATCGTTGTTCTCCCAAGCCGACGAGTTGACATCGCCGAGCAACTCCGCAAGTTCCTCTACACAAACGACTATCGCCCCCAAAGGATTGTTTATCTCATGGGCAATGCCACCGGCAAGCTCACCGATCGCCGCCAACTTGCTGGATTGCAGCAACTGTGCTTGAAGAGTTTTCTCTTCTGTGATGTCCTGGATCAGTTCCAGGACGCTGACGGTTTCTCCGGCCTCATTACGAATGGGCGCGGCAGTGAACCGGAAATGCTTTCTCTGGCCTTTGGCGGTGCGGTGTTCAAGATCGGCCTGCTCAATGACGCCGAACTGGAAACACTTCTGAGTAGGGCAGTTCGAGCAGAGCGTTCCACTGCCCCAGAGAACAGAGACACAGAGCCTTCCCTTTTGCGTGCTGAGAGGGCCAAACCAGCCTTCCGCTACCTTGTTCATCCATTCGATGCGCATGTCGCGGTTCACTAACACGAGCCCGGCGCCGATGCCGAGAATCACACTCTCCAGCTTCTCCTTCTCGCTCTCGACCTCTATCCGGCGGCGGTCAAGCTCCTTGTTCAGGCTCTCAATTTTCTTGCGGTCGTGTTGCTGCTTGTGCGACACCAGCCCCATCGATGTAGCCACGAGCAGAAAAAAAGTGAGACGAAGAACAAGCTGCAACGGGGAGAGCGCTGAAATGTCAAATTGCCCGGCGAGCACGTACACGCAGGACGAAAGCAAACCGACAGCGGCGCCGACTCGCAAACCAAAATAGAAGGCATGCAGCGCGATCAGCAGAAAGAACGCCAGGAAGAATTCGCTTTCAAATCCGCCCGTGTAACGGATGAGCCAGTGAAGAAAAAACAAGTCGAGAAAAAGCGCTGCCAGATAGAGCCGGCGCACCTGTTCAGGCCGCCAAAGGGTAGCGGCGCACAAAACGGCGCTATACGAGAAGAAGAAAACGAAATTGCATGAGAGCAAAAACCCGCTCGGCGCTGGAATCGCTGCCACCATAAGCCACATCAGGCCACCCAGGAACGCAAGCAGGCGCAGTGCTACAAACCATGCATCAATGCTCGATAGTGGCGATCTCTGCACATGCCCATACAATTCGGCCCAAAACTGAGAGGCGCCCATTTTCGGCCTCCTGCGCAACGGCCGGGCAGAAGCAAATCGGCACGAAGCGCCTAATGCGTAGCAACGAACTCCTCACTTCCATACATGTCCACCAACTGCAATCGCGTCGCCTGCAACCTCTGCATCATGACGGCGGCAAAGCGTTCCATCAATGCAGATCCCAGATTAACGTCTCTGGTCACCTTGTCACGAAGACAGACTGCGTCGATGGCGATGGCGCGGGTCAACTCAGTGGCGCGCGCATCGAAATGGCAAAGGTAGGGCGGCACAAGCCATGACCAACCAACCACGTCTCCCGCACCTGCCGTTTCAATCGTGATTGCGCCGCGGCGAGGCGCGTACACCTGCAGGGCTACATTGCCCTGACGAATCAGGAAGAACTGATTCGCTGGTTGGCCTTCCCTGAAAAGGTAGTCTCCCTGAAGGAGGCGCGTGATTGATGCACAACGCTGTATGGTTACAACATGGTCGTCTGCAACATCGCTCAAGAAGGGGTGCTCCGCCAGGTAATCTCTCAACACATCCATAGTCATCTCCAAAAAATTGGTGCACTGCAAATGGTCAAGAAATGGAGTATTCAGAAGGAGGTTAGTAGATGAAAACAAACGAGAGGTCGAAATGTAACTGACATCCAGGCCGCGCAACAAATCGATTATCAAGATAGGAAGTCGGGCAAGAGCCTCGAGTCTTTAGTCAGGTCAGCAGGCAACCTCCTTATGTTGCTGTCAAATACACAAATTCCGTGCCGAAACCTCACGTATGAGCGGCAACGTGTAAGTCATTGTTTTTACAAATATGATGCTGTGCATGAGCACAGGACTCGGCACGTGCGCTTGCCATAGGTAGGAATTCTTAGGGCAAAAACCCCCGACTCCGGGAGTCATCGAGGAAGCATCCGCTCCACGCGCATCCAGGAGACACTCCGTATCATTCTGCTTGGGCGGAACCAATGCGACGACTTTCAATGTTTGGAATGCTTGTGTGGCAGGCTTTCCTTGATGCCCAGTCTTTCGATCTTGCGGTAAAAGCTGGACTCACTCAACCCCAACTCCCTGAAAGCGTGCAAGCGCCGCCCGCCGTTCAATTTGATCTTGGCAAGAATGAAATGGCGCTCGAAATCGTCCAGAGCGTGCTTCAGGGTTTTGTTGTAGTCCAGTACAAACCTGTCTTCTGACTTGCAGTGCAGATAGTCCGGCAAATCACTGACAGCGATCCTGTCACCATCTGCAAAGATCATGGCGCGCTCAATGACATTTTCCAATTCACGAACCTCCCCCTTCCATTCGAAGCCAGCAAGGAGTTGCAATACCTGAGGCTCAACACCATCGACCTTCTTGCCCATCTCTCGGGCATATTTTCGGATAAAATGCTGCACAAGCAACGCGATATCTTCACCACGTTCAGCCAGCGACGGCAGACTGATTTCGAAGACATTGAGGCGATAGAAAAGATCTTCCCTGAAGGTCCCAAGCGCAACTTCATCTTCCAGATGGTGGTTGGTTGACACGATCAGACGAACATCGATAGGGATGGGGTCGGTTGCCCCAACCGGCATGATGGAGTCTGATTCTATGGCGCGCAGCAACTTCGATTGCGCGGCGAGAGAAAGACAAGCGACCTCATCAAGAAAGAGGGTCCCGGGCGCGGCCACCTTCATGAGCCCATCTTTGTCTCGAATCGCGTTTGTGAATGCCCCTTTCGTATGTCCAAAAAGCTCGCTCTCGAACAAGGCATCCGAAATGGCGGCACAATTTACCGTGACAAATGGTGAATTGAGGCGGTGGCTATTGAGATGGATCGCACGGGCAACCAACTCTTTGCCAGTGCCGCTGTTCCCGGAAACCAAAACGTTACTTGCCGTTTTGGCGACTCTGCGAATCAGTTCGCAGACCTGGCGCATCTCGGCGCTTTTGGCTATGATGTCCCCGAAGTTATAGTCCTGTTTCAATTGCATGCGTAGCGTACGTGTTTTCTCAACCAGCTCCTGGTGTTCTAGAACACGCCTGATTTTTGCAAGCAGGGCACCAGGGTCAAATGGTCTGACAAGGTAATCGATAGCGCCAAGCCGGAATGCCTCGATCGAGGACTCCAGAGTCGCCACGCCGGCAACGATGATGACTGAAGTTTTGGGGCTGATTTGGGTAATGATCTTGAACAGCTCAATGCCATTCATGTCCGGCAGGTCAAGTGCGACAACAGCAATCTCACAGGACTCCTGACCCAGCCTAGTCAGAGCTGCATCGGCGCAATCGGCTCCGATGCATTTGTAGCCTTGCGATTTGATTTTATGGAAGAGCCGTTTCCGTTCCCCGGCGTGGCCCTCCGCGACTAGGATTGTCCGGGCCGACATGATATTTGAGGTCGATTTCTTGTTCTGAGCAGAACAGACAAGATTTGTGCCAGCTTCGGAGAGACTGACAAGGGTGGTACATTCCGATGAAAAATATCTGATTTTAAAAAGCTTACGCGTGTGCAACCTGCTCCGTAAGAAAGCTGGCAACCCGCAGCATTTCTTACGGTTGGGAAATGTGCTACTACAACTGAGACAAGGTTAGGGCTCAGCGTCTGGGCTTCGCTCCTTGTAGCAGTTCCTCATTGGTTGGCGCACTGGCAATGAGCTCAAGAAGCTCATTCATTGCCGATCGAGAATCTTGATCGGCGAGTCTGCGATGCAGCGCACGCAACCAGTCCATTTCGTGGTCGCTGAATAACAATTCTTCTTTGCGCGTACCACTTGCGAGGATATCGATTGCGGGGAAAATCCTGACATCGGCCAGCGAACGGTCCAGCACAATCTCGCTATTGCCGGTGCTTTTGAATTCTTCGAAGATATAATTATCCATCCGGGAACCGGTATCAATGAGGGCTGTTGCGATCACGGTGACCGACCCGCCATTCTCGATATTTCGGGCGAGACCAAAAAACTTTCTCGGTATTTCAAGCGCCTTGGCGTCGATGCCGCCGGACATCGTACGCCTGGCGCCAGAACCAAACAAATTGAACGCCCGACCTAAACGTGTAATGCTGTCGAGCAGGACGACAATATCCCGCCCACACTCCAGCTCGCAGCGGATGTGGGACAGCGCGAGTTCCGCCAGATTAATGTGCGAGTCCAGGCTCTGATCGTTCGAGCTTGCCAGCACTTCGGCGTTGACATTCCGGCGAAAATGGGTAACCTCCTCAGGCCGCTCGTCGATCAGCAGCACGACAATTCGAGCATCCGGTTCACTCGAGTGGATCGCGTTGGCAATTTCTTCCAGAATTCTGGTCTTGCCTGACTTTGGAGGCGAGACGATCAAGCCGCGCGTGCCCTTGCCGATGGGTGCAATCAGCTCGATCACACGCATTGAAACATTACCGTTGTCGCCCAGCGGGATGCGCTCTTCAGGGTCAATCGGCACCAGTCGGTCGAAACGAACACGTTTCTTGAAATCTATAGGCGTGAGGCCGCATATAGAGTCAATTTCTGCGAGCTGGAGACCCTTTTTGCCGGGACGCGCGGTCCCAATCACGGCAGCGCCAGCTACCAAATCGAATGCGCGGATGACTTTTGATGACACCCAGGTATCTTCACGATCGGGCTGAAACGAACGCGCAGGGTTGCGCAAGAAACCTCCGCCCTGTTGCAGGCGCTGAAAGACGCCCGTCACTTGTTCACTCATAACACTCTCTTTCTTGATCAGTTGGTTTGGGAAATTTGCCAGCCAGTCAGCAAGTCACAGCCTGATTGACCGGGCTAGCGTAACAGGACCATCCGTTGGATGTCCACAAGGTAATTGATTTGTAATCTGTAGAGGTAGAGATCGCTCGGGCCGTGCAGTGGCGGTTCCAAGAGACGGCACTCTGAGTTCAAACATATCCACCGAAACTTGCCCGGCAGGTACAGAAATCTAGGCATCCTGCATCGGCGATGCACTCAGACAAACGGCAAGAAGAAGCGCAAACCTGCCTTCTGTTTTCTGAAAACTTCATAAATTTTTCTGGATCAAACTGGTGTCTGAGGAAAGTAGCAGCGAAAGTCAAAACCAACGCCTGCAACTTTGCAACGCACCCTGAGAAAGAGAAAGCGGTGGACCATCATTGCGCCTGAACGGCACCCATCGCTCGCCCCAATAACGTAGGGTTGAGATGATTGACCATTCTACGCACATACCCGTGGTAAGAGTTCCAAAATTATCTATTTTTCTCACAAAGGTCATCAATACTGTAAATTCTTCAAAATTGCATGTTCAATTATGAGTCTTTCCGGTTGATAAACTCCATTCCGGGTCGATTCGATGAGATTGTCATCCAAAAGCGCCAAACTGAACTGTTGTCACGAAACGTGCTATGAAACAGATGAGTGCAAGCGTGGCTTGAAAGTCGCCATAATCCGACACAAATCAGGTGCTGCCAGTTGTGCATTCGAACGGGAATAGCAGCAGATGGAGATGATCGGGTTTTCCTCCCCAATTGCTGCCAACCGCAGGAATCCCTGACACTTGGAACCATGGCACGGAACACCAAAAACCCATTTGCCAAAGCGAGAACTACTTGCTTCCGCAGCCGCACTCGGAAGGCAGGACGAGTCCTCGAATGTTCCAATTGATGTCAGCGCTACTGCGCTGGCTCAAGGGCAGCCATTCGTCGTCCGCTTTGGAGAAAAGCCAGTCGCCATCGGCAATAGCGGGCCCGGGGTCACAGCCCAGTGACCGAATTCTGTTTGCGTGACGAAACTCAATGCTTATCCAAAGGTCATCTCCCGAAAGGGTAAGCGGAGTCTGCAAACTGTGGGTATTCCAGGCTTGCGGTTGCAACTCGCGAACGATATCCGCGGAGTAGAGTAGCGTTCCCGGAGACGTGCCGGTGCCCCTGGCATAGACCTTCACCCTGCAGGCTTCTGGTTTGTCGAGCATGTAGAATTCGATTTCAACCAGCTCCTTCTCGGCAAGCGCACTCATGCGGCTCCTTGAAAATCTGGCGGCGCCCTCATAGGTTCCCTCACCAAGATAAGGAGCTGTCAGATTCTCATCATCATGTCTCAACTCTACCGGCTGCAATTCGCTATCCGGACTTACGGTACCGGCATTTTCGCCGCACCCCACGATCCCGAACAACGTGATACAAACCAGCGCCGCAAATAGACGAAACTTGATCATCCTTCTCATCTTGGCCTCAAATCATGAATAAAAGGGCTGCCAGCTTCGCCGGCAGCCCTTCCAAATAGGCAAACAACTTTCTATCTTACAAGCTGTAATTCACACGCGCATAAACGGTTCGTCCAAAAAAGCCAAAAGGTGACAAACCATCGTACGGGAAAATGCCATTAAAACTGTTGTTCTTAAGCTGTTTATCCGGGTAGACATCAAACAGGTTCTCGGAACCAATTGACAGACCCAAACCCTGGCTCAGCTTGTAGCCTATTTCCAGGTCGGTCAGCCATTTGGCGCCGTATACCTGGTCTCTGAACTCTCCCGCGGAAGACAGTTCCTTCACTTCGCCGTATCGCTGAGTCCGCACAACAAAGTTCCAGGCATTCAGGTCATAGTTCGCAATGAAATTGAACTTCTGATGCGGCTGGCCGTCTTCGAAGCGGCCCTGCTCGACTCGGCCGAACAGCGGCACACTGGTGAAGTCAGCCAAGATGTCTGGCGTCTCAATCTCGTCTTTGTTGGTGATCTCAGTTTCTGTGAAATTCACTGCCGCTGTCAAACGAAAGGTGCCTGGCCCAAGTTTCGTGGCATAACGGCCGGTAATATCGACCCCCTTTGTCTCGGTGTCAGCTGCGTTTGTGAAGTAACGGCCGCCGTTTGCATCAATCCCCTGTGTCGCCAGAAAGTCCGCTATTCCACTACCTGTGAAGTTCTCAGTCAGCAGAATGCGGTCAGAGATGTCGATCATGTAGCCATCTACAGTCAGGGAGAAATTGCTTTGCGAAACCGTGAAACCGGCGCTCAGATTAACTGAGGTTTCGGAGTCAAGATCCTGAGCCCCCAGGGCCCTAGCGACTGGATCATCTACCGGAAATGTACCAACCTCAAAAGGCACCACTCCCTCAGGAGTCGTGATGAAGTTGGTGGCGATGGCTGAGTAGTTGGCTTGTGCCAGCGACGGAGCGCGGAAGCCTGTGCTGGCCGCGCCGCGCAGTGCAAAGCCTTCTGCCAATTCATAGCGCGCCGAAACTTTGCCCGTGACGGTAGAACCGAAATCGTCGTAATTCTCAAATCGACCGGCCACACCCACCAGGAACTCATCAGTCAGGTTGTTTTCCAGATCGACATAGGCGCCAAAATTGACGCGTGATTCGTCGGTTTCGTTTCTTGGCGAGAAACCTGGAAAGCAGGAAGAGCCAACCGGAGCAGCAGCGCCAGCATTTGGTCCGTCCAGAACGGGCTCGCCACCATTGCGGTGGGAATCAAGTTCGCCGGGATCGATCTGGTAGTTCTCCCAGCGAAATTCAGCACCGATTGCCACATTTAGGGGAGAAGCCGTACCGATATCCATGGCACGCAGCAGGTCCAGGTTGGTCGTAGCCTGTTGGAACCTGAGCGTACCTGCATCGAACTCCTGCTGGTTCGAGGTTAAGCCAAGTGAAGCGTTGTTGGTATTGGCAACGCCAAAGTTGAACGAGTTATTGCCGTAGGTTTCACTCAAATCGTAAGTCCACTGGCCGAGCGAACCCTTGATCCCAGCCGCGGCTGAGAAATCGTTCAGAGTATTATCCAGAGTCGGTAAGAAGCCTTCCGAGTGGATGGCTCTAACCGTACGATTATCCTGAGCGCGACGATAGAAGCAGCCTGTGCTGCCGGTACGGTGGTTGTAGCTGCCGAAGGCATAAGCCTGGCCGCCTGCGTCACCAACCGGGATGGAGCTGTTGAACATGAGGCTGACATCGTCGAACTCGCCCTGCCCGTAGGCGTGATTGAGACGGTCAAACGTGTCTTCGCGGGAATCACCATCAAAAAACTGCTGGCGTGGATCCAAGCCGGCGCGAACGGCACGGTCGCGGCTGCGGACCTGAGCAGAGAGATAGGCGTTGCCATCTTGTGCCAGCGCGAAACCATAGCCGAGGTGCAGGTTAACAGCCTCACCGTCACGGTAGTCAACTTCGTCGGGCGAGCCAATCGCGCCGTCGCCGTCCCAGTTATAGTTGCCTGCGTCAGAGTTATCCGAGAGGTTGAGCTCATTCTCGCCATAGCCGCGCGTGACGGAACTGTAATGCTGGGAGTATGAGACCGAGGCATCAAGACCCTGCTTTTCCTTCAGGATGATGTTGATCACACCTGAAATAGCATCAGAGCCATACTGGGCAGCAGCGCCGTCCCGCAGAACCTCAATCTTCTCAATCGCACTCGCCGGAATAGCATTCAGATCGGCACCCGTAGAGCCGCGACCTATTGAGCCGTTAACATGAACAAGCGCGCTGGTGTGGCGACGCTTGCCGTTGATAAGGATCAGCACCTGATCAGGGCCGAGACCGCGAAGTGTCGCCGGTCGCATGTGGTCAGAACCGTCCGTGATCGATGGCCGGGGAGCATTGTAGGACGGTATCAGCATGGACAACACCTGGGTCATCTCCGTACTCGGAACCGAGTGGAGGTCACGTGCGGAAATCACATCGATCGGCACAGCAGACTCGATTACGGTGCGACCACTAAAGCGCGTTCCCGTGGCCACGACTTCTGACATCTGCAGCACATCATCCGCCATCGAAAAATCCATGGTCTGAGCTTCTCCAACCGCCACTTTAATAGATTTCTTGATGGTTTGGTAACCGATGTACTGGACCAGCAAGGTGTAGGAGCCAGCGGGTAAACTCAGCGAATAGGCTCCGTTATTTTGAGCTGCAGCGCCAAGCAACGTTCCCTGGGCAGAAACGTTGGCGCCAGCAAGCGGGTCGCCGTTGCTGTCGGTAATCGTGCCGCTGACAACTTGCGTGCCTTGTGCAAAAACTGACGTGCAGACAAACGCCAGGCTGACTAAAACCAACATGGTAACTCTTAGATACTTCATTACTCCCTCCTCGAATAAGTGAGATGAAACTATAGTAAATAGCTTGCAGCTAAAATCGCATAGGCGGCCCTCCTGGAAAAGTTATGCCGTGGGTGTTGATCTTGAATTGATCTCATCCTGCAGGCCGAAAGCAGGCCGTCGCTCCAAATACGCTCAGCTTGGCTAACGCCTAGGCGCTCATTCGGATATCAGGATAGGATGATCTTGAAAGGATTGATTGCTAAATATATAACACTTTTGTGCCAAATATGCAAGTATTTTGTTGGCCTGCCTTGGTGCAGGCTTGCTGCAAAGTCTGAGTTTTTGAGTCCCGAGTCGTCGGATTCCGGTAGATGGGTCACTCACATCGTGAAAAAAACAGTCCAACATCAAAAGCATATTTTCTTGTTCTTCGTTTGAGGAGGGCTACTTGCACGGTATCATGTCGCGGGGACTGAGTCGTGGGAATACGCTGCACTCACCGTATCTGACCTCGGTGGTGGACATCAGGCGTTGACAAACTCGGGAAATCACTTGTCGATTCAATAGATTCATTCATCCGTTTATTTGATTTTCACAAAATCATTTATTACATTGCCTGACAAAATTCACGTCATTGGAACAAGAAACGGAAAAAAACATGCCGGTACTGTTTAGTAGAGCTTGCGAGTATGCGTTGCGCGGATTGGTTGAGATGGCAAGTGATCCGCAAATCGAACAATGGACGGTCCAAGATTTGGCACAAAGAACCGAAACTCCAGCACCGTTTCTGGCCAAGACGTTTCAGACCTTGGTCAAACACAAAGTGCTAAAGTCCACCAAAGGACGCCACGGCGGATTTGCCCTGCTGGAGACGACAAAGGAACTCTCTGTTCTGGACATTGTGCACATTATCGATGGACCGTCTTTGTCCCAGGATTGCGCCTTGGGCTTCGCGGAATGCGGAGTGGACGCCCCTTGCCCAATTCATGAGCAGTGGGGTGAAATTCGTGAGCAGTTGGTGCATGTGCTCAGCAGTCAAACCCTGTATGACTTCGCTGAAAAACTCTAAGCGCGTTTCAGCCAACAGCCCGAGTCTATTCTAACCACTGCAACTCATGCCACTGCCTTGCGTAGCCGCATAGAAGCAGGTGATACATTGTGAATGTTCGATGGTAATGGCTTGGGCAGATTGCACGAAATCCGAACTCAGGAAGGCAGCATCTTCGATCCGTCTGGCGGGCAAGACGGGGCACTTGTACCAGCCAGTTTGCCCGGACGCTTCTTTGCCAAATGCACGCGTGTATGAACATTGGAATCTCGTATAGTCCCGGTCTGCATAAGTGACGATACAGTTGTTGGTTATCCCGGGAGATTCAATATGAGCAATCCCGGATTTCTCCCTCCGAACTACCTCTGCTCCCTGGTCGAAAAATGGGATACCAACCAACTCAAGATGCTCCAGTTCGTACTGGCTGAAAAGATGGCGATACGCTTGTTTGAGTTCTTGCAGCCGACACGCGACCGTTGCCGCCGCACCCGCACCTTCATAAGTGAAAGCCACGGTCGGATGGACGCCATTCAATACGAATCGCCTGAGACTCTCCAGAACCAAATGAAAAGTCGGTTTGCCACTCCTGTACTGGCGAATAGAGTCGTTTTCCGCGCCAGTCGGACCATCCAGGCTTACGCGGTAGCTGATGGTTCGATTGGCGGCACGGGCGAGGTCGGCCAGACGTCTGATTGTACTTCCATCCGCCAGAAGTCCATTCGTCAAGATCAGAACATCGGCGTGACGCAAACAGGCCTCTACCATCGGGAATAGCCGGTGCCCAAACTTCGGGGATTTGAGTAGAAACACTTCGCCACCGGTCAACCCGATCTGAAATGGTCGGCCATTCTGCGCCACGACTGCCTGCTGCAGCGCATCTTCCAGCTCGTGTGTTTCAAGAGGCAGCAAGACATCACTGTCGGGGCTGGCATCCACCAGACAGTGACAGCACTCGAGATTGCACCGGGTGCCGACAGGATAAAACCAGAGCCAGTCGAGGCCCTCAAACGGGATTTGGGCGGTTTCAGTTGGCGTATGTGCGGCAGCCGGAACAACGAAAGTCCTTGGCGATGTTGGGGGCATACTGTCCATGTTGTCTCAAACGGAGTTTACAGATTAGTCGCCTTAAAAATAGAGCTTTTTTTCTGAGAATCAAGGCTTTTCACCAGTCCTTTCAAGGATGGTAGACCCGGGTGGATTTCGAAACAAAACAGGAGATGAGTCCCAATGCATGAAGCCGCGGTTATCGAAATAAGCAAATTTGGCCCACCTGAGGTTCTCAAAATCCGGAAGCAAAGCATCGCCCCACCGGCTCCCGACGAAATGATCATCCGGGTCAGAGCCATAGGTTTAAATTTCGCGGACATCTTTGAGCGCCTGGGATTGTACGCCGCAGCCCCAAAAGCACCGTTTGTGCCCGGGTTCGAGGTGGCCGGCACGGTGGAGGAAGTTGGCTCAAGCGTTGAACAATTCGAACGCGGACAGCGTGTTCTGGCTGTCACGCGGTTCGGCGGCTACCAGACTCTGCTCAAAACACAGCAGTCTTTGGTCAGGGCATTGCCGGACGATTTCACCTTCGAAGAAGGAGCGGGCTTCGCAACGACCTACCTGACGGCCTACCACGGCTTGCTCAATCTTGCTCACCTCCAGCATCAGGAGAGTGTACTCATCCACGCAGCGGCGGGTGGCGTGGGCACAGCAGCCGTGCAAATCGCCCAGGTTTTCGACGCAGAGATCTTTGCAACTTGCGGCTCACAAGAAAAAACCAATTTTCTCAAAGAGATGGGAATTGAGCACACCATTGACTATCGGAAAACGGACTTCGAAAAGGAAGTGCGCAGCAGGTCGGATACTGGCGGTATCGATATCATCATGGATTCGGTCGGCGGCGAGACCTTTCGTAAAGGTTACCGCCTGCTCAACCCAATGGGCCGACTGATTGTGTTCGGACTTGGAGATTTGATGCCATCCGGCCGCAAGCCGAACTGGCCTAAGCTCGCTTACAAGTATCTCACCCTGCCCAGGTTCGGCCCGGCAAAGCTGATCGGAGACAACAAAACTGTTGCTGGTTTTAACTTGGCGTACATGTTCAAATTCAAGTCCACGTTCAGCGACTCAATGGACCAACTGATGGCCTGGGTTCGCGACGGCAGACTTCGGACCGTGGTCGGCAGGACCTTCCCGTTTGAACAGGCGGCGCAGGCGCAAACTTACTTGCAGAGTAGGCAGAGCATCGGCAAGGTTGTCCTGACGGTTGACTGACGTGCCCGCATCCCGCAATATCGCTTTCACAAGCCCGGTCAATCCACGTTCGTCTTCAACGATGACAATGAACTGCGGGACCCATTTCCGATGAAGGGTTGCCTTGTTAAGAAGCACATAGCCTGATAGCCTCTTATTGCTGTTTTTTTCAGAGCAGAACCTTATCGACTCCTCCGAGTTTGAGCGCAGGGATTGTCTGGTGGGGTGGGCAAGGGGAGGCTGCAAATCACCTCCGAGTCTAATAAAGACTAAGTCAAAATCCCTAAGTGGCCGATTTCGAGCTACCCGCAAGGATAGTCATTCAGAACAAGGCGACCTTAACAAACGGCTTACCCAGAGTTAGATCTGCGCCCACCCCTCTGGCAACACGAAGGTAATCTTGAACGCTGCCTTTGCCTCCGACGGACATCGCCAGAATCCTGATAGGTGGAAAATCCTGCTTTAGCTCGCAGATAGTTTCTATCCCTTCTTTCTCGGGCATGATAAGGTCAGTTATGACAAGGTCGATATTCGGTTCTTTTCTCAGCAAGTCTATGCCTTCCCTGCCATTAGGTGCAGCAAACACATAAAAAACTGTCAGCACTCAACATATTGCACACCATGTCCCACACCTCGGCATCATCGTCGATGACCAATACCCGCATTGCAATACTCCATCATAAGAAGTCACTTATCCAAAACGTTGCGAATACCACCCGCCAACTCTCTTATTATGATCGGCTTTCCGATAACTTCTTGAATGCCATAATGTTCTAGACTGTCTTCTGGTAGACCTTCTCCGTATCCAGTCATAATAATGGTCGAAAATTTCGGGCGAATCTTCCGTAGCTCTTCCGCCAAAACCAAGCCAGTCATATCAGGCATGGTCAAATCGGAAATCATCAAATCATATTTGTCCGGCTGCTGACGAAAAGTTTTCAAAGCCTCTATGCTACTGTTGCAAACCTCCACTTCGTAGCCAAGCCGCTCCAGCATCCTCTTCACCACCTTAGCAACTACCAGTTCATCATCGACGACTAAAATGGATTCATGCCCCCCCTGAATTGCTCCAGGCCCTTTTTTAAAAGCTTCCGCCTGGGCGGCGCTCACGGTCGGAAGATACACTTGAAACGTTGAGCCTTTTCCCGGCTCACTGTCAACATGAATGTCACCGTGATGGCTGGCCACAATACCGTGCACCACCGCAAGTCCCATACCCGTGCCTTTATCCACCGCTTTTGTGGTGAAGAACGGTTCGAAGAGGCGCTCCAGGGTGGCGTCATCCATTCCGGTTCCTGTATCGCTCACTGAAAGCCGAACGTATTCCTGCTCATTAAGCTGGGAATGCACTTTTGCTGTAGCGGCATTCACTTTAACCTGCTTCAACTCGATGGTGAGTGTGCCGCCCTTTGCTTCCATAGCCTGCCAGGCGTTGGTGCATAAATTGACCACGACCTCGTGCATTTGCGTTGCATCAGCCAAAATTTTGTCGCAGGAAGCGTCAATTCGCTGCCGGATTTCAATCGTAGTGGGGATGGACGGCCGCAGCAGTTTCTGCGCCTCCTTGACAATTAAATGTAACCTGAGCGGCTGCCGTTCCTTCTCAGTTTTCCGGCTGAACAATAATATTTGTTCTACCAAGTCTTTGGCCCGAGTTGCCCCTCTCAAAATATGCTCCAAATCTTCACGCAAAAGATTGGATAACGACGGGTCTGACAGCGCCATATCGGCATAGCCCAAAATCGGCGTCAGAATATTATTGAAATCATGGGCAATGCCGCCGGCCAGGGTGCCGATGGTCTCCAGTCTCTTGGAACGGCGAGCCTGCTCCTCCAGCTTGGCTTTTTCTTCTTCCGCCCGCTTGCGCTCGGTGATATCTATCGAAAGGCAATTAACTCCAACAATTTCGCCGATTGTGTTAAACAAAGGCTCAACCATTAGTTCATAGAACCCCGTCCTTCCATCTTTGATGTAGCTGGCTTCAACACGGGTACCCTTGCCGGTCTGAAGTACCCGGCGCTTAACTGCCATCGGCATTTTAGCATCTCCAGCGGTAACCAGTTCGGCATCCGTCTTCCCAAGAATTGTGGCTGCGTTAAATTCGCGAGACATGTTGTATGCCCATGTGTAGCGAAGGTCTTTATCTTGGGAAAAGACCGTGATCGCAGTATTCCTTAACGCCATACGGAGGCGTTCATCACTTTGCCGCAGTGTTTTCTCCGCTTCCTTGCGATCGCTGATGTCGCGGGCAATGGCAGCAAAAAATCTGATCTCCTGTGAGCGCCAGGTCGATAAAGATAATTCCAGCGGAAACACGCTGCCGTCTTTCCTTAAACCCTCCAGTTCCAGCGTTTCCGCCATGTGTTTTGCTTTGCCGGTTTTTACTAATCGCTGCATGTTTTCATCGTGGCTCGTGCGATAGCTCTCCGGCATTATTTCTGTAATCGGTTTGCCTATTATTTCATCAATCCGGTAGCCGAACATATTTTGGGCGCCGTTATTCCACAGCGTTATGTTTCCGGATTGATCGGCAGTAATGATACCGTCGGCTGTGGATTCAATCAATGAGCGGAATCGTTCTTCGCTATCCTTCAAAGCTTGTTCAGCCTGCTTGCGCTCGGTGATGTCTTCAAGTATACCCACACCACCAATTATTTCATTTTTGAAGTTATGAATTGCTCTAAAATGAATAACTAAAGGTGTGGCTTTTTGACTGGTAAGAGAGGTGTAATAATCATTGTAATAACCAAAGCCAGTTTCTAACGTACTTATAATAGCAGCTAAAGCTATCTGATCTCTAACCTGTTTTAACATATTTAATCCAACTGACTTTTCACGCGTAGAATCCATAATTCTGATAAACTCATCATTGCAATCTGTAACAACTCCATTAGTGTCGAAATGTATGATTCCAAGTGGGGAATTATTGAAAACATTTCTGTACAATTCTTCGCTACTTCTTAGTGCTTCTTCCGTCTTTTTACGCTCGGTGATGTCTGTGACAGTTGCCTCGGCCTGGATAATGTTTCCAGATTTGTCTTGTCTCAAAACGGCGGAACATAAGACAGATATCCTTGCACCATCTTTTTTCAACATATCCAGTTCCACGCTCTCAGCATAACCGTCCTTCGATAGTCTCTTAAATATTCCTGTCCGGTCTTCAGGATTAGCATATCTGTCTACAGCCAACGTTCCAATCAATTCATCTGGACTTGAATAACCAAACATTGACACATAACTTGAATTAGCAAAAATGAGCTCACCTTCACCGTTGCTTATTGCGACTCCATCGCATGTTGATTCGACCAATGTGCGATAGCGCTCTTCGCTTTCTCGCAATGCTTTCTCTGACTGTTTGCGCTCGGTGGTTTCGATAACACCGGCAATCGCACCGTTGTAGTTACCGGCTTCATCTAAAACCGGCGCGGTTTCTATTGTTGTAAGGATGCGATGACCATCTTTTCGTATAAACTCAAAATCATGCTGCTCCTTGATACCTCTCCGGCGGCGCTCCAGGTTTTTCGTAGAAATCTCGACGCCCTGTTCATCCATAAAAGAGAAAAGGTGTTTCCCTTGCATTTCATCAGGCGTATACCCTAACATTCTTGCCATGCTTAGATTTGCAAAGGTTGTGTTACTATCCTTGTCAATCACCCAAACGCCTTCCTGGGCAAGTTCAAGCAGTTCGCGATATTTCGCTTCGCTTTTCTGTAACGCCTCCTCTGCTCGCTTGTGCTTGACCTCTGCGTGCTCGAGTTCTTTAATCCGATTCTTCAGTATAGCAATTTCTTCACTCGACTGGGGTGTGTTTGCCCGGCTGTTCATAATGCCATTCCTGTTCACAAGTGAGAGTTGATGGTTAAAGATGTTGATGATTTGAGGGGGTGAGTCGGAGTCTGCATTGCTGCATTTCCCACTGGTCTGAAATGCGATGCTTGCAAGATGATTTTGTCATTCTGATTCGGGCAATCAAAGTTTAGACTAGGTTAGGCAAATGATTGCGCACCAAGAACTGTAGTCAGCTAAAGTTTCCGTCCCTGATTTCATGATGAAATGAGAATGACTTGAACCAGAATCACACTGCGGCTGTCTAGAAACGCGCGCTGTCATTCCCGCACGTTTTGGGCTTTTTAGACAGCCTCGAATCTTAAGCTCTATATCCAAACCGACAAGCAAATTCTATATTTCAGACTAAACGAGACTAACTTAGGATAAGAAAACAAGTAAAAGCCAATTATGCAACCCTTCTTGACTAATTGTCATTTATTCTTTTTGTTCAATGAGCTTAGTACCCTCCACCAAATCGTTAAATCTTTGTCAAATTCAAATCAAAACGAATCCTTTCCCGCCATACCGGCGTTGGCTTCTGCAACTGCTGTAATCTGTCACCACCGGGACGTGTGTCATGATGTGGGGCCACATATCATTTCGTTGTCTTTTCCCAAACTTGCGAACGCGCTTTTTAAGACGGCTGGCTTGTCGTGCTAGCCGGCAGGGCATCCTGGGCACTCGGTTACGTTTCCCGCATACACGGCGGTTCTTCCCGCACACACTGCCGTTCTTCCCGTGTACCCGGTTGTTTTTCCAGCATTCACGGCAGCGCTTCTCCCCAACCCGGTTATTTTTCCGGCATCCCCGGCAGCTCTTGCGCGCACCTCGGTTGTTCGTTCCGCATACACGGTGGCGCTTTCTACGCACCCGGCTATTCACCCCTGTTACCCGGTTGCACTTGCCGCGTAGGGGCGCCGGGTTTGCCCATTGTACGGAAACGCGTCCCCTATTCAAGAAACCGCCTTAGCACCGGACTTCTTGTTCAATCCTTTTGGTCAGGTTGTGATAAACAGGATCGGCACCCTAAGTCTGTTATCCTGTCAAACAAAAAGGAATTTGTACCATGCCATTACAATATTCTGAAGAAACCATTCTTTCTGTCGCGAAAACCACGTTGAGCTCTGCGCGAAGTGAAATCGAGTCACTGTCCGTGTTTGGTTTTGTGCCCGCCTCTCTGGCTCAGTTTGAAGTTGACATCCAGGCTGCTGAGGCATTGCCTTCTGAAACGCAAAACCGTATTTCGTTACGGGACTTTACCCAAAGCAAAGATGAAGCGTTAGATACCTGCGACCATTGGGGCCGCGAACTTCGCATCCGCTTGCAGCTTGCTTTTGGCAACAGTTCCGCTGAGGCAAGGTCGTTCCCTTCCAAAGAATTCAGAAGTGCCCAGGACAGCGAAAATGCCATGATGAATGTTATGAAAATATTGCTGCAACTGGCGAACAAGTATAATGAAACACTGGTTAATAACGGCCAGACAGCTGAGGTGCTTGCACGCGGCAATGAACTGCTGGATGACCTGCGCGCCGCTGATTCGGCTCAGGAAACACAAAAAGTAGGGAAAACTGCCGCGACACAGGATCGCCATCAGCATTTTCTGGGATTGTATGATACGGTGAACCGGATCAACAAAATCGGCCGCCTGGTTTTTAAGGACGACCCGGCCAAACGTGCCCTGTTCAAGAGCAAGTGGCCTACCCGAAAAAGTGTGGCTGTCCAGGAAGCCGGGTTTGGCGGGTGATATCTGACGCCTGGTTACAAAACCTTCAGAGCATTGCTGAAACCTTGCGAAGAGTTGGAATCTTCGCAAGGTTTTTTGCTTTGCTCCACTTTAACCGGACCCTGTAGAATTGCAAAATGAATTTTCGGTCAAAGAAAACGGTTCGTAACTGTTCAGCCTGTCATTCTGTCTGAATTTCTTCTGAGTTTAAGGATATTCTCTGTTGCTTCCATTATCGAGAGAGGGCAATCAGGAAGGCACATCAGCGACCGTGGCTCTCTGGAATCACACTCATCATCGCGGTCAGTCTTTGGCAACCAGTGTCCCGAACACCTTGTCCCAGAGTGGCGAGCTAACGCCAAACCCAAGGTCGCCATTCTGATAGTGATGTTTAAGATGATTCTGCCTGAGAAGTTGCCCAACTTTACTTCGCAGTCGATAGTGGTGCGTCGCGAAATGAATCATATCATAGCAGATGTATCCGAAAACGAAACCCGGGAAGAAGGCCAGCAGCAAGGATTCGCCAAACAGTCCCCTGAACAGCCAGTAAAACAGCACAGCCAGCGGCAAACTGACCGCAGGCGCCATTACCAGACGGCGGGAGTCGTTGGGGTAGTCATGATGCACGCCATGCATAAGGAACAGAAGATACTGCCCCAATTTGCTCCGTGGCTTGAGGTGAAAGACGAAACGATGGATGGCGTATTCGGTTAGCGTCCAGGCCAGCACGCCCAGCAGAAACAGCAGCCCAATGGCCTGTAGGTTCAAAACCGGGCTTACCGCGGCCCGGTAAGCGAAGTAAAAGACTACCGGCAGAAAGAGAACAACAGGCGTAGATGGGTGGACATAAGAGAACTTGTCGAGAAATTGGTTCTCGAACAGCGGAATTGATTCATCTTTGTTGGAGATGTATTGCTTTGCCATACTCCCTCCATAGGAAAACGAGCAACTCGGTGTGTCGCCGGAGTCCGACGCGATTCTGTTTTAGCTAACACAATTTGGATGCTATTCTATTTCCATGAACGGTAGTAAACCCGGGAGCATCCGCTGCCAAATCGGCTGCTCGCTTCGCCGCCTCCTGCTCGTTCGTCGCGTGCTTCGTGACGTCTCTCGACCTGCAGCCCGGCACAGCAGTTTCAGGCCAGAACTGGGACGCAAAGGCTATGGTTGATGTCGTGAGACTTGAGAATGATCCGGAGCTGCTTGATTCTGCTCTACAACGGCCTGGTTGCCAGAGCCAAAATTATCATCGCGACAAAAGTCGCGCTGGTCCATACAATCTCCAGTGTCGTGTTGCTATGATAGCAGCCTGCTTCATATCTATTCCTTGACCTGTACCTGACAAGGAACCAGATTGCTGCCCCGGTCACCAGCAAGAAGGCCGTCAATGTGAAGTAGAAGATGACATAGAAAATCTTGTCAACCTCGCCGCCAAATGTGGAGATGTTCGCTAGGAGCCAATCAACCATCTCTTCCTCCTCATAATTTTGTGACAGTTGGAATAGTTAATTGACTGTGCTGAAGTGACGAATCGGCAGCATGAATTGAAGCCAACGGAGCAGGCTTGAGGAATGTAAACTTCCCGACTTTCGTCATTTCCGTATCAGGTCGTCTCGTTTTCTGAAGCCCCCCGGGAAAGCGACCTGATAGCAAAAAAGATCCCGGCCATGATCGCAAAAGGCAGCAGGCTTAAGAGCACTACACCAAAATAGTATGCATCGAGAACCCGCCCATCAACGGCGGAAAAGCAACTTGGACACGCGGTTGCGGATGCCGCAACACTCACGAAAAGGGTCCCCAGGGAAACAGCAGTCCAGACTCGAAACATCAAGTAACGCACCTTTCGACTCCTATATGAAATCAAGCAAGATACACCAGCGCATAGATGACAGGCCAAACCCCAACCACAAAAAACCAATAGGCGGCACACATCATGACACCATTGCAATCGTATTTCGTGTACTTTTTCGCACTCGTTCTGGCAACGACAACGAGAAGGCCAAGCATAGCGCCAAACACATGCAGCGCATGAAATCCGATCAAGACATAAAATATCCCCCCGTAAACGCTGGAGGAAAAAGTCATCCCGAAACCGACCAGTTTAAACCACTCAAAGCCTTGGATGCCAAGAAACGTTGCGCCGAGTGCGACGGTTCCACTGAGCCATTTCAGCAGGCTTCCCGATTGTCCGCGCTTGATGGAGCGAACGGCCATGTACATTGCAACGCCGCTCAACAACAGAAACAGAGTGTTGATGCCGGTAACAGCAACCGGCAGCCGTGGCTGGTCAACCGGTGGCCATGTTGTAGTGCCCGCACGCAAAATCAGGAAAGAGCTGACCATGCCGGAAAACACCATAATTTCCGAGCCGATAAACATCAGCAGGCCAAACAGCGCCTTGTTGATGTGTGACGCTGGCGATGGCGTGTAAGGTGAACCGTCGCCATTTCCCATATTACCACTTGCTCCGTTACCCAGTCTACCCCGGATACCGGGAGGAACTGCTAATTCTGCCATAATTTTCTACCTGGTCCCGATGTCTGGAATCAGAGTGAGCGTCATTATCACGAAAAGAATGACCGGAATGATGGCAATGTACCTGACCAGTGATTCCTCAAACTTGAGATGCATGAAATAGGTCGCCACGATACAAGCCTTAACCGCAGCCACGATAAATATGAAGGTTACCGTGACGCCCTGAGAAAAAGGCAGGTACACCGCGCCCAGGCTGATAAACAGCAACAAGAGCAGCCAGCCCCAGATGGCGACGTAGTTCGGATGTGCGTGTCCAGTATCTGACATAGTGATTTCCTCTCCGACTCAATCGGTTAATTCAACTCTAGTATGAAAGATAAAGCAACGGGAAAAGAAAAATCCAGACGATATCGACAAAATGCCAGTACAAGCCAATATACTCGACTCGCTTTTGTGTCCCATTCCACAGTGTTCCTCTGATTGCCATGATATAAAGCGCCCCGATCGCGACAATCCCGCCGACGACATGGAGTCCGTGCAACCCGGTCATGACAAAATAGAATGACCAAAAGATGCCAGTTAACGGCGTGTAACCGTTCGAAATTTCCGTGGCGTACTCAATGGCCTTGACACCCAGAAAAGCGAAAGCCAGGATGAGGGTGATCAACAAGAAACGTTGGGCTGACTTCCGGTCCTGTTTGTCGATGGCCTCGTATGCCTTCACGATTGTGAGGCTGGATGTAAGCAGAACCACTGTATTAATTGTACCCATAAGGGTGCTGACATGCTCCGCCATCGACGACCATGCGCCGCCGCTAGCCATTCTGTACAAAACGTAGATGGCTATAAATCCGCCGAAAGTCATGATCTCTGAAGCGAGGAACCACCACATCCCCATTCTGCCCTTCACCTCGTGGGTTGGTTGGTGCTCTGTCATTGCTATCGCCTCACTCATTCTCTAGTCTCCTTATGATGGTACTTGGCAAAGTCATGCAGCCACCGATCCTTTCTCCACATGCTGGGGCTGCCAGTCGGTCTCCTGGCCAGGGCAACTGTACTCGTAGGGGCCGTGGTAGACAGTCGGCACGGTCTCGAAATTGCCGTGAGGCGGCGGTGTGGGCGCCGCTGCCCACTCCAGAGTTGTTGCCTCCCAGGGATTATCTTCAGCTTTCTTGCCGCGGTACATGCTCCAGAAAAAATTGAAGATAAAGACCAATTGCCCAACCAGCAGTGCAACGGCAGACCAGGTAATAAAAATGTTGATATCCTGCATGGGCTTGAGAAAATCATACTGCAGCGGATTGTAGATGCGGCGCATGTGCCCGCCGGCGCCGATGAGAAACATGGGAATGAAGACCATGTTGAACGTGATGGTGGTCCACCAGAAATGGACCTTACCGAGCGTTTCGTTCATCATCTTGCCGAACATTTTCGGGAACCAGAAGTAGAGAGCGGCAAACCCGCCAAGAAAAACGTCAGGGAAGAGAGTGAAATGAAAATGGGCAACGACGAAATAAGTGTCGTGTATGAAAATATCGACTGGCGCCGAGCCGTTAAAAATGCCAGTAACGCCGCCAATGATAAAGGTGACAATGGTGCCAATGGCGAACAGCATGGGCGTCGTAAACCGGATAGAACCTCCCCAAAGACTCGCCATGAACGCAAAAATAATGACAGCGAAGGGCACTGAAATCAGAATCGTTGTGATGCTGAATGGCATCACAATTTGCGGGTCGATGCCGCTGACAAACATGTGGTGCGCCCAAACAAGAAAGCTGAGCGCGCCCGCAACGATGGTGGAATACACAATCGTCTTGTACCCAAAAATGGGCCGGCGAGTGAAAACCGGCAAGATCTCCATAATGGCCCCCAGTCCAGGAAGCAGGACGACGTAAACTTCGGGGTGGCCGAAAAACCAGAAGAGGTGCTGCCAGAGGAGCGGATCACCTCCACGCTCCGGGATGAAAAAGCCTGTGCCGACAGTGCGGTCCAGCAACAACAGAATGGCGCCGGCGATCAACGGGCCGACTGAAAGCATGAACAGAACCGCTGCGGTGATTTGCATCCAAACCATTAGCGGAAGCCGAAACATGGTCATGCCGGGCACTCTCATGGTGACCACGGTGGTCAAAAAATTGATTCCTCCCATGAGAAATGACGTGAACTCCAAAGCCAAAGCCATAATCCAGAGGTTCAAACCCCATCCAACACCGGTATGGATTGGATCGGCCGAAAGCGGCGCGTAGCCTGTCCAGCCTGCAGAGGCCGCCCCTCCTTCCACGAAGAAAGACGCCATCAAGACCAACGAAGCAGTCGTAATCGTCCAGAAGGACATCATGTTGAGTCGTGGAAACGCCATGTCGTCGGCCCCTATCATCAGAGGCACCAAGTAGTTCCCAAGCGCACCGAGCAGCAAGGGCATACCCACGAAAAACACCATGATCGTGCCATGCAGTGTGATCAAGGCATTGTAAAACTCAGGCGGAATGATGCCACCAAATGCCATAGGCTCCGGGATCCAGCCGGCGCCCGGGATTGCCGTTTCTGGCCAGGCGAGCTGCCACCGCATGTAGTAGGCCATCAGGCCCCCAAACAGAGCCATGAACAGGCTCAAAAACAGATATTGCTTGCCAATAACCTTATGGTCAATTGAAAAAACATACTTTCGCAGGAAGCTCGTTGGCTCCGCGTGTCCATTACCGTGTTCCGACATTTGCTCCTCCAAATTAGGTGGCTGAAAAGGTCCCTGCGTACTTATTTCTGTTGGCCATCTGCTTCCGTCTCTGGCGCGGGCCAGCGTTCAACGAGCCAGTTGGCATATTCGGCTTCCGAATGCACGGAGAGAAAACCACGCATGGTGTAGTGGCCATAGCCGCACAACTCCGCGCAGGCAATCTCATACCTGCCGGTTTCCGTGGCTTCAAACCAGGCCTCGATTTCACGCCCAGGCAGCATATCTTGTTTAAGTCGCAAGACCGGGACGAAGAAGCTGTGAATAACATCTTTGGACCCGAGAAGAACCTTGACCACCTTGTTGACCGGTACATGCAACTCATTTTCCAGAATCAAGTCGTCTTCCGTGCCAAACGCACCGTCTGGCCCCGGATAGGTGATGATCCAGTTGAATTGCTTGCCGTCAACCTTGACAACCACGTCGCTGATCGGCATATCGCCTTTGATTCTATCATAGGCTTTTGCGCCCGCGAAATCAATCCAAAGATCGAGCACGAGAATGATGGCGGCGGGGATGATGAGCCAACCCACATGCGGCCAAAGGTCTCCATTGACGTATTCCGCTTTCTTTCCCTCGCGGCGCCGGAAACGAAACAGGGCGTAGAAGATAAATACTTCACCCAGCAAGAAGCCGATTCCGACAATCCAGAAAATAAGATTGAAGACGGAATCGATATCGCCTCCAAAGGTCGAAATGTTCTTTGGGAACCAATCAGACATATTTTCCTTCCTCCACAAGTTGTGTGCAACATATATTTGGAACGGAGTAAACAGGCAGGCCGCGCCCCGGATGAGGACGAATCACCCTTGAAATGGTAAAAAAACTATGGATAAATCGAAAAGAATTGATGGCTCTGGAAGAGCCAGTGTGACTCTTCGTGATACGAAATCTGTAAAGAGTATGACGAGGTAAAGCGGAAAAATCGAATGCTGCTTATTGCGATTTCGTAAAAATAAGGCTAAAGATAAACGAATCTCCTGCCAATGTCAAGATTTTTTTGGCGGCGAGAAAGTGCCCATAGCTGAAATCGAGCTATGGGCTCAACAGATCTACTGTGCCTCGTGGCAGTAACCGCAAAACCCAACGCCGGATAACTGTGTGTCCGTGTGACACGAAAAACATAAGGCGCTGCCATCTGAATGAAATGCAGAACCATCGCCAAACTGATTTGCGAAACCGCTTCCGTGCGTCCTGGGATTCGTATTGCGAACGCCGTCAAAGTCCGTGTGGCAGAGCAGACATGTCGGGTCATCTCCCTGTGTCGAATGGCAGGAGGCACAAGCCTCGATATCGCGCTTTGCCAGCTCAGCGTGGCGACCACCGCCCGAACCGACAACGCCCGCGAGCGCGCCCCACTGCGGACCTCCGTGCCAGATGGGTTTACCCGCGACATCGACGCCTTCCGCCTCGTGGCAGGTCTGACAGAAATCCCGGGTGTCGTGGCAGGTGGCGCATTCCTGGCTGCGGCCTTCGGCGGCCAGCGGGTGGGTCAGCCTGAAATTCAATTCATGCACACGTGAAACGATGAGTGCCCTGGTACCGCTGCCAACCGCGGGGGAAAGCGGCGACTGGATATCCTGGTTGGCCCCTGAAATCGTGGTGAAGAAAGCAGCGCCTTCGTGACACTGGGCGCAATCATCTTCCGCATGACAGGTAGCGCACTCCGACTGGTCGATGCGCGCGCGATTCTTGTGCGCAACCAGGAAGTCGGCGGAATGGTCCGTGGGCCGGAGCTCGAGCGGATTTGTATGACATGCCACGCATTCCAGCGGAGCTTGTTCATTGTTGTGGCAGGTGGTGCAGGTCTGCATACTCGCTTTGCTGTGTTCATCGGAGTAGTCTACTGTCGCCAGGTTGGTATGGCAGGTCTCACAAGCCATTTTTTGCTCCAGCACATGAAACTCGTGGCTGTAGGTAAGCTTGCTTTCCACCAGCGACAGGGCCTGCCATGTGTCTTCATCGTCGAAGTGGCAGGTCTGGCAGCTTTCGTCGTCTTCCAGATCGTGGCAGGCGGCACATTCTTCCTTGGTCGGCAAAAGATTGTCTCCGGCCAGGCCACTCGATTCTGCATTGGCATGGCAGTCCACGCACTCGGCCTCCACATCTTCCTTGTGGAATTTGTGTGAGAACTTAATGACGTCTTTCGCTTTCTTCGGTGCATTCTCTGAGTAGGCATGCCAGCCAAAGGCCAGTATGACAATAGCAATTAAGAGCCAGATTTTCTTGAGCATGAGCCCCTCTAATTCAAAGTAGTACTGCGCCGCAGGATCGGATAGCCCTGGACGACCCTCTAGCGTTTATGGAACCAATAGTTTGCCTTGATAAACAATCTCACATCGTGACTGTCGAAACGATTTCTGACTCCCTGTCCCAAAACATCGAGGGAAAGCAGTTTGTGTGGCCGGTAGTTGAGACCGAGGCTGCCTGTCAGAGAAGTCTGAGTTTCAAGATCCTCGCTGAACAACGAGTAGCGCGAAAACCCGGTGGTGGCCACCAGACCCATCTTCGGAGTCAGAGGATATGTAAGTGAGGCATACGCCCCGTTATTTTGACCGGCGTAACCACGGCGGAAATTGTAGCCAAACGAACCGTACCGTCCCCGAAGTCCGAGACCGAATCGCAGTGATTCATCGCCTTCGTAGACCTGCACGCCAAAATTGCCGCTCAGAAACCAAACTGGTGAGATGCGGTAACTTGCGCGCAAACCGAGGTCCTGCATGGTATTTTGCTCAAACACGGAAAAAATTGAATTCGCCGCAAGCAAGGGCGCACGATGAACGAACTCGCCGCTGAAGTTCAATTTGTCACTGGCCGTAAGCCTAAGCTCCAACTGTCCCCTGCGGAGACGCTCCTGCTCAATATCGTAGTCCAAACGACCATAAACATCGACACGCTCGGAAAAACGACGCTGGACATCGAGCCCAACCAGACGTTGTTCGAGATCGTCAAATTTCAGGATGCGTCCCGTGTAACGCCCCGGTGCTGAATAAGCTACGGGCGTCCGATTGCGCTGCATGAAGCTTACGAGAACCCGGGTACCGGCGAGTTTACTGGTGCTCAAGCGCAATCCAAAGGCATGGGCGTCATCCCATTTCCCGACTTCGACATCGTTGGCGGGAGGGACCAGCGCACCGGCGAAGCCGCCGATTTTAAAATAGTCCTTCACGCGCACGCCCGCATCGATGCCGTCGATGGTGCCATAGGCAACGCCAGAGTAGATGCGTTGGCGCCCAACCCGAACTCGCTCAAGAATACCGGTCCGGTCCTTCCACTGCAGGTAACTGTTGTACAGGCGCAAGGCAGGATCTTCTTCCGCTGACACAGCCAGGTCCTGCGCGAACACGCCGTAAAGGTGCAGCGAAAGCCGATTACCGGCGAGCTTCCCGACGGTCAACTGCGCAGTCTGAAACAGTTTTGCGTGGGTTTCGGAATCGGAGGTGGAAAGCTGTCTTTCCCACGAATAGATCGAAGTGGAAAACCTGCCGCTAAGGGATTGTGCTCCAAGCATTGGCGCCAGGGCCAACGTCAAAAGCAGCACAGCGAGTGTTCTTAGATTTGTTCTCATCTCTCTGTTGGTAATTAGTGTGCGACGCACCCGAGTTGGATGCGTCGCACGTGTTCAGCATCACTTGTCAGTCGCCAGCACGGTGCTGGCAAGCTTCACAAGGAGGTTATGTTTATTTCGTCAACACCATCTTTTTTGACTCGACAAACCCATTGGTATCGAGTTTGTAAACGTAGACGCCAGAGGCAAGGTCACCACCATCAAAGTCAACTGAGTATCGGCCAGCCATCAAGGCCTTGTTTGCCAAGACTGCGACTTCCTGGCCAATGATATTGTAGACTTTGAGCTTGACGAATCCGCCGTTGGCGACGTCGAAGGTAATCTTGGTCGTCGGGTTGAACGGATTCGGGTAGTTCTGGCCCAGTACGTAGGTCTGTGGAAGCTGGCCGCCAGGCAATTCTTCAACAGCCATCGGGAAGCCAGTGTCCCACCAAACGCCGCCGGGTCCGAAGTAGTGCAGCAGGGTATCTGCCATTGCCAAGTCGGCGGACTCTCCCCAATTGGTCAGAGCATCACCAGTGAAATCGATACCGAACTGCGGAAAACCATCTTTCATGTGGCAGCTCACAGCACAGGAGTTTGGCATGCCGCCCTCTGGCTGATAGAACTTGGTCAGCTCAGGAGACAACGCCGTGAACGTATGGGAGTGAACATCATAAGCGACGGCTGATTTTGAAATTTTCGGATTGTGGCATTTCGAGCATCGACTGGAGCCCGTGCCGGTTGGATCATACAGGTGTTTTGTATGAGCCGAAACGATAGGTGCAATGTCGGTTATGTGGTTGTCATAGTCAGCTACCCACTCAACAGGAATATTCTCGAAAGGACCATGTGTGGCATGGCAAGCCAGACACAGGGTGTTGTCGTCGTTGTCGGTTGCAACAGCAATCTCGGCGCCAGTGGAGTCTTCTTCAATGATCTCCTCGCGGATGTGATGCTTCACCTCGTTATGAATATCATGGCACTCATAACAGGTGACCGGATGAAACTGGAAGTTCCATTTGTCCGTCGTGATGAAGTCATTAAACTGCTGGTGATGTTTCACGGATGAGCCATCAGGCCAGTCGCCAGTGCCATCTGAATAGAGGTCCGCGACCAGATCACCGGGCGCCCAACCTGTCAGATTATCATCATCAAACGGATAGCCAAATGTGCTATTCGGCAAACTCTTGCCACGGGCGTGGCACATGCCGCACATATTGGTTGCCTGCTCAGGTGTCAGGTTTCTGGGATTGATGATCTTGGTCTTGTCGCCGGTGGTTGCATGGTCGCCACCAGGACCGTGACAACGCTCGCATGTCGTGTTTATTTGGTCCAGATCCCCGTCGCCATCGAGATCGAAAATGTTGTTGAGGTCTGCATAGGGCGCTGGATCCATGACAGGAGCACCACTTGAAACCCACTCGCCATCAGCAGTCTGGCTTACCTCAAGACCTGTGGTGTGGCAACCGGAGCAGCCTTTCGCCAGGTTGCGGCTATTGGTAGATGCTTCGGCACGGGTTGCCCATGTGATAACGTCATTGTTCGCATCCCAGTAATCATCTGCATGATACTGCACATACTCATGCGTCTTTTCGTTGTACTGAACTGGTGAAATATAATGACCAGCCGATTCGCCTTCACCGGTATTGAGTTTCAACATATAACGTTGTTTGTACAGACCGCTGCCACCATAAGTCATATAGACTTTGTGGGTGACGGAGCCAATGGTCATGGTGTACCCATCCTGTGCAGAGTAGGCCAACACGGGTGCGTTTGGTTTGAACTGATCGAAAGCAGTCGTGGCGGTGTTGAAATCGAAGCCATCAATAAAATCGTCGATGCCATTTTCGTTGGCGTCACAAATTACGCCTGTCAGATTATTCATGCTGTGTGTATCGTCTGGCACATAAGAATATCCGTTGGCCATCATCGAAGTCCGCCAACCGGTCATGTCGCCCAGGCCGGCATTGTTGTGGCACTGCAAACATTTTTCAGGACCGACGTACTCTTGAGCCGCCCCCCATTGCGGCAGACAAAACACGACTGCCACCAGTAAGAGAATGATTACGTAGCTGTTCTTCATTTTTAGCTCCTAATCCATTTAGTTAATCTAGAACGTGTCTAACTTCCTTGAGTCACAGTGCAACCGATGTAACTTGAATATTTAGCTCAGACCACCTCCCAACGATAAAATACTACTCCAACTGCGAAGTCCCTTCATGGCACTCACTGCAGGCAGTTTCCTTCCAGGCTTCATCTATGTCAACCGGGTGCTTGAATTCGAGGCCACCCGGAGCAATCATCTGGTCGCTGTCATCATGGCCCTGCGAGAGAATAATGTGACACGAACTGCAGTCATTAGAAATGATCTCATCATTCTCGGTCACGAATGAACCATTGTGGCAGCGATAGCATCCGGGACTACTGAAATGGCCGATGTTGTCTGGGTAGACGTCCCATCTTACTTTCATTTCCGGGAAAAAATTCACTCGATAGATCTCCTTGACACCGGCGATGAATTGATTGACAGACTCCATCCTGTTTTCGAGCACTTGGGGATATTCGTCTTCGTAAGCAGCCAGGATCTTGCTCTCTATCGCTGTCATGGCTGAATCCTTGGTCGCATATTCGCCGAGCAGGGCTTCGATACCGATGCGTTTTGCGCTCGGCAAAGTCTGAGCTATCTGCCCCCCCGAAAATGCGGCGTTCATGGCTTTGCTCGGGGTGTTATAGATATGCGTCGGGCGGTTGTGGCAATCGATGCAATCCATGCGGCGCATCTCGTAGTTGCCCACCTCTTCAGGATCGATTGGGTTCTCTTCGTTCATGTACTCGCGCACGTTGCCCTCGTGGTCCTTGATACGCACCCAGGCAATTTCCTGGCGTTGCGCATCCGTGGCGATGTAGTCGATTTCATTGGCGATGTTCATGTGCCAGTGGATGCCCTCCGCAACTCCGGCATCCAGGCTGCCACCACCGGTTTTTATCAAAAGGCGAATGGGCCACTTTGTGTTCTCTTCATCTACCATGTAATGGTCGAAAACCTTGCCCTGCGAACCGTGGAACTTGTCTGGCCAATGGCACTGTTCGCAAGTTTCACGCGCAGGACGCAGATTTTGCACCGGCGTGGCAATAGGCCTCGGGAAAAGATCGAATGTCGCGGCGTAGACCTGGTAGGCGCCCGAAAGTTTGGACCTGACATACCAGTCTGCGCCGTGGCCAACATGGCACTCTGCGCAGGTTACGCGAGCATGGGGGGAATTCTGGTAGGCAACGAACTCTGGCTCCATGACCGTGTGGCAAACCTCTCCACAAAAAGTCACGGACTCCGTGAACTCGTAAGCCCGGTAGCTTCCGATGGCGGTCGCCACCAAAAAAATAATGGTCACCGAAGTAAAAATCATCGAGGCCCGCCGATGGGACGGCTTACGCAGGTCAAGGTAGAATGAGCGTGGACCAGCCTCACCCTCGGTGTTCAACAGCCGTCGACGCTCCAGAACCATTCCGACGGGAATCAAAAGCAGCCCGAAGAAAAGCAGGGCTGGCAGGATAATGAAGGCAATGATGCCGGCATAGGGCGCCAGCGGCTCAAAAAGAAAATCATAGGCAATGATACCCAAAATGGCCGCAAAGGCGACGATGGCCGTGGTTGCGCCAAACATACTGATGGGGTTATAGACGGAACTTGGGAGCTTGTTTCGCATTGTTGTCTTCACTCTCAGGGGTAAATTGCTATTCTTGATTGATTTGCCGGGCTTATGTCAAACATCGTACCATGAATCCATGATGGTGACCTTGCCAATTAAATATCTGTAACTTTCAAATTATCAAAGATTGAAATCATTGTCAACCAAATTTAAGAAATTCAATTCGCAATCAAATTCCCAATTTTGGCAAACAAAGTCAACTTATTTTTCTACTTCCAGGAAATCATCGCAGGCTGGCCGTAAATCTCAATCGCCGTCAGTTGGAGAATTGATCTCACCACTCGCGCCCTGCCGACGTTTGGCGTAGAACAGCGACAACACCAAAAGAGCCGAGCCGACAACCAGAAACATCACGATGCGCAGACCTGCGCCGAGACTAGCCATGTCGATAAGCAGTACGCGGCTGACTACGGCAAGAATCGTAAGAAACGTCAACCAACGGTACTTTCGGTTGCTCAGCAAAACGCTCATCCCAAAATAGAACAACGCTGCACCCAGCCAGGAGATGCTGACATAGGCCGACGGCACGGCATGATACAATCCATAGAGCACAATGATGAGCGCAGTGGCCAGATAGGCATTTCGGATCATGTCCGTCTTCAACTCCAGCCTTTCCTGCTTCCAGTTCAGTATCCGAGCGCTAATGAGCCCCACCGCGGCGTAGCTTAAATTCACAAAGTCATTGGACTCCGCGAGCTTCAGGTAAGCCAGAAAAAAGCCCGAATAAATCAAACTGTTGACTACAATGATAATGCGCGAGCGAAACCAGATTGCCGTGGAAATGACCAGCAAACTCTGCCATGCCAGCCAGATGAATAGATGCGGTGGCTGAAATTGGGTGAAGATGGCGACGCTCAGGCCGAGGTAACCAAAACAAGCATTTATGGCGGATCCGTACTTACTTTGGCGCTGCACCCAGGAGAGCGCGGCGATAGCAAGGAAGAATGATGCGATGAGCAAATTCACGGCGGGTAGATGGGAAGGGAAAAGCAGCAACCCGGCCAGCGAGGCGACCACAAACACTCCCAGAGCATTCACCGTGGTCACTGCCAACTCCATCAGAGTGGTCAGGCCCGTTTCGCGACGCAGCACAATCGGCAGCGCAAAAAGGGCGCCGTAGGCAAACAGATATGCAAGGCCGATGCCATTTTCAGGAATGACTTCCACGGGCCGCCCTATCAATGGGTTGTTGAACATCCAAAGCAGTTCCGTGAGATAGACAAGCACCATACTGGCCACAAACGCCATCTGCCATCTGTATTTCACCAGCACGAAGGTACCGGCAACTGCAACCAGGGTGAGCAATGCCAGAGCGAAATGATCAGTATCGCTGATTGTGCTGGTGGCGCATGAGAGCAAAAAGAACATCGAGGTCATGAATGCGCTACCGCGGCGGATGGCAAAATAAAAAATCGCGGCCAGTATTGAAACAGTGGCAGCCAGTCCCAAGGCCTTACTCGTCAAAACAGGGGCGGTTGTCAGAAAGTGCAGTTTAAGCGTGACGAAATAAACGAGTACCAGACCACCGCCAAAGACCAGGTTGGCAAGATGCTTGAATTTCTTGTCCCAATGATAGGCAAGGGCAAAAACACCCGCGACCACCACGTAGGCCGCCAGGCTCAGTTGGGCGGGCGATAACCATTCAAAGGGGTAGCTTACCAGAAAAGCAATACCGAGCAGCAGGACCACCACGCCAGCCCTGGCGAGCCAAAACTCGCCAATCTTGGATTCCCATGATTCGGAGGAGCGAACCTGGTCGGCGGTCCGGGCGGCACTCCCTGCTGCAGCCGACGACTCGGAGTAGGGCGCAAGCTCGAGGTGTTGCTCCAGCCTGGCAACGCTCTTCTGAAGACGCTGGACCTGATTCTGAATAGTGGTTAATTCTGCCCGCAGGCTGTCATCTGTCTTAGTCACGATATCGAAAAGGTGTCGTTTGTGCATTTACCTGATGCGCATCTAAAACCAGGCCTCTTGGCAGAAATCTCCGGCCATGATGTATCACGGATTTGCATAAGGAACGTTTAAGGAAATTCAAAACTAGGTGCAGAGATCAGCGGGCTCTGCGCGGTGGTGCGCAGAGCCCGCGATCTTGAAATTGACTTTACTTTGCTGCCGGGATTGGATGGGCAATCTTGGCGACTTGTTCTTCAAACTTGAAAGGCTTGTGGGTCGGATTTTCTTCGTTGTGGCAACCAGCACAGGTCTTCTCGGTCGGGGTTACCAGACCTAGCGTGGCTCCATCTGTCGTGCCAGCCGTGATTGCTTTCATGACCTTGCGGCCCTTGTACTTCGAACCTGCGCCATGACATGATTCACACCCGACGCCTTCTTCGGAAGTGAACTTCTTGCCCTTTAGCTTGGCATCGACGCCATGTGCCGTGACGTGGCATTTCAGGCACTTGTCTGAAGTGGCGGGGTCGGTTACGCCGAGTTTGGCGCCAACTTCTTTTGCGGCCGCGGTCTTGAGCGTTTCGAATGCCTTTGCGTGCGGGCCGGCCTTCCAGAGTTTGTATTGCGCGCCGCTTTTCTTGGTCAGGTGGCATGCCTTGCAGGAGGCCACACCGCCAAATGTCGCTTCGACCTTATCCTGAGCCTGGATGCCGGTCACGAGTACAAAACAGAAAACAGCTATCATTGAAATCGTCTTCATTACAATCCTCCACATTGATTTTGGTTGTTTAGAACATCGGATACTCTTGTTGAAACACGTTGACCATCCCGTTAACGTGTTTCGATTTATCTATGATTTGCCCCTCGGAATTCACAACCGAAGAATGACAATTGGCACATTGATCCAGTGTCACAGGCACATGTCCTGCTGGCGGTAAACCGTGGCAGGTGCCACAGGTTGCTGAATTGGCGGCAGTCCAATCGAACGACGGGTTGTCGCCGCGGATAGTGTCCTCCAGATAGAAGGCCTGAAAATTCGACTCAGACTTTGCCAGACTCCAGTTTCCATGGCAATAAGAGTCCGCGCACGACGTTGCCGTGCCGTCCCAAATTGGGATAGCTCCGTCACTCAGGGCAGGCCCTGAAAAGGTCACTTCAGCCGGTAGCGCGGCATCGATGTGGCCTGATGAAGAAAAAGTCGTTGGCACCACATGGCAAGTTTGACATTCAAAACCGCTGGATACGTCCTTGCCGTCAAGATGAACGGAGTGAGCGCCCACACCTCTAGCCGTGGGTTCCTGATTTCCACTCAAGTCAGAGGGCGGCGCGCCGGTTGCGTTATCCGTGCCGCCGTGGCAAGTGGTACAGTCCTCCGGGGTCCCGGGATGACAGGTCAGGCATGAGGACTCTGCGATACCGCCGGCGTAATCTTGGCCGTGACACTCCTTGCAGCCACTCAGATCCCACTGCTTGCTCGCAATAAAGGTAGCGTGAAAGTTGGTGGCAGCCGGCTCGGCCCATCCATCGGGATGCACATCCAATTCTGGAGCCAGGTTAGCCTCGAACGGCTCTTTCAAACCGCTGCATCCGGCAACTACCCAAATCAGGCCAAGCGCAGTTGGAAGGATAGCTTTTCGCAATCTTAATCTTGATCTCATGTTCTCTGCCCGTTTTTCCTGCCGCTGTAATTCAAAAGTGATGCCAGCAATTCTTTCCGCTGTCCATTGAACAATTTAAGAAGTTCACAAACATATACTTACAGCTGTTTCTACCACTCGTCGGCGAGAGGGTCTTGAATGCGTCAGTCTTCCCAGTTGCAGGAAAGAGCTGCCTGCCTAAATCCCATATCTGAGAAATATCACCACAAAACTCAGTGGGCCTTGCGCAGCTCTGCCGCCATTGTTTTGATCTCGGTCAAATCGCGAACCATCTCGCTCCATCCGTACCAGAGCGTGTAATCCGGATTGTTGTGAAAAGCGCCCTGGAACGCGCGCATCCGGTGTTTCAGATGCATCTCGAACAGCGTCTGCTCAATCAAGGTCGGTGCATCGTGGAATGTCAGCAGATCCGGAAAAGCATAGGCGTAGGTCTCCGGCTTCTCGAGCACGCCATCTTTGTACAGGCCGGCAATAATGTGAATAGCTTGCGCAAGAAGACGGTCGGCCTGCTTGATCATGTCGTCACCTTTGGCCAGTTCCGCCTTCGCGAAATTAACCGAATGGCACTGCTCGCAAGCCTTGATCATCTTGTTGCGCTGAACGTCAAAGTCTTCCTGTGTCAGGCGCGCCACGTCGGCTGCCTTTACAACGTCGAGGCGGGCTGTGGGATTGCCTTCCGGGTCGAGCACGCCGAGCGCCTGCAGAATGGTGGCCTGATCCGCTTTCCATTGTTCATCCTCTGGCAGAGGCAGGCGAACCGCAAGGAAACCCCAGGCGGTTTTGACACCGTGGTCGCCTTCCTGCATATGGCAGGTCTGACAAGTGGGCGCGGCAACAGATTGCGGCAAAGTCCCATTTTGCTTGAGGAGATACCTGACGCCGTGCTTTGACGAAGAGTACATCTCCCACTGCGGATGGTCAAAACCCATGTGGCAGGTTTGGCAGGCTTGAGGCTGTTGCGCTTCTTTTTTGGAAAAGACATGCCGGGTGTGGCAGGCGTCACACGAAGCCGTTCCAAAACCGGGGGCATCTTTCTTCAACGCCTTAAGCTCATCTGCACTTTTGAGACCGATTTTGTGGCAACCGCCGCAGCCCTTCATACCCTCGCTCAGACCCGACGGCAGCCAATGTGTTGTCGGCATGGCATTCATCGCTGCCCAAGCCGCGGCATGCTTGCCGCCCTTAAATTGCTCAACTTGTTTTTCATGGCAGGTTGCGCAAGTCTCAGGCGTGGGGATCTCTGCCTTAGCGACATCAGCGTCAGACGTGTGTCCGTCTCCATGGCAAACCTCACATCCGACATCTTGCTTGCTATGCTCGCTGAGTTTCCAGTCGCTGACAATGTTGGGCGTGGAATAGGAATGGCACTCAACACAGTCTTGTGCAAAACAGGCAACTGAGAACCCCAAAATCGAAAACAGAATTACACTCGTTTTCATTTGTCTCCTCCTCGATTTTTACCTCTTACTGGTAGACGTAGTTAGTTGGTGTCTGACCAAAAACTCAGGTCTATTTTATGTCATTTCGAACATCTCAATGACGCAATCTCTATCTTACATTCGATGAATTTTCAGCCAGCCACCAATTCGTTTGCTTTGTACTTTCGAAGTATACGACGCGAGAATTTTGTTGTCAACCAAACAAACAAATTTTCTCTTGCTGAGGTGCAAAAAACTTGTATGCTGCGATCACGTTCTGCTCCAGACCCATTTGCTTGCACCATTTAAAGTTGCCACCGCGTCTGTACAAACAAACAAGGGCCGGCATGAGTATGCCGGCCCTTGTATCAACAGACTCCGATTGAGTCTGCCATTTTGAAGTCTACCTACATATCTACTTCGTCAACACCATCTTCCTTGACTCTTTAAAGCCGTTCACTTCAAGTTTGTAAATGTAGACCCCTGAAGATAAGCCCGATGCATCAAAATTGACTGTATATCGTCCGGCACCCAGGGATTCATTGACGAGAGTCGCCAACTTCTGCCCCAAAATATTGTAAACGTTTAACTTGGCAAGGCCGGTCTTCTGAACGTCAAATGTGATGTTGGTCGCCGGGTTGAACGGGTTGGGATAGTTCTGGTTCAGCAAGTAAGTCTGTGGAAGTTCTCCACCCGGCAGAGACTCAACAGCCATTGGGAAACCTGTGTTCCACCACACGCCGCCAGGACCATAGTAGTGCATCAAGGAATCGGCTAGCTCAACATCGGTAGCCTCGGTCCAAGTGCCGATTGCATCGCCGGTCAGGTCAATACCAAAATTCGGAAAGCCATCTTTGACGTGGCAGCTAACTGCGCAGGCATTCGGCATTCCGCCATCAGCCTGATAGAAAAGAGTTTTTTCCGGGGAGATGGCTTCAAAAGCATGTGAGTGACCGTCATACTCAATCGCGGATTTTGAAGTCTTTGGCATATGACATTTTGAGCATCGACTGGAGCCCGTGCCTGTTGGATCGTACAGGTGTTTTGTATGAGCCGAAACGATCGGCGCAATGTCATTGACATGATTGGCGTAGTCAGCGACCCACTCCACAGGAATATCCTCGAAAGGACCATGTGTCGCATGGCAAGCCAGGCATAGCGTATTGTTGTCGTTTTCTGTAGCAACAGTTATAGGAGCGTCGAGGGAGTCTTCCTCAACCAACTCGGCACGGATGTGATTCTTTTCGGTGTTGTGGACATCGTGGCACTCATAGCAGGTGACCTGATGAAACTCGAAGGTCGGCTTGCTGCTTTCACTGAAACCGAGGAACTGCTGGCGATGCTTCTTCGAGGTTTTGCCGTCGGGCCAGTCGCCACCGCCGTCCGAAAAAATATCTGCGACCATGTCGCCGACTGCCCATCCCGTGAAATTGGCATCATCGTACGGAAAGCCAAATGTACTATTGGGCAGGCTCTTGCCGCGATTATGGCACATGCCGCACAGGTTGTTTGCTTGGTCGGCAGTCAGGTTGGCCGGGTTGATGATCTTGGTCTTGTCCCCACTTGTAGCGTGCTCGGCACCGGGCCCATGACACCGCTCACAAGCAGTGTTGATTTGATCCAGGTCACCATCGCCGTCAATATCAAAGATGTTGTTGAAGTCTGTGTAATCGGCTTCGTTTTGCACGCCTGCTGCACTCATAACCCATTCGCCGTCCACGGTTTGTTCCAGCTCTAGGCCGGTGGCATGGCAGCCGGAGCAGCCTTTTGCCAGGCTACTTTTGTGGGTGGAAGCGTCGGCTCTGGTTGCAAAATTAACGGGTGCATTGTTGCTATCCCACCAGCGCTCGGGGTGGTAAGCAGCGTATGCATCTGTTGCGAGATTATACTGAACCGGAGAGACATAGTAGTCATTGGACTCCCCTTCACCCGTGTTGATTTTGACCAGGTAACGCTGCTTCCAGACATCGTTGCTGCCGCCATAGGTCAGATAGACCCTGTGGGTGACACTGCCAACGGTGACGGTATAGCCGTCCTGGGCGGAGTAGTTTAAAACAGGTGCGTTGGGTTTGTACTGATCGAATACGCTGCTGACGGTGTTAAAGTCCAGGCCATCATGAAAATCATCAACGCCGTTCTCGTTAAAGTCGTTAAGTACCCCTGTGAGGTTTTCCATTGTGTGCGCATCGTCCGGAACGTATGAGTAGCCGTTGGCGTGCAGGGAGGTACGCCATCCGGTCATATCACCGAGCCCCGCATTGTTGTGGCACTGCAGACATTTCTCAGGTCCGACATAGTCCTGAGCCGACGCCGCTTGCGGCAGACAGAACACGGCTGCCATCAGCAAGATAATTAGTACGTAGCTGTTCTTCATTTCTAGCTCCTAACCCATTAAATACTTAGACCAGAATTGGTCGTGAATAAAACCCTTTAGGTTTGCGAATCAGAATTACGTTGCTCAATGGCTGAAACCCCGCCGACTCAAGACCGCTAATTCATCGCTGCGACAATAGCCTCGCTGACAATACTCATGTCAATCGGCTTAACAGCGTAGTAGGCAACTCCCTCCTGCAGGATGCGCCCGCCAAGCTCGCGGGAATGATCGTTTGAGATTGCCAGGAGAGGAATTTTCGGTCTGACGCGGCGAATAATCTTCACCATTTTAACGCAATCCAGATTCGAATTCTCAAGGTCGTAAATAACGACCCCGTATTGGTTTTCCAAAAGAGCCAGCAACAAATCAGCTTCATCTTCTACCCTGGTAGTTTGAAGATTCCGGCTACGCAGCAGCTCCATAAGCTTGTTGAAGCAGGCTTCGTCGCGGCAAAAAACCAGAATGTTTCCCTTCAAAGTGTGGCTCCTTTGGATTCGGGCTAGGTGGCATTCAACTATTATGCCATTTGGAGAGGTAGGCCAGACTAAGGCCATAAGGTGTTAAAAAATTGTTATTTACAACAGGTGCGGGATTTATCGCATATTTCTCTCTTTTCGCAAGCATGGGACACGCTTGTCGCACTTTCAAGAATAGAACAAGTTAAGTCTTGTTAATTCATTTACTTATACTGGTGTGAATTTTGAAATCACCTAGTGGGGCATTCGTGTCACACTCTTTGCCCCGAACGCTTCGTATTGCGCACGAGCTGATCGGCGGGATGACAACCTTCGTTAGTACAGCGCGTATCTGTGGCGCCTGGTTCGTTCATGGATGAGAATGTGAATAACATGGCAACTTAGGCAGGGCAAAGCATCCACTGGCACGTTGGTGAGGGCTTCGAAACCGCCGCTATCTTCATTGTATCAGGTTGCCTTGCCTTGTGCTGTGCAGGCTTGTGTCAAAGTCCTGCTGTGGAAACGACAAGGTGGGAACAAGGAACAACAGAGCGAGACCGAATACTACCTTTCTTTCATCATCACGAACTCCTTTCTGTACCTAAAATGTTGTCGAGTATCTCGGAGAACTGAGTGTTTGATTCCGTGCAGCTCGATTCCCGAAAATGTTCTCGCCAGATCTCTTGACCACAAAACAACTCCAGAATGCCAATGGAAGTCAAATAGCGAGAGCTTTTTTCGGGGTAAGGAGGCTTGGCCTTCCACCTGGCGAGCAAAACCGGGCAAGGACAATTCCCGTCTCTGGCCTGGGCTTCCAAATAAACGTCAGGCGCGGCTCGAAGCAAATCTCTCAGGCCTGTAAGCGCTTGTTCAGTCCGGCCGGTCGCAACATAGCTAATCGTCAGTTTTTTCATCAGCCGCAGGTCTGCAGGGTGTCTGGCCAATGCCGTTTCCAGGTAGGGAATGGCCAGCTCGAACTGGCGGGCCATAAAATACTGATTTCCGAGCATACGTTCCATTTGCATCACATTTAGAACAATGTCACCCCATCACGCGCAAAATATATGCCACTATAAAACAGTTACTTAAGCCAGAAATTGATGAAACAAACCGTTTCAATGGCGAACGTATTTTCGGCCTTAACCTATTGGATTTTCTTCTGCAAAGGAGGGCAAACGGGGCTGCAACAAACCGTTTCAGATGAAACGGAAATTGAAACAAGGGGAGGTATAGCTCAGTGAGTTGTGTTGCAATGTGCGGTGAAAGATCGCCTAGCCAGACACGCTATCTCGCTCAAGCAAATCCAGGTCGCGCATGCGTCGCCAGAGAGTTGTTCGGCTAATACGGAGTTCTTTGGCCGCTCTTTCGCGATTCCAATGATGCTTCATCAGGACCCGCAAGATGTCCGGACCGTCGTCAGATGGAGTGTGCATGTTGCTGTACCCGCCAAACGACGACTCGCCGTTGTCGGCACAAAGATAGACGGGCAGTTTGTTTTCAGTAATCAGAGGGCCTCGAGTCCGGGCAAATGCGTGCTCAATGATATTTTCCAACTCACGCACGTTTCCGGGATAGTCATGCGCCATAAGCAGGTCATATGCATGGCTTGACATACCCTGAATCTCACGAGTCGTCAGGCAGCGGTATTTTTGCATGAAGTGCTCCACAAGGCAAGGCAAATCTTCACGACGTTGCCTCAGCGGGGGTAGCATGATAGGAATGACGTTCAAGCGATAGTACAGGTCATCTCTAAATTGCCCACCCTGCACCATATTCCAAAGATCGCGATTGGTAGCCGCAATCATCCGCACGTCCGTTCTGACGGTATCCGAACTCCCGAGCCGCTGGAATTCGCCTTCTTCCAGAACCCGCAGCAGCCGAAGTTGTGCCGGCGGTGAGAGATCGCCAATTTCGTCCAGAAAGATGGTTCCCTCATCGGCCAATTGGAAGCGGCCCACTCGATCAGCATGAGCATCTGTAAAAGCGCCTTTCACATGCCCAAAAAGCTCACTTTCAATGAGAGTATCCGGGAATGCAGCGCAATTGACTCGCACAAAAGGCTTTTCCTTACGAGGGCTGAGTTGCTGAATGGCATTTGCAACCAACTCCTTGCCGGTTCCGCTCTCGCCGAGAATAAGAATGGTAGCATTACTATCCGCAACTTCGCCAATGAGTTCGAAGAGTTCAAGCATGCAAGAACTCTTGCCGACGATGCCGTGGAAGTCATTGCCTGGGACTGCAGCATCTGAAGCGACTCTGCCACAGGTCGCTCGCATGGAAACCACGCCTCCGACTGCATCTCCACTCGGGTCATACAGGATAGCGGTATTCACGGAAGCGGGCATGCGCCGGCCGGCTTTGTCCACGTATTCTGTCGGATGGTCGAACACTGCCTTGCCCTGCTCCAGAGTTAAAGCCAGCGGGCATGCGCGTGCACATTGCAGGCCGCCAAATATCGATTTGCATTGCTTTCCCAGGACTTCTGATTCTGTCCAGCCTGTCATTTGCCGTGCTGCCCGGTTAAAACTGGTGATGCGCCATTCGCTATCGACGGTGAAGAGTCCCTCCGCCATTGAAGCGAGAATGGTGCGCTGAGCATCGGTCGATATCAACTGAGGATTCTCACAGCTCTTGAGAGAAATGAGCGCTCCAAAAAGAGTGCGGCCACGCATCATTGGTGTCAGGTTCGCGATGAGAGATTCGTGGCTACCATTGCTGCGCTCCATTGCAAATTGATGGTCTCGGATACGCGTCTCCGCCTGTAGCGCCAGGTTCACCCAGCACTTCTCAAGAGGAAGACTGGGGCAAAACAGCTTGCTGAAGTGCAGGCCTTCAGCCTTCTCCGGTTCAAGCTGAAAAATCTGTACGGCAAATCTGTTGACATGCCGAACGACACCCTTGGCATCGACGGCGACCAGCCCCTCTGTCACCGTGTCTACTACAGATTGCCAGAAAGAGTCCTCAGACTGCCAAAAGCAATCATCCTCGAGATCAGGCCATTCCATTTCTCATCAACTCATCATATTTTGGACATCAATACTATATCGGTTAATCAGGCGGTGAAATGTACGCCGATCAATGTCACTGGCATGTGCAGCCTGTGAAATATTGCCCTTGTGCATGTGCAACATTTTTTCAAGATACTCTTTCTCGAAACGGTCGAGCAGGCTTCTCTTGGCTTCCTTCAGGGAAACACTCAGGTCAACAGGCGTGTTGTGCGGACTGTCACAGACATTCGTGATAGTGTCCGGCAAGTCTTCTGCTTGCAGCCACTCGTCACGAGCCAGAGTTATCGCCCGTTCAATGACGTTTTCCAACTCGCGGACATTCCCCGGCCAGCGATATTGATTCAGGCACTGCATCGCATTATTGTCTATGCCCAACACTTGTTTGGTCGTCGATTGCGACAACTTTGCGACAAAATGGTTCGCAAGCAGGGAGATGTCCTGCTCTCTGTCGCGCAGTGGTGGCATTTCAATTGAGATCACATTCAGCCTGTAGTAGAGGTCCTCTCGCATAGCCCCGGACTCGACGGCCTTCTGCATGTCGCAATTGCTGGCGGAAATGAGACGCACGTCCACATCGATGAGCTGAGTACCGCCGACACGCCTGATTTTCTTGTCCTGCAGGACTCTGAGCAATTTCACTTGCAGCGCCGGACTTAACTCGCAAATCTCATCGAGGAAAAATGTGCCGCCGCTTGCGTACTCCATCAAACCCGGTTTCTGCCGTTCCGCTCCCGTGAAAGCCCCTTTCTCGTAGCCAAACAACTCACTCTCGAACAGATTCTCAGGAAAGGCGCCGCAGTTGACGGGCACAAATGCCTGGTTCTTGCGGCCACTGCGGGAGTGAATACTGCGTGCGACCAGTTCTTTGCCAGTACCGCTCTCTCCGGAAATCATGATATTGACATCGCTTTCCGCTACCCGCTCGATGCGATCGAAGACACGCCGCATCGCCGCGCTTCGGCCGACAATATCATCAAAATGGCAGCGCTCATCGAGCTGTTCTTCCAGCGCCTGCTTTTCCTTGAAAAGATTGCGGTGCGCCAGCGACTTTTCCACCACGACCTTGAGCCGTTCAGCCTTAAACGGCTTTTGGATGAAATCGAATGCGCCGGCGCGCATGGCACTCACGGCATTTTCAATACTGCCGTAGGCGCTGAAAATCACAAAGGGAGTGTCAGGACAGCTCGTCTGCGCCACCTTAAGCAAATCCAAGCCCGACTTGGCCGGCATGGCCAGGTCGCTGATGATGAGATCGTACTCTCCTGACAAGATGGCTGACTCAGCGCTTTCAGCTTCCGCTGCGGTCTGAACACGGTAGCCATTCCAGGACCCCACCATGCGTGCGCAGCTTTGCAGAAGCGCCCGGTCATCGTCAACGATCAAAATTCTTGCTGTGTTCGACACTTTGCGTCTCCGCGACATGACTATTTATATAAGAAAAACATCGCATAGATTATCATGCAAACAACAGTGATACCGAGCGCCAGGCAACTGAAACCAAAAACGCGGGCGCCAACTTTCAGCCAATGGGGTGGCGCGGCCACCACTCGCTTCCGAATCCCTTGAGTCTCAATCATATGGGCGTATTCACGTGGGCGGTCCTCTTTTAATTCTTCCAGGGAAACGCTACCAGTGAAGATGACCGGGTCCATGGGAAATTTGTCGGGGCGGAAATGCGTATTGAAAAAATGCACCGTGAAAATGAACCCGGTAGCGAGCAAAGCCTCGTCGCTGTGAATGATGGTCGCAATATTGATGAACCAGCCAGGCATGCCAAGCTTGGTAAAACCTGCCGGAAACCAGAGCATGAGCCCACTTCCACCGATCACGGCGACACCCCAGAACACGGCGAAGTAGTCGAATTTTTCCCAGTAAGTCCACCGGCCATAGTGCGGACGTTTGCCGATGCCCAGGAACCACTTTACGGTTTGCCCAAACTCAATCAGATCCTGCTTGCGCGGCACAATCGTGTTTTCACCGGTGAGCATCTGCTTCAGAGTCAATCGTTCTTTGCGTTTCTTGTAAATCAAATTGCCGATGTGCAGAAGGAAATACGCGAAAGTAACCACTGCTCCAAACCGGTGCAAGAAGCCCGTCACTTCGTAGCCACCCATAATTTTGGATAGAAATTGAAATGCCCCGACACCGGCAAATTTGATTGTCATGCCGGTGATGGCAAGAGAAATAAAACTCAAAATGACCATCACATGCAGCGTCCGGGAGAAGCCGTCAAAGCGCGTGATGTAAGTCTTGCCTGCGGAAGCTGCTGCTCCGGCACTGACGGCGTCGCGCTTCTGTTTCTCAGCTTTTGTATTCTTGCGGCGTTCATAGGCAGCGCGTGGCACCCACAACAAGGTGTGAATACCAAAGAATCCGAACGTGCAAATCAAGAGTCCCGACATGAACCAGAATGTGCCATGCAGATATGGGTACTTCGCTTTGTTGTGATGTGTAGCATGAGTCAGATAGCCGACGAACTTGCGGTTTGAGTTGGGATGACAACTCTTGCAAGTCTCGATGATATTTGCTCTGCTCAATTTGGACGCCGGATTGGAAACCGGCAGAATGTCATGCGCGCCATGGCAGTCGTAGCACTTCGCGGTTTTCAATGCGCCCAGTTTCGACACTTTGCCATGGAAGGTCTCGAAATAGGTTTCAGATACATCCTGGTGGCATTTGCCGCACTGGTCGAGAATTCCCTGCCTGAAATTATCGACATCCACGCGTTCGATGGTGTGTGACAGGTGGCAATCGTTGCACTCTGGCAACTCCTTATCGGTCTGGGTCATCTGCGGACTGTGAATGCTTTTGTTGAAGGCCTCATAAATCCCCAAATGACACTGGGAACAGGTTGCCGCGATGTTCTCGTCGTGCACCGTAGAAAGAGAGTCGGCGGCCGGCAGCTCGCGATGGGCGGTGTGGCAATCGATACAGGTTGCCGTAACCATCAAACCACTCTTCAGCAGGCCCTTGCCGTGAATACTCATGGTGTATTTTGCGACGATTCCGTGCTCCGCGCCTGTGTAGGCCACTGCGGCTTGTTCTCCCTCGCGGTGGCATCTACCACACAAATCCGGGATATTGCGAGCGAATGTCGGTGATTTAAGATCGTCCTTGGGTAGAATGTTGTGGACGCCGTGGCAATCGGTGCAGTAGGGTGCAAGTTCATTTCCACGCTTGGCATTCTGGCTATGAAAGCTCTGCTCATATTCCACAACTTCGGCGGCATGGCACATCGAGCAATCGACCTGGCCGCTGTTGAGACACACAGGATTTGCAGACTGGCTGATGTTGGTGTGGCATTTGATGCACTGAATGGTCCCGTGGTCCGATTGCGCGAGCGAATCGGCGTTGACGTAAAGCGACTGTTCCTGGCCGTTTGTCTGCCTGACGAGATTTTCGTCTGAGTGGCAGCGCAAGCATTTCGAGTCCGGAAAGCTTTTCTCGTAGAAGACGCGCTGCACCTTGTGCGGCTGGTGGCAGTCTACACAAATCGGCAGTTCATGTGGCTTCTTCTCCCAAAGCGCGCCCCGGATGACCTTGCGGTGCACCCGCTCAATTTGCGCGTGGCATTGCAGGCAAGTGCCAGCAATATTGGCGCGATTAATCGACGACTCCGAATTCTCGTGCGGCAGAATATCATGAGAGGTGTGGCAACTGGTGCAAACAGCGGTCACGATGAGCCCTCGGCGGAACAAACCGTCACCATGAATGGACTGCGAATAGTCCTCCAGAACATGCCTTTGCGCCACCCTGCGAAGCCTCGATACAGGCGTCCCTTCTTTGTGACAGGAGCCACAGAGGGAAGGGATGTTCATGACGTAAGTTTTCGCTTTTTCATTTGACGACGCCAGGATGTCGTGTTTGCCGTGACAGCTCTCGCAAGTCGGCGCCAGATACTTGCCCTGGCTCAGGGCGGCGCCGTGCAGACTTCGGTCGAATTTCTCCACAGCTTCATCATGACAAGTGGCGCAATCGACGGGCTCCAAATCATCTTCGTGCGGAAACTCCTCGACATCCGCATCGATGTGACAGGATATGCATTCGTTTTCTGCGTGAACCGATTGCTTGAACCTCGAACCCTGCACATAGATAGAAACCTCCCGGCCATTGCGTTCCATGGTCAGGTCGGCGTCGCCGTGGCATTCCAGGCACGCATCATCCTGAGCCTTGCCGACGGCAGGCAACAAAAGCAGGACGGCAACCGCGATTCTCCAGCAGTGGTAGCCCGTCTTGACTGTCCTTTGATTAGAATTCTTCGTCATTATAGTTTGTACTTTCCGGCGTTGAAGCCCCTATTGTTTTGAAAGTTCCGATTGCGCGTCCGCGCCATCCTCTGACTGCAGTTCGAGCCACTCGTCAAAATGGTGCTCGCGCTGGTCCTTTTCGGAAATCCGGCCATCGACCATGCACGTATTGATGGGATAGATTTCCGGATCAAAAATCACGCTGTAAAAATGCCAAACCACGATGGCAAGAGAGGCAAGCCACGCTTCATAAAGATGCACGACAGTGACCAGGTCAATAACCCATCGCGGAAAAAACATCAGGGTCAAGCTCGAGAACCAGAGCATGAAACCGCTGACGATCATGATCACGCCACCCCAGATGAGAGCCAGATATTCCGCCTTCTCCATATAGTTGAAATGGCCAAATGTCGGCGGCTGCTTGCGGATACCGAGGTAGTAGGACAGATTCTGCATGAAATCGCTTAGATCGCGCCGACAAGGTAGAAAGGCCTTGCCCAGAACCCTGCCGCGCGCGGTCGCCAGCAGATAGAAAACATGATAAACGCCAACCAGCACAAACGCGCCCCCGAAAATGCGGTGCAGCAGGCTGCGGGCGTCGGCAAACCAAGGCACGCTGATGAATGGTCGAACCCACCACGCGTCTGGATGTTTGAGTGCAAAACCTGTAAAAACCAGCAGGATAAATGAAACCGCCAGTACCCAATGCTGGAAGCGTTCATTGGCAGTCCACCTGACGTAAGCGTGTTTTCCGTTACGGGCCGGGGATAAGAGATGAGTCATGCGCCTGCCTCCCGTTTCTTGACAATTCGTCGCGACTTTCGGATGAAATCAGCGCCATTGTGCAACGCCATACCACCGATCACCACCACGATCAAAAGAATGTAAATATCCTTGACATATTTCACGACTCGTCCCGGTGTGGTGCTGCTGGTGAGATGCACAGCGCCCCTGGACACATTTTTGTCTATGCCGGGATGGCAATTACCACACGTCTTATGCAGGTTTGCTACGTGGACCAGCGAACGTGGGTCGGATGACCGAAAGATATTGTGGATGCCGTGGCAGCTCGCGCAATTCGCAGCCTCCATGGAACCACCCTTGATCGCGAGCCCGTGATAACTCTCCTCAAATGTTATGACTCGCGACTCGGCAATGCCATAGCGCTCGGTGATAATTTCGGAGGCGTGGCAGCGCTCGCAGGTAGCAGCCGAAACCCTCAGCGGATGGACACGGGACTCAGGATCTTCGGGAGATTTGACCCCATGCTCGCCGTGGCAGTCGGTGCACACCGGCGCATCCCTCAGGCCTTCTTCTACCGCAACACCGTGCACGCTTTCGGTAAACTGCTCGTAAATCTCGCCGTGGCACTGGCCGCAGGTTTCAGGAACATTCTTCCAGTAAATCGGCGACTCGGGATCTTTCATCGAGTAGATTCCGTGATTGCCATGGCAACTTGTACAGGTGGCTGCGTCGAAGTTCTCCTCAGACATCAGCGCGATGCCATGAACGCTGTTGCGGTAAGCTGCAAGCGGGTCGTGGATTGGAATGTGGTATTTCTTCACAATCTTCGGGTCCGCATGGCAGATCGCGCAGGTGGACGCCAGGTTCAAGGGGTAGACTTTTGAGTGGGCATCCGATGCCGACAGAATGTCGTGTTTGCCGTGACAGTCGGCACAAGAGGCGGCATCGGGCCCGCTCGCATCGCCATGCACGCTGGCATGGTAGACTTCCATGACGTCGTCATGACATGCTGAGCAGTCTACTGTTCCCAACACCTCGTCGTGCGGGTCGCCTTCGGCATCGACGTGGCAATCAACACATTCAAATTCGCCATGGCTGGAGGATGCAAAAATCAGACTGTCAACATAAGCTGAGATTTCTAGGGTGTCGGAGACAACAGCAGTCAGGTCTGGATCATCGTGACATTCAAAGCAGCTTCCCTGGCCATAAATCCAAGGTGAGCAGGTCAGGGTGAAAGCCACGGCAAGAAAATAGAAAGAGTATTTGATAAGCATCGTGGCACCATTTTTTTTGATGCCAGATTGGATCAAAAAAAGTGCCACCAGAACTGGTGACATTAGGAATCGAAACAAATGACTGTTTTTTAACACTCTTACAAGCGCGAGTGGTGCAGCAGTGTGTGCACGCCGCTTCTCAGTTTTGATAAGTTCTTGAGTGGCGTTCTGATTTATAGGAAGAACGTTCCTGGCTCATTCCGGCAGAATCGCGACAATACGCAGCGGCCCGCCGCTACCGCCCCTTATCTTCATGGGTAGCGCAATCAGAGTAAACCCCAGGTCCGGGAGCAACTCCAGATTCGCGACATTTTCGAAGGCCGGGATGTTGGCGCCGAACAAGGTGACGTGGCTCTGAAAGCGGGAGGACTGGCCGTAGTCGATACTGGGCGTATCCAGCCCGATGGCTTTTATCTTGCGACTCTCCGTCAGCCATTTCTCCGCCTCCGGGTGAAGGCCGGGGAAGTGCAGCTTCGCCACTGCCTGTGGGCCAAGTTCCGCGGTGCCCATGTACTGCTCGCGATCCGGCCAAAAGCGTCCGAAGCCGGTCCGCAGCAAAACGATTTTGCCGTCGATTGGCTCGCCGTGTGTCTTTTCCCAGGCGATGAAATCATCTATCGCGACGAGATAATCCCGGTCGCGGCTACACTGCTCGGAAACATCGATGACAATCCCCGGCCCCACAAGGCGCTCGAGCGGGATGGCGTCTACCGTGTGCCTGCCCTGGTAGAAATGCGCCGGAGCGTCGAGATGCGTGCCGCCATGCTCGGCTGTAGAAAAATTGTTGGCCTCGTAGTGAAAGCCAAGCGGATTTTCGCCTTTGAATACGACCTCGAGTTTGAAGCCTTCGGCAGTGGGCCAGAAAATGGTGTCCTGGTCGTAAGAATAAGAAAGATCGACGATTTGCCCGGAGATGGCTTCCGGCCTGGACGGCTGGCATCCGACAAGTGCCGCCAAGCAAACTGGAATCAAGCAACGAAAGAGTCTGACCATTGTTACTCCCTCCGCAACGCGGCAGAGCCGCAAATTAGAAATTACCAATTACGCATGGCAAAACCCCAACAGGTTGAAAACTTCGTACTAGCCTTTGTTCAGCCCGGTTGAACCAAAACCGCCGGCGCCACGCGTGGTATCCGACAACTCATCGACTTCCTCGAACTTTGCGTAAGCCACCGGAGCCACAACAAGCTGGGCAATCTTCTGATCCTTCTCAACCTGGTAGGTTTCATTGCTGAGATTGACGAGAATGACCTTGATCTCGCCGCGGTAGCCGAAATCGATGGTGCCCGGCGTGTTCAAGACCGTCAGGCCGCTCTTCAAAGCCAGCCCGCTCTTTGGCCGGACCTGCAGTTCGTAGCCAACCGGCACCTCCGCAGCCAGTCCGGTACCGACAGCGGCCCGCGACAGCGGCTCAAGCGTGATAGCTTCCGTGGCAAACAGATCCGCGCCGGAATCCCCCAGATGAGCGTACTTCGGTGTGTGAGCGTCAGGATGCAACTTCTTTATCCTGACCAGGCAGGATTCTTCTTCAGACATATATTGGAGTCCCAGTTTGAATGATAAACAATGTTCGTAGAGCGTCCGCAAAAACTGGACTCTACGCTTCACGCTTCACGCTTCACGCCTCACGCTCCACGAACCGCAGCGATAAACAAACACAGCCAGCCCGCAAGAAATGCCAAACCGCCAAGCGGCGTAATCGCCCCCAGCCAGCGAATACCGCTCAAGCTAAGCACATAAAGACTTCCCGAAAAAACGACCGTGCCCGCAATGAAAAGCCAGCCTGCCGAAGTGGTCAGACTGCCGGCCCAGCGCTCGCAGGCCCAAGCAGTGGCGAGCAGCGCGAATGTGTGGTACATCTGGTAGCGCACCCCAGTTTCAAAGATGTCAAGCATTTCTGCTGAAAGGCGTGACTTCAAGCCATGGGCGCCGAAGGCGCCAAGCGCCACGGACAGGAAACCGGAAATGGCCGCGGCCATGAAGAATAGTCGAACCATTCGTACTCCTCAGATTTGGTTGATTCAGAATGTCGGCAAGGTAGGAAAGTTCGGGATTGAAATCAAATGGAAACTTGGGTGGTGCAGCCCTGGCGCGCTCACACAAGTATGACTTCGTGAGAGACGCGGACCGCCCCAGCTCTACAGCAAGCGTTCGCAGAGCCGGGGCGACATCACCTACAACAACTGTCGTAAAACATACTGCAAAATCCCGCCATGCCGATAGTAGTTCAACTCTTCCGGCGTATCGACCCGGCAGGTCATGGAGAACGATTTCGTGGCGCCATCTTCGGCGGTGGCAGTGACGCTCAGTTCTTTGCCAGGCCGCAGGTCCTCCGCGATGCCGGAGATGTCGAACGCCTCAAATCCGGTCAAGCCGAGGGATTCCCGGCTTTCACCAACTTTGAATTGCAGCGGCAAAACCCCCATGCCAATCAAATTGCTGCGGTGGATGCGTTCGTAACTTTCAGCCAGTACAGCTTTGACGCCCAGCAGCGCCGTGCCTTTTGCTGCCCAGTCACGGGAGGAGCCGGTGCCGTATTCCTTGCCGGCAACTACGACCAGTGGCTTGCCTTCGCTTTGATATTGCATGGCCGCTTCATAAATCGATTTCAGCGTCCGGTCCGGCAGATGAACCGTCCAACTGCCTTCGGTGCCGGGGGCAATTTGGTTGCGCAGCCGGATATTTCCGAACGTGCCGCGCATCATGACTTCGTGGTTGCCGCGGCGGGCACCGAACGAATTGAAATCTTTTTTCTCAACCCCAAGCGCGATAAGATACCTGCCGGCAGGACCATCTTCAGGAATCTGACCGGCCGGCGAAATGTGGTCCGTGGTAACTGAGTCTCCGGCACTCACCAGCACCTGCGCGCCTTTTATATCGGTTAGAGCAGCTGGCTGTAGTGGCAAATTCTCGAAGAAGGGTGGATTCTTGACGTAGGTGGAGTTGCTGTCCCAGTCGTAGAGATCGCCTTCGGAAATTTCCAGGGCGCGCCAGCGGGCGTCGCCGGTGAAGACTTCGGCGTACTCTTTCTCGAAGTGCTCACGTTTCACCGAATCGCGCACGACTTGCTTGATCTCAGCCATGCTGGGCCAGAGGTCTTTCAGGAAGACAGGCTTGCCGTCCTTGTCGTCGCCGATGGGCTCATTATACAAATCGATGTCCATGCGGCCGGCCAACGCGTAAGCCACCACCAGCGGCGGCGAGGCCAGGTAGTTGGCGCGCGTGTGCGGACTTACTCTGCCTTCAAAATTGCGGTTTCCACTCAGTACCGCAGCGGTCACCAGCTTGCCTTCCTGGATGCCGTTGACGATGTGCTCCGGCAGCGGTCCGCTGTTGCCAATGCAGGTGGTGCAGCCGTAGCCGACCACGTTGAATTTAAGTTGGTCCAGGTAGGTGGTCAGCCCGGAATCATTCAGGTAGTCGGTGACCACTTTCGAGCCCGGCGCGAGACTGGTCTTGACCCAGGGCTTGGTCTGCATCCCGCGCTCGACTGCTTTCTTCGCTACCAGGCCGGCGCCGACCATGACGGATGGATTCGAAGTATTGGTGCAGCTCGTAATCGCGGCAATCACCACCGAGCCGTTGCTAAGCTCGAAATCTCCGTCGCCGTTGGCGCTGACGCTGATCCTGTCTTGGGCGCCATCCACTTTCAAAGTGTCGAGCGCTTTGGAAAATGCCTGCTTGGATTCCGCCAAAGGAATGCGGTCCTGCGGCCGCTTGGGCCCGGCGATGCTGGGCTGAACCGTACTCAGGTCAAGCTCAAGGGAGGCGGAGTAAACCGGGTCAGGCGTATCGTCCGTGCGAAACAGGCCTTGCTCCTTGGTATAGCTTTCCACCAACTTGACCTGCTCAGCGGAACGTCCTGAGGAATGCAGATAATTGAGCGTTTCCGCATCCACCGGGAAGAAGCCGATGGTTGCGCCGTACTCCGGCCCCATGTTGGAGATGGTCGCCCGGTCGGCCAGACTGAGATTGCTCAAACCCTGACCGTAAAACTCGACGAACTTGCCAACCACGCCCTGCTTGCGCAGCATCTCAACAATGATGAGCACAAGGTCGGTCGCGGTCGCTCCCTCTGCCAGATTGCCAACCAGCTTCATGCCAACCACATCAGGAATGAGCATTGAAATCGGCTGACCCAGCATGGCCGCCTCGGCTTCGATGCCGCCGACGCCCCAACCGACGACGCCCAGGCCATTGATCATCGTGGTGTGAGAATCGGTGCCCACCAACGTGTCCGGGTAAGCAACCGCCCTACCATTCTTCTGGCCGCGGAACACCACCTGGCCGAGGTACTCCAGGTTGACCTGGTGACAGATGCCAGTTTCCGGTGGCACGACTCGAAAGTTCTCGAATGAGCTTTGTCCCCAGCGCAGGAAGACGTAGCGTTCGCGATTGCGTTCGTACTCGCGCTCGGTGTTGAACTGCATGGCGCCGGCATTGCCAAAACGGTCGATTTGAATGGAGTGGTCGATGACCAAATCGGCGGGAACCTGAGGATTGATCTTAGTTGGGTCGCCGCCGAGCTTCTTCATGGCGTCGCGCATGGCAGCCAAATCCACCACCGCCGGCACGCCGGTGAAATCCTGCATCAAGACACGGGCAGGCCGGAAGGCGATTTCCTGTTCCGACTTCTTGCTCGGGTCCCAGTTCGCAACCGCTGCGATGTCCTCTTTCTTGACAAAAGCATTGTCTTCATTGCGCAGCAGGTTCTCCAGCAGAACTTTCATGGAAAACGGCAGCCGCGAGATGTTGCTGTGCCCTGCCTTCTCGACGGCGTCCAGCCGGAACATGTCGTAGGACGTGCCTGCGACATTCAGGCTCGTCCGGCTGTTAAAGCTGTTTATCTCGTTAGACATTTGTGCTTCCTCTATATTTTATGGTGCCAAACGACGGCTTGAAAGGTTTGCGATGATAAAAACACCCGGAGCCGGTATTTCATTTCCATGAACCGAAGCCCGGCCTGTCACGGTAAAGAGATCAACCAGACCGATTTGTATTATAGGTAATGGAAGACTTCGGATCAATCATTTTGACGATGAAATCGCTATTCGAAGGTATTCTTTGGAAGGCTCATGCTGAAGCGGACAGGGAGTCGACTACGACGGTTGCCAACTCAATCCCTGGCCGAGGATTGCAAGTGGCGGCATCTTTAGAGGATTGCCGTGGACGGATAGAATCTCGACCTTGCTCAAACGCCCAATCTCTTTTGGCAATGACTCAAGTTCATTGTAATTCAAAAACAAGGAATGCAAGTTGACGAGTCTGCCAATCGCTCTTGGCAACGACTGCAGTTTGTTGTTATTCAGGGCAAGGCTCTCAAGGTTTGACAGGTTGCACAGCTCTTCCGGAAACACAGAGATGCGATTGCTGCTCAGGGTCAACTCTCTCAGTCGAGAGAGTCTTCCTATTTCCTTTGGCGCTGTATCAAGTCGATTATGCGCCAGGTCAAGCTGCTCCAGCCCTGCCAGGTTTGCAATTTCATTGGGCAGTTCCCGGATTTGGTTGTTTCCCAAATAGAGTTTTTTGAGATTCTTCAGCCGACCGATTTCCCCGGGCAGGGAGGTCAGGTTGTTGCTATCCAGGTCCAGGACGGTCAATTCCGTGAGTTCAGTTATTCTGTCTGGCAGTTGTGATAAACCGCAACTGTTCAACGCCAAGGTTGTGGCTTTGTCCTTGAGAGTTCTTTCTATTGCATCACGAACGAGCGGGGATTCGTTATTCATATTCAAATGGAATTAAAAAGTTGTTTTTCAAGATAGAGAAATCGGTTCACAACTCAACTGTCGATAAGTTGTCATAACAATGAAACATCATAATAGTATACCCGCATTCCCACAGGAATGCAGGCATTGGCTTGACTTCCAGACCCTATTTTTGTTCTCGCTCCCACGCTGGCAGACAGACCGTATGAAAAGAGACTAAGGCCCCTGAAGTCGTGTTGGACTCACCGATTCCCCACCCTGAAGCACGGGGCAACTGATCTGCTTTTTTTGTAAATGGCCCTGTGCTCCAGCAGGGGGCTCCCAGCGCCAACATAACCTTTTCACACAGTCTGCCAGCGTGGCACCGAGGTTGACGAACTTGCTCAAGCCACCGTTGCAGGCGGAAGCAAAAACGCTTCCGCCTGCTCACTATCAAGTCGTTAGGCCATCGCTGTGACTATCGAATCAAACTCATCTTTCTCACCTGCGAAAACTCTCCGGCCTGCATCTGGTAAATATAAACGCCGCTGGAAACCGGGTTACCGTTCTTGTCCTTGCCATCCCAATTCACGCTATGAAAACCGGCAGCGAATCGCGTGTTTGTCAAGGTGCGAATCCCCTGGCCAAGCGCATTATAAATAGTCACCACCACATGGCTGTCCTGTGGAAGCGCAAAGCGAATCTCCGTTTCGGGATTGAAGGGATTTGGGAAATTCTGATGTACTATAAACTCGTCCGGCATCACCGTCGGGGCTGCTGTTTCTACGCTAACCGGGGCAGTTCCCGAAACCACCTGAAATTTGCCGCCGCTGACAACGAAGAACTTTGGGATTACGGTAAGGGTCCCGGCACTTAGAATCACCTCACCAGTACTGGCAATGGTAAGATTGGGTCCGGCGGCAATCGAATTCGCTGAAAAAGTTACGGCCGTAGCGAGAGTCGTATCCCGCAAAACCAAATCCTGGGCGTTGACGTGTTGTGACAGCATGACCATAAGGACTAGAATCGCTCCCGATAGTCGTTTTATTTCAGTCTTTACCAAGCATCTCCTCAGACAGGTAGGTCGAGGGGTCTTTGTTGACATAGTCTTCCTCCTTAATGTAATCGGCTGGATCGTTTCATCCGGGCTTGAGAATGTCAGGCTCGTCAGCAGCTTGTCGGGCTAAATAAGACGCTCTGACCTCAAGCCATAGGTCGGTGTCGGTGTGCCGATGCCGTCAATGGCTGGCATTGAGCCTTTGTTCCAACTCTTCGATCTTTTTCTGCTGCTGTTGTACGACCTTGGTAAGCACCGCAACAACGTCCATGGGGCTCAGGCTTTTTCTGGCTTTGGTGGCAACAAGATCCGGGACATCTTCGGCTATGAAGCCAATGTATTCTTCATCTTTCTGAAGCTTGTAGTTGAACTTAACCGGATTCAGCTCTTCGAGCGCTGACATTGCTTCGTCATGGGTCAAGGTTGAGATGTTCTCCTTAAGCTGCCTTGAACTGGCATTTGTCCAGACGCCGCCGGCTGTCACGTGAGCACCGCTCGCCATCTCGAGTGGATGAATCGGCGTCGGTGTACCGATGCCGATGGTGCCGTCGGTCCGAATGCGCATTTTTTCTCTATAGAACCCATCGGGTGCGACAGAGAAAACCAAGTCGCCAGTCCTGGCGCCGATCTGCATCGTGCCCGGTCCACCAAACGCGGAACCGTCGTTCACATGCCCCACCCAACCACGGCGGGTTGAACCCTCGTGGAAGTAGAGACCGGCAAAGCCACCCGCGTTCGGATTGTCAATCAGACCAACGCCTTCGTTCGCGACATCATGACTGACTGTCAACCGATGCGATTGCGTGGTTGTACCGATGCCGAGGTTGCCGTCCTGGGTGAGCCGCATTCGCTCTACGCGGCTGGTCGTCCCATTCTTCGTGGTTCCAAAAGCGATCTCGGTACCGTGCGCCGAGTTGCTCCAGTTCTCACTGGCATTCATGATCATGGCCGCCCGTGTCGCGGAGAAACCCGCGCCCGTATAGCCGCGTGCGCCGAACCACGCCAGCTCCATACCACTCCCAACGGCGGCCGGGGACGAAGGGCTTCCGCTGGCCGCCTGGCCAATGAACTGTGCAACAGAATTGTGGGCAGTCGAAGTGATCGTTGAGGTACTCGTGCTGACCACCTCCAACTGGCTCGAGGGTGTGGCCGTACCGAAGCCGACATTGCCGTTGGGAAGAAATGAGGCCGCGAGTCCGTTGTTAACCGTCAGAATCAACATGTCGTCGCTAATCGAGCCCACGTTGACCTGATCAGCGCCGACCCAAGTGGCGAACTGCGTGATTCCGTTCGCGGAGCTGTGTCGCAAACCAAATCCATCGGCCTGGACATCCAGCTTGATTGCCGGGGTGGTTGTGCCGATGCCGACGTTGCCGTTGCTGGCAACTGTTAGAGTTGTATCCTGCTGCCCAAACAGCAAGCCATTCATTAAGAACGTGGCTAGTAGGGTTGCAAATGAGAATATGATACGATTCATTCCTCTGCTCCTCGATTTGTGGTTAGTGAACTTAAAACCATACAACGATAGAATGGAAGTGAAAATATTGGAAGCCGGACACCTATTGTCGTGCAAACCCGCCAAATGGAGCCATGAACGCAGCACCGAATCCACTCAGAGCCTCTTTCACTTCACTATTCGGATTACCATAAACCACAAACCGCGTCGGCTCCACAGTTGCCATAAACCGCTCCGCAAACTTCTCTCCAAATGCGCCCAAATGTGTCATGGCCGCCGCTGAGTTGGCATACCGTTCGTAAATATGGCAACTTTGACCATCTTCGCTGATTGCCCATTGATAATTTAGTGTATTGGCTTCGTTTGCCTGTGTTGCCTCCACCATCTCACCCATCAATTCTTTGAAGTTATCAAACTCACCTGCCTTAATTGCAACCTCAAGTACCCAGTAGACATTGTCGCTCACACTTCCTGCATCTTCATTGGCTGGCGTTGAGGTCATTTCCATATCTGCTTCTTTCGAAGAACAAGCAGAAAGTACTGTAAATAGTAGAATAGATAACAATAAATATCTAACCATAACAACCTCCAAAACTAAGATGATTAATATGAATTCTTAAGATTCGGCCGGCAACATCGACCTATTAATTTCTTGTTCACACCTTACACTCAAAGAAAATCGAGTTCTTTCTTCATGAATTAGCTCTCCGCTGTTTAAGCCTAAAGTCGCAAATCAGGCGCTTAACTCAACATTTCTGAGATGCACAACGTCTCGCATCTTATAGAATTAGAAATCTTCTACCCAAGCGCGGCGACTGAATTTGTTTTGCCACGTTACCGAAGCATACAAAAAAGGTCGTTTCAATAGTGTATCACTGAACCCAGCCCAGCAGGCATGAAATCACTACCATAAGCTTCACGGAGAATCTTGAAGGCAAGATGCCCTGTACAATGAGCAGGAGCAACACGATTTACTCCTAAATCTTCTTTCAATCGCTTCGCCATATCAAGGAGTTCTTTAGATTTGTAGGGAATCAAATGATAGCCTCCCATCACTAAATCTATCTCCTCACCTGAATAATCCTTAGCCTCCCTCACTATGGCTTCCACAGTACTGTGTGAGCATCCTACAATCAGCACTTGCCCTTCAGCATTATCAAGAACCAAAGAAAGTTCCGGCAGTTCTATAAAATTAGCTTCAGAATCCATGGGCTGGCCGTGCATGGATATGTTGGGATATTTGCTGAAGTAGCCCAGAAACGGTGAGCTTGTAGTAATGAGCGAAATTCCCTCCGCAATAGAGACATTTTCGGTCACGTATTCTATATTCCCCTGCCAAAAGCGGCCGCTCGGTTTAATCTCCGCGGTTTCCTTCTCGCCATTAAAATAACGTAGCTCTTTGGGTAAGGATTTGGTTTTCTCGGGCTCAGTTCCAGCCACTCTGAATGAAATAGGGGCGCCAAGTCCAAAGAAGTCTTTTGGTAGATATATTTTGACTTCAGGATTCACCTCCAGAAGATAATCAAACCCGGAGATATGATCCGCATGACTATGAGAACCAACAGCAAAGTCAACTTTGCGCAAATCCACACCCAATGCTTCCACGTTTTGCCTGAAAATCTCTGCATTCGTTCCAGAATCAAAGAGTATTGTTTTCCCGTTATATTCGATTAAGGCAGAAAATCCAAAATCAAAGATAGCCTTCCCAACCCCTTTGCCAAAAGCATCATACAGGTTTAGGATTCTGTTATCAGAAGTTTCTGTGTTGGCGTGTGTTTGGGATACCTCAGCACTGTCAGTGACCATGCAACCTGTCAAGGCAAGAGATGTCATCGTTCCCCAAAAAAGAATAAAAAGCCTCATTTCCAGCTCCGGATTCTATTGGTTTCTAATTAATTGAAAGCGCTCTCAAAACTAGTTTCCTCCAAGGGACAACCTAACGACACATTTTCAGCGGTGCCTGTGACTTCAGCAAATAGAAATCTCTAAAAAGAACAAACTGTGAAAACTCATCCAAGCTTACCAAAGCCACCAAAATAGGCAGCCGCTGAAAATGATTGTTAGCCGTCGTACCTAACCGGGTTGTTTAACCACGCGAATATAAGGCTTCACCGTTGTCCAACCTTCCGGAAACATCTCTTTTGCCTCATCATCAGAAACGGCAGGTAAAATAATGACATCTTCGCCATTTTTCCAGTTTGCAGGCGTTGCCACTTTGTGCTCAACTGTCAGTTGCATGGAGTCAAGCACACGCAGCACTTCATCGAAGTTACGACCGGTACTCATTGGATAGGTCAGCATGAGCTTGATTTTTTTGTCCGGACCAATAATAAAGACTGACCTTACGGTCTGATTGGTAGCAGCCGTGCGGCCCTCAGAGGTACCTTCTTCTTCAGCGGGCAACATGTTATAAAGTTTAGACACAGCAAGATCGGTGTCGCCAATCATTGGATAGTTGACCGCATGACCCTGGGTTTCCTCGATATCCTTCGCCCACCCATTGTGGCTTTCAACGGGATCCACGCTTAGGCCGATGACTTTGCAGCTGCGCCTGGCAAATTCAGGAGCCAAGCCGGCCATATACCCCAATTCGGTTGTGCAAACCGGCGTGAAGTCTTTTGGATGGGAAAATAGAATTGCCCAGCCATCACCAATCCACTCGTGGAAATTGATTGTCCCTTCTGTTGTGTCAGCCGTAAAATCTGGGGCCGCATCATTAATTCTTAACGACATGTGTAGTCCTCCTCAAGATTCGTGAGTTAACAGTAACAAGAACAATGATATAATTGTTCTTGAGATTTCAAATAATGACGTCTTTCTTTCTGGCTACCTAAGGCCTCCGCGGGTGAAACCGCGGAGGTCGCTCCCAAGCTGATTAATTCTTTTTCACGGTAGCCGCTGGTTTTAATAATTTTTTCTTCATTTGAAAAATTGGGTTCTGAGTTCCCTTTACAACAGGTTGGCCTTGATAGCTAATTGCGTAGGTCAGCTCAAATTCGTTCACCGTGACTTTCGTCGGTTTGCCGCTCGAACCTTTGCCAGAACCGGGTATTTTTAGCGGCGGCCCGACTATTTTCCTGCTTGTTCGAAGCGTGTTTGAGCCATGACCATATTGGTTTTTCCGGGAATATTGTTTCCATCCGGCTGCCTTGAAATTATTGCTGACAAGCACCTGCAAGACGGCATCCTTTTTCGAGAGCGGGATTTTAAGCACGACATCGCCTGCAAGTTGCAGAGTTTGGTTCTCAGCAATCTTCACTTTACCGGCCCCCGGGGGATATTCTGCCACCTGGCCGTTCACAAAAAATGTAAATCGCACATCATCCTGTTGGGCTTCCGTTGAATTCAGAGTCTTGCGGCGTTTGATACTAATGAATCGAACTTCTGCACTTTCTCCCTGCAAAGCAACGCCGCCCTGGAAGGGTTTTGTTGCCGGCGGACGATCCCAGATAATGTTGTCGAAACGTGAGCGGCGATCATTTGGGGAATTTGATAAAACGCCCAGCGATTTGCAGCACCCGCTCGGCGCCTCGACAGCGGGCAAGCTACCGTCTGCTCTAAGTTGCCTGGCAATTTGTGCGTCCACAAAATTGGAAATATTAAGCGGCAGTAAGACAAAATTGAGAATACTTTCGACAATGCCATGAGCTTCATCGATGAATGGCGGCTGGGTTTTGGTGTAAATACGAATCGTGCCTTCAGTCCCACGCCATCCCTCGCAATAAGCAAGAAAATCGACATTGGTGTGAATCGTTCGATGGATGCCTACGGCGGACACCCACTTGCCAGCGACTTTTTGCCTGATATTATCGATGCGAAAACTCAGCCGCCCGCGATGCACCACACGCTTGCTGTTTGGCCGATCGATGTACTTTGTCGCTTCAATACTCGGCGCTGACATACAATCATACCCGCATTCTAGCGGCTTGGCATTTTTGTCCCAACTCAATTTGGCGCGCGTACTTGGGTGATTTCTGAGTTGGCTATTTGTTTGATCAATAACTTGCTGGCCGGCTTCCTGCAGTGCAATCCGAAGGAAGGTTGTTAGCAAACTACCGTTTGCTTCAGCGGACGCTGTGAGCGGACCAAGGGGCGGCGGAGGTGTTTGTGAGAACGCAGGGGTGAAAAATTGCACCAGCCATGCGATGCTTGTAAAGACAAGTATCCGACTCTTCATTTGGCATTCCTTTGGTTTTGTGGCTGCACCACTCCGGGCGCATTAAAATAGATTTACTTGGCGGTTAGAGCAACACAACGAATGAGCAAGTTGCCCCACTAACAGATACACGATAAACTCGAAACAATGGGTTTATGCGACTTGTCAGGCTCTTCTCAGACTGAACAGCCTGTGGCAATCGGCACAGGCCGCCTATCTCGTACGCGGACTAGGGAAAGGATCGCTGTTTCGCAAGGGTCACAAAGAAACGGGCGAGAAGAAGTTGATGTTTGACTTACTGAACAACTGAATAATATAGAATACAAAAAACGGCACAGTATGTCAATAGGAATCTGTAAGACATAAAGATACAAGTATCTTATCAAGATTGAGGCATGATACAGCGTGATTGACCAAGAACCAGGGAACTCATGTCATTCTGAGCACAAACTCCCTTTCGCTGCTTTTCAAGTCCAGCGTTTCCGTGCGAAGAATCTCCTTCCCAGGCAAGGATGACCAAGGATTCTTCGCGCCCCAAACATTTGTCCGAGGCGTAGCATTGGGGACTCCGCGCTCAGAATGACACAATGGATAGCTTTCAGTCAAACACTAATTATCAAATTACCGCAACATTGCTCAGATTCTCACCTTTTCTGCCGATGATACATACAAGTCCAGGGCTGGGCGGATGTGACCCTGCAATCATGAGCCTCCAACTTCATCGCCTGACAGCCACTCTTACTCACTTGCGAAAGGAGTTTCGCTATGTCGGTAAACTACACAATCGTCGCCCGGGGTATGCCCGGCGACCCGCAATCCCCCAAGAAGTACTATTCACTGGCCAAGAGCACTGGCGCGGTAAGTCTGCGCCAGCTCGCCGAACAGATTGCGGCCCGCTCCACCGTCAGCACTATTGACACCATGGCTGTGCTGGAAGGCCTGGTCACCGTGCTGCCGCAAAACATCGCCGATGGCAAGACCATCAAACTCGGCGACCTTGGCTATTTCCGGCTCAGTCTGCACAGCAACGGTTCTGACACCGCGGAAGAGGTGACCGTGCAGAACATCAAATCCAACCACCTGCTCTTCCGGCCGGGCAAAGAGGTGAAAAAAGTGCTGGACACCATCGACTACAAAAAGACCGCATAGCACTTAGCCGCGGCGGGCAGCTTGTCCGCCGCGGTCATTTCTACCCATCTTCCGCCTCTGGCCGCCAGCCGGCCTTCCGAAAACCCACACCCAAACTGCGCCCCGATACGTCAAAAACCATGGTTTTCTTGTAATTTTTAGCCGAAAAATCGGGCTTTTTTGACAAAAACAACGGGACTTTTTGCAGTTTTGATCGGGATCAAAAATCAAAAACGTCCGATGTTTTCAATTTTTGATCCCGATGCTTTTGATCTTGGTCTCGATCTCGAAAATTTTGTTAAAGCGGGGACACAAGTTGGAAAGGAGCCGAGATTTTTGGCCCATAATGCGGTAGGTTATTTCTACCCGGGGTGAAGAAGTTTTGTTCACAAATGCGGGAGGCTGAGCGAAAGCCTGAGGGACGACTACAACGCATAACCTGGAAGCTCTCGTTCCCACGCTCGGCGTGGGAATGCATCTAGGGACGCTCCTGCGTCCCGCGTTTCATGAACGGAACGTAAGAGCCCTGTCACTGGACGCAGGAGCGTCCTGCTCTGCGGTCGCCACGCGGAGCGTGGGAACGAAGAACTCTATTCCTTGTCGCCTGAGCCGGCGTCTTCAGACTCTGTAGGCGGGCTCCCTGGATGTATGTCGCGTGGTCGTATCTCACCAAATGAACCCTCTTTGATCGATCTTATTGGTGTAGGTTCCGGCTTTGGAGGCGGTGTTGCCTCCGGTTCCCTGGAATCCGATGCGTTGTCTTGTTCATCTGACATTTCATTCTTCTCCTCAATGGATTGTACAACTTCGACTTTGTGAATCTTCTGGGTCGAATTGGCTTTTAGGTAAAATGGTATACTGCTTATGAATAGTAGTAGCAAAGTGTATGTCAGACTATTTGATGTCTTTAGCAACAAGTCATTCTTTCGTTCATTGCTTTCAATATTCTCGTCAATGCAAATGGTGTAATTTCTCTTAAGCAGATTGTAGATGTCCTCATCTATCAAGTTAGCAATCTTCTGTTCGCCAACGTCGTTGTAGTAAGGGTCTTTATAGTAATCCTTTATGGCACTGATATCGTGCTCGATTTCTGAAGCTTTTGGCAGGTACGAATAGTAATAGCCATGGAAAGAGCGCCATAAAAAATATCCTGTGGCCAATACAAACACTATTGTCAAGGTCAATAGGACATGAAGACTAACAGGATGTCCCCCAAAATTTGCTTGGACACCACAATATAATCAATTAATAATTTAGGAGTTACGTATTACAGAATTCGTGTAAATTGCTTGCAAAAAAGGCTCCAACCTTATACATTAATTTTATCAGGATTAACTTTTC
>JAJDAF010000012.1 GCA_029261995.1 Candidatus Zhuqueibacterota bacterium
TTCAGCTAAAGGCAAAACCAGTCTCCTTGACAGGGTCAATGCCCTACGATAAAATCCAGCCTCTAGCCTATCTACTCCGCGTCTAAGAAAATAAACGCGGAATTAGGAACCTACAACTCTTATCATAACGTCTCCTTGTTATCTGCGAGTCAACTTCAGAGGATACGGCTTCGTCCCCCAGTCCTCGGTTTGGTCATTCCACCGCTTCAAAGCCGCTTCAAAGGCGAGCTTTAGCGATGCCTTCGCCAACTGGCTTCGCACTCTTTCGACTTTGCCCTGCTTTGTCACGGTCCAACTCCAGGCGTAATAGCCGTGTGCGGCAGGCTGGTACTCGCCATCGAGGCAAACGGCTGCGGTTACGGCCTGCCAGCGAATGCCAAGAAAGGGATGGTTCTCAGGGCGATAGGGGCGGTCGCTCAATTTAGCCGGGACCAACTCACTCCCTGGCTTCACATAGTCGTGGAATTCTACTTCATTGCCATTGCGCCGTCCGAAATACACCCATTCGTAACCGTCGCCGCGATCGACATACCAGCCGTCAAGCGTGGCTCTCTGCATTTTTTGATACGTTGGAAAGTAGAATCGCTTCGGATCATCCAAATCAAGCGTACGTACGATTTGAATGAAGGCAGTAGAACACTTGGTGGTACATCCAGATGCACGTTCCTTGAAAGCAAAACCAAGGTCGGCATCAATTCCGTTTTCTGAGAACGTGTCGTTAGAATCCCAGTCAAATGGTTTAAACTCCCCACAGGCTGCGGTATCATCGCCGGTGCCGTCATAAGGAGGCAGCCCGAACTCATTTGTCCTAAGCCAGCGGTCGATTGCCAGAACCACAACCACGCCAATTAAAACTCCCAGCAACAAGGACAACAGCAAACGCAACAATAATCTTAGATTTGGCATTTTCTCTCCTTCCCTTGTGTTATCTGTTTCAATGCGACAGTCTTCGAATCTCCGCTCCTCTTGTGATTCGCAGCTTAGTTATTCTTGCCAACGCTCACGCCCACAACAACATCAGAGGCACCGCAATAGGCAAATCTCTCAAGAAGCGTAAAAAAAAGCAACTGCTATTGTGTTCGAAAGTCGGTTAGCGCTGTTTCGCCGCCGCAGGAAGCTCACAAGGAAGGCTGATACGAAATCGAATCAGCGACTGTCATCTCAAAGAAGTCGGTCTACGGGAGTCGTAATAGAATCTGTTCACCAAGAGGTGAACAAAGTTAAGCAAGCAGGTTGGTTATGTCAAGCAGAAAGTTTCTTTTCTGAAACACTGATGCTCAGGCCCGAAGCATGGCAAGACCTATCATCTGCAAAGACGGCCAAGTGGATTTTGCGAACCATGCTGGTGCCGGCGGTGAGTCACAGTGTTTTCCTAAACCATGCAAGGATGCTTTTCTCAAGAGATTTCGATTCCCTCAAGATGAAAGAACCATGCTTGCTGCCGTCTGAAATCTCGACTTTCTTTTCGCCGGTTGTCATGGCATACAGTTCATGGGCCCATTTATCGCGCTGGCCTCCCTGCTCTTCTTTTGAGGCGATGTGGAATGCAGTGCGGGGGCGAATTTGTTCTTTCATACCACTCAGGTTTTGGGCAGCGGATGTTTTGGCGGAGATGGATACGACAGACTTCACGTTATACTTATCCGAAGCCGCCGCCATGCACGCCAGGTTTGCCCCGATCGAGGCGCCCAGAATACCGATTCTCCCGGCATCTATGCGCTTATCGCGCTGCAGGAATTCAGTAGCTGCCAGCAAATCCAGTGGCGCCCTGTTCGGATTGTTAAACAAATCGGTGAGGCTGCCTTCATCCTTGGCGGATTTGCCATGTCCGCGAACATCATAGGCCAGTATGGCATACCCCTCTTCATGCAGGTGCTTAACAAGAGATAAGCCAAACCACTCCTGTCTTGAAGAGCCGCCTTGATGGATAAGAATAACCGCGGGTGATGATTTCGTTTGAACTGCCGGAAGCTGATAGCTGGCGCTGATGCGAACGCTGTCTTCTGTCAGGAATTGGACTTCGGTGAAACGTTCGCCGCCCTGAGCATTCAGGTTGTTCACGAGGGACATAGAAATGGCTAGCAATACAAAAAGCTTGTCTTTCATTTTGTCGGTACACCTGTTTTGGGATTCAATGTTGAATTGTCTGGATTCACTTGTTATCAGTCACGCTCCAAAATCTCCGTCGCCACTGATTGACACGGATGAGCACGGATTCTTGTTGATGCACAAAACGTTTAACTCTAGCTTTTTCAATATTTATCCGGGATCTATCGCCCACCTGCCTCGCCATCTCGGCAATCCCGCACACGAAGAATAAATGGGGAACTGCATTCCCCATCAGAACACTCAGCGCTTCACCTCCGCCTCATTGCTGTTAGGACATCTGCCGTTGCAGGTCCGTCGCCCGAGATAGCTTTTTCGTCCTCCGGGATGACGTTGTCGCTTTCGGGCATAATATTCTCGTTATCCGAGATGACTTCTCCCTTATCCGGCATGACTTTTTCTTTGTCCGGGATGGCTTCTTCGTGTTCGGAGATCATTTTTCCGTTGTCCGGGATCACTTTTTCGTCGTCAGAGATGATTCTTCCGCCGTCAGAGATAACAACTCCGTCGTCCGAGATGACTGCTTCTTGTTCGGAGATCATTTCTCGGTTGACTGAGTTCATTTTTCCTGTGTCCGAGAAAACTTCTTCGTCGTCCGGCGCCGCCTGCAGCTCTTGTTTGATAGGGTTTCGCGCTCATGTCATGGCGACACCGGCCTGCAGCAAGGTGGGTTTGTTGTTTCTCCCGTCAAAAAAGAAGACGCTCGCACGCAGCGCACTGAACCACGTTTCACGCGGGCTGTCAAGGGTCGAACTTGGTCTGTCGCACGGGTCTCGGCCTGGCAGAAACTTGCCGGGCCCGGTCCGCGGCGGCTGGCACAGCGGAGACGGGCCCGTGCAAGGTTCGCAGGTACAACACCGGACGCGCGTCAGTTGGCCCGGGTTACCTGCGATTCAGCCATGCTCATCGCGTGAGCAGAATTACTTCAGCCGTCCAATCACCTCAATCGCTCCCTCCGGCGAGATGTGAAAATCATTGTAGCGCACGATGCCTTGTTTGTCAATGATGATGGTCCACGGCGTGCCGCCCGTCCGGTAGTTCGCCATCAGCCTGGAACGTTGCGCCCGTGTGCCGCTCTGGCCAACCGGAATATCCAGATCGTAGCGCCGGGCAACTTCCTTTGCCTGCCGCGCGCCGTTCTGCGAAAACCCTTCGAACGTGGTATGAATAGCCACGATGGCCACATCGTCATCATCTTCGAATTCGCGAATCACCTTTTGCAGGGTCGGGAATCCATGCGAATGGCAGCCCGGGCACCAGGATTGAAAACAGTAGAGGTAGACGACCTTGCCTTCAAAATCGTCAACGTCCAGCGCTTTTCTGCCTTCCGGCAATTGCAGCCATTGGTCGACTGCCCAGCTCGGCGCCTTCTGGTTCAGGATGCCGCGCGCCGGCGGCGCATATCCGGGTACACTCATGAGCAATGAAATTGCGAGGGTGAGGGAAAGCATGTTAACTCCTTACATTGCATTTATTGCGGACTGGTCAGGCTCATCACCCGACTCCGAAGCCGTTTGACGGCTCAGCCACTCCACAGTTTCCTGCCAAAGGCTGTCCTTGAACCGCTGTTTGAAAAAATCGAAATGTCCGAAGCGCTTAACGCCGAGATCGCCTGCGGTCAAATGTTTGCGGGTGGGCCTGGCATTGGGATAAAAGGTTACGAGCCTGTCCACTGCTTCGGCCGGAGCGAAGAAATCGTTTTCCAGGCTGTAGGACAGCCAGGACCCTGTGAATTGGCTAAAATTGTCTTTGCTGGTCAGACTATTCTTACCCAAAATGTAATCTGGATCTCTGCCCCAACTGGCCCACTGAAACGCGACCCCGGCAGGCAGGTCTTCTCCCATGCCAACGAATTTCGAAGGGAAACGGGCAAACAACGTTGTCAACAACGGGATAACCATATACCAGAAAACAAAAATGACATAGCGTAAATTCCAGGGCCAGAATCTCCAGTAACCGCTCTGCGATGCAACCGTGACCACGGCCGACACGAGATCATTGTTGTGCGCCAGTCCGAGAACCTGGCCGGCCACGCTGTGCCCGATGACCATGATTTTGTTCTCCGGGTACGCCTGCCGCACCCAGTCCAGAACGCCGGCAATATCTTTTTCGCCCCAATCGCTCATCCGGGCCTTGAACTTGTTCAACGTAACAGGCCGGGAATCGCCGATGCCACGATAGTCGAAGGTCAGGACAACGAATCCCTGCTCCGCGAGATAGCGGGCGTAGGGCTGATAAAACTGCCGTTTCACACCTGTCGCGGCGCAGATGACAATGACACCGGCACAGTCCGCGTCAGCTTCCCGGTGGACTGTGACGGCGAGTTTAAACCGGTCGGTTGCTGCAATGGTAATCTGTTCGATGTTCACGGAGTTTCCCTGGTGGTTGAGGAGTCAGTACCGGCGGCCCTGGTTCGGATTTGCCAACTGAATGGAGAGGCGCGGTCGTCGTGCGGAAATCAGGGCGTCGGCTGGCGAGCGCGTTTGCCACCCGACGCCACAATGATTGAGTCTAATAGATGATGCCGAGCTCGTCGCGCAAATGTGAGTCAGACAATTTGTTCTTCGACCAGTACGGCATCTTCTTGGAATGCGTCCGCACGGCGCGTGTGGTCATCAGATGAGCGTTCTTGCCAAAGCCGCTGGGTTGGGTCTCCTCCCAGGCGAGAATACGATGCGGGAAAGCTGTTTCATAAGTTATCGCCAGCGTGCGCTCGAGTTCGCCGTAACTCACGGTGTAGACCTGCAACGCGTCATCCGACAACTCGGCGTTGCGTTCGTCTTTGCGAGTTGCCGTGGCTTTCTCGGCTTTGAAGCCGGTATGCCGAAAACGTGCGGCGAGGGTTCCTGGAATCATCTCGATATCGCCAGTCGGCAACGACTCCGGCGCCAGACGGATTTTGGTCCAGACTTCATCCTCGAGCAGAGCAGGGTTCAACTCGAAGCTCTTGTCGCCTTCCGATTGAAAATAAGAGCGCAACTCGACCGCGACCTTGCCATCCCGGTTGTTGAGCTGCATAAAGGTGTGACCGCACCACTCCTGCGACGAGGTTGTGATTTTCAGCGTCGGCGTGCCGGCCTGCACCGGAGTAAAGATCGAACTCATCACCGAGTACGGATAGATACCGGTATAGAACTTCCTGGTGGCATTGAGTTTGAGAACGGGGATGGCGCTGGCCTTGTCGCCAAACTCATACTTGACTTGCTTGTCCGCAAGAAAATCCTCGGTGACAAAAATCAGAACCGCGTCGCCCTGGCGCATTTCACCGTAGCGCGCTTGCTGCAGTTCGTAGCGGGTGAGTTCTGCTTCGCCGGCGTACCAGTAGCTCTTGAAATCATCCTGGTCAGCGACGGGCGCCGGCTCTTTGCTGTCCACGGTGGTGCAGCCCAGCAGCACGAATGACAGCCAGATAGTCGTGAGCCATCTGGCTGAACATAGCATCTTCTTCATTGCATCTTCTCCGGTTGGTTGTTCAGTTCCATGTACATTTCAGGTGATGCTGGCGCCTTGAAACCGACCTGCTCATATAACCCGTGCGCATCCTGAGTCATCAGACACCACTTCATGATACCCCGCAGGTCCGGGTGGTGCATGATGGTCTGCATAAGCCATTTAGCCAGCCCGAGACCGCGGTATTCTTCGATAATAAAAACATCGGCGAGATAGCCAAACCTGGCAAAATCCGTAATGACGCGGGCAAAGCCAACTTGCTCGCCAGCCTTGTATACGCCGAAGCAAAATGAGTTTTCCAGGGAAGCTCGGACCTTCTCGAACGATATCCCGCTGGCCCAGTACGAGTCTTGCAGAAAGGCGTGCACCATCTTGAAATCCAACCTGGCGGGGTCAGTGCTTATTTCGAATTCATCCTTCTTGACGCGATCTGTTTTCATCTCTTCTTATAGTGAACTGTTCAGCGCAGCAAGTCCGAGCGACGAAACCGACAACGCAAGCAGCCACTGCGCAGCAAAATACGTTGCCATGATGGTTGGTCGGGCTGCGCCAAACGGCCGCCGAAATCGATTGACGGCGAGCACAGTGTCCGAGATCATAAACAACAGAGCCCCGGCCAGCGCAATCGCCGCACCGGGAGAATCCAGCGCCAGCCAACTGCTGGCCGCGGCCCAAACCATTGTGGCGATGACGCAAATATAAACGACAACCGGCGCCCGTAGATTCCCCAGATTTTTGTGCAAGAGAAGATACACAGGAATCATGACCAGCAAGACCGCAACACCGCACGTCATTGATGGCGCCATCAGCGCCGCCTGCCAAAATGCGGCGATGTAAAACAGATGCGCCACGAGAAAACTCACCAGGCCGGCAATAAATCTATCAGAAGGCAACATCAGAAAAATGTCGCCGAGCAGAGAAAAGCAGAGTGCGAGCAAGACCATGTTCTTGTAGAAATCCTGTTCCGGCGAGTGGAGCAGCGCGGCCATGGCAATGATGCCCAGCATTGTCAGAGGCTTGAAAATAAAGACGATGCGCCGGGCGCCGCGGTATTCCGAATGAATCTCGATAATGGCTGAAATCAGGATGGCCAGGGACAGGAGTTGAAGGTAAATCATATGGGCGTTGGCTTGTTCTTCAAAGGGATGCAGTGACCGCGGCCTGGCGGCCACTGCGATATTCGATGTGCTAGATCTTACCAACCAGGTCGGCGCCTGGCCTGAGGGTGTCGGCATTCGGCTGCCAGTTTGCCGGGCAAACCAGACCATCGCTGTTGCGGACGAAGTCGGCGGCCTGGACTTTGCGAAGCAGCTCAGAGGCATTCCTGCCGATGCTGTTGTCGTGAATCTCAAGGGCGGTCAAAACCCCGTCGGGATCGATGAGAAACGAGCCGCGACGGGAAAGGCCCGCATCTTCGACAAGGGCGCCTGGCTCGCCTTCGATGTAGGTGCCAAACTCACGGCAGAGTGCGCCAGTCGGATCTGCCACCATTGGAAAATCAATCTTGCCGATAGTCGATGACTGCTCGTGCCAGATCTTGTGGCAGAAGGCGGTGTCCGTGCTCACGCTCAGAACCTCAGCGCCAGCTTTTTGGAACTCGGGGTAGAGATCCGCCAGCTCACCCAACTCCGTGGGGCAAATGAACGTGAAGTCCGCTGGATAAAACACCAGCACGACCCATTTGCCGCGATAGTCGGAAAGCTTGACTTCGTGAAACCCGCCTTTGTGAAAAACTTCCAACTCAAAATCAGTTATTTCTTTGCCAATGCTAACCATGTTTGATGTCTCCTTCAATTACAGGTATAGTTACTCGATAGCGATGTGTTGCAACTCCGCACATCCTTATGGATGAATCATCCGCTTAGATCCACTGAGGTGTGAGGCAAGGAACAGGATGCGCAGAACAATAAAAAAAGCGACCACGTAACCGGAGGGAGGAATAGTTCTTTTGCTACGCGGTCGCCTTAAATCAAACTACTAATACTATTATTCTCCGATTCAAAAAAAGTTCCGTTGTTTCACAAAACTCACGATTGGCTGCGACGAATTTCTTTTTCCTGTACACTCAACTCACCGATCCTGGCCATGACGCGCTGTGAAATGTGCAAATAGGTCTTTCGGTTCTGCTCCATTTCCCGCTCTTTGCTGAAGTCCAGAGGCTCTCCCATCACCATGTGAACCAGAGGCTTGCGGTCGGGATCACGGCTCACGCTGTTTCTATGCATGTCGAACACATTGTCGGCAAAACCCTGCAGGAAAACCGGAATCACGTTCGGGTTGGCGCGATAGATGAGTTCTCCGCACCCGGGCTGCGCCGGTAGCAAGTCGTAGGGGCTGGGCCTCTGATTCCTTCTGCCTTCGGGATGAACTCCCACCATGTTCTGCGGATGTTTCAGAAGCTCGACCATGATGTCCGTAGCTGTCTGATTCCAGCGCCTGCGGGCCCCTTGCCGGATGATTGGCGGATACATGACGCCTTGTGCGAGCACCATATTGACCAGCAAACCGGCTGGGTTATCGTAAAAATAGTTGGCGCGCACCGGGAAGAAAATATTGTGATGCGCCCCGAACATCTTAAAAAGCCGGGCGCAGATCGTGAATTGGTCGTTGAACGTCCGGTGATTCACCACCAGTAGAACCGAGCGTTGCGGGTCAGCCTTTTGGAAGTTCTCGAAGCCGTGCGCGACAACGCTCCTGGCCATAAAAAACTCGACCCAGCGTTGCCCGACATTTGCCAGAACCAAGGTCAGCAGGCGCCGGGCCAGCGGCGACCAGTTCAAGTAATGAGTCACCCGGAAATTGGCGCGCTCCACCAACGACAGGTGCTTTAATTGTTCGCGAGCAATCTGAATTGCTGATTTCTCCTCGTTTCAAAACGTTCAAATATAAGACATAATCGTAAACATGCAATTGAAAATCACATAAACCGGAGCAAAGAAATAATTGACTTCGACCACAGGATTTGATACATTAGCCGATGCAAATCAAGACTCCGCCGCGATTCAGATTTGAACAAAGTCTTGCCTATCTCAACCGTTCACATCTCGAACCACTGCACTGCATCGTCGATGGCAGGATTCTAAAAGTTCTGAAAATTAACGGCCAGCTAGTCTTGATTTCGCTTGGCGTCGATGAGGCAGGAAATCTGCAGATAATCTTTCCAGCACATCAACCGGACGACAAAACCAGGCACGGTCTTAGGGCGTATGTCCATGAGTGGTTCGATTTGGAAAGAGACCTTTCGCCGTTCTATGAGTTGGCCGCATGCGACAAAGTGCTGCGAGATATCGTTTGTCGCTTCCGGGGGTTACGTCTCGTCCGAATTCCAGACTTGTTTCAGGCATTGTGTTGGGCCATTATCGGGCAACAAATCAATCTGAAGTTTGCCTACACGCTGTTCAGACGCTTTGTGCACTCATTTGGAGAATCTCACTCCTGGCAAGGCCACACCTATTGGTTATTTCCCAGGCCCGAAATCGTGGCCGGGCTGTCAGTTGCCGATCTGGTGGCGCACCAGAATACGCGCAGAAAATCCGAATATCTTCTGGGAATGGCAAAATTGATTAGCGACGGGACGCTCTCTAGGCACGGGCTTCTTGCCCACGGTAGTTTTTCAAAAGCCAAGTCTGACTTGCTGGGAATCAGAGGGGTTGGCGACTGGACGGCAAATTATGTCAGCATGCGCTGCCTTGGCGATCCGGAGGCATTCCCGGCCGGCGACGTCGGCTTGCAACAGGCCATCAAGCTCGCGCTCAATCTTGAGGCAAAGCCCGGGTGTGAAGAAATCAACAAGCTTGCAGCCGGCTGGCAAGGCTGGCAGGCCTATGCAGCAGTTTTTCTTTACCGATCCTTGATATGAGCGAGACCAGCACAGCATACTACAAATCGCCAATCGGAATCTTCAAACTCACGGGCGCCGATGATGCTGTTCACTCCATTGAGTTTACCGAACTGGAGTCTGCGTCAGACGAAGTGGGGCCCGATGCTCTGGGCTTATGTTGTCAGCAGCTTGACGAATACTTCAACGGGACCCGACACAGTTTCGAACTGCCACTACGTCCGCAAGGTACAGATTTTCAAAAATCTGTCTGGCAGGAATTACTCGAGATCCCGTTCGGAGAAACAAGAAGCTACATGGACATCGCCAGGGCTCTGGGCAAAGAAGCGGCCGTACGCGCCGTGGGTGCTGCCAATGGCCGGAACAGAATTCCGGTCATCATTCCCTGTCACCGCGTGATTGGCAGCAACGGGGCGCTCATCGGGTTTGGCGGCGGAATCTGGCGAAAAGAATACTTGTTGAAACACGAGAACGTTGTGCTTTTGTAGAGGACTCATGTCTAAAAAGATCTCAAAAACAGATGAGGAATGGCGTCAGCAGCTCACGCCTGAACAGCATGCGGTCGCCAGGCAGAAGGGCACGGAACGAGCATTTACCGGCGCCTATCACGACTGCAAAGAGCCGGGCACTTATCGTTGCGTCTGCTGTGGTGCTGAGCTATTTCTCTCGGCAGACAAATATGATTCGGGCTCCGGCTGGCCAAGCTTCACAGCGCCCGCATCGGCAGAGAACGTGACAACCGAAGTCGATGCCAGCCATTCCATGGTGCGAACCGAAGTGGTCTGCAGCCGCTGCGATGCCCATCTGGGCCATGTTTTCGATGACGGACCAAAGCCCACCGGCAAGCGTTACTGCATCAACTCCGCAGCGCTTAACCTGGCCCCGGATAAGCCGGCGGACACCTGAGCCGCAACTGCTGAGGAACACAAGTGGAAAACAAGATGTCTGAGAATCAAACCAAGCTTGAACACCTGGAAGACGACAACTATCGCTTCAAGTACCCGAGATATGTCAACAGCCTTGACGAACAGATCTTCGATGCGGTAGACTTCATCGACGCGGAAGAGTTCTCCAAAGCCAAGGATATTTTGCACTCGGTGATCGATGCTTATCCGGAGCACATTGATGCGCTGCATCACCTAGCGGTTTGTCTGCGCGAACAGGGAGAGTTCAAAGTCGCTTTCAACCTCTGGGAAAAGGCAGTGGAAACCGGCCTGGGCTGTTTTCCGAAGCACATCAATCTACTCGACATGCGTCTTGAATGGGGCTGGTTGGAAAACCGGCCATTTCTGCGGGCCTACGAAGCGCTTGGTGTAGACTTATATGAGCAGGACCGCGTCCATGAAGCGCTAGATATTTTCACGAATCTGCTGGCCTGGAACCCGAACGACAACCAGGGTATTCGGGCGCTGGCGGCGAAAGCGAATTTCGACTTGCAGCGCCCTGACGAGGTGCTCAAGATTTGTGACATGTTCCCGGAAGACGGCTTGTCCGACACCTTCTACGGGCGACTTCTGGCCCTGTTTCAGCTCAAACAGGAGAAGAAGCTCGACGCAGCACTAAAAGCCGCCATTGAATTTCTGCCTTCTATCGCCGAAGAGTTGGTCAAGAGCCGGCATACGGAATTCGATGGCCTGCTCGACACAGAATTCGACGAGGAAAAAGAAGAAGCACTGGTCTACTGGGAAAACTACGGCCAATACTGGCAGGAAACTCCCGGAGCACTTGATTTTCTGAGAAACGGCCTGAAAAAATATGCCAAACCGTTCGACAAGCGCTGACTATTTGCCCAGGGAAACATCCATGTACGTTCCGCATCTTGGCAACGCCATTCCCAAACATGAAGCTAGAATATCCCCGCTTGTCGGAAAGCTGATCCTGAAACTATCAGGCTGGCAGTTCGAGGGCGAATTGCCGAACTTGCCCAGCTATGTGGTGCTTGCCGCACCGCACACATCCAACTGGGACGCGTTTTACGGTTTTGCGGGCTTGCTGGTCATCGGCGTCAAAATAAGCTGGATGGCCAAAAATTCAATTTTTCGTAAGCCGTTGGGCGGGCTGCTGAAACGGCTGGGCGGCATCCCGATTGACAGGACCTCGAGTCATGGCGTGGTGCAGCAAACAGTTCAGGCCCTGAAGAGAGGCGATGGCATGATTCTGGTGGTCGCGCCCGAAGGCACTCGCAAACGGGTGGAAAAATGGAAGACGGGCTTCTATCACGTCGCCAAAGAAGCCGCGGTGCCGATTGTTCCCGGCTTTCTCGACTACTCTCGCAAGCGTCTCGGATTCGGGCCGGCGGTATTTCCAACGGACGACAAAACCGCTGATATGGTGCAACTGCAGGATTTCTACAAAAGCATTACGGGCAAACGTCCGGAATGCTTCAACAAGGACATTCTGGGTGAGTAAACACAAAAACATGGCACATCCGGAACGGCGGAATCTGTTCTCGGAGCTGCCGAAAAAGTCCGGGGAAGAACTCTTTCAGACCCTGGTCGAAACCCCGCATTTTCTGTTTGAAACAATCGTCTCAGACGGCCACACCACACCTGACGACGAGTGGTATGATCAGGAGCGGGACGAATGGGTGATGTTGTTGACGGGCGCAGCCGGCTTGCGTTTTCAGAACAACCCTGAGATCGTCGAGCTTAACCCGGGTGACAGCATCGTCATCCCGGCCCACGTCCGCCACAGAGTCGAATGGACAGATAACGGATGCAAGACAGTCTGGCTAGCGTTGCACTATCATGGGGACTAAAAAATGCTGCATATTCTGAATGGCGATGCAATCGTTGATGTCTTTCGCGAAACCGGCCTGCAAGGCGACATTCTGCCCTGGCGCGAGGCACTCGTAACAGGCCCAACTCCGGCTAATCTGCCCTTGGATGAATGGATCACTCTGCGAGCCAACCACCTGGCGGAATCGTGTAACCAGGACTTCGAAGAGTGCAAGACAGGGCTTCTGTCGCAGGAAAACGCCCTGCTCAAGGCCACGTCGCACGATGAAGTCGTGCTCTGGTTCGAGTTTGACTTATTCTGTCAGGTCAACCTCTTGTATGCAGTGGACAGACTGGCCAGGCAAGCGCGGAAGACCACCCGCATTTCACTGGTCTGCATTGATTCCTTCCCGGGTATCGAGCCTTTCTTCGGTCTCGGGCAACTGAACCCGGCCCAGATGGCTACGCTATTTGAAGAACGCCAGGAACTCAGTGAGGACGCGCTCGACACGGTCAGAGAGGCGTGGAAGGCCTATACCGCTCCGGCGCCAGACGAAATTTGCAAAGTCATTGCAAAAAAAACTGCCGGCCTGCCATTTCTGAAAAATGCCATGCTTGCACATTTGGCGCGCTTCCCCTGGGTGAAGAACGGCTTGGGCCAGATTGAAAACGCAGCAATGGATTTGATCGTGGGTGGGGTCGATGAATTCCGCCCTCTATTCCCGATGTTCAATGAATTGCATCCTGTATACGGATTTGGCGATATCCAATTCTGGAACCATTTGCGCTACCTGAGCACGCTGCAAAACCCGCTGGTTGGCATTTATGAGGTGGGCGCACCCAACCTGCCCTTTAGTTCCGGTAAGTTTCAGAACGCCTACTTCAAGCTGACGCCGATGGGTAAGGCGGTCCTGGCTGGCAACCGAGACAACCTCAACATCAATCAAACAGATTACTGGCTCGGGGGCGTGCACGTCCACCCAAACAAGCCCGTGTGGCGCTGGAACAATGAAGAGCAAACACTGCGCAGGGAATAATTTTCCGCAATAACCACGCAACACCAGTACTTTCTAGAGTTTAGAAATTCCGGCATCAAGACGATATAAGAGTGCCCATTTGCCGGGCACAACATCCAGGGAACCGTGAGAATAAATCATAAAGGAACGGAGTTTTCCATGAATCAAGACACTATAGCAATTGTCTCAGGCCTGCCCCGCTCAGGCACATCAATGATGATGAAAATGCTCGAAGCCGGCGGCATCGAGCCCGTCGTAGACAATATCCGCAAAGCAGACGATGACAATCCCAAAGGCTACTACGAACTGGAAAAAGTCAAACAGCTCGACAAGAGCGACGACAAGGATTGGCTGCAGGTGTCGCAGGGCAAAGCGGTCAAGGTCATCTCCCAGCTTCTAAAAGACTTGCCTGAAAACCACACCTACAAAGTCCTGTTCATGCGGCGCAAGATGGAAGAAATTCTCGCATCTCAAAAGCAGATGCTGGTCCGCCGCGGACAGCCCACTGACAGCGTCAGCGACGAAGAAATCGCGAAACTTTTCGAGAAACATCTGCTTCAGGTTGAAGAGTGGTTGGAAGCACAACCGAATTTTGAAACGCTGTATGTGCCTTACAACGAAGTGCTGAGAGACCCGTCGAAATACGTCGCCGAAATCGCTGCATTCCTTGGTGGAGACCTCGACACCAACGCCATGACTAGCGCCATCGATAAATCGCTTCATCGTCAGCGAGCGTGATTTACGCCAGCGCCGGGACATCTTCCAGAGCAAACTCAAAGGGCCGCGATACCGCTGCCCTTTTGCATTTTGGGCTCTTGCCGGCACCTGCCGCCTGAGGATGCCGGCGCAGGTTCTTGCAGAAATTGGAAAAATCATAGCTTGCATTTCACTGTCCCAGGCTGTAAGTTAGCCCGAAATTGACCTGACCATCCCCTGTAGGTGTGCCATTCATGAGTAAGAATTCCGTACGCATTGCGCTTGCGCAGACCAACACTACAGTCGGCGCGTTCGACGCCAATTGCCAGAAAATACTGGAGCACATCGAAAAAGCCGAAGACCAGGGCGCCGATATCGTGATCTTCCCTGAGCTTACCGTGCCAAGCTATTTTCCGGAAGACCTGCTGCTCAAGAAAAAATTCAACGAAGACAACCGGCGCCACCTGAAGCAGCTCGCCGCCGCCAATCAGCGAATTGTGAGTATTGTTGGCTTCGTCGATCATGACCAGGATATCGACAACATCTACAACGCCGCGGCCATCCTGCAAAGCGGTGAGATCGCTGCTGTTTACCACAAAATTTGCTTGCCGAACTACAGCGTCTTTGATGAAAAGCGCTACTTTGTTCCCGGAGACCGGCCGCTGGTATTCGACTTCAACGACACGCGCTTCGGGCTCAATATCTGCGAGGATATCTGGGTGCCGGATGGCGTGACCGAATGTCAGGGGTTGAGCGCCGGGGCAGAGGTCATCCTCAGCCTGTCCGCCTCCCCTTACTACATGGACAAACGGCGCCACCGCATAGAAATTGGCGTGACGCGGGCGCGCTTCACGAGATCTGCTGTCGTCTACCTCAACCTGGTTGGCGGGCAGGACGAATTGATATTCGACGGCAACAGCTTCGCCGTTGACCACCGCGGCGAAATCCTGGCTGAATGCCATCAGTTCCAGGAAGATTTTCGCGTGGTGGATATTGATGTGGCCGCGATCCGGCGCTTTAGGGAAAGCGATGAAAACTATCAATCCGATAGAGAAGCCTACCGCTCGTTATATCAAGCCGAGTTTATTCGGCTTGAACCGAAAACCGCTGGCTCGACACCCAAGCCTGCAGCATTGCCGTCACCGAAGGCGCTCGGCCTGCACGACGAGATCTACCAGGCGCTGGTACTGGGTACGCGTGATTACGTGCGCAAGAACGGATTCAGCAAAGTGGTTATCGGGTTGAGTGGTGGCATCGATTCGGCGCTCACAGCAGCGATTGCGACTGATGCTCTGGGCCCGAAAAATGTCGTCGGCGTGCTGATGCCAAGTGAAATCACTTCCAAAACAAGTATCGTCGATGCGCTGGCGTTGGCAACAAACCTTGGAATTCACACCGAAACCGTGCCTATCAAGCCGTCATTCGATACCTACGTCGAGGCACTTGCGGATATCTTCAAGAATGTGCCGCCTGACACGACGGAGGAAAACCTGCAGGCCAGAATTCGCGGCAATATTCTGATGGCCCTTTCAAACAAATTCGGCTGGCTCGTGCTCGCCACAGGCAACAAAAGCGAGACCAGCGTGGGGTACTCAACCTTGTATGGCGACATGGCCGGCGGCTTCGCGGTGATCAAGGATGTGCCGAAGACCCTGGTTTACAAGCTTTGTGAGTCCCGCAATAAAAGAGCGGGCACGGACCTGATTCCACGCTCGAGCATTGAAAAGGCGCCATCCGCGGAGCTTAGTCCAAACCAGACCGACCAGGACTCGCTACCGCCCTACGAATTGCTCGACGCGATTCTGGAGGAATTTGTCGAAAACGACAAGACGGTGAAAGAAATCATTGCGGCAGGCTTTCCGCGTGAGGAGGTCATACGCGTGGCGCGTCTGGTCGATATCAATGAGTACAAGCGACGGCAGGCGGCCCCGGGCATTAAGATTACCAACAAGGCATTCGGAAAAGACCGGCGCATGCCGATCACCAACAGCTATCACACCTAGCCCCCAAGGCCAGATTGCCATAGCCGGAATGACAGAAACCTGCGGATGACACAGATTGCCTGGCGCCTCGGCCTCCGGTCAATCTGAGTCATCCACGGGCTCTTCAAAAAAGTCTACGGAAACTTCAGTTCGATTCCAAACCTTGGGCGCACCCGTACCTTGAGTTTGAAGGGGTCCACGCCTTCCGCAACCTGATCGCCAACCGCAAAGCCTGACTTCAGCTTGTTGGTAAAATTCGCGCTGATGCCGCCAAACAGGTGGACTTCTATTGGAAATCCCGTTGGAAAACCAAAGCCGACTCCGACCAGGGGTTCAACGTAGCCCGCCAGCCGCAGTCCGCCCAGCAGATGAAAGGAACTCGCTACCGTGGGCTGTTTCGTATCTACGGGGCTGAAATGGTAATTGAGCACGCCAAACGAAGCAAAATCTCCGAACGGCTGCGGCTTGACGACAATCACGCCGTTATCGACGATGATATCGACATCGTTCGCCGAGGTAATCGCCGTGGCAATTCCAAAACTCCACTGTTCTTTGGCTGTATTGTCGAACTCTGCAACCGCGAGAAACTCCTCGGTGCCGAGATCTTTTTTGACAATAACGTTGATGTCAGAATTCTTCTGAAACTTCTCCGGAATCTCGAATTTGCGAATATCAAGCCAGACATCGGTCGCGCCGCCGGAAATCGATTGCGCGATAGGTATAGGCACAAACAACCGAATGAAATCGAGAATACCGGACTGGAAAGGAGAGTCCTTTGCGGTCAGCGTGACCGACAGAAAAGACTCCGCATTTTCGCGTTTTGAAATAAAGATGTAGTACAGATTTGCGTCGTGCAATCCATACAGCCGGGTATCCATGAAATCAGAACCGGCATGCAGAAGCCCGATGGGCGTGAGTTTATCTGTGAAATTTGTTACCACGATGTGGTAGTCGTTGGGGTTCATCCTGAATCCCGAGGCGTCAATCAACTTAACCAAGCTGTCGGCTGCCCACCGCACCTCGCCCTCCATGAACCAACGGTAGGCCTTGCCCAACAAACCACCGCTGTCATTGACCTTGAATGGCGTTCCTTCGACAGGTTTCGGCACGGTGATGATCTTGTTTTGGGCCAATAGGGATGAACTGGCCGCCAGGCAAAGCAGCGTCAAAAGCACGGTTGTAGCTATTGATTTCCCCATAAATATCTCCTTATATTTTAATGAGTAACAGGAATGATGAATCGGGTAGATTTGCCAATGGTAAGGCTTGCCACCAAAAATTGCAAGCAAAATATTAAGTTGCCATCACATGATTTCCGTTTCATTTTAGACGCGGAAGTCTATATTGGTGGCTGAAAGCTCAGTATCGAAACCAGGAGATGTTATGTACAAATATGCAGCAGTCATGCTGGCCCTGACACTTTTGTCCTGCAGTGACACGCGGCCCTTCCTGCGGCAAACTGACCGTGCGAGATTTGGCGAGCGTGACGACCGGCCTGACAATGCCAGTGTAGTCACCTTCTACGCGCTCGGCGACTGGGGTTCTGGCAATGCCAACCAGAAGGCGGTGGCCGAGGCCCTGCGTGCTGACCTGAGCGCCATCGCGCCGGGCCGCAGGACTCCACCTTTTGTCCTGGCCGCGGGTGACAACATCTACGAACACGGGCTGCCGGAAGGCTGGAACAACGAAATCGTGACGCAAACCCTCGAGAGGACATTTGGTCAGATGTACGCCGACATCGAATATCATGGCCAGCCGGTACCGTTCCATCTCGTGGCTGGCAACCACGACCATGCAGGCAAGGCCGGTGGCAAAAACGGCATGGGAGATGTGATTCACCAGGAGACGACGGCGGAGCGCATCTACTCCAACTGGGAGTACTACCCAATCTCTCCCGAGCAAAACCCGGACAAAAATGACTCAACCGAGTATGTTGCTCTGAAGCAAAAAGACATTCTCACTCTGGCGACCCCCGAGCAAATCAGTCTGGGCGAGGCCGCGACAAAGCAGGTCTCGATTTTCGCCATCGACACGCAGGTTCTCCTGGACCTTTATGACCAAAAGAGCCAGGAGACGCTCGATGCGCATTGGTCAAGATTGGCTGCGCTCGCCGACGGCAGTCCTGCAAAATGGAAGTTTCTGCTCGGTCACCATCCGATAAAAAGCCACGGAACGCACGGCGGCTTTCGTAGTGCGATTTGGTGGGTGCCCCCAGTCATTCTTGCGACGCTGGTGGATAAGCTTTTTTACCGGCGACTGCAGGATCTGGACCACCCGGCCTACCGCCAGTTTCAGCGGGACTTGACCAAGTTCATGGATGAACACAGCATTACTTCCTACTTCGCCGGCCATGAGCACAATCTGCAATTCCTGACCACGGGCAGGGATCATTTTCAGATTATTTCTGGCAGTGCGGGCAAACTCACTAAGGTGACCCACAAGGGCGATACAGTCTTCTCGCATGCCGCCTTCGGGTTTGTGCGCTTCGATCTGACGCAAACGGAGCTTTGGATCGAGTTTTTTGGTGTTAAACCTGAGCGCGGGACAGTCAATTCGACGGGCTTGTTCAGAATCGGTGGCTGACTGCCACCCTGCCACAAGCCTGCGCAATGAGGATGGGTCAGGCGAGGAATCTTCTGTCAAGGAAACGAAATAGCGCCGGAAACTTCCGAAAAGCCAACACGCCGAGGACTACCCCAACTCCGTCGGCCAAAAAGTCGCTGATCGTGGAGAAGCGGCCGGGCACAAACATTTGATGAAACTCATCTGAGGCGCCGTACAGCACTCCCAAAAGGACGGCGACAATCGCCATCTCAAGGTTGGCGCGCTCCGGGTCGTGCAGCAACGCAATCCCCAGGCAATATCCCAGAACCGAGTAAACCAGGAAATGCAAAACAAGGTCTTCATATTCGATGCCAAGCGAAGGCACCGATTGAGATGGAAGCGAAGATAGAACGAACAGAAGCGCAGCCCATGCCGCGGCAGGGATCCAGTACTTAACAGAAGGAGATTTTTGACTCACCAGTGGCCTCAAAATGTTGCAGTGCAAGTGGTAGATTGTTAAGAATATCACCGGCCAGCAATCCGGGCTCGCCGTCCAGCTTGCGGCAAATATCGCCGGAGAGCCCGTGCAAATAGACGCCGGCGACCGCCGCTTCGAACAGGTTCATGCCCTGCGCAGCCAGTCCTGCAATCACGCCGGTGAGCACATCTCCGGTTCCGGCGGTTGCCATGCCGGGGTTGCCCGTGCTGTTGACCACAATCTCTCCCTGCGGAGAGGCTGTCACCGTCGGACCGCCCTTCAAAACCACGACCACGTCCAAATCGTTTGCGGCGCGCCTGGCTGCTTCAATCGAATCGTCAAGAATGTCTTTGACGGGCGTCTTGAGAAGCCTCGAAAGCTCACCCGGATGTGGCGTGATCACACAATTGCCTGTTCGCTGTTTGAGCAAGCCGATGTCCTTGGTGAGACAATTCAAAGCGTCGGCGTCGAGCACGAGTGGCTTCTTATAATTCTCAAGCAGCCAGGAGACGAGTTTCGTGGAATCAGCATGCGTGGTGATGCCAGGGCCAACAGCTAGCACATCCGCCCATTCCAGACGTTCGGAAAGTTGGTCGATTGCGGCAAAGCTGAGGCTGTGTTGCTCCGTTTCCGCCAGCGGCAACGTCATCACTTCCGTGAGTTTCTGCTCGACGATCGGGTTCAATGACTGCGGCACACCCAGCATCGCCAGGCCGGCTCCAGCGCGTAAAACAGCTTCAGCGGCGAGCGCCGCGGCTCCGGTCATGCCAACCGAACCAGCCAGCAGGAGAACCTGCCCACGCCGATTCTTGAAGGTGTCGAGCGGACGTTTGGGCAAGATACTTCCAACATATCCTTCGGTTGCTCTGAAACAGCGAACGCCGCTTTCAGACGAAACTCTGGTTGGAAACCCAATGTCAGCGACATGAATTTTCCCCGCACACTCGCGGCCGGGAGAAAACAGCAGACCCCTCTTGAGATGGCCTATGGTCACCGTGTTGCAGGCGTGGATGCAGGCGCCCGGCACGGCTCCCGTATTCGCAACCATGCCGGTGGGCAGGTCCACACTCAGAATCGGAGCCGAGGCCGCGTTCATGCTCTCGACGAGCTGCGACAGTGGCTGTTTCAGAGGGCCGGTGACACCGGTACCGAGTAGCGCGTCGATAATGAGATCGGCGTCTCCGAACTGGTCGCCGGACTTCTCCACAGCTTGCGTTTCGATGGGGATGCCGAGTTGCCCCAGGATCGCGAGATTCCGGCCGGCATCGCCCTTAATTTCGGAAGGCTCAGCGGTCAGCAGAACCCGCACGAGGGCGCCGCTGTTCGAAAGATAGCGAGCGATGACATAGCCGTCGCCGCCATTATTTCCTTTGCCACAGACGATGTCAACTCTCTTCTCTCTGACTTCCCCAAGCATTTGAGTGGCCACCTTCGTAACTTTCCGGCCCGCATTTTCCATCAAGACCATGCCGGGAATGCCGATTTTGTCAATGGTTGTGCGATCAATCGCAGCCATCTCTTCAGCCGTGACCACGAGGTCCAAGAGTTTGGTGAGCGCTGTTTTACGAGAGTCTGAAGTCATTGCAGTTTGCACATTATTGGGATAGATTCAAAGTAAGGCGATTCAGCAGAAGTTGCAAATAATTTATCCTTGACAGTTTACCATTTTTGACGTAACTTTTTATTAAACTTGCACATTCAACCAAAGTTTCTATCACGTGAAAAGCGATAACTCTGACCTCATCAAACAAGCCATAGAAGGCGACGAGTCCGCCTACCGACAACTCCTCGAAAACTACCGCGGCGCTATCTTCAATTTGCTGTTCAAGATGGTTCGAAACAAGGAAGAGACGGAGGACCTGGTGCAGGAAGCTTTCATGAAAGCTTTCAAGGCCCTGCCTTCCTTCAACGAAGAGTACGCGTTTTCCACCTGGCTCTACAAGATTGCGATCAACAACTGCATCGACCACATGCGCAAGAAGCGGTTGAAAACTTATTCCATCAACAAGCCCGTGCAATCAAAAGATGGCGAGCTCGACCGCGAATTCCCGGACACCTCCATGAGCCCGGACAAGGAGTTGCTGAATGAGGAACGCACCCTGCTGATCGAAGCCGCGATTGATGAGCTGCCTGAGAATTACAAAGTCGCCATCGTTCTGCGCCACTCGAAAGAAAAATCCTACGAGGAAATCGCGGAGCTGCTGGATATCCCGTTGGGCACGGTCAAAGCTCGGATTTTTCGGGCTCGCGAGATGCTCAAAAAGAAACTTAAGGGAAAACTGATGAGAGGGGCTTCCTAAGCGGTCCACCGCTTAAAAAAATCACACGAAGCCCCGTGCGCCAACCACGCCGGATTTCATCCAAACAATCCCATTGCCAGAGACAGAATTCACTCTCAATAGCAGAAAGTTCAGGCATGCTTTTGCACGCTCAAGGCAATCCATTCGCCCAGAGCCTGTTTCTGTTTGACCTCCAGCTCAGGATGATGGCTCAGCCTTGCCCTGACCTCATCCAACTCAGTCGCCAGAATGCCTGAAAGAAGCAAATGCCCGCCGGCCGCAACCGCGGATTCAAGCGCCGCAAAATGTTCGAAGATAATGTTCTTCGTCATGTTGGCGAGCACAAGGTGGAAACTTCGCGGCACGATGCCACAGTTGTCTGGAGCAGCAACCAGCAGCCGGATCTTGGCGTCAGCCAGATTGCGCGCCACGTTCTCATGTGCGGCTTCTATCGCCACCGGGTCGTTGTCAAAGGCCAGGACTTGAGCCGCGCCCAGCATCTCGGCGGCAATCGCAAGAATTCCTGTGCCGGTACCTGCGTCCAGGACGTGCAGACCGGTAACCTCGTGCTGTTCGAGAAGCTGAAGCATCAACTTTGTGGTTTCGTGGCTGCCGGTGCCAAACGCCTGCTTGGGGTCGATTTCGATGACAAAGGGAGTTTCCGGCTCTTCCAACTTCTCCCATGTAGGTTTTACCGTGAACCGGTCCGAGACACGAATCGGCTTAAAACGCTTCTTCCACTCGGCGTTCCAATCGACTTCAGGCACGGAAACAAATGTCGCCTGGCCAGCCGGCGCCTCGATGCCAAACTGAGGCAGCCGCGTGAGGAAGTCATCGATCTCCTTCAATAATTTTTCGGCCGCTTCACCCGAAGAAAAGTACGCCCAAACCTCGTCATCCAACTGCTGGAGGCCCTGGCTGCCGAGTTCAAACAGGAAGTTCAGAATCGACTCTTCTGACGCCGGGGTGACCGGCACGCGGATTTCAAACCACTCTTTCATCTGGGGTTCTCGCGGTTAACATCACTCGTAGATGAGTCCAAGCACAAGCTGACCAACCTGAGCCAGGCTTTCGGCGCTGCATTTGTCGGGCGTATCCTGAGTCGTGTGCCAATGGGCGTAATCAAAATCGATAAGATCGATACAGGGAATGCCGGCCCGCAACAGCGGCAAATGGTCGTCGGTCACCTCGTAACGTGGGGAGGCATGAAAGGCATCGAGGCCAAGTTCTTTGGCGCGATCCCAGACCTTCTCCACAACTTTGGGGGCATACTTCAAGGAATTGCGCTCCTGATAGATCTGAAGATCTCGGTTTCCCACCAAGTCGAGTAAAATCCCGAAGCGCGGCCAGTATCTCGCATCCTTGTTGTTCGCGAAGTATTGAGAGCCGAGCGCGTAGGTGTCATTGAACCCGGACTGGCCTGCATCCTCGCCATCAAACAGGATGATGTCGATGCCGTAGCTTGGTTCCCTGAGCTGAATCTGCCGGGCAACTTCCAGCAACACGGCGACGCCGGAGGCTCCGTCGTTTGCGCCTGGCACGGGTTTGTCGTGATTCTCTTTGCTGGAGTCCTGGTCCGCCCAGGGACGGGAATCCCAATGAGCGCAAAGCAGCACGCGTTCTGTCTTGTCAAGGCCAAAACTGGCGACAATGTTGGTGAGCGTGACCGGAGCAGGAAAACGCGGAAGCACTTCCTTGAAAGTCTGCCGGCCAACCTGGGCGCCGAATTGCTCAAGTTCCGAGGCGAGAAAATCCAGGCAGGCGGAGTGCGCCTCCGAGCCGGGGACTCGTGGCCCAAAATCACATTGTTTTTGCAGGTAGTCGAAAGCGCGCTGGCCATCGAATTGCGGCAAGTCGGCCGTGGACTTGCCTGTGCAAGCGCTCAGGCCTAAAACGCTCCACAAAGCCAATTTGCGAACCGCATGAAATGCAAACTGTGAATATTTCAATCGGATGGCTTTCTCAAGAAATGGATGGGCTGGCACTGGTGACATCCGAACCCGGCAAGCTAATTCCCTCGAATGGCGATGTTGACATCGAGGCCAAACTCCTGCACCTTGGTCGTGCCGCTCCGGTTCAGGAAGGTCTTGCCGACCTCAATAAACACGCCGCCACGCACAGTGGTGCTGAACGAGTATTTGATTTCCGGCCGCAGAGTCCACCTTTCGGTTTTGTTTGACACCGTGAAGACGCCTCCGGCCCGCTTATTCCTGGTAACAACATTGCTGGCGGTGAATGAAAAATTGAAATCGATGGAGTTCTTCAACTTCGCCTTGTTGAACGGCCAAATCGGAATGCTGAAGCCTGACTTCTTGGAGTAGTTTGCCGAAATGGTCAGGTCATCGTTATTGCTGAGATTCACGCCCTGGGGAATGGCGTTACCCTCGGAGTCACGCGCAAAAGTCGTGTTCGTGCTTCGCGTTCGATTGAACTGAATGTTGCCGGTGAAGCCGTTCTTGAAGTTCATCGCCAGCTTGCCGAGCGGACGAAAGTTGCTGTTGATGCTTTCCGAATTGAGGTTGAGCTTGTCGCCGCGCCAGTTTTCCGTCTTCTGGCCAACGTAACCATGGCTGAAGGTCAGGGTTTTGAAGACTTTGTTCATGAACGGCAGACGCTGCAAACCGGTCACGGAAACCGTCCATTCGGGAAACGGTATGTTCAGATCACGTTCTGCCAGATAGCTGATAGAATTGTTGCCCTGCGCCGAGGGAACCCCTGTGCTGGTGCTGGAACTCCCTTCCTGGCTGGTCTGGCTGAAGCGCAAGGTTACATCGAAAATGCGGCCGGCGGCGATGCCTGAACTTAGCGAGAGGTTTCGGTTCTGGCTCCACTGGAACAAATTGCCGCTAACGCCCTCAGCCGTGCCAACGCCGGTGGAATCGGCGCCAAATTGGAAAGCCAATGACGGCCTCTGGCCTTCGAGCAGTCCGGCTTGCTGATTGCTGACCGTCTCCCGTAAGGTCATCTGGATATCCTTGAATCCGGAGAAAAATCCACCGACCAGCTTCAACGGGTTGAATGAGCTGCCGGATTTCTTCTCCTGAAAAATAGTGAACTTCTGTTCCTTATCACCGCCACCGTCGCTGCCGGGTCGAGTCCGGCCTCCGGGACGCGTGCGCCGGCCGCCACTGCGCCCTCGGCTCTGCGAGCCGCCACCAAAAATGGAATTGACCAACTGCTTCCACCTAAAATTCACATTCGCGGAACGGGTGACGTCGTTGCGGGCGCGCCGGCCTGTCTCGCGGTTTTGCAGCGGTGTGGTAAAACTGTATTTGACGTCATACTCAACTGAGTTGGTGAGCCAACTAAAGACTTCCGGAGAGTATTTTGCATTGAACTGCTGATTCTCATCCGTGTTTTCAAAGTCCCAGTTCAGCAGGTCACTGAACTTTTTATTCTTGAGCTGGGACTTGTAGGCCTTCGAATAGGTTACACTGAGATTGTCGAAGACTTTCATGTTCGCGCGCAGCCGTCGGTCCGCATTGAAGGTGAGATTCCGGTCAGGGGCCGCGAGGCTGTCCGTATTGGCGATACGGTTTCGGCGCTCGGTCTCGTTGCGGGTTCCGCTCATGCCTAGACTTACGGACTGCGGCGTGTAGTAGAGTTTGGTTTCCTTCGCCTTCTTAATGAGCGGCAAACCGGGCAGCCACGCAAACGGCGAGAAATAGTTGTTGCGACCAAAGTCCAGACTCCAGTCGATTTTCCCCTGCCAGCGAGTGCTTTCGTTGACCGGCACGGTGGGCGTTTTGCTGAGGTTGGATGACTTGCCAACACTCATGCTCAACTTGTCCACCAGATTCTTGACAAAGAAATTCTTCGATTTAACCGAGCGTTTGAAAGACAAGTTGAATCCGGTCTGGGAGTTCGTCTTCTCAAGCTTGCTAAGCTGGTCGGCATCGTCGAGGTCGGCCTGGGTGACCTCGCGGTCCCGGCCAGGAAAGTACTTCGGCGTACTGTCGCTTTGTCGCACATTCAAGGTCAGCGGCATTGAGATGCCAAGCGATTGCGGCAACATCTTGTCCAGGCGGATGTTGGCGTTCAGCCTGCGGGCCACGCTGTTATCGCCATTGCCAAAACGAGTGGCGACGTTGTGAAAATCGGCTTCCTTGCGCTCAATTTCCGCATTGACGGTCGCAAAATCACCGATCTTAAGATCCACGCTGGCGCGCATGGCCATGCCCTTGTCCTGCTCAACATCGGACAGCCGCAGCTCATTCAGCCAAATCTCACCCGTGAACGGTAGCATGTCATGGATGTTCTTGATGCCGGCGGTGAGCACCCGAATATTGGTAAATGACGGCGTGCCGACCACCCGCAATTCCTTCACGACCTCCTCCATGCCAGGCAGAATCAGACGCCTGACCACATTCACGGAATCCTCGTCAGCGAAGCGGTCAACATAGCGGTCAGCCGAGTTGAGGACGCCAGGCTCAATCGAGGTGAAGTCGAGAACCCGCACTTCCATGTGGTTTCGATCATCCCAACCGGCATAAACCGGGGACCGGTATTCATAGTAGTTATCGTCGTTGGTGCCGAAGCGTACAAAGTACTCCAGATTACTGGAGTCCGTAGGCGTGGAGGGAATGTGAAACTCAGCCGAATCGCCGTAGACGAACATCCTGATGCGGTCGTAGTGAATGTAATTCTCTCCCTGGAAAAGGCTCTTTTGAGCGATGCCGGCGTACCCGGGACGCAGCCCGATAGACTTCAGGACCAGGGATTGCTCGCGCGCTTCGACACGGGTGACTTTGTCCTCGACAATGAATGCCCTGCGCAGGTCGGCGTCTTCCAGTGACTGCACATACTTGTCACTGTCGTGCGTATTGATCTGCGCGACGGCAAACTCGACGCCGATGTCCTCTCGCGAAGGCGGGTTCGAGGTCAATTCGAACTCCTTATCGGTGACGCCGACTTCCTTCCACTCGCTGCCAACCAAATTAATCTCGGCGATGCTGACCCGGAAATCACCACCGCCCTGGTCAAATCCCATGTCATCTACCCAGATGCGAACAAACTCGATGAGCGTGGGCGAAGGGTTGCCGACCTGGCTGCTGGTGTCGCTGGTGACAAAGGGAATGCGAAACAGTTTCCAGGGCCCGCCGGGGGGCACGGGATTGTCCGGGTCGTTGGGATCGCCAAAGTTACCGCCGGCGATCAGATCCGCATCTTCGCTTTGCGGATCGAGTGAAAAAGAGTACGTGTAGTAGTTGTTCGAAGGGTCGAGGATACCATTGCCGTTGATGTCCTCCGTGTCCGGCAAACGGCCGCCATCATCGTCCTGACTCCCCTCGCTGCCGTTGATTGAAGCCACGGCCGGGTCCTGGAAAATATAGACGCGACCGGAATCATAGCGCCAATCATCGTAACTCCACGGCTCATCAGCATCTTTGAGGCCGTTGCTGTTGACATCCCAGAAATCGTGGGTAGCGTCTTCGATGGGGGTATTGACCTCGAAATTTCTATCGAAGTTCAGGGTTGGCGGATCCGGCAGGACAATACCGTCGATGCCGGTGTCTTCACCCGCCTCCAGGACACCATTGCGCGGAACGGTTTTGTCTTCGGTATCCAGCCTGCCGTTGCCAATCACATCTTCCGAAATAGAACCCAGGTCGATGTGCAAGCGCCCGCGGTCGCCCTGCACCATGATCTCGATGAATTTCGTTTGGGATTGGTCAAAAAAGCCCGCGGAAAGTGCGCGCATGACACCTGTCCACTGCGGACTGCGCAGCCGGGTTTGGCGGCCGCCGGCTGGTGCATCCGGAGTGACGCTGTCCGGAATCTTGGGGTCGAAGAAATCCATGCGCAAGACGTGGGTGCGGTTTTGCGCCTGGCCACCGGTAGTAGATTCGGTGTCGCGATTGGGGTAAATGTCTTTGATACTGATCTGGTCAAATGGATTGTACCAAATGAAATTATTGAGCCGGTTGCTATGATCGTGAATGCCATCGCGTGGCGCCGACGCATGGGTCCAGTTGCGCCGCAGCACGCCAAGATTGATGGTTTTCTTAGCTGCCTCGAAATCGTCGATATAGGCAACGCCGCGATTGTCCTGGGTGTTTGGATTGTTCAAGGTATTCGGAGTTGGCAGCACCTGCGCCACCTCGCCCTCAAAGTTCAAAATCGTCTCGCCGGTAGACCGGATCAGGGGCATGGCGTTGAAGGCCTGGCCAATCCAATTTGGGGTGAATCGCATCTTGGAGTTGACATCCCAAACCACGTTGCGCATGGGCCCACGGCCGACGCGAACCTTCTGATCGAGGGTGGATTCACTCAGGTAAAGCAGTGTGCTGCCAATGAAAGAGTTGGGGCCTAGGTCATATTCCGCGCGCATCCCAAGAATGGTCTTCTTCTCCAACTGGAAAAGCTGATTGCGTTCGTAGGTGATGTCCAGTTGCGCGGTGGGATTGGTGGCATCTTCGCTCAACATGGTGAGCTGGCCGGAAAAATAGTCTATCGAGTAATCACGACCGCTCTGCAAAACCCGGCCGTCGAGCGTCACGACTTCAGAGCCTTCAATGACATTGAAGCCGAGATTGTATTCCGTGCCGCGATTCTGGGTCTTGACCCTGATGTCAAAGTTACTGTTGCGGCGAATAATATTATCGTCGCTCTCTGTGTAGATCTCCTTGACAACGAATTCCGTGGTGGTGTCCGGATTCGCCACTGGAGTGGCGCCGAGCCAGTAGCCTACTGGATAGAATGGCTGCAAATCTCTGAAATGCAATTCGCCGTTCGCCAAATCAATAATATTGACATCGATGTCGATGGCGCCATCAGGCCTGTCGGCGCCGGTTTTGTCAAACTTGTCGAGACCGAAAACGGTGAGCCAGTTTTCACCCTGAGGCGAAATTGGCTGTGGCTCAGCGCCGGATTTTTGAAACTCCACCCTGACCTCAAACCCTTCTTCGTTGATGTTGCGGCTACCGAGGGAATAAACGTGTTTCCAGGAAAGGGGCCAGGTGGGATGCGCCGGATGGCCGATTCTATCCCTAATTAGTTTCAAGTTAATTCTGTTGTCAACTATTGTCGTGTCCCTGACGAAGTTCAGGTTACCGAAGGCACTATCGGCATATTGAGCTTTGTACGCCACGGCCAGAATCTCACCGTCGGAAAGTGGGCTATTGAGCCTGATCCAGCCAAGCTCGTACGAAACCTGGTATTCGTTCGGCTCGAGGCGAATGAACTGGCCCTGCGCCCTTTCGCCTTCAACCGGCTCAAAATTGTCCTCATCCGTTCCAATTTCCGCGGGGTCGAACCAGGCGCGTCCTTCAATCACTCGGTCGGAAAACTTGATGTCATAGCCGGGCGCCGCTTTGTAAACGTCCAGGGAGTCAGGGACGAGACCGCTGTCTGCAACCGCGATGTGAACGCCGTCCGGCGAAAAGTGGCGGTACTGTTCACGGTAGACGTTGTCCAGGAAGAAATACTGGTCTTTGATGTAACGGAAGTCATCGATGGAATTGGAGCCCGAGGAAGCGCCGCCGTTCAGGCTCAGCTTCTGGCTCTCGCCCTTCTCCTGACTGGCGATGGCCGTGACATTCAAGTTGCCGAACACCATTTGACTTTTCAGGCCGAACAGTCCCGAGTTTTTGCCGCTGAAGGTGACATAACGCGTTCCCGGCAGTGACAGCGAGATGTTTCCTGCCTCGAACTTGCGTACGATTTCATCGTCGAAGCCATCGTAGACCAAACGGATATTGTTGTCGAAGTCGAAGGCGCGCTCACTATCCTGATCGACGTTGATCTTGACTTTCTCGCCGATGCGGCCGGTCACCGAGAAACGCTGGGTCTGCTCCATCTTGAAATTCGTGGTGGCGCCACGGGTCAGGGCGGTGATGACTTCGCTGCGATCTTCTCTGCGCAGCCCGGCCTGAATTCGAATGTCGCCGGTTACGACCAAACCAACCGTGCCGCTACCAAAAATCTTCTGGAAGGCTTTGCTCTTGATCTTGACCGGGATTTCAAGGTTGATACCGCCGGTGCTGCGACTGCCGGTAGCGTCCGCGGTCATGGTTCTGGCCGCATAATCTCGCCAGGCCTGTTCGACGCTCTGGTCACGCAAATACACGACATAGTCGTCGAACGGAAACACCGCGGGCGGTTGCAAGTCTTCATCAAACAAAATTTGACGGACCATGACTGGAGAATCAAGCGACTCAAGTTCAACCTGATGCTTGATGTCCTTGAAATAGTCAGTGACGGAGCCGGGCACGTAGCCGGTCGTGGCAAAAACAGCCTGACGGTTACGCTGAAATCCAGGCGCCAGCGAGTGATAGGGAGAGCTTAGTTTGAAGCCCAGCCCGCTTTCCCCTGAGGCCTGCGGGAAAACATTGGCGAAGGGAGCTAGTAGAAAAAAAAGGCAAATGCAGCCAGAAAAGCTACGTGGGAGGCGACTGTTCAATTTCATGTCCTGAAGGTGGAGTAATTTCTAATTTTACAGTCAGCGGCTGTTCGTCAACCCGCAGTCAAGCGTAAAATCCGATAACAATTACTCTATAGAACCTCCAGAAAACATGAAGCGTGGTTAAGGTCAAATAAATCATTTAGGAAAAGTAGGCAAAAATACAGAATCTGATTCTGAATTGCAAGTAAAAATCGCTTTATCTGGAGTCGGATGCCAGCGCGAAAAGTATCCCCTTGAACTCGATCGGTGAACCAAAGTTTCCGCGGGCGGTTAGATTATTGGCTTGCGGAAATTGGCCGTCTGCACTATATTGACGGCAGGCTTTCAACCTTTTGCCGTTTGCCAACAAATGCGATGCTAAAAACCCTGCCCAAATACGTTCTTCGTGAACACCTCGGCCCCTTCATTTTTGCCCTGATCGTCATCGATTCGGTTTTCATTCTGAATCTGGTGTTTCGGCAGCTTGGCAAATTCCTCAGCAAAGGTATCCAGTTTGACGTCATTGTTGAATTCCTCTTCCTGAATCTGGCCTGGATGGTCGCCCTGTCCGTGCCCATGGCTGTTCTGTCCGCCACAATCATGGCATTTGGACGACTGTCGGCTGAACATGAAATCACGGCTCTGAAAGCCAGCGGTGTCAGCCTCAGCAAGATCGTACTGCATGTCCTGGCAGCGGGATTTCTGTTGTGTTTTGGGCTTATCTGGTTCAACAATCATGTACTTCCCGACTTCAACCACCGTGCCCGGATGCTGGCGGTGGACATTGCCCGCAAGAAACCCATGATCAATCTCAATGCTGGCGTTCTCTACACCGACATCCCCGACTACAGTATTCTGGCGCAAAGGGTGGCAGAACGCAACGACATCTCTTATGTCGATAGCATCGTGATCGATGACCAATCGAACCAAAACACGGTCAAGACCATTGTCGCCAACAGGGCGGAATTGTTCATGGACGAGAAAACCGGACTGCTGGAAGTCACCTTGTTCGAGGGCCAGGCTCATGAACTGGATATTACCAAGCCTGAATCGCTAAAGAAGATCGACTTTCCGAAGCACATCATCCGGATTCCAATGGATGCATCTCTGCTGCGCCGCACGGAATCCGGCTATCGTGGCGACCGTGAAAAAAGTGCATCGGCGTTGATGGAAGGCGTCATGCAGAGTCGAAAGCGGATTGAAGAGCGGCAACAGAAAATCACGGAAATAGTACGCAAGAAATTCCAGCAGTATGTTTTCGAGGAAGATGCAAACCGGAGCCTGGACGCAGCCATTCGCGACCACAAACAACTGCTGAGGCAAATCCGGTCCGAGCTTAACATGATCAAGAGCTACGACCGGTCGAGCAAAGTCTACCTGGTTGAATATCACAAAAAATACTCCATTCCGGCTGCCTGCGTGGTGTTCATCCTGATCGGTGCGCCGTTGGGCATTTTGATCCGTCGCAGCGGATGGCCGATGGCGGCAGGAATCAGCCTGGCATTTTTTCTGCTGTACTGGGCATTCTTGATTGGCGGTGAGATTCTGGCGGACCGCCAACTCATCTCGCCATTTTTCGCCATGTGGAACCCGAACTTTCTTGTGGGCGGCATCGGCATTCTTCTTGTCATCTACACCATTCGTGAGACCCGTTTTTTCAGATAAGGCTTAATGAGCATACTCGACCGCTATATCGTTCGCCGCTTCGGATTTACGCTGCTGTTCGCCGTCGTGAGCTTCGTCTTCATTTTCATTTTTGTGGACATGGTCGGCAATCTGGCGAAATTCATAGACAAGGAGGTTCCGAACCTCATCATCCTGAAGTTCTACGGACTGTACGTCCCCTATATTGTCACGCTGGTGCTGCCCATCGCGGTCCTGCTGGCATGCATGTTCTCCCTGGGACAAATGGCTCGCTACAACGAGTTGGTTGCCATTCGCTCGAATGGCATTGCTCTGACTCGAATTCTTCGCCCGCTGTTCGCGGTCGGTTTCCTGACCAGCGTGATGGCGCTCTACTTTGGAGAGGGCATCGCGCCCATAGCGAATCAGCAAAAATCCGCTATCGAAATCGAGTACCTGGACCCGTTTGCCAGGCGCACGGGAACCAGTGTGCAGAATGTTTATTATCAGGACGGCCTTGACCGGCGAATCTTCATTGGTCGCTACGATGGCAAGAGAAAAATCGCACACCGTGTCACCATCCAGTCCTATCATGCAAATACCATTACCGAAAGGCTGGATGCCCGCTCAATGGAATGGCAAGACAGCCTCTGGGTGCTCAACAAAGGCTTCAGGCGCAGCTTTGATAACGGCGGTGAAATGGCAACTTCCTTCGAAAAACTGGTGGAAAAGGGCCTCGATTTCACACCAGACCAATTGCTCGAGAACCAGGCAAAACCGGAAGACATGTCTTACCAGCAGTTGCGCGGATTTGTAAAAGAAGTGGCTCGAAACGGCGGTGATCCCAGAAAGTGGCAGGTTGACCTGCAATTCAAACTATCGACGCCATTTGCCAGTTTTATTCTGTTGCTGTGTGGCGCGCCGCTGGCATCCAACAAGAATCGCAGTGGCGCCATTTTGGGGTTGGTCATGAGCCTCGGCATCTACCTGCTCTATTTTGGAACGACGCGGCTATTGAAGACTCTCGGAGAAGTAGGAACCGTCGAGCCTGTAGTCGCGGGCTGGACGACAAATGGCGTATTTCTGGCAGCCGGGATGTTCTTGCTGATCTTGAACGTGAGAAGGTAGCTAGTGTGGTGATTCCTAAATAAGGTGTTAAATTTCAACCCTGACAGGGTTGAAAAAATGACATCTCCAAACAATTGTTAATATACCAGTTGTGCGATTTTATCAGTGATACTCTAAAACCCTGTCAGGGTTTTTACCTTTTTTGAAAATCATCACACTAGGCGTTGTCGCAGGCGGAGCCGCGAAAACAAGGCTGCGCACTTAGGCAGAGCAAATCGATAGTGAAGACTGAAGATGGTGGATGGAAGATAGTAGATAGTTTTTTCTCTGCGTAACTCAGCGTCCCTTGGCGCACTATGCGTTATTTTTTTTGCGAATAGTTCAGGTTAATGAATTCGGAAACGTTATTTGAACGAGGATCCTAGAATGGCGCGCGGGGCCAATCAATCATCTCTATCAAAAATGAAAGGAGCCCCCGCAGCGCCAAATTCTGCTAGCAGAACAAATCGCGGTTAGAAGCGAAACATCCAATCGAATGCGAAAGCCGCTCCCCTGCCACTGAACATGCCGCCCTTGTTCGCCACGGCGAAATTCAGCGAAAACAATGACAAGTCAAATCCAAATCCGAACGAACCGGAGAGTCCGCGTTTGCCGCCAAACGCCATTCCGGCCCGCAGCGGTAGAAATCCGATCGGGCGAAACTCTGAGCCAAATGCCAGCCGCGGAGTGGTAGAAATTGCGCCGCCATTGTTGAGACCCTGGATATAATCGAACGCCAGAATCAGGCGTTTGCCGGTACGCGCAATCCCCATCCGCATCTGTCGTGGCAAGCTGGTACTGAACGCATCAATGTCTGTCTCATCATCCGAATTTACGACGACGGAATCGATGTCGCTTTCGTCAATCGCTTGAATCGAAACGGAATCCGCGCTGAAGGTGTAGGTGAGACGCTTGGTGTCATTGCTCCAATTGACGGAATTGATGAGGTTGGTCAGGGCAAAACTCGCCGACCAGCGCGTGTCAAGCTTGGCCGCTGCGCCCAGATCCAGGCCCATTCCACTGCCGCCAAGGGCGCGGTCAATCACCAGGCGGCCATTGCCGTGCAAACCGTCGATGTTCGTGGTAACCACGCTGCTCGCCTCAACGACTTCCGCGTAAGCAATGCCGCGCAAATACTTCAGCGACCCGCCGACCGCAACTTCCATGAGACCCGACTTGTGGATATTGAAGCCACCGGAGAAGGCGATGCTGGCGACTCCCCAACCGACGCCATCGGTATCCCCGATATTGTAGGTTCGATCCATCTCATTGCCATTGAGAACCAAATCGGCAATGTCTTTTGACAGAGTGAAGTCCGATGCTGAATTGGCTGTTGCGGTCAGCGCAAACGAGCCCAAACTCAAGCCAAAGGCCTGTACCTCGGTATCAAAGTCAAAGTTCAGCCCTTCGTCCGGAATGGCATTCAGAATGTCCTGCTTATCCTTTTCAGTCCAGGTGCTCCCGTTGTAAAGCTCGTACTGAGATTTGTCAAAACTGTTATTGTGGATGCCCAAACCGAACGACACCAGGTTCAATCGATAAACACGATTGGCCTTCAGGCCGAGGTTGGCCGGGTTCCAAAGCGGCGCTTCCACGCCACGGGCGAGCGCCGTGTAGGCGCCAGCCATGGCAACGCTGCGGGCATTCGAGACACCATATTGTGCCGTGGCTGTGCGGGCGAAGCCGACAACACAAACGGCAAAAATCACGAGTTGAAAATTTCTGAAACTGTTCTGCATCTCTTGCCTCCTGACTAGTCCTGGTTCACTTTCACCCGAATGGTGCTGTACGCTTTGATTTCGAGAAAATCGGAGGCGCGCACCTTGACAAATTTACCATTGGTTCCATCGATAACGACCCGCACGCCTGAGTACAGCCGGTCGCGCAGAAATGTTTGCATATCCTGCTCAGACAAAGAGAACGAGACATCTGAGCGCTGTGATGCCGGCACATAGCCTTCGTTATCCGTCTCGGCTCCTGCGGCACGTAGCGAAAGGCTGTCCAGGTGTGGAATGGTGAGAACTGGTTCGCTGAATACAGTGCTGTCCGATTCGCCAAAAAAGATGCGAACATCGGCGCCGATGGGCAGATGATTCGCAATCTGAGCCACAAAACTGCCGTTGGCGAGATTGTCGATGATGTCGTCCTTCACACCATCGTCAATATCCATGTCCTGCGGGTCGGAATCGATTTTCTGAGACGGCAGGCGCAAAGAAAATGGCGCGGTAATTCTAACTTCACCATCCACAAAGTCTTCGGTGGAAACGGTGCCAAGCCAGTTCGGGTCGCCAAGTTCAACGGAGCCATCTATCTTTATCAGATTCGGAAGAATACTTATGAAATCGTTGATGGTACTGTTTTGATTGTTCAGAACGATTGTCGTCTTGACAGGTTCACCGGGTGCGCTGGCAGGCTGAATGACTTCGTCTACCTGCAAATATGAGACGCTGCCATTCTCGTTCTGTCCCTCAATATTGAACCGCAGACGCGCCGGGAAATTGATGCCATTGTCGATGGTCAGCTCGAGTTGTGCCGTCTCGAAAAAGATGCTGTCCATGTCGGCCGGAATATCGAATTCGATGTCTTCCTGCGAAACATCGATTTCCTGCCTGCCAATCTTGCCGGTCACGCTGGAGAAGCGCAAGCCTGAAAGATTGAATCCGGCGCTCATCAGATCGCTGCTGCGCACCAGCGCAAAATCATCGCCAGTTGACACGGTTTTGATGGTCCAGTTGAAAGCGACCTTCTGTTGCGCAAAGTCGGCAGGCTGAGGCCGTAGCGCAAACCCACGCAGATTGATGGTGTTGTTGATGGCGTTGTTGCGTGTGATGAAGAGTGAATCGACAAATGAGTTGCCGATCGCATCAAAGAAATCTGGCAGCCGATAGACCAGCCAGGCGTCCAGCGGGATGTCGCCGCCGATATTCAACTGAATCGCGCCGCTGTCCAATGTTGCTTCAGTTACAATCAGGGAATCTGTAATCGTGACATCGTCGGCGCTCGACACGATTTGCTCCGGAATCTTTGCCAGGGCTTCGCTGGCTTTTAGCTCACTGATCTCGCCCGCCATGTCGTAGCGGCTGGCGGCGTCTATCAGCACGGCGTTGCCACTGCTTCCTGCCGAATTGCCGCGCATGAGCATCGAAAGTTGGTTCGGCAAGCGGATTTCGGCAAGGTCGGTAGCAAAACTCTGTGTTGTGCCCGGCGGGATTAACGCGTTGTTGGTCATGGTGACAATCATCGTGTCAGCGTTTGTGTCCCAGACTTCCAGAATAATGGGACTGCCGAGGGTAATCGCCAACTGATTGATAACAACAATACTTATCGAACCACTATCGATCAGCACATAAGAAAAATCGTCGTAGGAGTTTAGCGGCTTCTTTTCAGTTTCGAAACTGAATGAAGGGATGGTGGCTGTCTGCCCATCCAGCAGGTCTGCCTCCGAATAAATCTCTCGCAGTTCGACGCTGGTCGCCTCAGAGCCTGGGGACTCTACCGTGAACGAGCCCAGCGTCAGAGAAAAATCATCTGACTGGTCTTCCATATCAAGTTGGTCGCCGACCAGATACTCGTCGAGTTCAGAGGTTTGCGCGAAGCGGAGAAGCCCCGTGCTGTCTTCACTGATGGCGTCCTCGTCATCCGCGATTTCAGACATGGTATAGACCTTGCTGACCAGCGGAATGGATACATCGACGTCCCACGACGGCGAGCTTGGCTTCTCGAACGAGCAACCGAAAATGGCCGGTAGCAACAATGCGAAGCAAAGCAAAGCCCATGTCGAGGCGAGCGCATCCTTCCTGATACGAAACGCAATTTTTTCCATTAGAGAACCTCATGAATTGAAGTGAAATTCCGGGTTGGCATATCAATACTCTTTTCGGTAATTATGGAATGAACTTTAGGCAGGACAGCACCCATAGAAAGTAGATGCGACAGCGTCACGGAGAAATTTCATAGCTCAAAATTGGAAAAAACAACAGGCGGGAAATCGAACTTCAGGATGGTTAAGAGGTGCTGAACTTTGGGAGTCTTTTGCGGCTCCAGCCTACCGCCACAAGATGCACTGACGTCTTCTTCAGGGATCTGGGGAGACTTCTCCCCCAAAAAGAACGCCCCTTGCAGTGAGTCTGTCAAGGGGCGTATTCAGTCTTAACTGCAAATGCTACATCATGATCAGGTGCCCATGTCCCATGATGCAAGGTACTTCGCCTGTTCGTCAGTCAGGGTATCGATTTCGATATTCATCGATTTGAGCTTCAGGTTGGCTACCCAGTTTTCCACTTCCGCTGGAAGTGTGTGAACTCCGGCAGCGAGCTTGCCTTCCTGTTTAATGACGTAATCCGTGGCCAGCGCCTGCGTGGCAAAGCTCATGTCCATAACCGAAGCCGGATGTCCCTCTGCGGCGGCAAGATTGATCAGCCGGCCTTCGCCGAGAAGATTGATGCGGCGGCCGTCACTCAAAACATATTGATCGACAAAATTGCGAACATCTTTGCGGACTTCTTTCGCAAGCTCAGTCAGACCTTCAATATCAAGCTCGACGTTGAAATGGCCGGAGTTGGCAACCATGGCGCCGTCTTTCATGGTGGCAAAGTGTTCCTTGCGGATCACATGAATATCGCCAGTAACGGTGACAAACAGATCGCCGATCTTGGCAGCCTCGGCAATGCCCATAACCCGGAATCCTTCCATCACGGCTTCGAGCGCGCGTACGGGATCGACTTCGGTCACGATAACGTTAGCGCCCATGCCACGAGCGCGCATCGAGACGCCCTTGCCGCACCAACCGTAGCCAGACACGACCACGTTCTTTCCGGCAAGCAGGATATCGGTGCAGCGAATAATGCCGTCGATGGTGGATTGACCGGTACCATAGCGGTTATCGAAGAGGTTCTTGGTCACCGCATCGTTGACTGCAATGACTGGGAATTTCAGGGCGCCGTCGCGCTCCATGGCGCGCAGGCGAATGACGCCGGTGGTGGTTTCCTCCATGCTGCCAAGAATCTTTGCCCCGATTTCCGGGTAGTCGGACATGAGCATGGTGACCAAATCGGCGCCGTCATCCATGGTGACAACCGGCGAGTGCTCCACCGCCGCAGTCATATGTTTGTAGTAGGTCTCGTTGTCCTCGCCCTTAATCGCGAAGACCGGAATCTCATAATCCCTGACCAGCGACGCCGTCACATCATCCTGGGTCGATAGCGGGTTTGAGGCGCATAGAACCAAATCAGCACCACCTGCCTTGAGAGCGCGCGCCAGGTTTGCCGTCTCCGCGGTCATGTGCAGACAGGCTGACATTTTCCGGCCCTTCAGGGGCTTGTCTCTGGCAAAATCCTCGCGGACTTGCTGGAGCACGGGCATGTCATTGTCGGCCCATTCGATGCGTTTCTTGCCTTCGCTGGCAAGATTAATGTCTTTAATGTCGTAATTCACAATACCTCCTGATTGAGTTTATTTCTATTGCTGAAGCGTCCTGTTCTTGTCGTGTTGCGATGCAAGCGCTGCGGTAGCAGGACCAGCATGCCGAATTCCGGGCTTAACCTCGGGCCAACGAAGCTGCCTTGTCCGTCTTTTCCCAGGTGAATCCGGCTTCATCGCGGCCAAAATGACCATAGGCAGCAGTCTTTATGTAGATCGGTCTGCGCAACTCGAGCGTGCTTATGATGCCCTTCGGAGTCAAGTCAAAATTCCGGCCAATCAGAGCTGCGATTTCATCATCGGGTATCTGACCGGTTCCAAACGATTCGACGCTGATGGAAACAGGTTCCGCAACACCAATGGCGTAGGCGAGTTGAATCTCGCATTTGTCGGCCAGACCAGCGGCTACCACATTCTTGGCCACATAGCGGGCGGCATAGGTTGCGGAGCGGTCCACTTTCGTCGGATCTTTTCCGGAGAAGGCGCCACCGCCATGCCTGCCAAGACCGCCGTACGTATCTACAATTATTTTGCGGCCGGTAACACCCGTGTCGCCATGCGGCCCGCCAACCACGAAACGCCCGGTTGGATTGATGTGAAAAACGACGGTATCATCATAAAAGTCCGATGGCAAAACCGGCTTGATGACTTTTTCGATGATGTCAGAATGAATCGCCTCCTGGGTAACGTCGGGGTCGTGCTGCGTTGAGATTACAACTGTTTCAACCTTGACAGGTTTTCCATCCTCGTAACGCACGCTGACTTGTGATTTGCCGTCCGGGCGAACGTAAGGCAGGGTACCATCTTTACGCACGTCCGCCAGTCGGCGGGTCAGCCGGTGCGCCAGCATGATGGGCAGCGGCATCAACTCTTTGGTCTCCTTGCTGGCGTAGCCAAACATCATTCCCTGGTCGCCGGCGCCGTCTTTATCGACACCCATCGCGATATCGGGAGATTGTGTTTGAATAGCGTTCAACACCGAGCAGGTCTTGTAGTCAAAGCCAAAGCTCGCGTCCGTATAGCCTATCTCTTTGATCACACCGCGTACCAACTCGGGGATTTCGACATAGGTCGTGGTTGTAATCTCACCGCCGACGAGTGCCAGACCGGTCGTTACAAAAGATTCGCATGCGACCCGGCCGTTGGGATCTTTCTCGAGAATCGCATCGAGCACACCGTCGGATATCTGATCCGCAACCTTATCCGGGTGGCCTTCAGTCACAGACTCAGAGGTAAAAAGCGTCGAAGACATGAAATTGCTCCTTTCAACTGTTCAGGTAAACCGATTAATTTTGACTGGGTAACGCGCCAAGAATCGCTCTGTGCAGATTGCGATTGCTTGCCGCGAGACACGAAATGACCGCCTGTTTGCCATGTTGAACAAGAAGAACCTTGTCCAGGCTCTTGCCGCAGGCGTCTGTGATCACACAATTTGCTTCTTTTAGAATGATATAAGCTCCGGCTATATCATAGGGAAACATGCCCACGACTCTGCCGCTCGCCAGTTTCTCAAACTCAACTTCGCTTTCAGAAAAATCGCTAAGGATGCGCCCCCCGACATCGACGTACGCGTCAAGTTGCCCCGTGACGATCCTGGTCAGCGAGTAAGCCGAACTGTTGTGCTGGAACGATGCTCCCTGCAACCCTGACTGGTCAATCAGCGTCCCGAGGTAATGCATGACGCGCTCCACTGGTCTGCAGATGGTATCATACCCCCAAAACATTCTGGTGATGGAGTCGTTCTGCGACGGGCACGGAAAACTATCGGCTGGAGTGCTGCACCGCACCCCCATTCCCTGTTCAGCGTAGTAATAAATTCCCGAATTTATCTCTAAAACCACTCCGGCAATAATAGTTCCGAATGTTGCGATATCTGAATAGTGGCACAAAGCCAACGACACGACCGCGGTTTCGAAGCCGCAGACCAGAGGTCGGGTGCCATCAATCGGATCGACAACCAGCAACCACTCAGGCTTCGGGTCCAATTTCACGAGGCCTTTGTCCTCGGAGAAGTAAGCAGCTTTCAGGCCGCTGCGCTCTATCGCGGCCAACAAAGCAGATTCCGCCACTTTGTCGATTGCGAAGGTCGTGTCGCCACTGAATGCGACCGAATGCGCCGCTTTAGCGTGATGAGTGTTCAGATGGGGCAGGAGAGCCACCTGAATCTCCAGGGCAAGATCCTTGATAAAGTCGAATCGCGTCTCTTCCATGAAAATGTTTCTAGGAACTCAACTCCTTGAACTTCTGTCGCACGACCTTGTTCATGAACCGTTCGACCTCCGAAGCAGTCTCAAAATTCAGGGCCTTGTTGGCGATTCGCACGGCCTGCTGGTAATCCACAGAGCGAATGATTTTCTTTATTTCTGGCACCGCCATCGGCGTGACACTGAATTCATCCAGGTCCAGACCGAGCAGAATAAGTGCTGCCAGGGGGTCACTGGCCATCTCACCACACATTCCGACCCAAACACCGGCCTGGTGGCCTGCGTTAATCACCTGCTTAATCAGACGCAACACTGCAGGGTGCAGGTGCTGGTAAAGATGAGCGATACGCTCATTGCCACGATCGACGGCGAGAACGTATTGCACGAGATCGTTGGTGCCAATGCTCAAAAAATCGACTTCCTCGGCGATTCTGTCCGCCATCAACGCGGCGGATGGCACTTCAATCATTACGCCGCATTCGATGTCTTCATCGAACGGAGTCTTTTGCTTGCACAATTCTTGCTTGGCCCGGTCGAGAGCTTGCTTGCATTGGCGCAGTTCATCGAGCCCTGAGATCATGGGGAAGAGAATCTTGACGTTACCGCCGACGCTTGCCCGCAGAATCGCCCGCAACTGCACATCGAAAACATCCTGCCGGTCCAGGCAAATCCGGATAGCACGCCAGCCCAGAAAGGGATTTTCCTCCGGCGGAATCACGATTGACTTCGGGTTCTTGTCTCCGCCGAGATCCATTGTCCTTATGATCACGGAATCCGGAGCTATTTTCGTGGCCATTTTCGTATACTCACCGACCTGCTCATCCTCTGTGGGTAGCTCCGACCGCGACAGGTAAACGTAGTCCGTCCTGTATAAACCCACACCGCGCGCACCGTGAGTCCGTGCTGACTCCGCCTCATCCGCGAACTCAAGATTGGCTGAAAGCTCGATTTCCTTACCGTCCAGAGTGATGCTCGGCAGGTCTCTGATGCCAGCCAGCTTGCGTCCGACATCCAGGTATTTTTCCTGAAGCTTGCGGTAGTGGCCCAGTGTTTTTTCATCGGGATCGATTAGCACTTTGCCCTGATTGCCATCGACGATAATGCGGACTCCATCCGAGACAGCCTTACTCAAATTGCGCAAACCGACCACCGCCGGCACGCCCATCGAGCGCGCCATGATCGCGACATGCGAAGTCCGGCCGCCGAAGTCTGTCGCAAAGCCCATCACTTTGTGGCGGTCGAGCTTGACGGTATCAGATGGCGTCAGGTCAACCGCAACGATGACCGCCGAACCCTCAAACCGATTCAGGTGGGCGGAACGGTCACCCTGGATATGGCGAATCACGCGCCGCTTGACGTCTTTGAGATCGGATATTCTGCTTCGGAAGAGTTCCTGTCTGCTTTCACTCAGTGAACTCTGATACTTCTGCATGATATCATAGAAAGCAAAATCAGCGCTTTTCTTCTCTTCGCGGATCCCGCCAATGGTTTCGTCAATGATCACACTGTCTTCAAGAAGGAGTTGGTGCACGTCGAAGATGCGAGCGTTCTCCTTGCCGATTCTGTGCTCAACTCTGCTTTGCAGGGTACGCAGCTCACTCTTGGCCTTCTCAACTGCCTGCACGAACTTCTCGACCTCACCGGCGATCTCCGTTTCCCGGATGATAGTCGGATCTATCTTCACCGCTTCCCCACGAAGGGCAAAAACCTTGGAGATCGCAATGCCGGGCGAGACTGCAATTCCCTCCAGTAGGTGGGCACATTTGAGTTTGTTGGTTTTTGAATCCACAGCCCTTGGTCTACTCTTCGTCAAACTTGTTGTTTATTAGTGCAATCAGCGCTGCCAGGGTTTCCTTCTCGTCATCGCCCTTGACAGTCAGCGTCAACGCACTGCCCATTTCTGCCGCGAGCATCATGACCCCCATTATGCTCTTGCCATTGACTTCCTGCTCGTCACGGCCAAGAAAAACATCCGACTTAAATTTGGCAGCCGTTTTGACAAACATTGCTGCCGGGCGGGCATGCATACCTAATTTGTTCTTGATCGTCACTTTTTCTTGAATCATAAGCTGAACAAATCCCCTTCTGACCTATACCTGTCCTACCCCAGTAGTCCACCAACAATCAAACTCAGCATCAAAATCGATAACAAGGTGACAGGCACCGAGACACCTCTTCTGAACAGCCATCCAGCGCCGACCGCACTCCCGGCAAACGCCGCGGCCTGCCCTAGATTACCAATTTGCTCGGAGCATGCCAGAAACATAAAAACGACTGTGGCGACGAAGGAAGCAGCGTAAAGCAACCAATCGGCAAGCTGATTAAACCGGCCAAGCGACAGGTCTTTGACAATGTCGAAGCCTTTCGCATACCCCTGCCAAACACCTTTGAACCGCGTGTAGAAGTGAGGGACATTGTGCAGCACGAGAAAGGTCACGACTCCTACTTCCTGATAAAAAAATGCGAGTCCGAAACCGATGAGAGCCGCCAGCGGCTTTATGAGGCCCCAGAACAACTTGTCGCCAATTGCTCCAAGAAACTGGCTCATTCGCTTTTTGAAACGCTCCCGCTGTATGGTGACATCTCCGGCCCCGGCTTGCTCCTCGATTTTGAGCGCCGCTCCGATAACCCAGCCAGCCATGTAAGGATGCGTATTAAAATAACCTAAGTTTCGCTGTAGAAATTGCCTTACATCTTCATCATTCTTCAAAATCCGACGCGCGAAAGGAGCAAGACAAAAACAGTAGCCGAGCGCCAACATGCGTTCATAGTTCCATGTGCCCTGTATGTAAAAGGACCGCGCCATGATGCGCATCAAATCTGATTTTCCAAGGGCGGCCATCAGCCAATCCGAGTAAAAAAAATGAGCAGTCCCGAAAACGCGGCGCCCAGGGCGGCAAACTTGATGGAGCGTTTTCTGACAAACAGTCTAAGCATCGCACCAACTCCTGCCCCCAGAAGCATGGGTTTGACCAGAAAGAGCTTGCTCTCCCAAGCTACCGGCGCCAATGTAACAGCTCTGGCAGCAACAAAACTCGCAACAGCAAACAATAGCGCAACGAACAAAGTGCCGAACACCAGTGAGCTTGCCACTCCAACACAATGCAGAAACGTAATGGTTCGCACACCAGCGTTGGCAGCCGCATGGTCAGCTTTCCGCGCCAGCAGCAGATTCAAGTACCGCAACCAGCCAGAAAGCGGAGTGGCCAACCGGCTAATGAGAATCCCTAGAATCAAGCTTGTAACCAGAATCATCTCCGGCCGGTCCGCAAAGGACGGGGTCAGATGAAGGGCAACTCCACTGGCCACAAAGGCTCCGAGATTTCCGAGTGACACCTGCGTACCGCCAACCGGGGCTTCCACCAGATATGGCAACTGCAGCAACAGCCCGACCGTCAGACCCAGAGTCATATTGCCCAAAATCACGCCGGCTATAGAACACGCCACAAGAGGTTGACACACCATGATCTGCCAAGCAGCATCGGTGTCGGCCATCACGATTCCGCCAAACGCAAAAAACATCAACAGGGACAAATCCATATCAGGTTCTTGGTTCAAGCATTGCGTCGGGAAATAAAATGAACCAACTCTAAAAGTCGATCTTTTTCAGAAGCGTCGTTAAGTACGTCCAGGCTCGTTCTGGCCTTTTCCAGGTAGGAATCGACTGCCGCCCGGGCGGCGTGGCTAGAACCAACTTTGTCAAAAATGTCTTTCACGGCTCGTATCTGAGTGCCGTCAATCTCGACGTCGAGCAGCCTCAGCAGGCTTTCGCGGGTGCCATCGTCTGCTTCATTTAACGCGTGAATGAGCAAGAACGTCTGCTTTCCTTGCTGCACGTCGCTACCGACCGTTTTTCCAAGAGTCTCCTGTTCGGAAATGATATCCAGAAGATCATCCTGGATTTGAAATGCATACCCCAGGTTGATGGCGAAATCACCGAGCGCATCAACTTCCGCAGGAGTACCACCTCCAACGAGGGCGCCAACTCTGGCTGAGACATTGAGCAACTCGGCCGTCTTGAGCTGAATCATCTCAAGGTACTCGGCCATGGAAACGGTCTTGCGAGTTTCAAAATCAAGGTCAAGCGCCTGACCTTCACAGACCCCCAAAATGCCGTCGGTAAATATCCGTGCGATCTCGTGTATTCGAGGGGATTGCGTTCGGAGTAGCGCTTGGTATGCCAGCGCGAAGAGTCCGTCACCGGCTAGAATTGCCAGCGCAGGCTCCCATTTTGTGTGGACCGTTGGTCTTCCGCGACGGGTATCGTCCTCATCCATGATGTCGTCATGGACAAGTGTGAAGTTATGCAGAAGTTCGACTGCGACCGCGGCATCCAAAGCAGCATCCGGCTTGCCGCCGACTGCCGCGCACGACAAGAGAACCAGGATCGGCCGCAAACGCTTTCCGCCGCCCTCCAGCACATAATCAATCGGTTGGTAGAGAACAGCCGGCTGCCGATTGTATACAGTTTCCGCGAGCCGCTGATTGATCAACTGCTGCCACTGATGCAGCAACCGTATGAAGGTGTCCTCCACTGGCCGTTTTGTGTGCTCTCTTCTCTCGTGATCTTCTACTGTCCGACTTGAAACAGACTGCAAAAATAGCCAAAATGGGCCTGATAATCAAGTAAAAGTTTGATAATATGTTGCAACAAAAAAGGCCAGCAAATGCTGGCCTTCAAAGGCGATTCCGTATGTGTCAGGACCTACTCGGCATTGTTGCCTTCTATCGTTCCCATTGCTGCCTCGAGTTGCGTCTGGGCGATCATGGCGTCGTATTTCGACGATACCAACTGCACTCGGGCGCGGGTCAGAGAAACTTGGGCCTCGGTAACTTCGAGCTGGGTTCCGGCGCCGACACGGTAGCGCTCCTTTGCCAGACGATACTCCTCTTCCGCGGACCGCAAACGAGTCTGATTAATCTGTGAAATCTTATTGAAGCCCTCCAGGTTCAAGAAGGCCTGTTTGACCTGTAAATGCAGGTTGCGCTTCTGGTCCAGCCAGTTTTCCTTGGCAATGGAGTAGTTAGCAGATTGGCGATTCACCTCAGCCTGATCGGAAAAACCGTTGAAAATGTTGAAAGATAACGAGGCGCCAACCGTAAGAAAATAATTCTGATCAATTGCGCCGTAGACGCGTCCCAGCTCTTCGTTATTGCGGGAGTAAGTCGCGCCGATGCCGATCGTAGGAAGCATGCTGCCCTTGGCGGCACGACGACCATGCTCGGCACCCTTCATATCATACTCAAAACGCCTGAGTTGTGGGTTGTTGCGCTCAGCCTCAATGTAAGCGGCATCGAGATTCAGGCTCGGATCTTTGGTTGCAGCCTCGATGTCCACCACGTGAATGACCTCTTCCGGATCACGCCCCATGGCGACGTTGAGATTGCCACGCGCGATCCTCACCGTGGTTTGCTGGGTGATGAGGTTGATCTCATCGGTGCCAAGAATAACCTCCTGCCGATAGACATCAATCAGGGCGACTGAGCCAATCTCGAACATGCTTTGCGTGCGCTTAAGCTCTTGTCTGCTGCGCTCAACAGCTTGAGTAAACTCCTGCTCGAGCCTGACAGCCTTGAGCAATTCAATGTAACGTTGCTTCACTTGTGAGTAGACATCCTGGCGTGCAGACACAAGGTCTTGCGAGGAAGCGTCAAACGAGGCCTTGGCTTGCTTAATCGTGCTCCACGAACGGCCAAAGTCGAAGAGAGTCTGGTCGTATCGCAAAGTCAGCGAGTGACCCCAGAAAGACCTTGTGGGCGAGGAAAATTCGAGCCGGTCGATGACTGGGCCTCCGGTGGCGGGATCGAGCCGCGTTGCAAGAATGTTGTGTGACTGCCCGTTGACATCCTGCAACGTGAGCGGGACAAACTCCGTAATGTCCTGGGCATTTTGCGTTTGCCCGCGAGTGTTTTTCCCCGACTGCAGTGTCGAGCTAATTCTCGGCAAGATCATCGAATACGAGCCTTTAACATTCGCGCCTGCCCAATCTACACGATTGATGGCATTCCTGTAGCTTGAATTGCTTTTGAGTGCAATCTGCATACACTCGTCCAGCGAATGTGCTTTGCCGTTCTGCGCACTGACGCCATTGGCGAACACCACCATGCTCAAAATCAGCATTGGCACAAATCTCAAATATTTTACCATGTTTCACTCCTAAAGTTGTCTCGAGTTGGTGACCCGACGGGATTGAGTTCTAGTCACTTCTGGAAATACGAATGAGGTTCAGACAAGATGCTTTAGGAAACGGAGGTCACCACAAAAAGTTTCCAGTCGGCCTCCACAATAACCACGCATTTCAAACCCCGCGGCAACACATAGCCACCTGGCGAAAACACCCTGGCCCAAGTCATTCTCCGCTTCGACAATTCGGAATATTCCGATCAGGCATCGATTGGTGTGCCGGCTACAACGCTCTCGTAATAGTCAATGCATTGCCTTACGTACTGCCGCTTGCTGGCGTAGTCGTCCGGGAAGAAGCTACGTTTGAACCCATAAACTATGACATTTTTCAAACTTTTTGGTGTGAGCTTGAAGTTCTGCAAGGCCAGCATGATTTCGTTGGTTACGGTGGTTTTACTAACCGTTCGGTTGTCCGTACAAATCGTCACGCTAAGCTCGTTGTCCAGCATTTCCTTCAGGGAGTGGTCAGCGAGCGTCTTTAGCGTCGGATTTGTTTGCAGGTTGCTGGTCAGACAGACCTCGATGGTTACCCTGCGGTCTGCAATGTACTGTGCCAGATCTTGAATGTATTTGTCTTTATCTACGATAGTCTCGTTGTTAATCTTTGAGGTATCAAACAGGTAGAACCCATGGCCAATCCGGTCCGCGTGCAAATCGGTGATGGCTTGAAAAATCGATGGAGGCCCGTACGCCTCGCCGGCATGCACTGTTTTTGCCAGGAAATTCTCATGCGCGAACTGAAAAGCCGGCCAATGATCTTTAGCCGGATTTCCGGCTTCGGCTCCCGCCAAGTCAAATGCCACAATCGGCAGGCCGAGTTCATCGCGAATTTTAACGGCCCCCTGGGCCAATTCCAGCGAGCACAAGCCAAACAGCGTTTTGCGGTCAGAGTAGGTGTGCACATCGATGAAATGCTTGTAGTACTCCGAATAGGGCCCAAATGACCTGAGCGCACACGTAATGATGCCGTAATGAAACGGCGGTCTCTCGCCACTTTTGACTTCAGGCCTCTGATTGTATTCTTTCTGAGCCCGTTCCAGACCACGATTGACGTGGTCGATGACGGTTTTCATGTTCATGTCGGCATTGATGTGCAACTGGGGCGCGAAGCGAACTTCCATGTAGCAGACCCCCTCATTCTGATTATCCTGGGCCATTTCGTAGGCAATTCGTTCGAGATGCTCGGGTTTTTGCATCACGGCACAGGAGTAGCCGAAGGTCTTCAAATACTCTTCCAGGTTCTGGTAGTCGTCCTTGAACACAAGCTCATTGAGCCCGTCCACGGTATAGCTTGGCAATTGAATGCGTTCCTGCCGGGCGATATCGATCAGGGTCTCAAGGCGCACGCAACCATCCAGGTGAACATGAATATCCGTCTTTGGTATCTTCTCAATCAGCGGCCGCAATTTGGCGTCAATCTGGATTGTCTTGTCTTGATTCATTTGCTCCTCAATCAAATTTTGGAATTTCTGCTCATTTCAAAATCAATAAAATTGCGACGTCCAGCTTCAAGGCCCAGCCATGGCGGCATCCGCCTCCTGAGGCTCGCTTTCAATCTGAACGTCTGGCTTTATTCTTACTTTGACCCGCTTGAAAATCGGCGTCCGCGAGTCGGGGTCCGTTTTGGCCGGGACAATGGCATTTGCTTCCGGGAAATACATCGCGACATTGCCCTGCCGAATCTCGGCCACCAATGCCTGCACCCGCATCTTGCCCACTTCGCTCTCCACCCACAGCCACTCTCCTACCTCGAAGCCCAGCTCTGCCAAATCAGCCTGATTCACAAGAAGCACGTGTCGGTGGCTGGCGCCGCGATAGATGTCTTCGTCTTCGTAGACTATGGTGTTGAACTGGCCCTCGGAACGAATTGTGGTGAGATTGAAGCTGCCGGCATCCGGGCGCGCGTCGAAGGCCTGCAGAACGGTCAAGTTAGCTTTGCCGTTCTCTGTCTTGAACTTCGGTTCATGCAAAATCCTGTCCGGGATGGTAAATTGGTGGTTGGAGTCGAGGTCGGTGAGTTGTTCCAGGCCGGGCACGGTTCCAGCGATAAACTCGCGCACTTTGCGGTGGCGCTGCAACTGCCGCCACGGAATAGGACTATCCTCGAACAACTGTCCGCCGACGCGGGCAATAATTTCACTTTCAGCCGACAGATCTCCGGCTGGCGCGTCTTCTCCACCTGCCGATAGTCGAACAAAATTGAACATGCTCTCCTGCGACGTGCTCTGCTTTTCCTCGTCGCGGGCTCGGACCGGCAGAATCAAGTTGTTGCGTCCATGTCCGTGCAGATGACCCAGATTCATGGTGGTGCTTAGCATCGCGGTGAACTCTATATTGGCAAGGGCCTGCTTGGCCTGACTCAAAGCCGGATTTGACCCGTACAGATTGCCACCCAGCATGACGGCGAAATCGATTTCCCCACGGCCGGCAGCCTGCATGCAGGCGAAAGTGTCCATGCCGGCGGCGGTTGGCGTGGCGACCCCGAGTGTTTCGAGCATACGGCTAGCCATGGCTGGTTTCAGTTTCGGCGCCACACCCACGGAGCCCACTCCCTGCACATTGCTGTGTCCCCGCAGTGGCAGCAACCCGGCGCCGGGCTTGCCAATCATGCCGCGCAAAAGGGCAAGGTTGGCAATGGCCTGCACACTGTGGACGCCGTGTTCCTGATGCGTAACTCCCATGGCCCAGGCGAAAATTGTGTTTTCTGACTCGCTCAGGATGTTACAGAAATCGGAGATGGACTGACAGGAGACGCCGCTCTTGTCGGACAGCGCTTGCAGATCCGCTGATTTCAAATCCTTCTTGAAGGAGTTAAAATCATTACAGTTGTTCTCCATGAAAGCGGCATCGGCTTTGCGGTTTCGCCACAGTTGCGCTGCCGCTGCCTTCAGAAAGGCCAAGTCTCCGCCGCAATGCGGCTGCAGATAGAGATTGGCAATTTCAGAGCCCAACAGCATCGACCGTGGGTCACTCGGTACGCGGAAATTCTGTAGGCCGATTTCCTTGATGGGGTTTATGACCACAACGCTGCCACCGCGACGCCTCAAGTCCACCAACAACTTCATGAAACGCGGATGGTTGCTTGACGGGTTCGCGCCAATCAGCACGACCAGGTCTGATTTCGCCACGTCTTCCAGAGTCACGGTGCTCGTGCCGCCGCCAAGACTCTTGCCGAGGCCGACGCCAGATGCTTGGTGGCAATAGTACGAACAGTTGTTGATGTTGTTGCTGCCCCACTGACGAACCAGAAGTTGCAGTAAAAAAGCAGCCTCCATGGATGAACGGCCTGAAGCGTAGAAGAAACTGCGGTCCGGGTTTGCACGTTTCCAGTGCTCCACCAGCAGGCCAAGGGCACGCTCCCAGGTCAAAATCTCGAAGTGGCTGGCGCCCTCCGGCAGGTAGAGCGGATCAGTCAACCGCCCCAGCGCTTCCAGTTCCCTGCCACTTAGCTTCCGAAGTTCATCTACCGGCGTATTCTTGAAGAAACCTCGCCGGATTCCTGGCTGCATGTCCTGAGCTTGCGCCTGCATCGATTTTTTGCAGACTTCAAGATGCCCGCCTGCTTCGTTGACCATGCCGCCGTCGATGCCACCCATTCCCAGAGCACAGGCTTTGCAGGTGTTTTTGGAGCGCAGCGCTTTCGCAAGATTGATCACGCCTCCGGCTTTTCTGGCCATCTTGCGTGAATACCGGACAGCCTGCCAGCCACCGCCAAAACTGACTTTGTGATTTGACATTGCCGCTCCTGTTATTCGTAAGCCTCGCCGTGTCCGCCAGCGCCTTTAGCTGACATCCACCCGAACCATTCCGCGAACCGAATTGGTGAGATAGACTGCTTCGGCGTCCAGAACATCTTGCTTGCTTAGCACTCTTTCCACGGCGTTGGCATTCTGCGACAAAAACCCCTGACGAAACACACCGTTGAGCAACCCACACTCGGCCGGAGGCGTGACATATTCGTTGCCGTATTTGACAAACACGTTGCTGATGGCGCCTTCCGTCACCTGTCCCCTTTCGTTAAAGAACAGCACATCGACGAAATCCATCTTTGTGTATTTTTCGTGTTCGGCCTGGTAGAGCGCGCGCAGGGACGTCTTGTGGAACAGGAAGCGATCGTCACTGCGGGTCGTATACGCGGAGAATGTCACCCTACCTCGAACTGCTGGTCTGTCCTGCACAAGTTCGGCTGTGCCGGTAAGCTGGCCGTTTCTTCTCAATGAGAGCCGCACTTTGTAGGCCACGAGAGGCTCGAACTCTCGTTCGAGATCGCGCAACTGCGCTTCCACCTCTTCGCGGACGTAAACGAAATCAAAATAGGCAGCCGAGTCTGCCAACCGCGCCAAATGGCGCTCCAACCGCTGGAAGCCATTCTGCCATCGCAGACTCTCAAGTAAACAAAACTCATGAAAATCCTCAAGCAAAAAATGCGCTTTGAGCTTGCACTCGTCAAACTCGAGCCCGGCGTCAGAGTCATAAACAATGCCGCTGCCGACTCCCATCTCGCCGCGCCCATCGCAAACAGTCAGGGTGCGAATCGGCACATTGAATTGTGCGTTTCCGTCAGGTGCTGTGAACCCAATTGCGCCGGTATAGACACCGCGTTCTGCATTCTCAAGTTCTTGAATGATCTCCATTGTCCGGAGCTTTGGCGCACCGGTTATTGAGCCTGAGGGAAACAGGGCTGAAAAAATGTCGGAGTAATTCACATCGGGCCGCAAAGTACTGGCAACCGTTGAAGTCATTTGGAGCAGCGTATCGTATTTTTCTACACGAAACAGATTTGAGACCTGAACGCTTCCCGTTTCGGAGATGCGCCCGAGGTCATTGCGCATCAAATCGGCGATCATGACATTCTCGCTGCGGTTTTTTTCATCAGAATGGAGAAATGCTGCTGCTGCCTCATCCTCGGTTGTGGTTCTGCCGCGAGCCGTCGTGCCTTTCATGGGTCGTGTGGTGATGCTTCTGCCTGATTTGTTGAAGTAAAGCTCAGGTGAGAGCGATATGATTTGCCTGTCTCCAAACTTCATGAATGCGTTGAAAGCAACGGCCTGCTTGCGTTTCAAGTCCTGGTAAAGTGCCCAGGGTTGGCCGTCAAATTTGAAACGATACCTGGTGGTGAAATTCACCTGGTAGGTATCGCCCGCTTCAATGTAGCGCTTAATTCTCGCAATGCGCTCACGGTATGCGGCTTCCGAGATTGCGAGTTCCATGTCAGAGATGGCATACGCGCACTCAAGTTGATTCGGGTCGAGAAGGCCGCCGGGCGGTTCACTAAGAAATTTGTTCTTACGGTGGTCAAAAACCAAAGCCGTCTCAAAAACACCAAGCTGCAGCAGAGGGCTGACAGACGCACCGCGATCAGACAAAGTCGGGTGCCAGTGGTGGCCGAGTTCGTAAGCAAAGTAGCCTGCCAGGTAGAAACGCCGAGACAACTCATCTATCATCTTAAAGGCCCCATCAACCTCTACCGCTTCAGTGACAGTCAGAAGGTCCCGGGGATTCCAGAAAAGATAACTGTGCAGGCAGTCTTCGTCAGCTCGATTCGATTCCAGAAGAATGAAGTTCTCGCAGGCGGAAATAAACTCGTGGTTGAGGGTCGGCAGTGGGTGGAAGGCTGCCCGGGAAGCCATCAGCTCGTTCCGGTCTGATGAGCGATCTCTTGAATCGGCGTAGCCTCGGGCGAACGAAACCGAAGTAGCGGCAGACCAGCCAAGGCTGCGAAAAACAGCACGATGCCGCAGGACCAATAGGTCCAATCCGGGCCGAATACACCGTAGCTCCAACCACCCCAAAGCGGGCCAAGGATGCGAGCAAGTGTCGCAACAGAACGGCTCGCACCCAAAACCGCGCCTTGTTCTGACTCATCGGCGCCAAGCGAAACCAGTGACGTGAGCGTCGGATTGCTCAATCCGCTGCCCAGTCCCATGACCGCCAACATGGCCAGCAGGCCGCCCAACGACTGAGCAAAGGGCAGCCCGGCGATTCCCAGCATTGCCATTGTGGTGCCGACCACCGCCAGACGGCCCTCGCCGAAGCGCTTGGAAAGGCGGTCGATTAAGCCACCCTGCAGCACGATGGCAACCACGCCCACGAACGCAAACAGGTAGCCATTCTCGACGACATCGAATCCAAACGCCTGGTTGGTGAACAAAGGGAAGGTCAGTTGCATGCAGGAGAAGGCCAGGATGACCAGAAAGTAAACCCAGATTGGCCGGGCAACGCGGGGTCTCGTAAGATTCTTGCGAACCGGCTTCCAGACCGATGCAAAAGAAAAGTGAAGCCTACTGGCGCGCTTGTCAGGGGGAAGTGATTCGGGTAGTTTGAAAAAGGCAAGGCAAAGCGCTATCAATGACAGTATTGCGGCGCCGTAGCCGGGCCACGAATAGCTAAACTTGCTCAGCACGCCGCCAACCGCTGGTCCGATGATAAAGCCGAGCGCGAAAGCAGCGCCGATGACGCCCATGCCCTTTGCCCGGTCGGCCCGGGAGGTGACGTCGGCGATGTAAGCCATCGCGGTAGAAATATTTGCGGCAAAGATGCCTGCAAAAGTTCTGGCGACGAATAGCCAGACCAAACTTGGCGCCCAGCCAAAAAGCGTATAAAACAGCACCGAGCCGGCAAGGCTGCCCAACAGGACTGGGCGTCTGCCGATCTTGTCGGACAGCCCGCCCCAAACTGGATTGAACAGCAATTGCCCCAGGGAATAAGAAATGGCGAGCAGACCGATGACGACTGGCGTTGCGCCATACGACTTTGCATAGAGTGGCAACAGTGGCAAAACAATGCCAAAACCAATGAGATCTATGCAGACGACGCCAAAAATAATTGCAAGGTATGACCGGGATTTTGATTTGGTAACATTCATTAGAAGACTTAAAGTACGGTTAGTCGGACGCGATAATTGAATTATGAATTGCGCAATGTGGCGATTCGAAGCGTGCGAAGCAAGCAAAAATGTTGACCGCCAGCCAGCGCCACCGCCTCTGGACCGAAAGCATAGACCATTCTCGTACTTATCTGCTTCTTCTGAACATTCAAAATAGAACTTGCAAAATGACGGGTCTGTTGCTATATTGTTATGTTATATGCCTGCCTTTTCTTGTTATTGCAAGCAGATTTCCCTTTTTACCGTGACCAAATGGAGGAACTGATTGTGACCATTGTACGTCGCATCATGCGATTGTTATATGTTATTGTCTTCGGAGCGACCATTCTCATCAGCAGCCCGAGTTTTGCACAGGAAAAGCAGGAAGGCCTGTACATGATTTATGAGAAATGCATGAACGCATGCTACACAGAGCGCTTTGACGAAGCGCTGCGCCTCGCATCCAAAATCAGAAACGAGTACCCTGAAGAACCCGCCGGGGTCCTCGGTCTGCTGCAAGCTTATCAGACCATTTCACAAAACTACCGCGTCCGCACCAACGAAAGCAAAATTGACTCCCTGCTGGATCTGTCCGTCGGTCTTGCAAAGAATGCACTAAAACGCAATCGCAAAGATGGCAGGAGCTACTTCTACGTAGGCACAGCCTATGGATTTCGCTGTGTCTTCAACGCCCAGCAAGGCAAATGGATAGAGGCATTTCGGGACGGCTCGCAAATCGAAAGGAATTTCAACAAAGCCGTGAGGTACAGCCCGGATTTCTACGACGCCTACTATGGCATTGGTTTGTACAAATACTGGCTCGCCGCCAAAGGCGCCATGCGCTACCTTCCGTTCTCAAAGAAAAAACGTGAAGAGGGCATGCAACAGATGAATATCTCAGTAGAAAAAGGGAGATTCCTCAAGACCAACGCGATGTACGGTCTGCTGGCTGTTTACTACAATGAGAAGCAGTATGAAGATGCGCTGGAATTGTCAAACAGGCTCTATCAAATGTATCCCCGAAACCCGACGCTTAACTACCGCAGAGGACATATCCTGCAAAAACTGGAACACTGGCAAGAGGCGCTTGTTGCCTTCAGAAACCTGAAGGCCATTCTCGAGGAAACGCCCTACCAGAGTACCAGCTACAAGATTGAATGTACCTACGAAATGGCCGTCTGCAACCACAAAATGGGAAACATCCTGGAGGCACAGAGGTTGTGTCAGAATGCTCTTGCTCTTGAGCAGAAACTTGATTTTTCCAAAGAAATTGACGGACAACTGGCTAAGTTCAGCGACATCCAGGAGAGCCTGCACGACTTGAGCGAAGACCTCAACGCCGTGGCCGTTTCAGACGCATCCGGCGGGAAGTGACATCCGTCAGAGGCGACACTTCTGAAAAGCTCTCACCTCACATTGCCTGGAAGTGAGAGCTTTCTTGTTCGAGAACCTGCCAACCTGGTAAGCACACGCCGCTACTCAGATTCCTTCCTGCATGACAAAACCCTGACGCCAGGGTCAACTTTTCCATTACATTCTCGTTGTTCCTGGTATGAGAATTGCTATTCAACCGTTAATAATTAATGGACCAAGTGGCACTAACCCAACTTTGCTGAGATTATGAAAGCAATAATGACCTTCTGGACGATGATTCTGGTCATCGTCATCGCTGTCAATCTTGTCAGCCCGGGACATGGCTTCGCTCAGAAAAAAGGCAAAGGGGATCTCGAAGACTTCACTGACGATTATGATGAAGAAGAGTCAGACTCGGAAGGTGACGATTCCGACACGGCGGAATTCTTCATTTGGGTCTTCCTCAACAATATCGGTGAAATCGCCCAACTCTGGGGCAGAACGCCGGGCACCGAATTTGGACAGTTCCCTGCATTTCCCTATGCTGAAGGCCAGGGTTTTTTGAACGCGGCGAACGACTACCGAAGCTATTTCTTTACCACCGAACTGAACTACCACATGCTCAACGAAGACCTGCGCAGTTATATGTTCAAATGGGAAACGCAGTTCGTACACAAGAGCAAGCTCTCGTTTGACATGGCGGTTTACGAAGAAGACCGTATCGATGAGTTTGGCAGCTTCAAAGACCATCTGACCTTCTTCGGCTTCCGGTACGGATACGCCGTCTACCAAACGCCACAGATCATCGCCAACCTCGAAGTCGGCTTTCGCGGATTTCATCGACACACGACACATGGCGGACCGGAGCTCGCTCTTGACCTGACTATCTTTCCGAAAAAGCCGCTGATCTTCGAGATGGAACTGGCGGCGGCCTATGTCAGCAACGGCGCACTTTACACCGCGGAAGCCAGCGCCGGATTAGCCATCGGGCGCATTGAGATTCTTGGCGGTTTGCGCGTTCTGAAGAACAAAGACAGCGATCTCCTTGATGGCTTTCGTGTTGGGGTCAGGTTCTGGTATTAGTTTGGAATTCCATGCAGGATGAGCCCATAGGGGCAGGGATGCCCCATCTCTCTTTTTCCTTCTTCAAACGATTGATTCTGATTCTTGCTGATTGACAAATTTCATGTTTTGTCCTACATTGGTTTTTTGCAATTCAACAGGAGCTTGCATGAAAATTGTCGCCGACCTTCACATTCACTCACATTTCTCACGAGCCACCAGCAAGAATCTCGACCTTGAGCATCTGAGCAAATGGGCACAGCTCAAGGGCGTCGATGTCGTCGGCACGGGAGATATTGCCCATCCCGGCTGGCTGGCCGAAATGCAGGAGAAGCTCGAACCCGCGGAAGACGGCCTTTTCCGGCTAAAGGAAGAACTGACCAACCCAATCCAGGCCGAAGTATTCAAAGCCTGCCGCAGGCCCGTGCGCTTCATGTTGGCCGGTGAAATCAGCAACATCTACAAGCGGCACGACAAAGTGCGCAAGATCCACAACGTGGTATTTCTTCCCTCGTTTGAGGCCGTCGAAAAATTCCAGGCAAAACTGGAGACAATTGGCAATATTCGCTCTGATGGACGGCCCATTCTGGGCCTTGACTCACGTGATCTGCTCGAGATCGTCCTGGAGACCGATCCCCAAGGCTATCTCATCCCGGCCCACATCTGGACGCCTTGGTTTGCCATGATGGGTTCCATGTCGGGCTTCGATTCAGTGGAAGCGTGTTTTGGTGACCTGACGCCGCACATCTTCGCTCTTGAGACCGGTCTGTCGTCAGACCCACCGATGAACTGGCGTCTGTCAATGCTCGACAAATACACCCTGGTCTCGAATTCCGATGCGCACTCGCCACCCAAACTGGCCCGGGAAGCAAACGTTTTCGACACCGACCTGTCTTACGAAGCTCTTTTCGCGGCGCTGAAGTCCGGGAACCCCAACGAGTTTCTGGGCACAATCGAATTCTTCCCGGAAGAAGGGAAATACCATTACGACGGCCACCGCAAATGCGGCATCCGGTGGGACCCCAAAACGACACTGGCCAATGATTGCATTTGCTCAGTTTGTGGCAAGAAAGTCACCGTGGGTGTCAGCCATCGCGTCGAGGCACTGGCAGACCGCGGGCCTGGCGCCCAACCAGTTGGGCGATTGCCATTCAGTAGCCTGGTCCCGTTGCCCGAGCTTCTGAGTGAAATCCACGGAATGGGTGTGAACTCGCAACGAGTGCAGCACAGTTTCGAATACCTGCTGGCCCGACTTGGGCCTGAGTTGCACATTCTGCAAGACCTGCCGCTTGACGAGATTGAAAAGCACGGCGGGCCGATGGTTGCAGAGGGCTTGAGAAGAATGCGAAAAGCCGAGTTGCAGCTTGCTGCTGGTTACGATGGCGAGTTTGGCACGATCCGTCTGTTCGAGGAACATGAACGAGAGCAATTCTCGAGCCAGTTGGGCTTTTTTGTGGAAAATGCCAAGAACGCCGCCATCGCTCGAAGGGAAAAGTTATCTGAGCAGACAGCGGTGCAGTCCGATAAAGATGAGCTGGCAAAACGCGAAGCGCAAAGATCGCCTGGAGGAAACGGTAAACAGAGCGTCACACCAAAACCTGAGCCGGGCAAAGATTCGAAGCCCGGCGCGGAACTTAGCCCGCAACAGCTCCAGGCAGCACAACATGGTGCTGGTCCGCTCCTGATTGTGGCGGGTCCCGGTACCGGGAAAACTCGAGTCCTGACCTACCGGATTGTGCACCTGATCGAAAAACACAAGGTGGCCCCATCCACCATCCTCGCGTTGACGTTTACCAACAAGGCAGCGCAGGAGATGGCGGAGAGACTCGAGCGGTTGATTGGCCGACGCACTTCTCGTGAAATTCACGTCTGTACCTTTCATGCTTTTTGCGCACGCTATTTAGCTGACAACGCCGCAGCAGCGAGCTTGCCGGACAACTCCACCATTTGCGGCGAACGTCAGCAGAAGGAAGTCCTGCGAAGCATCCGCCCACAATGGTCGAGCCGGGAGCTTGACGTAGCTCTGCAAGCCTTTTCAATGGCCAGGAATCGAGTTCGCGATGTTTCCGAGGCCCAGGACGGAGTTCAGTTGGAAAACCTTGCGGGAGCACTTCGCGAATATGAAGACGAGCTTGTCCGGCACGGCATGGTTGATTTTGACGGGCTGCTCACGACGACATTGCATTTGCTAAGGACTCAGCCGGCCAGTCTCCGGGCTGCACAGGCGCGGTTCAAATGGGTCCAGGTCGATGAGTATCAGGATGTCAACAGGGCTCAGTATGAAATCCTGAAAATACTGCTGAAGGGCAATCGCAACATTTGTGTGGTAGGTGACCCAGACCAGGCGATTTATGGCTTTCGTGGGGCGAGCAGCCAGTATTTTGACACGTTTCGCGACGATTACCCAGAAGCGGAAGTGGTTCGACTCAGTCAGAGTTATCGTTCAACCCAGGCCCTGCTCAAAGCATCATCACAAATGATTGCGCCCAGCCAAAGCGTTTCGCGGAAAATTTGGTCGGAGATTTTGAGCAATACCAAAGTCAATATCTATGTCGCCCCAACCGGCAAGGCCGAAGCGGAATACGTGGTCCACTCGATTGAGAAACTCGTAGGAGGCACCAGCTACTTCTCCATCGACTCGGGGAGAGTGGGAGCCAGCGAGGGGGCCCCGGAAATCAGCTTCGGAGACATCGCAGTACTCTACCGGATGCGACGACAAAGTCATTTACTGGTGGAAGCATTTGAACGATCAGGCATGCCATTTCAGACAGTCGGCGAAGCACCTTTTTTCGAGAAGCCTTCGGTCAAGCATGTCATCGACTACTTGCGGTTCACCCAGCAACCTGAAAATGATATCAATCTTCAGGCTATTCTTCAGCACGCGGGAGGGGGCATCGGCCCAGCGGCAGTGGAAATCATTCTTTCAGCTCACAGGCAGCCGGGGGTCGGACTCTGGGACACACTCACTCGCCTCGAGGGAATCCCGGGACTGAATAGATCACAATGGGCTGGCGTTGTTAAACTGAGGAGCAGGCTGGCGAAGCTGGTCGAAGGCCACAACCGAATGCCCGTTAGTGAACTCGCCAAGACCATTCTTCAATGGACGCAGACTCCCGGCACGGAAAAGGAGTTTGATTCGCAAGCGGAGAAGCTGCTCCTTCAAACAAAATATCACGGACAAGATCTCCAGAGCTTTCTCGAGAGGGCGGCTCTGGCAACCGATACGGACGAGCTCGATCCGCGCGCTGACCGCGTCGCGCTCATGACCATGCACGCCTCCAAGGGGCTCGAATTTCCGTTTGTGTTTATCGTCGGCTGTGAAGAAGGACTGGCGCCGCTCATGCTCCCAGGCGCGAAATGCGACATCAATGAAGAGCGCCGCCTCTTGTACGTCGGGATGACACGCGCGGGGCAAAATCTTGTGCTGACAAGGGCTCAAAAGCGTATACTTTTCGGAAAAGAAACCCAGAATCAGCAATCCAGATTCCTGGACGATATTCAAGAGGCACTCAAGGAGAATATTCGGCGAGAGCCTAAAAAGTCGAAGGAAAGCGGACGCCAATCAACAGAGCAAATAGACTTGTTTTGATTCAAGTGAGTTGACGGCACTCTGGGGCGGCTCCCCGGAATAAGCACAGAGGCAAGCTTGTAGTATAGCCATGCAGCACCTGCCTGACAATTCTGATTGAAAACCCAAAAGCGTGTCCTGAAATGAGAACAAAAAGCACTGTTTTCGATAGGTTGGCGCCGCGGCTTCGCAAGCGCTCGATACCCCCAGGTGCACTTGTATTATCCCTTCTTGTGCACGTGGTGGTTCTGACAGTTCTCGCTCCGGTTTTCTTTGGACGTAATACTGAGGAGCAGCCATCTCCGGAGCACCAACTCATCTTCGATTTAGTCGAGGAGAATATTGAACGGACCGCCAGTCACGCATTTCATTCCGAGTTAGAAGAACTGGTGGGCAGACCGAATCAAGCGAATGTCAACGATTTACAAAAGGTCGGCAGGAAAATTGGGCTCGCTGCTAGCCGAAGCAACGTTCTGGTTGCACCTGATGCCAAAGTTAACACCGAAACCGTAATGATGGCTTCACTCCAAAACCTGCTCGATGTCAAAACGAATGTCAATTTTCTACTTCAGGAGATGACGGCGGATTCAGTCGGCAAATTCACGCCTCTACAGGGGACGGCCCCCGAAACGGATTTTCTGCTTGATGGAATTGTGAACGGGTTTGGCGCCGGTAGCCGCAGTGGGCTACGTGTGCGTTTTGGTGGGAGACGAGGTGGCCGGGCATGTCCCACGGTTCCGCCCGACAGCACTCGAGTCTATGAAAAAAACTAGGCTTCAGCTCCAGCCTAGTTTAGCTTCTCCAGTTCATCCAGGATTTTACGTACCCGCTTTGCTCTCTCATCGCCCTCAGGCACAAGTTCAATGAATTTCCTGTAATCCGCCAAAGCTGCATCAAACTGCTTACTCTTGTGTAGTAGCAAAGCCGAATTAAAATAGCTGTCTGCATGCTCAGGCTGGATTCCTATTTCGCGCCGATAGGCAGCCAGGGCATCTGAATCCATGGCTTGCTTCTCAAGAATCTGGGCCATCTTGAAATTGACCAGTTGAACATCTGGCTTGAGATACAGCGCTTTGTCGTAAGCTTCGAGCGCTTGCTTGTATTTCTCGACGATGGCGAATATATCTCCTGAATAAACAAAAACCTGCGGGCGAGTAGAGTCGGCTCGTGAGGCTTTCTCCATCACGGCTACTGCCTTGTCTGGCTCCTGGAGTTCGACATGCGCCACCGCCATATTGTAATACGCCTCTACAAACTGGTCATCTATCTGAATTGCACGCCGGAAATAACGAATCCCGGTCGCATAATCCTTTTTTTGCGAATAGACTTTTCCTAGCTCATTGAAAGCAGATTTATTGTCTTTGTTGATCTTGGTCGCACGTTCGAAATGAGCCATGGCATCGTCGAACTTGCCGTCATTCGCATAAAGTGCACCCAATGCGACCTGGGCTTCGTCCATCGTAGAGTCCGACTCAATTGCTTTTTTGAGATGGTCGTATGCCGCCGCCTTATCACCGAGTTTCTGCTCAAGATAGGCGAGGTTGTGGTAAGCCTTTGCATAGTCGTCGCGGAGCGTCACCGCCTTGTTGAGATTTTCCTTGGCAGCGTCAAAATCCTCGAGTCCCATACGCGCCAGTCCAATATTGTATTCAATGTCCGCCTCATCATATCCGGGCGTTTCCGTGATAGGCTCCAGTTCGGCGGCCTGTCGCAACATATTTATAGAGTCTTCATTCTGCTCAGTCTTGATATATGTCAAGCCCAACACGTAGTAGGCCTCCGCAAACTTAGCATTGAAAGTCGTAGCCTGCCGTAGCAGATAAATCGCTTGAATGTAATCCCCCTTCTTGTACAAATCCGTTCCCTGGACATACAGCCCGACCGTCCGCTGCTCGAAAGTCCTGGTCGGCGTAGTCGAGGCGCACGACGAAAGCAACAGCATCAGACATCCGACAAACCAGAATCCGCTCGACAAAATCCCCCTGACATTGATCTCTTTCATAGCTGCACTCCAAATGAATATGATATCATCGTACGCTCGATACGGTAAATAGTACCGGCAATGAGCCTTCCCTATTCCGCATTTTCCTTGCTGACACGGCTGGTTCGCTCCTCCGCAAACTGCAGAAGCGCTGGCAAGACGACAACCGCGGTAAGGAATGTCAGGCCAATTCCGACTAGGGCCAACTTCCCGATAGAATTCAGGCCGGGATGATGTGCAACAGTCAGCCCCGAATAGCCGACCATGGTGGTCAATGTGGTCATCAGAATTGCGACACCAGTATTCCTTAACACGTGCATCAGTGAACCCTGCCCCTCTTCACTGTAGCGGTGAAAGATATGAACGCCGTTGTCAACTCCGATGCCTATCACGCTTGGGATGACAACGATGTTGAAAAGATTCCACTTTATCTCGAAAATGTACATGACCAGAGTCACCCAGAGGATACCCAAAACCAAAGGCGAAAGCACTAGAAGCGCGGCCCGAAGGCTTCTGAAGTCAAGCAGCACCACAAAGAACACCACGGCCAGGGTTAGAGCAACTGCCCATTTGCCCTCGCTCAACAGGACGGTTAACATATCGGCGAGTATGATATTGGAACTTGATGCATGGTAGACTTTGCCTGAGGCGGTGGTGAGAATCCCTACATCGTCGCGAAAATCGATGGCGTTCTTGCCATTTCGAAGAGCCACTTTTGGGTAAATGAAAACAAAATTCCCAATTTCGCCTCTTTTGTTGACAAACTGCTGTTTGTCCTTGTCGGGAAAGTCATCCCATGAAAAGGGTTCATCCACAGCCAGGTAGCCCCGGAAACGCTCCAGCCGTTCACGGTCTTTCCCAGTAAAGACGCCATCGGCTTCGCGGTCAACCAATGAACGCATTTCGCGAATAACCTCTAACTTCTCTGTTTGGTTTGAAGGGATCAACGAGGCGACGGAGCGTACGGCACTAACCGTCGGGGAGTCATCGTCCACATTTTCGATTATCCGGGTAACGGCATCGACGATGCCGGGAATCTCGTCACTGGAGTCGGCAAGGACGACGGCAGGGGACTCGGACAGCCTAAACACGCCCTTTGTCTTTTCGCCAACGAGTTTCCTCTCTTCGGTAATCGCTCGAAGGTTGGTGAAGTCGTATTCAAAGGCGACTAGAGAAATGGCATATGCGGCGCCAATTGTCAGCAACAGACTGAAGGTCAAAATGGGACGCGGAAGAGGAAACCGACCGCCAATTCTCGATTTGGCCTTTCCGTTGCCGGGACTCAACTTTAGCAGGGAGTATTTTTCCAGTAACATGATCTGGGAGGGCAAAACGATCACCATAGCTGCCAATGCGAAGAGAATCCCGACCCCGGAGATGAACCCCAGATCTGAGAAACCCTTAAAATCCATCAGCGTGAGCGAAAAAAAGGCGGCGGAAGTGGTCAAGGCAGTTGTAGTGAGGGCCTTGCCGGTGTGACAAATCATGTTGTCTATGGCGACGTTAAACGGCAAACCGGTTCTGCGCTCCTCGGCGTAGCGAGCGAAGGCATGAATTCCATAGTCAATTCCAAGGCCAAACAGTATGACAAAGAGAAATCCGGTAATCGTATTCAGACTGCCCAAGACCAAATAGGTGAGGCCGAATGTCCAAGTCAGGGAAAACAGAAGCGTCATTGTTATCAACAGTGCCGGCATGAGTCTCCGAAAGTATAGGAGGATTAGGAGAAACACGCCCCCAAGGCCGTAGACTGCTGTTCCGACGATATCGTCTTTGATCACGTCATATTCATCAAGGCGATTCTTAAAATTACCGCCGTAGTAGACCACCATGTCTTGAGCATAGTTCTGAGGCCCAACCTCATCAACGGCAGCCCTGACTTCGTCCAGTAGGCGGGCGACAAAGGACAGGCTTGTACTCGTTTCAGATGGTATTACCTTGAGAACCATGACAGAGCTATCCGCGTTGACATAATACTCTTTCGGCTCCAGCTCACTATACTCATCTTCAAGGTCGGATAAGGCATCTAGGGCTTGTGGCTCGTTAGTGTCGTTGCCATCGTCATCAAAAGAAAACAGATCATCAACCATCAGAGGATTCAGACGCTGCTTCTCTGAGCTAATGCGGTCCAGCAATGTGCTTCTCAAATCATGCAATTCGTCCAATGAAAGAAGCAGAAGGCCATTACGCTGATAAAATCCTATAGCATTCTTGTAGTCGATATAATTCACAGTGCTAGCCCCGGCAAGGCGCTGCTCGAGAGCTTCTGCAAAACGAATCTTCTCAGCGTATTCGGATGACTCGATAACGACCCGCAGGTTACCTACGCCTCCCAGCTCGCTCTTTATTCTTGATAGCGCTTTGACACTTTCGAATGAGTCAGGGAGTAGCTCCGCCAAATTACTTTGGAGAGTAAGCCTCATCGCAAACAGCCCACCAACGATACTCAGTACAATTGACATCGCTACTAGTAAGCTGGCATACTTCTGAACAAGCAGACTAATCCGTCTCATTACTATGCACTCCCATACGGCTGCGAAGATCCGAATCCCAACAACTTACTTTGACTCAACAAACTTCCATTCCGCCCAAAAAAAAAGGGAAAAGATAATCTTTTCCCTTTTATAAAATAAGTCCCGGCGACGTCCTACTCTTCCACCTCGTCTCCAAGGCAGTACCATCGGCGCTGATAGGCTTAACTACTCTGTTCGGTATGGGAAGAGGTGTTTCCCCATCGCTATCGCCACCGGAAATCTTTTTCAATTTGAAATCATATTAGTAAAGCACTGGACTATCTGTTGCTAATCAAAATTATTGGTTAAGCCTCACGGCTTATTAGTACCACTTGGCTAAATACATTGCTGCACTTACACCTATGGCCTATCAACCTCGTCATCTCCAAGGAGCCTTTAGTGTTGCCGAAGCAACAAGGGAAATCTCGTCTTAGGGTGGGCTTCGCACTTAGATGCTTTCAGCGCTTATCCCTTCCGGATTTAGCTACCCAGCGGTGCCTCTGGAGAGACAACTGGTGCACCAGGGATCCGTCCACTTCGGTCCTCTCGTACTAGAAGCAGCTCCCTTCAAATTTCCTGCGCCCGCGACAGATAGGGACCGAACTGTCTCACGACGTTCTAAACCCAGCTCACGTACCGCTTTAATGGGCGAACAGCCCAACCCTTGGGACCTTCTCCAGCCCCAGGATGCGATGAGCCGACATCGAGGTGCCAAACCGAGCCGTCGATGTGAACTCTTGGGCTCGATAAGCCTGTTATCCCCGGAGTACCTTTTATCCGTTGAGCGATGGCGCTTCCACACGCAACCACCGGATCACTAAGCCCTGCTTTCGCACCTGCTCGACCTGTATGTCT
>JAJDAF010000013.1 GCA_029261995.1 Candidatus Zhuqueibacterota bacterium
TTCAGCTAAAGGCAAAACCAGTCTCCTTGACAGGGTCAATGCCCTACGATAAAATCCAGCCTCTAGCCTATCTACTCCGCGTCTAAGAAAATAAACGCGGAATTAGGAACCTACAACTCTTATCATAACGTCTCCTTGTTCTGTTCGTGAAGCGTTGCTCGCTAGACGGGAGCATCTACGCCCTTACTCTACGAACTACGCTGATTCTTGCACCAGCTTTCGGAATCACTGATCATTAAAGACAATTTGCGACAGACATTATCATAGCTGTCATGCAGGGCTTCGCAGTCTTCCAAGCTCAAGTATCCGCATTCCAGGGCGAAATTGAGCCAAACATCGATTTCCGCTGCTTCCGCGTCGGCATCACTTACTTTGCTGGCGAAGTGAGCCGGGTAGCGCCTTTTCGCCACGACTCGGCTATGTTGGCGCAAACAGACCGAGAGGATCTCCGAATTTGGTCGGTCAAAGAATATCTCTCTTGGCTCGGCCATTTTATCGAAAGCTCGAATGATCCGCATTGCCGATTGAAAAGCAAGTTGATAGACCCGCAACTGGTCGTAATTCTTCACCACACCCATGTCATAACCCCTTTTGTCGTTGAGCGTAAAGAGTTGAAAGTTGAGCGTGGTGATGAGCACTCCACGCTCCACGCTTCACGCCCTACGAACCCACCCGAACAAACACACTCTTCAGCTCAGAATAATGGTCCAGAGCGGCAAGTCCCAATTCCCGGCCAACGCCACTGCGCTTCACGCCCCCGAACGGCGCTTCCAAGTGAACACTGTGCGCCGTATTGACGGAAATGACGCCAGTTTCCACGGCCCGGGCGACACGCAGCGCGCGTTCGATGTCTCGCGTCCAAACCGAGCCCGACAGTCCGTAAGCGCTGTCATTGGCGATGCGCACGGCATCTCCTTCATCATCAAACGGCATGGCGCAGATGATGGGTCCAAATATTTCTTCGCGCATAATTCGCATGTCTGGCCTGACACCGGTAAACAGGCCGGGCGACAGAAATGCTCCGAACTGAAGTTCCGAGGCATTCGGTTCGGCGCCGCCACAAACCAGTTCCGCACCTTCAGAAGTGCCGATATCGATGTAGTCAAGGACGCGGTCCCGGTGTTCACGGGAAATCAAAGAGCCGATTTCCGTTTCATCAGCGAGCGGATCGCCCAGGCGGAGATGATTGAGGTGGCGCTCCACTTCGGAAACGAATTTATCGAAAATCGGTCGAGCGATCAGCACCCGGCTACGCGCACAGCAGTCCTGGCCGGCGTTGCCGAGAGCGCCCCAAACCGCGGCCGGCACGGCTTCGTCGAGGTTTGCATCCTCGAAGACGATGTTGGCGGACTTGCCGCCCAACTCAAGCGTCACCCGCTTGATATCTTCAGACGCCAATTTCATCACGCGGCTGCCAATCTTTGTGGAGCCGGTGAAGGAGAGCTTTCTCACAAGAGGATGTTTATTCAGTGTTTCCCCGACCGTACCACCGGCGCCGCAGACAACGTTCAGGACGCCTTCAGGCACACCGGCTTCCAGAGCGAATTCGGCAAGGCGCAGAGCTGTGAGCGGCGTCTGGGAGGCTGGTTTGACCACAAGGGTATTTGCCATCGCCAGGGCAGGCGCGATTTTCCAGGCGGTAATCGCCAGCGGAAAATTCCAGGGCAGGATCAGCCCGCAGACGCCGATAGGCTCGCGTAGTGTCATGCTTAGGCCAGAGGCTGCGACGGGAATGGTCTGGCCACCAACTTTGTTGACCGCGCCGGCATAGTATTCAAAACAATCTGCTGCCACTCCGGCTTCGTCGCGCGCTTCCCGGATCGGCTTGCCGACATTTTGAGATTCCAGGCGGGCGAGCCCTTCCTGGTAATCGCGGATGAGTGTGGAGAGCTTGAGCAGAACTTTGGTGCGCTCGCTGCTGTTCATCTTGCGCCACGGGCCTGAGTAGAAAGCCTCGTGCGCCGCCTGCACCGCCACGTTCACATCGTCTGGGCCGCCATCGGCTACCTCCGCCAAAGGCTCGCCGGTTGCGGGATTTGTCAACGGTCTGGTTTTATTGGAACGGGCAGGGGTACGTTTGCCGTCGATGAGCAAGTCTTCGTGTAGCATCGCATCTCCCTTGGCTTGTTGAGAATTTCTTGAACTGGTGGGACAATATAAGCGTTGTCCGGAAATCTGTCAACCAGAAACGATTGTCATTGCGATATCATAATTTTCGATTGCAAGTGGAGATTTTTTTGTTTGCTTTGTTTCAGGTTTATGGCACTGTCCGCGCCGCTCACGACTTCTATGTTCACTTCGAACTCAAAGCCTGGTGTTGCCCATATGAAAAAAGAAGAGAAAGCAACCATCATCATGGATAAGCTGCACGAGCTTTATCCGCAGCCCCCAATTCCGCTGAGTCACAGCGACCCCTTTACTCTGCTGGTTTCCGTGCTGCTCTCCGCGCAAACCACGGACGCCATGGTCAACCGCGTGACGCCCAAGCTTTTCGCAAAAGGCGGAACGCCCCAGAAAATGTCCAAATTGTCGGTAGAAGAAATCGGAAACATCATCAAAGCGTGCGGGCTCTGGCCACGGAAAGCCGCGGCGATTCGGGAGCTTTCGCACCTCCTCCTGCAAAAGCACTCTGGCGAGGTGCCGACTAACTTTGATGATCTTGAAGCCCTGCCTGGAGTTGGCCACAAGACAGCTTCCGTGGTCATGGCACAGGCGTTTGGCGTCCCGGCCTTTCCCGTGGACACCCACATTCACCGCCTCGCCTGGCGCTGGGGCTTATCAAATGGCAAGTCTGTTGTGCAGACCGAGAAAGACCTGAAGCGAGTTTTTCCCAGAGAACGGTGGAATGCGCTGCATTTGCAGATTATCTATTTCGGGAGAGAACACTGCCCGGCAAGAAGCCACAAACGGGAGGGCTGCCCGTTGTGCAGTGTCCTTGGGCGAAAGACGGGATTTAAGTGAAAAGAGGCTGTATTGGGAATGACTGTCCAAGACATCCAGCGAGTCTTGGACAGCCGTTCCAAGTATGAAAAACTAGTTCATCCCGCCTGTAAGTTGCTCCGCCAACGTGTATTGCGGAACAACATCTACGGGAATCCCTGCCAGCGCCGTCGAGTCTTCGGCCAGCACCTCAGGCAATTTCACATATTTCGCAAACAATGCGTTGGTGCCGCTGTAATCTCCTGATGCCTGCAGAATGCAGATATCCTGCACCAGTTCGCGCACCCAGTTGTCGAAGGTGTCGAAGTTGACAGCGTACTTTTGCGCCGCCTCATCGAATGAGATCGCGCCTTTCTCCAGCATGTAATTGAACTGCAGCGCATTGCCTTTACCATGCGCTTCACCAATGCCGAAGCGCATGCCCCGGAACAAGCCGGCAAGATAGGTCACTGCAATCTCCTTTTTGAACGAGCTGGGGAGAAGGCCTTTCTCGATCATGTAGTGAATGTTGTAAACACCCATGATGTCCGCCTTGGCTTCTTCCAGGGGTGAATACAACTGCTTGAGTTCGAGCCGCACCTCCGTATCCTGGCCAGCCACCTTGATCTTTCCAGGGCCGAGGCCGTGAGACAATTCATGGAAGAGCACTTCATTGGTGAAGCCGTCGGAGGTGACGAACTCGACCTGCTGCGGATCCACAAGACGCTCGGCAATCGGTTTTAGGATTTTTTCATATTTGGCCGCGATGACGTTGCGCAGCAGAACCTTTTTGCTGCCTTTCAACTCGCGCACGACTTCATCATTCGGCAGGTTGAATGCGATCGTCTGGACTCCGGAGCGGGTGTCACCTGCGGTATAGACTTCATCCACAACGCGGATTGGCGACTCACTACCCCGGTTCAGATTCTTCATGGTTTCCGGAATCGGCAGGTTGCGCTCCATGGCCGGCAACTCGGATTTGTACTTCTGCAGCTTTGCGCTTGCTTCCGGATCGGTCACGGTGACGAACGATTCGAACGCGGCCTTGTAACCGAACATCTTGTCCTCGTAGGTCTCATACGGGCCAATGGTGATCTCGACCGGGCTGTCCAGGTCCATCCAGGCCATGTCGCTGGCACGGTAGTCATTGGAGTAAAACGCTGCAATCCGGGCTGTGAGGAAGTTTTTCAGGGTTTCGTTCTCGGTCAGGTCTGCCGCTTCCTGCAACAGCTTTCCGGCCGGTTCGAGCCACTCCTTGTAGGCGACAGAATAATCAACCGCAATCAGATTCTCACCCTGTCGCCGAACCACTGTAAACAGACTGTCAAGCGCAGACTTCTGCTCGGGATGCGCCGCAACATAAGCTTCGTACTCTTCCTTGGTGATATCCTCCGGATAGTAGCCTGCGCCGTGCGGCTTCTCGATGCTGCCGATGAACGGCGCCTCATGCTCATCCAACCTGTCCCACACACCGTAGGAGATGTTAAAATAGGCAAAGGCTTTCTTACCGAGCTCATCCTTGCGACCTGCCAGCGCATCGCGATATTCCGGATTCTTCTCCCAGACCTGGCGCAAAAATATCTCGTGCATGTACTCGCTCGCCTGAATCAGCTTGGTCAGCGCCTGTTTTTCATTTTCAGGCAGAAAGGAGATGTCGGCAGTAACCTCGACAGGCGAGAATTTCTCCACCAGGTCGCCGACATTTTCGTGAATCTCCAAAGGCACATCGCTCTTCGGCGTGCAACCCAGGAGCATGACCGCGACAACCTGGGCTACCAAAACAACTCTGACAAATGACATCGTGTCCTCCAGTTCTTAGAATTGAATTCGGATCTCGCGCCGGCCCACCTTCCGGCTTCAACCCTCCTCGCGCTTCTGCAAGACCAGAGAAATCAGACACGCATACTTTCAAGAGAAACGAGGAAGGCCGGCAACAAGAATTCTGTTGCTTTTATTGAGCCATTTTGCAATACTAGTGTAACCAATGATTATATGTATCTCCACCAATAAAGTCAAGGAGGTTTAAGGTGAAGCGCAATGTCATTCGGAAGACGATTTTCACGCTTCTTCTGCTGTCCAGTGTTCAGTTCTTAAACTCATGTGCGGTCAATCCGGTGACTGGGAAACGAGAACTTAGCCTGTTGAGCGAAAGCCAGGAAATCGCGCTCGGGACGGAATCAGACCCTGCAATCGTCGCGCAGTTCGGTCTATACGACGACCCGGGACTCGCCAAATTTCTCGACGACATGGGGCAGAAGATGGCCAAGGTTTCGCACCGGCCCGACTTGAAATTTCACTTCAGAGTGCTCGATAGCCCGGTCATCAATGCCTTTGCGCTGCCTGGAGGTTACGTCTACTTCACGCGTGGTATTCTCGGCTACATGAATTCTGAAGCGGAAGTCGCCGGTGTGCTGGGCCACGAAATCGGCCACGTCACGGCCAGGCATGGCGCCAAAGCCTACACCAGAGCGCAACTGGCGCAGGTCGGTTTGGCGGCGGGCTACATTTTTTCGGAGACCTTCCGGCAGTTCAGCGACGTTGCGGCGCAGAGCATCGGTCTGCTGTTCCTGAAATTCGGGCGCGACCAGGAGCGCCAGTCTGACAAACTGGGCGTGGGATACTCCAGCACCATCGGATATGACGCGAAGAACATGTCACACTTCTTCGGCACCCTCAACCGGCTACGGTCAGAGAGCGGTCAGAGCCTGCCCGACTGGCAGTCCACGCACCCGAATCCCGAGGAGCGCGAAGCCACGACCCTGAGGCTGGCAACCGAGGCCCAGCAGGCTGCGCCGGGCAAGACTTTTTCCACAAATCGCAATGTCTACCTTAAGCGCATCGCAGGGCTGGTTTTCGGCGATGACCCGCGGCAGGGCTTCGTCGAAAAAGGCATGTTCTACCATCCTGAACTCGATTTTCAATTCCCCGTGCCAACCGACTGGCTGCTGCAAAACACGCCGCAAGCGGTGCAAATGGGCAACAAGGAACAAACGGCCGGAATGCAGTTCACCCTGGCCCAGGAAGCAAGCGCCCGCGCAGCGGCGGAGAAATTCGTCACCGACAGCAAAGGCACCGTGGTCAGCTCGGATGTCAGAAGAATTCACGGCAACACTGCTGAGATTCGCCAAACCGACATCGCAGCACAGCAGGGCACGCTCACCGTCCTCTCCTACTTCATTGAGAAGGGTGGCAACGTTTACGCATTTCATGGCTTTGGCGCCAGCGCCGATTTCTCAAAGTTCAAGAGCACGTTCAGCCACACCATGAATGGATTTGACCGGCTCCGGAACCAGGCGGCCAAAAAAGTGAAGCCGACCCTGATCAAGGTGGTTAGCGTGCAGCGCAACAGTACACTGCAGGAGTTTCTAAAGAAATATCCCAGCAAAGACACGCCGGCTGAAAAGCTTGCGATCATCAACGGGATGAAGCTGACTGACGGGGTGAAACGGGGTCAGCGGATCAAAGTTATGACGAAGTGAGAAGGTGGAGGCCGGAGGCTGGACTTGAATGATGTGCAGCAATGCACGCCAATCATGCAGGACTCCTGGCGCGGTCTTTCTCAACTGGCAGCCGAAGCCGCCGATTGTCAATTCGAAATTCCTGAATCGGTATTCTTGATTCTTCGGTTCATCTGAGCAAGTTGAATCAGCAGGGTTTCCAATTGTTGGGCATAATCGGCGCCATCCATCTGCACTTTGGCTGCTTTCAAATCATCGATTTTTTGTTCAAGCTGCAGTTTCTCAAGCAGCAATTTGTCCTTCGGAGAATCCGCGCCGGCCTGCGCGCGTTGAAGCATACTTTCCAGCTCACGTGACGCTGGTCCGAGATAAACCCGCGCGGCCAGCAGCCCGTCCTTCGAATCTTTTAAACGCTGGCTGCCGATACCATCGCCATTGTCGTCAAGCAATGGATGTTCGGCGCGAATCCGGCGCTTTTCCTCAAACCAGTTGTCCTGACTGGTGCGGGCAAAGGTGAACGCCTCCAACAAGCTGACCCGTCCGTCTTTGTTGGCGTCCGATCTGTGAGATGCGATGGCGTCGAGAAAAAAATCCATAAAATTTGTTTCGAAGTACTGCGTGCCGCTTTTGGTCGCGGTCACCACCACGCGTTTTTCGCCACTCACCTTATTGACAAACGGTCCGCTGGCGCTGCTCATGTTGACAAAGACCACTTTCTGGCTCGGCAAACCTGCCAGAAGTTGCGCGTATTCAATATCTTTGAGGTCGGGGCCAACAAGGTTGAATTTGCCCCAATGGCCGTCGAAAGTGCCGTGGCCGATCAGGAAGACAGCGAGCTGATCGTCTGGTTTCATCCTGGCTCGCAGGCTTCGGAATGCTGCTCTTACATTGGCAGCCGTCGGCTCCCCGGTGATTCTCAATGAATCCCTGGAGGGGTCCTCGAACAAATAAGTGATATCAGCGGGCTGGTAGTCGAGGCTGTCAGATAGTACGTCGTAGAGTCGGACGGTTTGTTCCCGGTACTTTTCGGTGAATTCCGCCTGACCGCCAGGACCGGCTACTACCAGCGCGTAACGTTTGCCGACCGCCAGAGATGACTGACCAGAAGCGAGAGCGCAGGTGAAAATCAGAATCGCGAATCGTGAGATTGTGGTCGTTGGTTTCATACCGTTTTGAAATTAAGGATTAATAATCAAGGCAAGCTAAAGCTTGAACACCGCTTTGAATGGCCTGCTTAACCTCAAATGGCATCACGAAAGTCCCCGGCCGCGGCGCACATACCATTCGACACACAAAATAACGGCGACCAGCAGAAACCAAATCGGCATGTCCCACAAGTCATGGTCAACAAGCTTCGAGTAGCTGCTATGCATCACAGAGATCTCGGACGCCATGTCCTTTGCTTCGTCCTGATGGTAGTATTTGCCGCCGCTGACATCGGCAATACGCTTCAAAAATGTCGATTGCAGATGCGCGTTAGCAAACTCGGCTTTGGATTCCTCCACGTAGAACGCCGACTCGCTTTTGCCGAGAAATTCGCCGCTGGCGGAGTAGGCATTCACTTCCGCCAGGTACATGCCTTCCTCATCCGGGTGGTAGACGCCAAGATATTCGACGGCGCCATTTGAAGACCACCTGAAGGGCACCGAGATTCTCCCGCCAGATGGCTTACGAATGGTCGCTTTGATGGTGGCGTCATTGATGGTCGCGTAAGAGCTGTCCCGGACATCGATTTTGAGCGTCACCTGTTCGTTGGGCACATACGAGTCTTTGTCAAGATGCGACTCGATGGGTGCAGGTGAATTCAACGCCAGCCAGCGCATGACCTGGCGCCAGAAGCGTTCGTGGCTGGTATCCTGATGTGGCATCCCCATTTGCCAGAGCCACGAACTGGCGGCCGCAAAAGCCATGGACCGCCCGCGGCCGAACCGTTGCTGCGCCATGATGATTTTCGGATTCTGCGATTCGCTCAGAGGATGCACTGCCAGAATAGTCGCTCCGGGTTTCGCCCGCCCAAGCGGATTGTGCCCCGCCAACTCAGACAACTTGTCCCACGCAGCGCGATTGCTGGCGTCATCTGAAGCCAATTGCAGAATCGCATTGCGGTAGCCCTCGGGGGTGATCAGCAGCCTGTATTTGTCGCTGGAGGCCAGACGGCCCGACAGACTCTGAGGCGGCAACTCAACTGGCAGCAATTTCTCAATAACAGATTTGCTGTAGCCCCCCTGTGCGAAGGAGTGGCTGCCCCCGAGCATGAGAAAGCCACCGCCGCGCTGCGAAACGAACTCGAGCGTGTTCTGCAATTGTACATCGTTGAAAAATTCTTGCTCAATACTGCCAAAAATGATGGCGTCGTACTTGAAGAGATCCTGTTTGGTAACCGGGTATCCGCTTTGCAACTCGAGTTGGTTCTTCACGCCCTGGCGGTAAAACTTGGACTTCGCTTCCGGCGAGTCTCCGGCGCCGGCTTTGCGCGTGCGCAGCAGGGAAACCAGATCGATGCTTTCATCGCCGTCAAGAGCCCGCCGAATAAACTTGAACTCGGCGCGCGGATGTCCTTCTACGTAAAGCACCCGCGCCTGCCGGCTGCGATTGTCGATGAGGAAGCGCTTGCTGTTGTTTTCCTCGATGCTCTCTTTCTGTTTCGCCAGCACGGTGAGCGAGTAGCGCACGAAGCCTTTTCTGGCCGGTGAAAATTTCAGGGATGCACGAGTAGCGCTGCCCTTCAGAATCACGCTTTGCCGCTTGATTACCCGCCCCTCTTCGCGCAACTCCAGCTCAACATTTTGATCTTCCAGATTCTTGTTTTTGATGAGAGCGGAAAGCTCGACGACGGAATTTTCAATCACGGAATGATTTGCCGCCACCTTCGCCAGCTCGACGTCTTTGGTCTGCTCGCTGCCCACGCCAACCACGAACACCGGTAGCCCGTTTGCCTTCAGCGCAGATGCGACCCCCAGGGGATCGGAATTTCCATTGTCAACTCCGTCCGTGATCAGGACGACCCCGGAAACGGCAGTCTGTTTTCCAAGCTGCTCGGCAAACTCAAGCCCTTTCGCCAGATCAGTAGCGGCGCCATCGGCGGACAAATCATTTGATTCAGGCAGGTGTCGCACGTCCGACGAAAACTTGTACATCTGAGTTTTGAAATTCTCTTTCAGACTCTGTGAAAGGCCGGGCTTGTCAGGGTTGCCCAGCAGCTCGAGGGCGAAGCTCTGCCGGCTTTTACCACGCCCGACATCCTTGATCGACATGCTTTTTGAGTCATCGACCAGCACAATGAGAGAAGACTTGCGCGGCATCACACGCGACACCGTGACAACGGGTTCGAGCAACAAGAAAAGCAAAATCAGAATCGCGAAAATCTTCAACCCGATGAGCGTGCCTTTGAAAACCCGGGACAATTCGATCGTGGTGCGCTGATAGATTACCCAGATGCTCACGGCAAACGCGACGGCCATTAGCAGTAGAAAGACCAGAGACGGCAAGTAGTTGAAGGTCACCGCTCCCTCTGAAAAAATAACCGGGCTATATTTGAACAGAAATTCGAACATACGTTTGGCTTTGCCTTCTGATTACAATTCGTGCGTCATTCTTGAGCCCGGGAGAGCGCTTCGTAGTATTTTTCGACCAGTTCCCGGTAGCCCGGAGGAATCCGCTCCTCGCGCGCCAAGAATAATTTTTCTTTGTTTTTGAGAAGCTCAAGTCTCTGGGCGAGTTCTGCCTCGAGGTGCCTGAGCGGAACCATGACCTGATTCTCGATCAGCTCAATTCTGTTGCGAACGCCGCCGGAGAAGGTCCGGACCACCCCATCCATACCTTGACTCAGGTCGCGCATGGATTGCGACAAAGATGTGTCCGCCTGCAAAGATTGCTGGATACTTTCGAGTTCGTTCATACCCTTCGACAACTCTTCATTCATCCAGTCGAGCTTGCCTGGGTCGAGATTCTCACCCCGTTGGCCGGCCTGGCCCTTTTCGCCGCGTTTACCAGAGCTTTGCTGTCCGCCCTCCTGCTCACCGGAAGCCTCTCTGCTGAGTTTCTCTCCCCGGCGTTGCAACGATTCCAGGCTTTCCCGAAGCCGTTGCGTCTGGTTGAGTGCAAGGTCCAGGCGTTCTTGCTCAGACTCCGCCATGGCGCCCCGAAGCTGCGACAACTGTTTGCCGGCGCGTTCCAGCATCGATTGAATATGCTGTTCCGCTCGCAGCGCAGAGTTGAGCTGTCCATCCTTCAGCATTTTCTCCGCGGCGGCCATCTCTTGCTGCACATCGCTCTTCTGCAACTCCTGGTCAACCTGCCGCAGTTGACGCGAAAACTCGTCACGTGTTCTGCGCGCCTGCTCTCCCATCTTCTCCAGTTGCTGCCGCGCCGAGGCAAAGTCCTCGCGCAGGTTCTTTTGTTTGTTTTGCAGGTCTTCCGTGCCCTCTCCGTCCTCTTGTCTGGTCAAATCTTTGACATCCTGGGTCAGCTCGCTTTGCTGCCTCACAAGGTCCTGAAATTGCTGTTCCACGTCTGCAAGCTTCCGCCGCAGTGAGGCTTTCTGGTCTTGCTGCAGCAGGTCCTGCAACTGCGACAATTTGTTGAGAGCCCGGGTGCCTTTGGCCGCAGCCAACTCGGTATTCTCGTTTCGCAAGTTGTGGGACGCGTTGTTCATTTCGGAGGTCGCCTGACGCAAATTCTGCTGCACCGAACGTGGCAGGCTCTGGTTGTTGCGAGCCAAATCCTGCATTTGCCGACTCAACTCCTGAGTCTCCCTGCGAATCTGTTCCTGCTCTCTGCGCAACTCTTCCGCGCGCCGTTTTTTCTCCTGCTGCGTATTGTCCTGGCGAGCGAGATCCTGCATCTTGCGATTCGACTCCTGCTGTCGCTTTGCCAGCTCCTTCACTTTGTCCAATGCTTCGTTCACTTGTTCGCCGGACTGCTGCTGCCTGCGTTGATTCAGCGTTTCGTACTTGCTGTTAAGCTTGTCCATCTCATTCTCGAAGAGCTGGGTCAGTTCGTCCAGGGCGGCCTTATTGCCCTGCCCCTGGGCTTGCTGCTGCTGAATCTGAACTTCCCGAATCTGAGCCTCGGCCAGCAGCAGACTTCGCAAGGCTTCGCGCTGCGGGATTTGTGCTTCCTGAAGTTTGGCATCACGCAGTTCTTTCAAGGCACGCGCCATGGCCTCAACCGCGTCAGCGTAAAACTTGGTGACATCGGGGCCGGTCTCACGGGTGAACATCGAACGTTGCTCCATCTGCATCAGGGTGCTCTGCGTTACTTCCTGCAGATTCTCCTGGCTTTCAACAAGAATATCGATGTTCGTGGAAAACTCATCTGATTCAAGAGTGCCGCTCTTCTGATGCGTCTTCCAGGTTGCGATGATGATCTCTTTTTGGGTTTTGGAAAGCTTGCCGGCGTTATCTCCACCGCCGGCCATCTGTCCCTGAGAAAGCGGCCGGGTGAATTCCATCTCAAACGGCCTGATTTCTACAAAAAAGATATCGGATGTGGCGCGGCTGCCTTTGCCGGCGCCAGCATCGGCCGCCTCCACGTAGTAGCCGACAAAATCCCCGGGTTGCAGCCCAAGGTCCTCAAGATAAAACATATAGCTGGAACTGAATTCGCTCATCGTTTCAAGGCTCGCCGACTTTGGCCGCGATTTCTTCGATGTCAGCTTGAGCCGCACAGTCTTCTCGTCGGAACTGTTGACGACATATTTCAGGTTGACCGCAGGCCTGCCAAAGTCATCCTGCACTTTAATTCCAACCGGCACTTCCTCCAGCAAACTGGCTTTAATATCGCGGCCAGGGCGGCTCAAAGTCAGGACGGGCGGTTGGTTCGGCAGCGCATGGATGTAGTACTCGGGCGCCGGATCGTTGCTGAGTTCATCCATATCTTCGATGGCGATGGCGTAGTAATCATCCTCAGTGACGGTAAATGTGGCGGTCACCAGGCTGTCGTTTCTGACCGAGGTTTTGATTTTCTCGCCGCTGCCAAATACAACCCTGGCGCTTTGCAGAGGTTTATCCGCCGTCGCGGTCAAGCTCACGACCGTGCCCTCGGGCGCCCAGATATCGCCACCATCGTATTCGCGCGTTGGTTTCAGGCCGGTGTATTTCGGGAAGGTGTAGGCGAGTTCGACCTGGCTGATGCGCGGCGCTTCGTAAACGGCCAGGGTGTAAACCTCCGACAACCTCTCATCCGCACGGACGTAGTATTTCGTTGTCTCCTGCAGGTCAAAAATGTTGTAGAAATAAGTCTTCGCCTCGAGCGAGGCAGCCATTTCTACCTTTTGCCAACTCGAGTCGCCATCATAAAAATACAAAGACAATTGCTCCGCCTCAAAACCTGTCAACTCGACCTTGACTTCCTGTGGGGTTCCTCTGAGCACGCGGGTGTTGCCAGGCGTGACCAGCAAGGCCGGCTTTGGCTTCACAGTCGGGAAATTCCACGGCGCCAGCAAACGACTGGAGTGCAGGGTGAAAAAATCAAGGTTGGCAAAAATCAGGGCCAGAAACAGCACCGCCACCACGCTGGAAACGCTCCCCCACAAAGCAGCGCCACGGGAATTGATCGCCTTCTTCAAATTCAGAGGCTCTATGTGAAAACGCGTATCTTCCAGCAGTTTTTCGAGAATTCGTTGCGAAGCCTGAGGATCCGGTGCATCTCCCAGCTCGATTGCGGTGACCAGCCGGTCCTCGAGATGAGGGTGTTTTTCTTCCAGGTAGCGGGCGAGTTGAGTTTCATTGGGTATCTTCATCAGGGGCCGGACAAGCTCAAGGTAGGCCGAAACAGCAAAAACTCCGGCTGTCAAAACCAGGAGCGCAACCCGGACTATGCTGTCCAACTCAAGCAGAGAATCGAGGGCAAACCCCGCCGCAAATACCGCCGTTGTTGCCAGCAATATGCGCGCTATGCCCTTCAAAATGACGACCTTCTTCCACTGGCCACAAACCTGGTCGATCTTCTGCTTCAGTCGCTGGTGTTGATATTGCATTCTGTCACTCTCGTCCGTTGCTTAGCTGCACAATGTCCTATCGAAATGTCCGATTGGCCAACCATGTTTCCGCCACCAGGAGCAAGAGCACCAACAACACTGCAAAGCGCCACAGCTTCTGGTTCTTCTCTACCTGATCACTCAGTTGTACGGCGGCAAGCGAGGCGACCTGCACCTGGCCGGCGAGCTGGGTTTTCTCTTGTTCGAGTTCAATCTCGGGAACCGGCGTCAGGTCTGATTCCGCCGCATCTACGTTGACTACAAAATACGCCAGCGCCCGGCGGCCACCTGGTTTGCGTATTTCGTAGATACCAGGCTCTTCGGTATCTTCAAACAGAGCGGTGGCGGCCTGCACGACGTCACCAGAAGGCTTACGAACCTGGACGTTGTTGAACGAGCCTGCCCGCGACAGCGAGACCGAACTCCCCACCAGAAACGACTCCTGACCCTTCGGCTGCGCCGCTACGTACTGCAATGTCTGGTAAATCAGCGGCAGATAGAGCGCCTTTACTGGAAGATTGTTCCACTCCGTGTCCAACGTCGAGGTAAAAAGCACGACGGTCCCGGCTCCGACTCTGCGTTCGAGCAGCGCGGGGCTGCCATCATCAAAGGAAGCGATCACAGCCTCAGGCGATATTGGCTCAGAATGATAATATTGGTAGAACTCCGCAATGCTGGGGTCACTCTGGCCCGCATCCGCAAATAGTCTGAAGATAGGATGTTGATAGTCAATTTCAGCCAGAATGAGGCCGTTGTCTCTGTCTACGGCACTGAATCCGCGGTTGGTCAGCGAAGCCGGCGTCAGTTCTTGAAACAGGCGGTTATAAATGCTGGCATTAACCTGGTCTCCAAGCGCGATAATCAAGCCGCCACCGGCGCGAACGAAATAGGCTAGCCGCTCAACATCCTGCCGCGACACATCTTTGATGTTGGCAAGAATAATAGCCCTGTAGCGATTCAGATCGTGCTGCTGCAACTGCGCGGCCCCAATCTGGTCCAGAGAGAATCTGGCTAGCTTCGGTAGATTGATGGCGCGCTCGAGAAAAAACAGTTCGTCCCGCGTAACATCCTTCGCAGGCTCGCCATTGATGGCAAGAATTCTGGATGTGCTCTGGTTTTCCAGGACAAAATGGAAGCGATTATCTACGGCCAAGTCATCGGCGGTATCGAGTTCAACCGAACCCGCGACCACTTTCCCCTTCAATGACACACGCCGGAACCGGACGGTTTGCTCTGCTCCGGGCTCCAGCATCAAATCCCGATGGGCGATCTTGCGCTTGTTGATCTTAAGCTGCAGCTTGGTCCGCTTCTTCTCCAAGCCAAAATTACGAACTCTAGCAAGCACATCGCCGCGCGCGGTCTGGCGTTCATCCCGAACAACATGCAAGTCCTGGACTGCGACATTGTCACGCCTGTCCTGGCCCACTGGCACAAGATCCAGTGCGATGCCTTCCTGGATGTTCCAGTGTGGATTCAGGTTGTCCCAGCCGGTTTTTCGAAAATCAGAAATGAGGTGAACTCTCTTGAGGTTGTAGGGCGACTCCATCAGAATTGCTTCCGCCGACTGCAGCGCCTGCATGTAATTCGTGCTGCGGTTTGTCACATGCAGCCTCGCGTCAAGCTGGCTGGCGAGCGAGTTGAAGTTGCTTTGGGTTTCGCCAACGACCTCTGAGATTTCGGAAAACTGCATCACCGTCACCTGGTCGCGAGGCCTGAAACCGCTGACAATCTCACGGGCCTGCTCGACCGCTTCTCCAAACTTATCCGCCGCAGCCATGCTGTAAGAGTTGTCAACCAGCACGACAGCGGCTTTGGGTTCATCGCCCCAGAACGCAGCTGTGTTCTGGTTCTCAAGAAACGGACGCGCAAAAGCCAAAGCAAGAACCGCGAGGGCCAGAATTCTCAACGCCAGCAGAATGAATTGCTTCAAACGCTGCGAACGATAGCGTTCATTTGGCGCAACCGTCAGGAACCGAATAGCGGCAAACGGCAGCTTGGCTGCTTTGTTGCGCTTGATCAAATGAATGATGATGGGCAACGTTGCTGCTGCCGCGGCGCCCCAGAGAAACAGTGAATTCAAGAATGACATTTGAAAAAACAATTAAGAATTAAGTGTTTTGAACTACGAATTGCAGAACAGGTTTTGGATTCAGAGAACATAATTCGTAATTCACAATTCGTAACCTGTAATTATAATTATCGCTCATCCCTTTCTGCTGCGATTCGTCAAATAGCTGAACAGCGCGAAATCCAGGGGCTTCGAGGTGTTGAGCAGATGATAGTCCACCTGCATGCGGCCGCAGCCGCGTTTGAAGGCCTCGATGTGCTCATTCAGGCGTTTCATATAAGTGTCGCGCACCATGGTCGGAATGGCCATAAACTCGCCGCTACCTTCCAGATCGATGAATTTCGTCGCATTTTTGAATGGGAAGTTCAACTCGCTGTCGTCCATGACATGGAAGACGATCAGATCGTGCCCCTTAAAACGAATGTGCTGAAGTCCCTCTATTACTTGCTCCGGCTCGTCCAGAAGGTCGGAGATCAGGATGATTAAACCTTTTTTGTTGATGGTTTCCGCGATCTGATGCAGCGGCAGCGAGAGTTCGGTTTTGGCGCCATGCTCGAGTTTGTCCAGATAGTTGAGAATAGTGAGCAGATGGCCTCGCCGGTTTCGCGCCGGCACATGCTGTCGGATCTCGTTGTCGAAGACCATCATGCCAACGCCGTCGCGCTGCTGAAAAATCAGATAACCCAGGGAGGCAGCCAGATAGGAAGCATATTCCATCTTGGTCACGCCGGCATTGCCGTACCCCATCGAGGCGCTGCAATCCAGGAGAATATGGCAATTCAGGTTCGTTTCTTCCTCGAACTCCTTCAGGTAGTAGCGGTCAGAACGGGCAAACACCTTCCAGTCGATGAAACGGATGTCGTCACCTGGAGCGTACTCGCGGTACTCGGCAAACTCGACGCTGAAGCCGCGATAGGGACTGCGGTGCAAGCCGTAGATGAAGCCCTCAACCACTGTGCGGGCGCGCAAGTCCATGCCGGAAATTTTCGAAAGGACCTTGGGGTCGAGGAATCGAAGCTGGTTGGCCATGATTTACATCCCGGACTTTGGCTCAGGCACGATTTCCAGCAGACGCCGGACGACGTCATCAGACGTCACTTTTTCCGATTCCGCATAAAAATTAGTGAGGATTCGATGGCGCAGAACCGGCAGCGCCAGTTGCTTGATATCGTTGACTGACACGTTGTAACGGCCCTCCATAATCGCCCGGGCCTTGCCGCCGAGAATCAGATTCTGCGAAGCGCGCAGGCCGGCGCCCCAGCTCACCCAGTTCTTGACGAAGTCAGGCGCATCCTTGTTGTTTGGCCGGCTCGCCGTGACCAGCCGGACGGCGTACTGTGCAACCTGTTCGGACAGCGGGACTTTTCTCACCACCTTCTGGAACTCGATAACTTCCTGGCCGGTGACGACGCGTTGCAGGTCCGGTTGATAGTTGGTCGTCGTAGATGTCACCACCTTGACTTCGTCTTCTTCCTTAAGATAATCGACGACAATGTTGAACATAAACCGGTCCAGTTGCGCCTCCGGCAACGGATAAGTGCCCTCAAGCTCGATGGGATTTTGGGTGGCCAGCACGAAAAAAGGTTCATCCAAGCTGTAGGTATTTCCACCCGCCGTGACGCTGTGTTCCTGCATGGCCTCGAGAAGGGCGGACTGTGTTTTCGGCGGCGTGCGATTGATCTCGTCAGCTAGAACGATGTTGGCGAACACCGGACCTTTGACAAAGTGCAGCGTCCGGCGGCCGGTCGTGCGATCTTCTTCGATGACGTCAGTGCCAACGATGTCGGACGGCATCAAATCCGGCGTGAATTGGATGCGCTTGAATTTCAAATCGAGAATCTGAGCGATGGTCCGGATGAGCAGCGTCTTGGCCAGGCCGGGGACGCCGGTGATCAGACAATGTCCGCCTGTAAACAAGGCCAGCAACACCTGGTTGATGACGCGGTCCTGGCCGATAATGACTTTGCGCAGCTCGTCGTAAATCTTGCGGCTGCCGTCGCGCAGCTTCTCGACGTAGACCAGATCTTCCTGCTGCTCAGATGATACCATATTTTCTTGCATGTTTGCTCCAATCTCCCTGGCTAAGTGTCAGAACCAAACCGTATGAGGTCAAATTCCGAGTCCCAATTCCAAATGACCAATTCAATGCGTCATTCCATAAATGACAAAATTTATCCCCAGCTTGTAAGCCTCGGCGGCAAACTCAGGAGGGTAGCGCGGATCATAGGTATGCTCCCAGGCGTCGCCCATGTCCATGTTGCGAATCACCAGAACCATGAGCCGGCCGCTGTCGTCGAAAATTCCCATGCAGCGCTGGTTTATGCCGCCCTTTTCATGCGTGCGACCGTTCAGCACCGAACCGAGACCCGGTATCTGCATCAGCCGGTCGAAATCGTAAAAGCAATGAAAGATGGGATGGTCAAGCGGAATATCGACGACATGGCGTTCCGGGAAAACCAGACGCATTTGCTCGACAAAATTTTGCCACTCAAAGGGTCCGTGAAAGTCATCCACCATCAGGAAGCCACCGCGCTGCAGCCATTCCGCCAGACTGTCCGCCTCGGTTTGACTCAAGGCCATGTACCCGACCTCCACCATGTAGGCAAACGGGTAGCGATAGAATTCCGTATCGAGCAGCGACAGCGACACCGCCTGGTCCGCGACCGCAACCGAGGTCCAGTTTTGCAGCCCGCGCATGAAGTTTTCTTCCGCGGTTGGATAATCGACAGTCCAGCTTTCCCAGCGTGGTCCGAAATAGTTTCGGAGTCGAAAATTGACGCCGCCGGAGGTGTACTCAACCCGCACAAATGTAAACTCGTCGCCATTGGCTCCTTGCGCACCGACTTCGTCCTGAAGACCGCCTAGCGCTAAGGCCACTAAGATAGCCGGGGCGATAGATTTCATCCTTGTCATGAAAATGCTACCTGCTAATGCGTGTAGGAGTAAATCAAATAATTTATCCCAAGCTTAAACGACATGGTCGAGAAATCGGGGGTGGAATGCGGCAGCTCCCAGCCGTCGCCAACATCGTTGTTGAAATTGATCAAGACCATCATCCGGTCGTTCTCGTCAAACAGCCCCCAATACTGCGGCGGTTCTCTGAGATAGGGTGTGCGCTCGTGAATGTTTCTCACGTCAAAGAAGCAGTGGAAAATTGGATGATCGTCTCGCAACTGTCGAAGTGTTGCGTCAGGCAGGACTTTGCGGATTTCATTGAACCAATTCTGCCATTCAAAAGGCCAGCGAAAATCATCCACCATCAAAAAGCCGCCGCGCAACAAATACTCTCTGAGGTTGGTTATTTCATCCTTCGACAAAACCAGATACCCTATCTCACAAGCATAGATAAATGGGTAATCGAAGATCTCATCGTCTGCAAATTCAAGAACTTTGTGATCTTCCGAAACCTTAATATTCGTAGCTGCCTGCAGCGCAACATAAAGATTCTCTTCAGCTTGCGGCCAGTCGTGCGCCCACAGCGGCGCGTTTGTGGAGAAGCCGTAACCGTAGCGTAGATTGTTGTCTGTCCACCGGATTCTTATGAATGTAAAAGCGTCGGCGCGCATCTGAGAAACCGCGTGCGTGTTGCCGACGCAAAGTACAAACAGAACCGTCAGTACAACCAGTTTGGGCAAGTGAGTTCTCCTCGGATTCAACATCTTCATTCGATGCTCGCCAGCAGAATATCCTGCGCCCGCTCATAATTTGGCGCGATTTCCAAGGCTGACAGGGCCGATTGCTTGGCCCGAGTTTTTTCCCCGGCCCGCAGCAAGGCGTCGGCAAGGTCACAGTGTGCGCCAGCCATGTCCTGCGGCTCTGTCTCGAGGTTGGTTTGCAACTCCGCGATGGCCGAGTTCAAATCACCAAGCGCCAGGTGAGCCGTCGCCAGCTTCTCGTGAATTTCAGACTGAAACGGTGCGATGTAAATGGCCTTGCGCAAAGCAGAAATGGCATGAGCATACTGTTTGGTCTCCAGGCACAAATTCGCCAGTTGCATGAGCGTCTCGAGATCTTTGCCATTGCGTGCGGTCAGGTCGCGCAGCTCGGCGGTTGCCTTCAGCTTATCCCCTCGTTCCAGGTAGATGTCCGCGAGCGCAGAATAAGGATTGCTGCCACTCACGAAGCCCGGAAAAAGCGACCTGGCTTGCTCGAGATGGACGATGGCTTGCTCGATATCTTCTTCCTTCTTAAGCGCGAGTCCCAGGCTGAAATGAGTAAAAGGGTTGTTCGGAGTCTCTTCAAGCTTTTCCTGCAGATTCGAAACCACGTCGTCATCTGGCGCCGTTTGCTCGTGTGGATTGTAGGAATAATCCACCTGCTCCAGCCGATACTTTTCTTTGATGTAATCGCGGAATGCCGCATCAAAGGCATCGACATCGCTGTCGAAGACTGCCTCCACGACCTCTGGTGTTTTCAAACCAGACTTGAATTTCGGGAAGGTTTCCAGCACCTTTTCATGACCATATCGGGCGACGATGAACTCAACCAGCAGCGATGCCTGAAAATAGGAAAGCGTAACCTGTCCCGGACTGGTTGGGCGATTGAAGCCGGAGTCCAGATCTTTCAGCGGCAGAATGCGGTCATTCTGGAAGGCCACGATAAATGGCAAATCCATATTCATGCTCCAGTAGGGACGCGCGAGAGTGGTCTCGTAAACGGCAATTCCCTCTGCGAGCCAGCGCGGAATCCGGTTGGCGGTCCGGCGCAGGTGGGTGACGTGCACCAGTTCATGCCACAGGGTTTCTCCCCAGACGAAATCCCCTTGCGCCCGCGCCCGCGGTGAATCCATAGCGACGACATTGCCGAAGCAAATGCCGAGAAACGCCTGCGCCCCCGGAATCCCAAAGCAACGCACCGCAAAGTCATCATGCGATGGAAAAATCTCAAGCAGAATTTCCTGATCCGTCGCGATTTCGTATTTCTTGAGCAGCTCCGTGAAGCTCTCGTCCGCCAGGGCGGTAGCGTAGCGCCCGAGCACGGGGTCATCTTTCTCGTGCAGACGAACCGTGAGATAATCCGTCTTGTGGCTCTTGTACTGCGGAAACTCGTCGAAAAGCGTCAGCAGATTGGCGACGTACTTGTTGTACGGGTCCCGGGCAAACGCCTTTTCAAGCATTTGTTTCGCTTCCGTTTCCTGACCGAGACGGCTCAAGCTGGTGCCGAGTCCGGAGTAGGCCGCCCAATTCTCAGGGTTGAGGGTCACGGCTTTACGATAATAATCAACTGATTCGCTGAACAAGTAGCGTCTCGCAAGCTCCTCCGCCAAAACGTAATACAACTCTCCATAATTTGGATTGATGGCCAGCAGCGCCTTCTGCTCTTGTACAAACTTGCTCTGATCCTCCATAAAATAGTAGGCAACCGCACGCAGCGCCCGGCTGCTCAGCGAGTTAGGGTTGACTTCTAATGGCTCCGCAAGTCTCTCAAGCGCCTGTTCGTAACGGCTGAGCGCGATATCGAGGCTGGCCAGGAAGTCATGCGCCGCCACGAGATTGGGATTGATGGCCAGGGCTTGCTCTGCTGCCATCACCGCTTTGTCGTAGCTATCCTTTTTGAGCAATCTCGCCATCCCGAGGTGGACTTCCGCGGCGTTCGGGTTGATTTTCAGGGCGTCTTCGAAAATGCCGCGGGCGTGTGGCGTGTTGTACTTGGCGAGCATTAAATTGCCCCAGGCAACAAATGGCTGCCACAGATTCTTGTCGGCTCTAGTGGCGTCACGGAAGAGGCTGTTGGCGTCCCGAACGCGGTCGAGATAAACGCAGGCTTCCGCGACCATGGCGATTTCGGTGGGCGTCAAATTCTGTCGGGTGCGGTAGATGGAAACAAAAAAGCCCAGCGTGCGCCGCGCATCCGCCCTCTCGCCCAAACGGGACTGCAAGATACCGAGCCGGAGTCGCGGCTGCAGAGCATTAGGATCCGCGGAAATCGCCTTCTGGTATTTCTCCCTCGCGTCTTGATAGCGCCCGACGTGCTCGAGAACTTCTCCCAGTATCGTCAGGGCCATCGGGTCGGCTGGCTGAGTTTCCACGCCACGCAGACAAGCTTCTTCGGCTTTTTCATACTCGCCCTGCTCAATGTAAACGCGGGCCAGGCCAAGATGGGCCTCAAGCTCCGTATTCTTACTGCCGGTGAGTTTCTGAAACGCGGAGATCGCGTCTTCATATTCACCATGCTGAAAACGAGCGTGCGCTGCTTGTAGCGGATCACCTTCAGCCGCCCTGAGGAAGAACAGCGGGGCACAGTAAAAACCGAGAAAAAGAAAAGGGAAAGCTCGTTTCACTTTGTTTCTGCTCAGGTTTAGAATTATCTAGCAAAACATCGCCGTGATCACAAAAATTCCGTCGAAACAAGCGGGAAGGTGATGTGCAACTAAGTTACGTTTTCGGACGGCCATTTGGAGAAATTTGTGACGAAGTATATAGGTCATACGGCGGGTGCAGGTTCTTGTTCCTGGCGAGATGTTAAAATTCCTGCATCTCATCCCGGCACAGAGACGGAGACTTGCATCGCAATTCCTGCAACCAATTCCGCTCGGCAGTCGTCTTATATCCAAACCCGCAAACACGATTTTTTGAATCACACCCCTTGCTCAGGAGCACTCTCATGAAAACGCAAGCATTGCAAACCGTGTCAGGCCGAAGCGGTGTTTCTTCGCTACTGCTGACTGGAGTTCTCGTGATATCGGTCATGCTGGTGAGCTGCGGGCGCCACTCGCCCCGGTCTTATGAACATCGCGGCCAAGGTTGGATCGGCGTTTACGTTCAGGACATCGATTCGGAAATGCGACGCTATCTGAAACTTGATTCGCGCCGTGGCGTGCTGGTCAACGACGTCGTGGAAAACGGTCCAGCAGAGCGGGCCGGCTTGCGGAAAGAAGACGTCATCGTGAAGTTTGACGGCAAATCGATTTCTGACACCGAAGATTTGACTCGAGCCGTGTCCAGGCTCAATCCAGGCGAAAAAACAAGAATGGCAATCATCCGCGACGACCGCAAGCAAAAGCTCAAACTCAAAATTGCGGAACGTCCGGATCGCTACTCGTCGCGAAGCAAAACCCGGCATCCGGCCTTCTCACATCGCTCAGGCCGGGCCTACCTCGGCATTCGCACGGCAGACCTGGATGACGACCTGGCAGACTACTTCGAAGTTGATAAAAACCAAGGGGTTCTTGTCGCCTCTGTTGCAGACGACGGGCCCGCTGACAAGGCCGGCATAAAATCCGGTGACATCATCCTCAAGCTTGAAAATGAACCTATCCGCAGTACAGAAGCACTGCTAAGCGCTCTGTCGAATATCCGCTCTGATCAGGAAGTTGAGATCGAGCTTCTACGCAAGGGCAAGAAGAAAAATCTCACAGTGGAGTTCTCGAGGAAATACTCGTTTCATTTTGACCGTGGCGAGCTGCACGACTGGAAAGACAACATGAAAAGTTGGAAAAGGCAAATGAAAGACTGGCATCACGATTTCGAGTCTGAGTTTGATGCCAGGGACCATCGAATTCACATCGACATTCCGCTTGAGAAACTCGGCGATGAGCTTGAAGGCGAACTGCGTGACCTGCAAGATGAACTGCGGGATCTCAGAATCGAAATCGACTTCGACGGCGTTGGCGATGTGATTTAGCATCAAGATTGGTTATCCAGAACCCAAAGCGTGCTGTCGCGCAAGTGGTGACGAACACGCGGGCTGTCATGCTGGCTTGCGAAACCAGGACCCATCTCAAAGGACAGTTCGTCTCGTGGCGAGGATGAAAAAATTTCGCCGTTCGCAGCCTGCCATTTCTTGTTGATCCTGTCCGGGAATCTCCCTACCTTCATTCCGCGCAACCTGACGTCCGCGGTTGAAAGGCCGTGCTCGCGCGGCTGGTATGTTCTGTGTTCCATAACCAAAAACAAACCACTCATCGCTGCTCATTTTCACCATGGGGACTCCATGTCCACTGCAAAGTTTGGGTGTCTTCTGCTGTGCCTCGTTGTCGCGAAGGCAGGATTCGGCGAGCCCGAGAAGCCATACTGGCAACAGAATGTTCACTACAAGATGGACCTCACACTACTCCCGATTGAACACGCCGTGGTCGGCGATGAAGCCATCACCTACACCAACAATTCTCCGGATTCGTTGACCACCTGGTACTTGCACCTCTACCCTAACGCTTTCAGGAACAACGCCTCCACGCGGGCACAAGAGGCACGGCGCTTCTTTCAAAAACTGGTGCCACACGCGGATGATGGAGGTTACATTCGCATCGAATCATTCCGACTGGCTCAGCCCGGGCTGGAAAACACAGAAACGACCGTTGTAAATGCCTACGAAATCAACGACACCGTTCTCAAGGTTCAACTCCCACGCCCGCTGCCACCAGGCGCAACGTTGACAGTCGAGCTGTCATTCTATTTGAAAGTCAGAAAACACAAGGGACGCGCAGGCTACCGTGGCTTTCAATATGATTTTGCCCAATGGTACCCGAAGGTCGCTGTGTACGACGAAAACGGCTGGCACCCTGAGCCCTTCCACGCGTTGGGCGAATTCTATGGTGAATTTGGCACGTTTGACGTCACAATCTCCACGCCGGCGGAGTACATCCTGGGCGCGACAGGAGAACTCGTAGACGGCGATCCAGGTTGGGACCTGGTGAAAGTCGATACGACGCTTTCAGAGACTGACTGGCAAACGCGACTGACAGAAATCAAGGATTTGGTGCGGCAGCAAGGCAGCAGCGGTCAGATGCGGAGCGCGACCTTCCATGCGGAAAACGTCCACGACTTTTCCTGGGTTGCCAGTCCGGATTTTCTCCACGAAAGCGGCGATTGGCAGGGGACGCCCATCCATGTGCTCTATCGGTCACGGGCAAAGGCGCAGTGGAGCAAACGAGTTCTCAGACGTGCGGCTCGTGCGCTCGATTGGCTCTCCGAGAAATTCGGGCGCTACCCCTATCCGCAACTCACGATCACGCATGGCCTGCTTGGCGGTGGCATGGAATATCCCATGCTGGTCATGAATAGCTCCGAGAGCGAAAGCCTGATCCTGCATGAAGTCGGCCATATTTATTTTTACGGCATCCTCGGTAACAACGAGTGGCAAGAGGCGTGGCTGGACGAAGGCTTCACCACCTTCCAAACCAGATGGTATATGGAAAGCCGATATGGCAAATGGGGATTCAACCGCAAAGCGAAATTTCAGCACGGGACTTGGCTGCAACGCCACAGACCGAAAAAAACAAGTCGCGAATCCAGCCTGGACGGCCTTCTGAGGTATATGGACTCCGGATTCAACGAGCCCCTTGCGCGCGGCGCCAGCGACTACAAAGACGGCTTGAGTTACTACCAGAATGTCTACACCAAAGGTGCTTTTTTCTACGATATGCTCAAATACGTTGTTGGCGACTCGGCGTTCTCGAAAATCTGCCGCGAATACTTTGAACGCTGGAAGTTCAAACATGTCAACGAACAGCGATTTCGGGCAGTCTGTGAGGATGTTACCGGGCAAGACCTTGACTGGTTCTTCAAACAATGGCTACACGAAACCCCAAAGGTAGACTACGCGCTCGGCAACATCAATAAACGGAAAACCGAAGATGGTTGGGCCACCGATGTTGAGGTTTTGAAACTGGAGAGCGGCACCATGCCGGTGGAAGTGCGCGTCACCACGGAGTCTGGTGAAACGCAGACGCAGCGCTGGCCGGGAGAGCTTCCGCATGGCAAACTCTCGTTTGTCACTCTCACAAAGCCAACCCAAGTCTCTTTGGATCCGCAGGATATTGTTTTGGACAGCAGGCCTGAAAACAATGGGCCGCTTCGTACAGAATTCTGCTTCGAATATCCCGGCATGTCTTATTCTCCGCGAAAAGCATACTTGCTCACCTGGCGGCCAAGCATGTGGTACAACGAGGTGGACAAACTCCGCCTGGGCGGCAGGCTTCGAGGCCGACGTGGCGTGGCTCGCAATGCCGAGCTTGGCATGTGGTTCGGGACTTCATCCAAAGAACTGGACTTTCGCGCGCGCTACTCGAACCCGGTCACGGCTCTGGGCCAACGCACGCGCGGCGCTTTGCTGGCGCAAAAAATGGAAGGCCGCATCGAGCTTGATGCCCACCTTGCTTTCGTGAACTCTGCATCTCTGACAGCAGCGCCACAACATCGATTCTGGGTTGGTGCTAACTACACAAAACTCCAGGCCGACGGGGGCAAATACACTCGTCGTGAATATGACCAGAAGGCGGACACGACCATTCAATCGTGGCAGGCGGGAGAAGTATACAAAACCTGGTTTCGCTACAACGTCAACCCACGAGGCGTCAACTGGTTTAGCAACATAGTCCTGGGGCTAGACGTCGTGCAGGAGGACTGGGGCAGCGATTTCAATTTCACATCCCTATTCTCGGAGGTCAGATTCTGGCTGCCCAACGCAAGCAACGGATTGTTTCTACGCTTCTATGCCCAAAAGATTAGCGATTCAGGTAGCGCGCCCATACAAGAACTCGTATTCCTCGACGGCGCCAACCCCCGCGACCGGTTCAAACGGTTTTATCTGCGCAGCCACGGTGGCGTGCCCGAGGAGTTTCACCTGCACATGCCCGGAGGCGGCAACCTGCGTGGCTACTACAACCAACCCATCTCCGGAGACCAGCTTCTGGCACTCAACCTGGAGGCGCGCCGCAAATTTCGATGGCCATTCTTGCGGCAGCCACTACGCAAGTACATCGGCAGGCTGTCAGCCGTTGCCTTTTTCGACCTGGCCGGCATGGAATTTCTGGATTCGCGCAAAGACGTCTTCGCCGATGCAGGCTTCGGCCTGCGCTTCGCCAGCCTGCTCCCGGATGAGTGGTACACAGTCTTCACGGGTGGCCGCAATCTGTTGCTGCGACTGGACTTTCCCATCTGGGTAAGCAAACCGCTACCGGGAGAAAACCACTTCAGATTTCGGTGGGTTTTGGGGTTTGAGCAGGCCTTCTAGAGTGCTGCAGTGGCAGGATGATTGACGGCTGTGCACAGTGCGTGTGGTAGGATGAGCAATCATGCCGTCCCCTATGGGTGGCCCCAAAGGAGACAAACATGATGAAAATTTATTTGCGGAAGAACTCCTTAATAACGCGGGCGTTTTGAGGAACGTTTGCTGCGCCGCGCCTCGGCCTGATTGACCTTGATGTTGCGGCCCTTGAGTTCAGTGCCGTTCAGCGCTTTAATCGCCTTATCTGCCTCAGAATTGTTCGGCATATCGATAAAACCAAATCCTTTAGATTGGCGCGTAAACCGGTCGGTAACAATATTTATGCTTTCAATCTGTCCATATTCAGAGAAAAGCTCTTGCAGGTCATCTTCAGTTACAGTAAAAGCAAGATTACCAATGTACATATTCATATAGTCAGTACTCCATTCTGTAGAGCGGTTTTCAAGGGCCACTATCCAATAACCAACCACCCGAAATCAATTGATAGCGATCAGCCACACGTTGGCTGGACTGTAAGTTACGGTCGTTTTTACTACAATCAACATAACACGCGCGTTTATCAAAAGCAAGTGGAATCTCAATTGCAGCGTGTGGTGTTGACGTCAGCCCGCCTCACTTTTCAGGTGGCCGGCTCTACCTGCGCAGCTTAAACGAGATCGCCAGCGTCGTCATCCAGTGACTTGACATCCTCCGGTCTGCAGGGATTCAGGCAGGACATTCGCGCCGGTGAGCTGGCCCACCGATGTTCAGTCCACGTCAGGAAATCTGAAATTCGTGCTCAAGTTTACGTCGATATAAAACTCTCTTTCCGCAACCCGAACGTTGTCGGCATGCATGGCGCCGAAGTCAAGCTCCTGCCACTCCGCGGTTGGAAAGATGAAATCGAGCTTATCCCTTGCAGTCGTGACCTTCACCGGCATTCTGAAATTGACAGTCTCCGCAACCCACCGGTAGCGCACCTTCAATTGCTCGCCAAGCTGAGTCAGCCGGATCTGCAATTCTGGGACGGACGTGCGCCTGAAATACTGGTCAAAGAAATAGGTGAAATCCTGGCCAGTCCGCTGGTTGATGTAGCCAAATATCTGTTCTGCGGTGACAGTCTGATAGGCAAACGTTTTCTGAATACCACGCAGGATGGCGAACCACAGACTGTCGTTATTGACGACGCTACGCAGGGTCCCGAGCACGACCGCACCTTTTGAGTACATGTCACCTGACCCGGCGTAGTTGACATCATAAACGCCGATGATCGGACGGTTATTCAAAATCGAGGGCCGGCGACCGAATTGATAGTCAAGCCCCGCCTCAATGCCCCACCTGCACTCGACATAGAGCGCTTCGGTGTACGCGCCAAAACTCTCATGGATCCACATGTCGGCGATATCCTTCGAGGTCACGCTGTTGCCCCACCACTCGTGAGCAGACTCATGCAGGATGATGAAATCAAACTCGAGCCCAATCTTGGCGAACGATTGAAAGCGGTAACCGTTGCGGTAGCCGTTGCCGTAGGCCACAGCCGATTGGTGCTCCATGCCATTGTGGGATGATTCGATCAGCTTGTAGCCGTCGCGGTAGAATGGATATTTACCAAACAATTTTTCCATGCAGCGCATCATGGGATGCACCTGTTTGAATTGCTCCCTCGCCTTATCAAGATTGTGCGGCATCACGTAGTAGTCGAGCGTCAGCGTATCACCATCAGCGCTGACGTAAACATCGTCGAAATGGGCGAACTTGCCGATGTTGAGCGTCACATTATAGTTGTTGATGGGATAGCTGATGAACCAATCCCAGCGCGTCCAGCCATCTGCAACCGGAGTCGTCCTGCGCAGTCGGCCGTTTGAAACATTCATCAGCGTGTCCGGAACGGTGATGCTCATCAACATGCTATCCGGCTCGTCGGACTGATGTTCTTTGTTTGGCCACCAGAGCATCGCGCCGTCGCCCTGCACGGTCACGGCCACCCACGGGTTGCCTTTCTCGTCTTCTCTCCAGATGAGTCCGCCGTCCCAGGGCGGCCTTGTTGCCTCCTGTGGCTGGCCGTGATAAGCCACGGCTATCTCCCTTATGCTCCCGGCGGAAATCTCCTCGCCAAGTTCAACATAGACAGCGGTCTCATCTCGCTTGAACCGGAGCGATCGGCCTTCCGAGGTGATCTCAGTTATCTCCATGCTCTGCGCCAGGTCTATCTGCAGCCGGTCAAAATTGGTGACTGCACGAAACTGGATCGTATTCTTTCCCGAGATGGTCTTCTGGCCTGGGTCAACTTTTATGTCGAGATGATAATAAGTCACATCGAAGCAAGTGCGGAGTGGCGTGAGCAAGCCCCGCAGGGTGTCCGCACGAGTGAAAATTGGAGGCTGCCGATGTGGCTGACTGCGGCAGACATCAGTGGCGACTGAGACGAAGAAGAGAAGAAGGAGCGTTTGAATCTTCATGATAGTTCTCAAGTGATGAATAATTCCATGAAAGAGACTTTGTGCCATCTGAGTCATCGGAGCTGCAAGGTTGGCTTTGCACCCACGGATTCCGGAGACCCACAGGACGTGAAGGTTGGTAGAATCTAGCCAACCCGTTTTTCACATTCAACAAAAAAGCAGCAAACAATTAAAGAGAGGAGACGTGCTGGTGGCGAACCTGCTATTGACCAGTCAGGAATGGTCAGTCTGGCCGGTCAGTTACCTGCAGGTAGATGAAATCAACAAGCTGGCCAGCCGAGTCTTTTGTCAGAAAGCCAGGGTTTGTGCGTCAAACTCCTTTCGCTACCTGTGGCTCGTAAGTTTTCAGCGCCTTCATGTACTGGACGCGCTCAAAGGCGGCAGGATTGGGGCAGTTTTTCTGGCTCAGACTGCCCAGCATTTGGGCAACGGATTCGTACTCATTCTCCTCCATCCAGTCAAGCACACCCTGCTCGATGAGCCGAATTTCGTCGATGCCGTTCTTGATCAGAGTGGAGCAGAGCATGGTCACATTGGCGCCGGACATCACCATTTTAATGACATCCTGTGCTTTGTGAATGCCGGAGGTCGCAGCAAGATCGGCCATCACCTGACCGTGCAAAATGGCCACCCAACGCATCGGCAACCGCATAGCCATCGGGGTGCTCAACATCACCCGCGGCACGACATCCAGCTCTTTCAGATCTATGTCGGGCTGGTAGAACCGGTTGAACAGCACCAGGCCGTCCGCGCCCGCCTGATCAAGTCGGCTCGCTATGTTGGCGAGATTGCTGAAGAACGGGCTCATCTTCACCGCAACCGGCAGGTCAAGTGCGGATTTGACGGACCTGACGATCTCGACATAGTCGTTCTCCACGCTGGAGCCCAAGGTGTCGAGACCTGTCTCGATGTGGTAAATATTCAGTTCCAGCGCGTCGGCGCCGGCTTCCTGGATGCGTTTGGCAAACTCGGTCCAGGACCCTGGCGACTTGGCATTGAGACTGGCAATCACCGGGATGTCAAGCGCTTCCTTCGCTTTGCGCACATGGTCGAGGTACTCATCCGGCCCGACCACAATTTCCACGGGCTCGGGAAAGTAAGTGAGCGACTCAGCGAATGACTCAGTGCCGTAAGCGAGATGGTGCTCCAACTCGTAGGTCTCATTGGTGATTTGTTCTTCAAACAGAGACTGCAACACAACTGCCGCCGCTCCCGCGTCTTCCATGTGTTTGAGGTTGCCGACATCCTCGGACAGCGGCGAGGCCGATGGCACCAACGGCGTCCGCAAATCCAGGCCAAGGTACTTCGTTCTTAGGTCCATGCTCTTTGCCAATCCTGAATGATTATTATTGTAAACGCCAATTGTAAACGCCTAATCCGGGCTACTGCCTATTCTTGTCTTCGGAACCTTGTTTCGCGAGGTAGTCGTAAAAACGCCAGCGCTCATCAACCTCCGCTTGCGCCTGCTTCAGCAGTTTCTTGGCGACGTCAGGCTTGCTCTTGCGCAGCATCGTGAAGCGGCCCTCGCGATACATGTAATCTTCGAGCGCCACCTTAGGCCGGCGTGAATCCAGAATCATCGGATTTTCACCGACCAGAGCGCGCTCCGGATGGTAGCGGTAGAGCAGCCACTGGCCCGAATCGACCGCCGCCTTCTGATTCTGCATGGCAGTCGTCATGTTGATGCCGTGCGCGATGCAGTGGCTGTAAGCGATAATCAGCGACGGGCCATCGTAGGCTTCAGCTTCCAGAAATGCCTTGAGCGTGTGCTCATCCTTCGCGCCCATTGCCACCTTGGCGACGTAGACATTGCCATAAGTCATGGCGATGAGGCCAAGGTCTTTTTTGGGCGCCGCTTTGCCGCCGACCGAAAATTTGGCCACGGCTCCCAAAGGCGTTGCTTTGGAAGTCTGACCGCCGGTGTTCGAATAAACTTCAGTATCCATCACCAGAATATTGACGTTGCGGCCGCTGGCCATAACATGGTCGAGACCGCCGAAGCCGATATCGTAGGCCCAGCCGTCTCCGCCCATGATCCAGACGCTTTTCTTGACCAGATAATCAGCAAGACTGAGAAGCGACGCGATCTGTTGCCGCATTGCCGGGTCCGCAGCCTTGTGATCAGACAGTTTCTGTTTAAGTATTGCGACCCGCGCCCGCTGCTCAAAGATGTCTGCCTCGTCGGTCTGCACTGCTTCCAGAATTGCTTGTGAAAGCGTATCGCCAACATGGGAGGCCAGCAGTCGCAGCAGTTCCTCTGCCTGCTCTTTCTTCTTGTCAACCGACAAGCGAAAGCCCAGGCCAAACTCAGCATTGTCCTCGAACAGCGAGTTGGACCATGCCGGCCCGCGTCCGTCGGCATTCTTGGCCCAGGGTGTGGTCGGCAGGTTTCCTCCGTAGATAGACGAGCAGCCCGTGGCGTTAGCAACCAGACTTCGGTCGCCAAACAACTGACTCACTAATTTGACGTAGGGCGTTTCGCCACAACCGGCGCACGCTCCCGAGAACTCGAACAATGGCTCCTGCAACTGCTGCTGCCTGATTTTTCCGGAGTTGATCTTCGACCGGTCAAGTTCTGGCAGGGACAGGAAGAAGTCCCAATTCTTGCGTTCCTGCTCCAGCAAGGGTGGCTGTGGCACCATGTTGATGGCTTTCAGCCGGGCAACCGACTTATTTCTGGCAGGGCAGACATCAACGCAAATGGCGCAGCCGGTGCAGTCTTCCGGCGCCGTTTGAATCGTGTATTTCATTCCCTGCAGCTCTTTGTCGCGGATATCCGTCGCCTTGAATTGCGCCGGGGCGCCGGCAAGATGTTCTTCATCATAAGCTTTGATGCGAATGACGCCATGCGGACAAACCATGGCGCACTTGCCACACTGAATGCAGACTTCAGGGTCCCATTCGGGGACTTCCAGGGTCAGATTGCGCTTTTCCCACTTCGCTGTGCCGGTGGGAAAAGTGCCGTCACAGGGTAGAGCGCTGACCGGCAATTCGTCGCCGCGGCCGGCGATGATGCTGCCAAGGACGTCCCGCACAAATTCCGGCGCCTGCTCAGAAACCGGGGGTCTCAACTCCACTTTTCCAGCTTCTCCTGCTGCAGTGGGAATCTTAACTTCGTGAAGATTCGTGAGGGTGTTGTCTACAGCACGCAAGTTCATATTTACGATTTCTTCGCCCTTGTTGCCATAGGTTTTGCGAATCGAGTCTTTGATGGCGGCGATGGCCTGGTCTTTCTTCAGCACACCGGAAATGGCGAAAAAGCACACTTGCATGACCGTGTTGATGCGCCCGCCCATGCCGCTGCTGCTCGCCACCTCAGTGGCATTGATAACATGGAAGCTCAACTTCTTCGCGATGATGGTCTCACGGGTGCTGACCGGCAAATGCTGCCAGATTTCATCTTTGCTATGCTGTGTATTCAACAGGAACGTGCCGCCGGGGTTCAGGAATTTCAGCATGTCATAGCGATCAAGAAACACCGGCTGGTGACAGGCGACGAAATTGGCCGCGGTCACCAGATAGGTCGAACGGATGGGTTCGGCGCCAAAGCGCAGATGTGACACCGTGATCGCGCCCGACTTCTTGGAGTCGTAAACAAAATATCCCTGCGCATAATTATCCGTATTTTCGCCGATAATTTTGATGGAATTCTTGTTGGCGCCAACGGTGCCATCTGCCCCCAGGCCATAAAACAGAGCCCGTACGGCAGAGTCGGGCTCAGTGGAGAAACTGTCGTCATAATCGATGCTGGTGTGGCTGACGTCGTCGTTGATGCCGATGGTAAAATGATTCTTGAGCGCATCGCCGGCGAGGTGGTCGTAAATGCCCTTCACCATGGCGGGAGTGAACTCTTTTGACGACAAGCCGTAGCGTCCACCGATGATTCTGGGTAGCTTTTCAAGAGAACCCCAGCCTTCAGCCTGGCTTTCGTGCAGGGCCGTCAGGCAGTCCAGATAAAGCGGCTCGCCGGGGCCGCCGGGTTCCTTGGTGCGGTCAAGCACCGCAAGGCTTTTGACCGTGGCCGGGAGAGCTTCAACAAACCGGCGGCCGTCAAACGGCCGGTACAATCTCACTTTGAGCACCCCGATTTTCTCACCCTGCGCCTGCAGATAATCCACGGTCTCATGCACGGATTCACAGCCGGAGCCCATGACGACGATGACACGTTCCGCATCTTCAGCACCATGATATTCGAACAATGAGTAGCGCCGTCCCGTCAGCTCAGCAAATTTATCCATAGCCTTTTGGGTGATCTCCGGACAGGCTTCGTAAAAAGGATTGACGGTTTCGCGCGCCTGGAAATAGACATCCGGATTTTGCGCCGTGCCGCGCAGAACCGGATTGTCTGGAGAAAGTCCGCGCTGCCGGTGCGCGATTACCTGGTCGTGGTTGAGCATGGCGCAGATTTGTTCATCACTCAAAAGCGCGATCTTGGAAACTTCGTGCGAGGTTCGAAAGCCATCAAAGAAATGCAAGAAAGGCACCCGCGACTCCAGAGTTGCGGCCTGTGCAATCAAGGCAAAATCCATCGCTTCCTGAACCGAGTTCGAGGCGAGCATGGCGAAACCCGTTGAACGAGTCGCCATTACGTCACTGTGGTCACCAAAAATCGACAAGCCTTGTGCTGCGAGAGAACGTGCCGCAACGTGAAAAACCGTTGGCGTCAATTCGCCGGCAATTTTGTACATGTTTGGAACCATCAAAAGCAGGCCCTGCGAGGCAGTGAAGGTCGTGGTCAGCGAGCCTGCCTGCAGCGCGCCGTGGACAGCGCCGGCGGCCCCGCCTTCGCTCTGCATTTCGATGACGTGCGGAATGGTGCCCCAAATGTTTGGGCGTTCTGCTACCGACCAGGCATCGGACCACTCACCCATGGGAGACGACGGCGTGATTGGATAAATTGCGATGACTTCGTTTGTCCTGTATGCGACGTAAGCGACAGCCTCATTGCCATCGATGGTCCTGAACTTGCTGTTTTCCATCACCCGACTCTCCTTGAGAGCTCCTGTTTGACATTTCTGATGCAGTGAATTCCGGCCTTGACTTTCAATTTCCATGCCAATCGACGTCAGGTATCTATAGCGATGAAAAACAAGAAATTAGGATTGCCAATTTCTGGACACATGATAAGATTATTTCCTAAACTTAATAATTCAAAAGACTCTGACTCCCAAAAACGAGAAGTCAAGCCAACATCATCTCCAACCCTGTAGAGAAGTTCGACGATTCGAGACCAGAACCAAAGAAGGAATGGCTGTTCCGGAATGAAACACGGTACCTGGCGCGCACAGAAAAGATGGCCAATTTCAGGGCGGAGCTTGCCTGCAAACCAGGCGTTGCCGTGGCATAAATCTTGTAAGGCCGCAACATTCCATTGTCAATTAAACTTTGGTCGTTTTTCTTGCAATTAACTGGTCGTTTCAATAAGTTGGCCCACCGGATAGCAAGCAAACGGCACTGTCAAACCCATCAAGCAAAGGAAGGCAACACATGAAAGGCGTTATTCTGGCAGGCGGTCTTGGAACCCGGCTACACCCATTGACGAAAATCACCAACAAGCATTTGCTCCCCATCTACGACCGCCCGATGATCTACTATCCGCTCGAAACCCTGGTCAAGGCAGGGATTGACGATATTCTGCTGGTGACCGGCGGCAACAATGCCGGTGACTTTCTGCGCCTGCTTGGCAACGGCAAAGAGTTTGGACTGCGGCATCTCAACTACACCTACCAGGAGGGGGAAGGCGGAATTGCGGAAGCGCTGCGGCTGGCAGAGTATTTCTCTGACGGCGACTCAATTGCGGTTATCCTGGGAGACAACATCATAGAAAAAAGTATTCGCCACGCCGTCAATAATTTCAAAAAGCAGAGTGGCGGCGCCAAAATCCTACTCAAAAAAGTAGAGGACCCATGGCGTTTCGGTGTCGCCGAACTCAAGGGTGACAAAGTGGTCAACATCATCGAAAAGCCCGCGGAACCAAAATCCAACCTGATTGTCACGGGTATCTACTTGTACGACCATTCCGTTTTCGACTTTATTCGCGGGCTTAAGCCCTCGGACCGCGGCGAACTTGAAATCACCGACGTCAACAATATGTACATCGAGGCCGGCAAAATGACCTACGAAGTCCTCGACGGCTGGTGGACAGACGCCGGTACCTTTGAATCCCTCTATCGCGCCAATTCTTTGGCAGCCTCACACAAGCAGGAAGATCAAAGTTAAAAAATACCGTCTGCGCTAAAGATTCATGATTCAGGGACGTTCTTTATGTCAAAATGGATTTTGTGAATTCTTTGGAGACAGTTCGATGAACACCAAACCCCTTATCCTGCTGGCACTGGTTGGCCTGCTGGCCATAGGCAGCGTGGCTCAGGCGCAGACCAACTTCAATGGCGGAATCGGCTTGACGTATGTCCAGTCGGCCTGGAATCTTGAGCGCGGGGTCTTCACCGTCAACACGCACTCACGCGTTTTTGGCAAGAGCGCCAATTACACAGACAGAAGTCCGCTCATGATTTGGAATATCTCCGGCCGAATCAACTTGAACTACGGCATCGGCCGCCACTTCGAGATTTCCGCCACTCCGATTATTTACCAGGACACGAACGTCGGCGGCGAGAAAGTCAACTCGCCGGATGACATCTTTCTCAGCATCAAGGCAGGCTCTTTCACCTCGCCGACGAGTTCGCTAACCTACGGTGCGACTCTGTCCGCGCGACTGCCAACCGGCGATAGCCGCAACATTCCATTCGAGCCGTATTCTTCCGCCCGGCTTGGGTTTGGGATTACAGGGCTTCTATCTTACTCGATGGATCCGCTCTACCCTGAGCACGCCCCGAATTTTCATTTCAATCTGGGCTACTGGAATCACAATGATGTAGGCGCCGAACTGGTTGCCGGCGGCGAGGTCTCAACCCAGCCCACCAGCATGACTCAGGAAGTCTTGTATGGCGCAGGCGTCAAGATCCCCAAAGCGCTGTTTGACTTCACCTTTGAATTGGTTGGCAATGCCTTTTTCCAGGCGCCGCCGTCCGCCGCTTACAGCCGTGAAAACTACCTGTATTTCACCCCCGCCGTACATTACAAACCCCTGAAATGGATGAGCATGCGGGCGGGTGTTGACTTGCGCATCTCAAAAGCGGATGACAAAACATTTTACGCCGACGACCGCAGCGGTGTGACGCGGACGCTGCCCGGCGAGCAGCCGAACTATCCCGGCTGGCGACTCAATTTGGGGACTTCTTTCTCACTGCAGCCTTCCGGAAGTTACCGCGCCAAAGAACGCGACTTGCTGATGCAAAAGGCGGAATCACGCCGGGAATTGTTCGAACAGATCATTCGCGAACAGCGTGAGACCGAGTCCGCCGAAGCAGAACTGGACCGAATCCGCGCCGAACGCGTGCGCGCCGAAAAAGAGCTGCAACGGCTGCGCTCCATCCTGGAAGGCGAGGCCCAGCGCGTTGACAATCGCGTCGATGAAGAGGAAGATGATGAAAACGAAGAGGATAGGAATTAGTCCGGGAGTAACCGGGTGACTCCTTCTGCCACAAGGCGACATTGAAAACTGCCTGACTGTCTCTGTTTTGAAGATAGAATGAAAGGCTGTCCAGATGATGGGCAGCCTTTTTTTGAGTTGAGATTCTTGTGACTGATTCCGGCCAACTCATTTCTGGGCTGGTAACAAAGACAGGCTCTATCTGTAAATATCCTTCCGGTGTCCTATCACGACAACAAGCACAATCAATTGCTCATCTTTTATTTCATAGATCACGCGATAGTTTCCTACTCGAATGCGCCATGCATCTCTTCCGCTGAGTTTCCTGGCGCGTTTGGGGCGAGGATTGTTGGCCAGGGCCCTGATTGATTCGACGATCCTACCTCTCTCGACCTGCGCAATTTTGCCAAGGCTTTTCCGAGCGGACCGTTCAATAAGAAGCTGATATTTCACCCGCCTGAACCCTGCTCAATCTCTTCCAGCGCCTCATCGAACTGAATCGGTTCAGACTTCATTGATCTTGCCTTGTCATACAGCCGAATATCATCAAGCTCCTCAAGATCCTCAATGATCTTTTTCCACTGTTTGTAGGGCAACAGCACCGCTGTCTTTTGGCCGGTCTGGTCAACCACATATTCTGGATGCACGCTCATCATGTTGAGAACTCCTTGTCGTACAATGATTCGATGGTTCATTTTAAGAATTTTCCTGCGTCATGTCAAGAGCAATCTCGGCCGTTGGGTGCTGAGAAGACGTAGATGGCTCCACCCCTTCATGCTCGAACTGTTGTTATTGATCTTCTTGCGGGCCCCGTTGGACAATCTCCCGCGGGCGGACGTGGATTGTATGTTGTCAGGGCTCAGAGGCTGCCAACGCCAGGACGTCGGAAGAGGCCGGGCGTTCTTGCGTCTTCCAAGTTGGGGGGAAGGGGGATGCAATCCCCAATTCAAGGGTTTCGCAACGGATTACCTGGTGGGTTGTGCACGTGGGCGATGATCTTCCCCCGGTGTTGTGGACACGAAGAAAAGTTAGTATCTTCCAGTCCAAACAGAGGAGGTTATATGTCCAAACAGAGACGAGCATTCACCCGAGACTTCAAGGTGGAGGCAGTGCGACTTACAGAAGAAAAGGGCCGGAACGTCGCCTCGGTAGCCCGGGAGTTAGACATCCATGCAAACACACTATCGAAATGGCGTGCCGAGTACTCAGAACACGACAATGATGCTTTCCCAGGCAAAGGCCATTTGCTCTCAAAAGACGAAGAGTTCCGTCAGATGAGACGCAAACTCGATGATGTCACTGAAGAGCGAGACATACTAAAAAAGGCCATAGCCATCTTCTCAAAACGCCCGAGATGAAGTTCATGTTTATAGATGAACACCGCTCCATGTTTCGGGTGGAGAAGATGTGCGCTGTTCTCGATGTATCCAGGAGCGGCTACTATTGTTGGCGCAAGCGGCCCCAGAGCCAGCGAGCGGCTGACAATCAAGAGCTATTAAAACAGATAAAGGCTGTTCACGAAGACAATCTTCAGGTGTACGGTAGCCCGAGAATAACACGGGAACTTCGCGCCGAAGGCTTTACCTGTGGTGAAAACCGGGTTGCACGTTTAATGCGTAAGAATGATATCAAAGCTAAAAGCAAGCGTCGTTTTATAGTGACAACCGATTCAAAGCACAAACTGCCTGTAGCAGCCAATTTGGTAAATCAGAACTTCACAGCTGAGGCCCCCAATAAGTTGTGGACTTCTGACATAACCTACATTTGGACCTTACAGGGCTGGCTCTATTTAGCTGTTGTTCTCGATGTCTTCAACCGTGCAATTGTCGGATAGGCAACCTCAGCACGCCAAACTCATGAACTTGTTATTGAAGCGCTCAACAATGCCCTGTTGCAGCGACGGATTGGTCCGGGTCTCGTCGTTCACTCCGACCGTGGCAGTCAGTATGCAAGTGATGCTGTCAAAAAGCTCTTAAAACAAAACCACATTACTCAAAGTATGAGTTCAACAGGCAACTGTTATGATAACGCCATTACAGAATCTTTCTTCAGTACCCTTAAGACTGAACATGTTTACTTTGAAAAATTCCAATCGCGGCAACAAGCTCATTCCAGTCTTTTTGAGTACATTGAATTGTTCTACAACCGAAAACGAAGACACTCGGCAATTGACTATCAGGCCCCTTTGAAATTTGAACAATCTACATTACAACCTTAACTTTGTGTCCACTTTTTCGGGGGAAACCCATATGTGGCCTCCGTCGTAACAGTAGACACCAATCAGATTGTAGAAATGGGCCCTGAGAAAGAATACCAAGATAGCAAAGACGACAAAACCCAATGACGTCGTAACAACTGGCTTCTTAAGTCTTATAGAAAGCGGTACTAGTGTAATTAGCATCAGATATACGATGAATTTCATTTTTCCATGCCATTGAGTTTATTTTGGTAGCAGTCTTGGACGCCAGAATACAGCCATTCGCCGTCATGCTTAACACTAATCCTCGTAATTAATCCCATTATTGTTTTGGCTTTCTTTGACTTTTTTATCCCTTTTCCGGGTTTCCAAGACGAACCTCCCGTCTTTCTCAACAAACTCAAATAACAGGTTAACTCCACCCTTTTTGAGTGTTTGATTTAACCCCGAGACAGTATTGGTAAGGATAATAGCTTGCCCATGATTCTTGGTGAAGAAGATTAGCTGAAAGACAGCATTGTGGGGATTGCTCCTGTCAGAGCCAGCAAGAAAACCGAAATGCGACGGTTTTGAAGGACGAAAGACCTGCTGGCCGTGAAGCCTTGTGTTTGCAGTTATGGTGTTTGTCCTGAAAACTCTGTCCTTTTGATAATCTCCCGCCCTGTTTACCTGGATTGCGGCGCCAAGATCAGCATTAGTTGAGTATCTTGATTGAAACAACAACTCATTCAATGCTCCTGCCCCTCGTTCACGAAAATCGTCAACAGCATCACGGCTCGCGTTGTCCGTCGATATGAAATCGATCTTTGCATCAGACTTGTTAGCGAATGCCTTTCCAATCACTCCCAGTGTCCGGTTTCGTGCGACTTGCTCGCCGATTCGCTCACCAGTTTTCGCGTCCAAGATTTCAGCCCCATCAGGATCTCTAAATTGCAGCGGATTACTAGCAACATAGTTGTATGGACTCAATGAAGGATACTTCCCCGCCAACGGATCGGGAGCCATCCACCGCCCAATCTCCGCATCATAATACCTCGCCCCAAAATAATCCCAATCCAACCCAAAATCCGTATCCCGCTCTTTGCCGGTGAACTTGTTCGGCAAATGCGGCTGGTTCACCGTGCTGCGAATGGTCAATCCCCACGGGTCGTAATCATCGGAACCAACGACTTCGCCGGCTTCGTTTACTGTGGCGCGTACGCTGCCCAAATGGTCTTTCAGGTAGTAAACCGACTCCGTCTGCTCCACCCACTCAATTGTCAGCAGCGGCGGGTCGGCGGACTCGGACGAATAGAACAGTAGGTCCCACGCCAATACATCTTCGTTGACATCCCACAGCATCACGCCGTGGTTGTTGGCCGGGGTGTCAAGCCAGCGCTGCACCAGCTCCGTCAACTCCCACGTCTGCAGAGTGCCCAGGGGCGTGGTTTCCTGAAACAGTACCGACGACTCCGGCGTGGCATTGATTTCCGTGCCGATGTCGCCGTACTCGCTGGCCCAGTTTGCCGTAGCCGTGCGCGCGGTCTTGGTGGCGGCCTGGTCGTCCCAGTCTACCAGGATTTCGCCGGCGTGCACCAACCGGTCCTGCCACGGCGTCGTGCCGCTGAAGGCGGATTTGTGCCAGTACTTCAGAGAAAGCTGGGCGCTCAGGATTGTGGCGTTGGCCGGCATGCCGGCAGCGGCCAGGTCGAACTTCACCAGCGCGCGTTTCTTGGAGCTGGCTGCCGCCTTACCAACCAAGAGTCCGGCTGACTTGCTGTTTTTGTTCTCGGAATTCTCCAGCCAGACATCTTCCGTCGCGCCACTCACAACCGTCGGGTCGATGATGATGGCGCCCCCTTCGACAGGCTCGGGGCGTTGGCCAGCCAGTCGTACGGGATGCCCACCAGCAGGAAATGCTCAGTTGAGAAAGAACAATTCCTTCTTTGAAAAGGCCATTCGGAAGGTACCAAAAAGAAAGCCGAATGGCAAGGCCACTCGGCTTGGCAGAGCAAGTTGAATTTAGGGGGAGAATGATCCCAAAATCAGTGCTTGCGAACAGGATTACCTTGTGAACCGATCGGGTGGCGTCAACTCCTGTGCAGCAGGAGATTATGCAAGACTTAAAGTAGCCCCATCATGTGTAGAATACTAACAATCGTCAATACACTTGTCGCAAAGACTGTTGACTTAGCCAGACCCTTTTTCCAAGCAGGTACATCTCTCCAATTCTTGAATTCCTTCCAGTAGCTTAAGGTCGCTAGCAGAGCAAGAATATTAGCGGCATAAAACACGTCGATTCCTTTCTCCTCCAAGAATATTCGAATACTGTCCATTACAATATCCCTACTTATTTTTTGTTAAAAGGGTTAAACTGTGTTGCAACCACAACACTGGTTGCGTCTGCTGCTGCAGTAACAGCAATCCCAAAATTATTCGTAACAAAACGTTTGGTTTGAGAGCTTCGAAATAGCGGACCAATTCCTGATAGGCCGGTCCTCGTCACTACTCTCCCTGCTACAGATTTAAACACTGCGCCGCCGGCAGCATTAAACGCTGTCTTAAGTGCTTGATTTTTGGCTGCATCCGGGGACCCATTAAAAGCCAAGGCATCAAGCGTTTTAGCACCAGTCGAAAAAACGTCAGCTGCCATACCTATCTTAAGGGCTTCAGCTGTCATCAAAAGAGATGCCCCATCTGTCACCGGAGCCAACAAGATACCACCTACAGCAAAAACCATCGAAACATCGGAAGCAACATCCGCAGTGGCTGCCGTGGTCTGCGTCGCCACCTTTCCGGTGCTCGGCTGTTGTTTCTTGAGTTTGGCCACTTCGTTTTGAATTCTGAATATCTCTGCAATAACTCGTATCTGTTCCTCCGAAATGTTTTGCTGACTAGACTGTGCAGCTCTTTCGGAAATATCACTTTGACCATTCTTGTTCTCATCCCCATCATCCTCACCATTTTCATCTTTTCCTGCCATCCCCGTAGGATCCGTGAAACGCAAAGGATTATTAGCCGGATAAACAAAAGGGCTGACATCATGGAAATTGCTTGCCAATGGGTCAACCGACAAGAACCTCCCCACCTCCGCATCATAATACCTCGCTCAAAATAATCCCAATCCAACCCAAAATCCGTGTCCCGCTCTTTGCCGGTGAACTTGTTCGGCAACTCCGCCTGCCCGAAGTTCATGGAGCGCCCCGCCAGCGTCATGCCCCAAGGGCCGTAATCATCATACGCCACCACCTCGCCGATGTCATCCACCGTGGCGCGCACGCTGCCCAAATGGTCCTTCAGGTAGTAAACGCTGCGAACCGGCTCGTACCACAGAATTTCAAGCTCGGGCTGCTCCGGCTGGCCGTCATCGGTTGAGCGGAAGCGCAGGTCGTAGGCCGGCGTGTCTTCGCTTGTGGCCCAGAGAATAACCCCGTAATTCGGCGCCGTCCCCGAAACCCACTGTTGTGCAAGCTCAGTCAAATTCCAGCCTACCGGGCGCGGGTGGTCCTGCTGAATGGTTACCACATCTTCTGGAGCCGCTTTCGCATCCGTGCCATTGATGGCGCCATATGAGATGTTATTATTCCACGGCACGTTTAAAAGCCGGATATCGCGCGTCGCCTCGCTCTCGGCCCAATCAACCAACATTTGATGTACCTGCACTGGCCTTTCTTGCCAGGTGATGTTGGAACCAGTCGAAATCGCCGAGTAGTACTTCAAATTCAGTCTCGCGTGCACAACAGTCGCGTTGCTTGGGATGCCCGCGGCAGCCAGGTCGAACTTAACCAATATCCGTTTCTTCACGCCGACCATGGCTTTGGCCAACAAAAGTCCGGCGCTCGAGGTGGTGCCACCGTCTTTGTTTCCACCGTCTTCCAGCCAGACATCCTCCGTTGCGCCCGTCGCCACCGTCGGGTCGATGATAACCTTACCTGCAGGGGCGTTGGCCAGCCACGAGTACGGCACCCGGGCGGGTGGCCCGGACACAAAGAAAAGACTTGTGTGGCACGTGTCTTCAGACCGTGCATTCCTCTGCATGATCGACATGGAACACCCAGACCACACTCAAACATCGTTATAATGTTCCGGATGAAAATGCCGCTCAATCATTTCTATCAAGATATGAAGAACTTTTATATGCAATTCCTGAGTACGATCCGCGAATTGTCCTCCAGGGGTACAAATGCAGACTTCCGACAAGTGTTCCAACTCTGAGTTAGCCTTGCCGGTTAGGGCGATGACTCGCATGCCAGATGATTTGGCAGTTTTGGCAGCGTTTGTTACCGTTGGACTGCTGCCGCTCGTACTCAGCGCGACAAGGCTATCACCTGCGGCGCCGTGAGCTTCAAGATAGCGAGAAAACACGAAGTCATAGCCAAAATCATTGGCCACGCAAGTCAAATGGCCTGGATCGCTGATGGCAATGGCAGGGTATGCTTTTCGGTTCTTTCGATAACGGCCTGTGAGTTCTTCCGCAAAATGCATGGCGTCGCACATGGAGCCGCCATTTCCACAAGCATACACGCGGCGGCCCTTCTCAAATGCAGCAATCAATATTCTGGCTGCCGATTCAATCCGCAATAGCGTTGCCTCATTCGAGAGCAACTCATCGACAGCGTTCCGAGCATCTTGCAGGCTGGCTTTGATGTTCTCTATCATAATTCTGTCTCACCTCTGAGAAGTATAATCAGCGAAGGGATGAGCCTCATCGCTCGAGCCGGCGCGCGCAATGCGCACTCGCGCCCGGTCGTACTTATCGACCAATTAAAGCCATGAAGAGTACCGTTCAGTCCCATTGCTGCAACAGAAGATGCCCAACCATTTCCATAGATTCAAGCAATATCTCGCGGCCTGCCGGCCCGATCCAGCTCTCAGCCCTGAGTCCCGTTGCTTCTGCTGTTGGCGCGCCGATGGCTGCCACAAAGCCTCACCCAATGAGGCTGCCCGGCCAGTCAGCACGCGAATGACAAGGGCAGATATTGACATGCACATTGGAAGAGAGCGGAAACCGTGCTGAGATGCATAAGTACTTGTCTTACACAAAAGTTCTACTAACTTAATAGTCAGACTTACTCATCAGAATCTTGAGATTCACTCGCTCTCGATTAAACCAACCGATACCTTCCTCAAACCAACTGGCAGGCTATTGTCATGTACTTGCTCGGTTACGATATTGGCAGCTCATCTATAAAAACCGCGCTTTTGGAAGTCGATACCGGCCGGTGTGTGGCCTCAGCCTTTCACCCTCAACAGGAAATGCAGATTGCCTCGCCACAACCTGGCTGGGCAGAGCAAGCTCCGGATGCGTGGTGGCAGAATCTGAAAGCAGCGACACACACCATGCTGAGTCGGGCGAGCATTTCCGCTCAGGACATTCAAGCCATCGGTATTTCTTATCAAATGCATGGCCTGGTGCTGGTAGACAGTCAGCAGAGAGTGCTCCGCCCTGCGATTATCTGGTGCGACAGCCGCGCCGCAAGTATCGGCCAGAAGGCCTTTGAAGAGTTGGGTGCTGAGAAATGCCTCGGGACCTTGCTCAATTCCCCTGGCAATTTCACGGCATCAAAACTAAAGTGGGTTAAGGAAAACGAACCCCAAATCTATGAAAAAATCGACAAGATATTGCTGCCCGGCGATTATGTTGCCATGAAAATGACGGGGCAGACAGCCACGACAATGTCGGGCTTGAGCGAGGGGATATTTTGGGACTTCCGGAACGAGACAACCGCGGACTCCCTGCTCGAATACTATGGCATCGAGCGGTCAATCCTGCCGCAAACCGTTGACACGTTCTCTGTTCAGGGCGCTTTGTCTTCCGCCGCGGCGGAAGAATTGGGTTTGAAATCAGCCACACCGGTCACCTACAGAGCCGGTGATCAGCCCAACAATGCTTTTTCTCTAAATGTCCTCAATCCCGGTGAATTGGCTGCAACCGCGGGAACTTCGGGCGTTGTTTACGCGGTCAGCGATCAGTTGCGGTTTGATTCATGTTCTCGTGTCAACACATTTGCTCATGTCAACCATGCGGAATCGCATCGCAGGCTGGGTATTCTCCTGTGCGTTAACGGCACCGGAATACTGAACGCATGGATGAAACGCGAGCTTGCACAAAAGCACGCAAGTTATGAAGACCTCAATCGGATGGCGCAAGGTGTTGGCGTAGGGTCCGACGACCTGGTCGTCCTGCCGTTTGGAAACGGCGCCGAACGGCTTTTGCAGAACAGGGAGCCAGGCGCTCATATCCACGGGCTGAAATTCAACACCCACGGCAGCGCTCATTTATTTCGGGCAGCCCAGGAGGGTATCGCATTCGCCTTCAACTATGGTATGGAGATTATGCAGGCCATGGGCGTCAACCTGAACGTCATCCGAGCCGGACACGCGAATCTCTTTTTGAGTCCGGTATTCAGAGAAACTCTGTCCACAGTCTCCGGCGCCACGATTGAAATGTACAATACGGATGGAGCCATCGGAGCGGCCAGGGGCGCCGGCATTGGGGCGAAAATCTACCGGACATTTCCAGAGGCATTCCTTGGACTTGAGAGAGTATCCGTTGTAGAACCCGACAAGGGTCGCGATCCTTACCAAGAGGCGTACGAAAAATGGAAAACCGTGCTCAACAGCATTGAATCCTAAAGGGGATTATCAAACTATGAACTACGTAAGTGGGAAAACAGAGTACTTCAACGGGATTGACAAGATTCAGTTTGAAGGCCGAGAATCCAGAAATGCGCTGGCTTTCAAATGGTACGACGCGGACCGACGAGTCGGCGCCAAAACCATGCAGGAGCACTTGCGATTTGCCGTCTGTTACTGGCACACATTCTGTAATGTCAATGCCGACCCCTTTGGGTCAGGCACCCGGCCCATGCCGTGGAACGAAGGCGCCGATGCCATCACACGTGGGAAAAACAAAATGGATGCCGCGTTTGAGTTTCTTACAAAACTAGGCGCGCCATTCTATTGCTTTCACGATTTTGACCTGGTTGAAGAGGGTGAAACCATTCAGGAGTCCGAGCGGCGTCTGCACGCGATGGTTGATTATGCAATAGAAAAGCAGGCGGCCTCTGGCGTTAGGCTGCTTTGGGGCACAGCCAACCTTTTCACTCATCCGCGTTACATGAACGGCGCCGCGACCAATCCCGATTTTCACACATTAACATACGCCGCGACCCAGGTAAAGAATGCGCTGGACGCCACCATTGAACTGGGTGGTGAGAATTATGTCTTTTGGGGAGGCAGAGAGGGCTATCTGTCATTGCTGAACACGGACATGAAACGGGAGAAAGAACACCTTGCCCGCTTCCTGCACATGGCGAAAGATTACGGGCGCAGAAACGGTTTCAAGGGCGTCTTCCTGATCGAACCCAAGCCCATGGAACCCAGCAAACACCAGTACGATTATGATGCTGAAACCGTCATCGGTTTCCTGCGCCATTTTGGTTTGGACAAGGACTTCAGGTTGAACATCGAAGTGAATCATGCCACACTCTCCGGCCACACTTTTCAGCATGAACTGCAGGTGGCGGCAGATGCCGGTCTACTAGGCAGCATGGATGCCAATCGTGGCGATTATCAAAACGGCTGGGACACTGACCAGTTTGTCGTCAACATTTATGAAACCGTGCAGGCCATGCTGGTTATCCTGCAAGCCGGCGGCTTTGCTTCCGGAGGCATCAACTTCGACGCCAAAATAAGACGCAATTCCACCGACCTTGAAGACTTGTTTGTCGCTCACATTTCAGCCATGGATGTTTTTGCGCGTGCGCTGCTCGTCGCTCATGATATCCTGGAAAAATCGGAATATAAAGCCTGGCGCAAAGCGCGCTATTCTTCCTTCGACAGTGGCAAAGGCGCTGAATACGAACAGGGAGACCTGGCGCTGGAAGACTTATGCCGGCTCGCGCTTGAATTCGGCGAACCGGAAACACGAAGCGGCAAGCAGGAGCTTTGCGAACAACTGATCAATCTTTACATCTAGTGACAGCAACGTCTCTTTGATTGCCATCGCCTGTGCGTTTGATGTCTGGCGCCCCTGGACAATCACGCCGTCATCCCTACGACTCACTCCAGGCACGGGCGCATCTACAGACAGAAGACTATTCCATGGCAACATGTCGAATGCTAAAGTCCCCGAAGTCAAGAATGACTGAGTCCTGACCATAGCTTAACGTTACCACTTTACTGCCCAGCTCGGAGTTTACAAAAGGGCCTTTGAACAGGGGCCAATCTTTAAGATTGATTTCCTCATCATTCACTTTTCTAAAATCAGGGAACCTGAACTCCAATTGATCCCCACGGGAGTTTGTGTATTTCGCGCTTAGTTTCTTCAGATCGAAGTTGAGGGCATTGTTCTTAATTTGGTCCATAAAATCCTGGAATGTAGCATACTCTGATTTTTGTGCGACTTCCATGACAATGCCTGTCTTGCGACTGTCCAGTGTCAATCTGAAATGGTCCTGATTTTCATGCCAATTTCCTTCAGTCAGCGTTTTCACCGCGAAATAAATGCTATCCGTATCACAAAATATCCAACCAGAAGGATCGGTTACTCGTGTGGTGATTATTTTTGAAAAGAGGCCATTTACATGTCCGTTGCGCTCATCTTTTGGAATACCGTAAAGCGCAATAATCGTGTTTTCGAATTGATGCACTTCTTCAAATGGCGACCCTTCAATCCACTTGTTGGGATCTTTGTAATATGGACGTTGGCTAAGAATAGCCGGAACGATATTTTCAGGCGTACTGTCAAAATACCGCAAGAGTTGTTCTGCCGAGTATGACGGGTTGATGAAGAAACAGGTTGAGCCATCTTTGTCCGAGACCCAGGTCAAATCCCACCTGTGGTTTTCGATGGCAGAAAGATCGCCGTAGGATGAGCCAAGGGCATAAGCTCTAGTAACATAAGTATATTTCCATACTGGAATGTCCCTGGTGCAAATGCCGATGCCTCGTCTGGGCGCCTTGGTTTCAAGATGAACATACGCCTTGGAGCGGTCGGTAGCAATGTCTCCCAGGATTGCCAGCGGCTGAAAATTTTGAACCGCCAGCAGAGCTGCATAAAAAGGCTCAGGAATTTCAGGATGAAACTGGGAATTCCCAAAATAAAGATAGCCAAAAGGCGTCGCAGTACCGCTGTTCAAGATAGTGTGAGTAACCTGATTGAATTTCTCCCTGCTATGTGCACCCACCCAATTGCCGTTAAGATATTCGGGCGCCCAATCCGCCATCAAAAGCTGCATGACCATCCACGCCTTTCTTTGGATTAAGGGAGTCGTTGTAAAATCATACAAGGTCGTGAAGCATAGAAAATATAGGGAATGATAATTGGGAGAATCATACTCATACATACCCACCGTCACCGTCCGCTCTATCCAGTCATTTATCCAGTCCTCTGCCTCCTGTTTTCCTTCGAGCGGGGACAAGCCATCCGGCAAGGCAGGATCATTCGGCCAGGTTTGCCCAAAGAGATATCTGGCTGTTCGATATTGGAGTTTGTGATTTTCCGTAAACCCTTTGTCTTCGATGAAGCTTTCTCTTAGCCTTTTCTTGATGGCCGCTTTCAAATCAGCGGGTAGTTCTTGATCAAAGCGCAAATAGGTATCCATCATGGCGTAGACAAAAAAACTACCCCAGACAAAGGAACGGTCTCTAACGGCGTCCCACAAGTATTTGATGCCGATTTCCCTATCGATGCCGGAATGCACTTTGGCAATTGCCAGATAAACCCGTCTGCGCGCGTCATCACCTTGTTTCCAGTGCTGCCCGGCAAGTGCCGAGATGATCACGTTTCTTCTGTTTTCCAATTGATTATAGTAATCCCATTTTGTTGTGTATTTGCTCTGACCGCATAGCGCAAAACCAAATGCAAATGAGCAGATAATCACTGTCATTTCGAGTCGCATACTCGCCCCTCCAATGTTTGTTTTCAAGGAAGCTCAAACCATGGATAAATATTGCACTGTTTCCAATCATGGAACGATAGCAGTTATGCTTATGTCCGAACCGACAAAGGGAATCAGTATCTCATCAGCAGTCGGTCTAAAAAACTTTGCATCACATTGGAATTGAATATTCGTTGTTTCAGGCACTTGTTCAATCGCAATATCTATCACGCGATTTCTAAAAGGTAATTTAGCATGAATATTCCCCATGCCTGGAATCACTCGCGGCCTAAACCGCAAATAATTCTCCTTTGGCTGAAGACCCACAATGTGATGAACAAACAAGGCAAGAATTTCGCCCCATGCCCAGGGTAAAATGCCGTTTTGTGCATACGGCGGTGCGATGCGCGGACCATACATCTCAAACCAGGAACCGGACAGTGCGCCTGGAAGAGTGTTCAGCCATTCCAATACTTTGGAGACGTTGCCGTAATTCTTGCTTTCAACATGCGCTTTGGCAATGATGATGGAGGCGACCGGCCAGGGTCCTTCGGAGTCAGCTTCTGAGTCTACGTTGACACGCCCATGTCCGCCAATATCCCATTCCTGGTTCCAAAGCAATTCCATCTGCGCCAGAGTCGCATTTGCGATTTCTGAGTCGCCGGCAATGTACTCGAGCACTATCGGCAGCACGGCGGAGGTATCGGGATTCAAAAAGTGAGTGCGGTTCTTGTCAGCGAGCGGCACACCATCTGGGAGCCCCGATTTGTCCCCGGGTACAATTGCTTCCTGGATTGTGCCGTCGGGATTAAGGCGTTTTATGAAGCCGCTCTCGTTAACCATCGCAAACTTGGGATCATGCAAGACTGCTTCTCTGAGTTTCGCCGCATGATATTCCCACCTTTGCGCAAGTGCATTCTTGGACATTTTTCTAGCAAGATTTGCCGCAGATTTCAACCCTATTGACGGAAATATCTGGTACATCAATTCCAGACCATCTTTTATGCCATGCGCCTGGTGACGCTCCCAATAGTCCCGGCAATTGCAGAACATCCCGGATGATTCATGCTGGAAAATTTCATTAAGCGGGAATTCAGCAATTTTTACAATCTTCTCCCAATTCTGCAAAACGATGTCAAAGTCATTTGTCCAGGAAACATAGTTTTCCAAGACATAAAGCAGTACGCCGTTTTGATCAAGCTCAACCTCTTGCGGGTCGCGTTTCTCGCCCGAATCAACGCAATCACCATCAGCAGAAACCAACTCATTGATCACCCTGTTAAGAAGTTTTCCGGCGAGCTTATGGTGCCCGGCTACGGTCATCCCGAAAATAATGAAAGACTGATCACGTACCCATTCCAGATTATACTGCCAAGTGCTTGCGTCCATCTTGCCGGCTTGGGAAATAACAGCAGGGAGCTGCTTGGTGGCGACATTGAAGAGATGATGGTACGCCGGGTTTGAAAAGTCAAGAGCAGCAATGTTTTTCCAGTAGGATGCCGCCTCAATTTCAAGAGGACTTTCACTTTCTACGATATCCACTGCATGACTTTTTTTGTCAAAATCATATCGCAGGATAATTCTTTTTTCATCTCGTACTCGCAGCTCAACTTGCCTTGCGAAGCTGCTTTGCAGTGTACTCGTCTTTAAGGCAAAATGCTTGTCGTGGGCGGCGAGATTCTTGACCGCAATTTCTCTAATAAGCACTGGAGCGTGACTTGATGGGCAATAAAATACTTCGCTTATTTCCAGGTCAGATATTTCCCACCTGGCCAGCACTTGAGGGATTTCGGATTCATGGTTCCAACTTACGCGAAGATTCCGGGGAAGATGTGCTTGCGGATTGTTCTCAAATTCTAGTTTCACCTGGGTGTTTTCCAGGCCGGTGTCCCCGTCAAAAGTGAGTGTGTCTCGTTTCTTGCAAAGTACTTCAGGATCCATGATTATCAATCCTAAAGGCGTGCCTTCACCCTGTGGCGAATATTGCACGGCGGCTTGTATTAGTCCATTCCCCAGAAAAAAATAGGACACATCTTTTAGAACAGTTCGAACATCCGCGTGGCCAATGTTCGGATCATCAGTATAGACATGCTCACTGACATCTATCATGTCATCCTCCGCTTTAGTAAGAAGAACTCCAAAAGGACATCTTCAAAAGACTCTATCTCAAAAGAACACTCTGTCGAAAATGGTATTAGGCAAAAGCTCCATCCACTTGTTTGCCATAGATAATCGGGCAGATGTCCATATCGTCGATATATCTGGTCAAATCTTCTCCCCGGCCATTGATAGAGGCGCTCTTCTCTGTGCGCAGATGGATGGCAAAGCTGCGCCGCGGTACGGACGAGAAATTCCAGCCACTGCCATGGACAGTGAGTTTGTGATGGATGCTCATGCCGCCAGGCGGCAACAATGCAAATTTCTCATCCCAACTTTTGCCGGGAGGTAAGATAAAATCGTCTGGCGTGTTTTGTTGACTGTAGAAATCCCCTCCGTCCACGTCCTCCCACTGATGAGAGCCCACCACGAACTTCATTGCACCAGACGACTCATTGACATCACTTAAGGCGAACCAGGCCGTCAGCAGTTCACTGCCATCCTGCCAGAAATTCTTCCAGTAAGTCCAGTCATGGTGCCACCCTACCTTTGTCGCAGCTGGTGCATTGCCAGAAACTGGAGGTTTGAAGAGCAATTGTACCCACCAGACTTGCACCATCTGCGCTGCTGTTGCTGCAGCCACACAGTCACCGATTTCCGGAGACCGAATGAGTTCCGCAATCGCCCGATCCGCCATTTGTGGTTGCTCGATTTTGCAGAGTTGACCAACATCGTCACCTGGATTCCAGGGAGATTCTTCCGGCGACCTTCCCAAGTCATATTTGCCTGCACGAACATTGTCCATCCCTGCAAGGGCATCTTGCACACTCTTGTTGTCAACTATGGGCTCGCTGAAGATGTGAAAACCGTTTTTTGCGTAAGATTGAGCCGTATCCGAAACTAACTGCATTGACCCTCCATTCTCTTCTTTGCTGGTGCGATCTAGCTACTCCAATATGTCTGCTTTTAGGATCTGGTACGTAAAATAGGCCGTGGCTAAAGCAGTCGATAGATTCAGCGTTTCCTCGGGCTGGCTCAAGATTGAATTCTTCAGGTATTTTCTGTGACCATCAAAAGTGTGTTCCACAAGAATTGAACGACACCATTCAAGAATCTCAATGAAATTCTGATTCTCAAAATGTTCCTTGAGGCTCTTTCTTACCTTGTTGAAAATCTCGATTTGTTTTGCTTCTTCCAGGAGTCTCTTAACACCCTTGGATGGGTGATCATTCTCTAGTTGATAAATCTCAGACAAAGGCGGTGACATTCCGAGCAGCCTTGATGATAATGACAGAATCGTCTGAGTCCGGCTGTCACCTTGATTGCTGGCCGCGGTCTCAAACAGATCTGACAAATATTGTCCACTCTTGTCCATAATGCTGATCGCCACAAAGAAATTCATTCCTTCCCATATTTTGTTTGCCGGTGATTTGAAAAGTTCGATGACTTTTTCCAGTTCAGAAACATTTCCAACTCGAGCAAGTGACTTGGCCGCGGTTGACCGGATGTCCGGTGAAGGGTCGTCCAAAAAGGTGATTAGAGTCTGTTCCACCCTCGTATTCGGGTATGCTCCCAAAGCAAATATGGCTCGAGCTCGGTGATAGGAATGGACATCGCTTGCTTCCTGAATAATTTCATCAAGCAAGACCGGCCGTGGCCTTGCATAAAGGGACTTCAGCAATTCTCCCTTCTCGGCTGAAAGAGGATTCCGTAGTATTCTTCTAATTTCTTCGGTTGCGACGTTTGTGTCGCTGAGTCCGATGGCCAACAAGATAGTTTTTTTCTTAACAGGGTTGGTCGTCAGATTGAACTGATAGATATCTAAATAGGCTTTGAGATCTCGCGTAGATAGCAGTATCTGTGTGGTTTCTCTCACCGACAAACTGCCGCGGTCCTCTAAAAAATAGCAGGATACAATGATTCCTAAAGCGAAAACTCCCTGTGTCATGAACACCAGGGAATAATCATGAAGGTAGGGATGAGATGTGACCTCTCCCAGATCGATTAGGTAGCCTCCAAATAAACCCAGAAGTAGAGCAATTATGGCGGAGAAGAAATGAACCATGGATGTATAAGTTATCTTGTCTTTCTCCGGAATCATCTTTAAAACCAGCCGAGCGGTGAGTATGATAATCATCGCTTGAGAAAACAGGGTCAAAAAGCTCAACAGGAAAATGGCGCCCCAATGCGTATCAACGGGAACAAACGCCCAGACGAGGCTGAGTATTGCCAGAAATGATGAGGACAGAATCATGATCGGTTTGCTTCCTATCCTGTCCACAAAGGGCTTTATCAGATAACCGGAGAATACTGCAGCCAGGCTGGCAACAAAGCTGTAAAGAAAAAGCATGTTGTCCGGCATCGCGATGACTTTCTTCAGGAACGGAATAAGAAATGTCAGCAAGATCACGGAACTGAGGCCCATCCAATGGATGGTCAAAACCGTGCCCGTCTCGCGCCTCATCAGATTTTCTTTAAGAAGAGAAAAGATGTTCCGGCCAGACTGATAGATAACAGACTCCCGGCATGGCACTCTGTTTATATGACGAGCTGCCATCGTATTCGCGGCAATCCCCAAGAGTTGAATAAATAGTAAGCCGGTCAAAGTCTGAAAAACCCTTGTCGATAGGATGATAAAACTGATTGTATTGGAAACCAGTGTCATTGAGTGCGCACGGTTCAGAAGTCTGGTAACGAACTCGCCTAAATTATCCTGATTGGTCAAAGCCTGTTGAATGGGTTGGCCAACAGGAATGCCCACTGTTCTTATGAGACAGAACCCAGTGTAGACTGCAAGAATCAGCATGACAGCATTTTGCCCTGACGTAAAAAACAGCAAACCATAAAAAATACAGATCAAGCCACGGAATATCCACGCATAGTAATGAACTTTGACTAGGTTCATACCATGGATTAAACCTGGGAGGAAGATCAAAATAACGCCGCTAAGATGAATCACCGAAGAAATATACCCCAACTGCAGATTTGATGCTCCACAATGAATGGCCATCAGATAAACAGTCGTACTAGCAAGAAAATTGATTCCTAATCCATTATAGGTAATGTGCTTCATGTACTCGGATAGACCGAGTGCTTTTTCTTTTTGCGAAAGATATTGGCTCTTCATGGGAGTTCGGTTGCTAAAGATTCCGTTCTGTATCCCTGGCTATTTCTTCTTTGTCCAATGTGAAAGACGCAGATTAATGTTGTTGAACACCGCAAGTGGTGCTCCAAGCACGTGAGTTTGGATTTTGTGCACTTGCAGATTCTCGACGCCGATTCCACTAAAGCACTCTTTCCCACTCCTCAAATACAGCCATTGCTGTTTCGGGAATCGCACCTAGTCCGAGTTCAAACTGGGCGATTATTCCGCCGGCAGGATCAAACAGGTGGTCCGCTACTTTTCGCACGGCGTCCCGACCCGCTTGAGGATCAGGCGAGGTGAGGATGTGTTGCCGGTCAATCTCGCCCCAGAATGTGATCTTGCCTTTTGCCTGCCCTGCCAAAGCCTTCATATCCATGCAAAAAAGCTGCGAATTGATCGCATCAACGCCAACCTCAATGAGGTCTTCATAGATGGCAGAAATGTGGCCGTCCGAGTGCATGAAAGTGAACTTATTGTGCGAATGAGCCAGATCGCAATAGTCTCGATAAAGCGGCTTGAAAAACTCACGCCAGGTGCGGGGTGAAATGAGCAAATTAGCCTGAGAGCCCCAGTCATCCATGAACGTGATGCCATCAACATCAGTTGATACCCAAAATTCAATTTCTTCTAGGTAGAATTCATGGATCATTTTCAGCAGATCAAGGAATCCTCCTTCCGGTTCCATGACATCAAGCATGGCGTTCTCGACGCCGCGAAGAAATTGGTAGCGTTCCCAGGGACGAGGACAACAGGATGAGAGAACAAACAAATCTGTTTCATGACAAAACCGATTCACCTTGTCACGAGCCAGTTCCTGATTATCTGGTAATGTTTCGTATGGCGGCCTCACCTTTTGCCAGTCCGACAGTTCCGGCAGGATGGGACTACGCACTTCACCGATACACCCTTCTTGAAGGTTGGAGAAAACACAGCCCCATTCATCGACATACTGACCGACTTTAAACGGGTCGCCATCAACTCTCGGAGATGGGCAGTACACCTCGGGCGGCTTTGCAAAGTCAATCGGAAAGCGCGCCTGGAGTTCCTTCACCGCCTCAGGAAAATGCATCTCAGCCCAGGGCAGCAACCATAAATCTCGTGGAATCCGTTCTGGAGAATCGAATTTCAGACAATGCTGAACTAGTTCACGTGAAGTTTGCGGCATAGCTTAAATTTCCTCTGTTACGCGCTATTGATTAAGAAACCGGTGCCTCCCCAGCAATTGAAACACTTAGATATCAAAGCGCAATCAGGCCACAGTCTATGCCGGGAGCAAGCGAACCGTAACAATCTCAAACGGCCTAACATGCAGCTCAACGCTCTGTCCTTTAACAGCCAACGTCTCCTGGTTTTCCTCTAGCAGATTGCAGAGATGTGCTTCCTTTATAGCAAAATTCACTTGCACGGTCACCCGGCCTCGTTGCCGGTTGCACTCGTAGAAGCGCACGATCACACCATTTCCATCCTCTGCACGCTTGATTGTTTCCACGACAATGTTGGGCGGCAGCACCACCAGTGCATCCTGCGATTGCCCGGTCGGCGCATTGGTGGTAACAGCGATCAGCGGATCGTTAAAGGTGTAAGCTACTTGCGCTATCTCGGCAGGGTTGAGCTGGCTGTCATTCGCATGCGGAAAAAGGCTGTAGGCGAAACGATGTTCACCCTTATCTGCTTCCGGATCTGGCTGCGTGGTGCCGCGTAGAAGGGAAAGGCGGATGACATTGTCGTGGATGTCGTGCCCGTATTTGCAATCGTTTATCAGCGCAACACCATAGCCACCTTCGCTCAAATCAACCCACTTTTGAGCGGCCGTTTCAAAACGCGCCCAATCCCATGAGGTGTTGCGATGCGTTGGCCGCTGCACGCTGCCCCACTGAATCTCGTAAGTCGCGACAGGCGATAGAACATCTACCGGAAACGCCGTCTTTAACAAGATGTGGCGCTCCTGCCACTGGAAGGTGGTGTCAAAGTCGAGTTGCGGCCTGTTGTAGGTCAGCGAAATACGCTGGGTGAAATGACTATTGAGAATACGGCGCTGGATTTCAATCGTCGCCCGCAACGGGCCTTCTTCTACCACCACAATGGAGTCGGCTGGCTCCGCCAGAAACAATTTGTCTTCGTAAAAAATATCAATATCCCAGGCATCCCAGTTAAGTGGACGGTCTTCAAATGCCTGGAATTCGTTGGCCACCGCTCCGAGCGGCAACACTTCGCGCTGGCAGGCTTTGTCATAAATCCGGCTGATGTCGCCCGCCTCGTTGAACTCGACGCGTAGATAGCTGTTTTCCAAAAGTGTGGGCGTAGCGTGAAGGGGAAAACGGCCGCTATCCGGCCGCGGTGATGCGCCGGACGTGAGCGCCAACGGATGAGCGCTGTAAGGACTAATCTCAGCACAGCCAATCAGGGTACCGCCCGCCACTGGCTGCGTGTACACGTCTTCTGCGAAACGTTGGCTCGGGGGCAGCTTGCCCTCCCAAAACGCCAGGTCATTACGTGCAAAACCGGTTGGGTTGATGAGCGTCACCTCACCGCCGACCCGCTGCTGGAGAATCTCGATGGCGGAGGAGCGAACGACCGTTGCCAATGCCCGAATTTCCTCATACTGCTGCTCCGATTCCACATAAACGGCGTTGATACTGCTGCCGGGGATGATATCATGGAATTGATTGAGGCAAAGCAGCCGCCACGCCTGGTGCAGTGTTTCATGCGGATAATCATAGTCGGCGTCCAGCAAGGAAGCCAGTGTCGCCAGAAACTCGGCATCGTGCAGCAGGAATTCGCTTTTGCGGTGGGCGCGCTTACTGCGACTCTGCGTGGTGTACGTGCCGCGATGGATTTCCAGATAGAGTTCGCTGTTCCAGGTGGGAAGTTTGTCGCCGCTTTCCGCTTCCAACCGGCGAAAGAAGTCGATGACCTTACCCTGTTTGACGCGAGGCAAGGCGGGGAATGCTCTGAGTTCCTGAGCATTCTCGTTCATCTCGTGGGTCGGGCCGCCGCCGCCATCGCCATAGCCATAGCTCATCAGCATGGTTTTTTGTGCTGCTTTGTGCTTCAGTTTGACCCAGGAACCAAGCGCGGTAAAAGCCGCAAGCTGTGCGTTATAGGTTGCGGTGTTTTCCAAGTCCTGCCGCCCGGGCACTCCGTCCCGCGGATCCTCGGGTGAAGTACTGAAGTGAGTTAACACCTTTGTGCCATCCAGCCCCTGCCACCAGAATGAATCGTAGGGCATTTTATTGACCTGATTCCAGCCGATTTTGATGGTGAAAAAATACTCCAGGCCAGCCAGTTTGATGAGCTGGGGTAAGCTCCATGTGTAACCAAAAACATCCGGCAGCCAAAGTACGGGCGATTCCGCGTCAGGACCAAAATGGTCGCGGAAAAAAGTACGCCCCAGCAAGAACTGCCGCGCCAACGATTCAGGACCGGTGATGTTGCAGTCAGCCTCGACCCACATACCGCCAATTGGCTCCCAACGCCCGTCTGCGACGCGCTGTTTGATATCCTTGAACAAGGCCGGGTAATCCTGCTGCACGTAGTCATAAAGTTGCGGCTGGCTTTGGGTAAAATGATAGTCGGGGAACTGCTCCATCATGCGCATGACGGTGTGAAAAGTGCGCCCCGCTTTGCGACGCGTCTCTGCCAATGTCCAGAGCCAGGCAACATCAATGTGCGCGTGTCCGGCGGCGATGATTTCCACGTCCAGTGGCGGGCCGGCATCGGCAATTCCCTGCCGCAGGACGGCCATGGCGGCAGGTACGCTGGCGTAAAAAGATTCGCCAAAGGGTTCGCGGGTGTCCAGGATTCTATAGGCAGCGTCAAGGGCGTTGAAAAGACGGGTTTTGGCAGGTTCGTGTTCGTCAAGCAGGTCAGCTGCCTCGAGGGCTGTTCGTGCCACCGCCAGAAGATCCCGGGTTGGTTGATGGATTTGCACAACGGCGCATTCCCGCATGAATAGCTGTTTGCCTGGCTCATTCCACATGGCCCCCATGAACCCGGTCCACCCGTGCAGCACCAATCGATGAGGATGGCCGTCGCAGTGGTGAGGTGCCAGTACAAACTCCTGATGATGGCGATCTATTGCAGCATGGGGCACGCCGTCAATATAGACCAGGGCTTCGGGGTGACTGAATTCCCCGGCATCGCCAAGAGGCAAAAACAAAGCAGCAGGACTGCTGGCGTCAAACTCTGAGGGAACCGTGAATTCGCCTCGCATAACGAAGTTGATGTTCTGTCCGCCCCAGTAGGTGAGCGTTTGAATGACCGGCCAATCCGAATCGTCAAGTTTCGGGTTGAGTATCTGTTCGTTTGGCTCATCGATCGCCTGGTAACGAAAAGGCTTGAGCACGCGCCGGTGTTGATACGCTAACGGTGTGATGAGATCGAGCCAACGTGCTATTTTCCAAGAAGTTGTCCTAATATCGTGGTTCAATGTTACTCTCCAGATCCCAGGTCGAAACGACTGATTGTATTGAAAGGAGAAGCAGGCAGTCCTTCTTTGTTGACTAGATTCGGCACAGCTTCTTCGTGCCAGCCGAACCGCACAGCCAGCGGATTATCTACTTGACCACTCCAGACTTCAACTTCATTTCCCTTGATCAGAGCCTGGGCTCTGACAAATATGGTGTCAGTCCCGGCAATCTCAAACCAATCCAGCGGCTTCCCATCTCTGCTCATCAGACCGCTTTCAGCATGGTCAAACTGAATCCGAATCTTGGCGTTTGAAACATGCATCGAGCGATATAACGGTCCCGAGTACACAATGTCTTTCTGCCCATATGATTTAGCCAAAGCCCAAAGTGCCAATCTTCTCCCTACCTCCTGCTTATTCCTTGGGTGGATATCATACAGGTTGCCGATATCGGTCGTTACCGCCATGCCTGTATTTTGGATAGTCAGGGCTTTTCTCTGGGCCTCACGGGTTACAGCCAGGTTTCCCGCCCTGGCTGGGCCGGGATACCCATAGCTGAACGGCGCCAACTGCACGTAGTAAAACGGAAAATCTCCGATTCCCCAGACCTCTCGCCAACCCAGGATAAGCGCCTTCATTTTTTCAAAATAGATGGGCCCGTCATTCCGATTCGCTTCGCCTTGATACCAGATTGCGCCACGAATCCCGAAAGGGACGAGTGCATGAACTTGCCCATTGTAAAGAGCCGTTGGCTTTTGCCTCTCCTCCAAGGGAAACCGAGCCAACGAAGGCATTGTGGGTATCTCGTTTTTGTCGGCAAATGCTTTCCTGGCTTCAGGGAGCCACAATTCAATTTCCTGTAGTGAGTTGCCCAGCTCCTCCCGGTACTTTGCTTCTGCTGATTCTATTTCGTCCACAATCTGCTGCAACTGATCGACCAATTTGAATCCGCCTGGCGGAGTCCACGGCTCGATACGCGTTCCTCCCCACGATGTGTGAATTAAACCAATCGGGACACCCAGCTTCTTGTGAAGCATTCTACCAAAGAAGTAAGACACGGCGGAAAAATCGATGGCCGTGGTGGGATCACATTCCTGCCACGCGGCACCCACATCTTCTTGTGGACGGCCGGAAGCTCTCCTCGGAACCTGGAACAAACGGATGTGCGGATAATTCGCTGCCAGTATTTCGCGGACGTTGTCATCTATCGTTCGCACCCGCCATGCCATATTCGATTGGCCGGAGCAAATCCAGACTTCGCCGACGAGCACGTTCTCCAACGTGATCGAATTGTTGCCCTCGATTCGCATAACAAAAGGCCCGCCAGCCTTCATCGCCGGCAATTCAAGCCGCCATTTCCCATGCTTGTCTGCTCTGGCGGTTGCTCTGCCGTTTTCAATCTGAACCGCTACTGACTCTCCCGGGTCAGCCCACCCCCAGATTTGTATGGGGAGCTCCTGCTGCAGCACCATGTTGCTGCCAATTACAGCCGGCATCCGGACATCCGAAAATAGTAGGTCTGCCTGGATGAAAAGGGCGGCCAGGGCAGGAAGCCACGTGCAAAGTCTTCTCATTTTAGATTCCCTTTGAAATTACGTATCGCTTTCGAGATGCCCTCACCTCTCGACAAAGCGTTTGGTAAAGGTTGGCTTCTCGCCCGCCATTTTGAGAAACAGGTCCAGAGGCACAACTTCATAATCATCCGGGAGCCGATCGAGAATCGATTTTACCCGAGATATATCGCTGGATTCGCGAATGTGCAGCAGCAAGAAATACGGACGTGCGGCATTCAGTTCCGCCAGCTCGACGAGATCGGCGACCGCTTCGTCTTCGGACACAGTAGGCGACAAATAGTATTCGAATGAAATCATCGGCCGGCCATCTTTATGATAATAAGTATTGGCCGGTACATAGCCGTTGACGAATCCAATCGCGTCAGGCATGTTCTCATAATAGGCATTGACCACCGAGCCGGTGAGGTCGGCAAATTCTTTCTCGGAAACGTGCCTGGAATAATCCATAATATCAAACACATGCAAATCCAGGCGTTTCATCAGCGAATCAGCCCGCCGGATTAGGCCCGGCAGCTTGTCCGCGGGAACAGCTTTGGGATACATGTAGCCGGGGCCGGACAACGCGCCGATGAAATAGTCGTTCGGCGTGGCCGTGCTGTAAAAGAACTCGAGCAGACTCGGAACCAGCCAACTGTAGTTCATCAGCGTTTCCCAGGCGTAGGGGATCTCGCCGCGGCCGGGTTTCAGCCACGCGCCGATACCGATGCCATCGGTCTGAATGCAGGCGAGATAGACCTTCTTTTCCGGCTTGTAGGTCTTGCCCGGCTCGATATTGTGGTTGTTCTTGAATTCAAAGCCTTCCGAGAATCCAATCTGGTGTTCGAAGCTGATATTGGGATTGCTGTGCAGACCCAATACCGGCAGACCATAACTGGAGCAGAGGGTGACGTGCTGACTCTCCCGGTCTTTGCCGTACGAGTGCCAGCCCATTACGAGAGCATCTGCATCCATGTCACCGAGCAGCTCTTTCGCCAGTTCAAGTTCGGTGGTGTCTTTAGGGTTGGTTGACAGGTCCTGAAAAAAGACACGGTTGGTAACTCCCCAATCCGCCACACCGGGCAGCATGACCCGGCCCGCATGGCCGCCCAGCCAAATAGTGAATTTGCGGCTGCACCGGTCCCAGTATTGTTCCTTCGCCCAACTGTAGATTTCAGTGTCGTTCATCCCGACGAACTTGCCGCGAAAGTCCGCGACCGGCGACAACCCCAGCGAATCGAGCATGGCAATCTGCTCTTCGCTCGCCACCACCGCGTCTTCCAGGCCGGCCACGGTATACGCGACGATCAGCGAGGTGCGCACATCTTTGTCCCACACCACATATCCTTTGACGTGGTCGCGGAACGTGGCCAGTGCTTCGGCCGGGGTGCTGAGTTTGGTAAAAGCGTAACCGTGGTCCTGTTTGTACCAGTCGTACAAACGCTGGGTGTAAGTGAATTGCCAGGTCTCGGGGTAGATGAAATAGAGATTCGCGGCATTTCGATTGGCCAACCCCTGCAGACTGATTAGCAGCGCCTGACGCTGCAGATCACCCTTGACTTCCCAATTGTCTTCCAGGTTCATGACGTAAGCCCGGAGACTGTCCTTGACCTTAAACACATACTTGGCGGTTGGCTGATCGGAACGCGATTCGCGCTCGATGGTGTAGGTGAGAAAGGTCTTGTTCTTGGATACCGTGAGGGTGTGGGTTTCATTGAGGGTGGCCGTACCCTGCGAAATATCGACTTCATATTGCTGCTGCATCAGCAACGTGCGGCCGTTATCTTTCCAGGTAGCGGTAACGATGCGATCGCTACCATGCCTGGCATGTAGAGCGGAATAGATGGTGCTGAGTGTGGTCCGATGTGTGACAGGCACGCGATTCGGTTTGCCGTCAGTAGAGACCCGGAGTGTATCGATGCGGTCACGTCGACGACCCCAGGTGCGGATGATCGTGACGTTCTGTTCGTCCACCGAGATGTTCATCTCGAAATTCCGGGAGTAGCGATTGACGTTTGGACTCATGGGTCTTACGATTTCCCAGGTGTTGGTTAACCCGGAATCGTCAGCCGCTTGAAGTGGATGAAGCAGAACGCATAATGCGATAATCGTAAGAGACAGCACGCTACTGAGATTCATTAACTTTTCCTCCTGAGATACTGAGTTTCACTGGTGTTTCAAGAAATCCGTGCCAATCCGAGTAATCCGTGGCTCTCCTCAATGTCCGGCGCGCCGGCTATTCAAGGCTGGTCAAGACCTCGAATTCAGGCAGAGCGTCGCGGTCGAAGATTTTCAGCTCCAGTCTTTTCTCATCCTTGACAATTTCAACTAACCAGGCATCCTCTGTCTTTCTGATTGATATTTCCGGTGCTGCTTCGTCCGCGAGCAACGGTACACCGGCCATTATAATCAAGGCCTCTTTGGCCTTCTCTGTTGCTGCTACGTCGACATAGGGGTGAACACCAACGGAATCAGGGAGAGACAATCTCGTCGCCCGAACACCCACCTCCGGATCACCTGCGCACACACCGAAGAATTTGGCGTGCGGCCTGGAAATCGTAAAACTGTTTTCTTCTGCCTTACAAACGGCTTTCCCGTCTCTGTTTTCCGAAAACCATCGCGCCTCGAAGGAGGACGGTTCCTTTAATTTCATCAACTTGTCGACCACGATCAGACTGGGAATGGACCGAAATACAAGCGTCGTTCGCGTGACCGATTTTACATCTCCATTGACCAGCGCGTATGCGTCCGTTGCATCGCTGGCCCAGAAATCGTAGTCCAGCTTCTGACCTGCCCGGACTATCCTGGCGGCAGACTTGCCTGCATTCGTCCCCTCTTCGCCATGATGGTATTGTTGCCCCGCATCGTCGATCACGACCGTATTGTGAGCGAGTGACGTCCGCAGGAACCAGCCGGGATTCCTTGCATCGTAGGTCGGGCGATACTGATCTGCGAGCAGGATTTCGCCGCCGTATTTCAAAATGACGGAATTGCGGTCGGCGTGTTCATGGTTAGCGGGTCCGCCGCTACGCATGGCAACGACCAGATCGTTCATTTCATAGCCCGTTCGCGTCACAATCCAGTCGAGGCTCAGATGTCGAAAATAGGTACTCGGTGCAGGCGGCGCGGGCTTGACCGTTGGATCGTAATGCAGAAATGAAAAGATGTCGTGTTTCGGCGCATAATTCAGGGCAACGTGTTGCGACAACTCGTCCCGGGATCGACGCGCGACCCAAAATCCGACAGCGGAACTAAGGCTGTTTGCAGCATCCCCAAAGTTCACGCTGCCGCCAGAATTGAGATGGTGCGGCATGAACATCGCCAGATTAAAGTCCATCATGCCGGTGTAATTGGCGGCGTCGAACAGGTCAACTCCTTCTTTGCGCTTCACAACCTCCATCAGGTAAATGAGATAGGTCATGGCGTAATTGCAGTAGGACACGCCCTCATCATAACTGCCGTCAGTCTCGAAAAGCTGGGCCGAGCGATAGTAGCTGTCCATGAGCATTTCTCGCCACTTCTCAACGCGGTCATCATTGCCTTCAAGTGTGTAGATTGCCAGCGCCAGCCCCCCGGAAATGACAGCCCGAAAGTTATTGTGTCCCAGGATAACCGGCCAGCGGCTCATGTCAGGAACATCAAATCTGTATGGCTGTTCCGGATCAAAACTCCAGCCATTGACGCTTTCGGGATAGCGCATGCCGTGCAGCGCCAGGGTTAGGGGCACACATCCCTTTTTCGCTATTTGCTGCAATATCGCGGAGCGTTCTTCAGGCGACAAGAGATCATATATCCAGTCATACCCTAACGACATCCAGGCAGTCAAGCGCCCGGCTTTTAAAAAGCCGAGAGTATGCTTACCATCTTCCAGAAAAACATCCCAACGCTTGAGCTTGAGTACCTTCAGCATTTCTTCGCGTGCCAGTTCGCCCCGTTGCCGATCGCCGGTAACGGCATACAAGAACGCCTCTCTCAGAAAATTGCCATCTTTTTCGACGTCAGCATCCAGCAAAGACTGCCAATAGGCGTGAAACATTGGGAGGCTTGCGTTCTCAGCGATTCGAGGAATGTCTTCCTTTGAGAACAGGAGGTTCACCGGGAATCCATCAGCAGGCGCAGCGGCATATGATAGATTGCTGAATTGCAGTCCGGCGAGTAAAACCAGAATGGAGCTCTTGTTACTTGACATGATTGAAGAATAACGGAAGAATCTCATGGTATTCCACTCAAAATGAATTCTCTAAGAATGTTGAATTTATGGCTGCAGGTACAAAAGCCGTGGGTGCAAGTTGTTTGAGAACGACCATCCTTTGAGGGGCAAACTATATTCGTTTTCTGGCTCCTCCGGGAGGTTGTTGCAGAAAGCTCAAATCTGTGAATTGCTTATCGGGATCAGCACCCTGGTGTCGAACATTGTTTTGATGATGCGGCCCCTCGGATCTCAAGCTCCGAGGAATCCCGCCATACCTGCTACGAAAAGACTACCTCAAATCCCTTCTTGATGAGGGCCTTGCCAAGTGGCCAAAGGGCGGGCGAACAACAGCGTTTTCACATTATACAGCTCTTGAAATTTGACTTGTGATTGCAACTCAAAGCTACAATTAGAACTTTGTGGATTGGCAAATAGCTTTGCTCGTCCCACCTCGAAAGGGACTGGAAGGCAAGGCGTTTCTCAGAGTCTTGGAACATAAATTGTGCATGAAATTCAAGGATGCTTCGATTATAGTTCCAAATGAATTGCCATCTGCACAGTCGTCTTAAGCAGAGAATCAGAATAATATAGCACTAACACAGCCATATGCAACCCGAACAAGATGTGCAGTCTAAGTTCCACTCAACTATCTATTTTTTTTAGCCAAATTGGCAATTTGTTTGGTGCTCTTAACGGAGGCGACAAAAATATGGAGCTTGGAGTGGCTCTACAGGGCGTTTATGAATGTTGGATCAAGACCACCCATTGATCCCCTATTATCGCAAGAAAAATCCTTCGGATGGCCGCGTTCGGAGGCAAGAAAAAACCCACTACCGCTTCAGGTAGTGAGTTGGAGGGTGTGCTGTTTGGATTTGCGGCTTTTAAACTTCGAACTTCCCCTTCTCGGACAATGCTGTATCAGCCGGTCCTTCGTAAACTTTGCCCGTGCCCGGTTCGTGCGAATCTCTAATTGGCTAGAATCACCCCAAGTGAGTAAATGCTGCCATTGACAGTATTCGTTCCAGCAAAAATGTGCATGACTTCTGCCTGAATTGCCAGTTTCCGGCTAACATCAAAAATGATTGCCGGGCTTATTTTTAAAATATGCTGATCGCCGACAACGACAGACGGTACGACGCCTCCGCCTCCTGGAAGCGGTGTGACCACGGTTATGCCTGCCAAATCCGGAGGCGTTGTGGTGTTGCGAATTCCATCCAGATTCAGCTTGATGAGAAACCGCTTAAGTTGATATCCGATTTCAGCGTTGAACAGGAGTTCGTCGTGCAGCGGTCCGGTTCGGTGACGGTAGCCAATACCGCCCGTAACGTATAGAGGGTGCGATTGCAGGCTTTTGCCGATGAGGAACAACGCCTCCAAATCGATGTCGCTCGTACCGAGAGGAGAACCGGAATTGTCCGGTCTGGCATCATAGAACAAGGGTAACTTAAAGCCACCTTGCAGGGAAAGAACTACGGCTCTATCAAGGAGCAGATACCGGCCGGCGATGGATAAGTCAGCAAAACCTGAGTTTGCGGGCGACTCAGGAATACTCTCTTTGGCCGGATTACCGTTCTCATCCCTAAACTCGATAAACCTGTCCCAGCGTGAATTCAGAAACTTTGCCGGTAGCGTCGATATGAGGGTCAGGCGGTCGGAAATGCCATATTCAAAGTAGGTTGTCAGGCTGAAATCCTGAAACGAAGCGTTCTCGAAACCCGGCCGTTCAGCAAAGATCGGAGCGTTATTCGCGTTATGATTGAATTCGCTCGTTGAGTACAAATAATGGCCGGACATCTTCAAAAAAAACTTACTCTTCTTTTGAGTCCAGGCGCCGGGATAGACTAACTGTGCAGGAACGAGATTAAAGGTGAGAGCTAGTATTGATATTTTGAGCCAAGGGTTCATTCGAATTTCTGCCATCATTCCGAGGTATTGTTCAGAAATGTTGTCTGTGGGTGGTCTGCTTTCCACTGGTTCCACCGGGTCTTGGTCGATTCGAACTCGGGCAAGGTCCGGTCCTTATAAAGACCACCGATGCAGGTCAGACCATCTTGACCCTCGAGGTGATACCATAGACTTTCCGTTTCGAAGTCGTACAGAACAAACGTATAATCGTAAGTCCATCCGCTCGCGGCCAAGGTTAAGACTTCTCCATCAATCTCACGGCTGTACACGGCAGCCAAATCAACAAGCGGTCAGTAGGCGACGGCCACGTGTACCTCGCCAAACTTCTCGTCTGCTACCTCATGAAATGTGAGTTTATCGATAGAATACGAACGGGTCTCTTCCTCGAGTGTCGTCCCGAGTATCAGAAAAGTCGAGTGGTCGGCAGGATAGCCGCTCTGCCCCGGTTCCAGGTGCCTTGGATTCAAGATGGGCCGAATGGCATTCGGGCCCACGCCAAATTGAAACTCGCTGGGATTCATTTGATATTTCTGAAATGCGTGAGAAACATCCCATCTTTTTCCAGTGCGATCTACAATAATGAACCTATCGTTTTCTTCTTCAACGTTGGGCTCAGCAACGCCTTCCGGGGCGGTCGTGCACGCAAGAGAAAATAACGTAGCCACCCAAAAAATAGACATCGACTTCGAAGCTGCCTTCATAGGACCTCACCGCAGATTTGTTAGTAATTGCCATAAATCTAAACACGTGATTCCGCTTGATTTATTCCACCTGGCAACTACTTTCTCTGCGTGGCACAGCCCAACGAGGATCAGAGTGAAATTCCCTCGTGCGGAAGAGCAAGCCGTTTTGCGAGATTGCAGTGTCGTCTCTGGCGTGGGACTACTCCGGCCCACGCACCGGTAACCAGGGGCGAACATCGACCACGTGCATCCCTGCTTCGCGAGCCGCTTGCAGGCCGGCATCCCCATCTTCAAAGGCGACGCATTTCTGAGGGGTTACGGCGATCCGCTCAGCAGCCACAAGAAACACGTCCGGTGACGGTTTGGGGCGACCAACATCATGAGAACTGACTATCACATCGAACAAATCCAAGATTCCAATTCCTCGCAGAGACATTTCGGCCGAGGCCTGGGTGCTGCCGGTCGCCACTGCCAGAGGGAGTTGTCCGTGAAAGCGTCGCGCAATATCGACCACGGCCTCCACAGGGCGAAGTGCGCTTTGCGCCAGACTGTGAAAACAGTGGTCGCGCTCTTCAGCAATGGTCTTGACATCGACCACAAGTCCTCGTGCCGCGGCGAGCCGGTGGACGATCTCCTCCACGGAGACACCGGCCCACTCATAAAAACGCTGCTCCGGGAACTCCAGGTTGTAACGGCGGAGTACCGCTACCCAGGCCTGGTAATGCAGCGGCATCGAGTCGATCAGGGTACCATCGCAATCGAATATCAATCCACAACACTTCGCGGGTAAGGTCCAGTTCAACATGGTTCGGTCTCGATTATCGGATTTCTCAACAGCCAGACTGCCATTTCACCCGGCCCGCGATGTGACCACGCATAATAAGGAATCGCTACTAATTCTCTTTTTTCACCAGACTGATTCAATGCCGAACCTTTGGCCACGGTGACGCAAGCCAAAAGATCTCTCCGGTGCTCAAAACTAAGTTCGGCGTTGTCGGGAAGAACCAGATCGAGAGCCGTGCCACCATTGTCCACCCACTCCGCACAGTAGACCACCGGGCCGCGAACCAGGGCGACTTTATTGCGGTTGTCTTCGACTTTTTCGTGTGCTGCAACCCGTCGAATAGACATGGGCAGATTGATCTCGATGACATCGCCTTTCGACCAAATCCGACTTATGACCGCGAATCCTTTCTCAATCTCATAATCAATGGCTTTACCATTCATTTTGAGCGTGATGGCTTCCGGGTCTTCATCCAGAAAGCGATATAAGTCACCTGGCAGGGGTTCGTCTAATGCCCAGCCCGGAATACGCAGTCTGACGGTAAATCTCTTTGCGGTCTCCGGATTTAACAGGGCCCTCACTTTTCCATCCCAGGGATAATCGCATTGCTGTTCAACGTCAATCACTGTTTCTTGCAGCCTGATACGGGCCTTGTTAGCAACGAACAGGTTGATATACAATGAATCATTGCAGTGGGCGTAGATGTACTCCGGCACCGAAGGCAGGAAACGAGCGACGTTTGACGGACAACACGCGCAGTCGAACCAGGGCTGGCGGCTTAACGCGCCATGATTAAACTTGAATTTGCCATCCGAGGCCATACAATTGGGATAAAAAAAGGAGTCTCCGGTCAACGAAACGCCGGAGAGCATGCCGTTGTAAAGTGTCCGTTCAAGAACATCGATGTACTTTGCATCACCATGAAGCAGGAACATCCGATGATTCCAGTAGATGTTGGCAATGGCGGCACAGGTCTCATTGTACGACGTCAGGTTGGGCAATTCGTAATTTTCACCAAAGACCTCACCCTCATGCCGGGAGCCGAATCCACCCGTAATATAAAGTTTCTTCTCAACGACATTGTCCCAAAGCTTGTCGACTGCCTCCAGATAATCAGGGTCTTTCATGATCGCTGCGATGTCGGCCATGCCAGCGTACATGTAGGCCGCACGCACCGCATGGCCGACGGCTTCTTCCTGCTCGATGACCGGCAAATGGTCCTGGCTGTCCGTCCCGTACAGCTCATGACCTTCGGCATTCCCGCGCTGGTCCAGGAAGAACTTTGCCAGTTCTAGATATTCTTGGTGCCGCGTAATTTGATATAGTTTAATCAGACCGGTCTCAATAACCTGATGCCCCGGCGGTTCGAGTTTTTTCCCTGGGCCAAATGTCCGGGCCACCAGGTCAGCATTCTTCAGAGCAACCTTCAACAGATTACGTCTGCCCGTAGCCTGAAAATGGGCGTATGCGGCCTCGTAAAGATGTCCGACATTGTAAAGTTCATGACTCATGCTCAGGTGGTGCCAGCGCGGGCCGGCTTCGACCCAATAGGAAGGCGACTTGTCTGGATGCAAGGTTTTCCACGTACACAGATAGCCGTCATCTTCCTGGGCGGCGACGATTTTCTCGATGATGTCGTCGATATATTTCTCCAACTCCGTGTCGGGATTTGTCCGCAGGGAATATGACGCGCCTTCGATGATTTTATAGACATCGGAGTCATCGAATGGCATTTCACCCTCGTAGTCGCCTCCACGCAGGCCGCCCGCTCTTTCAAAATTCCTGATGCGGCCATCCTCTTCACATTTCTTGAATCCGTACGGGATGGTCTCGTCCCGGTTGGTTGCGATACGATTGGCCCAGAAATTGTCTTTTAGTTCAACACCCGTGAATGGTACGGCAGTGATATTATAACCCGATTGTCCGTCAGTTTCTTTTTTCATCATCGAAAGTGATTGGAAGTAAGCAACCTTATCTGGATTGGGTTGAGATACATTCTAGAATCTCACCGTTTGAGAGAAACGTTGCAATATATCCATCCATGGCCCGAACTGAATCGCGATGCTCCCTCTCTGTGAATGCCTGGATGCATTCCTTAGCAATGACAATTTCATAATCAAGTTGGTAGGCATCCACTGCTGTTGAGCGGATGCACCAAGCCGTGGTAATTCCAGCAAGAATCAAGCAGTCAATTCTGAGTTTCTCCAGAAGTCGTTCGAGATCCGTGCGGAAGAACGCGGAAAACCTGCTTTTCAATAAAATATGGTCATCCGGAAAAACATCGAGCTCGGTAAGAAGCTCACAACCATCGGTACCGGAGATTGTATATTTCTTGCCGCTCCGGCGCATGTGAAGAAAAGCGTCGGACAAGTCCGGCTTAAACGCTTGCTTAAACCAGATTACCGGAATTTCCTTTTTGCGGCAACAGGCAACCAACTCGTTTGTGTTTTTGACCAGAGTCGCGCGCGCTTTGGGGATCAGACTATCAGTCCAAATATCGTGATCAAAGAAATCCTGCAGGAGATCGACGATGACGAGAGCTGTATGTCTGGTGTCGAGACTAACCATAGCTTGGCCCTAGAATCGACACACTAGCTTCATCATTCGTCGCCCTTTCTCAGGACCAGTTCGAAGGGAGCGTCCCAGCGCGGAGTGGCTTCCCGGTCCTTCATCGTAAAGCCAACGGCATCGAATGCACGCATATCCATGACGATTTTGCCGTCGCCGGTTGGCGAAAGAGGACTCAGGGCGATGCGAGCTTCCTCCCCATCTTCCGAGACCTGCAGTTTCAGGCGAACACGCCCAAAGCGTGTGGCCACATCCTTGAGCTCCGTGCTGGCTCCGGGCTGCAACCATGCTTGCGGCAATCCCCGGAACAAGACGAGATCGTTGCCGTCTTCCATCGCCAAAAGACGAATGGCCAGCCTTGCCATGGTAGAACTGGCCCACGCGTGTGGAAAATCTCCAACGGTCCGACGCCCTTTTCCTGTCGGCATCTGCTCTTCCGGCCAAGTTGCGACCGGACTGGCATGATTGGCCATGGCATACAAGATCGCAGCAGCTTTTTCTCCTTCGCCCCGCTTCAGATACGCTTCCGCAAGAAAGCCCCCGTAGTAAACCCAGATTCCATCCGTCAGCCAGCCAACGCTGGTGACGAGGCCTTGTTCGGTGTTAGACTCCAGCATCGCCAGTGTACCGTCAACAAGAGAATCGTTTGGCGGAATGTGGCGGCCGTGCATCAACGCTTCGGGCAACATCCATTGGCCGCGCTGCGGCACGTCTTTCAGGTCGGTTGCGCCCACGCGTACCGGCAGGAACCAGTTGCCATGTTCGTCTTGCTGCTGATCGCGCCGCACTGCTGTTCTGAACGATGAAAGAAAAAGCTCGTACAATTGCTGCCACGAACGCGCCTGCTCGTGTTTCCCGTAGCGCCTGGCGGTTTCGATTGCGGCCGGCAGCGAAATGAGAATCCAGTTCACGCTGGCGTATTCCGGCTGAACTCCTCCTACCCCACCATCGGCAAATCCGGCCGGCGTCAATCCATGATTCGGAGCACCCGGATGAAGTGTCTGCTTGCGCAGGCGAGCGAGCCATTCGATGCCTCTTTCAACGTGGCGCCAACGGGCTTGCAGCCAGGCATCATCGCCTGTCAATGCGGCGTAGCGGCATAGTGCCCAGATCAACAGCGGTGTTTCCCGGTGAATATTGTTCGGCCGCATGACCTCGACTTGTCCGGAGGCATGTTGATAGCGCAGATACCCTTCGAGAACCCCTCTGGCTCTCTCCACGTCCCCAAGTTGCAGGGCGAGTTCAGCGAAGTAGACACCGTCGTGCATCCACAGTCCGCGATACAAAGCCGCACCGGGTTGGAATTGCAGGAATCCATCGACGGTTTCGCTACTTTGGTAGAACGTACGAATCGATGACCTGAGCATGTCCTGCAAACGCGCATCCGGAACGATGATGCGACCGTAGGGAATTCCGGCGTCCTGCAGCCAATATTGTTCTGCCTTTCTGCTCAGGTCGATTTCATTCAGTTCAGGAAAGATGGTGGGGTCGGTTACAAAACCGTCTTGCACCACAGCCAGAACGCGAGCCGTGCCTTTCGCGAAGATCAGATCGAGTCCCTGCGCCGTCTGCTCCACCCCTGCCGGCGCCGGAGACAGTTTCATGAACGCAATGCCGTCGGCAAAAACGACATCGGCACCGGGTTCGTGAACAAGCCGGCGTTTGGTGCTGATGCGCAAGCGCGGCGTCCCGCCCCCGGACACTTCCCCGTGCAGAACATCGAAGCGCGGCGAACGGCCCAGCACTTGCGGCTCGCGTCCCGCGTCGAGATAAACTTCAGCTTTGTTTGACAGGGCTCCACGGATCAGCGCATCATCGTCCAGCTCAAAGTCTGCCGGAAATACCCAGATGACGTTCACCAGGGTGTTCGGGTCTCCCTTCGGCGAAAGGATTTCTACGTCGAGAATGCCATCGTCATTTGTGTCTTTGGCAGCGAACCGGTAGACCTGGGCTGTATTCGCCGGGCCTGCTTCCAGTGGATCGATGGTTTGCTCCTCAGCGCCTTCGACGTGTAGTTCGAGGGTGCGCAGTCCGGGCTTCTTTCTGTAGCTTTCGCAGAAACCCAAGACGACGATTTTTCTCTGGCCTTTTTCTACACGCAGATGGTATTCAATGGGACGGTTTGTTCCCCATGCGACATTGCGAAAAGCCGGGTCCACCGAATCCGGAGGACTCGCCCAGGCCTGGCTGCCCGTTAAGCCATTGCTGCGCCAGACGGTATCGTCCATGGGAGTGATCTCAGTGAAAGTCTCCTGCACAAAACTGAACGTCTTGAGCGAAACCCGATTTTGTGCTCCGCGAAGATCCGTTAAGACAACTGGAATTCTCGCGTCAGTGTAATGCTGTTTGTCCAGCGCAAGCTCATCGTCAGTCAAATCAAAGGAGATCACGGTGTTGGGTCGCACATAGGGGCCGGGGCCAAAGTCGTAGAGCAGTGAGCCCGCTTCGTTGACGAGGGGTTTGTGATAATCACCGGGAAATCCGATCGCACTGTACCAGTATTCGGGTGCGTAGCCGTAATCGATTAACTCCTGACCGAAGCATGTTGCTGCGCAACAGAGCACTCCAGTCAAGAACAGACTCGTTTTCCTGGGCCGGTACACCCTAAGCGCACGCATTAGCGCAGACTGAGCACATGAGAAAGTAGATACGAGAAAAAGAGAAGCTATCTTTTGCATATCCTGTCCGCCGCCTATTTTAGTAGTTTCTTCCCTCGGACTACTCAGATCTTGCACCAAATACCTTGTGACACTCGAGCAGGGTTCGCGCTGCCATAACCGAGACGTTGATCCAGTTTTCTTCCGGGAGATTGCGACGGAGATGTGTTGGTATTTCACCACCGCCATGATATCGTTGTGCTATGGTCAATGTATTTGCCAACGATTTCGCCTTGGCCAAATAGATTTCTTGCTGCGTTGCTTCGTAGGCCTTCAAACAAGCCCTGATGACAAAGCTGGTACTGCCGGCAATCGGTGTATTGAAAACATATTGCTCGGCGGCCGCCGGAACAAACCAATCATTGCCTTTCACCGGATCGTTGGCGTTCCAGACAGTCTCAGGCCGGAACCAGGGATAGGTCACAGCCGGATCGGATTTCTCCCAAAACACAAATTGGTCTTCGACAAATCGGAGCAACTCCAGGGCTAGCTCAAGATGTTCTGCGCCGGCATCAAACAACAGGGCGGACATAATCGCGGCCTCTCGATGGGAGAGGTTTTTGTAAAGTGCTCTCGGCCGGGTGTCCTCATACTGGGCTTGCCAGTTGAATGTCTTGATGGGATTCTCGAAGCACCAAGACCATGCTCTCCTGTTTACCTGTTTATATTGGATTACGCCGTACTGTTTTTCCAGACGGTTCAAAAATTCGATTACCGAAAGGGGAACCAGCATAGCACGTTTCACCGCCTTGCCGGTTTCGATGTTGATAAGTTGCGGCCAGGTGCCGTCGGGAAGCTGGGTCTTGACATAGGTGTCCACGATCCGCAAAACTGCTTCGAAATATTTCTGGTCATTGGTGGCATCAAATAGATCGAGGAGTGCAACAGCGCCTTCCGCGGGGTAATGGCTCATGATCTGATCCATATAAATCGGGTGATTTCCACGGGGGACACCGTCCCAATATGTGGGCGGCCAGTATTCAAGCGGGCGTCCCGGTTTTTCGCGCAGAGAAAGCAGAAAGTCGGCAGCGTTGCGCGCAATTTGAAGAGCCTCTTCCACATCCTTCGGGTCTGCTGAAAGTCTGCTATGCACTGCCATTCCCTGGGCCACCGCTCCCATGATCTTTGTCGGATGCACCCATAGCGGATAGGCCGGGTCAGGCTCACCGGTTTTCAGCCACGCCTGAATCTTCGGCTGATGCAGCAAGTCTGCCAGGCATCGCGTTGCGCTCTCTTTGTAATCAAGAGCCGGTTCACCGTAGGGACCGTTAAACGGCAAACTCTTCAAAAAGCTGAGTTCTCCCACGACTCGTATTAGCTGGCTGTCCGGGGGCGCCAAAGCTTCCACTGTGAGATACACTTCTCCGGGCGGCAAGGCACCCCAAATCGGAGTCAATGGCTCCCACGGGTTTGCCGCCTTGAACGTATACTGTCGCTGGCTGACTTTGGACACGGCTGTGAAACGATATTGGGAAGCACTTTCAACTGCCGGAAAATCAAAGGCTGGCGCGTAGATGAAGCGTTTTGCGTGCCTATTCCAGAAAGGCCGTTTTCCGGGAATGCCTGGGTGAACCGGGTGTTGTGAAGCTTTCAGCGCAACGGCGCCAAAGCTGGTTAGCTGTCCCCGGGTAGACCTGTGGCTATCTTGCGCCAGAAGCGGACAGAACGATATGTGGACCATTGACAAGATCATGAAACGAAGCATATCCAACGACTCTGAGTAATTGACGGACCACGAAGAATGCAAAACAAGCCAGACAGGTAGAATTATCGTAATCTAGGTCACTTTCTTCGCGGTAAAGAATTCAGTTCTAAGACTGAGCCTATTTGTATCAGATGATGATAAAAGTTGAAGTCAAATGAGCTATGAACCAACCCCTGCATCATCGGTCGAAAGCCCACAATCTCATATTCGCGATGAGAACGCCAACCAGCCATCAACTGCCGGCCCAGGGCAGGAACAGCACCTTGACAGCTCTCTTTTGGCGCAGTAAATCCACCCCTTCGGCGTAGTGTGTAAGCGGCAACTGGTGTGTCACTATGGGGGATAGATCCAACTGTCCCTTCTCAATCAACTGCAGGGCCTGCTCGGCCTGGCTGCGCTCGTGCGTGCCATAGCCCAGCAGTGCAAAACCGCCCCACCACTGCGCGGGCCCGAATTTCACTTCGTCACGTAATACGCCAAAAATGGCGACCGCCTCGTTCGTTCCCAGCATGAGCTTCTCAATGACCTCCCTGAGACCGGTGGTGTCCAGAGCGGCATCGAAGCTGTTTTGGGCAAATCTGTCGGTGGGAAGCGAGGAATCCGAAGGAGCGAGAACACTATCGGCGCCCAACTGCTTGGCCAAATCGCGCCGGTCAGACATGGGATCAATCCCGATAATCTCCCGAACGCCACAGGCACGCGCCATTTGCACGGCGATGAGACCGGCGGGCCCAAGTCCGCTGATGCAGAGACGTTTACCGGTCACGCCGTCCACCGCCTGCAATCTGTTCATTGACCCCTGTACACACATCGCCAACTCCAGTGAGGCGATGGCTTCAGGTGCGAGCGAATTGGGAACACGAATTGAGTGCCCGGCCGCAAGGGCAACGTACTGCGCGTAGCAGCCCTGTCGCCGACCGCCAGGATCTCGCCAGGCGGCCACTCGCATGCCCACTTCAAGATTTCTAACGCCGGTCGCAACGGCCACAACTTCTCCGACGGCTTCGTGGCCCGGTTCGCCGGGCGTGTAGGGATACGAAAGAGGTCGATCCGGAAACATCGGAATACCATCCATAATGTGCATATCCCAATGCGAACAGGTTGTCACACCCTGGACTTTGACCAGCACTTCGCCCTCCGCGAGATCCGGAACAGGCGCCTCGCGCCAGACAGCCTTTCCCGGTTGTTCTATCTGTAAGAGTTTCATGTTCTCACCAATCCAAAATAACGCCCATTACCGGCTCGCTCTTTTCTTCGATGACCCGCCATGCCTCTGCCGCCCTCTCGACGGGGAAATGGTGCGTGATTAGCGGCAGGGTTGCCAGATGACCGCCGGCAATCAATCGTAGGGTTTCGTCCATTCGCTGCCGAGTCCAGCCCGAAACAAGGTCAATTGTGAGTTCACCGTAGCGTGGTGGTTGCAGCGCCAGCCTGTCCTGGGTGCGGTAAAAACCGGCAGACACCAAATGCCCAAAGCGCTTGAGCACCTTTTGCGCGGCTTCCATGATGGCAATCGAACCGACGGTATCTACCACGACCTGCACGCCATCCGGAAATCGGACCTGGACCGCCTCGAGCCATTCAGTCTGCTTGCTATTGATTGAATGACGAAATGGGCGGTTGGCGAAGGAAGCCAGACGGTAATCGTGATGTCCGACCAGGATGACGTCTGCACCGCGCCATGCAAGCGTTTGCGCTGTCCACTGGCCCACGAGTCCATCGCCGACAACGACTGCCGGCTCGCCAATCCGGATCGCCGGACGAGCGCCGGCGTTATATCCCACCTGCGCCAGCACCATTGCCGCAAAAGCCAGCGGCTCGATGCCCTCCGGCAGTTTCCAGACGTCATCCCGGCCGCAGACTGATGGGGAAACCTGGCCGCCGTACCAGTGGTGCATGCCATCCACACGCCCAATGGTCGAAAACACGGTCTCGCCGACAACCAGATCAGAGATATTGGCCCCGACCCATTCAACTTTGCCGATTTTTTGATAGCCCGTTACTACGGGAAATGGCCACGGATCGCCTTCACGGTAGGGCGTATCGCCATCCACCCGTTCGCCGCGCATGTACGACCCTTCGGTTCCGTTGCTGATCCACGAGTGCGTGATCTGCACCACCACATCGTCCGGGCCCGGCTCAGGACAGTTGACCTCCTGATATTGGACTGTATTGGGTGCTGTGAATACGACCGCTTTTGATTTCATGTTTATCCAGAATGTTGGTGGTTAGTCGTTCGAGCGCCATTGATGGTGTTCAATGTTCGTGTGTTGTCTCGTTACACGAGAATCACACCAAAAGCTAGCGCTGACCGTAGAATGCCTGGAAAGCCTGATATAAATGCCAAAGGTCGATCTTGGAGCAAACTGAGTAGGTCGAATGCATGGACAGAAGAGGAATGCCACAATCCAAAACTTCCATTCCCTCTCGCGAAAGGAAGTGTCCGATGGTGCCGCCACCACCGACATCCACTTTATAAGTGTGCGTCTGATACGGGATTTTCGCTTTCTCCAGAATCCCGCGAAACCGGGCAGTGAATTCGCTGTTGGGGCTGTTGCCACGCCCGTATAATTTTATGGAGACACCGTGAGCGAGTTTGGAGGCATTCGTGTGTTCCTGAACGCCTGGGAACAGCGGGTTCACACCGGTCGTCACATCCGCCGACAACACTTGAGTCTTGTTCAACACCTGCCTGAGGTGGAATTCAGAAGACTGAGCAGGCGTTTCCAGGTGAACCAGACGCCCGAGCAGGCCACGCAAATAGTCTGAGTTTGCTCCGGTGTTGTTGTTGGAGCCGCTTTCTTCATTGTCTACCAGGAAAGATATTGTCGTGTGGTGCGGGCGTTCCACGGACAAACTGGTGCGCATGGCCGCATAGCTGCACAGGCGGTCGTCTTGGCCATAGGCTGCGATCAGGCCTTTGTCAAAGCCAACATCCGACGGCTGAGTGGCGGGAACCAAAGCAAGCTCAGCGGATATAAAATCCGCCCGGGTAATCTGATAGCTCTTCTCAAGAAAGGCCATTATTTGTTCTTCCACCTGGCCATTTGCATCGGCAATCGATCCGACTACGGGATCGAGTTCTTCGCCTCGAATAACATCTCTGCTCGTGCGGCTACGATAATCGCGGTCAACGTGTGGCGCCAAATCAGGGATGATAAAAACGGGCTCGCCAGGCTGGTTTCCGAGATTTATCCAGACCGTGCTGCCATCAGTTTTGTCGATGCGGCCCATCAAAGCCAACGGCACATTGACCCACTGGTATTTCTTGATGCCGCCGTGATACAACGTCTGGAACTGGGCGAAACCGTTGCTTTCGTACAACGGTCGGGCTTTCACCTCGAGGCGTGGGGAGTCGATGTGGCTGCCGATGAGCCGAACGCCCTCTGTCAGTTTGCGCTGTCCGGCAACGATGAGGCAAATAGTGCGGTCGCGGTTGACGTCATAATACTTCGCTCCCGGCAGCCAGGAACTGTCCTTCAATAGCCTCTTGAAACCGCTTTTCTCCGCGAGTGTGATAACCTCTCTAACCGTGGCAAGTTCAGTCTTCGCCGTGGCTATAAACTCTTTGTACTCCTCCGCAAACTGAAAAACCGTCTGACGATCTTCTTCGCCGAGGCTTGTCCAGGAAGACTTGGTACTGAGCTGAGCAAACAAGAGCGAAGGGAAAATCAGAAAAATCCAGAACCGCAAAAAAGAAGGCATAGTCATCACCAATAATGTTTGTTTAAGTAAGTGAGCCATCGGCTGCTTCTAGAGCGAGAGCGTTGTTCGATTACGTTTCTCTGCTCTCTATGAACGAATCAACCATGTCTACGCATCGGCTCTGCGGAAGTGTCTGCCGCTCTTAAAAAAGTCAGAGATTGCAAGCACTATTTTTGAGTCAGAATCAAAGGGAAGCAATGTCCCTATCGTGGTATTGAGATGCCTGCTGGCAATGTCGAGAGTACGCTTTGCTTCCGCACGCGCAGCTTTAACATTGCCTGGCAGGAACACCGATGGGTTCATGTTTACACGGACTGCCATTTCCGATTTGCCGGCGACCATGGACATGAATCGTTCCTGGTCCGTTTCTACCGGGCAAATGATGTATGAAGGCGTCAGAGATGACATCGCCTCCGCGATGTCGACCGTGTCTCCGCCGATAATGAGCTGAGATCCTGCGCCGGCAAGACCGTTGCGACGGGTCAGAATTCTTCTCAGTGACGGCAGAACGTTATCGGAAAACAATTGCGGCGACAAGAGCGGAGGAGTCACCGATGATTCAAATAACGAGATACCGAAGCCCAATTCGGAAGCGGCGCGTGCGTATAGGATCTGATTCTCAGCGAGATGCATCAGGGCTGAGACGGTTGGTTCAGGATTCGTGAATAGTTCGCAAATCATGTTTTCCATCCCGAACAAATGGCACGCAATCGTGAAGGGACCAGACAACGGTATGCGGATATCGGCGTCGGGTTTTGCTTCGCTGATCTGTCGAGCAGCCTCAAGAATCATAGGCATTCTGCCATCATTGGCCGGGTCAAGCCGCACTGATTTGATTTCCTCCAGACGTTCGAATAAGGGCTCGCGAACAACGGGTACGCCATTGTCGTCCGGTTCGCTCAGTTTGCATCCGTAGGCTTCGGCTTCAACATTGTAGATGTCTATCCCAACGATACAGCTATTGTAACCGTAGGTTCTCATCGCCTCAAGATGAGCGGCGACCAGAAGCTCGCAATCTCGTGAAACCTGCCACGGTCGTTTCGCAATGAGAAAAGCGGCGTGGTCATACGATATTGGTTCAAATTCCATATGTCCGCCTTGCTTGACTATGCCTACCCTTTGTGCTCGTTTCTCATTTCCATACAGAGAAGACGCAAATCAGCGTTCATGCGAATAGTCGGTAATGAGTACGGTCTCTTGCACATCCGCCCGCAGACACCATGTTCCTTCCCTAACATAGTGGACTGCAAAAGCCAGGCGATCATGTGTTGGTGAGGCATTCGCATAGGAGCCATGGATGGTCATTCCCGTAAAGAAGACTCCAGCGCCTCTGGCTACACCCAGTTTACAGACAGACTGTGGATCAATGTTCGCTATTTCGAACGAGTAGAACTCCTGAGTCCATTCCTCCCCGGAACGATTGCGCATCAGGTATTCCTGTCGCCAGCTAACATGCTCATCTGACGAGGTCTGGCTTGTACTGTGCAACTTACCGTGGTGGCTGCCGGGGATAACACAGAGCCCGCCATTGTCACCGTTCGTATCAGTCATGGCGATCCAGCAAGCCATGAGTGTATTGGGCTCCGTCGGCAGATAATGGGCATCCTGATGGAGAGCGATGCCGACATTCTCCTCCTTCGGCTGACGAGCAAATTTCGGCAGGTACATCGACTGAACAATGCTGGGCCGCCCTCCGAGCAATTGTGTAGCCACACCTGCGACATTCGGGTGCCTCGCCACATAGTCCCACTGCGGATCAACAACATGCGAGCGTAAGCCGGGATCAACTTCCTTTGCTCGATTCTTCTGGTAGACAAGGAAGGCATCGACTTCCACTTCCGACAAAAGACTCTCCACGACCAGGAAGCCATCCCGCTCGTAGGAGGTGATTTGGGACGAATTTAGGGTAATCCGCTTTGTCATTGAGAGGTCTCCAATGGTTCACTTGTTGGTTGATCTCCTGGCTGAGCCGCCAAAAGCTTAAGCTCAGCTAACTTCTTCACCGCAATTCCGTAACGCATTCGCAATGAACTCTCGATCCAGTATGGCATGTTTCAGCACGACTTCAATATCAAAATCCCCCGGGCTCTTCACGACACAATCTTTCACAAATTCAATGCATATTTTTCCGGAAAACCCACCTGCGACAAGAGCTGTTGTCAGCCTCCCATAGTCAAGGTCGGAATCCGACAAAAGAACCATTCTTCCGTTCTTTTGACCTTGATAGTGAACGTGGACCACGTCATCTGCCAGCAGATGAAAATCACCAATGGCTCTTGCGGTATTGGAAAAATCAAATGGCTGAAAGCAAACCTTAAAATTCTCGGAATCGATCGCCTTCAGGAATCTCTTGCAAGATTCAATACTATCGCAAAGCGTATCCGGATGAGTTTCGCCGGTTATCATCAAGCTGTAGGAGCCTGCCAGAGCGAGAATCTCATGCATGAATTGCACTGAAGACTGATACTCAGAATCTGCAACCTCGGCCGAACCGCGCACTCCCACAAAGACCTTGACAATGTCGGCTCCCAAGAGTTTTGCGTAGTTCATGAGGCGCTCAATCTTGTCCAACTCGTGTTGTCGCTCCTGGCCCTGAAGATGCAACCTGGGATACATGCCAATCACCGGAAACGACAAGTCGAGAGAATTTGCAGTCTTATGATAGTTCTTTATTTCCTTCTCTGTCGCTCTGGAAATGTGATATTGCCACACTTCGATAAGATGAAAACCGGCCCTGGCAACATGGTCGAGCAGTCGGTCAAGATTGAAATATGCGATCTTGTCATCGGTCCATCGGTTTGGATCCAATGCAATGGAGTTGAGTAGTATCTGGACCATTAAAAACTCCGATTCGGGAATGTTCTGACCTCAGCACAACATCAGAACTTGAGTGCAACTGCAATTCACTACCGTATAAAGTTGGATCACAACCTGGGCACTGCAAGACCACCATCCACCAAAATCACCTGTCCGGTTGAGTATGGTAGCTCGTCTCTTGCCAGCATGGCGACGGCCTTTCCGACATCTTCAGGCGTGCCCCACCTTGGCTGCAGCAACAAACCCGCTTCTATCAATTCGTCATATTTGTCGAGAACGGATTCGGTCATGTCCGTTTTGATAATGCCTGGGCGAACTTCGAAGACAGGTATGTCGAACTCCGCCATACGTACAGCCCAAAGCTGAGTCGCCATGCTCACGCCGGCCTTGGAAACGCAATAATCGCCACGATCTGTCGAGGCAACTGTCGCGGAAATGGATGAGACATTGATAATGCATCCCTGAAAACCGGAGGCTGTGTTTTTCTGCTCTACCATCCATTTGGCGACGCTTTGAGTCAGGAAATAAGGCCCCTGCAGGTTTATTTTCATAACTCTCTCAAAGCTCTCAGCGGTAGCTTCCAGCAAGTCTTTTCTTTCTTCCGGGGCAACGCCGGCATTGCTCACAAGGAGGTTCAACCTTCCGAAGGCCTGCTTGATCTCATCCAACAAAAATTCGCGCGCATCCTGATCGCTGATATCTGCCTGACAATATAAGACCTCATGCCCAAAACCCCGTAGCGTGTTTAGAGATTCCTGAACAGCTTTCTCTTGCCTAACGCCGCAAATAGCTAAATCATACCCCTGCTGTGCTAGGGATTTCGAGATGCCAAGGCCAATGCCACGCCCTCCGCCGGTAACCAAAGCAACTTTATTCATTGAGTAGCTCCCTGGAATATCAACTCTGTGGTGTTCAGTAAACCCGTCAGACAGATTCGGTCATAATTTGTGCATTCAACACTACGCCCTGAAAAGGAAATTCCTAGCCCTTCTTTTGCCAAAACACCAAGTAAGGCTCGTTCTTGCTCATTCTCTGAACAAAGAGAACGGCTTCACGAATGTGATAATCACCCCACATGCTTGACTCTCCTTTAGGTATCTTGTGCCCAGATGAAACGGCATCCCACCCGTTTGGCCGATGATAAATCGAGTGTAAAACCAAACCCTGATGGTTGTCGTCTTCACTCAAATATGGCCTATTGAGCAGTGAATTCAATACAGTAAGTCCGGCTTGCCAGTAGCGGTTTGCCTGTTCTGCCTTTCCCGTTTCACCTAAATAATGGCCCAATCTTAACAATCCTTGTGCAGCAATGGCGGCGGCTGAACTATCGACCGGTTCATAGTCATTATATGGATCTGCTGGATTCTCAAGGTATGCACCAAGCCTATGGAGAAAAGGCGCGCCTGTGTCCCAGTACGGAATTCCATCTGTCGGCGTCTGCTCAATATAGAAATCGCATGTGGCCTGAGCAGCCTTGAGCATCAGGGTTTCGATGAGGTCCTTGCCACCGAATGGAGTCAATTCACCGTCCGCAAGAGTGTCAAGATATTCAAGCTGCTCGGAGAACCCACACATGATCCAGGCGAGTCCGCGGGTCCATGTAGAGAAGGGGGAGTATCCTTGTTGAGAGTTTGGACAACGATAATGCCCATCATTTACATTGAAAATGCTCTCATGTGCAACACGGCCTTTCAGATCATAGTCGTCTCGACCGTCGCCATAGTAAACCGAGTGGTCCGCGGTGGCTTGCGCATGAAGGATGAGTCGCTCCAGCAAACTGACTTTCTTGTCGTTGTCCTCGATCAATTCATGTCCCAGTTGATAACCCAATGCCAGGATTCTCAACGACCGAACTGTATCGGCGAACAGGGAATGAGGGCCATTGAATGAATAGATGAATCCCCCGCCGTCACTTGTTCTGGTCCAGCGTTTCGCTTGAACGGCGGCCGAGCATTTGAGAGCCAGTTCGTAAAAATTGCGTTCCCAATCGTTATGCTCGAGCTTCCCTTCAGTCATCAGCCTTAACAAGTTTCCATAGGTGCTGATGTTGTTGAAGCCGTGGTCGTGAACTCCAAAATGAGTCAGATGTGGCGCCATTCTCTGGACGGTATTTTGACGGCCGATTTCGAGAAATTCAGGGTCGCCAGTCGCATCGTATTGCAGAATGGCGGAACCCCATTGGAATCCCTGAGTCCATTCTGTCCAACCGCGAGTCGTGTATTTGCCGTGATCGGTGAATACCGGCGAGCCTTTGGAGGCATCATAGTTATTTTCAATGTCCAATATCTTCTCGCCGGACAATCTCCAAAATTCATCGAGCTTTGAGTCCAGGGAAGAGGGGCTGAGCTTGTAATCTATCCTTATCATTGACAGAGTTCCTTAAGAAGATGAATTCTTCTTTTCTCTTGACTCATGTTCGCTTGCTGGTAACGTCAATCTCATAATCCTGGATCTCTTTCAACCATGATGTTCCAACCGGCACATCAGCTTCCAGGCAATAGTAGTCCCAAACGGCGCCGAAAGGCATATTTTTGAGGCTATCCAGCATGGCGAGGCGAGCAAAATTGTTGTCTTCCGCCTCATATTTTCTGAGCACATCTGTCGGCTCCAGGAGCGCAATCAACAGCCCTTTCAACGTCGCCCGTGTACCGATTGTCCAGGCGCCCACTCGATTCATGCTGGCGTCAAAAAAATCAAGGGCAATGTGGATGCGATTCAGAGCGTTGCTCCTAACAATTTCCTGCGTGACCGCGCGGATGTCATCGTTGAGAATGACGACATGGTCGCTATCCCAGCGAACCGGCCGACTGACATGAAGCAGAATCTCATCGCAAAATTGTATCGTTGCCGAGACCTTGTCGGCGACCGACTCGGTTGGATGAAAGTGCCCCAAATCGAAGCACGGCAGAACGCCTTTGCTTAAGGCATAAGCCAAATAGAACTCATGAGACCCAACGACAAAGGCCTCGCTACCAATGCCGAAAAGCTTACTTTCCACGGCATCTTTCATCTCAGATGCGACAAATGTTTCGGAGTAAATCTCATCCAGAGAAGCCTTTAGCAAGGCTCGTGGTGTCCAGCGGTCAATGGGTATGTCCTTGTCGCCATCGGGTATCCAGAGGTTATGAATGCAGGGACTTTTCAGCTCTCTGCCAAAAAATGCACTTATGTTTCGACACAATTTGACGTGCTCAATCCAGAACTCCCGAACCCCTTTGTCCCGGTTGCTCAACGTGAAACCGGAATCAGCTTTGGGATGTGAAAAGCAGGTCGCGTTGAAGTCGAGCTTGACGTTTTGGCCTTTCGCCCAATCCACCCAGCCTTGAAAATGTTCAGGGCCAATCTCATTTCTGTCGACGGCTTTACCACCAAACTCTCCGTATATAGCATGTAGATTCAGCCGGTGGCTGCCGGGTATCAACGAGTACGCCTTCTCTAAATCCAGACGCAGTTCCTGGACGGTTCTGGCTTTTCCAGGGTGATTTCCTGTCACCTGAATGCCGCCGCCCGAAAGTTCAGCGTCCGGCCTCTCAAACCCGCCGACATCATCTCCTTGCCAGCAATGCAGTGAAATCGGGATGTCTTTCAGGCGCGCGATTGCAGACTGTGTGTCCACACCTAGCTCGGCATAGAGTTCTTGCGCAATCTTGTAGGCCTTCTGGGTTCTGTCTTTTGTAGCCATTGCTATCTCTTCTCAATAAGTTTGATGGATGGCGCCATGCTTGTTTCAGCTTACTGACTCACTTGCGCGAGCATAGTCGTAAAACGACTGTATGCCCGATCCCATTTCTCAATCTCTCTAGGCTCATAGCTGACCGGCTCAAAAGAGTCCCGAACAATTGCCCGAATCTCCGCAAGGGAACTTACATGGCCGAGTCCCAAAGCCTGAACCATGATATTCCCAATTGCAGTGGCCTCGGTTGGACCAGCTATCACAGGAAGCCCTGTGGCGTTTGCCGTGAACTGGTTTAACAGTTCACTCTTGGCGCCACCACCGATCACATGCAGAGTTCTAATCGCGTGTGGATAAATTTGCTGCAATCGTTCGAGCACAAAACGATACTTGAAGGCCAGACTTTCCAGGGCACAACGAACGATATCGCCGTGAGACTCGGGAGTCTGCTGACCCGTCCTGGCGCAGAAGGCGCGGATGGCTTCCGGCATGTCCGCAGGATTCAAGAACGACATGTCGTCCGGATCGACCAGGAAGCTGAATGGTGAAGCCGCTTCCGCCAGCCTGGTGAGTTCATCGTAGCTGACAGGAGTGGATTTGTCCCAGGATTTCTTGCACTGCTGCACGAGCCACAAACCCATGATGTTCTTTAAAAAGCGAAACGTGCCCGCAACACCGCCTTCGTTTGTAAAATTGAGTTCGTACGCCTGCTCGGTAAGAACCGGAGAAGTCATCTCGACCCCCATCAGCGACCAGGTTCCTGAACTCAAGTACGCCCACTCTTTGCCCTGCGCTGGAACGGCGGCAACCGCGGAACCGGTATCATGGCTGGCACAGGCAATGACCGGGACTTGCGCAACACCCGTATCTCGAGCCTGAGTCTGATGCAGGCGACCTATTGTGGCTCCGGGCGAAACGATCTCCTGCAGCTTGGTTCCGGGTATCTCGAGCGCTGCGAGCAATTCGCCATCCCAGTTACCCTTGGTTGGATTGTAGATCTGGCTTGTCGTGGCAAAAGTGAATTCCGACTTCATCTCTCCGGTTAGGAGATAATTAAAAACATCCGGCATGAACAAGATATCGCTGGCGGTTTGGAGCAACGGAGAACGCGCCCGAGACATCGCAAAGAGCTGATAAAGCGAATTGAATGGCAGCATTTGAATGCCGGTCAATTCATAGACGCGCTTGCGAGAAATGAGCTTGTAGAACTCATCCATCATGCCTTCGGTACGAGAATCGCGATAGGCAAATGGAAGTCCGAGAAAACTGCCATCTTCCGCCAGCAGGGCGAAATCCACTCCCCAGGTATCCACGGAAATGCTGTCCGGCTTGCCCGTTAGCTCTGATGCGCACAGCCGCAGACCGTTTTTCATCTGCTCGAATAGGCGAAAGACATCCCAATGCGAATGGCCTAGAATGTTGATCATGCCATTCGGAAAGCGGCTCAGCTCTCTTAGGCTCAGTCTTTGATCCTGCAGCGTCCCAAGAATCGTTCTGCCGCTTTCGGCGCCCAAATCGAAGGCCACGAATTGTGATGCTGTCATTTACTCGCCTCTATTCTTGTGAGAATAGCCTCGTCACGACGCGCGCAGACTTCTCCCATCATCATCGCGTCTTCGCTTTTCACTGCTGGTGTCTGATTAGGGACCAATCACCACCGTCACCTTGCCCGGCCCATGAACACCCAGGGTCAGTGACAATTCAATGTCAGCAGTCCGGCTCGGGCCGGTGATGAAGTTAATATAGGAGGCGGCAGCAAGTTCTCGGTCTTTCTTCTCAAAAAATTCTCCCATGGAACTATGAATGTCACTCCTCCGCACAATTGCGATGTGTTCAAATGGTAAGAGCGATGCAGTCCTGGCCTTGCCTTCTCCAGAAATCAGAACCAGGGAGCCCGTCTCGGCAATCGCCGCGTCACAGCCCGTGAGTCCGACGTCTGCTTTGGCTTGGTCCATTCTGTCATCTTTGCCAAACCAGACTGTACGGCCGCGCAACACATCTCCGGCGCCATAGGGAAGCTGATCGATGTCCCAACTGAGAATTGACTTGTCATCGACAAGCAGCGCAAGCCGCCGCACGACGGATTCGCCATCGCCTTCCACGTAGCAATCTACCCCGAGCGCGCCCAGCTCATCCATAAGTCGGCTCAGGCATTCCGAAGGACCAGGCGGCGAAATTTCCTCATCTCGGGGTGACACTGGCGCCAGCCCCGGCAACCGCGCCAGAGATTGTGCATTGCGGATGGACGAGAGAATCTGTGCTCTGGATTTCGAATTCATGCTAGAACCCGCCAGCCTTTTCTTTAGCCTGCCACATTTGCTGAAACGATTGTTTTGCCGGTGTTTTGAAATCGCGCACTTTGGTCCAGTTTTTCACAGGGAGAAGCCGGTACTTCAGCCAACCATTTCCGCCAAGCAGTCTCAGGAGCCTGCGCCCCAGTCCGGTGGCCAGCCTGTAAAATCCCGGCATCGCCGCAACTGCTCCAAAGCCCATCATTCCCAGTCTTAGACTTATGGGTGTCGTCAGCCGCTCCGTCGTGGTTTGGCGCAACCTGAGCAACATCCGCGGAATATCGATCCTCACCGGGCAGACTTCCTGGCAGGCGCCGCAAAGTGAACTGGCCGCGGGAAGTTCAGACCAGTTTTCCAGCCCCCGCAGACCGGGCGTGATGATGGAGCCAATTGGGCCGGCATAGGTGTCGCCATAGGCATGCCCGCCAATATTTTTGTAGATCGGACAAACATTGAGACACGCGCCGCAACGGATGCAGGCGAGGCTCTCGGCCAGATCGCCGCTCAACAAGCTGCTCCTGCCACTGTCCAGCAGGATAACATGAACCTCTTCCGGGCCGATTTCTCCACCCCGGCGCGGGCCTTGAACCAGCGTGGTATAAACGGTGAGCTTCTGCCCTGTGGCGGAACGGGCCAACAGTTTCAAGAAACTGTCGAGGTCGGCCAGCGACTGCAGCAGTTTTTCTATTCCCATCACAACGACGTGGATTCTCGGCAGACTCGTCACCATGCGGGCGTTGCCCTCATTGGTCACAATGCAAATGGCGCCGGTTTCCACAAGACCGAAATTTGCGCCAGTGATGCCCATGTCTGCTTCAAGAAAATCCTGCCGCAGTTTTGTCCTGGCGATTCGAGCCAACTGCTCGGGGTCGTCGGTAAAAGGGACATCTAGTCGTTCGTGCATGATCTTGCCAACGTCTGCGCGGGTCTTGTGGATGATGGGCACGATGATGTGCGATGGCTTGTCCTCTGAAAGTTGGACGATGTATTCTCCGAGGTCAGTCTCCACGACATCGATTCCAGCACCGATAAGACTCGCGTTGAGGTGAATCTCCTCAGTCACCATCGATTTGGATTTGACGACTTTTTTGACCTGGTTGCGGCGGGCAATCTCGATAACTTTCGCATTGGCGTCCTCTCCCGCAGCCGCCCAATGCACGTGTACGCCGTTCTCCTTCAGCCTTTTTTCGAACTTCAGCAGATTATTGCCGAGATCTCCGAGCAGGTCCAGCTTTGCGTTGCGAGCCCTATCGCGAATCGATTCTGCGTCATCCAATGACGAAAAAGCTTCAGCCCGCCTGGCTTTCAGTTGCGTCGTGGCCCGGTCGAGGGCAACGCGAAGATTCTTGTCGTCCAGAGCATGAACTGCCCGTTCACTAAATGGCGTCATGATTCCTGTTCGCCTTCCAAAACCTGGGCAATGTGGCAAACTTTAATCCGTGAACCTCTGCGATGTAGTCCACCTTCGAGATGCATCAGGCACCCCATGTCACAGGAGATCACCATTTCCGCCTTGGCAGCTTCGAGACGGTCGATTTTGTCGTTCATCATGCTGCCGGAAATCTCAGGATTCTTCACCGAGAACATCCCGCCGAAGCCGCAACATTCTTCCTGGTCCTCAAATTCCACAACTTCAAGGCCGGCTATCTTCTCCAGCAATACTTTGGGCTGATTTTCAACCTTCAATCCGCGAAGAAGATGACATGAAGGATGGTACGCTCCCCTGCCGTTGAGCCGGGACTTTAGATCGGTGACGCCGAGCACATCCACAAGAAACTGAGTGAACTCATAACACCGCTCCGTCACGGCGCTGAGTTTGGACAACATGGTTGAATCATCGGAGAACAGGACTGGGTAATGGTGAATAATCATGTCGCCGCAAGACCCGGACGGGATGAGGATCGGGCCTTCAGTATCTATCAGAGTCTCCAGAGTCCTGGCCGCGACTTTGCGTGCCTCTTTGAAGAATCCCGCGTTGAAGGCGGGCTGGCCGCAGCAAGTCTGGTCAAGAGGCACTTCTACGCGAACACCCATCCGTTCGAGAACGTTAACAACAGACATCCCCACCTCAGGATAGAACTCATTGATGAGGCAGGTGTGGAAAAATTGGACTTTGTCAGGCTTGTCAGGCAATTGTCATTCCCTTCCCATCCGGTCTAGCGTGTGAAGGAGCTCGCGTTGCCGGCATCGACGTTGATGATATTTCCCGTGGACTTTGCCGCAAGGTCAGAGGCTAGAAAGTAGACGGCCTCGGCAATGTCCTCCGGGAGCACGCTTCTCTTGAGCATGCTGCGCTTGCGATAAAACTCCTCCAGTTGATTTTCTTGCAGGTCGTAGGTGTCGGCCCGTTCCTTGCGCCATTGGCCGGTCCAGATCTTGGAACCACGCAGCACTGCATCCGGATTTACCACGTTGGCGCGAATCCCATGCTCCGCCCCTTCCAGTGCAAGGCAGCGCGCAAGATGCAGTTCAGCGGATTTGGCGGTATTGTAGGCAGCAGCGTTGGGAGAGGCCGCGAGCGCGTTTTTGCTGCCTATGAACACAATCGCGCCATCCAATCCCTGCGCTTTCATTACACGGAAAGCTTCTCGGGACACAAGAAAGTACCCGGTACTCAATACATCCATATTCTTTTGCCACAGCGCCAGGCTGGTCTCTTCAATTGGCGAGGCTGACGCCAGACCGGCATTTGAAACCAGAATATCCAATCCACCAAATTCCTGCAAGGCAAAATGAAACGATCGAATCACCGACTGCTCATCCGTGACGTCGGTTACCACTGCCCGGACATTCTCACGGCCAAACTCGGCCTTGAGGTCAGTCTCAGCCTGGCCGAGATTTTCTTCGTCGATGTCGGTGAGGACCACGCATGCGCCCTCTCGCAGTAGGCGTCTTGCCGTCGCGCTGCCAATACCTCCTGCTCCGCCGGTGACGACGGCAATGCGGCCGGCAAGACTTTTCGGTTGCGGCAAACGCTTCAATTTTGCCTCTTCCAGCAGCCAATATTCAATGTTAAATGCCTCTTGCTCCGGCAAAGCCACATATTCGCTGACACCCGTGGCGCCGCGAATCACGTTGATCGCGTTGACATAAAACTCGCCTGCAATGCGTGCAGTTGCCTTGTCTTTCGCGAAGGTGAGCATGCCAATCCCGGGTATTAGAATCACGACCGGATAGGCATCCCGCATGGCTGGGGAGTCATCATGGCGGCAGCGCTCATAGTACGCCTCATAATCTTTGTAGTACTGAAGAAGAAGTGTGTCCAGCTTCCCGACAACATCATCGACAGACTCGGCGCCGAAGTCGAAATCAATAAACAGCGGCCGAATTTTGGTACGGAGAAAATGATCCGGGCAAGATGTGCCGAGCGCGGCCAACTCCTTCGCGCGATTTGAATTGATAAACTGCATGACCTCAGCCGAGTCATTGAAATGCCCGACTTTTCTAACTTCGGCGCTCAGCTTGCCGCGCAATTTGGGCACTATCCTGGTTACGAAATCCTGTCTGCTTGCTTGCTCGATGGGCGCCACCTTCTGACCGCCGAAGGGCTCACCCGAACTGTGCTCGTTCAGATAATCGGTTCCCATCTGAATGATTCGGATGGTTTCTTCATAACATTCCTTCGCCGTAGCACCCCAGGTAAAAAGACCGTGTCCACCAAGGATGATGCCTTTCAAGTGCGGTTTGGCATTGTACAAAGCCTCGAGTTTCAGTCCCAAGTCAAAGCCGGGTCGCTGCCAGGGCAGCCAGCCAATCTCCCCGCCGAAAATCTCCTCTGTGAGTCTTTCCCCAGCCTTTGCAGCGGCTATTGCAATGATGGCATCGGGATGCACATGGTCAACATGCTTTTGCGCTATGAATGCGTGCAAAGGCGTGTCGATGCTCGCTGCGCGTGGATTGATGTTGAATGTGCAGTGAGGCAGATAGCCGACCATCTCATCTTCAAAATCAAGCCCGCGATAGAGCGCCTTCAGGGAATTTAGCTTTTCCATATAGAGGGTGGAGAAGCCGCCTAGGTTCATGCTCCCAAGATCACCGCCAGAACCTTTGACCCATAAAACATCCACGTTGTTGCCAGATAGAGGATCTTTCATCATGACTTTGGCGGACGTATTGCCGCCGCCGTAGTTGGTGACGCGCAAATCCTCCCCGAGCAAATTTGAGCGGTATAGAAGTAGCTGTTCTTCCGAAAAGCCTTCACATACCTTGTCGTCCCAGCGGTTCGTTATGATGTTACTTTTTTCTTGACCCATTATTGTATCTTCCTCCAAACGAAAATTCCATAAGTTCTGATAAGATTACTCGAACCACCTTGCGTCAACCATCCTCTGCCGATTTCTTGATTTCTTTCAGCCTATCGGCCTCGGGCTTTGATTTGTAATGGTCATCGAGGGGGTAGCAACCCGATACCATTCCGCTTCGCGGCGCTGAGGTACAATCACTAAAGGTTCGACATATTAGCTTCCTCTGCAAGCTCCGGCCTGCCAGCACATCGGCCAACATTTCAGGATAGCTCAACACCATTCGCCCGATGCCGACAAAATCCACCATCTCGTTACTCACCACGCGCTGCGCCACGTTTGGCAACCATTCCTGCAGGTAGGAATAGCCGGAGCCGACAAACAACAAACCAGGCCGGTGCTGTTTCAGCCTGGCCGTCACCTCTATTTGACGGGCCACTCCGACCAGTGGATCCTCCGGGGGCTGGTAGCCGTCGGAAGGCGGAAAGAGCGCCGGTCTTAGAATATGCGGATTATAATAGGGGCTTCCAGCCGAAGTACACACCATTTGGATGTCAAGCGACGCCAGTAAATCAAGAAAAGCAAACGGCTCTTCCAGGTTAATACCGGTGCCGGTCTTGTCACCACCAAACGCCCAATGGTAATCGCCATCGTTGAGTGATTCCGGCTGTCCGACGGACTCCGTGCCCTTCCGGAAGGGAATGAAGTCGAACGCGCTTACCCTCACGGCGATGTCCAAGCCAGGCACTTCTGCTCGAATGGCAGTCGTCACCTCTCGCAGAAAACGGGTACGATTCTCAAAGCACCCGCCATATTTCCCACTGCGGCCGGTGGCGCTGAGGAATTCATGGCCAAGATAGCCGTGGCAATGTTTGAGGTCCACAAAGGCAAAGCCGGCTTTGTGCGACAGTCTTGCCGCCTCAACAAAATCTTCGATAAGACGGTCAACCTCGGCGTCGCTCATAACCGGCGTCTCCGGATCCAGATTGACTCTCTTGTCGAGCATGGGATGATGGTAGAGAATTATCGGCTCCGGGACATCCTTGCGATTGGGGCGCGCAAAGCGGCCGGAATGTGTGAGCTGCAATCCGACCAGAAGATCATCACAATTGCCAAAATGTTCTTTGTGGGTCCCTAACAGCTTCTCTCTCAAACCGGCGATGTCGCCCAGATTTTTCTCGTTGATCATCAATTGGTTTGGATTGGCCCGTCCGTCGTGCCGAACGGCAACCGCCTCTCCACCCCAGATCAACTTGGCGCCGCTTTGTCCGAAGCGACGCCAACGGCGGATGGTATCTTCCGTCGGACGCCCATCCTTTGTGCCGTCCCAACCTTCCATCGGAAGCACCGCACAACGATTGCCGATGGTGAGACCATTTGCCAACCGAAAGGGCCTGGCCAAAGGAGAATCCGTTCCGGACCGCAACTCTTCATCGAAAGGCAAGTTGATGCCCAACTGTTCTACGTAATCAAGAAACTGCTCCGCTGTTTTTAGCGACGCAATTCTCTGGTATTCCATGCTTTCCCTACTCCTTCAATCCAACCTATCCTATGCGCGCAATGCCCTGCGTACACACAGCGCCATCACTTGGTGATACACTGCCACCAATTTACACGGAATACAGGACTTTTTCTTGGCATCATGCGTCTTATTTTCTTGCTATTACGGTCATTCATTCATCAAATACTTTGCGGCCCAGGTAGACCACCGAAGCCAGAGACCATCCGTGCAACGGCACAACCGGATAGCGCTCGCGCGGCAAATTGACGCTGCCGTCAACCACGTTATATCGCTCCCACAGCTTGCCGGTCTGGTCATGGATGTCAAGCTGGAGCTTCAGATATTTCAGTGCCAGCCTTTTGGCTTCATCAGCATAGCCGTAATTCTCCAACGCATCAACCACCACGATCTGGGACGGCGGCCAGCCACTTGGATAATCCCATTGCAGCGCCTTGAATTCAGGATGCGGGCTTGGATACGCTCTGTCGGTCTGCGGCAATCCGAATGGTTGTTCAAATCGAGCGAGATTTTCGACCATCTTCTCCGCTTGCGCGCTGGTGGCGACGCCCGCCCACATGACCCAATAACCCGCCAGCGACCAATGGGGCAACTGTTCCTCTTTCTCATACTGGAATTCAAAAAAGAAACCTTTGTCATCATTCCAGCAAAGTTCTCGCATTGTGTATGCCCGGCTGTCAGCCTCTTCCTGCCACTCTTCCGCTTCACTCTGCCAGCCGATTTCGCTTGCCATCCATGCAAGGGTTTGGGCATAGCGCACCAGCGCACTGTTGGTCATGAGTGGATTGCACTTGCGCACGTCACCATCGAAGATTGCGGTGAAATCCAGAACTTCGGCTTCGGCCGCAAGCTCCGGGCGCAGGCGCGTGCTGGCTAATTCTCCGGCAGCGGAATCGCCAGTCGGAATGTTCAACTCCGCGAGGTCGCGGTTGGTCGCAAGACCATTGTTGGTGTGATGGTGGCCCGCCATCCAATATCCCAGATACTCTCGCTTTAACACCGGGTATGCCCTGGCCAGCAAATCCCTATCCTGGATGTAGTCATAATACAGCCGTGGGCTAAGAGCATGGATGGGCGCCTGGGAACGACCGAGGTAGTAGGTGCGATTGCCATTCAAGACCATGCCGTAGCGTTCAATCATGAAAAGTTGGTTGAGAATGTGGCTTCGAATGATGTCATAGCGCCCATGGGCAGCCAGACCGAGATTGGTAAAATACACATCCCAACAATACATTTCCGGAAATGTGCCTTCGGCTCCTCCCGCCGTCGTGTACGGGAACGGGAGATAAAGCAGAGTCGATTCCGCATCTTCCCCGACGTGCGCCTCCTGCTTGCGATGTTCCTCATCAGAATACCAAATTTTGTTCAACTCGGGGTTGCGGATTTCGTCCTCCCGGGCTGTGGTAACATCTGCGTCCCACCAACCGCGGATCTTCTCGTCAAGTGTCCGCCACCGCTGTTCCAGTTCCATCATAGCCATAATAATCTGCTCCCTCCCAGCTCTCTATCAGCCATTCGATATCCACTTCTTCCCAATTGTTAAATAAGCCTCAACAGCCTCCTCGATGCGCGAAACATAGCAAAATTCATCTATCTTGTGGGCCATTGTCGGTTCGCCGGGCCCAAGAATAACGGTGGGCGGATTTCCCAGCGCCGGCGTCAACTGACCGGCGTCGGTGAAATAGGTAGCTGCGCGCGGCTCTGGTTTCTCGCCAAGACTTGGAGTCATGATCTCAAATACCTCCTGCACCCACAAATCAGCAGGATCAGTCGCTACCGCCTCCGGCGCCTGCAGTATTTCCAGGGTGACTTCCTTTCCCAGGTACCGCTTCAGCGAGGCAAAGATCTCAGCACTTTTCTGGACGGCAACTGTCCGAATATCTATTTCAATACGCGCCCGGTCCGGAACCGAGTTTATGTTCTCGCCTCCTGAAATCGTGCCGACATTGAGTGTCGGCCTTCCCAGCAGGGGATGCTCGCCATTAAATTCATACGCTTCGAGCAAGGACACCGCTCTCGCCATTTTGTAGATGGCGTTTTCCCCCTGTTCAGGCATTGACCCGTGCGCCGTGATACCAGCAGTATGCGCTTTCAGCCAGAGCGATCCCTTGTGACCAGTCAGAGGGTAGTTAGACGTCGGCTCGCCAACGATGACAGCCCCGGCGCTGCCAAGAACTCCAGGAAGCCCGGCCAGATATTCTGCGCCTTGGCAGCCATTCTCTTCGCCGGCGGTGATGACCAACATCAAGCCGGCACACGGCTGCGACAGCTTTGCCAACTCAAGCGCCGCCACGACCATGGCTGCAACGCCGCCTTTCATATCAGTTGAGCCACGTCCATAGAGTTTGCCATCTGCGATTTCTCCACCAAACGGGTCTGTGGTCCAGGCGGTCTTTCCAAGCGGAACCGTGTCCATGTGTCCAGTAAAACAAATCGGAAGTTTCGCACTGCTACCGTTCAATCTTGCAATCAGGCAGGTTCTGTCACGTGCGAATTCATGGTAGCTGACCGACAAACCGGCGTCCTCCAGTTTCTTGCCGAGGAAGACAGCGCATTCTCTCTCCTGGCCGGGAGGATTGATGGTGTCGAAAGCTATCAATTCTCGTGTCAAAGATAGCGCGGACGTGTGAAGGCTTGTGCCGTTCATCCTAACCTTTTCCTTAGACTACAATCTGACTTTGCGGAGCTAGACTCTCCACATAATATCCGGATCAATTCTCGGCTCAACATGACGATATTCTTCCGTGAGCTGTATTTTTCGTCGCAGCAGGTCACCCAGATTTTCGCCGTAGATATAGCTCGTCTCGCCACTCTTTGAGACAACCATGAAATTGACCTGACTGGATTCCCACAATTCCAGCAGATCCCGGGTATTCTGGATATCCCTGGTCATCATATCTTCGAGATAGTCGCGCCACGCTTTCTTTTGAGCCCCATCATCGGCACCGAGGTAGCCGTAAACGCCTGCGACCCATGCCGCGACACTGCGCTGTGTGCGAACCCAGCAGCGGAAGGCCAGAAGCCGATCTCTCAGGTCGGCGAAGACCTCACGCGATTTCTCCGGCAACGACTCGTTGTTCGCATTTTCGTCCGCTAGCGCGATGGCGGCGTTCAGCGGGCCCTCGACGTTGTCATCGACGCGCTCAACAAAGCTTTTGCCGTATTCCTGAGTGACCAGCTGGAACAGAACGTCGCGCCCGAGATCTACCAGATTGGTATTGTTCGCAGGACTCACCAGATAGTCTTCATAATATCTTCTGTCCTTTTCCGGGACGGCGTGCAGGTCAGGCACGATTGGGCGCACCCACACGCGCAGCCAAACAAATCCAAAATTGGAATACAACGGCAACGGCGGCAACCATCGAATCGCTTCGTCCGCTTTCTTCCAGGCTTCGACCAGCGCCCCGGCCCCAGATTCACCAACCCAACACGTGGCCTTTTGTTGAATAACGTCATCCACCTCCGCGGTCGGATCCAACATGAAGGCGCGAAAGACTTCCTGGTTGATGTGGTACGGGGCCAGACTGGACGGCGTGAAGCCACCGAGATTGGCGGCGCACTCGACACCTTGCTCTGACATGGCTTTCAGTTTCTGACACAACATCCAGGGATACGGAACGCCCACCAGTGGCTCAAAATTATAGCCATTGCCCTGGGAGTAAATGAGATGAGAACTCACGCCCTTGGTCTGATGCTCTTCGATCAACTCCTTTTCCTGAGCTTCCATTTGGATGTGTTGCACACCCCCGGCAACACCCGGAATGTCCGGGTATTTATCATGATGATAGGGCAGATCGTAGCCACGCACCAACAAGGATGGCACTTCAATATCCAATCGTTCCTCGAGATTTTCCATGATGACGTCGTGCTCGACCTTGAATGGCTCAAGCCGCAAGGACACCCGGAATTCAGGGTTGAGTTCTGATGCAGCATTGCGCAGAATTTTCAGGAAGTGGACTATGTTTTTCCCGGCCACCTCCGCGATCTGTTCATGGGTGCGCCACTCTCGGATCAAATACGGACCGCCGTTGCGTCCGACGTAAAGCGAACTGGTGTACTCGAAACCGGCGCCACTGTCATTGCTCCAGACACTCATGTAGGCCAAATCCGGGACCTCGTGCAGAAGTTTCTGGATCAACTCCCGGTAGTGTTCCTGAACCCGAGGATGTGCAATCGTCAAAGAATAACGGGGCAGCCGGCTGCGAAACGGATGGTCCACCCGCGAACCGCGCAGAGTCGGATATTTCTCGAACAGCTTTTCCGGCACAGTGCGGGGCTCAAAACACAAGATTCCCGGCTCCAGGCCATACTTGCGACCCAGGTTTGCGTATTTTTTCAGCAGATTCAGATTGGCGGTCAAATAATCGACCGGGTATATTCCTTTGTTAAGTTCGCTGTAGACATACTGATCAAGGCCAACGCAATAAGAATAGAACTGCGAGTAGAACTCACCCGGAATCGCCCGTTCAAAAGGCACCGGCATGGCAAGTCCGTTGACTTCCAGGTGGGTATAACCAGCCCTGGCCAATTCCCGGATGTGCTCTTCCGGATCAAAATTCCGGGCGGTGCGCCAGGTTTGCGTCAACAAATAGTCAAACAAAGGTCGATGCCATTTGAAGGCCGCCGCGAAGTATTTCCCGTTTTCGAAGTCAGAAACCGGCTGGTCTGCCCATTCTTCTACCAGGCGTGTCGTGTAGGCGTAAAGCAAAGCCGGATGCGACACCAGCAGCTCCCCAGCCCCTTCGGAACTGATTCGAAAATAGGCCCAGTGTTTCCCCTGCGGGGCGCCGGCGTGAATTTCCTTGATTGGAAAGTCAGCATTTCCGACAACGGCCATTCTGAACACGCCATCTGATGATGAGGGCGAGTCCTCGACTTTGATTTGAGCAGCAGGCCCGGCTATCGACAGGATCTCCCCGGCACTTGTTTCTTCTACCGGTAGTGGTTTCGCGGGTATCCGGATTGTGTTAATCTTGTTGATGGCATCTCGCACATTCATCGGGAAATCCTTATATTAGGTGTTATTCTGCATGAATCAATTGATTGCGCTTAGGCCATCCATTCATCCAAATGCTCTCTGACAAATAGGTCATCATTCAGATGTGGATAGGCGGAGTAGACTCGGTCGATTTCTTCCCGTTGACCGGATGACAAGCCTTCCTCAGGGTTGAGCGTCCAGAGGCCTTCCAGAAGTCCCTGGCGGCGCAAAATCTCATGAATACCAGGAATGCAGCCAGCGAAATTATGTTGCGGATCGAAAATCGCCGCGTTGGAGTCGGTGATTTGTTGCGCCAGAATGAGCAGCTCTTGTGAGACAGGCTTTCGCTGGCGGAAGAGATCATGGATTTCATTGAGGTGTTCGACAGCTTTTTGGGTCCAACAAGCCCAGTGTCCCAAAAGCCCGCCAACGATCCGGAGAGTTGGGCACGCTTTTCCTTCTCCAAACCGGAATCCGCTGACCAGGTCGATGACAATGTTGTCGTCATTGCCGGTGTAAAGCGCAATCTCGTTTTCTCGTCCGGCGGAGGCCACGGCCCTGATAGCATCAAGCGAATAGTAACGATTGAAAGGGGCAATTTTTATGGCCAGCAAATTTTCAATCTCCACTGCCCGACGCCAGAAATCGTAATCGAGAACCATCCCGCCCACCGAGGGCTGAAGGTAGAATCCCATGATTGGAATGACCTCGGAAATCGCGCGCAGGTGAGTCAGCAGGTCCGCATTCGAGGCGGAGCGGAGCGCTCCCAGGCTGACCAGGCCAAAGTGGTACCCCAGATCAGCTGCAACCTTTGCTTCGGCTACAGCCTGCGAGGTGGGTCCCGCGATCCCGGCGATTCTTATGATGGGTTTGTCCGCGGACGCTAAAATGGAGTCCAACGTTTCAGCCGCGAGGGTCAGGACCGGCTGGTACAGGCCAAACTTAGCTTCACGAATCTCAAACTGCGTGGTATGCACCCCAATGGCAATTCCGCCTGCTCCGGCAGCACAATAATAACGGGTTAAGGCTCGTTGACGTTTTTCATCCAGTTTTCTTGCGCTGTTCAGCGCCAGCGGATGCGCGGGAATGGCAGCGCCCTGGCGTAATCGGCTGAGAATTTCGGGCGGCGGAAAGGGTAATGAACTCATATGCTTCGGCTTTCGGTTTCGTGGCAATTACGGACTTGGCGTCCGCTCAAAATTTGCCATCACGGGTTTCAAAATGCGTCGGTTTCGCGAGTGTCGGGCCATCTGTTTTGACCCAATGGGCAACCCATCTGACCATTTGGTTTAGAGTCACCGACGGAGGTCCGAGAAGCTCATGACAAAGGCTTGCATCACTGATAAGAGCACTGCCGGCCTCCGAACCTCGAAATATTGGCTTCCTCTTAAAAAACTCACCAAATTGATTTGCCACCTCACGAATTGACACGATCTCCCGGCCAGTGACATTCAGAACAAACGGTGGTGTTCGGGTGTGGTCAAAGGCCTGCAATACCATCGCATTCGCATCGCCCTGCCAGATGACATTTGCATGGCCCATGGTCAGGTCGATGGCTTGCTGATGGTAGACCCGTTGCGCAACGTCAAGCAGAACGCCATAACGGAGATCGATGGCATAGTTCAGCCGGATGATCGCGCCAGGGCTCTGATTCTTCCGGCTGAAGTACTCGAGTATCCGCTCCCGTCCCAGCGCGGATTGCGCGTACTCGCCGATTGGCCCGACAGGACTGGTTTCTTTGCAGCCGCCCGAACTCACCGTGGTAAGCGGGTATACGTTGCCGGTCGAGAGCGACACCATGCGGGAATCCCTAAATCTCTGCGCCACGACGCCAGGAAGAAAGGTGTTGACGCCCCACGTTTCCGCCTCCTGGCCGGAGGAGCCAAACTTCATCCCCACCATGTAGACAACGTTTTCAACATCGGGAAGCGCTTGAATCTCGGACTCGTCCATTAGATCACAAGCGATCGTCTCAACCTTGGCCGCCGTTAGTTCAGCTTGCGCCGCTTTGTTGGAGAAGCGGGAAACCGCGATGATACGCTTGTCGAGACCGGCCTCGTTCGATGCGCGTTTTGCCAGGATGGCGAGGGAGATACCCATCTTGCCTCCCGCGCCCAGGATCAACAGGTCACCGGGCATTTTCCTGACCGTCTCCACCAGCGAATCAGACGGGGTCGTCATGAAATCATCTAATTCACGAACATTGTTTATGAGATCAGGTATTTGCATGTCTACATTTAACCAGAAGTTGTTCGCTTTAAGCGAGAAATTAAGATGCAATCGCCCTTCTATTGTGCAATTTCTAACAACACAATCGATTTGGACGGCTGATGCAGAACCACATCCGACCCATTTAGCTTTGCTCCGTCAAAGCTGGTCGGTTTGACCGCCGCAGGATTTTCAAAGGTGTTGTGGGCATTCATTTCAGCGGCCGTCAGGATTTGGGCTGATACTCGCGTCAGCTTTGCGCCACGGAGCTCGCACTTCACTTCTACTGCCTTGTTTGGATCAGGATTACACAGCGTAATGTGGATAAGGCCGGCGGCGTCCCGAGAGGCGGCTACATTCAGAGCCGGGATGGATTCATCCTTATGCACATACTCTGCCGAATCCACGGATACCGGCAAAAGCGTTGCGTCCTGGTGGGCGGCGTACATCCCGAAAACGTGATAGGTTGGGGTCACAATCATTTTCTCAGTCTCAGTGAGAATCATCGCCTGAAGAACATTTACCGTCTGGGCAATGTTGGCCATCTTCACGCGCTCACAGTGGTTGTTGAGAATATTCAACGTCAGCCCCGCCGCCAATGCATCGCGCAGCGTGTTCTGTTGGTAGAGAAAATGTTTGTTGGTTCCGGGCTCCACCTCATGCCAGGTACCCCATTCATCCACGATCAAGCCGACTCGTTTATCGGGGTCATATTTGTCCATGATTGTGGCGTGCTTCCGAAGCAACTCATCCATCTGCATCGCCTTCTTCAGGGTCGTAAACCACTCATCTTCACCGAACTGTGTTGCTGATCCTTTTTCCTTCCAGTTTCCCGGGATGGTATAGTAATGCAGGGACAGCCCATCCATTTGCTCCGCCGCTTCCCGCATCACCACGTCCGTCCACTTGTAATCTACATCGTAAGCTCCACCCGCGATTTTGAACAGCTTGTTTTCGCCATAGTTGTGCAGGAAGTTCTGATGTTGGCGATACAAGTCCGCATAATATTCAGGGCGCATCTTGCCGCCGCATCCCCAATTCTCGTTTCCCACGCCCCAGAAAGCTACCTTCCACGGCTGCTCACGGCCATTTTTGCGGCGCAAATCTGCCATTGAGCTTTCTCCATCGAAAGTCAAATACTCTACCCACTCCCGCATTTCACTCATGGCGCCGCTGCCGACATTACCGCAAATATATGACTCACAACCGAGCTGCTCGCACAGGTCCATAAATTCATGGGTGCCGAAATGATTACTCTCGGTGACCTGGCCCCAAATTGCATTTACCGTACTTGGCCGGTTTTGCCGGGGGCCAATGCCATCTTGCCAGTGGTACTCGTCGGCGAAACAGCCTCCTGGCCACCGCAGGTTAGGTATCCGGATTTTGCGCAAGGCCTGCACAACATCCTGGCGTATGCCGCGGGTATTGGGAATCAGGGAGTCTTCGCCGACCCAAATTCCACCATAAATGCAGCCACCGAGATGTTCCGCAAAGTGTCCGTAGATGTGCCGGCTGATTTGGTGATGGCCAAGGTCAGACTGTACTACCAAGCGGTTGGCCATCAGTTTTTGCACTCCCAAATGCCTGTTGACGAAATCGGACTCCAACTCTTGTCAAGAAAATCGACGGGCACCGGCGTGAGACTCTCCAGAAGTGATTCGGTCTCATCATAAGTTCCGATTCCGCTGACGGCGTCCAATGCACGCAGGTTTTGATATCCCAGACAATTGCCAAACTGCAGGGTTTCTTCGACAGTCAGGCCTCGCAGAATTGCAGTCAAGATTCCAGCCACGGCGGAATCTCCGGCGCCAGTCGCTGACTGAATGTTGTCAGCCACGTAACTCGGTCCCCATAATTCGCGATCTGACCATGTCCTGCTGTCAGTTTGCTCAAGCAATTTGATTTGTGAAATCTCATCCATTTTCGCTGTTTTCAAAAACATGCCGCGCTGACCAGCTTTCAGGATGACCACCCTGCAGCCGAGTTCCAGGAGGGTCGTTGCAATCTCCTGGTATGTGGCAATCCGGACTAGGTCGACAAAATCGGCGTTTTCGCTCCGGAGCTTCTGCCAACGATTCCGGTTGGTAAACAAGAGTACCTCCTCGATGCTCGGCATAAAGAAGTCCACATGAGGCAAGACATTCGTGAGCCACTCTTTCCAACTCATCATTCCGGCTTCGCTATCCGGATCCGGTAGCGCCATATCCACCGAAGTTGACACGCCCAGTGACCTCGCCTTGCTAAGAATATTCGCTAGTTCTATGCCATCATCAGCATAGAGCGAGCGCATGATCGGCGGATACCCCAGATGAAACAGGCGCGCGGATGACACGATTTCCCAATTGATATTTTCAGCGGTGAAATGGTCGTTGCAGCCGGGATTGTGTAAAATAATGCGGTCAATTGCCGGCAGTGCAAGGATAACCGAATACGAACTCCCCACTTCTTTATTGCGAAAAAGGCCATCGACGTTTCCGTATTCAGCCATTTTATTTATGATGATTTCACCAAAGCCATCCTGCCCGACGCTGGACATATAACTAACCTTGAGACCAAGCTTGCTGAGCGCAATGCCTGTGTTGGAGACAGCGCCACCCGTACTGAGCACAGCGTCACCAACCTTGACGAGTTTTCCGGATTGGAAAACTTCGCCGATATCTTGCCTGCTCTGAATTTGGAACCTTGGCGTGATGTCCAGGCAGACGTGGCCGGCGGCAACAACATCATTCTTGGCGGTCATTTTGCAGCCCTAACTCTCGAGTATCGATTCTTGGCTCTCGATCTTTCGCACTAATTCACCGACTGCCTCCGTTCCCGCCTCAACGCCAAGATACAAGACCAATTCCAGGCTTTCTCCCGGCTTGAGCATTTGCAATGAGCCACGCTGACGTTCGACTTCTCTGCCGAGCACCAGGCAGTTTGCCGGTTCCAGTCCAAGGACATACTCTTTCGTCCCCATCTGTTTCCATTGAATAAAATTGGGCAGCTCGTGCTGGCGAAATGATACAAACCCTGCCACATTCAACTCGTCATTCACGATGGCAGCAGTGGCAAAGCCGTGGTTGTCAGCACGCAATTCATGAAAGAAGACCTGCTCGGCATAACCCGATTGCGGTGACTCCATAGTCTTGTGCGCCTCCAACCCGGGTTTTGCCGCAGCGTCGCGGGGTTGTACGGATTCCTGGCTGACAACCAGCCTAGCGCCTTCATCAACCAACGGAAAACCGAAATTGCAATGGTAAAGCAGCATCAACGGGCACTCACTTTCTCCAAGATTTTCAACACGATCTACAATCTTGAGACAGCTTTCCCCGAGGCGTGCGGTGAATCGACGGCTTAACTGCAGGTCGAAGCCAAAGAACGACGATTCGCGAATACTGGCTTCCAACCACATCTCATAATCGTCGCCAAGCCATTTTCCGCCATAGCTGCTCAAGTTTGCAGGCAGATTTGAAGCGCGGCCATGCAAACCATATTTGCCTAGCTCATCTTTGCCCGGCACTCCGACATTCGTAAGTCCACATGTATTCAGCCAACCACCGTGAAAATTGCGCAGCCAGCCGATATCTCCGGGTTCAAAATATGCTGGATGTTTGATGCCGGCTGGTGATTGGAATGCCAATGAGATGCCTTTGTAGGCAGCATCGTGGATATCCAATCCGCGATCGAGCAATACCGTGAAAGAAAAGCCGGAGCCCGTCTTGAATTCCGCAATGCGGACGCCACGCCCAGGTCCATCGCATAATTCGGACAGACGCAAATCCGCAATCTGTCGAATATCTCCAACATGTTTGAGTAAATCTTCACGCTTCCAGCGTTTTCCGAACAAGGTAGCCATAGGTGCCTTTCAGATCTCGGGATACTCATTGCAAAGAGGATAGAGCGGCGGCTCGTCCTCTTCAATTTGCGGAAAGCGGCCGATGGCATCCAGGAACCGGTTGTCTTTCTCGTCATCATTGACCCGGGATACTTCACCGACCAATACCATGCCCTTGCCCGGCTCGCCGCTGAAGTTGTGGTACAAATATGGTGGAAGCGTCACGCTTTCCCCCGGCTGCAATGATAAGGCGCCTTTTGCCTCGACCGTCTTTGTCACGCCATCCACTTGAACAGTGACAGGCGTTTTAGCCAGGCGCTCATCACTGGTGGCATTGCAAAGCTCCATGACAAGGCTTCCTCCACCCCGATTGATGATGTCTTCCATTTTGTGCCAGTGAAAATGCCATGGCGTTACCTGGCCTTCACGCACGATCATGATTTTCTCCGCGTAGTCCTTGCCGCCCGCCGCGCCAATTTTGCCGTTTCGAATCGTGAAGAGCAGCAAACCCATTCTGTAGAAATCGCCCAGGCCGAAATCGGTCAGATCCCACCCCAATTTGTTATCCACCACCTCCTGTGCCTTTGCTCTCTTCTCTTTCCATTCATCGACCGACCAAAATGCCCAGGGTGGAAGATAGAATTTTTGCTGCTCGAAGAATGCCACCGCCTCCCGTTGGAGCGCGTTAATTTCGGAGCGTTTCATCTCACCAGTCCCAATTAATCAAGTGTCACAGTTTTGCCACTCTTTCCCGACTCAAGGGCTGCTGTCAAGATTCGATGCTGCAGGTAGGTCTCTTCTGGAGTGATGCAACCATAAGGCATGTCGTCGCGCGGCTCGACAAATTCATCGATGACAGACGCCCACATCTGAAGGATGGCGTCGGTTAAGCCAAACTCAAATATCCCCCCGGTGATGGTTTTATGCGCTGACCCATGCCCAATGTCCTCATGTCGCCACTCCTGCGGCCCCCCGTTGACATAGTGCATTGTCTGCAGGGTCTTTGGAAATTTCGTGGAAAACTTGGCGCTGAATTTCGTGCCAATCACCTCGATGTACCACGTGTCGGTTTCTCCCGGCGCAATGCGGTAGGTCTTGATGGTCATCGGAAATGTGTAGCCATCGGTTGGATGCTCTACTTCACACGAGATGGTTCCATTGTCCCAGGTCTCGCAGGGAACCATCCCTCCTTTTCCATCCGGACGCTCTGTCACAATGTTCGAAAGCGAGGCCGACAACCTCTTCGGAATCCAGCGTGAGCGAATCGGGATATGCAGGGCGTGCATACCGAGATCACCCAAGCAACCGTATTCTCCATTGATATCAATCATCCGCTTCCAGTTGATGGGCTTTTCAAAATTGAGGTCAGAGGAATGCAGGTAGCCGCTGCGGACTTCAATGATGCGCCCCCAGGGATTTTCCAGGATGTACTTATGAACTTGATGTCCGCCCGGGAAGAATGGGAACTCTGACGAGCAGCGTACGAAAATATCCGGATGCGCTTTGATGACTTCCAGGATTCTCTTGTTTGCTTCCATGTCGATTCCAAATGGCTTTTCGCCGAGCAGATGCTTCCCCGCCCGTACGATATCCGTGTAAAACTTCTCGTGCAAATTGTGCGGGACTGCACAATAAATAACGTCGATGTCTTTGTCAGAAAGTAAATCCTGATAGTTTGTGGTAGCCGTCTTGACCGATGAAAAGTTGCCGGTGTACCAGTCGAACAGATTCTTATCAAGATCACAAATCGCAACAATTTCCGGACTGGCGCGCATGTCCAATAGCGCGGGCCAGCGAGCCGAGACAACTGCAAACTCCCTGCCCATCAAACCACAACCGATGATGCCAAAACGGATTTTCTTCTTTACAGACATAGCTGATTATCTCCCCGACCTAATGAGTACCGATGGATGCGTCATCTTCTCCGGAGCCCTAGCCGCGCAGAATCTTGAGCGCCTGCTCCACACCAGCACCTTTGTGCAGAATTGCCATCAGCGCTTGAGTCATCTGCCGCGGTTTTTCATGTTGAACAATGTTTCTGCCATACACGATACCGCTGGCGCCCTGCTGAATCAAATCGTAGGTGCGCTGCAATACTTCCTTCTCCGGCGCCTTGCCTCCGCCGCGGGGCAAAACAGGCCGGCCGGCAATTTCGATGACACTGGCGTACTCGCTTACGTCATCGCAAGGGTCAGCCTTGATGATGTCAGCGCCCAATTCGCAGCCTTGCCGCACTAAGGGCAAAATTTTGTCTAGGTCGCCGTCAACCATGTAACCGCCCTTTTCGTCGTTTGGCCGCATCACCAAAGGCTCCACCATCAAAGGCATGCCGTAGCGTTCACAGTCAGGTTTCAGAGCACATATGTTGGCGACACATTGATGCGTCAGCTCTGGCTGATTTGGCAGCATCAGCAAATTGACTACGACGCAGGCGGCATCTAAAACCAGGGCCTGCTCTACCGGCTCTTCAATAAGATGGCTGAACAAATAGTCCGGCACTTCAGGATTGTAGCAATTGGCGATGTCGGTCCGCAAAACCAGGGCTGGCTTTTCTTTGCCAGGCATGCTTTGCAGAATTTCAGCCTGGCCCACGGTTAGTTGAATCGCGTCCGGGCTCGCCTCCACGATGGTGTGGATAGCTTGCTCCATGTTTTCTATGCCGCTTAGAAACGTCCTTTCATTGAAAAAGCCATGGTCAATGGCGACGTCCAGGCATTTTCCGGCCTTGCTGAAAAGCCTGTTCATTCGATACTTTTTCACTTCACGTACTCCTTTTAGAATGATGGCTACTTACCGCCTACCCACCTATTCTTACGATAATCCATAAGATGAGAATCACCAGGCCTACCAATCCCCAGGTCCCGAAGAATCCAAGGTAATCCATTCTTGACGGTTTGTGAAATTCCCAATGGGTCGTTGGGAACAGTTTCCTCCCATCGAATCGAGCCATGTTCTTTGCATTCTCAGCAACAACGCGGGTATCATCTTCCGGTGTTGCTTGCACTGGTGTGTGAACCTTGGCGAAGAAGAAATCCAACGTCTCCTTGCTGACGGGTTTGGTAAAATAACTCAATGCGAACAGGAGGACAAAAGGAAAGAGAGCCGCAAACAAGAATCTCACCGTCACGAGTTGAGCTTTGGTGAAATCTGTAAAATCCACTCCGAAAAAACTGACCACCCATAGCTCTGCGTTAAATCGGCCGTAGCCAATCAGGCGTGAGTTCGGGTCGTCGGAATTCTCGCGAGCAATTTTGTCGAAAAATATCGGATAGGATGGCATCACCCTGCTTTTCTCTATTCTCTGACCCACATGCTCGGCAAGTCCTTTTTCGACGTCAGTGCCCAATGCCTTGGTCGCCACCATGATTTGACGTTCGACGGTTTGTTTCAGGAAAGGTTCATGAGCGCGGGTTGTCATCCAGGACTGAAAGACGTTTGGTATTATCGCGATGATAATAAAGGAAATGGCTATTTGAATGGAGACGGCACGACGACTAAGTCTTCTCCAGGTGAACGCCAGCCAGATGGGGGCGCCAAATATTGCCGGCATTGAGATAAAATATTTGAAAAGCTCTAGTAGGTTTGAGATATAAAGGGCCATGCCGATGCCACCGAAAATCGTCGCAACAATTACGATCCGGCCAATACCAATATAGTGTCGTTCCGACTTGTCAGATCGCCACGGCATGTAGACCTGTTTCACGAAAAGCGCCGACAGAGAAACAGATTGGGCATCCAGACTGGACATGTTCGCTGCAAGAACACCTATCATCATGATGCCGATGAACCCAGGCCCCAGAAGCTGTCTGGTCATGTAGCCCCAGATAAGATCCGGATCATGCAATTGGCCGGCGTACAAACCTATCGCAATCAATCCTGCCATGGCCCAAAGAATCATCATAAATCGTTTGAACATCATCCCGCCAATCACACCGAAGCGAGCCGTACTTTCATTTACCGCGGAGCCGCTGACCTGCATATTGGCTGCTCCAGCGACGATGGCAACCAGATTTGCAAGGGCCATTGCGGCGATAGTGTACCAGGCATATTCGCTCAAGGTCTCCGTTCCGAACAGCCAGAACATGTGTTCCGGCACAGCCGCATGCAGACCTTTGAAACCACCAACTGCAGCAAGTCCAAACGGGATAAGCAAACAGGAAAAGAAAATCATTAGGATTCCCTGTAACACGTCGGTGACCGCTGCCGCGGCAAATCCCCCCAGGACGACGTATATACAGACCAGACTCCCATAGAGAAAATAGAAATACACGGGTTCGACATAGGAAATGAAGGAACGCAATTCCCCCTGGTTGTCCAGGCTTTTCAATGTCTCAAACCGTTCATGGTCTTCTTCGGCAAGATTCCCTTCTGTGAAGAATTGCTGCAACGTCCGGTACTCGTTGAATTGCTCGACACTCAATCGCTCCTCAACCGTATATTCCGATGCTGGTTTGGGCGTAAGCGCCATGAGTGTCTTGGCAGCCACCATATAGCCTACCGCGCTTCCTATCAACGCCATAACAATCGTGAACACCGCATAGGAGCCACCCAACGTCTTGCTCTCAAACCGTTCTGTGAACAAATCCCCGAGGGTTGTGAGCCGCGCACGTCGAAACAACATGGAGGTAAACCAATAGAAGGGCGTCAGAAACAGCACCAGATATTGAATCCACATGCCGGCAATGCCCTGGCGATAAATCTCGCGGGAAAGCGCCGCCGCCTGACTGGCGTCCGTTGATGCGCCAAAATTGAGAAAGAACTGATATACTTTCCCCATCTTTCGACCAGCCAGAAAATAGTCTTCGGTGTTGTGCATGCGCTCATGAAGCCGCTTGCCTATCCAGATTATTACGACAAAGTAGATGACAATGAGCGAGACATCAATAATGTGCAGCCCCATGATATGCATATAATTTCCCTTCGGTGAGAATGAAATTTTACCCCTGGAATAGACAGCGTTTCAATGAGCCACCAGAACATCGTAGCCTTTCTTGACAGCTCCTTTACAATTTGCACTCCCGCTGGACAGATGCGCTGGTTACGGGAAGAGCACCTTGATTTCCAGATCGCGGCTGGGCATATCAATTTCGATGCCACGCTTATCATAAGCATGAAACGCGCCATCAATCCAGAATCCTGGCTTACTGTGATCCTGAACTTTCTGCAACTTTATGTTTAGCCTGAAGCCTCTTAAACGAACTGATGATTCCGCATTATCGATGCCGCTGAGCAATTTCGGTCGTATCTTCAGCTTATTCCATGCGGGTCTGATCCCAAGCATGTGGTGCACAAAAAGGATGAGGTGCTCGGCCCATGTCCACGGGATGATTCCCACCTGAGGATAGGGTGGAATGGGCCGCGGGCCGTGAAACTCAAACCATGAACCTGATTTTGAACCAGGAGCTGACTTCAGCCAATTGAGGGTTCGCCAGACCTTGTCATCTTCTTCCATCTCCAGATAAGCTCTGGCGATGAAAAGGGAGGCAAACGGCCACGGCCCTGGAGAATCAGGCTCTGAGGTGACATTGTATCGGCCATAGCCGCCACCTTGCCAGCGTTGGTTCCAAAGCGCTTCAACCTCTCGCAGCGTCTTTTTTGCCAGACTGGATCTTGGATCGATGAATTCAAAGGCTATCGGCAGGGCTGACGAACTATCCGGGTTCAGGTAATGGCTTCCGGGTTCGAGAATTGGAATATCCTTCGGTAACTGCGTATCGTTCTCGACATGAACTTCATGCTGGATTTCGCCATTCACATGGCGTCGTTTGATAAAATGTCCATTATCAACGAGTGCATACCGTGGGTCAAATAGCATTGCTTGCTTGATGGCCCCCGCTGCTATTCGCCACTTTTTTGCATCTGTTTTGTGACCCAGAATTTCAGCCAGGTGAGCGGCGCTCGACAGCCCGATAGACACAAAAAGCTGATACGCCAGTTCCATGCCGTCTTCAATGCCATGCAAGGCATGACGCTCCCAGTACTCTCTTTGATTGTGGAGCAACGCAGTATCCGGGTGGCGAAACACTCCTTGCAACGGAAAATTCGCCGTCGCACATACCTTCGGCCAGTGGTTCTGAACGATGGATAGATCGCCTGTCCAATCGACGTAGGTACGAAGGGCTAGAAGCAACTCGCCGTTTTGGTCCAACTCTACTTCTGACGTAGGCCTTTCTTGACTGGAGTCCAGCGTGTCGCCCCTGTCGGTGACAAACTGCGACAACAACCGATTCAGAATCGTGCCCGCACGTTCAAAATGGCCGGAAACGGTCAGCCCGAATGCGATCATGGATTGATCTCTGACCCATTCCAGATTGTATTGCCAAATGCTGGCGTCAAGCCTCCCGGAATCGGCAATGTTAGCGGGAAGCTGATTCTTGGCCGACACAAACATGTGATCAAGAGTTGGTGAATCGAACCGGCATGAGGTAGTCTTGCCCCAATAGCCGGCCGCATCAGGCCCAACGTCCGGTTGGTTCACCCAACCTAAGTCAACGCTGATTTCATCCTGCTCTTCAACCAGCCGGTACTCCAGAAAACAGACCTTGTTCTCACTTGGACCAAGGGTAACTTGCTTTTTCAGAGATCGTGCTCGAATCCCGGTCTGAATGCAAACGGATTCCTGCTCACCCGAACGATTGCTCAAACTGATTTGGCGGATAATCCTGGGACTATCGAGGTCAGGACAATAGAACTTTTCACTGATATCGAATCTAGCATTTCCCCACTTGGCATCGATTGCCGGGATTGCATCGACATCCGTCCACCCGGCTTCGACATTCAGTGGACTTGGAGACAAATCAACATCCTGAGAAGTGATTTTCAGACTTGTTGGGGCCAGGCCACTTTGGGAGTCGAAGGTTAAGGCAGTTCTTTTCGGCCCGAAAACTTCCGGATGCATGACCATCAAGCCAATCGCAGTTCCCTCCCCTGAGAGACACAGTTGTACCGCTGCCGTGATACAGCCATTGCCAATAAAAAAGTAGCTGACTCCCTCCAGGGTAGTCCGAGCATCGGCAGGCCCGATTGATGGATCGTCCGAGTAAAAATGTTCTTCAGCTTCCACAGGAATTGACCTCTGGTAGTGCCGGGAAAGCTCTCAACGACCGCAGGCAGTGTTCTAATGTTCGCATAGAATTCGCTCAAAGGCTATTCGTCGTTCTGCCCGCAAAGAGATCACGTCCCTTGACCAGAGCGCGTATCTTTTCATCCGCAACGGACCGTGGAAGCATCCACATCCCGCAATCCGGGTGTACGTAGTGGATTCTTTCCTGCCCACAGATTTTTGCCGCCGATTCGATTCTCTGCGCGATGATGTCAGGAGATTCAACCTGGTTGTCTTTGATGTCGATGACGCCGAGTCCGACACCTATCTCCGGCTTAATCTCCCGCAACATTTTCTCATCCGTTTTAGGGCGCCTTGCCATCTCCAGAACGACATGGTCGGCTGACAGACTATTGATGAATCCTATCAGAGCATCATAAGTGCCCTGCTGAACCGTCTGTCCACCATAATTCCCAAAACAAAGATGCACAGCTTTTCGACCTCTCACATGTTCAAACGCCCGGTTGATTCCCTCGGCTGCAATTGCTGCGTCTTCAGGATGACCGGTGAGGTTGGCCTCGTCAATTTGAACCACCTCTGCATCTATGCCAACCAACTGGTCGGCAAGAACATCAGCGATAGCCAGGACGAGTTCAGAGAATTCACCGTAGTAGTCATTTGAAAGCACGCGGGCTAGCATGTATGGACTTGTGATCGTAAACTTCAATGGCGTGCGACTAAGTTGCCGGACAAACTCATAATCCTTGAGCAAGTTCAAGTTGCCAGGTCCAAGTTTGTCAACGACGATGCCAGCCGGCTCGCTTCGATACGCCATCCCTTTCTGACTGCGATAGGCATTCAATTCCTTTCGCGTCAGAGAGGTTCGAATTCCGCTCATGGGGCCGATGAAATAATCAATCATGCCGTTGGTTTCAGCATGATTGATATTCCAGCGATATAATTCGCCATCAACCAACAGATCCAATCCGGCATTCTCCTGAGTCTTGAACACGACCAATATGGCATCGCGCAGATTATCCTTTGTACTAAAGGATCTTAGCCACATGGGCACTGGATAACTTCCAACTGTAGTTGTTTCAGGGGCTTGTGAATGCATATCTCGGCTTTCTCTTAGTTAGTTTATTAGATCGCTATCGTGAGAATACTATGGACATGAAGAGCAAGTATCCACGCTATCGGCCAAAACTTGAGAACATGGCCAGAATTTGATACGGTAGATACTTATGCTGTACGCCTGCTGGCGCAAAGAGTCGCGGTGGATTTCCAGCCAAAGCAGAAGCCGGTGCAACTCGTCGAAGCGGTCAATGTTGACTTTGTCCGAGCTGGCGCTTATATTTGTCGATAGTCAGCAGTTGGTGGTTCTATTTCAGACTTGGCCCTGCGATGACAGTCAGGACTGTGGCTCAGCCAACAGAGAAAAAGTTGCTATTATTAACTACAATTAATACATTTATGTAGACTATTCTTTGTATGACAGGCACTAGTTTTTTGTACTTAAGGTGAATGGCGAAAACATGGCGAATTTTGAGCAGCAAAACCTGCAGGCGACGAAACGCCCCATCTCAATGAATATCCCTGAATACGGAATCTACATCGGCGAGAGCCATCATCAGCCTAATTTCAAAATGGAGCCCCAATGCGACAACTATACGAAAATCTATTATATGCTGGAGGGCGTGGCTGAGTGCTTTATCGATTCAACGCCGATTCAGCTGGAAAAAGACCACCTTTTCGTCATCCCTTGCGATACGTGGCATTACCTGAAAGACGATGACAGTAAGCCACCCTCTCTGTACATACTTGCACTGGAACATTCAAGCATGGAGGAATTGCAGACTTTTTGCCAACAGGTCGAGTTGCTCGACCAGCTTGCACAAGAACACCTCAGACCATTGAGTCATCATGACTATGCGGCCTATGAAATACCAAGGATGTTCAGAAAGGTGCTGTACGAACAGCGTGTCAGTCTTGATGGGCATATCCCGGCAATCCAGGCTACGTTGCTAAGTATGGTAGTGGCAATCAACAGAATATATGAGAATATTCCCGCGATAGATCAAATAGATTCAATGAACCCCACCTTTGCCAGGATTCAAAAGGTCGCAGATTATATCGCTCAGCATTTTTATGAACCCATTTGCATTGAGAATATGGCAAAGATGGCCCACTTAAGCGTTCGACAGTTTACTAACCAGTTCAAGGCCGTTCATGGCGTCACCTTCATACAGTATCTTCACTATCGACGTATTCACTTTGCACAGCAGCTTTTGGCCGAAACAGACCAACAAATCGCCGCCATTTGTTTCGAGTCCGGCTTCAATGACCTAGCCCACTTTTATCGCGTATTTAAGAAGGTGACCAAAGTCTCACCGCGGAAATACCGAATGAATTCGAGAGTCGGTATCTCAGCGCCCGACACGCACGATTTGTCCGGCGGAGAATAATGTAAGTCATATCTGCCACTGCTTGTCAAGTGAGCCGTTCGTCCGGTCGATCTGTAGTAAAATCCATTCCTCAGTGCCTTTTCTAAAACGCATTTAAGCTGCTTGGAAATTTCTTTTGTGTAGTAAATCTGCCTTCCGCATCTCATCTGCTGTATAGCCGGCGGCGTCTGAAGCAGTTGCACACTCGAGGATTTCCTTCGGACTCTTTGCGCCAGACAACACCAGTGAAACCTCGGGATGGTCCAGTACCCAGCGCATCGCTGCATGAGGCATACTCTTGATTTCATCTCTTACCAAAAAGGCAAGGCGCTCCACTTGCTCCACTCGTTCGATGATCTCATTCCGCGAGTAACGCGAATTCAAATTATTTGAAGGGAATTCGGTATCTCTGCTGATGGCGCCGGACAAAAAGCCATTGGCCAGAGACTCCCTGGCTACGATACCGAGGTTTTCTCCCACCAGGAATGCAATTAGATTCCTTGCTTCGCGATTAAGCAAACTATAAACCACCTGAACAACATCGATCTTGCGCTCCAAAGCCCAATCGCGTGCCATTTGCTCTGTCTCCTGAAACATTGAGATGGAGTGGCCAACGAATCCTACTTTGCCGTTATCCTTGAGCCTACCTAACGCTTCCCACACGTCATCATGGATTTCATCCGGACTAAATGGAGAGTGAAAAAACAAAATATCGATGCGATCCGTGGCAAGGCGTCGCAGACTGTCTTCAACAGAATTCACGCAGCGTTGAGCGTGGAAATTTGGCTTATTGCCATCCGTCGGGTTGCGGCCGAACTTACTGGAGACAATCACTGAGTCGCGCTTTCCTGCCAGCGCTCTACCAAGGATTTCTTCCGCAACACCATCTCGCTCACTTGTGCCATACAAAGGCGCCGTATCAAAAAAATTGATGCCAACGTCAATTGCAGAATGTATGGCTTCAAGCGCATCCGATTCCGACACATCTCCATAAATCTGTGACGCAAACGCCCAGGTGCCCAAGCCAACTTCGCTGCAGCGAAGCCCTGTCCGGCCTAAAGTGCGATATTTCATGCAGAGTACTCCTCAAGAAGCTTGATAATCCTGGGCACCGCATTCTGCAGGAAGATTTCCAGCATCTGCTGCCCTTGTTCCGCCGATGCCTTTCTTGGATCTTCGCCCCAAACACCGTCATCATCCAGAGTGGTTTCGCGCTTGGGAAGCGTTGTCAAATCGACCATTTCCGGCTGAAAGAGAAGTTGAAATGAAGTCTCCCCTCGTGCGGCATGGTCCGCCGTGAATGAACCTTCCAGTGGCTCTGAATCCGGGAATGCCCATATCCCAACATCAGGATTCTCATCGGAAAACTGATCGACAGCCGTTTTTATGGCTTCGACATGCCCTTCCCCGTAATGGCCGGTGACCAAAACAATGACCCGGAATCCTTCGTCCGCAAGCTGACACAGATATTCGCGGCACAGCGTTGCCACAGTAGTTGAACTGTGTTCGATTGTGTGTTTGAAGCCCTTGTAAGGCTTGATTGTGTCGGTACCCACATAGACTGGCGGCAAGATAACGCCACCGGTCTCTTTCGCCAAAGCCTCACAGAGGCCACATGCCTTTATGCCGTCCAGGCCGACCGGCGCATGCAAGCTATGCCATTCAAGTGCACCCCAGGGAATGTAGGCTATAGATGCGAGCTGTTGAATCGCCTCAATCTGGGCCGGCCGCAGTTCCGCGTATTTACCCCAATTCAACTGTTTCACATTTTCCATCCAGTTTTGTAAAGAGTTAGCGTTACTTTGCTGGTGACGAGATTCCAAACTGCAGAAGAGCATCAGAAGAGGTGATTTCCTGGACCGCAGGTCTGGCGTCGGACCAATCGACGACTCCCAAAAACATCCGGTAGCAGTCTAGCTTGAAGTATGCAACCAACCATCGTTTCTGGTCGCGAGAAATCACCTCCATTGCTGTGATGCCTTTCTTGAGCGGGACCGGTTCCTGGTTTGGCCACTCATGAGGATTGTCCGAAACTACATAGGACCAATATTCATGATGCCCGCCGAAAAAAAGCAGAAACTTACCGCCGATTTCCTGGACATTGCTTGATTCGCAATGAGCCAACGTGGAACTAACATACGCAGGACCATCATCAACCCAATTGACCAGGTCCGTCGATTGGGCCCGTGCGACGCACGCCTTTCCCTGTTTCGTAACAGCCGTATAGTACATCGAATATTCGCCACCCCATTTACACACGTGCGGATCGCGGCAGGCTGATCCCCCTTCGGTCGGGCAAAACGCCCAATCGAATTCTTCCGGTCGAATAACAGGTTTGTCAGCTACACGTTTCCAGCTTCGCAGATCTCGGGAAATTGCTGCGCCAATTCGCTGTGTATTGTCGATCGCGCAGCCTGTATAGAACATCCAATATTCGCGATCCTTTTCTAAGATATAAGGAGCAAAAATATGTCCCTCATCCCATGCACCGGGTCGTATATAAAAGCATGGCTGCATGGTTTTCCACTGCAAGAAATTTTCTGTCGTGGCATGCCCAAACCAAATCTCATTGCCCGGAAGGCAGCACGAAACTCCCGGAGTCCCGGCTATATGAAACAGGTGAAATACGCTACCTGTCTGAACAATGCAAAAATCTTTCAAATAATAACCACGAGGGGCATATCCCACTTGCAGCCAATTTTCCTGATGACTTTCTTGCTTTTCCACGGCATCCCGATAACACTCAAAATCTAAGTTCCTGATTTGCATTACTGTCCCTTCGTAGGGTTCACAGGCGGTAGGATACCGTTTAAGTTAATAAACCAAAGCTCTTAATTCAATCAAATTTGAACATTGACCGTAATGACAAAAGATTGCTGCCTGTGATACAAAGATTACGTCTAAATAGATCTATTACTTGCAATCCATGCCTAGGTTCTTTTCCTTGCAAAGGCAAACCTGAAATATCTGTGGAAATCGGATATCCTATAGACTTTACATATTCTGGCTCAAATGAACGCATCATTGTATTTAACATATCTGACGTCAACGCTTATCTTGCTAGGGAGCCCCAAGCAAATGACAGCGCAACACCTCAAAGTAGCAATGCCCACCGGGTCAAACAATGAAGTAGGAAAAACAACTCTCTACGCGGTCACACGCAGTACGGAGAAATTCCGGATTTTTGGCCGCGACAACCCAACGGTAGGGCTGTTTACCACGAGTGACAGAGGCAAGACCTGGCAGCACTGGGGATGGCACTATACAAAGTGCTTTTCAGCCACAATTGAGCCAAATAGCGACGGAAAAATCATCTATCTTGCTTGCGGAAATGGGGTTCAGAAGTCGAGCGACTCTGGGAAGAATTGGGTCATTACGACTGGCTGGGAAATGACTGAATGTCTAAAAATTGCCATCGATCCGGAGAATACCGAGACGGTATATGCCGCAACTGCCTACGGCATTTTCAAGAGCCAGACCGGCGGCCAAAATTGGCAAGAAAAGAACCGCGGTTTCGAGAGTACATTTACTCCGGATGTTGTGGTTGACCCGCATAATTCACAAGTTATTTATGCGGCTACCGAGGCCGGTATTTACATAAGCACGAATCGTGCAGAATCCTGGCGGCTCTTGGGACTTCAGGGCAAAGGGATAAGGACAATCACTTACAGCTCCCACACGACAGGAACATTACTTGTCGGCACGGAAGATGACGGCATTTTTATTTCAACAAACTCCGGCGAAACCTGGCAAGCAATCAACGACGGATTGGAAAGTCTGACAGTCTACTGTCTGGCTCAGGACCCGCAGCATGATCGTGTCCTTTACGCCGGAACATTCCGTGGCGGTGTTTTCAAGAGCATTGATGGCGGCAATTCATGGAAGGGCTGCAATACCGGTTTAACCCGGCTCGATATTCATGCACTTTTGGTTGACCCTACTGACTCTAATGCTATCTATTGCGGCACGATTGGTGGCGGTGTTTTCGTCAGCGAAGATGCCGGCGCTAATTGGCGATTTGGTGGCTTGGAGACTTCGCAAGTTTGGGATCTCACAATGCAGTATTAGAGCAATGGAAACCGAATTTCTATGATAATTCGATGTAATTCCTGCAAGTATTCATTCTTAATTCTTTTTGTTATCCTTATGGAAAGTATGTACCCCCTGACGCCACTGCCGGGTGGAAAAGCCCTGGCCCGAGAGGGTTCGATCACTGAGCAATACGGGCAACGTTGCCAGCAACTTTTTGCCTACGCGGATTCAACAAATGAGCCGAATTATTTTGTTGCGGCCGCGAAATTAAGCCGTAAAACAGATATTGCCACCGGCGTAAGAATGATCGAAGAGCTGCTCTCAGATCCAACTGCTTCGGGACGTGGAATGTTTGTGATCTATGAACTCATGGCAGCCTATCTTTATGGTTTTGAAAAAATACCGCCTGAATTGAGACGAAAGATCCGGGAATCTTTTCGAACTCGGCCTCTCTATCGTGGCGACACCGAGAATCATTGGGTTATGTACTACACCGGGCTCTATCTTGCGGCACAAACCTGGAAGGGCTACGACGGAGATTCGTGGTACACAGGCAAGTCGTCAGGAGAAAATTTCCGTGAAGCTGAAGGATGGCTAAACGAGTGGATCAAAATCACAACCACGATTGGCCAGGGCGAATTCGATTCGCCGACCTACCACATGGTCTTTCTCTCTCCAATGCTGGTACTTGCGCAGTTTGCTGAAGATCCGGTGATGAAGAAGAGAGCAGAAATGATGGTGCATTACCTGCTGGCGGATTTCGCGGCCGAGCATCTCCAGGGCATGTATTGTGGCGCGCACAGTCGCGATTACCCCTACGACGCCATCGAGCCCGGAAGAGCACCCATGACCGGCTGGGCCTGGCTGTTCTTCGGCCAAACCGAACCCGTAATGCGAACAGAAGTATTCGCCGCGGCTCTGAGCAGTTACCGAATGCCTGAAATCATCTATCACGTTGCCACGGACCGCAGTAAACCATACGTTCATACCGAAACCAAGCGTGTGAGAAACATAATTCGTTTCAATAAACAGCGCACGCCACCAGTGCACAAATACACGTACATGACCAAGAATTTTTGCCTTGGCTCGATGCAGGGAGGAATATTACAACCAATTCAACAACATGCTTGGGATATTACTTTTGTATCTGATAAGCCAAACAATTCACTTTTTACCCTCCACCCATCAGTGTCAGAACGTGAACTGGGCATGTTCTTCCCCGAGGAAATGAAATTCGTTGTGGATGAAGTGGCGCGCTTCCACACCGTTTATGGCAAGGAAGACAAGTGGGCAAGCAGTTCGCCTTATGAACAGACTTTTCAACACAAAAACACACTAATTGTTCTGTATAATATTGAGGATGGCGCAAAATTCGAGCACATCGACGGCTTCTTCCCCAAGGCACTGGATGAACGGGTTTATGAGTCTTTTTCGCGCAATTCTCCACTAAATTCTCGCTGGATTTTTTGCCGTGCCGGGGACACTTACATAGCCTACTTCCCGCTGCAGCCTTATGAGTGGATTGAAGAGGAAAATTGTTGGCGTCTGCGCAGCCATTTTCTGAGGAACGGCAGCATCGTCGAAGTGGCGGAGGCGACCGATCATAATTCGTTCAAAGAATTTCAGGAAGCGATAAAATCAAACTCACTCGATGTTGAGCGTTTCGAGCGCAACCTTGAGGTAGGCTACACAAACCTGGCAGGAGACCGAATGTCATTCACTTATGCAGGGCAGCGTCTCTTGAACGGTAACGCCATTGATTTCAAATCATACAAGCTGTTCAACGGACCATTTTTACAGGCAGAGATAGGAAGCGGGACGCTCGAGATGAAGTATGAAAAGATGAACCTTTTTCTGGATTTTAATAATCCATGACGGTGGACAATTTTTCAAAGATTACTTCCGTTCGCTTTGGGGAAAATGATCATAATCCTTGATTTCAAATGCCCGGGATTGTGTCTGTTTCGCCCACGTGATGTTCTGTTCACTTAAGAATTTTCTCCTGTCAAACGCTTCCTGCAAGTACTCGTCCATTTTTTCAACCCTGCGGAAATCACCCTTCGTGTCAGGAGGGAACATTTCCCAGTCCTGAACCTCCAGAATGTCACCGTCCGGGATCTGTATTACTTCCGGGCAACTTTCATGAACTGCGTTAACAGTAAGCGTATGACTTCTTGCCATTTCCGGTGTGCAAATCGGACCGGCATTTTCATTGATGGCTTGCACAAGATTCTTGAAACCCTCCAGGCGCCAGTGTTCGTGAATGAGATTGTCAAATTCTTCTTGAGCGCCACTCTTATAGCGGATCACCGTCTTGCCAACATCCCCTTGCCACTCGACTTCGCCATGTTCGCAACTTATGTGCATGACAGGGCCATTTTCACTTGCGTTGCAGTGGCTGAAAACCGCATGTCCCCGGCTGCCCTCTTTTGTCCTAAATTCAAGCTGCACTGTGTCAGGACCCTTGATGTGATTTGCCCGATATAGTTCAGCGCGAACCTGCGAGGGGGTGGCGGCTGCGCCACGCTGTGACGAGCACAAATACAACATATTGAACAAATAGTGTGAGTGGGCATTATTCGCCGGACTGTCCAGAATCCAGTTTTTGCCTTTTCGCAGTTCACCGGTCCAGTCATTGCGTGTGTAATACTGAGTGCTGCGCGGCCAACCACACATCAGGGTAATCTCTTTCACAGGACCCAGTCGGCCGTCACAAATTCTGGCTTTGAGTTGTTGCATAGAGTTGCTGTAGATGTGTTGAAATCCGACGGCAATCTTTCTATCGCACTTTTTCTGGACCGAGATGAGTTTGTCAACTTCCTGGACCGTGGCTGCTAACGGTTTCTCACAATACACATGCATTCCTGCTTGCAACGCCAGAATACTCACGGGAACATGCATATGAATTCCGATGGGAACCGTGAGAACGTCCGCTCCATTATTACGATCCGAAAAGAACTCATCAACGGAAGGATAAACTTGAACATTTCTGCTCGTGAGAGATTCCATCAGCTCAGGGTATTTCTTCTGATCATCTTTCAAGGCGACGATTCCCACCAAATCAGCCATGCCTTGCTCATGAAGCCAGTCAATCGCATCCAGGTGAACCAAAGCGTACCCTCCGACACCGACGACCACAAATCTCAGACTTTTCATCTAATGTTGGCTCTCAAGTTCGTTTCACTCGTTCGATCCCCAAAACGTTGGCCAGATGCGGCGCTATGCAATAGTACGTTTCGCAAATGGACGGGTTCTCATTTATGGGTGTCTTGTGTGGATAAAATAGTTCTGCTCCGACAAGACTCGTCATGTAGGCATAACCATCAGAGCGTCGCCTGACTGTAAAGAGATGTGAGGTTCTCCTTCAATAAGTTTCTGTCGAAAATATCTGCATGTCCGACCGGGCAACCAACGCATCTTATGAAGAGTTCGCTTCTGAATACCCAAGGTAACGAAGAAGGTATTCCACTTCCGGCTTTTGCAGGAAGGCCCCGATCAAATCGCTGAACTCAGGTCTTGTCCATTTTGCGATTGACTTTGTGCTGATTGCTCGCGGCCCTTCTGGCCAGGCTAAGTGTAGTTTGACCGTTGACGATTCAGGATAATTCAGAAATTCTTCGACGAACTCTTCATCAATAAAGCTACAAATGGAGCGCACGGTTTTCTCGTATTGCAGAAGCAGATCTTCGTAACGGATGGTGAGAACTTGCGGGTGGTCTTCAAATTTCAATCCAGCATTCACATCCTGGACCCAGCGGTCGGGTGTGGTCCAGAATCGATTGGGGTCCACGGGATGACGGGATGTGATGACATCTCGTCCATCCCTGACAATGTGGATAATACGCGCCTGTTTGCCGAAGTGCCGCAGAATCCTATCGAAGTAAAGAACATTGCGCGGTGTTTTCTCGCACCATCGTTTGGCATGCGCATCAATCTCGACGCCCATGAGATAACGATAGATTTTCTGGATTTCAAAAGGAGCATTCAGATCAGGATTCTTATTGTAGAGCCCGTCAGGTCCATAGCCATCCGGACACAGCGCCACGGTCTCAGGTGCAATACCCAGAATTGCCGGATGACAGGAAAGCACAGAAAGTAGCAATGTGGTGCCGGACCTGCCGCATCCACCAACGATGATGGGTTTTCGACTCAGCGCCAGAACTCTGAGCGCTTTTTGAGGTGAGGCGTGGCTAAACAGATAAGACAATGAGCCCAGATTAGCCGCAAGATATCGAAAACCCCGACCAGTCTTTTCCAGAATCATTTCACGAACTCAAGTTGCAGTAGATGTTCTCTTTCCCTCATACGCGCACAAGTCAGGAGTATCCGGTCAGGTCTTGTCGCTCATCTCAAAACCTGACCGAACATGATAAGAAAGCAGTCGTTCTATTCTAAGTTGATATTAAACTCAGGCAGTTCACCTGTATCAAACACTTGGCAGGTCGCACGTCTGTCGCCGCTACTGAAACTGATAAGATATTGGTCATCGTCCTGCGGCTTGATTTCAACAGAAACCTGACCGCCAGAGCTGCTACCCGGAAGCAGTGCCGTTATGAGAAATGATCCCGTCCGGGCCGTGTTTGTGCCAACTTCAACAAAGGGATAGAGAACGGCTTTTCCTTCTGGAATAGGCAACTTGCCCACGGCAACGGAAACGCCGCCGTTGCTGAAACAACTTGCGTGCAACTGAGCAGAAGGTCGTTTCATCAGAAAACTGCTTTCCTCGGCACTCAGACTTCCTTTGCCATCTTTATTATACCCAAAAAATCGAGCCTGAATCTTCGACGGCTCACTGATTTTCTGCACCTTATCAAACACGAGAGCGGCAGGAAAATCATACAAGACCACAACCGTTCTCGTGATCGACTTAACATCAGGGAGATCAAGCTTGTATGCCGGTGTGGCGTCGCTCGTCCAGAAAAGGTATCCTTTGCGTTCCCCGGACCGGACGATGGTGGCGACCGCTTGCGATGAATTGGTGCCTTCCGAACCGTCAACATATTGGTGACCTTTGCCATCGATCAATACGGCGCTGTGCCCTGCAGTCCCGCGCATCATCCACGATGGGTCAGTGACTGAATAGGGCGGACGATTGGGATCTACAATCAATTGCTCCCCAAAGCATTTCACAATGATGCTGTTCCTGTCGGCATGTTCGTGGTTCTGAGGCCCGCCACTTCGCATGGCAACCACCAAATCGTTTGGTTCATAGCCCGCCCGACCAACAATCCAATCCAAGTCGGATTGCCATAATCCTGCATCGCGACCGGGTGATGAAGCGGAAATCTCCGGGTCGTACCAAAGCAGCGACCATGAAGAGTGCTCGCGGGCAAGTGTCTTGCCGAACCACTGAGCGTGCGAGTCGAAGGTCTTTCCGGCTATCCAGAAAGGTACGGCAGAGGTTGCTCCGTTGCCGGCGTCGCTGAAATTGACGATCGCAGCATGGTCATCGTGCGTGGGAATCGTCATTTCGCGCAAATATCTGGAATAACCGGACCAGTTCAGAAAGTCGGTGAGATCCACGCCGACGCGCCGTTTCAGGGCAACTATCGCCTGGACCAAATGAAGCGAGGTGTAATTGGCATAGGAAACGCCTTCCGGATATGAGCCATCAGCCTCATAGATATCCCGAAAGGTGCCGACACTGAAAATCGCCTGCTCCAACCATCGGCGTGTGTCAGCATTTTCGCCAAGGTATTTCTGGTATGTCAGCGCTCCGATAGCCAATGCCGATGCAGGAATGGCCTTGAGGTTGATGGTGTTCAGGATTATCGGCCAGCGCGACAGGTCCCAACCACGGTCGCCGGGACGGTGCTCGAAGTAGGTGCTGGCATCGTCGATGCTCCAGCCCCTGACTTTGTCGGGGTAGCGCATACCATAAATCGACCCAAACGACGGTTCGTTTCCGCGCTCACCCATGATCTTAAGCCATTGCCGGCGCTCTTTATCGCTCACCAGGTCCCCGAGAAATTCGACACACAACGATACAGCTATTGTCGCACCGGGGGCGCGTTGGAGCCCAATTGTAGTCTCACCGCCGTCGAGAAAATAGTCCCACTTCGGAAAGCGCATCAACGTCCTGACGCACTGAATTGCCAGATTGGCGGCATCTTCATCTCCGGAAAAAACATAAAGAAAGGCCATCTGTTGAGCAACGTCACTGACATGCTTGATGTCGTAGAGATGGTCATTGAATCGAACTTCAGACTCCAAAAACTTTTTCTCTGACTCACGATCTATTCCCATGAGCTTGGCCTTCAGCTCAGCGAAAGTGGGGTCTGACTTGAACAAACGCCGAAATTCCGGGATGTCTTTCTGATTAAAAAACAGACCCGTGCTATTCTCAACACTAACATTCTTCCCCTTGCCTGAAACCACCGCCGGCTCCGCGAAAAGGAACACCTGCAAGCATAAAACCGCGACAACTGGCAACATCTTCATGTCTGACTCCTTTGTTACTTTCTTGAGTGCACTTTTCACAATGTCATTGAAATTGTGAAAATAATCTCGTGCAATAAGGCGAAGATCTTTGATTATTTTTGCAGAACAAAGCGCGCAGACTTTATCGCGAATAGTCCTGTTTAAGGCTTCTCCAAATAGCGCGTGCGAAAAGTGGGGCGATTGCCGGCCATTTTCAGAAAAACATCCAAAGGGGTCAATTCGAAATCAGGGCCCAATTGGTCAAGGATACGTTTTACGCGTCTGATGTCACTCCATTGGCGGACGTGCATCAGCAAGAAATACGGTCGCTTGGGATTCATTTGCGCCAGTTCAAGCAAGTCCGACACCGCCTCGCTTTCATCCCGCTTTTCTCCCAGATAGTAATCATAGGAAATAAAGGGTCTGCCGTCTTCAACATAAAATGTGTGAGCCGGACGATAGCCGTTTGCGAAACCAATTGCGTCAGGCATGCCTTTGTAATAGGCATCCAGGATGTCTTTGGTGAGGTCGTCATCAATGCCATTCGATTGCCAATAATTGGAATGCTCCATGATCTCAAACACGTTCAGGTCGAGAAGCTGCATTTGCTCATAAGCTTTGCCGACTATCTGGGGCAAGTATTTGGAGGGAATGGCTCTGGGATACATGTAGCCCGGGCCTGAAAGTGAGCCGATGAAGTAGTCGTTCGGGGTTGCCATGTCATAGAAGAACTGAAGCATAGCCGGCGCCAACCACGACCAATTCATCGTGACTTCCCACGCGTAAGGAATCTCTCCCCTGCCCGGCTCAGTCCAGGCGCCAATGCCCAGACAATCCGTCTGAATGCATGAGATGTACACCTTCTCCTCTGGAACATAGTCTACCCCGGGTTTGACATTGTGCTGGTTCTTGAAGCTAAAGCCGGGGGAAACCGGGATTTGATGATTGAAGCTCATATTCGGCAAAGTGTGCAAGCCTTCCACGCGCAAGGCATGGTTGGAGGCCAGAGTCACATGCTGCGCTTCAGAGTCTTTGCCGTAGGAATGCCATCCCATCACGATCGACAGAGGCTCCATCTCGCTGAATAATTTGCGCGCAAATTGATACTCAAGAGAATCAGCAGGGTCAGTTGAAGCGTCGGTGAAGAACGATTTCTTCAAAATGCCGAAGTCCGCGATGCCCGGCTTCATGACCTTGCCTGCCTCTCCTCCCAAATAGACCAGGTAGTCTTTGTTGCACTGTTGCCAATATTGATCGTAGGCCCATTGGTAAATCTCATAGTCACTCAAACCGGCAAACTTTCCGCGGAGATCTTCTGTACGCTTGAGGCCATGCTTTTCCACCAGCGGAATCAAATCTTCTGAGACAATGACTGATTCGGTTAATCCGGCAACCGTAAAAGCAACAATCAGTGAGGTCCGCACGGATTTATCCCAGACTACATAGCCGTTCGCATGTTTTGCTAGAGCCTGCAAAGCATGCTCAACGGTGCCTATTTCCTCGAACGCCATTTTTCTGGACGCCTTGTAGTAATCCAATAGAGGCTCTGTAAACTTGAAATCCCAATTCTGTGGATAGACAAAATAAAGTCTCGGCACCTCCAGGTTCGCAACGCCTTGCAGACTGATCAGAAGAGCCTGGGTTGGCAGTTCTCCCTCTATTTCCCAATTCTCCGAAAGCCGCATCAAATACTTCTGTTCTGAAGGTTGCGCCGAGGCCTGCAGCACGGACATAAGCGTCCACAGGGCGGATAGAAATATAGTTTTTGCCATTTGATTTCCTTGCATATCTTGGAGGTTACTTGTTTGGCTGTCTTTCAAATACCAGAATGATGGGTGTTGGCCGAGTCGAGCGCTTTTCGTGGACAATCAGCTTCTCACCGTGGCTTTCCAAACGGTATTCACGACCCGTGTTCAGAATGATCTCCCCCTGCGAGGTCTGAAGTTCCTGTTCGGTCACCACCCGCAAGATCCGATGTTTTTCCTTCCATTCACCAGCTACGCTTTTCTTGCTCCCCTCTTGCGACAAGGCTCCCATGTACCAGTTTCCCGGCCAGTGTGGCGTTTTCAGCACAATGTAGTTCGGATCATCTCCGGGCATGAAGGTCACGGAATCAACAAATGCAGGAGATTTTCGATAAATCCATCTTTCCAGGATGGTGACTTCTCCCTGGTTGTCCCGTATCTCCAATTCATGTTGTCTATAGCGCCAAGCAACCAGATCTGTGCTCTCTTCCTGGTTGAGCTGCCAACGCCCATACATTGTCTGGTCCGATTCAGCACAAGATAGACCAATCAAGACCAGCAAAAGCACGGGTACGTAAAGTACAATTCTACAATGCATAGAAGCTCCTTCTAATGGGTTTCGCGTGTTTCACCACCTATTGAGTTGCTCGTTTTGACAAGAATAGGAAAAAGATGCTAAAAAGAAGTGCACCGATTCCTGTTAGAAAATTGATCAAGAAGTCTTGCGAACCATTTGAAAAGAATGACAGGACAACGAGTAGTCCGCCAATGATCCCTGACAACAACGCTACCACTTGGTAGGATTGAATGCTGCGCTTATCGACTGGCTCATTGCTTCTATGGGCTGGCGTTTTCAAATCCCTATCCAATGCAGCAAGCCTGGAGATATCCGTCTGCTTTTTGTTGGGCCATTTGGAGGTAAGAAAGAAGACAGCGGCGCTGACTGTAAGGCCAACAAAGATGTTCATTTCAAACTTGCCGTACTCGAAGCCATAAAGAGAAAACCGGACATCGCTAAAAATATCCGCGACACCATCCAAAGGAAGCCCCGCGGTAACCGTCGCAACTGCATTCATTATCAGTGTTACGCTCATACCGATTGACGCCGTAACAATCGCTGACCACCAAGGCGTTTTGCGATACACCAATCCCAACATGACGGGAACAAACATGGCGGGTGTTGTCATGGAATAAATTTTTAGATAGATATCAAATGAGCTTCCGATTTTTTGAAAAAATAATGAGATGGAAATTGCTAAAACGCCGATGGTCAATACCGTCATTTTTCCAACGATAAGCTGAGTACGATCAGCCGGATCTTTGCCATGTTTTAGTTTTCTTGCCAATGGCACGTAGACATCCTTGGTCACGACTGCCGCCAGCCAATTGAATGTAGAATCAGCCGAACTCATACTGGCGGCCAGGATGGCGGAAACGACAACCCCGAGAAACCCGTGCGGGAGGATGAGCAAACATAAACTCACAAATGAGGCTTCCGACGGAGCCGTAAGCTCCGGCCAAACTGAAGCGATGTCAGGGAAAATAACTCTCGCAACCATGACCGGCAAAATCCACATTAGGGGTGCGACGAGTCCAAAAACGGCACACATTAGCGCCATCTTTTTTGTGTCTCTCTCATCAGCGATGCTATAATAACGTTGCCCGATGTGCCAGTTCACATTATAACCGAAGGCATTCATGACCCAAAAAGACGCTATGAATAGAAATGAAATCTGACCGAAAGAGAAATCCAAATACCCTTGAGGCGCCTGCTCAAGCAGATTCTTGACGCCGGTGGCAAAACTGCCATCCCCCAAATAGATGAATGAAAACGGAAAAACAACCGCCGTCATCAGGAATAGTATGATGAACTGTAGCGTATCCGTTACTGCGACCGCCCACAATCCGCCAAGAACCGTGTAGACGAGAAGCACAACGCCAATGCCAATTAGTGTCAGTTCAAAACCTGTAAGCGTGAGAAAACCAAATGTCACTTCTAAAGCCCCAAACCCCAGGGCGCTGGAAACAAAAATGCAGAGTGTATATATCAATGTTCCCATAAGAAACACGTTGGGAACAACCGCAATGATGCTATAAAAATACGTTGTCGATTGTGAATACCTGCGTGTCAAGATCTCCATCGGTGAATCTATCCGCGTACGGCGCCACAATTTGCCGTACACAAAATATCCCAGCCAATACGCTCCAAATGAAGATGTAAACATGTAAATTGCGGAAGCGCCATTGCGGTACGTAAACCCGGACGCGGAAACAAACATGAATGCAGAAAAACCGGATACGAAAAGAGAGATACTGGATATTATCCAGGGGAGCTTGCCTCCTGCTTTGAAGTAATCTTTCGTGTTGCGGTTGTATTTTGATATGAAGACGCCGACTCCGGCTACCATTGCCAGGAAGAAGACGACCACAATATAATCAATGCTGTTCAGGTGTTTTAGTACGGGCATTTCAAATTCTCTTAGATGGATTTAGCATATCTGGTGATGTATCAGTAGTCCTCCCAATTCTTGTGGACCTGAGCAAACTCGGGATTCTCGCATCGACTGATTAGGAAAACAAATGCGGCAAAAAGGCAAACAAAATGCCCACAGAGGACCAATGACGCCAGGCACCCAGGCGTGGCGCCTCACCAACTTCGCAGATGCTGGGGAAGCTCAATAAGATGAGCCAGAGATGCATCACCGGAGAGAGTAACTGCACAAAACGGACGAACTGAGTAACCGGCTAGACGTGCCTGGATGATGACTGCCAAGGAACTCCTGGACCGCCACATGGCCTGCATCTGGCGCAACAGCACGGTTGGCTGGCCGGTCGGTTAATGAAGAATAATTCTCTGCAGGTCAAACGAATTATTGTTGTATGGCTCAAATGAGTCATTGTCACCCGGAGTATTGACAGCGACATAGAGATATTGGTCGTTCTGATCAATCACGATACATTTGGCCTTCAGATTGCCTGCTACCAAATAGTAGTCTTTTTCAAGTTTGGTTTCTGCGTCGAATTCCACAATAAACACGCCTGCGGCATCCGCCTCGGTGGGCGCCACAAAAACACGCTTGCCATCTTTGCTGACCGCGACGCCCATGCCTGCGGATTTGATTTCGAAATTACCGGTGAGCGTAAGATCCGTTGTACTGAAGGCGAGCACATCGCGCACATTAGTACGATCATCCTGGTCGGCAAGACATAGAAATACATGTTCACCGTTCGGACCATAGACGAAATCGTTGATTTTAGCCTGAAAACCGAAGGGTGCTGACCAGGCCTCCTGGGTAATGAAGCCCGAACTAAGATCGTATTTTTGCAGGATGTTTGTCGATGCAACAAAAATCTTGTTGCCGTCGGGGCTGGCAAGAAGTTCCCCGGAACGAATAATCTCATCTTGTTCCACTTTTTCGGGAAGAGTCAGAGAAACCACATTGGGTTCAGTATGAGCGGAGACGAACAACCGTGAATTCGAAGCGCAGACAAAATCGTTGATTCCGACCAAAGACACCGGCACTTTGTCCGCGATGGTGAAATTCGCCAGGTCAACGATCGCCAGGCTCGATTCACCGTAGAGCCCCACAATAAGACTCCTTTGATCCGGGGTAACATCCATGGCAATTGGATGCGAGCCCAGAATGAGGGTGCGATCCACTTTCATTTCTCCATCAATATCAACCCGCAGGACGGCATTGTTGCCATAATCGGTCAGATAAAGATATGGCTGCTGAGGATCCATTATCATATCTGAGATATTCTTACCGAGGGTAAGGATATCGAAATCCGGGAACTCGTAATAGTCCCGCGGCTCATCGCTGTTGACATATAGGTCGCAATGGCTAACCCCTGCGACCAGAGCGAACATCATGTAAAGGATATATCTTTTCATTCTAAGTCACCAAATGAAGTTGAGTGATTTGAAATTCAGCCTCAAAGGCAGTCGATACTAAAGCGCCAGGTGGTACGTCGTATTAATTTGTATTTGATAGGACGAAGTCAACTGACTCTCGTTGACATTCTGATAAACTGCAAAAGGCAGGCTGATATCGAAATCCAGACTGTCCCACACTTTGATGCCGAGTCTGGGCGCCAGATAAAGCCATGTCCCGCCACGCTCCCGTGTTATTTTACCGTACTCATAATGGTCTCTTGTGGCCAGCAAATAACTTAGGCGCAGACCTCCGTAAAAGAGCGCTCCGGGATAATCCGCGGCCAGAATCCCGTGAAGCTCGTTGCCATATTTGTAACCATAGATATTCTCTCGCATTGTGATGCGGGTGAACGCTTCAGCAGAGAAAATCATATTGTGGTAAGCCTGCGACAGGGAAAGCGCAACAATCGGATCGACACTGCCGGAACCAATCTGCAAATTATCAGAAAAACGTTTCCCATATTTGTCCGTGGCATCGATAGAGCCGTTAGCCAGTTTCACGCCTGCACTAAGGAGTATCGTAGGCAACTTCGAAAACCGCGGCAAAGCATAGTTGAGCATGAAAGCCATGTCGCCCACTCCGGAAGCATGCCGTATGTACTTGCCACCGTCGTACTGATCATCATTCTGTCCGCGGAACAAAACTTTTTCGTTGGTGACTGAGCGATACGGCACAAACAAAGTAAGGCTGAATTTATCGCTAAGACCGTAGTTTACAAAGAATGAAGTAGCCGTGTTGTTGGTCCGCTCACGATTAACATTCGGGATGCTTCGGGTTCCATAAATCGGATCTGTTAGAAATTCATATTCGTAGCTTGTGCCTATCGTCAACTGTCCGTCTACGATGGCATTGTATTGCAGCAAGCTCCCACCCGGGAGCGCCGGACGCCTTCAGCTAACTCCGCCTTGCGCCAGAACAAACTTGCTGGTTGAAAACGTCACGCAAATCACAGCAATGAACAATAGCGTTATGCGTTTCATTGTGCCAACTCCTGGTAGATTTAGTTGATCTGATTTCGATACTTCCGACAATCAATGTCATCAAGACAATTTAGTCATTATTTATTTGTTTCGCCAATATTCGTCTAAGTTTTCGGAATGAAGCAAACCCGGAAAAAACAACCTCGCCAGTTTTACTAACGATCACCATGGAAGGTGTCTGAGCAGCACCAAACGCTTCGAAAACACTCCCATCATGGTCGATGTAGCTTGGTAATACCGCCTTTTTTTTGGCAAAGTAGGTCCTAATTGCCTCTGCCGTGTCTTTCCATGCAATTCCCAATATTCTCACGTCCTGACCGAGATCATTCTGCAGCTTGAAGACATTCTTCATTTCCTTGGAGCAGACTTTACACCAGGTGGCCCACAAGTAAATAAAAGAAGGCTTGTCCTTGCAGATTTCTTTCAATAGCAGCGTGTCACCATCCAGACTTACTACTGAGATGTCTGGAATAGGTTTGCCGCCGCCCGACTTGGCAAAAGACTGGCTGACAGAAAGAAGCAGAACATAAATCAGCAAAGTAGCAAATAACGCTTTGCAAGCTATCAGTCTTGTGAAAAAGCTATGTGCAGATTTGTTTGGATGATCCAAAACTCTGTGTGGCAAAACTCGACAGCAATTATGACTTGAGGGTTTCATTGTCTCATCACCGCTAATTTGCGATAGGTTGCGAAATTTTCACCTGAAAGTTTCTGTATGTATGTTCCTGAGGGCAAGGAATGGCCGTCTCTGTCGATCCCATTCCACGACACAGAATGCTCACCAGCAGCAAAGTACCCTTGTGCCGGAGTCGCAACGAGACGACCTAAAATGTCATAAATCTCAATCTTAATATGATCGCGGGCACCCACCCGAAACTGAATATGGGTGCGATTGTTCAGTGGATTGGGATAATTATTCAGCAAAGCAAAGTCTTTTGGAGGAGTACTATTTGCAGCTTGTACGCCGGTAATTATGCCGGAATTCTCTTGTATGGTTAGGGTCTGATTTGCCGGGATGTTGTGGAATTCTTGTTGCCGGCCCGATGGCCATTCAACTTTGATCTTCTGGACTAATTGTGCTTCGCCCAAGCCGAAATGAATGGGCGTTTTCGACTGTCCATAGAATTCAACACCGTCATTGGGTCTATGGTAGGTCTTGTTCGCGGCCGTAATCCTGACTACAGCACCTCGACCATCTCGGTTGCTTTGGGTTCCAATCAGATTGATTTTCAGGTAGTTTCCATCTTGCATTGAGTTCAAATACAAATGCGCTGTGGTTCGAATATTTGCAACAAACATGTCAAGCCGGCCATCGTTATCAAAATCTGCAACACATAAACCACGGGCTTCTGCCTGTCCGTCAGCGCCACTCTGTTGGCTGAAATCTTCAAAGGTGCCATTGTTGTTATTGCGAAACAGAAGATTGTGAAAGGCGTTTCCAAACGTTCCATTCACGACATACAGATCGAGATCCCCGTCCAAATCAAAATCAAAGAATTCACACCCCCAGGCCCAGAATGTGATGCCTGTGCCCGTTTGACGCGTGACATCTTGAAAATACCCGGAGCCCGTTTGACGGAACAAAGGACTCCATTCCTGCTCCAGGTCATCAGCAATGTTTGTGAGGTAAATATCAAACAGGCCATCATTGTCATAGTCACCGAGAGTGACACCCATGCCATGGCCGAAGTTTTCCAGGCCAAATTCGCGGGTAGCTTCCCGAAACGTGCCGTCGCCATTGTTCAGATAAAAAAAGTTGTCGCCAAAATCGTTCACACAATAGAGGTCTGCCGTACCGTTCCTGTTAACGTCCAGTACCATCGTGACGAAAGTGAAGCCAGGTTCGCCAAGACCTGTGGTGGCTGTTATGTTGGCAAACGTGCCATCGCCGTTGTTGCGATACATGACGTTGTCGGAACTGGCTGGGAGGCCATGTTGCCCGTAGCTGCTGACATAGAGGTCCAAATCACCATCATTATCCAGGTCAAACCAAACCGCACTCGCACTATCGCGGATCAACAAATCAAGACCGGCGCTGTGCGTGATATTTCTGAAGGTGCCGTCACCTAAGTTTTCGTAGAGTTCATCGAGGCCTTTGTTCGTCAGATACAGATCAACATCGCCATCATTGTCAAAATCCCCCCATGAGGCGCCAAAATTCTCAACCAGCTTGTTCTGCGGTATCGAGGTCGTGTCGATGATGCCCTCAACATTGGCGTCTTTGGCAACGTTGGTGAATGTGCCATCGCCATTATTCTTAAATAATGAATTGGCCGAACCAGGACTGGAAGGATGGTGGGGATCGCTGGAAACCATGTAAATGTCAAGAAAACCGTCGTTGTCGTAATCCGCGGCCGCAACGCCATTACCATAGTAGGCATATTGCAGGCCTACCTGCTGGGTTTGCAGGTTGAATGATTGAGCTGATGCTGATGTGGGCGCCAAGAGTGAGAACAACATCAACAATAACAGGACGTCGCACGATTTTCGAGTGAATAGGGCCCTGGCTTGAGTAGAACAAGCTAAAGCTAAGGGGCGTCTTCTGAACATACCCGTGGTTGCTTTCTTCTTGGGAAAATTTTCTTTCGAAGTGATGCAATCGGAGGATTCAATAGATAAAACCATGACTTATATCCTACGAAAGTCAAAAATTTTGTTGAAGCCATCAAAGGCAACGCGTGTTCAATGCTTGAAATGTTTTCCGCTGATAGAGTTCGAACAACGTAAACAAAAAAATCCTGGCGAACAACCATAAGGTTGACGCCAGGATTTTTTCATAGCATGGATTCCGTTAGAATGATATTGTGAAAGAGAATCGATGCGCGTCGTTCAGAATGCCAAAGTCCGTATAGGCATAATCCAGATGCATGTCGGCCTCGCTCCAGGGAATCACAAGTCCAGCCCCGAAGGTAGCACCTTCATCGGTGTTTGAAATGTTGAAGGAATCTTCCGTGCCGGACAGGTTAAACTTGTACCCCCCCCTCAGGGAGAGCTTTTGCAGGACCTGCCACTCCAGTCCGCCAAAATAGAGCTGGCGGTTGTCTTGCGGCTTGGTGGCGTCTATAAATGCAACCACCTTGTTATCCTCTTCCTCGGCAAGCGCAATGGAAGCACCCATGGAGAACGTTATTGGTATCGGTGCGCCAAATTGAAAATACTCCAAATCGCCACCCAGGTTTGTCAGTCGGGCGCCAAATGTCAGGCCATTCCAGCCTGTATTGTAAATGACGCCAAAATCTCCGGCGATTGCAGTGGCACTCAGATCATCGATTTTCTCTTTAATCAGTTTGAGACTCGCACCAAGCGTCAACTTGTCCGTAAATTGCCGGGCAATGGAAACATTCAGAGCAAGGTCATAGAAGCTGTAGGTAGCCCCTGTTGCCTGATCAGCCTGAAGATTGGACGTACCAGCGGTAGGTGCTACGTCACGGTTGGCTATGATGTCCCCTTCGCCGATGTAGATAAGCCCGGCGCCAATGGTTCCGATGCCGTCCACGTGAAAAGTGGCCGCGAGTGCTTCATGAGTCAAGGCCAGCAGCCATTCATTGTGACTAAGAGAAATATTAGTCTTTTCTGAACTGATGCCTGCCGGATTCCAAAACATCATGGTTGGATCACCGGAAACTGTTGTCACGGCAGAGCCCAGGCCGACATGACGAGCCCCAACGCCAATCTTCAGAAACGAGGCCCCGGTGAGACCAGGTCTCTGAGCAAAGGCCATCGTCGCCGACAACATAATAGCGACGATGATGTATGCTGATAAAACTTTTTTCGGTTGCATAGGTTTCTCCTCAAAATTGCGGATGTTCTCAATTCGAGAATTGCATGGCAAATTATCTTAGGATTGAAAGCAGGCCCTTTTCGAGACCGCGTTCATACTCCACAACCCAAATGTACACGCCACTCGACACTTCAACACCGCTCTTGGAGAACATTTCCCAGAAAAAGGTGCCGTTCTCTTCGGTTGGTGATTCATACTGGATGCGGTCGATGATCTCTCCCGACAGGTCCAGGATGGTGATGGTGGCACGGGAAGGCAGATTAGCAAAAAGGATCTTGTGTTCCGTACCCACATCATGAAAGGCCAGGCGTTTGTAGGGGTTTGGTCTGACAACAATGTTGGCCCGGTTCAGTTGCAAGTCCGCTACGGTGACAGGCGGAGAAACCAGCACAAAATCCGCACCCAAAGCTTGAAGTGCGTCAACCTCAGTGTCATCAGGGAAAAATGGGTCGCGTGGCGTGAAAGGCCAGGTGTTTTGCCAGAGGCCGTCACGGCCGTTGACGTTGACCTTACCGCTCTCGATCCAGCTTACAGAGCTACCTTCCAACTGGTCGTATGGAGCGGCCGGACGAGTACTCTTATAAGCTGAGGCATAATAGTAGAATGTTTGCCCCGGAAGCGTGAAGGCATCCTGACTGTCTTCATAAGCATAGGGGTAATCACCGGCATCAGCCGAACGCGGATTTGCGAAATTTGCCAGTTCCGCGGTTGGAATAATGGCGAGAAGGGAATACGGTCCCCAATGCTCACCCGGTCGTGTTTCAATGCGTGAAGTATCCGTAAGCATTGGATTAAGAGGCTCCGGTGACGGACGATTGTCTTCCCCGGGTGTATTTGTTTTCCAGTATACATCTTCAAAGATGAGTCCGTCTTCGGTCGGATCGTAAGGAGGCCATGCCTTTGACCGGTAGATCTTGTAGCCGTCGGCATCCGCAACCGTGTTGAACATAATCAACGGTTTGACATTGGTCGAACCTGTTATTTTGATGTCCGGCACACCAGGAGCATCCGGATCGAGGAATGAACCGTCAGTCTGAATGCCGTCATACATTGCCCGAGCACCCTTGATGGCGCGGCGCAATCCGGTCAAACGGTGGCCCATGGCGCGCACGAAATAGACCCGAATGGTCTCATCAACTTCGAGTGCAAAGGGACCGAAGCCACCCGTCGGGTTTTCGTTAAACGCGTTCTCAGAGACCCAACCCTCGTGCAGCAGATCAGCCTGGAAGGGACGATTCTGGGAGCCGCCGAAAGTCGGAATCGGGTTTGGCCCTGGCAAAGTGATGCCCTGGTGCGTGGTTACGGGAGGCACCAACTCAAAAGCGCCATCAGGATATTCCCAGGTATTCGGGTCGTCCTTGACAACAAACGAACTCAGATCATCTTCGTTACCGGAGGCAAACAAAGCAGGATTCGGGTTAAAATCAACATCTGTACTGGACCGATTCTTACTGCCGGCAACAAAAAACTGGGAAGTGGCGGTGAGATGGTGGCCGCGGGCGGATGTGCCCACACCACCTTGCCAACTTTCCGTGGTGGTATTAGACATGAACCAGCCTCTTCTTTCGCCTTCACCGACGGGATGCACAACTTCTTCACCGGCAGAGTTCTTGAAGGCAAGCATCTTTTCGCCAACCACCACACCATTCTCGATTTTCTTGGCGCCAAGATAGGTCCAACCATAGATGATATCATGATACCACCCCTCGTTAGTGCCCTGATTGGCGGACAGGCCGGGGTCATTTTCGAGCTCCCGGTTCACAGCGCCAAAGCCATAGCCAGTAATTGACCAGGGATCGCCATTCTCATCAGGCGTGGCATCATGAAAGCCGGGACGGTAGCCACCCGTATTGTACCAACGGGTACCGGCAGGGGTCATTGTCATGTACCACGGTTCGCCGTGATACTGCATGGCCAGCGATTCGATACGATGGTTCGACATATCGACGACGCCATCATTATCAATATCCGCTTCACCCGTATTGTAAAACTCAAGCTCAACAATCTGCTGGTCATCAAGATTGCCCCAGGTGGTGGTCATGGAAATCACGCGCAATCTGACATCGATCCCCACATTTGTGGGCCAACCGGCCTCGTAGTAGACCACGCCTTTACGGCCATCCTTGAAAAAGGCGCCGCCTTCACTTTTGCCGCCGGGCCGGACATAATCCCGTGCTGCATCTCCCGCGCCAGGGATCTTGCTGCCATATTTCAAGTAGGAATACTGCAGGTCCTTTGGTTCCAGCGGGGTTTGCGCAAAAACCTTGGCATTGGCAGTGGCGAAGGCAGCGCTGGGGTCGTATACCGATGCGCCTAGCGGCTCGCCCCAACCTCCTGCAATGTTTTTTCCAAACGGCCAGGCCGCGACAGTGTTGCCAAACCGGCCGCTACTCACATAGCGAGATTGCCAAGTAAGCCAATTTCCGTTTGCTGACTCTTTATCCCCACGCGCTTGAAAATCATCAACGTAGGCATTTCTTCCCGGCCAGGCACCTGGCGTGTGCGGGGGGCGATAGGATGCCCAAAAATTACCCGCTACGATGACCCCGTTGCCCCGGGGCTCATTCGCGGTGGTTGTCAACACCATGGTCAGCCCGAGGACGCCGATGATGCCGAGCATTAAGATCTTTTCTTTGATATTCATTTTAACTCCTAAAATTATCCGATGAGAATCCTGTAAATCCAAAGGGATTTTAGTTCAGGTTTAAATTGAGCCCAAAATAGAATTCTCTCGCATTGAGATAGAAGGGTCGGCCGAAACTGTCCGTTGGCATCTGCAACGTGCCTTCAGGATCGGTGTTTGCATCAGTCAGTCTGTTGCTACCGTCTACAGGATCAGGCCGTCCCAGCTCCCAGATTTCTCGATCATTTTGTTCCCGAGCAGGCTCATTTGAGATGCTGCGGATATTTGTGCGATTGAACAGGTTGCGGGCTTCGAAAAATGCCTCAAGCCCGAAGTTCGCAAAATTAAACAGTTTCGAGATGCGCGCATTGATGAAGTAGCTGCTTGGACCCACCTCCAAATTCAGATTACGGTCAAAAAATGGATCAGGATTGGCCGGCTGATCAAAGAACTGCTGGAAATAGAATCCGCTGGTCCACTCACCAATAAAGGTGGCGTTGAAGCGGGCAGGCAGAAATAGTTGCAGCGTACCGTTTAGACGATGCGGACGGTCGAAGCCACCCGAGAGCTGATTCGATCCGCCCTGGGTTACGATGATGTTGCGTTCGCGCGAAGGCCGGCGGTCCAGTTCATCCCATGGAAGACCGGCGAAGTCCGCGCTGTCCTGACCTGCACTGTAAGCATCTTGAAAAGAGCCTACGTTGCCGGCTTGCTTTATGTAAGTGAAAGCATAGGAAATACGGCCACCCCACCACTTGCCGGGTCGCTTGCTCAGCTCGAGTTCAATACCGCGAGCATCCGAATAGCCCCAGGTCGTGTTGAATCGGATTGGCAAATTCTCTGAAGTCGTCAGCGTATACGACTGGCGGCCGGTGTTTTCAACATCGCGATAATAGCCGGTGGCGTTGATCAGGTAGTCATCCGTAAATGACCATTGAGTGCCAATCTCATAGTTAGTTGATCGTACCGCTTCCTGGTTCGGACGAACAGCCTCTGGTGACGGCGAAGCGGCATAATTCGTGAAGTTGTAGTCTTCGAAAATCGAGGCATAATTTGGATATTGAAAATAACGGCCAAATGAGTAATGCATCGCCAGGTTGTCGGTGACAGGATGAGACACACCGACTCTCGGGCTGAGGAACCACTCAAAGCCTACGGCGTCGCCACGATTGACATCATAGCGCAGAAAATCGCCTCTTTCCCCAGTGATTGGATCCACCTCATTGACTTGGTCCACCGGATCGAATTCGTTGGCAAACAACTCGGTGTCGTTGTTGAAACCGTCTAAACGAGCACCAATGTTGACGATTAAGCCTTCGAACTCGATTTGGTCCTGAATGTACGCGGCAAACTCCTGGGGCTTGAAATCCAGGAATTGCACATGCGCCTTGGAGGTCGGGTACTCTTCGCCCCTACCGTAGAGTTCAGGCACAAAGGTATTCACATTGACATCGTGTCTCGTGTAGCTCACGCCAGCTTTGATTTGGTGGTTGTGCGTCACCTGGCTGGTTGCGTCTGCTTTGAAGTTAATCTTGTCTCTTTCGAACTCCTGGTACACGGCGAGTGGGTAAGCGGTCAGGTACTGGCCGTTGACACCGACGCCATTGACTGGAAATTCGGCTTGATTTAGTTTTTGCCAGCCAGCGGGATTAAGTGTCGAACTAAAGAACACCCGGTCGGTGGTGGAACCAAAAACAAAACCGTTCTCCGAGCCTACCTCGCCATTTCCGCCGACATATTTGATGTATTCATCAATGTCGCTGAAGTCGATGAAGTCACCACTCTCCCCCAACTCCGGGATACCATCGCCGTCGTCATCGGGGTAGCCGACTCGAGAGATATTGGTTGTCCTTGAGGCGCGAACCTCAAAAAATGAACTGGCATTAACTGCATGAGTATACTTGAGATAACCGACTGTCGCAAGATCCTTATAGCGGGGAGCACCCTCCATATAATATTTGTATCTTGGGTTGAATTTCCAATTAACGAAGTCAAATAACTCTCCGCCGTCGCTCAATTGAAACATTCCGTTGAGTTTCTTATCAGGCGCCAGGTTGTAATGTAGCTTAAGGCTGCCATTGATTCTCTTGGTGCGATCAAAAGCATAGGCTCCGTCAGTCTGACTATATCCTCCGTCCAGGAAAAAACCACCCTTTTTACCAAGCGGGCCGGAGATTGTCAGGCTGGTCTCATGCGAGCGGCTCTGGCTCTCACCAGCAACAGGATCGTAGTTGTAGTCATCAAGGGCCTTTTGTTCCGTCCACGTATAAAGGTCACCTCGCGGACTCCCTTCATCCACTAATCTATCCCCCTCCTCACGATAGGCAGCTCGGTCATGGTAAATATTTGAACCCTGATGGTCTTTGCCAGAGGTGACCAGGGTTCTGTTGAAGAGATTGAATGAATAGCCTCGTCCACCTTCCTTGGTGACAACATTCACAATACCGGCCGTCGCGGCAGGGAACTCAGCCCCAAACGTGCCGGCAAAAACCTGCAGCTCCTGCAAGGCATTTGCTGAAACCGTAACGCCGCCATTGTCATTCTCATCGGTGGGCAGCATATTAACGTGAAAATGCCCGGCCTCACGACCATAAGAGCCTTGCCCCCTGGAGAAATAGCTATCCGTCACATCAACGCCATCGACAAGGGTCTTGGTTTCGTATTTGTTACCGCCGCGAATAAATCCCCGATACATACTTGGGGTAGTTTCAATAAGCTCGCGGACATTTGCAACCGGGAGCGTATTGTTGAGTTCCTTAGTACCGTACCTTGAGGCCGTAACGGTCTGTGATTTTTCAACTAACGGCGCCTCGGCCACCACGATAACTGATTCGCCTTCAACCGCCGCGGATTCAAGAGCAAAGTTTTGCTCGGTGGTCAAGCCAACACTGACGCGGACATTTTCCCGGCTGACTGTCTTGTGGCCGATAAAAGTCGCCCGTACAGTGTAGACACCCGGCGGCACGTTCAAGATAAAATAGCGGCCGTCGGAGTCCGCGCTCGCGCCAAAGTAAGTACCGACGATAACTACGTTAGTGCCAGCAAGACCATCACCCGTGTTCTGATCGGTGATTGTGCCGGCGATCTTACCAGCCGTCTGCGCAAATGCTGAAACCGAAAAGCATGCAATCATGCTCAAAGCTAACAACACTGCCAACAAGCTCTGTGATCTTGAGGAGATTTCCCTCATTTTTCTATCCTCCTTAAAACTAAACCCACTTAGTATGAATGAATGAACTTGTCGCTAATCGTAGACAACGAATCAAGTCATGTCACACCTCCTTTAGGTACTTGTCAGTCGGAATCGAAAAAAGCCCTGGAGTTGCTTTGTAGATTGGAAATTGAAAAGCCTTTGATGGTGCCACTACCTATCAGGTCGATAAGTAACCTGTCAAAAATTTAACAAAACGCTAACAATATTCTTTGCATGTAATGCATATAAAATTTGCAGATTTAGTAACCTGAAAATCTAGTTTAGCTCTGCTGGTGTAACAATCTTTGTGCAGGATAGGTGAGTAAGAAGAAATCTACATAACTTCTTTCATCAAATGCACTCTTTTTTTTCACATAGATTACAATAATTGCGGAGAGGTAATACTTTAGGCTAGAAACGGGCAAGAAATTTTGCAGGTTACGAAATCTTCGTTACCAAGCGTCGTAGGTCAGTAGCTGGCGATGGGCCGGTCCTGTGTTCGAAATGTCAAGGTTTGTGGTTCAGATAGAGACAATACGTACACCATGGCAATCACATCTTCGTTACTGACAACCGTCGCCTCGTCAGGTGTACCGTGAAAAACCATATTGCATGTTATTTGTAGAGATACGATTCCCAATTGGGATTGCTTATTTCATCACGATAATCAGAATGAATAAGACGATATTGGCCATTTGCGTTCATGTCAATAAACACGAATATGGCTCTGCCCTCAGTCGTGTCATAAGTCCAGATTTCATGGGCGTTCTGGTCAGGCAGAGCGGGCTCGCGCTCGATGAAATCCGGAGCACCATAGATTAGCAGGATTCTCCCTCTGTCGGTTCTCCAACCTTCGGTTTCACTGAAAGAAAAGTGGACTTTGGCCTTGAGCAAGCGTTCGACATAATCATCCTTGAACTCGTTTTTTAGCGTTTCAGGAAGGGGATCTCTGCCTTGCCAAAACTGAAACAAGAATTCTCTCATCCCCTGTAATTCCAATTGCTTGAATATGTCCCGCTCTGCATCTGTCGCGATATAGGAAATCTGGTCGAAGTAATTTTGCAGTGTGGCTTCGTCCAGATCCTGATACACTCTGCGTTCCTGGTCAGCATGGGCCATCAAAGCGTCGGCCTGTCGAAAAACTGAGAAGCTCTTGGACGCATACGCCCGGGTACCCGTGGTGTTGTCGGTAACGTCCAACTTAAGCAGATAGCGATCGCTCTTCAGGCCGGAAATATCAAACGAAGTGTAAATAGCGGCGTTATTGTTGTGCTTGGGTCGTTGCCGGCCGGGAATGCGACTGAGAATTTTGCCTTCCTCGGTCTCAATAATATAATCGACACAATAGGTGCCGCCAACTTCTGCGGACAAATCCAGATTGTATACTTCAGCATAGAAAGTGATGTTTTCCAGCCCATCACCGTATAACGCTTGCGGATTTGGCATAACATGGAGATTGTTTTTGACAAAGGGGCTGCTGAGATTTGAAGATTTCTCGATGTGTGATGCAAACTGAATGTCGCTTACGACCATTGAGTCGCCGGGAAACAGTGAAATATCTACCGGGACGCCGTTGGATGATCGACTGTCATTGTTTACGTCATGCAGTATCGTTAGAATGTGATAGCGACCCGGCTTCAAGAAAAAGGGCAGCACATAAACAAACTGCTGTCCGGGTTCAATTTGATCCAGGTCAGTAACGGTGTCAGCCTCAGCGATGTTGTGCTGAACAACAACTGAGTCCTGTTGAAGAATCTTCGTTTCAAGCTGAAAACGTGCAATGAAACCGATGTTGCTCTTCTCATATGTCAACCCCTGACGATTGAAACTCTGACATACTTCTGTTCTGATGTGGGTTGAGTCTCCCAGGAACTTGGCAACATCAACGCTCAATCTCAACGGCTTCTGGTTCTCAGCGAACACTCCGTCAACACGGTTCGGCAGAACAAAATAACAGGCCCAAAAGCAGAAAAACAAACATGCTGAGAATCGAAACTTCATTCGCTTGTACATTGCAGACCTCAGTCTTTTTGCCAACAAATGAGTGTTGGCGCCCATTTGAATTTGAGTAAGTCTTCCCCCAGCCACGCAGTTGTATGTGAAGACGAAACGTAACCCAAACGACTCCGGATTAAGATTTCGAAAGGACGTTTGTCAGCCACTCGTGGATGAGCGACATCATTTCGAACCTCACCTGAGAACGCCACAAGTCACTGCCGGCGCCGGCATTAACATACGATTCAATTTGGCTCGAAGGATTGGTGCTGGCTTCATAGATATCGCGCGCCTGCGAGGCTGATGCCGCATCCTGAATGCTGGCCAATACCAGTATTGGGCAGTCAGGCGAGCTCCGGATAATCTCATACCCGGTTGAATCCAGAACTGCCGAGACCAGGACTGCCGCCTGGATTTTTTCTTCGAGATTTGAAACCATCAATGCGCTTCGCGCTGTGATTGCCGTACCAAGGATGGCTATTTTACCCGGCGCTGTGCTTCCTTGATTTTGGAGATAAGTCACTGCCGCATCCGCATCCAGGCCTAATTTCCCAATGCTCTCTACTACTGAATTCTGGTCAGTGAATGACTCTCCGGAATTCCGAACATCAACCGACAGCACAACCACTCCCTGCCTGCAAAGAAGCGCCGCAAAGCCCGAATAGATCTCTCTGGATTCCCCGAAAGGGCTGAGAAGAACCAACCCTGGATATTGAGCCTGTTGCTTGCTTTCGTCAGAACCGGGCTCAAATAAGTCAGCAGAAAGTGCTACGCCATCTAACGACTCCAGGTTTACTGTCTGCTTATTGACCTCAAATGCTGCTGTCTCTTGTTTTGGTGTTCTCAAAACAAACGGCAATGCTATGACGATCACCGCGATTATCGCGGTCGCCCAAACTGCGCTTTTCACTTTTTCTTTCATGATGGCAAGCTGCTCCCTATTCTGGTCAAGAGATGGTGGAAAATGAGTTGTAATGGCTCGACATGAGTTGGCCTGAAGGTCGGGCCATGACTCAAGTCATGATTGGAGCAAGGTCGAATTGTGTTGAATTGCAGCCGGCGCTCCGCTGCTATTTCAGATGCCACGATAATAAGAAATCATGCGATTTTCAACAAGAAAATGAAATGAACATCATTTTTTCCGACAACTGAGCATTGCGGGTGGATGAGATTCCATGCGTTGGTCAGTCAGATTCTTGAGCCATTCAACCAGAATAAAACGCAGTTGTTCAAAGCAAACCAGTCGCTGGCCCGCGCACATTATTTGGAAAGCAACCTTCATCTTTTTTCAGTCTGCCGGTCTGAATTTTCTCAAGAAACTTGCTAGTTTCGAAAAGAATTTGATATTTGTCCTTGAAGCCGGATGCCATCGACTGGAAAATCATCTCATTCCCAAGGAGCACTCATGAAACTGTCATTGTATCGCCATTTGTGGGGCGTTGAAGAGCCTTGGGAAACGGTGTTTCCAAAAATCGAAGAGTTCGGTTACGTTGGCATTGAAACCCATCTGTTGCCTGGCCAGGACAGGCGGCAACAATTCGGTGAACTCATCAGCAGACACCACTTCCGCTACATCGCCATGATCTTCACGGAAGGCGAAACGGTGGACGAACATGTTGCTTCGTTTGAAAAGCAGGTCATCGAAACCATCGATTTCGAGCCCGTTGTCATCAATTGCCACAGTGGCATTGACGCCTGGAGCGAGAAAGAAAGCAGCCAGTTTTTTGAAGAAGTGCTGGAGATTGAACGCAAACATCAAATCCCCATCGCGCATGAAACCCACCGTGGCAGGATTCTCTACAACCCCTGGACAACCCACCGTCTGCTGAATCAGTTTTCCGAATTAAAGCTGTGCAGCGACTTCAGCCATTGGGTTTGCGTATGTGAGCGGTTAATGGACGACCAGAGCGACATCATAGAAAAATGTGCTGAAAGAACCATCCACATTCATGCCAGGGTGGGCTACGGAGAAGGCCCGCAGGTACCGGATCCGCGGGCTCCTGAATACAAGGCGGAGTTGGAGGCGCATGAACGCTGGTGGGACATGATCTGGGCTGCACAGAAGAAGCGAGGTATCCAGGAATCGAAACTGACTCCCGAGTTTGGGCCACCGCCCTACCTTCACACGCTGCCCTATTCCCCGGACCCGGTGGCAAATCTATGGGATATTTGTAACTGGCAGGCACAGAGACAAGCCGAACGATTCTCTTCACAATACTAGCATTCATCCAATGACAAAAAATGACCTACAAAACCGCGCGCTTGCAATCGTGACATTGGCAGTCACGGCCGCAGGTTCTATTCTGTTCATTTCATGCAACTCAAGTCGAGAAGGAAAGTCCAAGATGACCTCAGCAGAAACAGCATCCGATTTACCCGAATATGTCTGTAAGAAAGTGCCTCGCAAGATAGAGTTGACCGGGAGGCTGGATGACCAGCTATGGCATGAGGCAGCGGTCATTTTGCTCAATGACGCCATATCCGGGAAACCGGGCCGGTTCTCAACAGAGGTTCGGGCGTTGTATGATGACGACTATCTTTACGTTGGATTTCGTTGCGAGGACAACTATGTTTGGGGAACGGTTACGGAAAGAGACGGTCCGATCTGGAATGAAGAATGTGTGGAAGTCTTCCTCAACCCTGCCGATGTCGCGCATCAATACTACGAAATCAATGTGAGTCCCAAAAACGTCATCTTCGATTCTGTTATTTTGAACCGGCGTTCAGCAGATAAACCTGACGAGTCATTCATCGGCCTGACGGAGTGGCGCGTCAATGGTCTGGAAACTGCGGTTCACGTTGACGGAAAAGCAGACGCAGCGGGAATGGCTCGCGGCTGGACCGCCGAATATGCGATCCCTCACAACGAGCTGATCGGCGCCCCCAATACGCCACCCAAACCCGGTGACCTGTGGCGAGTCAACTTCTATCGAATCGATTCACCGAAAAAAGATCAGCGAGAACACTACGCCTGGAGCATGACCAGCAAGCCGGCATTTCATTTACCATGGAGATTCGGCTATTTGAAGTTCGAATGATGTTGCCTGTTAGCGGGGAATCGTCAGTCTGATGAAACATGAGTCTCCTGGAACGTCCTTCTGCCATTCCAGAAGACTCATCGTTTCAACCTAACTCGTCTGAGTTCACTCAACCATTCTTACTCCAAACAAGAGGATTCTGAGTCTCATCATTCAGCGGATCTCCGACCTTCAATGTCTCGCAATACTCTTTCGGCAGAATGTTCTGCTGGCCGTTAAATGTCGCGCCATCTGGCATGTAGGCACAGGTCATCGCGCGCCTCGGATAAGGGGTCATATTCGGTCCGGCGCCGTGCGCGGAGATGCCATTGTGGCAGCCGGCCATGCCAGCCTTCATTTCGGCAACAATGGGCTCAACCTTCTTGAACTCCGGATACACCTTGAACAGATCGGCAATATCCTGTCCGATTTCCACATTGTCATAAGTCGCGACCTTGTGAGAGCCCGGAATATAGTAGAGACAGCCATTCTGAATCGTGGCGTCATCCAGTGCGATCCAAATGGATATGGCGCTTGGGGAATGAAATGACCAGTACGGATTATCCAGGTGCCAGGCGGTCGGATTTCCCCAGGGCTGCTTTTGTAATGTCTGGTCATGCCAAACGCGAATTCCGTCAATTCCCGCCAGTTTGCAGAGCATCTTTCCCAATTCAGGATTCAGGAAATATCTCTTTATGGTATCATTTATCTTCCAGAGATTGAGCCTCTGGAGAAATACTCTGTCGTAGTAGGTATCACCTTCGACGAGTTCCTTATTGCCACCACCAGCGACCTTCTCTTTGCCCATTTTCGAGACTCCCTCACCCACTGCCGCTCGCATTTCGCTCAGCTCATCAGTCGTCAGAAAGTCTTCGAGGATGATGCAGCCATCACGTTGATAAGCGTCGATTTGCTGTTGAATTACGCTTGTGTTCATTCCGTCTCCAATTAGATCTTAGTTTGTAGTATGTTTGATTTGATGTTAAACACTTTTTGCTCGAGGAGTAAGCATCCTGATTTCTTTTGAAAGATATTTCTTGCCGGAATAACATTTTGGTGAGATTCTTTCAGCATGAGAGTTGACCGAACATCGTGTCGGTCCTATTCCTTGCTGAGATAAACTCAGATTCTCTCTTTTCTCTTCGTCGCCATCAATTGAGCGACGAGGTCTTACGCCTAAAAACATTCGCTTACTTGAATCAACGATACCACTTCTTCTCCAGACTCTTCAAATATTTCAAACCCTCCTGCAACAGATAATCGCTGGAAAGCGCCAGTTTGCGCCAGATGCAGGTCGCGGCTCGCATGGCCTCGGAAACCTCGGTGAAGGATTCGAGTCCGACCACACCGTCATAACCGGCTTCGCCAAGCGCGCGGTAGATGCTTTGCCAATCGACTGTGCCCGTGCCAGGCACGCCGCGGTGACTTTCGCTCAAGTGGAAATGGCACAGGTGAGGCGCCGCCTTTTTCGTGGGCGCATAAAAGTCAGTTTCTTCGATGTTCATGTGATAGGCATCCAAATGGACGGCTACGTTAGGCTCATCGATCATCTGCATGAGCTGAAATGCCTGGTCGCAGGTGTTCACCAGGAAGGTCTCATAGCGGTTGATCGGTTCGATGCCGAGTGTGATACCGTGGTCCCGGGCCATCCGGGCGATGGATTTCAGTCCTTTCGCCGCTCGTTCCCAATAGCGCTCGTCCGGCATGCCGTCGATTTTGCGACCGATCGCCGAATAAATCACGCCGGAAAGGGTTGTTCCACCCATCGTTGCCGTAGCTCTGACGCACGCTTCAAGATATTCTACACCGCGCTGCCGGGTGGTTTCATCCTCTCCGGTGAGATCGTTGGCCTCAGAACAAGCCGTCGAGGTGCAGACTCCGAGTTCAACTGCTGTAAGTCGATCCCTGATTTTGGCGGAGTCAATCTTCTCGAGTTCCATGAGCGGGATCTCGATCAAGTCAAAGCCAAGCTCTTTCGTATGGTCAATCAGGCCAAGCGTGTCGTTGCTCCAACTGGTCGTCCACGCATAGGCATGGACGGCATAGCGCAGGTGGCTCACTGTTATCTCCTTTCGTTGGTGCGCTCATTCTGGAAGCGGCAGGTGGTGAAGAACAGCCAGCACTCGCACAGCCAGAGTAGTTTCTTGTGCCCCGCTGTGCCAATAGGATCCACTTGCACTGGAGCCAATTCCCGCTCAATACCCGAGATACTCGCTCTCTTTCAACTCGCTGCCATCAGGCATCCTCCACATGTAGTCCGGATCCACAAATGGTGGATGGTTCCTGTACCGCCTGGTCAGCTCAATCTTCTTCTCAAGGAGCTCGCCAAGATTAGCGCCATAAGTGTGCATGGTCTCACCGATCTCCCACAGGGGGAAAAAGTCCGTGCTCGATGAGTTCCAAAGATCCAGAAGCTCGTTGGCGTTCTGAAGCTCATTGTCAACCATGTCTTCAACCTGGTTGCGCCTGGCGGTCCGGTCGGTTTCGTTGTCGGCCTCCAGATAGCCGTGGACCCCGGCGATCCAGGCCGAAATATTCCTCAGCGTTTTACAGTACGCCCGGTAGGCGAGTAAACGGTCGTTAAGATCTACAAAGACCGCCTCGATATCGTCCTTGCCCCGGACCTCGTCGAGAGTCTCTTTTGCGAGAGCGATGACCTCCTGCAGTCGGGGCAGCACGTCAGCATCGAATTGCTCGACGAAGCCATCAGAGTCTTTGATGGACTGGATTTCCCAGAGCGCATCCGCCCGGAAATCGATATTGTGCGGATTGTTGAAAATCGAAAGCATGTATTCCAGATAGTACCGCTGCTCGCTCTCCGGAATTTTCGAGATGTCCGGGACGAACGGGCGCACCCAGAACCGGTACCATGTGAAGCCCTGCCCACCGTACAGGGGCAGATTCGGAGTGGCGGCCACAATCCTGTCGGTCTGACGCCAAATTTCGACGAGGCGCCCCGCGTGCATCTGTCCCACCCAACGGCGCGCCGTTGCAGCAATCGCCGAATCAAGGGGCACGCCCGGACGGAGCTGAAAAGCACGCAGAGCCTCCCGGTTAATGTCAAATGGGGCCAAAAACAGCGGGTCCATGCTGACACCCAGGCGTTGAAAACCAACCTTATGCTGCGTCTTGAGGTTCTCGTAAGTGCGCCAGGGACTTGGCACGCCCAGAACCTGGCGAGAACCTGTAGCACTGGTTTGCGAGTAGAGGTATGAACGCCTGGCCCGGAACTCTTCCATTGTAGCATGCCAGTCCGGATCGTAGTCACTACGCTGTGAAACAAGTCTGCGGTCAATGCCGTTGTCCAGCCCATCGAGGATTATTTCCGCTTCTTCCGCAATGTTCTTGAGTCCGGTAATGATCCTGAAATCGGGGTGCGTTTCGTGCGCCGCATCCCTGAGCACGCGGTAGTAGCGGACAACATTTTCGGCGGCGGCTCTGGCTATCTCATGGTCGGGGCGCCATTCGCGAACGACGTACGGGCCACCATTCCGACCCGGGTAAAGGCTGGCAGTGTACTCGAATCCAGAACCGCTGTCATTTATCAGGGTGATGACAAACCCCAACTCCGGGACTTCCGCCAACAGTGTTCTGAGCAATTCGGCATAGTGCCACCGGACCGCCGGGTGCGCGAGAGTCAGCGTATACCGCGGCCGAAACGATCGGAACGTGTGATCCACTCTGGCGCCGCGCAGAAAGGGATATTTCTCCAGCAGCGACTCAGGCACCGACCGCGGATTCGCAATGTACATTCCCGGGGTAAGCCCGTATTTTGCCGCGAGCTGCGAGATTCGCTTCAGCAGTGCAAGATTGGCTTCCCGGTAGTCGCGCGGGTAGGTTCCTTTGTTGAGTTTGGTCTGGACGTATTGGTCGAGATCGCCGGCATAGGAATAGAAGCGGTAGTACATTTCACCGTCCGGGCCGGTCTCGTAGGGGAACCGGGAAGCAGGCTCATTAACAACCACATGCGTGCCGCCAACCCGAGCCACTTCCTTGAAAGACGCCTCGATGTCCGCAAGGGTAACCGGTGCCCGGCGACGTTTTGTATATCCGAGTCTGAGCAAGTGCACATCATCCCGACCTGTGAGCCACCGGAATTTAGGCTGGCGCAACCAACCCTCCAGCAGTTCATCTTCATCAGGATCCGCGAGCTGCTCTTTCACCAGTTCGAAGAGAGCGTACAGAAAGTTCGGGTGAGATGCGCGAATGACGCCGCCGCCACCCTCCTCGAGTCTGGCGAACATCCAGGGGCCGTCCTCGGGCGGAACCACGGGGCGGCGCCACCGATGCCCCGCTCCGGTCCCGACGAACAGAACGCCGTCTTGCGGAATATCATGTGTATCTGAGATCGCAACAACGCGGACATCCGGCAGCAACTCATTCCGAAGAGCGAGCGCCACCGTTTCGCTGACAGCGGCACCGGCTACCGGGTAAGCGATGGTCTGGGTTCGATGCAGAGCAGCCAGTACATCTGGACTTGAAATGCTTCCGGCGGATGATGATGTTAGGGCGCCGAATGGTGCAACCAGACAAAGAAGAATATGGGCCTTTTTCATGAGATTTGTTCCGGATGAATGTAAGAGTAGGCAGTCAAACCGAAGTCTTCCCGATTACATCAATTGATCTCCAAATCATCTCTACCAGGCAACTCCGGAAAAGCAGCATGAGGCTCCGTTTGGTACCAAAACGCCACGGACGAAACGTCGTCCTGCAGTGGCAGATACCGGCCGCCTGAACGCCAGCCCAGGGCCTGCATGGTCACTTTCAAATCCTTTTCAAAACGGACAGGATCCATGATATGCCAGCGATAAAGTCCGAAGCGCATCTGGGAATTCCATAATCCATCCGGCTTGATGACCTGCGGCATTCCTGCAAATGGGGTTGTGTATTCTTTGTACTCGTTATCTGACACAAACCCATACGAACCGCAAAAATAGTCCTCCGCACCCGTACCGCAAATAGTCGGGAACTCTTTGTCGCCATCCATATAGAATTTGATCTCTCCTTCCCCCCACCACCCTTTGTTGTTGGAACCCCAGCACATGTAGGTGCCAACATAATGTCCCCATCCTTTCACGCCATCCAGGATCGTGTACACATCTTTATAGGGCACGGGATTCACCCGCCGAAACTGTGCATGAAAATATGCCGCATCGTCCGGGATATCAGTCAGGGTGTAATTGATCTGGTAGTACAAAGTCATTTGCTTCTCATCCAAATTTTCCATGGTAATCTTGCAGGATTTGCGGAACGGCATTTCCCAATAGCAGTTAAAGGCGCTTCCCGGATTGACGCACACGGGGGCGGAAACCACCGGAGCGTATTCTCCCCAGCCATTCGCAAAGAAATCGCCGACCGGAACTTCCACGGAGGGATTCTCTTCACCATCCCAATAAAACCGAAGAATGGAATATCTCCAGTTGCCGGCGGGAGTCATCCAGATTTGCTGAATAGCGCCCGGGCCTTCAATCTCAGCTAAAACAAATGTAGCCTGGGGTTCAATCTTAACATAGGGAGAGACTTTCCATCCCTGTCCAAGGTCACGGGATGCATCAGCAGCAGGTCCATCAGTAGACATGCCTCCCCTACCCTTCTCACCCGTGAAATTCTCCGGACTGATCGAACGCGTCTTCGCGTGAGACAAGCGTGAGAGATTTCCCATGTTCATCCCCAATCCGTCAAATGAAGAGTCCTGTCCAGAAGCAACAGCCATGGAAAACACAACAAATGAAAGGCAAATGAACACTTCGAATATTTCGGTCATGACACATCCTTTCATTTAGGTTTGAGTATTACTAAATCATGCTGTAGCGCGGGTGCACGAAGAACCGTACTGCATGTTCTACCCAGATTGCTCGTTAAAACTCACATCGGAAATCTGTGCGCGAGATGTCTCAACTCGTGCGTTCTGCCAAAATACAAACCAGGAAATACAAAAGCAAGACGACCATACAGATGTCACGGGTATAGATTTCGTGTTTGGCTTCTCATCCCGATACAATTTCCATGGGCCATATCGTGGACCAATCTATCCTGTTGCATTTATGATGCGGTGCCCATATCTTCATGCGGATCGCTTCAGTTCGTGTTCAAACCCGTGAGACAATAATTCTGGTCAACAAGACCGAAAGGAAGAAAATGCGAAAAACCAGGATCGGCGTTCTGACATTCTCAGATGGGCGAGATTTCTTAAAGGAACCTCTCGTTGAAGTCAACAATCGTTTCATGGAAGCGCTAAAGACCAGACTTAAAGAGGCTGGTTATGACGTCGTTGCCGGCCGGGAGGTGGTCTGGACCAACCGCCTGGCTGCAAAAGAAGCCACATTTATTCGCTCGCAAAATGTGGACCTCACGATTTTCAATTATGCAGTATGGGCTTTCCCTCAGTTCACGGCTATCGCGGCCAAATTCGCGCCCGGGCCGTTTTTGCTTTACTCCAACATCAATCCCCAATACCCGGGGCTGGTCGCTTTGATGGCCGCAAGCGGGGCACTCGACCAAACCGGCGTTGACCATCGCAAACTCTTCGGTAGCCTTGAGGATGAAACGATCTTACAACGGATGTTCGATTACATCGATGCGGCGGGTGCGGTGAGCAAACTGCGGGGGGAAACCTACGGACTCTACGGTGGTCGCGCTATCGGAATTTACACCGCGGTAAGCAATACCGACCAGTGGATGGCGGAATTCGGCATCGATGTAGAGCATGTCGACCAGTTGGAAGTCATTCGGAGAACAGAGCAAATCGACAGAGCCAAAGTGAAAGCTGCCAGAGAGTGGTGCGAAAAATATGTCAAGAAAATTCACTACAATGGCAAAGAACTTACACCGGAGAAACTTGAACTTCAAATCCGCATTTACTATGCGATGAAAGAGATCAACGAAGAAAAGGGATTCGATTTCTGCGGCATCAAGTCCCAGACGGAGCTGACCAATAACTACTGCACGACGGATGTTCCGGAAGCTTTTATGAACGACCCCTACGATTTCGATGGTCCCAAGGAACCCATGGTTTGCGCCACCGAAGCAGATATGGATGCGGCTCTAACCATGGAGATTTTCAAGCATCTGGCGAACACCCCGGTTCTGTTTGCCGATGTACGCCATTATTTTGCTGAGCACGGTATTTTGGATTTGGTGAATTCCGGTCAGCACGCTACCTATTTCGCTGCAAAGAGTTTCGACTTCAAAGAGAATTTGGCCAAGGTCGAATTTCGCCCGGAAGGCATTTACTTCCCGGCCGGCGGCGCTTCGGTTTTTCACCTGGCAGCCCCTGGGGAAGTTACCCTGGCAAGATTGATGCGAGTCTCAGGGCAATATTGGATGGCGATTGTTCCTGGTGAGTTTGTCCAATTTGATGATGCACTGAATGAAGAGCTGATCAACCAGGTTCAGGACAACTGGCCGCACGCGTTCTGCAAACTGAAGGTAGAACCGGAAGAGTTCTTCTCGAGCTACTCCTGCAATCACATCCATGGTGTCTATGGGAACCAGATCGACAAACTCATTGCTGTTTGTGAACTGCTGGATATTCCACACACCTTGTATGCGTAGCTTTGCATTTGACCTTTGAAAGATAAAAACCAACCCAGGTCTATGATGCCAAAAAGACATATCTCTCTTGGCCTCGACTACGGCACGGAGACAGCCCGCGCATTGCTCGTGGACACCGGATCCGGCGAAGAGATTGCCACGGCGGTGGCTCCATATCCTCACGGTGTACTCGAATCCCACTTGCCTGACGGCACCGGTCTCGAACCCGAAACGGCGCTCCAGAATCCAAATGATTACTTGACGGTACTGGAGCAAATCGTTCCCAATGCTATGCGTGCTGGCGGGGTTCAAGCAGAAGAAATCATCGGTCTCGGTGTTGACTTCACGGCATCTTCTGTCCTGCCTACGCTTGCAGACGGCACCCCACTTTGCATGCTTCCGGAGTTTTCATCCAACCCATATTCATACGTCAAGCTTTGGAAAGACCACGCGGCCCAACCGGAAGTCGAGGAGATGAACGAACTGGCGGAGGCGAGGGGCGAGACTTTTTTGTCAAACTATGGCGGCCGGCTCTCACCGGAGTGGATGTTTCCGAAGACACTGCGCATGCTGCGCAAGGCGCCTGAGATTTATGCCGCAGCGGACCGCGTCATTGAAGCCGGAGACTGGCTGGTATGGCAGCTTTGCGGGGAAGAAAAGCGTAGCGCCTGTCAGGCCGGGTACAAAGGCCTGTGGTCGAAGAGCGCGGGGTATCCTTCGAAAGACTATCTTGCTGCGCTCCATCCTGGATTTGCTGGATTCGTCCGGGAGAAACTTACCCTGGATATTCATTCCTTGGGAAAGCCTGCCGGAAGCCTGCGAAAATCCTGGGCCAGCAAAATGGGACTGTCACCTGGGATTCCGGTGGCGGTGGCGGTCATTGATGCGCACGCAGCGGTGTTGGGATGCTCGGTTGCGGAAGCCGGGAAAATGGTGCTCGCCCTGGGCACAAGTACATGCCACCTGGTGATGCATGAAAAGAAGGTTCAGGCCAGGGGAGTAGCCGGTATTGTCGAAGACGGAATTGTGCCCGGCCTGGTCGCGTACGAGTCCGGCCAGTCAGCCGTGGGCGACATTTTTGCATGGTTCACCCAAAACCAACTTCCGGCGCACTACCAGGAAACGGCACGGCAAAAAGGGCTCGACCTGTTTGGCTATCTGGAATCACTTGCTGCGGAAATTCCGCCCGGGCAAAGTGGATTGATAGCCCTGGACTGGTGGAATGGAAACCGCTCCACATTGATGGATGCCTCTCTCTCTGGACTGATCCTGGGTCTGACACTGACCACACAACCCGAAGACATCTATCGTGCGTTAATCGAGGCCACCGCATTTGGAACGCTGGCAATCATCGATAATCACACCAAGCAGGGTATTCCCGTCAATGAGCTGTACGTCTGCGGCGGCCTGTCAGAACGAAATCATTTGCTGCTGCAGATCTATGCAGACGTGACAGGGCGAAGGTTGAATATTGCTGCCTCTTCCCAGGCGGCGGCTCTCGGCGCAGCGATAGCCGGGGCAGTCGCCGTTGGCTCTGGGAAAGGTGGGAATGCGACCTTCACCGAGGCGACCAAAGCCATGGCTGGCCTCAAGGACAAAATTTACGTTCCTAATCCGGCCGCACATGCAGTTTACAAGAAACTTTATGAGCAGTATCTAAACATCTACCAAACTTTTGGCCAGGGAACATTGAACACGATGAGAAGCCTGCGGGAAATTAAGAATCAAGCAAGCCCTCGACGGTCAGCAGACTAAACAAAATATCATCAACAGGTATCGATCCAACAATTTCTGCGTTTTTTGCAAAGATTCAAAGAACAGTTGGTTCTATACTGTTGCACCGATTCTTATCTCCATGTTTCGATATCCGCCTCAAAACAGGTAGCAATTGAAATGCTGCAAATAAAGACTTCGTCAGGTGTGTGGGAGGCTTTTTGCACTCAAATTCTTGAGTTCCTGCAGGCTGACCTGACAAAACTCATCATCGAAGGCGAAACAATCCGTGGCTTTCGTTCGCCCGACAGCCCAGCGCTCTGGATCAGAGACCATTCCGACATCATGCGAGGTGGGAAATACCTCGAAGCCGATATGCTCAGCGCCGTCAGTTGTTTCGCCAATGCGCAGGCCCCAAATGGCAGAATATTTGATCATGTATTGACCAACCCGGGCAAGAATTCAGGTGAACGGGAAAATTGGGAGAAATGGGTGCGGGTTCCGGTTGAGGCCGATGTCGAGTACCGCTTCGTCAAAGCAGCTTACCTCGCCTGGCAAGTTTCAGGAGATGACGAGTGGCTGCAAACTCTGCTCCCGGCATTGGAACGCGCCTTACAATACACCCGCACTCATCCTCTGCGATGGGATACGCAGCACAATCTGGTGAAACGCCCATACACGATTGACACATGGGATTTCGATTACACCGCCGGACGCGCGGAGTGGCTGAACTTTCAAATTACTGACGATACATTTTGGGGTATTTCCCACTGCGACAACAGCGGCTTTTATGAAGCGGCCCAGTTGCTGGCGAAGATGTACACGTCCGCTGGGCTCACGAATGATGCTTCTCGCTGGGAAAGGGTCGCACTGGATTTGCGCCAGCGGTGCAACGACTTGCTGTTCAACGGCCGATTCTATACCCATTTCCACAAGTTGACGCCGGTCACCATCGACGGCGTAAGTGAAGAAGAACAACTGAGCCTAAGTACGCCAATGGCCATCAACCGGGGATTGGCCACCCACGAAATGGCCGTCGCCATCCTTGAGGAGTATCAACTCAGAAAGAAGAAAAGCAGCGCATTTGCAGAGTGGTTCGGCATTGATCCGCCCTTTCCAGATAACATCTTCGGCGATGACAAGTTGCGCGCCGGCACCTACATTAACGGCGGCATATTTCCCGTGGTGGGCGGAGAACTTTCCCGGGCGGCGTTCGAGCACGGTTTTGAACAGTACGGAGTTCAGACTCTGGACCAATACCGTCAGATGATTGCGGAGACAGGAGAGACCTATTTGTGGTATTTCCCGAACGGCGAGCCATCGTCGGAGGAAAACAGTACCAGTCCGGAAGCCATGCCGACTGACGGCTGGGGCTCTTCAGCCATGCTATACGCCTTTATCGAGGGTCTGGCGGGCATAGAAGACCTTGAACATTCCTTTAGCAAAGTTCGCTGCTCACCCAGGTGGATCGCGACCAAAGAGGAAAGCGCCAGTATCAAGATTGGTTATTCCGCTTCCGGGGCATCGTTCGGTTATCAGTTCTTGCATCAAAAAGAAGCGTCGAAAATCAGGCTGGTGCTGGAAAGCCAAAACTCGGAGGTTTTGCTGAATCTCCTGTTGCCGCCTGATTCGAGCTGCAGTTCATTTGTCTGCAATGGCGCCGAGGTGGACTTCGAATTGAAGACCGTCCAAGATAGCTCTTACGTTGCGGCACAAATCAAGGTGGAAAACAAGGCAGAAGTCGAAATCAGCTATGTGCCGACCCATGCCTAGCACCGCATCTTCATAGTCTGCAGGAGCCAGGAAACCGGAGTTTTGACATGCAGGACCACAATTGGCCGGAAATCGCCAAACGCTTCAGCCCCCTTTACAGTGCACTGATTTACGATACCCTGGAGGAGTTGGGCCATCCGGACCAGGCTATCTCTGCGTCGATCAAACCCATAGAAAAATCGATGAAAGTCGCTGGACCGGCTTTCACTGTCCGCGGCAGCAATAGCCCCAAGCGCGAAAAGCAAGAAACCGGCCTTGAAATGATCGAAAGCCTCTGGCCAGGATGCGTTTGCGTCATGGACACCGGCAACGACAATGTCGCCGCACATTGGGGCGAAATCACCAGCACTGCGGCCCGGGGTCAGGGCTGTGTCGGGACGGTTATTGATGGCGGCATCCGTGATTCCAGCTACGTGATCGCGATGGATTACCCGGCATTTGCCCGCTACCAGACTCCGGTGGAAGCTTACGGTCGTTTTGAAATCATTGAATGGCAGAAACAGATCAATTTCGCTGGCGCCACTTCAGCCCGTGTCGCCATCAATCCCGGAGATTATGTTTTCGGCGACCTGGACGGCATCGTTATCATACCCGCGGACTTAACCCTCCAGGTCCTTGCAACGGCAGAGGAACGATTTGAAACCGAGAGAAAAGTTCGGGAAGATCTGAAAGCCGGCGGAGCGCCCCTGGAAGTCTTCCGAAAATACGGCGTTTTCTAGATTGAGACCTTGTGGACGACAAATGAGAATCTCAAACATAAGAGTCAGAACAATCTCAATTCCCATTGAGGCGCCAACCCGCCACTCCTATGGCTCGCCTGACGCGTTTGTCAGGACTATTGTCGAACTGGAAACAGATGAGGGACTCACCGGACTTGGAGAAACATTTGGCTGGATAACTGATTCATCCTTCGATGCGGTCCGCGGTTTACTCATTGGTGAGGATCCATTCAATCTGGAAAAAATTCGGGTACAAATCAGCCAACGCGCATACTTGTCACGCGAGCCCCTGCTTCTCGCGCCGATAGAATTTGCCTGCTATGATCTGCAAGGACAGTCGATTGGCAGGCCGGTTCACCAACTCCTGGGTGGAAAAATTCGCGATCGGGTACCGATTTCCGCTTACCTGTTTTATCGCTATTCTGATAAGGATGGCAAGGGTGAAATCACGACTCCTGATCAAATGGTTTCGCACACAAAAGAGCTGGTCAGGCAATACGGATTCCGCACGCTAAAGCTAAAAGGCGGTGTCTTCGAGCCTGAGCATGAGTTCGAAACGATCGTCGCATTGAGGAAAGAATTCGGCGCGGAATATAAGTTGCGGTTTGATCCAAATGCGATTTGGGCATCTTCCACGGCAATCCGCATGGGTAATAGACTGCGCGATTTTGATCTGGAATACTACGAAGACCCGGCGTGGGGCCTGAATGCGATGGCCAACGTCCGGAGTCAAGTCAGACTGCCGCTGGCCACAAATATGAGCGTGATTGAATTTGAGCAACTCGGGCCGGCGGTGTCAATGGGCGCGGTGGATGTAATCCTGACGGATCCCTGGTATTACGGCGGGCTTCAGCACACGAAATATCTTGACATGATGTGCAAAACCTTCGGCCTGAGTGTTGGAATGCACAGCGGCACTGAATTTGGGGTCGGACTTACCGCCATGCTGCACGTTGCCGCTACAATGCCGAATCTCGTCCATGCAATCGACTCACATTACCACCATTTGACTGATGATATTCTCCTTGGAGGCATGCTGCAATACAAAGATGGCTGCATGTCACCCAGTGACCAGCCTGGACTGGGTGTCCAGTTGGATGAAGATAAAATGTCACAATACGAAGAGTATTTCATGCAACGCAAACAGGGCGCGGATTCCTGGTATCCGCCGGACCCGAAGCGTCCGGGCTGGTATCCGATAGTTCCTAGCTGGTGACAGTGATATGTTTGTCAGTGCTTGATACATGAAGAACACTAAAGAGTTGGCCTGAATTGAGCAAGCTTAAGACAAAGACCACCATCATCACCGGCGCGGCAAATGGCATCGGACTGGCCGCTGCCAGGCTTTTTGCGGCCGAAGGTGCAGCCATCGTCCTTGCGGACGTTGATGTCAAAAATGGAGAGGCTGCCGCCGAAGAAATCAACCGGGGAAACGGACAAGCATTATTCGTCAAAACCGACGTGTCGATAGAGACGGAAATGCACGGGCTGGTTCAAACGACTCTGAAGCACTTCGGCGATTTGGACATTATGTACAACAACGCCGGCTACCAGGAAACCCATAAACTGCACGAACTGTCGGATGATTCCTGGAATCGACAGGTAGACATCAATTTGCGTGGCAGCTATCTCGGCTGCAAGTTTGCAGTCGAGCACTTTATGCGGAAAAGAAGTGGCACTATCTTGAACACATCTTCAATTGCCGGCGTCTTTCCGACGTGCGACCGGCCGGCCTACAATGCTGCAAAAGGCGGCGTCATTATGCTCACTAAGAATATCGCCATGGAGTATGGCGAGTACAACATCAGGGCTAACGTCATTTGCCCGGGCGTTGTCCGCACGAAAATGACCGGGCTGTTGGACAACGACCCGGAAAGCGAGGAAGGTGGCAAAAGAGCCTCGGTCTTGCACCGAGTCGGAGAACCTGAAGAAATCGCCAAAGCCGCACTTTTTCTTGTCTCCGATGACGCCTCGTTCATAACCGGTATTTCACTATTCGTTGATGGTGGCATGAATCTGGGCGGTTTATGGCGTTGATTGGTTGCGCTACATGCTGGCCAGAACATCCGTGAACAAATCCATTTCTATTTGAAAGGACAGGAATGATGACCAAAAGGAGCTTGATTGCCGGCCTTGTTCTGTTGCTTGGCATTGAGGCAAATGCCCAGCAAAACGCAATCTCAAAGTCTGAATACATGGCTTACATCACAGCGGCCGCTGAACACGGTTGGAGTGACCTGGAAGCGTCCCGTGAAAGATGGCGCAAAAATATCGACCTCGAATATGTCTTCGGTTATAACCCTCCGGGCAATGACATCTATCTTGCGGCGCTGTCTGCCAACATCTATGAAATCACAAAAGATAAGAAGTACCTTGATCGCGCCAGGGAGATTCTCCTTTACTACGGTAACTTCAGAGATGACTTTCCGCCCGATTTTCACAAGACAAGAGCGGAATACGGTGACTATCTTCCTGCACTTCCAAACATCTTCACTTTTGGGAAATATGTTCACGCATACGCAAGCCTGCAGAAGCACGGCTCGTTGAGCAAAAAGGAACGGGAGATCATCGACGAGAACATTGCCGAAAGCGCGGATTATCTCATCAACTTCCAGGAGTGGGGCCCGATGAACAGGGCGATGCTGCGGGCCGAAGGGCTCTTGTATGGCGCCAAAGTCCTGCCGGATCATCCGAATCAGCATAAGTGGGCCATGCTTGGACAGGCCATTGCCGACGACAACTGGGGGCAATGGGAAATTGAGGATGCAAGCGGCTACAACGCCATTTGGCTTTATTCGCTACTCGGCTACGCCAGCTATGTTCGTGAAGATGAAAGTCTCTACCGAACACCGGTCATGAATTACTATTTTAACTATTTTCTTTCCCTCATGAGTCCGGCGGGAATCATTCCAGATTTTGGCGATGCCCAGTGGGGGCATTCCTGGACCCGGATGATACCCTTCTTTGAAAAAGGAGCTGCAATTAACAACGACCCGCGATTGCGCTGGGCAGCAGCCCAATATTTCCGTAAATACCTGGATCCGATGCCGGAAAGGAAGAGCATGTTCGCGGCGTTGAACCTCTCCGATGCTTATCGCTGGGCCAATTTTGATCTGTCGGCGGAAGCTCCTACAGGTGGTAGCCAGGAAGTCCTGGATGACATTGTTGGCAAAAAGGTCGTCTTCAGAAATGGTTGGGACAAAAACAGCACCTATTTGCTGCACAATTACCGCGATGAAGGCGATGGCGGCTGGCTCTTTCGGGAATATCTGCGCACAACCATTCCCGTCGAAGAAGAAAAAATGCATCACGGCCACGCGGACGAAAACAGTGTTGTTTTGTTGATGAAAAACAATACGGTCCTGTTGCATGATGGCGGCTATCGCGACTATATGCCCAGTGGGCCGTTTGGGGCCTTCAGAGCGGACTACTACCATAACCGCATCGCCGTGCGAGACGGGAAAATCGCCCTCGGCCAAAAAGACGGGGAATGGCGTTACGCCACCAAGAAACAAGCAGCCGTGCCAGGGCAATCCATGCTCGATTTCTTCCGAAACTCTGGTGCATACCGGCAGGTTCGTACGCAAAAAATCGATTTCCTCACCCTCGAACATTATGACATGACCCGAACGCGAGTGATCGATGACCATCTCGGCTACGAGATGGACCGCGTCATCAACTATGTCAAAGACCTTGACTGGTTTGTCGTTTTTGACATCGTGCGGTTCACGAAACCCACCTACCTCACGATGGCTAATTTATGGCACACTCGAAAAATTATTGACCAGGGTCCCGGCTGGTATGTCACAACGTATGATTCCTTACGCAACGTGGATGTCAGCAGTGATGAGCGGCTGTTGGTCCATTTCCCCTACCGGATGAGATTGCATGAAGGCGTGGAAATGCAGAAACGTTACTGGCAAGATGAACATGCGATTTATCAGCTCATCGGCCGCCATGGCTACTTGAACGACCTGCAGGCATTTGTAACGGTTCTCATCCCTCACTCGGAACAACAAGATGTCCAGAAACTCCTGGCGCAAGTGGAGATGCTGGATATCGAACAATTCCCGGCGGCGGTTGGCCTGACGATAAATACCGGAACAAAGAAATACCTGATTGGCGCAAAACTCGATATGCAGAAAGAACTTATCCGGGATTGGCGCCGACCGATGTACACGTATGATTCCGGGAAAATTCAGTATGGTGATTATGAGACCGATGCTTACCACCTGTTTGTGGTTGAAGATGCGAAGAACATTCACTATGCTATCACCGGCGCCGTCAAAATAACCCACAAGGGTGAGGTCCTGCACCGACAAATCCCGGCGAAATTCGGCCTAAGCTTCGACGGTAGCCCGGACCCACCGGGGACAGGGAAACTGCGTTATTGGGAAGAAGAAGTCGAGAAATGAAGATGAAAAGAAGACATTTCCTCAAAGCTGCCGGCCCCAGCCTGGCTGGGTTAATTGCACTGCCCGCATTGTCCTCGACGAAAACAGAGTTCTTGCCAGAGTTTCCTCCAGTCGGCGATGATGTTGACCCGCGCGATGAAGCGTTTTGGTCAATTGTGCGCGACCACTTCCCGCTCACCAGAGATCGTGTTTACCTTAACACCGGCGGTTTGGGCGCTTCCCCGCATGTCTCCATACAAGCGTTGAAAGCCAAGATCGATGAATTGGAAGCAATTTCTGAGACCGGGCATGACGGCCAGCTCTGGCAAACCATCAAAACTCACGCAGGTCATATTCTGGGCTGTGCTGCAGAAGAAGTCGCATACACCCGGAATACCACGGAAGGCGTCAACATCGTCTGCAACGGTTTACATTTGCAGCGAAACGATGAAATCATCACCTCAACACACGAGCATGTTGGCAACATCATCGCATGGCTGGTTCGACAAAAGCGTGAGGGCATCGTCATGAAGACGTTTGAACCTTCCATGCGATCCGCTCAGGAAAATATCGATAGAATCGAGAAGCTCATTACCAAGAAAACCAAGGCGTTGAGCATCTCTCATGTCACAACCGCCACCGGGCAAGTGCTGCCGGTCAAAGAAATCGGAGAATTGGCGAGAGCCCACAATCTCTGGTATTTCATTGACGGAGCACAGTCCGCCGGCATGATGCCGCTGAATGTACACGAAATCGGCTGCCATGCCTATGCCACGAGCGGCCACAAGTGGCTTGTCGGACCCAAAGGCACTGGCTTGCTATATGTACAAAAGGAAATGCTCGATAGCATCGATGCCAAATGGGTGGGTGCTTATTCAAATGATGGCAATCTTGACTTAACTACCGGAGAGGTTCACCTCAATCCGACGGCGCAACGCTACGAGTATGGCACCGTCAGCGTGCCCCAGTTTGTCGGCCTGGGTGCAGCAATGCACTTTCTGCTGCGCATCGGCATGAACAATATCTGGCGCAGAGTCCATGCAATGGGCGCTGCATTGGCGGATGGATTGGGTGACTTGGGCGCGGAGGTTTTGTCGCCCGGACATCCGGATGAGCACAGCGCCATGATAACCTTCCGTTTGAAGAATCTCGATAAGGACCAACTTCAGGCATTCTTGTCGGAGAAGCATAACCTGAGAACGCGCGGCATCTACGAAGGCGGTCTGAACGGCATCAGGATCTCGCTTCATATCTACAATTCATTCGAAGATGTGGAAAAAGTGCTGGCAGGCGTAAAAGCAGCAAAGAATCTTTAGAGGACACCATGGAAATTGGATTCGTAACAGATGAAATATCTCCCGATGTCAAAGAAGCAATTGAGATTGGCGTATCTTGGGGTATTTCAAAATATGAGCTTCGTGTTATCGGCGAAAACAGAATTCCGGATATCGAGTCTACAAAGGCAGCCCAAATTCAAGAGCTAATAGAAAAGCACGACATTCAGATTACGGCGCTTTCGCCCGGCACTTTCAAGGGCACTCTGCAGGACAGAACCGAGAACGAACGTGAAATCAGCGAAACCTTGCCGGCGACCTTTGCCCTGGCGCAAAAGTTCAGTACCGACACGGTCATTGTCTTCGGTTTCCAACGGTCAGACGCGGACCACCCGGATGATGAACAGCAGGTCGTTGATCTTTTTGGGAGAGTTGCCGAATCCGCGCAGTCACACGGCCTGGTCATCGCGGTCGAAAATGAACCGGGATTTTGGTGTGACAGCGGCGCCAACACGGCCCGGATTCTAGCGGCAGTAAACTCGCCGGCGCTCAGAGCAAATTGGGATCCAGGCAATTCGGTTGGTACGGACGAACCGCCGTTCCCGGATGGTTATTACGCGCTCAAAGATTGGATCCGCAATATTCATGTTAAAGATACGGTCAAGGGAGCTTTGGTCGAATGTGTGCCGGTCGGTGAAGGCGTCGTTGACTGGCCCGGCCAATTGCGCGCTATCGTGCAAGATCGACCGGTAGAACATGTGACCATCGAAACTCACTGCCTGCCTTTGATCGAGAAATCAAAACAGAACTTGAGAGTGGTGCAAGATCTGATTGCGGCAGCAACATAGGATTGGTGGAGATGCAAGTGAATCATCCCAAACCCAGCTACCATTTCATATCCCATTCTCATTGGGACCGTGAATGGTACAAAACCTTCGAGACCTTCCGCCTGGACCTCGTGGATATGATAAACTCGCTTCTGGATATCTTCGCGAGTAATGCTGGCTACAAACACTTTGTCCTTGACGGTCAGACCATTGTCCTCGAAGACTATGCCGAGATTATGCCGGAGCGCATGGCCGAGCTCAAACAACTGATTCAGGAAGGGCGGGTCTCAATCGGCCCCTGGTACATTTTGCCGGATGAGTTTCTCGTATCCGGTGAGTCCACAATTCGTAATCTGCATTTTGGTCGCAAGGCCGGTGAGCCGTATGGGCCGGTCATGCAAGTTGGCTACATACCTGATTCGTTTGGCCATTTGGCTATGATGCCTGCAATCCTGATGGGCTTTGATATCGACAGCGCCATTGTTTTTCGTGGATTTGGAGGCGAGCCCGGTCAGGAAAAGTCAGAATATCGCTGGCGCTCCCCGGACGGCTCTGAAGTTCTGATGATCCATCTGCCGCCCAACGGCTATGGCGATGCCTATATCGGCTCACAAAGCCCTGAGGCTTACCGAAAAAAGGCAGTGGAACTAAAGGAGATTCTGGACCCGCGGGCAACGACGCCTCACAGGCTCTGTATGAACGGCGGCGACCATCACTTCCCCGAGAGTTATCTCCCTGAAGCTTTGCTGGAGATGAGTGAAGCGACGGGCGACACCTTTCTTCACAGTAGCATTCCGGCCCATGTTCAAGCAATAAAAGACCATTTGGCGAAAGAGCCGGTTCATCTCAATTTAATAGAGGGTGAACTGCGCTGGGGATTTCGATATGCATTCGCGGTTCAGTCCGGGGTCTATTCTGCCCGAATGTACCTCAAGCAGGCGAACCACGCTTGCGAAAAAATGCTATCCCGTTACGCTGAACCGCTGGCCATCTGGGCAGAGTTGGCCAACCGCAACAACCTGGGTAAAATGCTGCAGCAGGGCTGGAAACTTCTCCTGCAAAATCACCCCCACGACTCAATTTGTGGCTGTAGCATCGACAGTGTTCACAGGGAGATGATAAGCCGCTTTGAGAAGTGTGAGCAAATTGGCGAAGCGGTCATCGAAAAATCATTGCACCATTTCTTTCCTGATAAGGAAGCCGGTCCGGAAAACATCTTTGTTTTCAATCCACTTTCGCGGCCGGCAAACCGGTCGGTCGAGGTCGCTATAGAATTCTTCCGCCAAAAAATTCTTGTCGGGCTCAATCCAAATGTTCACCCGGAACCGGCTGCGGCGCCAGTCGCAGGTTTCAAAATCCGCGACGCGGCCGGTAGAGATGTGGCGTTTCAGATCGTTGACCATGACAAGGCAGGTCACGGCTTGCGCTACAGCAACTATTCCTATCCCTCCAAACAATTGGTTGAGCGCTTTGAGCTACTTGTTGACGTCAAAAATGTACCGGGACTTGGCTTTGCGAGCTGCCAGGTTGAGCAATCAGAATCTTTTCCTGCTTATGAAACGAGTCTGCGCTCAGGCGCCGATTTCCTGGAAAATGACGACTTGCGTGTTGAAGCTCAAGCCGACGGCTCTCTGGACATTTTGGACAAGCGCAACAAGCAATGGCTCAAAGGCATTCATGTTTTTGAGGATGGCGGCGATGCCGGGGATGAATACAACTACTCCTACCCTGCTGAAGATCAGGTCATCACTTCAAAAGCAACGACCTGTGAAATCCATCTCAAGGAAACGGGCCCTTTGCGGGCAGTTCTGGAGATTCAACAGAGTCTGGAAATTTCTGCTGGTCTGGAATCGTCCCGCCAACGGCAATCACCTGAAACGCTCGAGCTCAAGATTTCAACTAAAGTCAAACTTTACCACAACCAACCTTGGCTTGAATGCGAAACTACGGTAGAGAATCATGCCAAAGACCATCGCCTGCGCGTTCTGTTCCCCACCGGCCTGAACACCAACTTAAGCCACGCTGACAGTCAATTTGGCATCACCAGGCGCGAACATCATCCTGTTAAGAATCCGCAGGACTATGCTATCGAAGTGCCGAGCTCGGTTCATCCAATGCAACGCGGTGTGACCATCCTAGATGGTGAGCGCGGTTTGACCTTGGCAACAGCCGGGTTGACGGAATATGAGTTGAAGACGGACGAACCTGGCACGCTGGCTGTTACTCTTCTGCGCTGCGTCGGTCGCCTTTCCGGAGGCGATTTGCTGACCAGGCCCGGCGGTGAGGCCGGTTGGATCACGGAGACGCCGGAGGCCCAATGTCCCGGCACTCATACATTTAAGTACGCCATCATCCCCCATTCGGCGTCTGAGTTTTCCGACTATGGTTACGTCAATGAGCAGATTGAGGCGTTTCTCCTGCCCTGTCACGCTCAAAGATGCGGCGGAGACCCGGCCATTGACTTCAAGCCATTTGGCCTGACATTGAGCCCATCATCTCTGGTTGTATCCGCATTCAAACCTGCCGAAGACGGGCAGGGCTATGTGCTTCGGTTTTACAACCCAAAGCCTGACCGTGTGCCGGGCAGGCTGGAATCGGCATGTCAAATGCAAGAAGCCTTTCTGACTCAGCTCAATGAGCGCAATCTCGAACGTCTGATAATTAGGGGTCAAAATGCACTTCAGTTCATGGCTGAACCTTTTCAGATCATCTCATTGCGACTTTTATTCTAGAGACAAGGTTCGGTTTCTACGCTCATTGCAAGTTAAAACCAGGTACTCGAATCATGACCTCGAAAAATGCCCGGCATTATAAAAAGGCGATGGGAGTCATCCCCTGGGCGACACAGACAAATGCAAAAAGACTACAGTTCCAATGGGGCGAGTCGATGCCGCCATTTATCAAACGTGCCCAAGGCTGTCGAATCTGGGACCTCGACGATCGTGAATATATCGACTTTCGTTGTGCGCTGGGTCCGATCATCTTGGGCTACCAGCACCCGTCAGTAGACGATGCGGTACGCAGACAGATGACAAATGGCGTGCTCTTCAGCATGGCAAGTCCGATTGAGTTAGAGGCGGCCGAAGCTTTCGTGCAGAACGTTCCCTGGGTCGAGCAAATACGTTTCATGAAAACGGGAGCAGATGCATGCACGGCATGCACCCGCCTGGCCCGGGCCTACACTGGCCGTGAACACATTCTCACGAGTGGCTACCACGGGTATCACGATTGCTTCGCCCTGGCATGGCCGAACCATGGCGCACCACAGGCTCTCCGAGACTATGTACATGAAATCAACTATAGTGATTTGGAAGCCGTCAACTCGACGTTTGAGAAGTTTGGCAGCCAATTGGCCGCTGCGATTGTTGCCCCCTATGAGTGGAATGAAGACACCGGCGAAGAATACCTGCGGCTGCTGAGAGCCAAATGCGATGCGTATGGCGTTCTTCTAATTTTTGACGAAGTGCTGACCGGATTTCGCATTGCGCGCGGTGGGGCACAGGAATATTATGGCCTCACGCCTGACCTTGCAGCGTTCGCAAAAGCAATGGCAAACGGGTATCCGATCTCGGCTTTCGCCGGCAAACGCGAATTCATGCAAACTCTGAAAAAGACCATCATCACAACCACATACGCCGGTGAAACGCTCTCGTTGGCAGCAAGCAAAGCAACCATGGAGGTCATGCGGACTGAGCCGGTTCACGAGCACATCACCAAGCTCGGCAAGCGGCTGCGCAGTGGCTTTTCTGAAATCATTCGGGAAACAGGCGCACCGGCGTTTGCTGCCGGGCTGCCACCAGCACCCTATATTCAGTTCGATCTCGACGACAGCAAGAAGAACACTGCATGGCAAGACAGCTTGTTTGCAGAGCTGTTTGCAATGGGCATCTTCCCAAGTGAACGTTGGTTCATCAACTATTCACACAAACCGGAAGATATCGACCAAACTCTAGATGCCGTACGCCGCGCTATGTTGAAGCTGGTCGAAGAAGCTCAAATCAAGGAGATGGCCTGAGGAGGCCGACTCCCGTGCACGGATAACTAAGGATCTCAATGCCAAATTCTGATATCAGATATTTCGACAGTTTTGCTGCCATCGGGCGGAGAGCCGGAAAAGACCCGGAAGCGGCCTGGACAACCGAAGCATTGCTGGCTGAGATGGAAAGATGCCAGGTGCACGGCGCACTGGTTATTTCGCACCAGGCAAAAGAGGTACACCCGGTTGTGGGTAACCCGATTGTGACTGAGATCTGCGATGAAAATCCACGGCTCTATCCCTGCTGGGTTGTCGTTCCGCACCACTCCGGCGAATTCCCGCCGCCGGACATCCTTCTGAAAAAAATGTCGGCGAATGGTGTTCGGGCCCTCAAGATCTACCCGCGTTATTACAAACATGCCGTGGATGAGCGCACGCTCGGAGAACTCCTGGCAGCCCTGCAAGAAAAAGAAATACTCCTGATAGTAGATCGCGGCGAGCATGAACAGACGGTCCAGGTGGAATGGTCGGAGATCGCCTGGATTTGCGAGAATTTTCCTGATCTACTCTTATTACTGCACAACGTCCGTTGGGAAGCAACCAGGCAACTGCTCCCGCTGGCGGCTCAATTCTCCAACCTGCATTTCGAGTTCTCCAATTATCAGGGCAACCGTATGTTGGAATTCTGGTGCAGGCAAATCGGTCATGAACGGCTGCTTTTCGGCAGCGAGGCCCTGGAAAAAAGTATTGGCGCGGCGCGGGCTTACATAGATTATTCAGATCTGTCGCATGAACAAAGGCGCGCCATTGCAGGCGGCAACCTAAAGAGGCTATTGGGCTTATCAGAACCGCCTCCACCCTATTCAAAGCCGACTGCTCGAGATGCAATCGTACAACAAGCACTGGCCGGCAAGCCCATTACGGATATGGCGGTTATTGACTCTCATGCGCACATCGTCCAGAAACACGGCCGTGGCGCCGCAATGGTGGCCATGAACGAAGCTGACGCCAAAGGCGTGGTTGAACGAAATCGCAAGCTAGGGGTCACGAAAACCTGCGTAAGCGCATGGACCGCGATTTGGTCTGACTACAAATTGGGCAACAAGGACACCGAGTTGGCGGTGCAAGAATTCCCTGATGAAATCGTTGGCTATGTCGCCCTTGATCCCAACTACGTCACCGACTGGCAAGCTGAATGCCGGTATTATTACGAAGAATGTGGTTTCAAGGGAATGAAACCGTATTGGCCCAGAATGGGTCGGCCGTACAACGACCCGCTTTACGAACCGTGGTGGCAATACGGCAACGAACATCATCTATTTGCCCTCATGCATCCTTCAGACAATTTCAGGGAAGAGATGTTTGATTTGGCCGGGCGATATCCCAACGTCAATTTCCTGTTGGCGCACTCAGGCTGGACTTGGAGTCAGGCCCGGATGCATGTCGATATTGCAAAACAATTCCCAAACTGTTTCCTGGAGATTACCTTCACTTCCGTCACAAACGGCATCATCGAGTATATGGTTCGGGAAGTCGGATCCGAACGAGTCTTGTATGGATCCGACGCACCCATGCGCGACCCGTTTCCTCAATTTGGATGGGTTGCCTATGCGGACATTTCCGAAGATGACAAACGGAATATTTTGGGAAGAAACATGCAGAGAATTTTATCAGCGGTGGAATTGAGTAAATAGGATCTATTTCGAGCGGCGCCTACCTGAGAGGATGATATGCACATAAATCCGTTTGACATCAAGCTACGATTCATTCTGGCGAGTTTGACAATTCTGTTGTCTTCACTTCTTTCAACAAGACCTGATGCTATGGCACAAAACTCTACTCGAAAAATCTACGCGGCTGTGCTCTCCAATCTTAGTTACACAGTCGGCGCAAAGAACCCGGGTGTTGGCTTGTTTGTGGGAGATGAAAATGGAGCAGAATGGCGAAACGTCGCATTCAACAATATGCGATGTTTTGCCATCGAGATATTCCCGCATCACGGTGACGGCTTATTTTACACCGCCAACGGCAATGGCGTGATCGTCAGTCGTGACAATGGCAAATCGTGGAGAGTTACCAGCGGATGGCAAGTCACCGAGGTGCTTGAAGCTGCCGCGGTTCCGAACAACCCGCAAATCATCTATGTCGGCACGGCCTACGGTTTGTGGAAGTCGACGGACTACGGTGAGAATTTACAGCGGCTGACGAAGCGATTTGTCAGTAGCGTCCATCTTGATGTTGAGGACCCCGAACGTATTTTTGTCGGCGAAGAAGATGGTCTGGTGATAAGCCGGAATGGCGGAAAGTCGTTTCAACCCGTCAAAAACATTTCGGAGGCAGTCAACCACATCGCTCAGGAAAACTCAGACCCAAATCGGCTCTATCTTGGCACCGAGGACCATGGTTTGTTTATTTCCAATGACCGAGGGAAATCCTGGCAACAAGTCACCACCGCATCGCAAACCGCAACCATCTATTCCGTAGCAATCGACCCCAAGAATCACAATATCGTGTTCGCCTCGACCTTCGCGGATGGAATCCTTCGCAGCGAAGACCGGGGCCGAACTTGGCAAACCATCACCAGGGGAATCGAGGACGTCGAGGTCGACAAGGTTGTTTCCGACCCGGATGACTCAGCCATCGCGAATAGAATCCTTCGCGGCGAGGACCAGGACAAGACAGCGCAAACAATCACTGGACTCGATGACATTCCGGTGTATACGATTGTCTTTCACCCGGATGACTCAGCCATTCTTTATGCCGGAACCGTGAATCGAGGCATCTTGCGTTCCACGGATGGCGGAGAATCCTGGGCGTCATTTGCTTTAGATGGCACCCATATTTGGGAATTGGAAATCAAATAGCCGACTCTTTTGCAGCCGTGAACAGCAGAGAGTATGTTTTCAAACAGAAAATGAAAAGGTCAACGAATGAAGTATTTAATTCCCATCTTCTTCTTTTTCACCCTGAATGTGTCAGGCGCAGAAATGTCTAACTCCTCAAACAAACAGGCTTTTGAGCTTAGACAAAAAAAAATGCTCCAGTATTATTCGGCGATTGACAGCAAAAGGTCGAACTTCTTCCAAATTGCCGCCAGACTCAAACTGGGGCAGGAAATTGAGCGCTGTAGAACAGATTTTATGGCGCGCCTTGAGGAACCTTCCGGTGATATGTTTTATAACTTGCCCATGATGGGGGCCTATCTTCACGGCCGCGACTTCTGGACACCCGAAATACACGCAAAAACCAGGCACGTATGGAAGACCTATTTCCCGTACCGTGGCGACACCGAGAACCATTGGGTTATGTGGCACGCTGCTTTGCTGTTGGCCGCGGAAACCTGGCCCGACTTGCCCGCAAGTGAATGGGCAAACGGAAGAACATCCCAGGAGAATTTCGACGATGCCGCCGGATTCCTCAATTCTTGGTTCAACACAACCTCCACGATCGGCCAGGGAGAATTTGACTCGCCAGACTACATCCAGGTCTACCTGGGCTCACTTTTGGTCTTGTACGATTTCGTCCAGGATCCGGTGCTGAAGCAACGCGTTGAAATGGCGCTGCACTGGCTCCTGGCAGACTATGCAGTGGATTACCTTGGGGGCGCGTACACAGGAGGTCACAGTCGCATTTACGAAAGGGAGATCATCAATCCTCTTAGAGATGGCGGGGTCGCATTTGGTTACATGTTCTTTGGCGACACACCATTTCCCAAAGACGCGCCGCTGGGTTTCCCCATGTTTGCGGCCCTGACCAATTATCGATTGCCGGCTGTCATTCAACGGATAGCCACGGACCGCTCGAAGCCGTATGTTGCCAGGGAGCGCAAGCGGGTTCGCAACGTCATCCGCTTTGGCGATGAACTGAATCCACCCGTTTACAAATATAACTATATGACCAGGAATTTTTCCCTGGGCTGCCTCGATGGCGGACTTCAGCAACCTATCCAGATTCACACCTGGAGTGTAACGTATCGTTATGACGGAGACAAAGTGGACAACCTGTTTGCGCTTCACCCCTACTACTCTGCCCGCGAGTTAGGTATGTTTTTTCCGGAAAAGCTCAAGGTAATGGTGGCAGAAGTTGTCAAGTCCAAGGGGACGTACAACAAGGAAGATAAGTGGACCGGCGGTTCACCATACGAACGCACGTTTCAACACAAGAATTCGATTATCGTCCTCTACGACCTTGCTGAAGATACGCCCTACAAACACCTCGATTATTACTTTCCCAAGAGCCTCTCGAAAAAAGAAACGGATGAGAGCGGTTGGATATTTGCCCAGGGTGGCTCGGCTTATATTGCCGTTCGGCCATTTAAGCCTGGCGACTGGAGCGAGGAAAAGTCCTGCTCCCGGCTTCGTAGCCATCATCTAAGGAACGGCCTAGTCACGGAGGTCGCTGACGCTTCCGACTTCCCCAGCTGGGAGGCTTTCAAGGCCAAAATCCTGCAATCCAGCCTCGACCTGTCAAGATTGGACTCGAATGTTGAAGTGATGTACAACACTTCATCCGGAGATAAAATGAAGTTTCGTTTCCCGAACCACCGGATCTTGAACAACAAGAAAGTGGATCGCACCGTAGCTCCACTTTTCGAGAGCCCCCACGTCAATGGCAACGCTCAGGTCTTGCACATATCCCACGGCGGTGAAGAGCTGACCATTGATTTCAAGAATGATGCAATAACAAAGCGGATTCAGGGCAAATAAGCCCACCGGGTTGTTGAAGGCCACGATATGAAACCCAAACTCATTGCAGACTATGCCTGCGTAGTTGGTGAAGGGCCGCTGTGGCACCCCATGGAGCAGCGCCTGTACTGGATTGATATTGAAAACGGCCGGATGTTTCGTTACCATCCGGCTTCCGGGCAGCATGAGCAATGCTTCGAAGGAGATGTCGTCGGTGGGTTTACCATCCAGGAGGATGGTCCTTTGCTACTTTTCATGGCAAGAGGAGCTGTCAAACTCTGGCGTGAAAACGGGCTCACCACCGTTATCGATGAGATTCCGGAAGAACATGATTCCCGATTCAATGATGTCATCGCGGACCCTGCCGGCCGGGTGTTCTGCGGCACCATGTCAACCGACAAGCATCCCGGAAGTCTCTACCGTCTGGATATTGATGGCACCTGCAAAAAACTCCTGGGTGACATTGGATGTTCAAATGGCCTGGGATTTTCGTCTGACCACAGCCGCCTGTACTACACGGACTCCACCTCGCGGACAATTTTTCTGTTCGATTATGACAAGAGCACAGGCTCGATATCCAACAAGCGGATTTTTCTTCACAGCCCCAAAGAGATGGGGCTTCCGGATGGCTTGACAATCGATGCCGAAGGATACATTTGGTCGGCGCGTTGGGACGGTGGCTGCTTGATTCGCTATACTCCTGATGGAATTGAGGACCGCCGAATTGCCTTTCCAGCGAAGAAAGTCTCCTGTGTTACTTTTGGCGGAAGCGACTATACTGACATCTACGTCACCACGGCAGGGGGAAACAACAAAGATCAGGAAGGGACGGGCGCCGGCGGTCTCTTCCACATGAATCTGGGTATTCGAGGAAAACCAGAGTTCTTTTCGAGAATTGGCTAAAAGCCAATATCCAACAGCCAACAGCCGATTAATCACACACCATCACCAGCAAAACGTCATGCCCGCACGACAGGTCAAACTTCCGCAGGACAGGTCAAGGTCCCGCAGGAAGGGTCAAACTGCCGCAGGAAGGGGTCAAACTCCCGCACGAAGGGTCAAACCGGGTCAAAGTCCCGCAGGAAGGAGTCAAACTCCCGCAGGAAGGGTCAAAGTCGCGCAGAAAGGAGTCAAACTCCCGCAGGAAGGGTCAAGGTCGCGCAGGCATCGAGCGCGCAAAGCGCAGAGATGTTCATGGCAACGAACGTATGTCTGAACAATCGTCTCATCTTCGTGAAGAAGCCAGGTTAGGTGGTCGATGAACGAAAACTGGATTCCCTAACCCGCGAAGCCGGAACCAAAAAGAAGAACCACGGATTACACCGATTGGCACAGACTCTAAATGTCGCAGAAAAATCCGTGCAAATCGGTGACATCCGTGGTTTAGGCTTTCAAAGTCCAAACCCAAAATATCTTCTCAGAAAAAAAACGGAAGTCTACCTTGCAGGCGCTAAAATGGGGCCAGTTCATAGGCTGTCTCGTAGGCAGCTTCAATCACTGCCAAAGGCGCATCATCTTGAAACATGTGCGAGCCGGCGAATATGAAAGGTCCGGAATTCTTCAGATGGCTGAAGACACGCTTAACCTCGCTTCGAATCTCCTCTACATTCATAGATGGTAAGGCGGTTACCGTATCCAGTCCCCCCATGATGCAGACGCTTTTTCCAAGGACTTGCCTGGTCTTTTCAAAAGACATTCCCGCGGATTCCTGGACGGGATGCAGACCATTGACGCCAAGTTTTTTAATTCCCTCCAGCACAAGCGATACATCGCCATCGCTGTGCAGCACGATTGGCACGTCGTATTTTTTGATTGTGTCTACAACGATCTTGGCAGCAGGATAGATCATGTCCCACCACATTTTCGGGCTGAACAGCATCGTGTTTTGCTGCCCCCAATCATCAGAAAGCTCGATGACATCAGCCCCGGCGCGGATGGCGCTTTCTGCGGCTGCAGCCGTCCACTCCGCCAATTTGTAGAACACTTTTTGCATTTTTTCCGGTTCGGCAATCATGTTCATCAATGCCTCCTGCGTACCCGGCATCCCATCTTTCTCCCACAAAAACTGTGACAGTTCGAAGATTCCCCAGACATTGACAAAAACAGGCATGTTTTGCTTCTGATATTCCAGGGCTTCGGTGACGCTGTGAAAAAGATCACCATCGCAGTGAATATCAAGGATGTTTGAAGAACAAGGATCGATGGCAGGCTCCATGTTTAGATAGCGATCCAATTCCTGTGGCTCGGTTAATTCCTCCGGTCTGCCGAATGGGAATCTCGGAAGGAATGCCGTCACAACATCGATATGAAACTCTCGGCAAAACTGATCAACATCGCCATATTTTTGATTCACTCTCTTTCTCACACCGGGATTCCACCCGGCAAACACGTTCAGCGGCACGCGATCTACTTCTTTGCCCTGGAAGACTTGTGCTACTCTTTCTCTTGAAGTCATCTGGTCTAAACACCTTTCTTTATTGGTAGTTGAAGAGAATAAGTTAACAATTCGTGCATTGGAACGCAACAGCAATATGAACAGATTCAGGTGGCATCTGCGCACTCACGGCTTGAACTCTGCCAATCCGGTTCAAGAAATTTTCCTTGATTTGGCGAAATTTACATTCCATATTGGTATTGGACTTGAACGGAGGGGAGTTATTGACCGGTAAAACGATTTCTCACCACATCATCCTCGACAAACTCGGCGAAGGCGGCATGGGCGTCGTCTACAAAGCCGAAGACACCAAGCTTGACCGAATCGTCGCAATCAAGTTCTTGCCAAGGCAGGTCGCAGCGAATGAGGAGAATCGAAAACGATTTGAAATAGAGGCGAAAGCGGCAGCAGCCTTGAACCACCCAAGCATCGCGACCATTCATGCCATTCAGGAAGCCGATGACGAAATTTTTATCGTCATGGAATACCTGGAGGGCCGTGAATTGCGCGAGATCATTAGTGGATACCAAGATGCTTACATGCCCTTAGATGAGATTGTTAATTATGCGACCGCAGTAGCCGAAGGCCTGCAAGCAGCTCACGAAAAGGGTGTTATCCACCGAGATATCAAATCTGCAAACATCATGATCACGGAAAAGGCCCAGGCCAAAATCATGGATTTTGGCCTGGCGAAAGTGCGTGGTGCTACTCAGATTACGAAGGAGCATTCGACTCTGGGCACGGTCTCCTATATGTCCCCTGAACAGGCTCTTGGAGAAGACACAGATCACCGCACTGACATCTGGTCGTTTGGTGTTGTTCTTTTTGAAATGCTCACAGGCCAGATGCCATTCCCGGGAGAGCGTGATTCGGTAATATTACACGCCATTATTTATAATGAACCTGCATCAATTGCAGATAAACGTGAAGATGTTGCTTTTGAAATCGAACAGATCACTTATAAATGTTTGCAGAAAGATAAGGAACATCGATATCAATCAGCCGAGCATCTGTTGACTGGCCTGAAGAAGTTGAAGAAAAATATCGAGTCAGGCAAGAGTGGGGCACAAGCCGGTCAGCCGCCGGTAAAAGCCCGAAAGCGTGTGCCAAGATCGATTCTCTTTGCTGCAACTTTAGTCCTGGTCGGGGCATTTTTTGTCATCGGCTATAACCTATTCCAAAAAGAAAGCGGCGAGCCAAAGACCGCTCAAATGCGTATACTTACACCAACTTCTGTAATTAGGGAGATGGATCCCGCGTTGTCGCCGGATGGGATGCGCATCGCTTATGTTTCAAATGAGAATGGCAACAATGATATTTGGGTTCAGCAAATCACTTCCGGAGACAAAATCAATCTCACCAAAGATTACGAGGGTGAGGACAATATGCCAGCCTGGTCTGCGGATGGCGACTGGATTGCGTTCAGATCTGAGCGCAATGACGGTGGGATCTTTATCATGTCTGCGCTCGGCGGCCATCCCCGGCAGGTCGCAACACACCGCGGCGACCCTGGCTGGTCGCCGGACGGGACCAAGCTGGTTTACTCTTATGCTGGAAAAATGTACCTTGTTGCGTTGAACAGCGGCGCAGCGGTGCACATACCATTGCCTCACAGTGTAATGGAGCCGAGCTGGTCGCCTGACGGCAATCGAATAGTTTATAGAAATTACAGCGATTCCCCTGCGATATGGACGATCAACCCGGATGGTTCGGACGCGGTCGTTGTCATAGAGGGGCCTGATATATATCAAAATCCAATTTGGGGGCATGATGGTAAGAGCATTTTCTTTAAGTCCAACCGTGGCGGCATCCGGGACATCTGGTGGATACCTGTTAATCAGAAGGGGAGAGCCACTGGTTCGGCCAGGCCCGTTACCATCGGCAGCGGCGTTTACAAATTTTCGCTGTCACAGGATGGCAGCAGAATCGCCTATTTTAAGTCAGACGGAGTGCAAGTCAATATTTGGTCCATACCCATACGATCGGACCATATACTGACGATGCAAGACGCGCATCGGATCACTTCAGAGAAATATAGGAAATTCGCTTGGTCTGGGCATTTGGCAATTTCACCTGATCACGAATGGCTCGCTTTCGATTCCAACCGCAGCGGCAACATGGACATCTGGTTGATGCGCAAGGATGGCCGCGATATCCGTCAATTGACAAAAGATATGGCCAGTGACGCTTGGCCAACCTGGTCGCCGGATGGCAGCCAGATCGCCTTTCAATCAGATCGCAGTGGGAATTGGGATATCTACATCATGCCGGTCGGAGGCGGTAACGCCACGGGTATAACACATGGTGCAGCGAATGATGCCTACCCTGTATGGTCTCCGGTTGGTGATGATATTATTTTTGCCTCGCGGCGGAGCGGCAACTGGGATATTTGGGCTGTTTCAGTTGGCAGCGGAGATTTGAGGCAATTGACTACTGATGAGGCTTTTGATAGACTTCCAACCTGGTCGCCGGATGGCCGCTACATCTCTTTCTTTTCGAGCCGGACAGATGCCGGGGATTTGTTTGTTTTGCCGGTTGATGGCAGAGAAGCTATGCAACTAACGGATTTCGGCAACATCTCCAATTTTGGTGTAGGTGCGTGGTTGGCAGAGGACGCTCGCAGTGCCTGGTCGTTGGATGGCAAAACGATTTACATGACCTATGAGTCCGAGCCGGAAGATCCGGGCCGGGACATCTGGGCCATTTCTGTTGAAGGCGGTTCCATGCGCAAGGTTCTGGATTTCAAAAGCGGCGGCCTCTATGGATTTCTGACCGGGGTTCGGGCAAATGATGGCGAAAAACTCTACTTCAGCGAAAAAAACTTTGCATCCGACATCTGGCTGGCGGAGTTGGAGTACGAGTAGGCTGAAACGTGTGGCTCGAGTTTAACCAAGGGCATTATCAATGGAAAAACAAATACTCGAACTTGCCAAAAGGATTTTGGCCGAAACTGAGGTGCATCATGTTCTCGATAAAGCGATGGATCAACTTATCCAACTCTCAGGTGCAGAGAGAGGGATGGTTATTTTGTTTGGCCAGGCTGGTGGGGTATTGTTCGAGACAGCACGGAATCTGAAAAAGGAAGATATTGATAATCCCGAGTTCCAGGTGAGTCGTACCATCATCGACAAAGTAAAAAACCGTGGGGAAGCAATATGTCTTGCCAACGCATTTGATGATCCCTCGTTGCAAACGAGCATTAGCACCAAACGTCTGGAAATCCTTTCGGTCATTTGTCTACCGTTACGCCATGATAGCGATACTTTTGGCGTGATTTATTTAGACAACCGTTTGGTGCGTGGTATGTTTACACCACAACTATTTGAATTAGTTGGATCGTTCGCCGAGTTCATTTCATTATCTGCATATCACGCTCTAGAGAAGACGCAGCAGGAGCAACACATTGCTTCATTAGAAGCAGAGCTTCGGAGTCGATATCAATTCGATGCAATTATTAGCCACTCCCCCAAAATGACGGAAATTTTAAAAATCGTGTCTCAGGTTGCAAACACTGAGGCAACAGTTTTAATACAAGGAGAGAGTGGCACTGGCAAGGAGCTTATCGCGCGCTCAATTCATTATAATAGTAGCCGAAGGAACAATTCTTTAATGCCAATAAATTGTGGTGCACTTCCCGAGAATTTGCTGGAATCAGAGCTCTTTGGGCATGTCAAAGGTGCTTTTACCGGTGCAAACACCGATAAAGCCGGATGGTTTGAAGCAGCCAATGAAGGAACGATTTTTCTTGATGAAGTGAGTGAAATGACTCCGGCGCTGCAAGTTAAGTTCCTTCGTGTTTTACAGACTGGAGAATACTCCCCTGTCGGTAGTAGAGAAATTCGACAGGTTGATGTACGAGTGCTCACCGCGACAAATCAGAATTTACAGGAACTGGTTAATGCCGGTAAGTTTCGAAAGGATTTGTATTACAGGCTAAATGTCATCGATATCGAACTCCCTCCCTTACGAGATCGTAAATGTGACATTCCTATTTTGGCAAAACACTTTATCAACATATTTTGTGAAAAGTACAAGAAAGATGAATTGCATCTTTCGCGGGATGCTGAAGCGTGTTTGTTGATTTATGACTTTCCCGGCAATATACGTGAGCTGGAGAATGCCATGCAGCGGGCTGTAGCCCTGGCTGCTGATAATATTATCACACCTCAGCATTTGCCTGCAAGCATCAGCCAAGGTCGTCCAATTAATGCTAAGGCGAAGGAGCTTTCTACCTCCAAACGCAGGGCAGCTGAACAGGCTGAGCGCGAATTCGTCGCCGACTGTTTAGGAGCTACCAATGGACGTATCCGCAAAGCAGCAAAAATGGCTGGTATTGACGCAAGCAATTTTCACAAAATTATGAAAAAGCATAAGATTGATTCAACTGCCTTCAAAATCTAGGAATAAATTGTGGTGTATTTTGCCAACAAATGGTTGGAGGATACCACAGATTCACACGCACACCTTTTCTAATTCTCACCACCAAATATCTCGTTAATTCTAGAAAAACAACTCCTTCGGTGAAAGCTTGAGGAGCTTGTTTCATTTTTGGCATCCTTCTTGTCTGATGACCGGCAAATGTGATCACAAGACCCGCTATTCAAAACTTGAAAACGAACTGCTAATCAAGGAGGTGGCGATCATGAAACCACTCAAGAACTTAGTGTCTGTCTCAGCTTGTGCCATAGCTGCATTGGTCATTCTTGCTGGTTGTGGTGTCGAAGAGATTGTTGCACCTGATGAGGAAACCAATGAGCAAACGAACGATTTGGAAAACACTATTGCCGGACTGGAGTTGCTTCAAAATGGCAAATTGATTGTGCTGGTGAATGAAGAAACGACCTACGGGACGGTTAATGCACAAATGGCCCAAAACCAAGACGTCTACGAAGTTGAATTCTACAATGCAAACGGAGAGTCAATTGGCAATGCTTCCCACAATGCATTGGCCTGGCGCATCGACGAAGAATACGCGACACTTGAGCAGCATGAGAAATGGGCATTCTGTATTTATGGGAAAAAACCAGGTAACACAACATTCAAGCTCCTGGTAGAAAACGAAAGCAGTGCGGATTATTCCAGTCCGTCAATCCCACTAAGCGTGAGATAATAGCTGGGAATCTTAGGAAAGTCGCGCGACTTAACCATCCGGACTTTGTCTGTTGGTCTTACGCTCATCACTTATAAATACGGGTTTGGGTGCCATTCCCTAAACCCGCATTTTGTTCTCAAGTAATTTACAGAGGGGAGTCCATTCTGAACTTCTGTTAAGGCAAATCAGGAAGATTCCCGTCGTCATCGTAGCGGCCATATTTCTTCCCGGCCTCAATCATGGCGTGTAGATTCTCCAACGGCGTATTGCCCCCAACCTGGTCTCCTGACGAGAGAATGAAGCCACCGCCCTGCCCTGCTGCCCTGAGCGTCGCAATGACCTCTTGTTCTACATCCCGCGGTGTGCCGTGCAGCAATTTGCCGGACGTAAGGAGATTGCCTTTGAGCGCAACCCGGTTACCGTAACGTCTTTTGACCTCAGCAATATCAACATCGCCGCTCGGAGGCTTTTCCAGTGGCTCGATGATATCGAAATTGGCCTTCTCCATATTCATCTCTACGACCAAACGGGAACAGCCGCAAGTGTGCAAATGCGCAACGCAGCCCATCTCACGCGCCAGATTTGTTATTTCAATATTTAGTGGCAAGACAAATTCACGGTAGATTTCCGGATTGATCAAACTCATGGAGGAATTGGAGCCTTGTACCAGAATTTCATCAACACCGGCACGGATAAGCCCTGCAACGCGGGCAAGGGTAAAGGCTTTGTAGTAGTCGAAAATCTCCGCCATTACATCAGGAGAATCATAAAAATCAAAGATCATTTTGTCAGATTGGCCGTCGCGTATACCGTCCCAAAAATCGACAAATGTGTGTACTTGCAAGCCATAAACCGCACGTTCGCCAACCTTCTCCTGGTCACAGCACTGATTGTCCCAATGCCAATTCTCGCCCATTAGCCAGCGCATTCGTGGCCAGTCTTTGGGAATGTCCTTTATGAAATTCGTAACATCCCAGGGTGGCGCTGAACGAAATACCGTTGTTTGGGACGCCAATTCACCAAGAGGCGTATTGACACGAAGCTCCTCCTGAACCTCATTGTCTGAAACTTGTTTGATTCGCCGGCTCACCAGATTTTTTGGTACAAAAAAGGTGTTGTAAACAAGGCCGGTAACGTCCTGTGAATCCACTGGGAAATCTTTGTTCCCTCCTAGAACATGGCCGTAGAGATACCAGCCATCCATGTCCAGAGTTTGAATCGCTTCAAGGTAGGCTTCACCGAGAGACGGACTTTCGTGCAGATAAATGTCCCAATAGGGTTTGCCCGTCAGGTTGGCTGGAATCATGTTGGAGATATCCGGACAGACTGGAACTCTGTCTGGGATTTCATTGCGCATTGCGGTGAGCATGCGCTGACGTGAGGTCATGGTGGATTTCATGTGGCTTGGTTGTTGCGAATGTTGGCAGCCCGATCAAAGATTTCTTCCCGGCTTATGCCTGCGGCTTCGTACATGGCGAAGACGTTGTCGATGGGGGTTTCATGCGGGATAGTGTGTGAGGCTGCCAGGATATAACCGCCACCATCCGCTGTCATTCCTTCCAGCATGGCCTCGGTCACACGACGAACCTCTTTCGCGCTGCCGTTGGGAAGCAGGTCTTGTGTGTCTATCCCTCCCATAAAGGACAGTTCTCCGCCAAATTCTCGTTTTAGCTCAAAGGGATCCATGCCGGGACAATTCCCCTGCACCGGATTCAAGACGTCAACCCCCATCTCGATAAGATCAGGAATAACAGGACGTGTGGCGCCACAGCAATGATGCGCAACCCACAGGCCGTGCTGCTTTCCGACATTGACCACTTTTGCAAGCTGCGGCCCTATTGTGTCGCACCAATCCTGCGGCTTCATCATCATTCTTTCCTGGCCGGCGACATCATCTCCGGTCCATAACCAGTCGATTGGAAATCTCTCGCAGGCCATCTCCGCGAGTTTCAACGCAAACCCGGATGCGTCCCGCAGCATCTTTTTCGATAGCTCAACATCCGCCAGCAAATTCATGAGCGCCTCGTCCATCCCGCAGAGGCGATAGACCATTTCAAATGCGCATGGTGAGACATCACAGCCAATAAAAAGCTTATCCCCGAGCGGCAGGATGGGCTCCATTTGTTGCAGCAGAGTCTCGATTTTATCATAAGGATGTTTGAATCGGAGAATCTCTTCTCTGGAGGTATGCTGCAAAGGGTACTTTCTGATTTGATTAAAATAACCGAGCTTGACCCACTCAATTCCCCAAAAGTCCGTGTGCGTACATCCTTCTTGATCATGAACGATGCCTTCCATGGCGTAATTTCCGCCGACCCACTTTTGTCTGACATCATCTCCCATTGCGTCAGCAACTTTGCCGGCCGGAATCTCCAATAGTTCTGCAAGTTGCTGTGTCGTTTCCGGATGGTACCACATGTAAACTGGAACACGGTCAACCGGCTCTCGCCGCAATGCCGCATGTACCCGTTCTTTTGAAGTCATTTCGCTAAGAATCAGTTAATTCGTGTCCATCCAGAAATGGTGGACTTTTGTCATGCCCGTATTTTCAGGCGCTATCTAAGCTCAAAGCACATTCATGGATTCCCGCCAAAGGCGTGCGGGAATGACAGATTAGAGCTTTCCGGATCGACACTAATTCGCAACAGGATAATTGCCACGCTCACGAACAGTTTCGTACATCGCCAGAACATTGTCAATTGGAACTTTCGGCTGAACATTATGAATCGTATTGAAAACAAACCCGCCGCCGGGGCCGAATGTTCTAATGCGCTCCAGCACCTCAGCGCGAATCTCATCTGGTGTGCCGAACGGAAGGGTCTTTTGCGTGTCTACTCCGCCTCCCCAGAAAACGACTTGACTCCCAAATCTGGACTTGAGCTCAGTGGGATCCATATCCGCCGCTGCAACTTGCACGGGATTCAAGATGTCAAAGCCCGCCTCTATGAAATCCGGAATAAACGCCATTACTGACCCGCAAGAATGAATGAAGGTTCTCCACGAGGTATTCTCGTGAATCCAGTCATTCAGTCTCTTGTTGTAGGGTTTGAATAATTCTCTATAAACTTTGGGAGCAATGAATGGCCCGGTTTGCAGCCCAAAGTCCGTTCCACTCACCATGATGACGTGAATGCGATTTCCGACCGCAGCATAGATCCTTTGCAGGTTTGCCAGCGCAACCTCGCATTGCCGCGCAAAAATATCACTGACAAACTCTGGTCGAGAGGCCAAGCTAATATACCACTCTTCAATGTCTCGAATACCTCTGGGATGTTTGAGCCACGGCGCGGGAACCTGGGCAATATCGCCGAAACCCAAGCCGGGGAAAGAGGCGAAGATGGCTTTGTCCGTGCTGTCAAACAGTCGTCTGGCCTGCAATGCGGAAAACTGAAGGTCCGCATCTGACAGCAGTTCAAACTCTTCAACATTGTCATCGACTTTCAGGTTGTTTGGATCAAAATGTTCCTGGCGAATAATCGTGTCAAAATAGTACCCGCCGTGCGGCATCTGGCCGCTGGGTGGAGCAGATTTGTCGCCATCCGGATACATGAGAATTCTGCCATCCGGTTCGGGTTCCGTGTTGAAACCTCCCGGGACTAAAACCGGGGTACCGTCAAATGTGGTCCAGGGTTTCCAGTCCGTTTTTTTGAAACCAAACATGGTACCCGTGCCAGGCAGTTCGACGACATCGACGCCAAGCGCGTCAATGAGATCCGGCTGAATCTCGCCCAAGAGCTGATAGGGCTCGATGATCTTGACGGGTGTTCCGGGAGGATCGAGTTTGAGGGCTTGCCGAAGCTTATAGACGGTACTGACATGCATCCCGGTGACACCACTGCCACCCAAATCCAACGGAATTCGATCCGGCTCTTGGTGGGTTAACGCCTTTTCAACACGTTGCCTTGAATTGAGCAATGCTGTGCCTCTCTCACTTTTTCACGAAAAACAACGGGGCTTACAAACCATATTCTGAAGATAAGAAAAGATCTTTGTAGTCAGGAAGAGCTGCCTCCAGGACAGTCTCCTCACTTGAATACTTCGTAAGTTCATCCTCAATGCGGTTCAGATAGGTTATTTCCCTATCCCGCAAAGTCAGTTTGTTTTCCTGAACTGCTGCTTCAATGATACTGCAGGCCGTCAAACCTGCCTGGCGAGTCCGCTCAAAATCAGATTTCTCAGCAACAATCGCCTGTGCAATTTGATATGAAGAGTCCGGAGAAACGATGAGAGCATGAACACTCTTGTATTCGTCACTCTTGATCAGCAGCTTTCTGATGATATCCTCATCTCCCTCCGCAACCGCTTCATTCATGAGGCGGCAATCGTAGGTAAGCACTTCCGCAAACACTTCAGGTGCAAACCCGGATAGCAGCTTGACATTCTGCACGGATTCATTACTCCATAAATCCGTAACTGCCATCGCAATGTTTCCCATGTGGCTAAAATGCGCACAGGCGGCAGACTTGCCCTCCATGGAAATCGGATATCCTGTGATGGCCTTTATGACCGGGCCCTCATAGGCACAATCCTTTGATGGCCCGACAGCTCCTTCCTCAAACGCCACCAGTGACCGGACGGCCGACATGGCCCGCACAACAGCCGCGAGAACATTGGGAATGTATCCTTGATCCGCCAGGATCATCGCGGTGTTGGCAAAGGCGCAGGCACTATCGCCAGCAGCAATCACATTCTCATCCGCTGCAATCTTGTTGATCTCATTCCACAAGAAGTGCATATCTCGCGGCGCCAGGATTCCCAACGAAAGCAACAATCCGGGTAGATTTGCTTCCATCAATGCTCTGTCATTGACTTCCTTTCCGCCCGTGGACTCAATAGATAACAGGTCAGCGCCTTTCACGGCGCCCAACCGAAATGATTCAAACATTCGCTGAACCAGTTCACCGGTCCGCATTTTGGGCGGCCGCTCTTTCTCGCGGATGTCGCAAATTGTCGCTCGAAGTGCGGTTTTCAGTCCGTGCTTCTGGTAGCAATCATCCATCAACTGTTTTGTTAGCGCCGTGATGTCACCGCCGATATCAAGGTATTCCGTCATTTGCGGTGCATGCTCAAACTCAATGACGGCGCCGGGAACTTGCAAAATGGCGAGCCGGTTCAGAACAGTGCCTACCATGTCCTCATATTGTTTGAGAATCTTGGCACGATTGTCTTCATTTACCTGCATGATGGGCAGAGTAAAATTCACCTCAGGAAAAACCAGCCCATCACCCAGGACCAGGTCAGATCCACAGGAGAGAGGGTGTATTGCTTTGCCGAAAAGCATCTCCCCGGAGGAGTTATAAGCCAACGAATCATAAACCATGCTATACTCCTGCCAGGTTTCTTGCCATTTCTATGGCAAGCGAGGCATTTTGGGCATAACCATCCGCACCGATCTTTTCAGCATATTCTGTAGTTACCGGCGCACCGCCAATCATGATCTTTATCTTGTCGCGGCTGCCGTCAGACTTGAAAGCTTCAACTGTTTCTTGCATCGAAGGCATTGTGGTGGTCAGCAATGCTGATAAGCCAACAATATCCACGCTGGACTCTTTGGCCATTTGTACGAACGTATCCGGTGAGACATCAACTCCGGCATCGATGACCTCGAAACCGCCGCCACGCAACATGATTGAAACAAGGTTCTTGCCAATATCATGGATATCGCCCTTGACCGTGCCGACCAGAACTTTCGCCACCGGCTTCACATCTGAAGCTTCAAGCAGCGGTTTCAACAGGTCAAGCCCGACGTTGAGTGCCCGGGCTGACAGCAGCATTTCCGGGATGAAATACTCACCTTCCTGAAATTTCCGCCCAACAACCGCCATTCCCGGGATGAGCCCCTCGTCCAGAATCTCTTTGGCGGGTCTTCCATCGTCTAAGAATCTCTGAGTCAATTCACCGACCTTGTCCTTCTTGCCGGATATGATACTTTCCTGAAGCTCAACATACTTTTCCATATTTCAGCCTCCTCGCGGTGATAACGGGAATCATGAATACCAGTTCGATGGATAGATACCATTTAGTTCTTCGGTGGAGTGCGTCTCGCACAGATTCGCGGATGAGGCATTGCGCTCAGTTCGCAAAATGCATGGCATCCACAAAATTCTCTTGAAAATCCGGTTGGCCGGCAATATCAATGTACTCTATTTTTTGAGAAATCTGCTCCGCCCTCTCCCGTGCATCTCTTGATTTTAGAATGGCCTCAGCACCGGTCAGGGCAGCATTGCCAATGAATTTTATTTTTTCGGGCGAGATATCTGGAATCAATCCGAGGTCCAGAACATCCCTGGCCAAAATATGATTGCCGAAAGCGCCGGCAACATAAACAGTGGCTACCTCGTCCGCCGCTATTGCAAATTCCTCGAGCAAAACATTGACCCCCGAAGCAATAGCCGCTTTCGCAAGTTGAATTTCTCGGATATCATTTTGACTGACGAAGATTGAATTGTTGTCGCCAATATCAGCTATTCTTAAATCGTTACCCTTCTTTTCTTTCTGGACAATCAGATCCTTTACCCACTGGGCTTTTCCAGTTGGCAGTTGCGACGGGTCCAAGATCCGCCCCGACTTGTCAATTGCGCCGGCCCGTAAAAATCCGCAGACAATGTCGATTAGACCAGAGCCACAAATACCTGTCGGATCACAATCTCCAATTGTTCTAAAAAGTAATCCACCATTTCCAATTTCAACGCGTTCAATTGCCCCACGCGTCGCGCGCATGCCCCACGTTATGCAGGCTCCCTCCCATGCAGGGCCCGCAGGTGAGGAGCAACACAGGAGGCGATCTTTTGATCCCAAAACCATTTCGCCATTTGTGCCCATATCTATTGCCAACTGATACTTGCTTTGCTTGTCCAGGTCCAGGATTGTCAGCACTGCGGTAATATCGCCACCCACAAAACAGGCTAGATTGGGGATGCTGTAGACGACGCCGCCAGGATGGATCTTGATTTCCAGAGATTGTGCTTCCAAGGTTACCGGGCCTTGAAAAACGGGCGTATAGGGTTTGTGGCCCAAACAACGGGGATCGATGTTCAGGGCAATATGCGACATCACGGTATTGCCGGCCAGGACAACCTTGTAAATCTGTTCCCTGTCAATGCCGGCTTCGTCCGACAGGTTGCTAATCAAACCATTGATGAGTTTGACGATGAGTTGGTTAAAACGTTTGAGTCCTCCCGGATGCTGTATGACGTACTGCAGTCTGGAAACAACATCAGAGCCATGAGCGGCCTGAGGATTTGCGGCAGAATTGACTGCAACCACGCCGCCGCTCATCAAATCTACCAGTTTTGCCGCCACGGTAGTCGTCCCGATGTCAACCGCCACGCCATACAATATGAGCGTTGTGTCACCGGGTTCTACCGCCAACAAACGCTGTTGCTCCAGCACCACGGTAACAGTATGACCATTGGCCCGCAGGACTCGGGCAAGGTCTCGGGTGATTTGAAAATTGTAGCCTGAAATCGTGATCCCCTGATGCTTCAGGCACTCAAGTAATTTCTCAAAATCAAAGTACTTCTCTCCCAATTGTGAAGCAGGTATTTTGACCAAGGCTTTGCGAATATCCGGTTTTAATTCGACGTCGCCGAATAGACCATCAGTCAGTATTTGCTCACCAAGCTGAGATGCGGTCTGAACTGCGCACAGGCTGTCAGCAACAATCGTTGACTGGCAGGCAAGCCGCACGCCCTTTCTTAACTCTTGAGCGGTGAGCACCTGTTGTTCCGCTGGTGTCGGGGCATTGGCGCCTTTCTTGATTTCCACTTTGCACTTGGCGCATGATCCGATGCCCGCACAGTCGGAATCAATCAGTATGCCCAGCTCCAAAGCCGCGTCACGGACAGTGATGCCCTCACCAAAATACCCGGTCTTGTGCGCCGGTATGAATTCGACCTGGTGTTGTTTCTTGTCGCTGTCCATGGTTTATCAGGTTGTGTTAGAAAAGATAAGACATAGATGTCCTGTTCCAAACTATCGATGCCAGGAAATTAATTCTTTGCACAAATAGCTGATATTAATCGCCTGGGTTTCATTTGGAAGGACACCACTCTGCGCTCCGGTTTCAAGTAATCCTGGATGAACGATAACATTGCCCAAAGAAAGCGCCAGAGCTAAAGGCGATGGAAGAAGAGATAGCACTGAGAAAGCGGTCCCTGTTCGTGTCCTTAGCAATTCAGTTGCGATTTATCTAACATTCTGAGCAAACTCTTAAGAGCCTTATCGAATAGACATGAACATCCTGACAACAACAATCTGCGGTCCAAACGAAGCAATCATGGTAGGCTTCATGAAATGGCGTGCAGTCCAGGGCTGTCTTTTTCCAACATGACTTACCTACTTCGCAAGATAGCCCCCGTCCACGAGCAGGTCACTGCCTGTAATAAACGAAGCGTCGTCGCTCGCCAGGAATGCCACGGCAGCGGCAACCTCTTCGGAACGTCCCTGTCTGCTGAGTAAATGCATTGCGGAAGCCTTTCGATCCTCTTCATCCAAATCGAGGTTCAATTGCTTGCACGAATTAACGAACGCAGAGGTGTAGATGTAGCCCGGGCAAATGCTGTTCACACGTATTCCGAAAGAAGCCAAGTCCTGGGCCCAACATTTTGTCAAGCCGCGAATCGCAAACTTGGTCGAATTATAAGTGGCAAAGTTCGGTTGTCCAACAAATCCGCTCACGGAGGAAAAGTTGATAATACTCCCGCTTGCCAGTTTCTTCATTTGCGGCACCACATGCTTCGTGACCAGGGAAGTTCCCATAACGTTGATACTGAGAATGTTCTGCCAGTCTTCCACCGTTGCATCTACCCCCTTGAAAACGAAATGCGCAGCAGAGTTTACCAAAATTGCTACCGGTCCCAGTCTTGTTTCCACGGCAGAACAGGCATCTTCAATCTGTCCTTCATCGCTTATATCTACACAAAACGTTTCGAGATTCATTTCTGCTGCCCTGCCGTTGGCGTCCTCCTTGATATCGAACAACGCCACCTTACATCCTTCTTCAGCCAGCCTTATGGCGCTGGCAAATCCGAGATCGCCCAACCCGCCGGTTACGATAGCTGTCTTTCCGTTCAATCCTCGCATTTTTTCTCCTTCACTCTACCAATGCAACGGCCCTGATCGGCGCTCCGTCACGCCCTTTGATATTTAAGGGAAATCCTATAAAGGTAAACTGGTCAGGTAACTGATCCAGATTTGTCAGACTTTCCACTATCACAAGTTCCACACCCTGTTTCAAGAGAATGAGATGACACTCCTTCCAATCCGTGCTCGGAGTTGGGGTATCCATACCAACCATTCCAATTCTTCGCTCCGCAATCCAGCGAGCGGCCTCAAGAGTCAAAGTCGGGAAATCGGAAAAGAATTCGGGCTTGCCAAACATCCTGTCCCAGCCGGTTCGGTAGACGACCTTCGCTCCCTGCTGAAACTTGTTTTCATGCGGCTCGAACATCTCGACTGTTAACGGGGTCTTCGCCTCAAGATATCCGTTTGGCGCCAAATCTACAAGCGTTGTAGAACCGTAAAAACGGTCCAGCTGGATTTGATCGATTGTTTTGCCATCATCATAAAAATGAAATGGGGCATCCAGGTGAGTTCCCTGATGTGTCGATAGACTCATCTCCGTGATATTATACCCAATCGAAGAAACTGTATTGTGCGGCAAGACACTGATCTTGGGATCCCATGGGAAATTCAATTGCCCATGCTCGAGTGGATACGATAAATCGATTAGCTTCATTTGAACCCCTCGCTATTTGAACTGACCTGTCATTTTTGCCTGGATAGATCCAGAGGAAGATTATCGTCCTTCTTTCTCATTCATCACTGGATTGGTTAGGCTACCGATTTGTTCGATATCGATTGTGACGGTGTCACCAGGCTTGAGCCAGCGTGGTGGATTTTGCCCCATGCCAACACCGTGTGGTGTGCCTGTCATGATAACAGTGCCCGGCAACAACGTAGTACTTCCACTCAGGAATTCAATCAAAGCCGGCACATCAAATATCATATCTTTCGTGTTCCAATCCTGGACGACCTCTCCGTTAAGTACTGTCATTATCTGAAGTTCATTCGGGTTCGAAAGTTCATCTCGTGTGACAATGCAAGGACCCAATGGTGCGAAAGTATCGAAGGTTTTGCCGCGACACCATTGGCTGCCGCCCTTTTGTATTTGCCAATCGCGAGCGCTGACATCATTGGCGCACGTGTATCCCAAAACGTAATCCAGGGCATTCTTCCTTGAAATATTCTTACATGTCTTCCCGATGATGACAGCCAGCTCACATTCGTAATCTACCTCTTGACTCGCCAAATGAGTCGGAATCAAGATTGGACCATCCGGATTCTGCACCGCATTGATCGCTTTCATGAATAGTACTGGGAACTCTGGAAGCTCCATTCCGCATTCCCTGGCGTGGTGATGATAGTTGAGCCCGACACATAGGATGGATGAAGGAACTATTGGGGCCAACAGTTTGCGGACTTCGGCTCGATCCGAGGTCAACTCGAAGCCATCAAACAGGCTTCCTTGCAACCGGAGTGTCGAACCATCTTCCTGCCTGGCGCCAAAGCGGATATTGTTTTGTTCGTCTTGAAATCTGATGATTTTCATGGGTAACGGTGATGTCTCCTTTTTGCTCAATTCACTTGATTCTGCAAGGGCTTCCCCCGCAGACCACGGACCAATTCCTCGGCTGCTTTTTTCTGCAGTTCAGGAACACTGCTCTCGCTGTACCAGGCAGTGTGTGAGGTCAGCAATGCGTTGCCACAGGCTCTAATCGGGTGCTCGTCCGCTAGAGGTTCGGTTTCGAAGACGTCCAGGCCGGCAGCCGCAATATCGCCCGATCTTAGTGCATGAGCCAGTGCGAGGGTGTCAACAAGTGAACCACGTGCGGTGTTGATAAGAATAGAGGAAGGTTTCATCTGCTGTAATCGGGCCGCGCTGACCAAATGCTCGGTTTCCTCGGTAAGCTGACAATGTAAAGAGATGATGTCTGACTGCTCAAAAAGAGCATCCAAATCGAGGGAAGAGACGCCCTGCTCCAGCATGGTTTCGCTCGAGACAAACTTGTCATACGCGACCAGTTTGAATGAGAAATTACGTGCCCTTTGATGAACGGCCCTGGCAATGCGACCAAATCCAACGGTGGCAAAAGTCATCTCATGAAACGCCGGCATTTTCCCGGCCGGAATGATACTCCACGATCCGTCTCGCACTCGACGGTCTGTGGTTTGAAGCTGACGCGCTAGACTCAACGCCATAGCGAGTGTGTGGTCTGCAACCTCATTGATACAGTAGTCAGGGACATTGCAAACAGGTATGTTCTTTTGGCGGGCGGCTTCAATATCCACGTTGTCGAAACCAATGCCCATCCGGACGATTACCTTACATTGCTGCAACCGGGCAATGACCTCTGCCGTGACCGGCGCCCATTGCACCAGGAGCGCATCGGCATCAGCGGCTACTTCGACAACCTCTTCTGCTGTCTTGCACTGCGCAACGGTCAGGTTTCCATCTGCAGATTTGATAATGCCTCGCTCAATCTCGATACTCTCGAAACCGTGGTCGGTGTAGACAATTTTGAATTTCTCACTCATGGTATAAGCACCGCTTTTATGTCCTTGTCCTGCGCGGCAAGCATGCGCTGGAAAGCCTCGACGCCGTTTCCTAAGGGAAATGACTGCACCCATCTTTTCGTGTCAACTGAACCGGATGACAAGAGATGGACGGCCTCCCGCAATTCAGATAGAGTGGCTGCATAAGAACCAAATATTGTTTTTTCAGCAAGAGTGACTTCATAAGAATCCAGTTTGACGGCGTTCTCAAGCAGCCCGATCCAGACGACTGCTCCACCGGGCCGGCATACGCCTAAGGATTGCTTCTTGGTCGTTTGATTACCGGCCGAATCGATGACCAAATCGACTCCCTCTCCATGTGTCACATCGTTTACAAACTCAACAACGTCTTCCCGGGACACATTCACAACATGGTCCGCACCAAGTAGGGCAGCAATCTCCAGGCGATCACTCATCAAATCAACGACTATGATCGTCCCTCCAATCTTGGCTTGCATGGCTTGCTGGCACATCAACCCGATCGGACCGGCACCAAAAATCAGAGTCGTTTTGGGCTCAGTGTGGCTGATAATGTTCGCCACATGGATTCCGTTTGCCAAAGGCTCAGCCAGGCAGGCAGACTCAGCCGGGAGTCCTGCAGGCCAGCCGATCAGGCATTGCTCCGGAACACTGACATATTCCGCGAAAGCGCCGGGCCGGTGCATTCCAAAAATCTGACGCTCCGCACACAGATGCGACCTACCGCGCGCACAACACCTGCATGTCCCGCATGACACAACAGAATTGCTGACAACTGAATCACCAATCTTGTGGTCGTGAACATTTGTGCCAGTTTCGGCAATGACGCCACAGAATTCATGCCCCATGACCAAAGATGGTGTTCGACGCCGGCTGCGGTTTTTGAATGTCTCAAGCTCGCTACCACAAATACCACAAGCCGCGACTTTTAAAACCACCTCGTCAGGCGCCGGTTTGGGCTGATATTTTTCACTAATCTCCAGCGTCTCCCAGGCGGGATAATGAAGTGCTTTCATTTATGATACCGCCGCGAAAATGTTGACCTCGCCGAAATCCATATTCAGCACATGTTCGCGTTTAGATCCGCCGCCATCGATTGCGGCCATGGCTTTGTGCAAGGTCAGTTTTCGTTCGCCTTTCTCGGTTGCTACTATCATCGCCGCATCCTCGGTAGCCCGAACGATATCCGGCTCACTGCTCCAAAGGGGAATTTCAGCTTGCTGTACTAACCAACGCAGAATGGGCGCCGGAAGCGGAGCCGTTCCCACGTACACCGACTGATAGCCCTCATGTTCTTTCATAGCGAATGCGACTTCATCAACATCTTGCCACAAGCCGAGGTTTTCACTCGTCTGGTCAACGACAGCAAAGCGCGGATAGTGGCTTGCATTCACTCCGAATCGCAAGCGGAGGGGCCGGCTGCCCGGCCGCTTGATGTTTCCGCGGATCATCATCAGGCCCGGCTCCATTAGAATTTTGAACTGAAAGCCAGTCAAGTCCTGCATCCGGTCCAGAGCCAGCCTGTTGGAATCGATAAAACCCGGCGCATAGTACCAAACAACGGTCATGCCGCTGTCTCGCAACATCGCTTTCAATTGGCTGATTTCATCGGAGGTCAAATGCAACATGTTCACCATGAACATCAATCGATATTTTTTGGAATCCGTTGGCTGCAGATCAAAGTTGTGCAGAAAATCCATGGGCGCGCCGATTCGGTGAAATGACCTGACCTGGGTGTTGATGAACCAGTGATTGAAGAAATCCGTGTAACCAATGCCGTAATCATACCAGGGCTTGTCAGCCTGCCAATGCGCGGTCGAAAAGAAACTTTTGATGTCGTAGACCGCGGCTATTTGTGCAACCGAGCTGATGTCTGATTGCAGGCGGCGCTTGCCCAGGTCAACATAGCGCTTAATTTCGTCGATGATGGGCTTGCTGGCATACCAGCCCTCTTTTGCCTGATTCAAGGGTCCAAAATCAAACAGCCACCCACCGACGCCGGTGGCGAAAACCTGCCCTAGATCACGCTGTAAAATCAATTTTGAGCCCTCCAGCGTATGGCTGCTGCTGCCGCCAAGACCACCAACCACGGTATGCGGATTAAAGTCAAGATACGTGCTCGGATCCATTTCTGAAATATACAGTTTGCCATGCCTCCTGACCGACTCGGATAGCATTCGGTAACCGCCATCGCCGCCAACGCCTCTCGAGCTACCAAGCAGGTTGCCGGCGCCGTCAACCATATTGACTCTTTGCCCGCTACTGTTTCTGACATTGCCCTCCTGGTAGGTGTAAGGGCAGGCAATATAATCGAGGTCCGGACTCTCCAGGATTTTTTGCGTAGCCAGGTATCCGGCTTCCTGAATTCTCACTTGTTCCAGCAGGTAACCATAAAACACCCCGCAAAGCAGGCGACGGTCCGTGGCTTGTTTTAACGTACTTGCCATGTAAAGGACCGTGTCAGCGATAACCTCGTGAAACTTCCGGTAAAAACCAATGACTTCGCTTTCCTTTTCAGGGTCGCGCAGCAGGCCAAATGTGGTTTGCAGTCTCTCTTGTGCTGCCGGAATCTTGCCACATGCCCGCTGCATGGGTTCACTGTAATCAGGCAGATAATCCGGCCCGAAATAGTTCCACTCAGCGGTTCTTCCCGTGGTCGGATGATAGCCAATGACACGGCTATTCAGAGACGATTCCTGGATGTGTCTCACAAAATCCCGCAGCATGGCAGCGGTGTCCCTGCGCCAAACTTCAGAAGCGAAGGAAGCCTCCCAAAGCTCATCGCCGCTGGCCATGAAATGGTGTCCGCCCTCTGACTGCGGCAAATTCCTTTTTATGTGGACATTGATTTTGTTCTCCGGCGTTGGCAGGCCATACTTAATCAATTCAGATGGATGCGCTTCCTTCCACCAATTTGGCGTGTTCAACTGAATTCGTGGTAAAAAATAAGCGTCCGGATTCATTTCCAGGAGTCGCCCAAAGAACGTGTCTATGATGGACCAATCGTAGGTATCGGGTCCCAGCCATCCCGAGCGCATGCCCACCACCGGGTGGTAAATATTGATCCCGGCCTGTTTGAAATTGCCAACTGTTGGATAGAGATGCGTGCTCAAGGCCATGAATGGGTAGATTTCCTCCCCATTCAGAAACAGCCGGGGTCCGCCACGCTCAACCCTGACTTGAGCTTGCATCGGCGGCTGCCCCTCCAGCCTTTCAATCTGCTGTAACGCCGAGGCTCTGTTGAATTTCGGATCCGCATACAGGGTCGATTCAAAGTATTCCCATGGCGATAGCGTCATCGCACTTGTGGTGGCGCCAAGCAGCTTGAAAAAACGTCGTCGTTTCATAGCAAAACTCCTGACCTCATGGATGAGTGCTACTATTTGAGGAATTGATGGTGGTGGAGGGCTTAAATATATGGAGACTTGCTAACAAAGTCTTTGCTATATCGGCAATCATCCTTGATTCTACTCGACTTGTTTCGCGGCCGGAATCACGTCCCTATTGCAGAGAAAAACACTGGACCAACAGCAGGTCCTTGCAATGCAAAGGGCCTCAAATTTTAGTCGGCGCTGCCCAATCTCCCCAGCGTTGCCAGTCAAAATCGCCTTGCCCTGCGAAAGTCAGAAAGTATGGTGCTATGGTGCTGCCGAGGTTTCTACGGGAATACAATCTCGATTTCATTCGGTCTGAGCAGTAGACATGTCCAGCATCTAAGCGACTTTGGTAAACCTGACCTTCTGAACACCTTCAATCATTGCCAAAGCAAAATCCGCAGATGTAAATTCCGTGCCGAATCCCAGCGGCTTGGACTTGATGGTGTTGGCCAGGGCGGTCAAATCGGCGCGGCCGTTTGGATGCTTCCAGATACTGGCTTCAATCTTGTTAGAATCGTCCAAGGCTTCGTCGCCGCTTGAGTTTCGGGGCAGTTTGGAGAAATCATCCGGCTCAAACCCGTAGTGCAACGTTTCTGGCTTTTGATGAATATCCACCGTTTTCACCTCGCCCTCAAACAGGCACAGCAACACATTCGCGGACAAGCGGTCCATTCGCAGGAGCCGTAATGCATGTTCATCATATACTTCAAGCTTGGCGCTTCCCTTCTTGACTGAATACCGCAGTTGTGTCGAATCATCCACAATCAGCCATGAGGCAGTATCCAGCGCAATTACCCTTGTCTCATCAGAGAGCGGCTGGCGGCTGGCCTGAAACGCCGTCCGCAATTCCGCCGAAGCAGTCTCGTCGTTTAGGATTTGCTCGAATTTAAGATCGAGTTCAAACAGCAGCCGTTTGTCCGGCACAAAGGTATTCCCATCTATGAGTTCCTTGTAGCCATCGACCAGCAGAGAGGGCCAGCCGGAAACCACATCCGAGCGCAGCAAGAAGCCGCTGACCACAGGATGCGGATTGTCTGCAGGGTTTTCGATATGCGCGGCATCCCGCGAATGATCAGCCGATGTGACCCGGCCAATGCTAAAGGCGCCATCAAGAAGACACTCGATCCACAGCGGATCGAGCTTAAAAAAACGTATGGATTCGACCGGCAGCATCTGTTCATCGGGTACCAGGTAGTCGAATGGGACACCTTTTAGCAAAGCAACCCGCTTGAACCATTCGGTTACTTCGTTTGGCAACTCCGTACTGCTATCCCCGTCAATGAGGGGCAAATGAGCATGCAGCAATTTTTGCTCGGTGCTATGCGCTTGTTGCGCGTGCGTTCGCTTCCAATTGAACAGTGCTATCGAGAATTTCTTGCTCTGCAAGGCCAGGAGCCTGCCCAATTCCCAAGCCGCGGCATAACCCGCATCCAGCATGCCAATCGTGCTATTATAGATCAGCAAATGGTCAGGAGCCTTTGCGGGAAGCTCCAGAGCAACTTTCGGTTCACCGCTGACCAGTGGGCCGTGATACCACGAGACTGTCTTTTCTCCGTTTCGCAGCTGATGAGCCAGAGGCGTGTAGCCCATCGCATAGTATTTTTCAACCCCGGGGTCAGCACTTTCAGGAAGTCTCAAAGTGTACGACTCCCCTCCCGCTCCAGAAAAAATCTCCTGATCGCCTGGCTCAGAAGCGTAGCCATTCAGATGCTTGAGAAGATTCGTAAAGCTCTGCTTTTGGTCGATGCAAGCGAAACTCCAACTCTTCAGACTCACCAAACGCACATGTTTTGTGTCCGCATCGCTCTCGTACACAAAGCCCTGATTATTGTAGAGTTTCTCAATTGACACCAAGTGCACGGTACTCAAGCCACCAGCTTTCGGAAGTCTGTTGCCCACCAGAACCGATATCTCGCCTTCCGTGCTGCTCGTTCCCGGGGCACTTTTTGACTGGCGGCAGTGGGCTATATATTTGAGGTCTTCCTTGTTTGGCAGGATACCCTTCAGCAGGCCCAGGCGGACGTCAATAACCGTCACCCGGTCCGTGTCCTCCTGCCCTGGCTCAAGGATCAGGAAAGGCTCCGGATAAGTGGTGTTGTCGCCACTTTGCACAATTTTCGGGCACAAAGGGACCGTTGCGTCCTTGTCCGAAATCGATTTGGTGTTGAGCTCATTTATGCCTAGCACTTTGGGCGTCGGCTTTTCATCATCATAAAACAGCAGCAGGGCCAGCCACGGGGATGCCTTCTTTTGGACGAGATCTTCCTCTGCCTGCGTTAGCGCGGCCTGTTGCCGGCTTTTCCTTTTCACGGACTGCAGTCGCTGCGCTTCCCGTGAGGTCAGTGGAATCGACTCCCGTTCCCACGGCAGGGTGCTGCGCTCGAGAATGATATGCGGCAAAGAGCCAGCGTGGTCGCCCAAGCTGCCAGCGGGCGGGAATACGGAATGAATTTGACCAGGGTCAATGGAAAATCTCTCGCCAAGAATGGAGAATTTGTTCGTATTTGTGGTGAAGGTAGCGGCTGGGATTCGGCCGCTTGCAGAGGAAACGACCTGCTCGACCACGACCTCATATTCGCCGGATTTCAGTGCCGGCAAATGAAACTGCAAGAATTCAATCTGACCTTTTGGTGAAGCAGAATCCGCCATGTTCTTTGTTTCCGCTTAGTTTAGTTCATGCTTTGATAGATGCCGGTCCATCGCGAGGCACGGGAATTGAGCCGCACGCGTCATTTGGCCGATCAGGCTTCCTTCAGAACCACTGGATCGACGACAAACTCATCCGCGACACCGGCACTCACATTCACATCCTCACTGGCATCGAAACCCATTGCCTGCAGCATGCTGTTTCGGCGGCGGTTTTGGCCAATCTTCGCCAAGTCCGCAGCAGCGCCTTTCTTAAAGGTGGTATAGGCTTCCCATTCAAATGCTTTGTTGACCGGGTGCGTTTCAAATTGCAGCTTCTCCTTGTCCACGAATGGTGTTTGGTCTGGCAGCATGGGGGCCGCGGGCGTAACCACAAAACCGGATAACGTGTCATCGATGAATTGCCGGCCATTTACATCGGGCTTCAGACTTTCGCCCCACAAGCCTGCGGGTATCTTCTTCAAAACGGGTTTAAAGACGAATTCATCGGAAGGACTGTCCTCATGGGTGATCGCAATGTGATGCACCGAGCTCAAATCGTCTGCAGCCACGTTGACTGGCGCCACGCCGAAATCCGCTTTGGCGGCTTTCCCTTCAGTGTCGAGACTGCCCCCTGCCAGAGCATGCGTCTTTGATGGTATCACAGCATTGGAGACGAGCTCCAAATTCTTAGGATTGACGACACCAAGATCTCCAGCTTCACCACTCCCCCTTGTCAGCAAACCGCCCGTGATAGCAATGCCGACAATATCCTCATCCTTAGGCAGAAAAGAACTCTTGAACGCTGCCCACGGAATGGGTTGCGGTGTCTGCAGTGCATTGGCCCCAAAGGAGACACTGAAGGATACTATCCATAGTTTGATATGAGCAATACCGGAGAATTCCGGGCCCCAAATATGCAAATCCGCTCCGACATCCACGGTAATATGATGCGTGCCGAAGAAATGAAAAGTATAGGAAACACCCATGTCAACGTAAACCAGGGCGTCGTAGTGATACGGTTTCCAAGCGATCAAAAAGTCCGCCCCGGCAGTGAACCAGGCCTTCAAGCTGCCGCTCTGCCAGGTTGCCTGCAGGTGTCCGCCCGCCATCAAAGCGTGCGAGGTCAGCGCATAGTAGGCATCGCCTTTGATGCTTAGTTCGCTGGTCACTTGCCAATTGATGCCCAACCGCGGAACTTGCGGATAATGCCCCGGCGCCTTGTATTGCGGGTGATAACCGCCGATGGTCTGCACGAAATCGCCCTCGTGCTCCCCCTTAAACCAACTGAAGAATGCAAAGCCGCCGGTCAGGTGGCACGAGCGAGAGAGAATGAATGAAGCAGCGGTCAGTTGTGCCTGTACCCCAAAGAACCCCTCATCTGGAATGAAGGCGACGCGCAACGCCATCTGAACTTCGGCAAGCGGCGTGATCAAGTTACCCGCCTCCGGGGTTGGCACAATCAGGGTCGAAAGACCAAGAACGTCCACCTCAAAACGGTTGCCAAAAACGACGATGAGCAGAGCAAAGGAGTCTATCATTTTGAAGGAAGTGAACTTGATGCCAATAGCGAGAAAATCCGTTCCAGTCGCCGGCGGCAGGAATTGGCTGAGTTTCTCGAGTTCGTCGTCCAGATTTGCCGGCATGCCTGCCCCCTGCACGGCCTCTTCCACCAAAGGAAACTGCGCCACCTGGTCAATCGCCGGCGCCTGTATCGATCGGTTGTAGCCGAATCCCCCCGCAAGGCCGGTTACGAAGAAGAACGGAGGGCCGCCAAGCGGGAAATCAAGAACCGCATAAATAAACAACGACGGATGTCCATTGTAATAGGCGTAGGAGCCAATGGCCGAGAGGCTGAGCTGCTCAGTGCGGATGATGGCAGCGCCATCGTATTCGTCGTAGGTCACGCCGTCGCGGGTTACAATTTTGTGCAGAAAGGCACCACCGATTTCAATTGGGCCGCTCTTGTAATCCACGCCCAACCCGTGCAGGCTAAATTCGGGCTTAAAATGGTCCAGCGGCGATCCCAACGCAAGGCCATCGAGTGTCAAAGTGAGCGGCCCAACCGCCAATCCGCCATCAAGCAGAAACCAGAGGTCACCATCTTTATACTGCACGCCCACCCGTTCGAAATGTACCGGTCCGAATGATTTTTGCAGGGTGAACCATTTGGCGCCGTCCTGAGCCGAGCTTGTGACGGGCACCGGCGAGGCAGTGTCGTTGCCGGACCCAGTAGAAGCATTTTGCGCAGCCTGACCCGCCACCGGCAGACTCAGCTCTTGTTTTGCCGAACCGAAACTCAGCGTACCGGAAACGGTGACACCCTGACCGAGTTGTTCACCTGCGAGCTTGCCAATTCCACCCGGCAGAAGGCCGTTTATTGCGGAGAGCTGATCCGGTGAGATGGCCTTGGACACAGCCAGTACTCGCAAGTCATCAATACCCGCTGTTTGGTCTTTTGAGAATTCCTTACCGACAAGTGGCAGGCTGGTCAGGTTAAGGCTTGCGGCTAGATCCAATCCAAAAAGGAAGGTGGTTTGATTTGCACTTTTGACAAAACCGAACACAGCATCTTTCAGGTCAATGCTCAGGCCTTCAGGTATGTCATTCGCGGCAGCAGTGGAGATTTGACCAACCAACTCCTTGAGAGATATTTTCTGCTGACCACCTTCGTGTTTGTAGCTGGCCACAAGTGTGGCGGTTTTGGCGTTGTCGATGATGTGAAGATCAAACATCAGGCTGCCGACTTGGTCGAATGGTCCTATGGTTAAGATCCCGTCGAATTTGGTGCTGAAACCATCGGCCTTTTTGTCAACTTGTATCGCCAGAACCGTCTCAACCTGCTTGCCATCAATGCTCAGTTGGCCATCCAAAGCAAAAGCAAATGACCAGCCTCCGCCAACGGGTTTAAAGAACTTGGTTGTCAGTTTCTTCAGCGTAATATCTGAAAGAAAACCAGGCAGGTCCGCTTGCTTTAAATTGAACTTGTCCTCGAAGAAAAGAAAGACATCACCTATGTTGAGATTGTCCAATTCACCTTCGAAAATCAGACCTTCCTCGCTCTTCTTTGACGCCAGCAGAAGCTCGATTGGGTCATGTTCAGGCAATGGCGCTTTGAATGTGACGTGTAACGAACACTCCCAATTCAGTTCCGCGGCAACGTCAAGCTTCAGGAATATGCTATCGAAGGCTATCGGGAGAGTATCTGACGCCAGGGTTGCCAGAGATACGATAGCCAGAAAGCGCTTCTCGCCGGATGGTCTCTGAGCATATTCGATGAGGATTTGTTTGATGTCGAGGCCGAGGTTAAACTCGTTCGAAATCACGTGCATGACACTGCTCTGGTCATTCGTATCAGGTTGCGCCGATAGCTGATGCTCCGTTTGCAGGCCGTTCGCAAAATCATCGAAGTGAACCGCCACCGGTGCGGTCTCTCCACGTATCAGCCAGCCGGATTCCTGCATGTACTCCACCAATAGCTGCAGGTGGAAACCCGCCAGGACGAAATTGCCGGTCAAGGCAACGTCGGTGACGCCACTCTTCTGCTCGTATGCCACAAAGACGTCGAGCTCGGTGAAGGCGAAGGTGAGCGTATCCGTGACTTTCACCTGCCAATCTGTGGAGACGCCGATCTCCGCCTCGAATGTGATGTTGTCCTTTTCGGCGATACTGGCATCTAGCTCAAAATCGTTCAGCCGGATGCCTGGATCAGGCAAAGGCAATCCCATCAAACTGATGAGTTTGCCGGAATCCAGACTCTGCCCGATAGCCATTTGAGCGCGAAGATAATTGTCTGTGGGCGAAATGGCGACATCAAAGTCTGTTCCGACGATAGTGCAGACCCCGTAAATCTGCATGCTAACCGGACCTGAGTTCAAGGGATCGAGCGCCATGATTTCAAACGCCGGTTGTACTTCAAGAATTCGCGGCAAAATGGGCAATTTATTCTCGAATGCGATGCTGAAGAACAGGGCTCGCAGAGAAAAATCCTTGAATCCAAGTCTAAGCGAGAATTCATGAATTCGGAAATTCAAAAACTGATCAAGCGAACTGAAGGCATCATGACCAGGTGCGACCAGGTTTTGCCGGTTTAGGACGCCGCCAAAAAAGTCCAACGCGGTCGGGAAATCCAAAGCTGTTAGCGTCAATTCTTCCGTCGGGATATTGAGCGACGCGATCAGTTGTAGATTGCTGTTGAAAAGATTGGCGACTTCGCAGTCTATTTCAAACCGCTCGAACGTAAATGCACTCTCGGTGAGTTGGAAGACCACTTCTGCTTGCTTGAAATCAAACTGCAGATTGTGGGAATTCGTGTTCGAATGTTCAAAATCCGTGCGCATTGATAAGTGGAAGACGTTGCGCAGGCTCTGCACTGATGCCACAAAGCCAGGCGTCGCGAGCGTCAGATGGCTCAATATGCCTTGAACAGCATCCGCGCCCCATGCTGCCTCTAATTTGAAATTCAGTCCCACGCGGCACGCTTCCTGGCTGACCGTCGCCGCCATGTCAGTTTGTGCAAAGAACTGCGCGACTTCAGATGGCAGGGTAATGTCTTTGTAATCACGGTTGGAAAAATCAATGGTAGACAAAAGCAGGTGACGGCTACCAACATCGGACAAAGACAGCAGCACGTCGCCACTGCTCAGTTCGAGATTGCCCGAAGAAAAGCCGGTATTGTATTTGCCCAGAAATTCGAAGAGCGTGGTATTCGCAAAAAAATCTGTGATAAGCAGCAACAAGTGACGATCCGTCCACGTGCCGCCGTTCGGTTGCACCATCTCCAGATCGAAAAGAATGCCAGTGCAAGCCAGATTCTCTTGTGTGAGGAATTTGGAAAAATTGCCGGTGAGTCCAAGCGTACCGTTTTGCACAGAGCCTGGATTGCTCACATCTATCGCAAGCACGCTGTCCGGCAGAACCGCCGATGTTTCGACAAAGCTGCCGATGCCCATCGTCTCACTGGTTAGCTCCAGCTTTGCGTTGGTTGCGAGGGCGCTCGCAACCGCATCGAGTGACAAAATGTTGCTGTCTTCTGGCATTTACGCGTACCTTTAACCGTTTTCGTACCTATCCACAAACCAGTCCTTAAACTTATCCCAGCCGGCCAGCATGAAGTAGACTGTGTGATTCAGAATGTTGTATTGATTCTTGTCGAAGAATTCGCTCTGACCTTCGAAGGTATGGTCGAAGAGCTTATGTTCAGTTTGTCCGACGATCTTGAAAATCCGATAACGAATAAAGGCTACGACAGGAGCGCTTTCTTTGGCGGCCTCAATTTGTCCCAGGCGCTTTTCTGTATTCTTGCGGACCTTCGTTGCATCAGTTCGCACTTCAGGATCGAGTAAAAGATAGTTGCTGGTGCTTTTCATGGCCGTGTTGTTGACGAGGTAAGCCGTGGATTTGAGAATATAATTGTTAGCTTCCAAAGTGACCCGGCGGTGTCCGGTTTCTATGGCCAATTGTTCGGTGTTACAGTGGTTGCTGCCACTTACAAAGTTGCCGATGCGTTCAAGCCCACCGCCACCGTGACCTTTGAGATGACACCACTCCTGATCTGTCGGCAATGTTGCCAGTGGCCGCCCTTTGAGATCCTGCCAGTCCGACCTGGCGCCAGCGTCAGCCTCAAAAACGGCCTCCGCAAATTTGGTAGCCGATAAGTTGTTTTGACCTGTGAATTTCGTCCGAATCTGCAAGTAGGGAGCTTGGGACTTAATGTGGCTTACGATCTCCTTCATAACTGAGCCGGCATTGAGACGGCTTGCCGGGCCACGGTAGAAGACTCTTCGTCCCTTGTTCTTGATGACTCGGCGGGCTTTCGGTTTGATCTCGTGCAGCTTCTTGTAGTTCTCCGGCGCCTTGAAATCGATTGGCAAATTCATCTTTTTATCGAGCGGTCTGTTCTTTTGGTCCTCCTTGATGACCTGACCACGGTCATTGAGTCTTCTGAAGTAGTTGAATCGAAACAGATCCAGAATCAACGACGCTCCGTCGGTCTCGCCAACCACACGGGCCAATATTTTCTTTGCGGAAGACGGCGTGTTAGTAGAGACGAAAGAGTCACCGAATTTGTCTTCATAGAGCGTCTTTACAAAGTCGTTGGACATGGGTTCCGACTTCAAGTCCGCCGAAATGTCGCCACCCACAATCCATTGCACCAATGGCCTGGTCAGGAAGAGCGCCAATGCTCGACCGACCTGTTGCACGGTTAGCTGCTTGCTTAATGCAGCATTAAGCTCCTGGAGCTTGCCCAGCGGGAGAGCGCCATCAAAATGGACATAGGAATGAGCGGTCAACGGCGAGGCGTCATCTGCCCGGCCAATACCATGGCCTCCCCCGCCCTTGGCCTCAGACAGGAAGCTGGTGTTGTTGCCGGAATCGTAAAGGCAATGCCATTGCCGTCTGGTTTTAAAGTACGGTTTGCCATCCCGCCCGGGAAACTTCGCCTCCAGCGCACTTTTGAATGCTTGTCGATTCTGAAAAACCGCTGGCCCAATCTTATAATCTTTAAAATTCACACCTATCAGGCGGCCGTCGTGGAATGCGGGGTCCGCAAGCCAAGCCATGTGAGGATCTTGCCGATCCTCGAAAAACAGGGCATTCCGCTCGTAGGCATAGGCATTGATATGTATCTGATTGCCGGCTTGTCCGACACCGATGCCAAAATGAGGACGCGGGGTTGGCCAGTCGCTCGTGCCACCGCCCCCGGATAGAGTATTATCCCACAATATTTGGTGCAGCTTGACTTCAGTGGCTTGCGATAAAACCTCCGTAGCAAGCGGGTTTTGGTTCTTGCGAACCAGGGGCAAATTTTCGAGAATCCTGTCTGCTTCCGTGAGTAGGTCATTGACGACGCTGTTGCGATAGAGATAGATATTGCGATCATAGTCCAAATCTATGGTCGCTGACTCAATGTCATCGAGAAGGTAAGCGTCTCTCAGTCTGCTCAAGAACGCGCGGATACCGGGTACAACCACATCCCCAGCCCCGTTCCTGAGCAGCGTCGGACAGCTCCAAAACAGTTCTTTAAAAAAATCTTTTACTTTGGCGTCTGCAAAAATATTCTCAGCGAAATTTAGCAGGCTATCATAAAGCCGTCTATAATCATTTTCATTCTTCAAATTTTTGAGAGGCCCCGGAATATCCGGGGCATAACTCTCGATAAAGCTGGTTATGGTCTGGACTGCATCGGCTTTGCGCGAGGCTAGACTGCCAAAATTGCGACTTGCAGCAATCAGAGCCTTTATCGCAGCCTTCTGTTTCTCCGGATTGGGAAGCTTGGCCACGGCAACGTTGTTGGGTCTTCGGCCAGTTGCCTCGAAGTCCGACCCGTCAAAAAGCCAGGCAATCAACTTCTGAAGAATCACCTTGCTGCCAGATCGCAGTGGGTACGATTTCCTGATGAAGAATAATTTGGTTCCCTCGTATTGGTCAATATTTACTTGTTCTCGAGCAATCAGCCGCGCTTTAACATCAGACCACAGTTTCTTCATGCTCGCCAGGGCGGTTGCATAATCGTTGATTGGATAGCCAGCAGCGGCGAGCTGATTGTGTGTGGTAAACCGTGCGACCGTGCCTGCATCACTTAGTTTCGCTAGCAGCACAGATTTTATCAGATTTTCATCCAACTCTATGTTGATAAATCGCGTGAAGTCTTTGCCAGCGTTCACCGTGGTGATAAACCTGAAATAATCCGATTCAATCAGCGGTTTGAATCTCTGATCCGCAGCATCCTGACTCTGACTTACGCTCCTCAAGAGGGAGAACAACTGCACGTAGCAATCCAGAGAATCATCTTTAGCCTTGATTTCATTCCATGCGCGCACCAGCCAGGCTATTTGGTCTTGAGACAGTCCCTGGAGAATTGGATCATGTGTATCAACTGTGAAGATATCATCAATTTTTGCCATTCAGCCTAACCGTTGCTTGGTTCTAAGTTATCAATTGTCTTCATCAGATTGTTGGTCATTCTTTGCTGCGCTCTTGCTGTCTTCTATTAATTTTCAGTGCATACCAAAACCGCTTCCTTCGTTGAAGATGGTGAAGAATCTACAACCCGCTCTTCTTTTTCAGATCGAGTTGTCATCCTCCCGGCATTGGTTCTGACTTCCACCTCCACCGCGCTCACATCCGATCTAACGGCTTTGACTTCCCAGGAAAATTCACCTTCCGACACAGTGCCATAAACATGGAACGAACCGTCTTCAACATTCTTGTAGCTGAGCAAGAATGGTCTCTTACCCTTTGCGGTCAAAATGACCGTTCGGCCTGCTTTGTGGGTGAGCGCTTCAAAATAATCAGGGAGTTTAATGGTAGCTTCACCATTTTGAAGTTTCGCAGAACCGCGATAGTACACCGCGGATTCAGGTCCTTCGAGACAGGCGTGAACCAGATCGTAATCAGGTTTGGAAGGATGGGCAATACGAAAAAACTTTTCCTGCGCCCAGAGTTTGCCCTTAATTAAAACCTCACCTATTCCATTAAAATCTGTCCACTGTAGAATCTCTCTGGTTTTGGTTGCAAGAATTCCAGCCCTGTCAGAGACAATCTTAAGGCCTTGCCAATTGTTCGAAGTCCACCAGAATGTTCCTGAATTGTGTGTTTTAAAAGTCGTACCTTTGGGGACATTGAAATTAAAACCCTGTTGCAGATAATTCTTTGCAACAGAACCACCAACACCGATTTTGCCATCAACAGCCAAGTTATCGTTACCCGGGTCGCTATTGCCGCCGACATGCACGCCACCGTTTACGGCCAGGGTTGCCTGTGGATTGTTTAGACCTATACCGACCTTGCCGTCAGATTGTACACGCATCAATTCTTTATATCTTAGGGCACCCTTTGTGGACCAACTACCAAAAGTCAATCGTCCACCAAAAACTGGCCCGGGAAAGCCTATTCGCATATCTGTGTATGAAAGGGCCTCCACAGTACCCCTGGGAACATGTCCACCTGCGGTTCCTGCTCCTCCAATGAACTGAATTCCTTTCCCCCAATCCGAAAGCTTAATGTTGCCATTAACCTCAAGCTTCTCAGCAGGGGTATCTGTACCAATTCCAATATTACCCTTACCATCTAAAACCAAATCTTTGTAATTCCAGGGTTGTCGAACAAAATACATCTTATTGCTGTTTACATGAATGGCCCAGTCCTTGTGGTCGGTGTCGATAAAATCGAGCTGCGGCGCATTGCTCTGAATCGCAAAATTACCGCCATATGACAAACCGCTGCCCGCTTGTTTGCCTGAATTGTGAGTACCACCGACTATGAGAGTTTGGTTGGGCTTGGCAATGCCGATTCCTACATTGGTGCCACGGAAAAGAAGCGGCTGCTTTTCAATGGTACACACGAACCGGCCATCCCAATAGCCGGGAATATTCTCATAACTGACGTACATTTTGGCATGCCCGCTGGGCAAGGAAGATTTGATCTTCGAAATGTTTATGTCGATACTGCCGCCGGCTGGTAGCTGTGGTTGACTCTGATTTGTGTAAATCCATTCCGGATTTTCACTGACCTTTGCCGGAGCTACTTTCTTCCATTTAACAACATTAGTCATCACGATCTGATCGACTTCACCAGTTTTGCCGAGCGCCCATTCCTTCTGCCACGGGGCGGTGCTGTTCGGCTCCACCTCGAAATTGATAATGAGTTTGGAAGGAGCATCTTTGCTGGTGCTGAGAGGGATTGCGGTCTTCAAAAGGTTGGTGATTCGCAATATCAGCTTGCTGTCAGAGCCGCCGTCGTTGAGGATCGTATTGGATCCGACCAAGCCTACGTGCAACGGGATATTCTTTTTGCCCTTGTGGTTGATAATCCCGACATGCCTTTCACGAAAACCGCTGAGCGGGGTTTGATCCTGAGGATACTTCAGGCTTTGGTATCGCAGCTCCACACGGGTGCCGCGTGCCCCGCCAAGCCCGTCTGCTCCGACGTCCTCGAACAGTAGTTTCACCGGCTTGTCAGGCCGCAGCGACAAGGCGCTCTTACGCAACATAAAGACGGAATCGGTGCCATTGGCATTTCGTTGCGCCGCAATACTCCATTCGCCATCATCGCGTTTGAAACTGTTCAGAGATGCGGCAGTCAAGGTGCCTGGCCGGAAACGAAGCTCAAGGTGAAAACTGTCCGCCGTGGCGTTTGTATTGCCGTTGAGCTGGAAATCGATATTCTCGTCGGAGGTATTGTTAATTTCCAAGGCGACCTTATTATCCTTGTCATCATCAACGACATAAAGGACATTTTGATGGTCTTCGTCTGAGAGCCTGAAGTCGATGGGATGGCTTCGGTTAAATGCGGAGAAAGAAGTTTGATCCTCCCGCATCGCTTTCAGGAGCTTCGCTTCATCCAGCGGACGGGCGTAGATACGCAGGTGAGCGACCTTACCTTTGAAATAATTTCTGAAGCCACCGCGGCAACCGAGAAACAGGCCGGAAGTACTGTGTGTCGCCTTCGTCGTTGTATCCGTGACGCGTGCATCTTCCTGACCATCAATAAATAGCACCAGAACCGGACCTCTTTTCACAAACGCGATGTGATGGAACACGCCGTCATTGACCTTGGTTTTGGAGGCGACGGTCGGGCCTGCGGCGCCATCCCATCGGGAGGCATGAATCTTACCATTCGCATTATTGTATCTGATGACAAAGGGGTAACCTTGGGCGCCCGCCCATTTTTCCACCACGTCATTGTCGCCAGCGTTGACGTCTGCCTGTGGGTCCTCAGGGCGAATCCAGAAGGCAACCGCAAAGTCTTCGTCCTTTTTGAAATTGAACTGGTCCGAATTGGGAATCTGAACATAACCGTTGGTGCCATCAAAACTGAGACAGGCGCCAACCTTGTCATCAGAGGTCAACCGGGTATTGCCCTTGAGGACGCCGGCCGCGTTGAGTTCCATCGAGTCGACCACTGTGTTGCCACTCACAATCTCGTCCAGCTTCATATAGAGTACCAGGCCAGTCAAATCATCGGTCAGGACTTCACCGATCTCAGCCGCCGTCAGGGCCCGATTGTAGATACGCAAATTGCTGACTTCACCCTTGAAGTAATGGCCATTTGTACCATCCAGGTTACGCCCGGCGTATAGCGGCGTGTTATCCGCGATAAGTTGGCCACCCGTGTCGCCAGAAGCTGCTTCGATACCGTTGACGTAGGTTTTGGCGGTTGCCCCATCGTTGGTAATGACCACATGATTCCACTGATTCCATTTTATTGAGCCCACTGGTGTTTCCGGTGCCCCACTATTGGTGCTGGCGGAAGTATGAAAACGGTGATGAATGAATCCGCTGCTATGTAGCCAAATATTGTAATTTCGCCCCGGTTTTCCAGCTATGCCTTTCCACATTTCATTGGGAACACCCTCGGGTTTAATCCAGATTGCCACCGTATATGCGGTAATCTGGAGCGCGGCATGGTCGGCAACCGACAGGAAGTCACTTGCACCATCAAGCGTGAGGGCATTGCCAAAATCTTCGTCGGCTGTTATGCTCGGGGCGCCGCTGACCGTACCAGCGAGCCTGCTGGCAGAAGCATCCGTCGTCTTTTTGTTCTTCAGGCCACCTAGCTTGAGATGGAGCACTAGACTGCTATTCAGATCGCTCATACGGCACCTCGCTATTCTTTCGTTGGATTTAAGTGTTTGGCGTCGTGGTTTTTTTGCCCTTCCTGCAACTGAGCCTCGGCCTGCTTTTGTATTTTTGCGATCAGCTCGTGGACTCTCATGAAAGGCATTTGTCCTAGTGCTTCGAGAACGACATTTGCTTCTTCCAGACTCAAGGTAAATTCAATGTTATTCATAGTTGTTGCTCCCTCGATTTGTGGGCGAAAGTCAGGCTTTATGTGTACTAATCCGTTTCTGTTTTCTTAACTGGTGGATTCGGATCTCTACTTAGTTTGAGCCAGCCCTCATGAATCTTCTGTTTGCCGGAAAAGGACGCCTGGGTATCTACTCTGCCGATGTACGAGGCGTCAAGAAGACGCTCAATATCGGTGATTTGGCCGCTGAAACTGTTCAAAGAGGCTTCCTTGCGCTGATCTTTCGATACCACATGGGCTTTGTCAGCATCGATTTCTTTGATCCAGCCTTTGGCCTTCAGACTCTCCCAGATCCTGTCGCCGTCAGTCTTGAAGCGTTCCAGCAGTACTTGTTTCTTGATGGTGCCACTGGTAGAAATCTCCGACCAGGCATTCCCTTTCTTCTCCAGCCACGACCACATAAAACCCGGCTCCGCTGGCAGCGGCAGTCTTATGCCATCATTTTCGCTAAGAATCGGCGCGGATAGAAATGTGACACTGATCTGCTGTAGCGCGGCGGCATATTGGTCTGGCGGAATGTGAATTTCCTTCACTGGCAGAATGCCGGAGGTCGCATGCACTTTGCCCCTTGGATCAATGAGCATGGCCAGAGTATGATGCGCGGAATTGATGGTCTGTAAGAAATTAAGCGGTCCGTCCCGATGTGTTCTTATATGTGGATCATCCACGGCGTTGCTCTGCGGCGCAGCAAAAACATTGTCTTCGTATCCACCCTCCTTCTCTATCCAATAACCGACGAGTCCATCATTCAACTGTTGATACTCACCAATTCTTATGGGGAATTTCACCGTCACAAAGGCATCCGAATCGCGGTAGTTCCGTTTCAGATCGAGCCTGAATGTGTTCCATCCCTGGTGTCTTGCCGGCAGTCCTTGAACCTCGAGGTCTACCGTGGCCCGCACCAACGCAACCGGACGCCCCATCAACAGTGAGAGCGCCTGGTGTTCGGCGAAGTTTTCAGGGTCTATCGTCTGCATGGCGCTGTCAATCGTGGAAATAAAATTCTGCACGAAAGACTCTCCAAGAGACAGAATATTTGTCACCATCGCCTTCAGGTGGGTATTTGGAATGTGCGCCAAATCAATCGCCTGGTCGCTTCCGGGCGCGGCCCGCCAGCGGGCCTTTTCGTCGATACTGCCAAGAGCATGGCCGTTGTTATCATAAACCATCAGGCTGTTGTCCAGATGGTTGGAGAGCAGCCAGCCGCAGACCGGCGTATGTGCCGGACGGCCCGCTGCTTTGTCTTCTCCCTCACCGGCTGGCAACCACCGAAAATTCACGCGAGCCGGCTGAATCAGACGCGGCGGCAGCGTGACCAGATTGCCATTGTCCGGTGTCCGCATCTTTTCGATCGTGGTGACCTTGCTGACATCGAGATCTCTGGCTTGCCCGAAGGTATCGATCAGCCTTAACTGCACGATTTTCAAAATCCCGGTCCGGATTGGGTTGAAGTCGTTCAAGGGCTGTGGAGCGGTCCTGAAGTTATTTTGAACCGCATTGCGCACCCGTTCTGTGAAGGGCTGGTAATCTTCAAAGCCCAGTGGGTCCTCGATTTGCAGTTGCATCGTCTGCTTGTGCATCATAAGCGCTTCATTGAAACCGCTGAGCGCCTGGGCCAGGCAGTTCAATCCCGTGAGTTTCGAATATGACAACATCAAGGCCGCGACCTGAAAAACTTCCCGCTGCCCCGGCCTGCTTTCGATCTGAGCCAGGGCCCACTCAAAAAAAGCTCCGGCATTCTGCAACAGCCAGTCCACCTTTTGGTTTCTCGGCGCTACGCGTTGACTGGCGTAGAACTCTTTGAGAAATGAGTCTTGCGTCACATACCAGGAAATCAACTGATCGAGGTTCTTGCGTAACCATGTGTCGTTCTGATTCTCAGACGGGACCGTGCGGGCACTATAAAAACCATTCTTGGTGTCCGCGGGTATTTGCTGAATAAGATAAGTCTCCAGTTTATCCCTGAGCTGGATATTGGAGTGAGGTGTCAAGATGCTGCGGCCAGTATACACACTGTCCGCTTTCACCACGCTGGCCTTGCCTGGCAACAAGCCAAGTTCCGTATCATTAACCTCAAGGTTGTAGTTGCCGGTTATAAATGAGGGCGAAAAACTGCCTGCTGCGGGATTCAGGTTGCTCTGATCTTTACGAGGGTAAACCTCCACCTGCCACTCGAGCAGGAACGGATTCCAGGGCTGCACTGCCCACGTGGAGAACGCAAAGTGGCCCTCGGCGGCGCTTGTCTCAATGGCATCAATTTGAGTCGAGATTTCCTCCGGATTCTCAGGCAATAAATCGGCAATGTTTTTGCCTTGCAGACTCAAGATGTGGCACTCCAAGAGTCCATCGTCCCGCAGTTTGCCATCGTGCCCGTGCCGGCGGCTGGGTTGGATTGCCTCTCCCGCCATCAGGACGACCGGCTCATTGGGTTGCCAGTAACGGGGCCCGGCCATGGGTCTAAGCCGATAGACCGAGTTGCTGTCCTGCATTTCCTTTTTGCCGTTGTACACTTCCACGGCAGACAGAAATGCATTTAAGGACTGGGCCAACCTGAATGCCACAGACGAAAGGCTACCTTCGCTGGATGCACCAGTGACCTGCCCATCCTGGGTCTGAGCCACGACAAGAACTCCGGTTTCCCGTAGTTTCTTCTCAAGTGGCTCAAGGTCTTTGACCTCAATGAACTCGCGCACTTCGTCTATGTTTGGGTAATCCTCGCGGCTGTCCTCCGGCGGATAAGCGCACAGCATATACTTATACCAGTCGGAAAACGTCTGTCTCTGCATGGACTCGATCTCGCCAAGGGCGTAGTCGTAAGCGTGTTGCTGCTTATTCAAACGAACCAGAGGAGTGGCCAGAGCAGCTGGAAGCTCCTGTTCGACTTTGATGTCCTTTTGCTCACGATTCTCGCTCAGATCTGTCGATTTTCTTTCAAGCCGAAGCGTCCAGAGTGAACCTCCCCGGACCGCGGCGAATTCCTTTCCATGCCTCGCTTCGCGGAACTTCGGACCAATGTCCAGCTTTCGCTCCTTCAAGCGCGGTAGCAATTGCACGGACTCCAATTGCTCTTCGATAATCAACTTGTGGTCGCCGGCGAGACTGTGCGCCAATAGGGCGGACAACGCTTCAGTGCCGCTGTTCGCCACAGAAATTGTGTTCTCCGCGGCAGCCGCAGCCGGGTTTTCAGTCTCTGCGCTCGGGTTGAAGCTCAGTCGTGAATAACAAGACATCTGCATGGGCTCAGCAGTCGGGGACTCAGTCGCCGGGACGGTCCAATGGAATTTATCGCTGAGCAGTTCCTGCACTGGCTTAATGCACCCTGGGAAACTCGCCTGCAAGAGCGCTTTGTTCAAGATACCAATCTCCGCCGCTGACCAGGCTGATGACGGCTTGAGCAGAATATCCTGCGCTGCATCTGGGAGCCCTACCATCAAAAAAGATTGCGGCTGGTAGAAGTCCAGCCTTTCAAACAGCATCGCGAGTTCATTCAGAATATATGCCTTGTCCGCAACAGAGATGTTATTGGCGTTCTCTGCCTTGCCGGTTATTCTCCTGAACCTGGCCGTTACAAGATCCCAAAGTCTTTGCACGTGTGGCAGGCGGGTTGGCCCCGCTAGGGTGAGACAAAAAACCGGCCAGTCCAGCATAAGTCCCGCCGTCAAGGGCCAAAGCGCCGCAAGCGGATCCTGTTCGGCGTCACTGTACCAGCCAACGACTTCGTATTGCAGGCCCGCAGGGATTTCATCAGAGTAGTCGTCGTCATGAAACCCGAACACACTGTGGCAATTTGGATAAAATGCCGCTAACGCCGGCTCACCGTAACCAACGGCAGTCAATGGCTTGAGATACGCGGCCTTCGACTCAGTGGGCGGCCATGCATCCAGGTCAGTTTTCCGCCCCAAAAACCGGAACGGTGGATCCGTATCTTTCTTCTTCGGAAGCGGGAATGCGATACTGCCAACTGAGTCACCAGTTCCTATGGGGTACAAATAATCGCTTTCCACAACCCAGCGTCTTTCTATTGTTGAGTGCTTCCGGCGGGTAACCATCCAGCGGTTCGGAACAGGCGGGAAGACTGTCCTATCCGGGCCGTGTTCTCCTATGGTCAAAGCATCGGGCAAGGCCCAATGCAAATGTATGCCCGCTTTCAGCAGGAGGTTCTGATTTTGAAAGGTCTGAGAAACGATCTCTTCGCTGAGATTGGCGACATCAGGATTGATATCACGTGTGCCATCGAAATAAGGCAGGCGGGTGAAGTCAGCCATCGGCTGGACGACGAAGCGGTCGCGCTTCAAATGAAAGGCATCCAGGTGTACCGGCGCCATAACAAGATTGCTCATTCTTCCCTCCGAGCAAGTAATCAATGTGGTTTCACTGAGGTCCATCCCAAAAGGCTGATGATGGCGATCAGCGCAAATGAGCGATTGGCAGACCTCAAATCTTTGAACAGGCAGAAATCGCCAAGGTCTCAGAACGTTCCCCTGGAACAGGAGTTGTTCAGAATCGTGTCCTTCCTGGACGGTCAGAAGAAGGATGTGGAATGCAGGTAAGCAGCAATGTTTCAGGAAGTGACTATAAGTAAACAATAAGAAATCAAATGTCAACAGAAATTGACTTTTTCAATCGGGAGTCTCAGAAACTCACTAAAATTTGTGTCGTCGCAAGACCACCGGCCGATGGTCCGGGACCTCAAAGAAGTCTACCGGGCAGCAACGCTGGAGAGGGCAGAAAAACAACTTCGGGCCTTCGCAGAGAAATGGGACGCCAAATATTCAATGATTAGCAAGTCATGGCAAAATCACTGGAACAACATCATCCCATTCTTTGCCTATCCACCCGAAATCAGAAAAGTCATCTACACAACAAATGCCATTGAGTCGCTCAACATGTCGCTCAGGAAAGTCATCAAAAACAAAGCCGCCTTTCCAAACGACCAGGCCCTAAAGAAAACATTCTTTCTGGCACTCAGAAGTATCGCGAAAAAATGGAGCAGCCAATTGCAGATTGGGGACAAGCAATCAATCAATTCGCCATTCTGCATCCTGAAAGAATGAACGTTGAATAAAGCAATTTACACAAAATTATTTAATTCAAATTGTAACTCATACCTGGCCTGGCCAAGTTCTTCCAGGAATATCGTGCACGCCTTCTGCGACTCCAGGTACGGATAACGATGGTAACATGAAAAGGTCAACTCATGTGCATGCCCTGGCGTATTATAGTGCTTGACCTTCTTCCTGGGTTGTGCTTTGCTCTTGGATTCCATGACGAGCGCTAGATTGTGCGGCAACAGGCACGGTCTAAAAGACACGTGCCACACCTTTCATTTTCTTTCGTCCTGGCCACCCGCCCGTCGATCGAATGGACGGCAAGGTCCAACGCCGAATATCTTTTAAAGACCGGTTCCTGCTTTGGCGAATGGGGTTCTTGCTCCGCCAATAATGGCAACTCTGGTTAGTGTGTTTGTACTCATCGGCTCCTCCCAATTTAGACTAACCGAAATAATGCGATTTATATGAACATCGTGACAGCATATTTTCTCCAAGATACAGTCTGCATTTCAATGATAGTTCCCATTCTGGCCTAGTTGAAGAATACCATGGTCAAAGTGATTTCAGCTTGTCAATCAACTCACTTTTGGAAATTACACCGGTTATCCGGTCGATGACCCTACCATTGCAGAAGAACAGAAGGGTCGGGACGGACGCGATGCCAAATTTCTTCGCAACTTGGCTGTGCGCATCAATGTCAATTGTGCCAAATGCAACTTTACCAGAGAACTGTAGCGCCAACTCTTCAATGATAGCAGTAATAATGTAGGAAGTCCCACTCCAGTCCGTCCTAAAGTGCACCAAAACAGGTTGTACGTTTTCAAGCACTTGGTGATTGAAGTTCTTGTCCGTCAGAGTCAATAGGCTCGCTTTGTTCTTCATAATTCAAAACTAAATTTCAAAACTCTTTAGTACGGTTCAGTATTTGTATGGCCCGATTCACACCTTTGGTCACGTCCACAGGCGGCTTGCCGATGCTCGGCGGCGGCCCGAAGCGCTGAAACTCTGATATCTTCTGCCTTATATAGCCATCGTCGTCACCACACAGGCTGCCAGTATCGCCATGGTACCAATGCAACTCGCCTTGTTTCAGATCCATGTCCAGACCATAAATTTCGCTACCGTAAATTTGATGCTCAGCATCCCACATCCAAGTCGTTTGCATCAGTTTGATCCACCTTTCTTGGTTTGTTATTTGCTGTGGCTATCGGTTGGGGACGAACTGAAAACCGGAACATCGTTATTCAAAGTCGAATTCTTGTTTAGGAAGTTGAGAATAAGCTGCCTTATCTCTTCTGGCTTTTCCTCTATCAGCCAGTGACCACTATCTTTAATCCACACAAGCTCGGCTTTCGGAATCGCCTCCTTGAGCTTAGAAGCATAGGTGGGTTTTTGAAAAATGTCTTTATCAGCCCACATGATCAACGTTTCGTGGGGGAGATGTTTGAGTTCGCTCGCAATCGCTTTGGGATACTCCGGATTTAAGCGGCGGAGATTCCGGAAAAACGCTTTCTTCCCCTCCTCAGTGGACCAAGGCCCCAAGTATAAATCAATTACTTCATCCGTCATGGCTGACTTATTGTGGACCCCAAGAGGCATGAAACCACGCATCATCTTCACAAACTCTTGCAAGCTCATGCCCTCTTCAGCTCCCTCTTCTTGCAGAGGGATAAATCCTGGAACAGGCCAAGAATCGAAACAGACCGAGTCAATCAAAACTAGCTTTCTGACCTTTTCGGGATAATTCACACCGATAAGTTGGGCGACGCCGCCACCAATATCATGCGCCACCACATCTGCTTTCTCCAGCCCCAATTGGGACATCAGCTTAACGATTAAACGGCTCTGTGCTTCAATAGAGACATTCGCATCATCAGGTTTATCAGACTGGCCATAGTTCAGCAAATCCGGTGCGATCACGCGACGCGTCTTTGCCAACTCCGGCATTATGTTTCGCCACATAAGATTGGATGTGGGTATGCCGTGAATCAGGATAACCGGGTAACCTTCACCTTCTTCCAAGTAGGAAATCTTATGCCCCTTGATATTGGTAAATTTCGCTTGTGGGTTATTCATGCTTTCAGCTCCTTTCCAGATTTATGGTGGATTTTAAGTCTGCACTCCAGGCACCGGCCCCGCGCCATAAAATGAAGACGCTCATCACGAGAACGATGATTGGAATAATCGGTTCTTTTGGTTGGAGTGGGAACAGAGATGGATTATCGACAACGGAATGCACATAGGTTGCGACAATCATAATTCCGATGACCACGACAACGCCGGGGCGAACGAAAAACCCGACCGCTAGAATAAGACCCAAGACCAACTCCAGGAACGGAACACTCCACCGCGAAATTTCATAGAAAGGTACTTGGGCAGCGAGCAGTTGCCCAGACCAGGCATCCGCAAGCTGCGGCACAAACAGCTTCATTGGACCTGTCATAAGAAAAATAATTGCGAGCATCAGACGAACACCTGCTGCAAGTTTGTCATTTGTGGTGGCTCGAATGGCTTTCGTATTCATACTTCCTCATACCTCCATTTTTTTTGATGATCCTTTTCTGTTGGCTTTTGTCCTTCCGTCAGGTCGGCTTCGACGATATTCTCAGCGAAGCTCCGGTAAACACTCCCAACCTGTTTGGCCATCGAGTCAGGGAAAAGGTGAAAGTCCCCAGCTTTCAAAGCGGCAACAATTCCCTCGGCGACGAGCGAGGGAGGCTCGGCGATCTCTGTCAGACCGGCTGCATCGGCCATTGCGGTGGCGATTGGCCCCGGGTGCACACTGAGGACAGCAGTGCCCTGTTGACCAAGCAACTCACGCAATGCCTGCGTGATGGAATAAGCAGCAGCTTTGGATGCGGAATAGGTTGCGAAGTTGGCAAAGCACTTCATTGATGCGGCGGAATTTAGCTGAACCAATGCACCGCCACCATTTGCTTCGAGAATGGGGGCAAAGGCCTGTGCCATTTGCATAAGGCCAAAAACATTTATCTTCATTTCGAAATCTAGTGAATCTATAGCATCTGCGGCCAGAGGAGTTGAATTTCGAAGAACACCGGCATTATTGACCACAATTTGGGCGTCTTTCGCTGTCGCTGCAGCGGCGGTAATCGTTTCCGGCCTGCCCAGATCGATCTGAATGGGAACCACCTTGTCGCCGTGCTGCTCAACCAGACCGGCGGCTGAGTTCAGGTTGCGGACCGCTGCATAGACTTTCGCTGCCCCATGTTGGAGGAAGGAATCGACAATTTCCTTGCCAATTCCGCGGTTCGATCCCGTGACGAGGGCAGTCTTGCCTTGAACATCATAAGTCATCTTCATTTTTGTCTCCTTGTTTTGTTAGTACCTTTCTTAAACGTTGAAAGGTGAATACTCTACAAACTTCCAGTCAATACCTTTTAGTGAATCAATCAGTACCCACTTAGAAACAACAAACGTCCAGAACCGCATCGTGCCCCCGGTTTTTTCTTCAGCATCTTCTTCATGCCAGACAATGTCTGCCTCACCGGCAAGTTGCAAAGTCTT
>JAJDAF010000014.1 GCA_029261995.1 Candidatus Zhuqueibacterota bacterium
AGCGTCCTTGCCTGGAACACGGCAAAGTCGGCTCATGGGCCGTGGCGTTTGAGCCACAGTCCAGCGCTCTCGATTGCACTACCTGGACGTTTCTTTGACGCACTTGGACTACCGAGACTTTACGTGAAACAACTAAACCAACCGAACCGCCGTGGTACGTGATCCGTATGCCCGGTGGTGTGGGAGGAGCGGGGTCGTGAGGCCCCGCCCTATCCCGATTGAGAGCCCATGGCGGCATGTCAAGAGAGACTGGCCCGAATCATCTCGCAATTCCTTTTTGGATAGGGAATAGGGCAACGGACTGAAAATCCGTGTGTCCCCAGTTCGATTCTGGGCCTGGCCACTCAAAATTCACAGCAATGTAAGTGATCCTCAAAAGGCGCCAACCTGGTGCCTTTTTTGTGTTTTGTACCAGATGGATCTCAATAGAAACTACAGGGTTTGTCTCGCTACTCTGGGTGGACAACGAGAAGGCTCCCGTTTCGCTCGTGGTTTCGCTTGGTCGGGCATACCTGAGAGATTTTGTAAGGCGGAACGATTAGCGTTTAAGTCTTGAGAGCGAAGAGGTATATCATCTTGTTCGTACCACGCTTGAAATAGGCTGCGCGCCGCCAGCCACATCATTCCCGAGCTACCCATCGCTTTTGGGTGAGCAACGACAGCGTTAAGATAAAAAAGATAAAAAAGCTTGATTTTCGGGAAAAGATGACTATCTTGTAACAAGAAACTGCTGATTGTGTCGTTGGGGATGTTTTCCTTTTTTCATCCTGGCTATCTCATCTTTGTTTCCCCCAAAGTTTTTCATCTTAAAATTGACAGTGTGGGTCGATTTAGCGAAGCTATGTGCCCGTAAGGAGTTGGGTAGCTTTGCCTGTGGGTGTGCCTTTAGCTGTCAGTCCTGTATTGACTTATTTTTTTGGCGATGCCAAGTTGGTGGCCACTGGCTGGTAGCCTTGGTCTAGTGCGACGTTAGTTGCAGATATCGTTATTGATTGCGAATCTGGGCTGCTTGGCCTGATAACAGTGGCCTAAGTCAAGCTGGCTTTCACTGGTCATCGCCACCGGCACGACCACACAGTATCACTCCATTTTTGTTTGAGCCAGCTTCACTCGGGGCTGGATTTGGCGAAGCTGTGGTCTGAAGACTACTGCCTACCTCTCATGATTGCCGATGCCTCTTCGAATGACCCAGCATGAAGTTTTTCCGTGTGACGAAGACTACTAACAAAACCATGCCTCTGCCCACCCAATGAGTGGTATAGGGTGTCCAGGCTTTTACATTTCACAGCACGCCAGTTCTCAGCTAGAATGCAGACATCACAATATTCTACAACATCCACATCTTGATTATTTCCTAAATTCAGTTTGGTCTGTGAAGTTCCTACGAGATATGAAATCTAAAGTTGCTGAATACGGCGTTACATTTAGAAATAATCACTACTAACTGGAGTTCTTTCTTAAGCCATGACTCACCTCACAGAAGGCATCCGCCGGGATTGGCATGTCGTTTATACCCGTCCGCGTTTCGAGCGAAAGGTGACAAGCCAGCTTGACCAGCTGGGAATAGAGTTCTTCCTACCCACTCAACGAGTGTTGCGCTTTTGGAGTGACCGACGAAAATATGTCGAGGAGCCTTTGTTCCCATGCTATGTCTTCGTGCGTGTTGGCAAGAAAGAACGCTATTGGGTTCTGAAACCCGACGGTGTTGTCAGCTTGGTTTCCTTCCTGGGACAACCCGCTATCGTGCCTGAAGCTCAAATCAAGGCGGTGCAGCGTGTTGTTTGCAACAAATGTGAAGCTGAGAGTGCGGAGTTCCTCAGAATCGGACAGAGAGTCCGGATTATCGGGGGGCCTTTGATCGACCTTACCGGATATTTGAGCGAAATACGCGGCAAGAAACGTTTTATTGTCAATATTGCTTCGCTCCGAAAATCTCTGGCAGTGGAAGTTGACCACGCCCTCCTTAGAGCTATCTAGCCTGCGCTCCTTTGTGACGCCTCTCAATTCCTAACAGTTACCCATCTTTTTTTATGCCAGCAATTTTGAGCTATCGTAATCTGGGCCAGGTCCTGGCTGAACGCGCGGCCGGAAGCCATGGTGTTCGATTTGTGTCGGGGTCCGATGATGAACAATACATCAGATATTCCGACCTGTATGAACGGGCCCTGCTGATTTTAGGTTACCTGCAAGCCAGGGGATTGCTGCCTGGCGACCAGCTAGTCTTTCAGTTAGAAGACAATGAAATTTTTATTTGCACCTTCTGGGCTTGTTTGCTCGGTGGTATTGTTCCGGTGCCATTGACCGTTGGCCGCTATGACGATCATAAAGCGAAACTGTATAACGTCTGGAAAATTCTTGATAATCCTTCCTTAATCACGAGCGATAGGCAGTTTCAGCGTATTTCGGACTATGCTGAATCGCATGCCAAGAACGCTCTGCTATCGGATATTCTGAGCAACACCTTGGTTACGACGGATTATGACGATAAGAACCAGGGTACTATTCAGAATATCGACTTGGACTCCACTGCTTTCGTTCAGTTCTCTTCGGGTTCAACCAGTGCTCCGAAGGGTGTTATTCTAACACATCGCAACTTGCTCACCAACATTGACGGTATCATTCATGGCATCCAGGCGCCGCCGCAGGGAGACACTTTCTTCTCATGGATGCCTCTGACTCACGATATGGGCATCATCGGATTTCACCTTACGCCTGTCGTGGCAGATTTCGAACACTATTTGATGCCAACGGAGTTGTTTTTGAAGAATCCAATTCTGTGGCTTCGAAAGATTACTGAACATCGGATATCGTTTTCATCCTCCCCCAATTTCGGTTACAATTACGTGCTCAAATACTTCAAGCCAGAAAAACACCCACATATTGATCTTTCCTCAGTGAGAATTCTAGTCAATGGCGCGGAACCGATTTCGTTAGAACTGTGCCGACAATTCTTGCGGACGTTCGAACCATACGGTCTAAAATCTACCACGATGTTCCCCGTCTACGGGTTGGCGGAAGCCAGTTTAGCTGTCTCATTCTCCGCGCCAGAAAAGGAGCTAGTCGCTCGCAGCTTGTACCGCACAGGGCCTGCGTTGGGACAACACGTGCAATCGCCGAACGAGGAGGATGCATTCAGTTACGTGAGTGTCGGCACCGCTGTTAAGGGATGTGAAATTCGGATTGTCGATGGCGCCAAGGCTCTACTCGGTGATGAGCAGGTCGGGCATATCCAGATTCGTGGCGGAAATGTTACCAGTGGTTACTACGCAAACGCGACCGCGACTGCGGAGGCCTGCGTCGGCGAAGGCTGGTTTGACACCGGTGACCTTGGTTTTTTGGCTGCCGGCTCCCTTTTTGTTACAGGACGCGAGAAGGATGTCATCTTCGTCCACGGGCAGAATTACTATCCAGATGATATCGAAAAAGTCCTCGAACAGGTCGATGGCTTTGAACTGGGCAAAGTTGTTGTTGCCGCCCATTTCGATCACGATACGGCTCAAGACTTTATCATCGTATTCGTCTTGTTCCGAAAAAAAGATGTGGCTCAATTCATGCCGTTGAGAAACGCGGTGATTCAGAACATTCACACCAAGTTAGGACTTGAGGCTACAGAGATATTGCCGGTAGCCAGGATTCCAAAAACAACAAGTGGAAAAGTCCAACGCTTCAAATTGGTCGAAGCGTATTTGCAGGGCGAATTTGATGCCGTTATTCAGGAAATAAGGCAGCTACAAGCGTCGCAGCACAAAGATGCATCGCGGAACCAGGGGGTGAAATTGTCTGCAGTTGAAGAGCGTTTGCTGCAACAGTGCGGTGAGGTTCTGGCCCATGCATCCTTGGGCATCAATGACAATTTTCTAGCTGCCGGAGGTAATTCCATCAAAGCGGCGATCCTCTCAAATGAGATTTCAAAGCAATGGAATGTGGACGTTTCCCTGATGGATATTCTCGACTCCCCGGATTTGTGGTCGCTCGCGGATAAAGTGGCCAAGGCAGCCGTGCGACAGGCGTCGCCTCTGCAGAGGGTTGGTCAGATAGAACGACACAGGGCATCCGAGCAACAGGCACGCTTGTTCTATTTGCAGCAACTCGCACCGGATTCGACTGCCTACAACATCGTACAGTGCTTTGTTCTCGACGGGCACATCGACGTGGAATTGCTGAAAGATGTTTGGCAAGCGCTCTGCGAACGCCACGATTCCCTCCGCATGTCCTTTTTTCTTGAAGATGATGAAATCTTCCCAAGCATAGCGCCAGCGATTGAAATCGATGTCAACGACGATATTATCGCCGAGCCTTCAGAAATCGATTTTGGCGCGCACATCCGACCATTCGACCTTAACCGCTCACCTTTATTTCGCATAAGTCACTTTGCCTGTCACAACGAAAAGTCGGTCTTACTGTTCGACTTTCACCACATCATGGTTGATGGATTGTCGGTGAAAATCCTGATAGATGAAATGTGCAGTTTGTACAACGGACAAACTCTTGCACCTGCGGCTTTTCAGTATCTGGATTTCACGTCCTGGCTTCGAAACAACCCGGAATTGATTTCAAATATGAACAGGTTCTGGGCGGAACGCTATGAAGATAATCCGCATCCTTTGGATATAAAATCCGATTTTACCCGCCCCAAGGGAATGGATTTTCGTGGTGATAGCATAAAATGGCGGCTAAAAAGGAAGACCACAGATGGACTACGAGGCGTGGCGCAAAGAGAACGCGTGACCCTATTTGTCCTATTCTTGGGTATCTACAACGTTCTGTTGTCCAAGCTGACCGGCCAAGACGATATTGTGGTCGGCGTTCCGTCCAACGGCCGGTATCACGCCGATGCCAGTCAGATCGTCGGGATGTTTGTTGCCAGCCTGCCAATTCGAAGCCGCCTAAATCATGGTGAGCCTTTCGTTGAGTTCCTGAGACGGCTTTGGCATGAAGCGTTATCGGCAGTTGACAATCAGGGCTTCTCATTCGATGCGCTTGTTGCATCTTTGAACATCGCCAGAGCTGCTGACCGGCAGCCGCTTTTTGAAACGATGTATGTTTATCAGGATTTTGCAACAAGCAAGTTCGACTTAGGGGGCCATGAGCTATGCCCAATGGAGATTCCCCACAAGACCTCAAAGTTTGATTTGACGCTCGAGATTGTTGAAGGCCGAGATGATATTGAATGTCTAATCGAGTATCGAACGGATCTATTTGAAAAGAGAACGATTGAGCGTTTTGCATTCTATTTCGATCGCATAATAGAAGCAGTTTTACAGGATTCGGCCATCAAAATTGCGGAAATTGACCTGGTTTCGCTGGACGACAGGTGGGGGTCTTTCTCTGTCGGCCCTTGGCGCGAAGACGTCGCTGCAGGTCATTCATCCGTCACGCAATGGCTTACTTCGGTTGCGACAAAATGCGCGGACCAGCCGGCGGTTCTTGCAGGTTCGCAATCGACAACCTACTTTGAATTGTCTAAGAAAGCCGAAAAAGTTGAACGACTCCTGACACAAAACAAAGTCAAGCAAAACTCGGTCGTTGCTGTGTCAATTCCTCCTTCTGTAGATTTTATTGCCGCAGTTTTGGGCGTGTGGCGAGCCGGAGCAGCTTATTTGCCCCTGGATATCGATTGGCCAGCCGAACGAACGCGCTATGTTCTGGCAGATAGCAACGCCCAGGCCATTCTGGTCACTGAAAGGCACAGTGATTTTGAGGCCAATTGTCCTATACTTGAACTTACTTCTCAGCTGACTTCTCCAAGCGACTCAACTCTTTGCCATGTTGGTGAACCGTCCGATTTGGCTTATGTGATTTACACCTCCGGCACCACCGGACGGCCTAAGGGCGTCATGACCGACCACGACAATTTGCTGAACTATCTTTCATGGGCGGTTTCTGAATATGCTCATGGTGAATCGGTTTTGATGCCGTTCTTCACATCTCCGGCATTTGATTTGACAATCACCTCGATTTTTTTACCACTGCTAACCGGGGGTACAGTTGTCGTCGAACAGGATATTCAGGTTCTGCTGGACAGCGGTTTTTCGTCGGGTCGCCATGATGTTGTCAAGCTTACACCGTCGCATCTGCGGGCCATGCTCAAGGATTCTGGTCGGCAGTGCGGTTTCAAGAAACCACGCTGTGCTTCAACTATCAAGTTCATCGTCGGAGGTGAGGATTTCCAAACCGGATTGGCGTCAGAAGTAACAAGGATGAATCCGCGCATCAGACAGTTCAACGAATACGGGCCCACCGAGGCGACTGTCGGCTGCATGCTTCATGAATTCGAGGAAAGCACAGATCGTGGTTCCAGTGTGTCCATTGGCGACTCGATTCAGAACACGCAAGTGTACTTGCTTGGCTCACGGCTTAAGCCGGTCGCGGAAGGTATCGTCGGTGAGCTATACATTTCCGGCCGCAGTGTAAGTCGGGGGTACCTGAACAACCCGGAACTCACGGCCGAACGGTTTGTTGCGAATCCGTTTGTTGAAGATGCCATGATGTACAAGACCGGAGATCTTGCCCGCAAGCAGCCAGGCGGTTCCCTGAAGTATATCGGACGTGTCGATGAACAGGTGAAGGTGCGAGGTTATCGCGTGGAACTCAAAGAAATCGAGGCGCGATTAACCGGCCATCCTGCTGTGAACGCAGCTGTTGTTTTGAGCAGCGGCAACGCTGACGTTTCCGGTAACGGACTCACTGGCTTTGTTGTTTTGAATCAGGCGGTGACTTTGGCAGTGTTGAGGAAGTGCCTCTCCATTCACCTGCCTCACTATATGATTCCCACTTCTTTCTTGCAGGTTCCTGATATCCCATTGACGAAGCACGGGAAAGTTGATCGAAGCAAACTCCTTGCGCATGGTAAGAGGCTGGAGCCCGAATGTGAAGCCGCGGAGCAGGAGTTTGAGCCTTTGGTCATCGGCATTTGGCAACGCGTATTGGGTAAGGGGGAGATTGGTCGGACAGATAATTTTTTTGAGCTTGGCGGTGATTCAATCAAAGCACTGCAAGTGGTTGCACGTTTGAAGGCTGATGGGTTGACAACAACGGTGCAGGATATTCTGTCTTTTCAGACGATTGCGGAACTCTGTAGTCACATCCAGGCTCGGAGCGATTCGGTAACCGAACAAGGTGAACCGCTATCCGGTTCCCGAGAATCTGGACCAATTGAACGCTGGTTTCTGCGACAAGGCTTTGCTCAGCCGGAATACTATTTTCAATCTGTGCTACTGGACCTGAAAGAAGAACTTGAGCCATCGTTAATAGAGCTGGCTCTTTCGACTTTGGTGGCGCACCACGACGGCTTGAGAAGCAATCTGAGCTCTGAGCACAGCGAGATATTCTACAATCAGGCGCATATTGATCGTCGCTTTGTGGTCGATCGATACGACCTTTCAGACATTGAAGTGGCCGAGTTGCCGGAACGAGTCGGAGTCCTGGCCACAGAGTTTAAGCGCAAGTGGGATCTCTCTTCCGATTTACTATTTAAAGCAGCATTGATTCAGTCGCAAAGACGATACCCTCAACTTCTCATTATCGCTCATCATCTGGTGATTGACGGGTTTTCGTGGCGAATCCTGCTCGAAGATTTTGTCAATGTCTATCAAGCGTTGGCATCACAAAAGCAACTTCAATTGCCGATCCGTACTACCTCTCTGCGGGACTGGTATGGCGCGCTCAACCATTTTGCCGATACGAATTCAATCAAAGATGAACAAGACTATTGGCGTGAGGTTGAGGCAACAGCCTTCCGGTTGCCTCAGGATTATTACCCGGCGGCCTGTACTTGCGATACGGTCAGGACAACAACGCGGTACCTGCAAACCGAAGAGACCGAATTCCTGATTACCAAAGCGCAGGCTGTACACCACGTGGCTATGACCGCCATCCTGTTGACAGCTTTGGCAAGAGCTGTTCGAAGATGGACCCGCGGTTCTGAATGTCTCATCGAATTGGAAAATCACGGACGCCATTTGCCGAACATTGATGTGTCGCGCACGGTCGGATGGTTCACAGTCATGCATCCGTTGCGTATTGCGTTGCCGAAAGAAGGCATCGCCTCAGAAATAAACCACGTCAAGGGCGTGCTTGGGGCAGTGCCACATAACGGCATTGCCTACTCCGTCCTGAAGTACCTCAAAGGAGGGCTGGCCTCGCCGACTCAAGAGATGAAAGCGGTTCGCTTCAACTATCTTGGACAATTTGATGACTCCGTGAATAGCGAGCTATTCAGCCTCTCCAGCATGAGTGCAGGAGCAGACGTTGGGCCCGAAAATCATCTCACCGCGCAAGTGGAAATGAATCTAGCGGTCCTAGACGCTTCATTGAAAATCGATATCAGGTACAGTGGCAAGGCTTTCAAATCGAGTACCATTGAGAGTTTTGCGGATGCTTTCGTTTCAGACATTCGAGAGACGAGTGCCTATCTTCGCAACGGCACGGAGGTCCAACTCTCGCCGGCTGATTTTGACACCGTCGAGTTAGATCATAAGGAATTGGATAGTCTGTTTATTCAATAGCCTTGCGGTGCTTGGCTAGTCGATTCGGAATCATTTCGCCATCTCATGACTTGCCTCTATTCTCGTGGCTTTGGCTTCAGAGCTAGGGTGTCCCGCCATTTCATCTAGCCGAACTCCAGCGCCTCAATTTAACAAACAAAAACAATTCGCAACCCCAATCGAGCAGACCCCCATGGCTATTTTTCAAAGCGTTTTGCAACGAGTAGGTGACACGCCCATGGTAAGTATCTCCATCGATGAACTGCCACGGTTGGAGGTTTTGGCAAAGCTTGAGTACCTGAATCCCACTGGTAGCGTGAAAGACCGAGCCGCTTCTTTCGTCATTGATGAGTGTCTTCAGCGCGGTACGATTGATCAGCAGACGACCGTAATTGAATCTTCTTCCGGCAATATGGGGATAGCTCTTTCTGCCTACTGCCGGTCGCGTGGTCTTCGTTTCATCTGCGTGATTGACCCTCACATCTCCCCAATCAATGAGATGCTCATTCGCTCATACGGAGCCGATGTGGTTAAGGTCGTGGACAAAGATCCATATGGCGGCTATCTCTTGACACGGATCGCAAAAGTGCAGCAACTGCGACGGAATTTGGAGAACTGTTATTGGGTCAACCAGTATGCCAATCCTCTGAATGCCCGGGCCTACTATCACTCGCTAGCGGCAGAGATTTGTGCCGACGCTACGCCACTCGACTATATTTTCCTGGGCATTAGTTCGGGTGGGACCATAACCGGGGTCTCACAACGCGTTAAAGAGTGTTTTCCTGCTGCCCGTGTCATTGCTGTGGACATCGTGGGTTCGGTCATTTTTGGTGGACCGCCGCGCCGCCGCCTCATTCCCGGCATCGGCTCGAGCATGGTGCCAGAGATTCTCAAGGAGGCCAAGATCGATGACGTGGTCATGATGGATGAATTGAGCACGATTCGAAGTTGCCATGAACTACTGCAGCGGTTCAACATATTTGCTGGCGGTTCATCTGGCTCGGTCTATGGTGCAGTAAAGAAGTATTTCAACACCAAAAGACTCAGCCGGGAAAGGAGGGTCGTCACCGTGTTTCCGGATCGCGGTGAGCGTTACTTCAACACAATTTACGATCCTGAGTGGATGGAGAGCTTTGAGCCTCAGGCAAACGAGAAATGTCATGACATGGAATCTGTAAGCTGATGATCTATTTGGATGAACAGCACATAGAGTCTCTGGGTGCGGATTGGACCCAGACCATCCCGGCAATTGAAAACGCGGTTCGATGTCTCAGTAGAAATGACTATTCGCAGCCAATCAAGCCCTATCTGCGCTATAGAAATCCAAAGAATCGCATCATCGCCATGCCGGCATTCGCAGGCGGTGACGTGAACATGGCTGGCATCAAATGGATCGCCAGTTTCCCGGAGAACATCGACAAGGGGTTAGCGCGCGCCCACAGTGTTGTTGTTTTGAATAGAGCTGAGACAGGCGAACCGATATGCATCATCAATACCGCCTCCCTGAGTATCATTCGTACGGCCTCGGTCAGCGGCCTTGTGCTGAAGTACTTCAATGCGGTGCGGCCAATGATGGACATCAAAGTCGCGATTATGGGTTGGGGGCCGATCGGTCGCTGTCATTACAGGATGTGTTGTGACGTTTTCGGAGATAGAATCAAGCAAGCCCATCTCTTTGACATTCGTAATATCAAGCCTGGTTCCGTCCCTAAGCTTGGAACACACGAGGTCCGGATTGCAAATGACTGGCGCGAAGCATACGCCGACGCAGATGTTTTTATCACCTGTACTGTGGCAAATGCTGCGTACATTGACGAGCAACCTAAGCCTGGGTCTTTACATTTGAATGTCTCTTTGCGTGATTACCAGCTCGACGTCTTTGACAGCTTTCGCGACGCCATTATTGTAGATGATTGGGCTGAGGTTTGTCGGCAGCAGACTGATATCGAACGCATGCACCTTGAAAAAGGTCTTCAGGAGAAGGACACGCACAGCATTGTGGATGTGGTTGAAAGCAATTGCTTGGCTAAGTTGCAGGTGGACCAGCCGGTCATGTTCAATCCGATGGGAATGGCTGTTTTTGATATCGCCATTGGTACCCACTATTATAACTCTGCAAAATGTAGCGGCGTTGGTGTGGAACTCTAGCTGGTTGCCGCGATGCTTGCATGACTTTGGCGAGCGATGAGCAAGACCAGAATCTCGATATCTGCCCTTGCGTTTCTCTAGCAGAAGAAAGAAATCCCGAGTTTTTCAGACAATTCAATGACGCCGTCCTTTGTCTCGTGCTTCGCCACGAAAGATAAATTCAGCGTTGGACTCCTTGCAAACGAAGTATAAGGAGAGACAAAATGAACCTCAAGAATCGTGATTTTATCAGTCTAATGGATTTCTCGCCCAGCGAGCTGGAGGGAATTATCACCAGAGCCGAGGCGATCAAGGACGGTAGCCTCAAGGTCGAACGCCATCTACATCGCAAAACTCTGGGGTTGCTCTTCAGCGTCGCTTCCACACGTACAAGGATATCGTTTCAGGTGGCGGCCCGCCAGATGGGGGGCCATGCCGAGCACATCAATTGGGAAGATACGCAGCTTATCAATCACGAAAGTCTGATTGATACCGCGGAGGTAACCAGCCGCTACCTCGACGCCCTTATCATCCGATCGTACAATATGAATCAATATGGCAAAGGGCGAGAGGCGCTCAACCTGGTTTCGCAACATGCAAATATTCCGATCATAAACGCCCTGGATGACAAAGACCATCCTTGTCAGGTGATGGGTGACCTCCTGACTATGAAAGAGAAACTAGGTGAAGATTTCAGGAAGAAGCACGTGGTCTTTACTTGGGGCTATGCCAAGCGGCAAAAGTCTCCTGGCGTACCGCATTCGATGCTGGTTGCGGCTTCTCTCCTGGGCATGAATATCACTTTTGCCTATCCGGAGGGATTTGACCTCGACGCCGAGTATGTTGACTTTGCCCGTGAACGTATCGAAAAAAACGGCGGCAGCTTGCTCGTGAGCAATGATTTGCTCAACGCCAGCGAAGGTGCTGATGTCATCTATGTTAAGAGTTGGAAAGCCCTGAACATGTCGAGCGAAGAGGATTATGAGCAAAGGGAGCGGATTCGCCCGGATTGGTGCGTTTCGGAGCATCACTTTCAACGTGCCAAGTCGGATGCGATCTTCATGAACTGTCTGCCATTAATACGCGGGGAACAGGCCACCGCCGATGTGGTTGACGGCAAACATTCGGTACTCTATGATCAGGCGGAGAACCGGCTGCATATCCAGAAGGCGATTCTTCACGAACTATTGCGATGATGCTGAAATCGCACACGACTCGATATTTCCGATGATAGTTTTTGGTATGTTGACAAGTCGAAGACGTTAGCTTCTCGATTAGGAGAAAATCGATATGTTTAGAAACTACTTGATAACATTCTATCGCAATCAGCTAAAACACAAGGCATTTTCGTTGATTACGATATTGGGGCTGGCCATAGGGATGGCATCCTTCCTGCTGATATATAGCTATGTCGCATATGAAAGAAGTTTCGACCGCTTTCATAAAAAGGATGATAACATCTATCGCGTCGAGTCGAAAATCACCCACAAAGGCGAAGTTTTTCGCTCGTCACAGAACGCGCTCGCTTGCGGGCCGCTCATGAAGAAAGATTTCCCCGAAGTTGAGGATTTCACCAGATATCATCCTATTCCTGGCTACGGAGTTGTGCAATACAAGGATAAGTCTTTTTTTGAAGAGCGGCTCTTTTATGCAGATTCATCTTTTCTGAGAATCTTTTCCTTTGAAGTAATAATGGGTGATGGCACAAATGCTCTAAGAGATCCTAGTTGCATCGTCTTAACCGAAAGTATGGCCAAGAAGTACTTTGGCGATGATGATCCCATCGGCAAATCGTTGATGGTGCTTGGCAAGTATGCCAATCAGCGCTTGCGCGTTACGGCAATCACAAAAGATGTTCCCAGTAACTCGCATCTTCAATACAACGGTTTGCTGTCAATCCATGGCTTTACTCATGCGCCAGCGTTTGGGAATGGTTGGCAGAATACCACTTTTCAGACTTATGTTCAACTACACCCTGATGCCGATCCCCAAAAACTCGCGGAGCAGTCCTACGTGTTTATGGAGCGGTACATCGGCAGCTACATGCACGTCTATAATTTCGACCAGGAGTTCACGCTCAGGCCGTTAGCCGGTGTACACCTCTACGCGGATGTCCAGGGCCAGCTGCAGGAAGTGAGGAACGGCAATTATAAGGTCGTCCACTTTGTGAGCCTGCTGGCTCTATTGATTTTGATAATCGCCTGGATGAACAACATAAATCTATCAACCGCGAAACTGCTTGAGCGATTGAAGGAAGTCAAGCTTAGAATGGTTGTTGGGGCAACTCCAATGCAATTGCTTCAACAGATGGTGTTGGAGTCCGCGATGGTAAACGGCCTCGCTTTCTTAATTGCCATAGGTATTATTCAGTGGGCCACGCCCTGGTTTAAAGAGATGATGGGACTGCCGGAGCAGGTTTCGACTCTGAGTGGTGCGGGATTCTGGTTGGTGTTCTTTGGCGCGTTTGGACTCGGTATGGTTGCCAATTGGCTTTATTTCGTACTCGTGGTTTCCTCTTTCAAGCCGGCCAACATATTGCAAAACCTGGCTACCTTTAATACCAGTAAGGGCGCCAATCTGCGTAAGGGGTTGCTTGTCATGCAGTTAGCGCTGTCGGTGTTTTTCATAGCGGGCACGCTAACCGTGTACCGCCAGATATCCTTGATCAAGAATAAAGACCTGGGCTTTGAAAAAGACAATGTTATGATTGTGCGGCAACCCTATGTTCAGGGTTCTGGCTTCAAATTCATCGAGGCTCGCGACACAGAGCAACTTACCAGCAAGATAGCAGTGTTCGATGAGATCGTCGAGAGGCATCCGGATGTCCAGGGCATTACAAGGTCCGTTTATTATCCGGGGGATGAATATGGACAGTCTGTCAGTGTCCGCCGAGAAGCCGATGACCCTGCAGCTACGATGCTAATTGCCCAGAACATGGTCAAGTATAACTTTTTTGATGTTTACAAAATGAAGTTATTGGCTGGCAGGAGTTTTTCGAAGGAGATGCAAACTGATGCTTATTCAACGGTTATCAATGATGCCTCGCGTCGCTTTTTCGGCTTCGAATCGCCTCGGGATGCTATCGATCAGTACTTGATTTGGACATTCGGATCGAAATCTTTGCGCCGCCGAGTGATCGGCGTGGTGCAAGATTTTCACCAGGAGTCGCTCCGAAAAGACATAAGGCCTCTTGTTTTTGTGCCAAGGGTAGAAGCTCGAGTCAGCTCGGCAATCAAGTTGGAGAGGACCGACTCCAAGGTTGTAGGCTTCATCAAGGAAAAATGGCAAGAGATTTTCCCCGGTATGCCCTTTGATTATCATTTTCTGAAGGGCTTCATCGAAGGATTGTACGCCGACGAGCAAAAACTTAGCGATGTACTGCGGATTTTCTCTTTCATAGCAATATTTCTGACGTGCTTTGGTTTGTTCGCGCTGTCTCTATATGCGTCAATCCAGAGAACCAAGGAAATCGCAATACGCAAAGTTTTTGGAGCCAACTCGCGAGGTATCTTAGGGCTTGTTTTGATGGATTTTGTCAAAATGCTTGTCATTGCTCTCGCCGTGGCATTGCCAATCACTTACTTCGCTTCATATAATTGGCTGCAGGATTTTGCATACCGAATCGATATCGGCCCGTGGTTCTTCCTGGCACCCGTTATCACAACAGCCACCATTACGATCATGACGGTTCTTTATCATGCAATCAAGATCGCAAAGTCGAATCCGGCAGAAACACTTAGATATGAATGATATGGAGGTGTTGATATGGAAAAGACGATGAATCGCAGAAAGTTCTTGAAGATATCGGGGGCCGGTGTTGGATCTTTGGCAGTGAGCCCATTGTTGGAAAAAGCCGCCTCGGCAAAGCCAGGGCGGCTAGCTGAGGGCGGTAAAAAAGTGATAGTTGTCGGAGCCGGACTGTCGGGACTGGCAGTGGCTTATGAACTCAATTATAAGGGTTATGATGTCGTTGTTCTGGAAGCGCAGTCGCGGCCTGGCGGACGCATCCACACTGTGAGAGCACCTTTTTCAGATGGTCTCCATGTAGAGGCCGGCGGCATGTTCGTCCCCGACCATCATGATTTCACGATGAAATATATTCGCGAGCTTGAAGTAGATGTCCAGCCAATTTACATGGGCTCCGGCGAATCCGTTTACCATGTTGGCGGCAAACGGCTCATTGGTGGTATCCGTAAAGTTGATGATTGGCCATTCGAACTGACGGAACAGGAAAAGCAACAGGGCGTAAGCTGGCGCTCCAATCAGTATATCAATAAGTTGGTCAAGAAACTGGGAGACCCCCGCGACCCGGAGTGGCCCGGCGAGGACATCAAATATTTCGACAAATATACCCTGGCGGGATTGTTGAAAAAGCATGGCGCCTCACCCGGAGCTATCAAGCTGCTCGGCCTCGGTTATCTGGACTCATGGGGTGAAGGAATCGATAGTTTCTCGGCCTTGGCAGGCCTGCGCGACATGCGTTTGGCTGATAACTTCATTGGATACATGATCAAAAATGGCGCAGACAACCTGCCCAAAGCCTTTGCGCGGAAGTTGCAAAAGCAAATACATTATGGCGCGGCGGTTACTTACATCGAGCAGAATAGTGAAGGGGTAAAGGTCGTTTACCAGCAAGTCGGTGTTAAGAAGACACTCAGGGCAGACCACGTCGTCTGTGCGATTCCTTTCTCCGTTCTCAAGAATGTCGATGTGTCACCCGCCTTTTCGTCATGGAAACAGCGTGCGATTAACGAGCTGCCATTTACTTCGTTGAGTCGCATTTTCCTGCAATTCAAGAAGCGATTCTGGTTGGACTCCAATTTGTCCGGTTTTTCATATACCGATCTACCTATAATGTGGACACGCAATATGACCGGGGCACAGCCGGGACCGCGCGGTATCCTGGAAGCCTACATTACCGGTGATCATTCCCGCAAGATTACAGCCATGAAAGAGCCGGAACGCTTGTCTTATGTCCTCAAGTATCTGAACCAGATCTTCCCTGGAGCAGAGGACCATGTCGAAGCAGGCTACGCCAGTTGCTGGGATGCTGACCCTTGGGCCAGGGGCGGTTATAGTTGGCTAAAACCTGGGCAACTCGCCGGTATCGGCCGTCACATCGCTACTCCGGAAGGACGAATTCATTTCGCCGGTGACCACACCTCAAAGTGGCCAAGCTGGATGCAAGGTGCATTCGAATCAGGAAATCGCGTGGCAAGGGAGATTGCACAGGCCACGAGTTAATGCCGTCCAAAGAATCACGTTCACGTCACCAGAGCGCAAAGTACGGATATTGTGCGCTGAATTTAGGCTCTTCTATGAGGAATCTTTGAACAGTAGGCTTCGTCACAATGATTCCGGACTCTCAATACTCCCGTTTTGAACTCATCCCAATTTAATGTCACAACTCGATAAGAAAAACGTCGAAGATATTCTCGCACTGACGCCGCTGCAGGAAGGCATCCTCTACCACTACTTGCGCGGTGATGACGAGGAGTTGTTTGTTGAGCAGCTGAGAATCACTCTCCATGGCGCACTTGACCGTGATCTGGTGGAAAGGGCATGGCAGCATGTGGTGCGGACGAACGAACTATTGAGAACGGTCTATCGTTGGGAGAATCTGAAAAATCCGATTCAGATAATTCAGAAAGAGACCCAAGTAGCACTGGCCCATCACGACATTTCAACGAGCGTGACGCCCCAGGACCGCCTGCACCAACTCCGGGATGAAGACCTGAAACGCCGTTTCAACCTGGAGGATGGCGCCTTCAGGATCGCGTTGATCAAGCTGGGCGACGGCATCTACGAATTAATCGTCTGTTTTCACCACATCATTCTTGACGGCTGGAGCCTTGCTATTGTCCTGAGAGAATTCTTTGAAACCTATCAAATCCTGCGCGACGGCAAGACACCACGGCATCTGCCCAAGACTGGATTCAAGGAATTTGTAAAGCTTGGTCAGAAATGTGATGAGGGTGAACAGCGGCGATTTTGGCAATCGTATCTGGATGGGTTTTGCCACAAACCGGCATTGTCGAATCCTTTGCGAGCGTGGCAAGACAATGTCATGGTTGAGCAGCGGTTTGAGGTTGATGAAGAGTTGCGCGGCCAGTTGAATGACTTCTGCAAGCGCAACAGAATCACTCTTTCCACGCTCATTTGCACTGTTTATGGTCTTTTACTGCAGCGCTATACGTTCTCGCAGGATATCGTATTTGGCCTGACTATCTCCGGCCGTTCATCAGGGTTATCAGGCATTGAGGACATGGTTGGACTTTTCATTAACACGCTGCCGGTGCGCATTCAGGCTTCCAGAGAGATGTCCATCGACCGACTTTTGCAGGTCGTGCAAAACAGGCTCAATGACCTGCATCGCTTCGAACACACACCGCTGGTCAAAATTAAAGAGTATTGTCAGGAGTTCGCGGACAACGACATTTTCGATTCGCTGGTTGTCATCGAGAATTATCCTTTTGAGGGATTGCTTGGACAATCTAGCGAGCTTATAGTCGATGACTTCAGCATCACCGAGAAAACCAATTACCCACTAACCTTTGGCCTCTCGCTTTTCGGCGAGAAGATGGAGTTTGACATCAACTATAAGGAGGAGACATTCTCCAAAAGTTTCGTGAGCGGCATGCAGCGTCACTTTTTGAATCTGCTAATGCAGGTGCTGGAAGCGCCACAAGAATCGGTCGACCAATTGCAATTATTGTCGGCCGATGACAAAGATGAGATTCTTGCTCATTCCTTTGGCAGCTCCCTTCAATTCAGAGAGTCGGAGAATCTTCTGGAGCTGCTCGCGGCGCAGAGTAGGAATTCCGAGGACCGAGTCGCCGTGGTTTTTAACAATGAGCAAATCACATACGTAGAGCTGGGCAGACGCGCACAACTGCTCGCTGACCGCCTCAAAACCATGGGCGTCGCTTCCGAGTCAATTGTTGCAATTATGTCGGAGCGTTCGCTGGAAATGCTGGTCGGCGTGCTGGCAATATTGAGGGCCGGAGCCGCCTATCTTCCGATCAATCATGAATACCCGGCCGCAAGAATTGAGTATGTTATCAACGACAGCCGTACGCCTATCTTGCTTACCCAAAGACACATCGCCGCTGAGGTAGGTGATATGTTGCGGCAAACCTGCCTGGAGAAAATTATTCATATCGATGTCGAGAGTGAAGAGAGCTTCTCGCTGGCTGAAGTTGAAGTTAAAGGCGAGAACCTTTGTTACGTCACGTATACCTCGGGAACAACAGGTCAACCGAAAGGTGTTATGACGGAGCACCGCAACGTTGTCAATCTGTTGCGCTGGTTTGGCCAGAAATATCAGGTTTCCCCGCGAAGCAATGTCCTGCAACTCACAGATTTCAGCTTCGATCCTTTCGTTGAGCAGACTTTCGGCACTCTGGTTTGGGGAGCAACGTTGCACATCACCGGCAAAGAAATCTATTCCGACTTCAGCCAATTTCAACACTACGTTGAAAGCCGTCAAATTTCCATGGCTGACATTATTCCTTCTGTCCTGAAAGAGCTTCTGGCTCCCCAGCAAAGATTGTCGAGCCTGCAACAGCTGGTTACCGGTGGCGAACAGTTGGAGCAAGCCACCAAAGATGCCTTGCTTGAGAAGGGCTATCATCTGTACAATCACTACGGGCCAACCGAGACCACGGTTGATTGCATGACCGCACAGTGCGACTCAGGCGAAGTTGTCATCGGCAGACCGATTGCGAACACGCAGTCTGTGATCCTTGACCCGCATGACCAACTTCAACCAGTGGGAATCGCCGGCCACCTGCATATCGGTGGTGCAGGATTGGCGCGGGGCTATCTGAACCAGCCCGATTTAACCGCGGACAGATACCGTTCGCTGGCAATAAATGCCTCATCTCCCACGAGATACTATGCAACCGGTGACCGTGCCAGGCAACGTGAAGACGGCATGATGGAGTTTGTTGGCCGACTTGACAGACAGGTTAAGATCCGCGGTTTTCGAGTAGAACTCGACGAGATCGAGAATGCCATCGCAGCGCATCCACAAGTCCGTGAGAATTGCGTTTTGGTGCGAGATGATGGACTTGGTGAGAAGAGACTTGTGGCGTATGTCGCCAGAAAAAGTGATAAGGACGTGACTGCCTGGCCATCTACAGGTGAATACCCGGTGTACGACAAGCTGCTCTACGATGCGATGGCTAATGATAAGCCACGAAACAAGTGCTACCGCGCAGCCATTGAAAAGCATGTTCGGGGAAAAACAGTCGTGGAAATCGGCACCGGACAGGGCTTGATTCTCGCCCGTATGTGCGCTGAATCGGGCGCCCGCAAAGTCTACGCAATCGAAATGTTAGATTCCGCCTATCACCAGGCGTGCAAAACCGTCAAGCAGCTTGAGTTGCAAGAGACCATTGAAGTGCTGCACGGTAACTCATTGGAACTGGAGCTTGCAGAACGAGTGGATGTTTGCGTGTCTGAACTCATCGGCACCATCGGCAGTAGCGAGGGCGCCATTCCGATTCTCAAAGATGCCAGAAAACGGTTTCTAAAAGAAAATGGCCTTATGATTCCGGCGACCTGCGCCACGATGATTGCGGCTGTGACGTTGCCGGAGTCGTTTCGGCGCACCCCTGGTTTTGACGAGACCTCAGCTTACTATGCCGAGCAGGTCTTTGCGCAAGTAGGGCGATACTTCGATGTCCGGATTTGTCTCAAGGATCTTAGCAGGAGCCAGTTGATATCCTCAGCCGCCACCTTTGAATTCATTGATTTCACCAAGCCGGATGGGTCCACCGACGCGCGTGAAGTCACTTTGAATATCGCGACGGGCGGCACGCTCGATGGCTTCCTGCTCTGGCTCAACCTGATGACCTCAGACGATTTCGAGTTGGATTCATTTTCCTATGAGTCGAACTGGCTGCCGGTCTTTTTCCCAGTCTTTGACAAAAGACTCGCTGTTGCCGCCGGCGACTCAGTGCAGATCACCTGCCAAATGCTGGTCAGTGATGACGGTTTGCATCCAGACTACCGCTTAAGTGGCCGCGTCATCCGGCTACAGCAGAAGGCCGTGCCTTTCGAATATCATTCGGTTCACCACAACAGCCAGCTTTCCAACAATGAATTCTATCGGAAAATCTTGCCTGAAGGTAAGCCAAGGTTGATCGCACGCACCGAGAGCGAGATTACCCAACAAGATCTGCGCACATACTTGCGCAGTCGAATTCCCGAGCACATGCTGCCTTCCACATTCGTTATGTTTGACGAATTGCCCCGCAACCACAGCGGCAAGATTGATACGCGCTCATTGCCCGCGCCCGAAGCCAGTAACGGGCTCAATGCTGCCGATTTTGTGGCTCCGAAGACCCCGATAGAACAGAGGTTGGCGGGGATTTGGGCGGAGATTCTCGGCCGGGAGCACGTTGGAATCCGGGACAATTTCTTCGAGTTGGGAGGGCATTCACTTCATCTCATTCGGCTAAGTTCAAGACTGTCAGGTGAATTCAAGAAGAATGTTTCGATTGTGACATTGCTCAAATATCCATCCATCAGCACGCTGTCACAGTATCTGAATCATGGTGAAAACGGGCAGGGTGGAGACACTTTGCCGGACAGGTCTGAAGAGTATCAGAAGGCCAAGTCCAGGTTGAAAAGATTAATGAAGAAAGCCTCTGCGTCATGAAAGTCGAAAGAACGGGTTTAGAAATTGCCATCATTGGTATGGCGGGCAGATTTCCCGGTGCACGCGACATAGATTCCTTCTGGCGAAACCTACGGGACGGGGTAAATAACGTCACGTATTTCACGGATGAAGAAGTGAGTTCCGTGATGTCCGACAACGGGGTACTGGAAGGCAAGCAACTGGTTAAGGCGAAGGGTGTTCTGCCTGACTTCGACCGCTTTGACGCAGAGTTTTTTGGCTACCGCCCAAAGGAAGCGGAGATTATGGATCCCCAGATGCGCCAGTTTCATGAGGTGACCTGGGAAGTGCTCGAAAATGCCGGCTATAATCCCGACAATTACAACGGGTTGATCGGTCTGTACGCGGGAGCGCTTTTTAATCCATTCACAAGCAGTTTACTCATGTCCAAGTCGAGCGACTTCATTGAGATGTGGGCATTGATGCAATATGCGAACAAGGATTATTTGAGTACGCAGATCTCCTACAAACTCAATCTGAAAGGCCCGAGCCTGGTCGTCGAAACGGCTTGTTCAACTTCACTTGTGGCTATTGACCTGGCATGTCAGGCGCTTTTGAGCGCCAAATGTGACATCGGTTTAGCAGGCGGCGTTTCGGTCACTTTGCATGACCGTGCAGGCTACCTGTATCAGGAAGGCATGATTCATTCGCCCGATGGCTACTGCCGAGCTTTTGATGCAAATGCGAATGGCACGGTTATCGGAAATGGCGCCGGACTCATCGCGATGAAGCTGCTGGACAGGGCTTTGGAAGATGGCGACACGATTCACGCAATCATCAAAGGCTCAGCCGTCAACAACGACGGGAGTCGAAAAGTGGGTTTTACGGCGCCGAGTATCGAAGGACAGGCCGAGGTCATCCGCGCAGCACACCGCATGGCTGAAGTTGAGCCAGACACGATTTCCTACATTGAAGCGCACGGCACGGGCACCAACCTTGGCGATCCGGTTGAAGTCCAGGCCTTAAAGATCGCTTTCAACTCTGAACTCAAGCAATTCTGCGCATTGGGTTCAGTCAAGACAAATATCGGGCATCTCGACGAAGCGGCAGGTGTGGCTGGCGTCATAAAAACCGTCTTGGCTATGAAGCACGGCCAGATTCCCCCGAGCCTGCATTTTGAAAATCCAAATCCGAAACTGGAGATTCATGACTCGCCCTTCTACGTCAACCCGCGACTGCGCCCTTGGGAAAACGGCGAATATCCACGTCGTGCCGGCGTCAGTTCATTTGGTATTGGCGGCACCAACGCACACATTGTTCTCGAACAGGCTCCTGAGCTTGAGGAGACGTCGCCGGGTCGCCCGTGGCAGCTGTTACTATTATCCGGCAGAAGCTTGAGGGTTCTTTCACAAAGTAGCAAAAACCTGAAAAACTTTCTGGACGTCAATCAAGATACGAATATGGCCGACGTGGCCTACACGTTGCAGATTGGTCGCAAGGCATTTAGTCACCGCAAAGCCATTGTCTGCCAGTCGGTGCAAGATGCGCTTGCCAAAATGAATGAGCCGGATCCAGGGGTTACGGTTGAGGGAATCGTTGTTGATGATGTTAAGAGGCCGGCGTTCATGTTTCCCGGTCAGGGTGCGCAGTATGCTGAAATGGGCCAGGGACTTTACTTGTCGGAGGAGGGCTTCCGCAGGGAATTCGACCGTGGCCAAAGCGCGCTGAAATCCATGGGCTATGACTTCAATTTTTATCCTGCGAACGGCAATTCCGGTAAGCTGGTCGATGCCAAGAGCGTCAATGAGACTGCTGTGGCGCAGGTCTTCATCTTCCTGGTCGAATATGCGCTGGCAAAGCTTTTGATGAGTTGGGACTTCGAACCGCACGCGATGATCGGACACAGTCTGGGTGAGTATACGGCTGCTTGTCTGGCCGGAGTCTTCTCATTTGAAGATGGGTTGCGTATCGTGGCGGAGCGTGGCCGGTTGATGCAGGAGATGCCGCGCGGCGCGATGTTGAGCGTAATGGCGACTGAAGATAAAATCAGACCATTGCTGGGCGACGTCGAGTTAGCAGCCGTCAACGGCCCGAGCCATTGCGTCGTGACTGGTGCTGACAAAGCGGTTGGCGATTTTCAGGATAAGGTTTCCAAACTTGGCTGGCAGAGCGTGCGACTCCAAACTTCACACGCCTACCATTCGCGACTTATGGAACCCATGCTCGAGGTTTTTGAGAAGGTGTTGTCGCAAACAAATTTTCAACCGCCGAGCCGGCCTTTCATATCGAATTTGACCGGCGCCTGGATTTCCGTTGAACAAGCTATGAGCCCGAAATACTGGCTGCAACATTTGCGCAATCCGGTGATGTTCGCCAAAGGCTTGCGGCAGATGGTTGAGCAAGAAGGCTTGGTCTTGATTGAAGTCGGGCCGGGTAACACTCTGAGCACGCTTGCCAGAAAAATAGCTGTCGAGTCTACTGCTGTCAACGTCATGCGGCACGTAAGGGAAGAAGCGACGGACGATTTCTACTTGAGCAAACGCCTTGCTGAACTCTGGGCGCACGGTGTCGAAATGGACTGGCATGGTTATTATGCGCATGAACGCCGCAGACGCCTGCCGTTGATGACCTATCCATTCGAACGAACACGCTATCGCCTCGACGTCAATCCTTTTAGTCTATTCAATGGCCCCGGCTCGGAAAAATCTCAAGAGATTCCCGTGGAGAAAAAGACCTACTTTCACATCCCGGCCTGGGAAAAGAGTCCGCTGTCAACCTCTGCCGAGAGTATCGAGAAAGGCGATTGGCTGATCTTCATGGACGAGCAAGGTATTGGTGCAGACCTGGCAGACAAGCTTAAGGCGCTTGGCCATCAAGTCTTTACAGCCAGAGCCGCCTCGATTAAGAAACAAAGGGGCACCTCGTTCGCAATACGGCCGGGCAAAGTGGATGACTATGCTGCCGCTGTCGCCGGGTTCTTGAAAGAGCCCAAAAAGCCGAAGCGTATCGTCCATCTCTTAAGTCTGGACGCAGTTGACTCGCTTGCGAAGAAAGAAATTGATAAATCACTCAAACTCTGCTTCTTCAGTATCATCGACTTGGTCAAAGCGCTGGGCAAGAAAAAGATTCAGCGCCTCGATCTGCAGATTGTGACATCGGGACTATACGCCGTTGATGCTGAGACATGCAACCCTGCTCAATCAACCATCTTAGGTCTGACCAGGCACATTCCTCTGGAGTATCCAAATATAAAAGTGAGTGTAATTGATCTGGATGACACCGAAGTTATTGGCGGAGCTAACGACCTTCTGTTGCAAGAACTTGAGCGAGAGACGATTGCCGCCGAAGTCGCCTATCGCAACGATGACCGATTCCTGCCCCAATACGATGAAATTTTTGAAGACAATATCGAAACCAGAGCAGACTTATTCAAGCATGGCGGCGTCTATCTTATCACCGGTGGACTTGGCGGAATTGGGATGGAAATCGCTCAGACACTTGCCAGAAGATTTCATACCAGATTGATCTTGACGGGCCGCTCGTCACTCCCCGCAAAGGCAGAATGGGAATCGATTTCGAAGAAACGACGACATGAGCATGCAGATGCTGTCAACAAACTTCTGGCGATAGAGCGTGCCGGCGGTGAGCTTTTGGTCTGCCAGGGCAGTGTTTCCAGTCGAAACGACATGACCCGCATCATAGCGTCGGCCAAGGACAGGTTCGGTACTATCGACGGCGTCATCCATTGCGCCGGTGTGCCTGGCGGCGAACTCATTCAAGGACTCTCCCGCAAGAAGTCAGAGGAAATTTTCGCGCCGAAAATATTCGGTAGCCTCCTGCTAAACGAGCTCCTCACGGATGAACCACTGGATTTTTTCATATTGTGTTCCTCGCTGACGGCAATACATGGTGCGGTCGGCCAGGCTAGTTATGCCTCAGCGAACTCTTTCATGGATGCGCTCGCCCAGCGTTTGACGTACGATACTGGCCGGACTGTGCTTAGTATTAACTGGGATGCCTGGCGTGAAGTCGGCATGGCGGTGCGCTCGGTGCGTGGACTATCTGCATATGCCAGGCAGCAACCGATCGAGCACCCATTCCTGACTTCCTTTGTCGATGCTGGCGACAGCCGGTTGTATTCGGGGCGGCTGAGCACCACATCCTGGGTCTTGGACGAGCACCGCATCGTTGGGCAGTCTGCGTTTCCAGGAACAGGCTACCTTGAGCTGGCGAGAGCCGCAATGTCGCACTTCGGTGGCACAGAAAGGGTGGAGCTGCGGGATGTTTACTTTTTGACGCCGCTTACGGTGGAAAAAGAGACGCCCATAGATATTTTCTTGCAGCTCGAAAAGTCGGGCGAGTTCGTCATCTACACATCCGACGATGATTGCGAACGGATTGAGCATTGCAAAGGCAAGGCCTTTCCACTTGCGAAAGATACCGCCACCGCGAAGTTTAATTTGAAGAAAACAAGCGCACGTTGCGACGGTGAACGCCTGACAACCTCTCAGCAGATCGATGAATATTTGGCCACCGAAACTCAGGGGCTTGTGGGTCGCTGGTCTTGTTTGACGCAGGTGCAGTTCGGGGACAAGGAGGCACTTGGTCTGTTGGCGCTCGACCAGAGATTCGAACAAGATATTGATGACTTGCCATTGCATCCTGCGCTTCTTGATATCGCTACCGGTTTTTACCACCAGGAAAGGGGTTATTTGCCATTCTCATATAGGCGGATTCGAATCTACGAACCTCTGAAGCCGCGTCTTTTGAGTCAGGCTGTGCGCGTTCGTGAGGTAAAGCAAGATGCTCTCGAATATGAGATTAACGTTGCGGACAGCGCTGGACGGTTGCTCGTCGCAATTGAGGGTTACACTTTTCGCTATGTTCATCAACAGGATGTGGCGTCGCCACCTGAGGCTCCAGACAGGCCCAAGTCAGAGAATGTAGCTCTGGTGAGCTCAAGTTACGGTAACTTGGAGTCGCTTCACTATGCGCCTCGCGAACGCAAGGCCCCCCAAGCCACAGAGGTGGAAATCGAAGTTTACGCCACCGGTCTTAACTTCAAGGAGGTGTTGATTGCGCTGGGCATGGTGCCGCCACCGACAGAAGGTTTTAAATTCGGTCTTGAGTGTTCAGGCAAAGTCGTCACATGCGGCGAGGAGGTCAAGGACTTCAAAGTCGGCGATGAAGTTATTGCTCTGGCAAATGGTTCTTTTGCCAAATACGTCAGGGTCGCCGCTGATTTCGTTGCTCCCAAGCCGGTCAATTTGACTTTTGCACAAGCTACTACTATCCCAATAGCATACATGACCGCATACTATTCGCTGATTGAGAAAGGTCTGCTCAAAAGTGGCGAAAGAATCTTGATTCATGCAGCCTCCGGGGGCGTTGGTCTGGCAGCGGTTCAGATTGCCAAGTGGGTTGGTGCCGAGATCTTCGCGACAGCGGGGAATCCGGACAAAAGGAAATTCTTGAGCTCTCTGGGTATCAAGTATGTTATGGACTCGCGCTCGCTGGACTTTGCTGACCAGGTGATGGAATACACCAACGGCGAGGGTGTTGATGTGCTGTTGAATTCGCTCGCGGGCGATTATCTGAAAAAAGGACTGTCCATCATGGCCATCAATGGCCGCTTTCTTGAGATTGGTATTCGCGATATTATCGAAAATACCAATGTTGGTCTGGCGCCGTTCGAACGTGGCCTTTCATTTATAGCCATCAACGAGATCAAAGCGCAGGATGGCATGAGCAAGATGTTCAGGGATATCATCGACCAAATCAACAAGGGTGATTTCACATTCATCCCCCTGGAAGTCTTCCGGAAAAATGAAACCGCTCACGCCTTCAAGCACATGGCTCAGACCAAGCATATAGGCAAGGTGATTGTGGTGCAAAAGGAGAGCGCACTTCTTGCCGGTGAAGGAAACGGTACCCGGGTCAACGGCAAGATGGCTTTGGACGAAGGGCTTTTCACCCGGCAAGGTATCAACGCAATGGAGAAAGCGCTGGCCTTTAGCAAAGCGAGCGACGAGCGAATTTCGCAAGTGGTGATTTCATCAAAAGACTGGTTTTCTGGTGAGGAATCATCCGCGCTGGGCCTTGGCAGTATATTCAAGAGCATAAGCAGGCATGAGGACGCAACTTCAAAACGCGTTCGGCCACAGCTGAAGTCTACGTATCATGCGCCAGCAAACCAGCTACAGAAGGCCATCGCCAAAGTCATCCAGGAGCATCTTGGCTACCAGAAGATAGGAATCGAAGATAATTTTTTTGAATTAGGCCTCAGTTCGCTGGACATGATTCAGATGAATGAGAAGCTCAAGAGTGATATCGGGTGCGATATTCCGGTTGTCACTCTGTTCACTTATCCGACGATTAGCTCGTTAACCAAACATCTCAGCGAAGCGGACGGCATTGACGAAAAGGAGACAGCCGAAGCTCGATCTGAGAAAGTGCAACGTGGACGTGCTAGTAGACAAAGAAGGCTTGAACTCAGAAAGGGAGCAAAAAATGGCTGATGACCGAATTCGACCCGGTTTAGACGTCGCAATCATCGGCATGTCCTGCAGGTTTCCCGGCGCCAATGATCTTGAACAGTTCTGGCAGAACCTTGTCAATGGTGTCGAGTCTATAACGCGCCTGACTGATGCCGATTTGGAGAGTTCGGAAGAGCCATGGGAACACTGGACGAAACCGAATTACATTCGCGCCAAGGGTATCATCGATGATGTGGAATACTTCGATGCTTCGTTCTTTGGCTACAATGCCCGTGAGGCGGATTTGATGGATCCGCAAATCCGAGTTCTGCATGAATGCTCCTGGCATGCACTCGAGCAGGCAGGCTACGTCGCTGGCAATTTTCCTGGTTCGATCGGTATGTACACGGGTTCGACCAATAATTTCTATTGGGAAGTCAAAAGCTACGCTTTCGGCGGCGGTCGTGATGTCGGTATGGAATCTCTGAGCGACAAGGATCACGCCAGCACGCGGGTTTCATACAAGCTGAATCTAACCGGACCCAGCTTCATCATTGAAACGCAGTGTTCGACTTCTCTTGTGGCTCTGCACCTGGCATGTCAGGGGCTTTTGGCAGGTGACTGCGACATGGCGCTAGCAGGTGGCGTCTCGATTTCGCTGCCCTACAAGAGGGGTTATTTCTACAATGAAGGTTCGCTGTTCTCCTCGGATGGCTATTGCCGGACTTTTGATGAAAAGGCAAGCGGCACGGTCTTCTCGGACGGCGCCGGTGTTGTTCTCCTGAAGCGTGCCGAAGACGCCATCGCCGCCGGCGACAATATTTTTGCGATCATCAAAGGCACGGCTACTAATAATGATGGCAATCGCAAAGTTGGCTACATCGCTCCGAGTGTCGAGGGACAGGCTGATGTTATCAAGGCTGCCCTCAGTGTGTCTGAAATTGACCCGGAAACCATCAGTTATGTCGAGGCCCATGGCACGGCGACCAATCTAGGCGACCCCATTGAGATCGAAGGGTTGAAAAAGGCGTTCGCCACCGACAAGAGGCAATACTGTAAGATCGGCTCGGTGAAAACCAACATCGGACACACCAACAATGCTTCCGGTGTCGCAGGTTTGATGAAAATTGTCCTTTCGTTGATACGTAAGCAAATCCCGCCTACGCTGCACTTTGATAGTCCGAATCCCAAGATTGACTTCGAAGAGAGCCCTTTCATTGTCGCCAAAGATCTCTCTGACTGGCCGGCAAACGGCAACCCGCGCCGCGCTGGTTTGAGCTCTTTCGGCGTCGGAGGAACCAACGCACATGTCATCGTCGAGGAGGGGCCGGAGCAACGTGATTCTTCGGATAGCCGGGCCTGGCAGATGGTTCTCACTTCTGCCCGGACTGAAACAGCACTGGAAAAGACCTCTCAGAATATAGCAGCTTTTCTACAGGATAATCCATCTACGAAACTGGCAGATATCGCTTATACCCTGCAAGTCGGTCGGCAGCCGTTCAAGTACCGCCAGGCGGTTGTGTGCCGGGATGCTACTGAAGCTATCTCGACCATGACCGAGGGCGGAGGTGCTCAACTCGAGACCGGCATTGTGAGCGACGAAGTGGTGAATACGGTATTCATGTTCCCAGGCCAAGGTGCACAATATGTGGATATGGCCAAAGAGATTTATGAAGGTGAGGTGGTCTTTAGAGATGCTCTGGACGAGTGCCTTGGGATTGTCAAGCAGGTTGCTGATTTTGACCTGGCGGAAATAATCTTCCCTGGCGGAGATAAGGATTGTGCCACTGAATCTCTCAAGAAAACCCATATAACTCAACCTGCACTTTTCAGCATTGAGTATGCCTTAGCCAAACTTCTCATCACTTGGGGCACCAAACCTGACGCCATGATCGGACACAGTATCGGTGAGTACGTAGCAGCTTGCCTGGCAGACGTACTTTCCCTGGAAGATGCGTTGCGTTTGGTTTGTCTGCGCGGCCGCTTGATGTTTTCCTGTGAGTCCGGCAGCATGCTCAGCGTTGCGCTGGCGGAGGAAGAGCTGGTGCCACTGCTCGATTCAGAGGTGTCATTGGCTACCGTCAACAGCGACAGACTTACCGTTGTTTCCGGACCCCATAGCGCAATCGATAACTTCGCTCAGAAACTCGACAAGCAGAAAATTAGATATGCCAGGTTACACACGTCGCATGCATTTCATTCAGAGATGATGGATCCGATTCTCGAAGAATTTGAAGCGGCATTCGAGAGTGTTGAGCTTCAGGCGCCGCGCTTACCCTTCGTTTCCAATCTGACAGGAGAGTGGATAACGGATGAGCAGGCTACAAGCGCCAGATATTGGTGCGACCAACTTAGACAGACGGTGCGCTTCGGGGATGGACTCAAGCAACTTTTCGGCGACGAGAAAACGGTTTTTTTGGAAGTAGGCCCGGGCAATGCGCTCAGCACGTTTGTGCGTCAACACGGCGCGCGCCCTGCGGACGATGTGGCTGTCAATCTGCTCAAACATCCACGAGAAAAGGGCTCTGATTCCCGTTATCTGCTAAATAGCATCGCTAGGTTGTGGCTGAGTGGCCTGCAAATCGATTGGTCAGCTTTCTATGCCGCTGAGACGCGCAATCGGGTCGCCTTGCCGACCTATCCATTCGAGCGTGCACGCTATTGGATAGATGGCAATCCGTACGATATCCTGACCGGCAAACCCACGGAAGCTGCAGTAACCGGACAGCCGGAGCAGGTTTTGTATCATAGAATAGAATGGGGCGAGAATGGTCTCAAACAGGATGTAGAGAAAGCAGATGCAGCACACTGGCTCGTGTTCGGCGATGAAAATGGTGTCGGCATGGCCATGCAGTCCCGATTAGAAGAGTCGGGACATCGCGTCACGATGAAGTTGTCGCTCAGCGACTCCGAATCAGCTTCAAACGGCATTGGTGCGATTGCCAGCGACGATGACGCCTACAAGCAGATTATTTCCGACTTCCTGAAAGATGGCGATGAACCCAAACGTATTCTGCATTTGTGGAGCCTCAATGGCGGCAGCGACGCGAACGGCAATTGGAGTGCAATGGAAGGAACACTGAATCACGGTTTTTACAGCCTGGTGAACATTGTCAAAGCACTGGGTCGAAGCAGCTTCACCGAAACAGTACCGTTTGTGGTGGTTTCGGAAGGCATCCATTCTGTAACCGGCGATGAGCGTTTGTTCCCTATGCGGGCAACGTTATTCGGGGCGACGCGCGGGATACCACTTGAGTATCCAAATGTCAAAATGAGCCTTTTGGATTGTGAGTGTTGCGTGGACGGTTCCCCATCTTCGGAGTTGGTTTCGGCACTGGTCGATGACGCCAACGCAGCGGAGCCGATCGATGTGGCGGCTTATCGGGATGGTAAGAGATACACCCCTGCCTTTGTCGCGGTCTCACCGAAGGATTCACAAAAAAAACAGCCGTCGTTCAAGGAGAATGGTGTCTATCTGATTACGGGTGGTCTGGGAGGTGTCGGGTTGGAGATTGCCAGGCTATTGGGAGAGAAATACCATGCGAACCTGATCTTGACTGGTCGGTCAGAATTCCCCGCACATGAAGAGTGGGATGCATATCTCCTCGAGAGCAAAGGCAGTGAATCCACTCGCAATACCATTGCCATTCTTAAGCAACTCGAAGAAAAAGGTGCAGAGGTTCAGGTCTTTAGCGCAGATGTAACAGATGAGCCAGCCATGCGGCAGGTAGTTGAGAAAGCCCGAACTCGTTTCGGAAAAGTGGATGGTGTCGTGCACAGTGCTGGCGTGCCGGGTGGTGAATTGATTCAGGCGCTGACTCGCGAACACACAGAGAAAGTGATGGCGCCAAAAATCAAAGGCACAATCACGCTCGACAAGATCTTCGAAAAGGACGAACTCGATTTCTTCGTCATGTGTTCGTCCTACTACGCGCTGGTTGGTGGTATGGGCCAGGCTAGTTACAGCGCCGCAAACTGTTTCATGGACTTGTTCGCGTGCGAGATGCGAAATGCCGGCAAATCCGGTGCGCTCAGCATCAACTGGGACGCATGGCGCGAAGTGGGTATGGCGGTGAAGTCAGCGAAGGAAATTGACTCAAAAACAGGAGACGCTACTCCGAAGTTAAAGCCATTCTCACATCCACTTTTCGAAGGCTTTGAAGAGACGGACCATGGCCGCATTTATCATTCGAAACTGTCGGTGACTGAACACTGGCCGCTCAAGGACCACAAGATTATGAATGTGGGGACATTGCCCGGCACCGCGCATCTCGAGATGGTTCGAGCGGCTGCAGTCGATCTCTCGGGCGCTGATACGGTCGAATTGAGAAATGTCTATTTTCTGACACCGATCACCGTGGACGATGAAACGCCACGACCGATCAAAACAATTCTATCCAGAAAGGATGATAAGTTTGACTTCTCCCTGCAGAGCTATTCGGAAGATGACCGCAGTTGGCGCGAGCACTGCAAAGGCGGGGTCGCCACTGTGGCCGATGCCGAGCCCCCAAAAGGTGATTTGTCTGCTATCGCAAAAGTATGCAATGCCTCCGAGGCACTGGAGGATAGTCTGAGAATTTCCGATTTGACCAGCGATTTTATTCAGTTGAGCGGTCGGTGGTCAGTCCTGAAGAACATCAAGTACGGCAAAGATGAAGCGCTGGCCCGGCTGGAGCTGCCAGTTGAATTTGCCAACGACCTTGAGGACTATCCATTGCATCCGGCCATTCTCGATGTGGCAAATGGCTTCTTCCTCCTCACAATCGATAACGATGCTGATGGTCATCTGCCGTTTTTTTATAAGCGCTTGCGCATCAACGCTCCTTTGACGCAAGTCACTTACAGCCACGTCCGCCATACAAAAGATGGCGCCCAACCCGGCATGCCGACTTTCGACGTCTCCATTTATAATGAAGAGGGTGAGTCGCTGGTTGAAGTTGAGGGATACGTCGCCAAAACAATCGTTGGCGCCACCGGCGATGCTGAGGCCAAATCGGATGTGGCGGAAAACACGCGCTTGATTATTTCCAAGGCCGGGAATCTTGATAGTTTGAGTTTCGTGCAGACTGAAAGGCACCAGCCGATCGGCGATGAGGTGCAAATCGAGGTTTTTGCTACGGGCTTGAATTTCAAGGAAGTGTTGATTGCCCTGGGCATGATACCGGTAATCGACCCGGCACAATTCGACTTTGGTGTCGAGTGTGCCGGAAGAGTCGTCGCGTGTGGGCCGGATGTAACCAATCTGAAGGTTGGCGACGATGTCATTGCAATCGGTGCGTCATGCTTTGGCCGATTCGTAACATTGTCATCCAGGTTCGTGGCGCCTAAGCCTAGAAACTTCAGCATGGTGGAAGCTGCTACGCTGCCTATCGCTTACCTTACAGCATATTACGCGCTTGTCAAGATGGCGCGGTTGGCGGAGGGAGAGCGGGTGCTGATTCACGCCGCCAGTGGTGGTGTCGGACTCGCGGCTGTTCAAATCGCCACTTGGGTAGGAGCGGAGATCTTTGCCACAGCAGGAAGTCCTCGGAAGCGTGACTATCTGCAATCGCTGGGCATCAAGTACGTCATGGATTCACGCTCCCTGAGTTTTGCCGACGATGTGATGAAATACACCAACGGCGAGGGTGTCGATGTCCTGCTCAATTCGTTGGCTGGTGAGTTTATCACCAAGGGCCTTGCGATTCTCAACACCGGCGGCCGTTTTTTGGAAATAGGTGTTCGAGACATATACGAAGATAGCAAACTGGGCATGCGACCTTTTGAGAAGGGCTTGTCATTCATCGCCATCAATGAAATCAAAAAACTGGCGAACGTGAGCGTGATGCTTCGAGAGATCACGGAGTTTATTGAAAAAGGTGCGCTGACTTATATTCCGCATGAGATCTACAAACTGGACCAGACGGCTGACGCCTTCAAGACCATGGCCCAGACAAAGCACATTGGTAAGCTGGTGGTGGCACACAAGCCCGAAGCGACACTACACCTGGACCAGGAACACCATCCTGAACCAGACGGTGGCCTAACAGAAGGGCTGCTATCACGCCAAGGGGTCCAAGCCTTCCAGGCAATCCTACAAGGCGAATTATCTGACAACGGTGAACCGCCGGCGCAAATCGCAGTGGCTGCACGCGATTTCTTCACAGATGAGAAAAGTACCGACACGAATATCGCTAGCGTTTTGAAGGGCTTCAAGAATCGCGCATCCGGCCAGTCGGTGCGGCCTCGTCCGGAGCTGAGTACCGAGTATGTTGCTCCGACGTCTGACCTCGAGATGAAGATTGCCAAGGTATGGCAAAATTACCTGAGAATCGAAAAGGTCGGCGTGTGTGATGTCTTTTTCGAACTTGGGGCTTCGTCGTTGGATATCGTGCAGGTTAATAGCGAACTGAAAGATGAACACAATATCGATATCCCCGTCGCAGTCATGTTTGAGAATCCTACCATTGAAGCTGTACTCACCGTGTTGAACGAACAATCAGGAGAGTCGGCCGAAGCTGAGCTTGCCGAGAATGTGGAAGGACGCCGTTCCGGTCGCCAGATTTTGCATCGCCGCCTCGAAAAACAGAAAACGGACAAGAGTTAGGGACGATGGAAACAGGCTTTGAAATCGCTGTCATCGGCATGGCTGGCCGTTTTCCTGGGGCTAGGAATATCCATGAATTCTGGGAGAACCTTGAGGCCGGCAGGGAGTCTATTACTATGTTCACCCGCGAAGAGCTGTTCGCAGAGAACTTCTCTCCTGAGATGTTGAGCCACCCCAACTTCGTGGGCGCCAAGGCCATTATCGATGACATCGAGTACTTCGATGCGGCCTTCTTCGGTTACTCTGAGGCAGAAGCTAAGATGCTGGATCCGCAAATAAGGCTTCTGCATGAGGCTGCCTGGGAAGCGCTTGAAGATGCCGGCTATACGCCGGAGTCATACTCGAATATCGGCATGTACGCTGGCGTCAACGACAACCCGCAGTGGCGCACCAATGTATTTCTGCTCGAACCTATGAGCTACGCGGTGCCCTGGCTCCATATTAGCAACAAAGATCACGCCTGCACACGTGTTTCCTACAGCCTGAATCTCGGGGGACCGAGCTTCAACCTGGATACCCAATGTTCGACATCGCTTGTGGCCATCCATCTGGCTTGCCAGGGATTGCTGGCGGGGGAGTGCAACTTGGCGCTGGCTGGTGGTGCATCGCTGTTGCTACCGCACAAGTCTGGATACATTTATGAAGAGGGCTCGATCTTCTCACCAGACGGTCACTGCCGCGCCTTTGACGAACAGGCGAATGGTACCGTATTCGGCGAGGGTGTCGGTGTTGTCGCGCTCAAACGCCTGAAGGACGCCATCGAAGACCGCGACAATATCTACGCGGTTGTCAAAGGTTCAGCCATCAACAATGATGGGAACAATAAACTGAATTACATGGCGCCGAGCATCGAGCGCCAATCTGCCGTGGTCAAGATGGCGTGCGAGCTGGCTGAAGTCGAGCCGGGTAGCATCGGTTATGTTGAAGCGCACGGCACCGCGACCTATATCGGCGACGCCATCGAAGTCGAGGGGCTCAAACGGGCCTTTGGTAACCTTCCGTCCGCTAGTTGTCGCATTGGCTCGGTCAAAACGAACATCGGCCATACTTATTCCGCTGCAGGTGTGGCCGGTTTCACAAAGACAGTACTATCCTTGAAGAAGGGCCAAATTCCGCCAACACTGCATTTCGAAACGCCGAATCATCGTATCGATTTCGACAACGCACCCTTTATCGTCAACGATAAGCTGTTCGCATGGTCTGGTAATGGCCGACCGCGTCGGGCGGGCGTAAACTCATTTGGCATCGGTGGAACGAATGCCCACGTGGTGCTCGAAGAAGCACCACGATATGAGGTTGAAACAAATAGGCCGCCAACTCATTTGCTGCTGCTCTCGGCAAGAACAGAGTCGGCACTAGACCAAGTCAGTACCCGTCTCGCCGACCATTTGGCAGCAAACCCAGCTATCTATCTGGCTGATGTGGCGTACACCCTCTTGGTTGGCAGGCGCCACTTTGCACATCGAAAAGCGATTGTTAGCGAAACTGTCGAAGGGGCAATTGCAGCGTTGCGAGAGCCAGGCACGAACAGGGCGGCAACAGCTCAAGCCACTAGTCATCCGTCGGTCGTGTTCCTGTTTTCCGGACAGGGTTCACAGTATGTGGATATGGGGCGCGAGCTTTATGAGAAGGTGCCGAATTTCCGAAAACACATAGATGCTTGCTTTGATGCAATTCCAAAGGACAGCGGCCAAGTGTTGAGAGAGATCCTTTATCCGACCGACCGGGTTGAGCCAGAAAGTGAGAAGATCAACCAGACTTCGGCGACTCAACCGTTGCTTTTTGTCATAGAATATGCGCTTGCCCGGCTGCTGATGGACTGGGGTATCGAGCCTGACATGATGATTGGTCACAGTGTGGGCGAATATACCGCGGCTTGCTTGGCCGGCGTGCTGTCCATGGCTGACGCCATGACTCTGCTGCAATTGCGTGGCAAATTGATGGAGAGTTGCGAGCCTGGCAGGATGTTGAGCGTCCCACTGTCAGAAGAAGATTTAGTAGAATATTTGAGCGATTCCGTAGAGCTTGCAGCGGTCAACAGCCCCAGATTGTCAGTGCTCTCCGGAGATGAGGATAGTCTAACCCGCGTGCAAGAGGCGCTCAGCAGAAAACAGATAGATAGTACTCTGTTGCACACCTCGCACGCATTTCACTCGCGCATGATGGAACCGATTCTATCTGCGTACGAAGCTGCGGTGCAGAAAATTGATTTCGGGAAGCCTGCGATTCCCTATATTTCTAATCTGACAGGTACATGGATTACCGAAGATCAGGTTAGGGATCCGGGTTATTGGGCACAACACATACGAAATCCCGTGCGCTTTCATGCAGGCCTAACCGAACTTCTTAAGAAAGATGGACCTGTTTGTGTGGAAGTTGGACCGGGGAATGCGCTGAGCACTTTCGTCCGACAACACGGCCACGGTCGGCCAATGCAAGTCGTCACCAATACCTTGCGCCACGCGCAAGAGAAGAAGGATGATTTGGAAGTACTCTTGGCAAGTGTGGGTAAGCTTTGGGTCGCTGGTGTCAAACCTGGCCAGCCAAAGTTCTATTTGGAAGGCGAGTGCAGAAGAGTGTCTTTGCCGACCTATCCGTTTGAGCGCAAGTACTTCTGGATTGATTTCGCGGCACAGGATGAGATTTTAAAAACCTTTGCCGGAGAACAAAGGAACAAGCCCGAGAACTGGTTCTGTGTACCGTCATGGCGACGCACTGGACAGCTGCGCGTAACGAATAGTTCGCGCCACTCGGACGCGCGCAGCTATCTTGTCTTTAGTAATCAATCAAAAGAATGCGTGGCTGTCAACAAAGTGCTGGGCAAGAGTTTTAGCGGCGCCACGACGGTCATACCCGGTAAAGCGTTCGATGTAGCGGACTCCGGCGAGATTACCATGGATCCGGCGTCAAAAGAAGATTACCGGGCGTTGTTTGCACATCTTGCCAAAACGGGAATTCCGGAAAAAATTCTGTACATGTGGTGCTTAGGCAATCCGGAAATAGATCGTCCGGATATCGCAAAAAAAACCACTGAAGAAGCAAGCTTTGCGGCTCTGGTGTATCTGACTCAGGCGATACACGAGGTTCAGCAAGCTAACGAGTTTGAAATTTTCATCATTGTAGATCAATTCTGTCGGGTGTTTGGCGACGAAACGGTTGACCCACAAAAGGCCTTGTTGCTCGGACCAGCCTATGTCATTCCGCAAGAAAATCCGGAAATCAAATGCCGAATCCTGGATGTGTCCGATGCCAGCTTCTTCAAAAACAAAACGAGAGTGGGAAAGCAAATCATTGCCGAGCTTGGCCACGCGACAAGCGACAAGATAATTGCATTCAGAAATGGAACTCGCTGGACGCAATCGTATGAACCGGTTGACGCAGTACCGGAGGATGAGCTGTCAACGGTTTTCCGTCAGCACGGAACCTATGTCATCACTGGCGGTCTCGGCAAAATTGGTGTGGCTATTTCAGAATACCTGGCTGAAAACTTCTCGGCGAATCTCGTTCTTCTTGGCAGAACAGAATTGCCAGACAGAGAGAATTGGCAAGATGCAGGTAACTCAGAAAATGACAAGATCCAGAGTATTCTAAGAATCGAGGCCAAGGGATGCAAAGTCCTGGCCCTGAGGGCGGATGTCGGCAATACGGTGGAGATGAGGTCTGCCTTAGACAAGGCAGAAGCCGAATTCGGCGCTCTACACGGTGTCATTCACGCAGCCGGTATTGTCGAACAAATCGCCAGTCAGATTCCCGTATCTGATTTGGATTGTGAGGACTGGCAGCGGCAATTGCATCCGAAGGTACAGGGTACCAGAGTTCTCGATAATGTTCTCGCAGACCGGGAATTGGACTTTTGCCTGCTGATATCATCGATTTCTGTCGTACTGGGTGGACTTGGACTCGCTGCGTATGCCGCCGGTAATGCGTTCCTGGACGGCACGGTGTTGAAGAACCGCGAGCAGAAAACCCGTTGGCTGACAATCAACTGGGATAACTGGCAAATGGCAACAGATGACCAGGGCTCGCTTGGCGCCTTCAATGACTTGGGGATGACGACAGAAGAAGGGCAGTGGACTATGGCGCAGAGCCTGGCCATGGCCGATAATCAGGTTGTGGTTTCCACGCGTGATCTCAATGCCAGAATCCGGCAGTGGGTTGAGCTAAGGCCGCAACAAGAACAGTCCGAGGAAGACGCAACAAACGGGGAAGTGCAATCGAGACCGAGCATAGGCGCGGAATACGTTCCGCCCGGCAGTACTAGTGAAGCTCAACTCGCAAATATTTGGAAGCAGTTACTGCAGCTCGACCAGGTCGGCGTGCTTGACAATTTTTTCGAACTAGGCGGAGATTCTCTGAAAGCGATGAATCTGGTCTCACGCGTGCATAAGGAGTTGGGCGTCAGGCTGCCGCTTGTGGAGCTGTTTAGTAAACAGACGATTAGGGATCTGTCCGGGTTTATTGAAAATGCCCGCGACCAATCGACCGTCGAGATCAAACTGGCAGAGCCCAAACCATACTACGAATTGTCATCGGCGCAAAAGCGCATGTACATCCTGCAGAGCATGGCCGGCGATGGCATCATGTACAACATCCCGGTTGTGTTGGTTATGGAGGGGGAGTTTGATCGCGAACGCTTGAAAACCTCCTTCGCTCAAGTCTTGCAGCGCCATGAATCGCTCCGGACTTCTTTTCATATTGTAGATGACAGGCCGGTCCAGAAGATAGAAGAACGGGTTCGTATCAAAATCGAGCAGTTAAACGGCGACATTGATGACATCGACCAGATAGCACACGATTTTGTACGTCCGTTTGATTTGACACAAGCGCCACTTGTCCGAATGGGTTTTCTAAAACTATCAGATGACAAGACGGCGCTCATATTGGATATCCATCATATTATCACAGATGAGCTATCTATCCTGCTTCTCGTCGAGGAGCTTACCCGAACATACGCCGACGAAAAAATTGCCCCCCCGGCGTTGCAATATAGAGACTATTCTGAATGGCAAAACGCCCGTAAGCACACGCCTGAGATCTTAGCCCAGCGCACTTTCTGGCTGAACCTTTTTAGCGATGGCGTTTCGACCCCGCAATTACCGACAGACTTTGCGCGACCGGAGGGTGTCGGGACAGAGGGTCTCAGAGCAACGTACCCCTTGGATAAGGCGCTGGTAAGGAAGACGCGTGATTTGGCGCAAGAAACAGAATCGACACTTTATATGGTATTGCTGGCGGTCGTCAGCATTCTGTTGTCCAGAATTTGTAATCAAGATGACATCGTGGTTGGTACACCGGTTTTAGGCCGCGGCAACAAGGACCTGGCCAACTGTCTTGGAATTTTCACGAATACCTTGCTGATGGGGAATCAGCCGAAGCGTGAGAGTCAGTTCTTGTCATTCTTGCAGGATGTGAAAGAACGGACGTTGCTTGCACTGGCAAATCAGGATTACCAGTTCGAAGATTTGGTCGATGAGTTGTCGAAAGCGACTGAGGTTTCAGGTACACTGTTGCTGAGCGTCATTTTCGCCTTGCGACAAAAACGGCCGGACGCAGAGAAACTTGCATTTGCCGAGGGCCATAAGTTGACTCAGTACGATTTTATGACCAAAACAGCAATATGCGATCTCTTGATAGCCGTCGAGGAAAAGGATGACACCTTCAATCTAGAGATGATTTATCGCAATGACCTGTTTAAAAAAACCACCATCGACAAAGTGCACACTTTTTTCGTCGAGGTTTTGGAAGCGGTGGTTACGAATCACGACATCCGGCTCGGCGATATCGAACTCGAGCAACAAGTTCTCGGCGTAGACACGAAGAGCGAAGAATTGGATGTAGATGGTTTTAGCTTCTAGCCTAAGTCGAGTCTCGAATCTCGGCCACCTTAACCTGGCCTAATCAGCCTTCAGGCTGAACCTCCGACAACAAAGTCATTTATCCCGAACACGAAAAGCAATTTGCGCCACGTTGTAACATGAAAAAGAAAGATTTGATCGCACAAGTAGCCTCTGCAAATAGCCGCTCGAAGGAACGTGCCTTCTGGCTGCAGCAGCTCAGTGGCTCATTGTCGTTCTGCCATTTCCCGTACGACCACAATGTTCGTGGTGAACAACAGTGCGAAGAATGGCCGATGCAGATCGCCGATAATACGGCGAAGCGACTGAACGATATCGCGAACAAGTCCGACATGAGATTACATGTGATGTTGACGGCTTCGGTTCAGGCGCTCCTGCAAAAATACAGCGGGGAAGAGGACATCATCGTTGGCATGCCCATTTATAAACAGGAGACAGAAGGGGAGTTCATATCGACCGTTCTCACCATCCGCGGCTCACTAAATGGGGAGATGAGCTTCAGAGAATTGACTATGCAGACCCGTACGGAGATTATGGCTGCAGTCGAGCATGCGAACTATCCCATTGAATCGGTTCTTTACCTGCTCGGTTTGCCGAAACCGGAGTTGGATAGTTTCCCGCTTTTTGATGTTACGGTGCTGTTGCGAAACCTGCACGATCCCGAATATTTGTCGAACATCAACAATAATCTGAGCTTCAGATTCAATCGCACCGCCGAGCAGATCGATTGCAAAATAGTCTTCAATCGGAATCGATACAGGGTTGACACGATTGAACGACTTTCAAATCATCTTCAGTATTTCCTCAGTCGGGCGTTGTTTGATGTCGAGAAGAGCCTGAACGAAATCGAGATACTTCCGCCTGATGAAAAGCATTTGATTTTATTTCGTTTCAACGATACAAAACGAGACTATCCCGCAGACAAGACCGTTCATGGATGCTTTGAAGAACAGGTGCGAACCAGACCGGATAAGACGGCCGTACTGTTTGAAGGCCAAGCCTGGTCTTACTCCCAGTTGAATGAACGAAGCACCCAACTCGGCTGCCTGCTGAAAGAATACGGTGTAGGTCGAGACTCGCCGGTGGCAATTCTGCTTGAGAGATCACCCGACATGGTCACGGCGATTCTGGCGATATGGAAAGCGGGTGGGGCCTATGTACCTCTGGACCGCGATTATCCGGCGGAACGAATCAAGTTCATCATCGAGGACTGCGGCGCGGGCGTGATCGTCGCGTCCGAGAGCATGCGTGCACTGGTTGAGCTATCGGGTATTGCGGAGGCAGTCTCGGTGCTCTACATCGATGCGCTCGCCGAGCAACTGACGGCCCAGCCGATTGAGCTCAATTCGAGGGTGGACATGTCTGATTTGGCTTATATCATTTACACCTCCGGATCGACAGGTACACCTAAGGGCGTTATGGTCGAACACTGTGGCATGACCAATCACATGTATGCCAAGATTCACGATCTGAAGCTGGACGCTTCCACGGTCGTCGCACAGAATGCTTCCCAAACATTTGATATTTCAGTCTGGCAAATGTTCAGCGCCCTCGCTGTCGGCGGTACCACGGTCATTTATGCCGATGATGTGATTCTCGATCCGTCTGAGTTTATTACTCAGTTGCAGCTAGACAAAGTCCGGATTCTCGAAGTCGTGCCTTCTTACCTGAGCGTCATGTTGGAGTATCTAAGGAGCAGCGATCTGTCGGAGCTGGATTACCTGATGGTAACCGGTGAGATTGTCAAGCCCGATGTCCTGCGGAGATGGTTCGAGATGTTTCCGAAGGTGCCTGTGGTTAATGCTTACGGACCGACGGAAGCTTCCGATGACATCACGCACCACTTCATGACGGAAGCCCCCCAGTCTGAACGTGTACCCGTTGGAAAGCCGGTGCAAAACATGCGAATCTACATTGTCGATCAGGGCATGCGACTATGTCCGATTGGCGTCAAGGGCGAAATATGTGTAGCAGGTATTGGAGTCGGCCGCGGATATGTCCGCCAGGACGAAAAAACACAGCAAGCATTTACAGTTGAGCCATTTCGTCCAGGCCCGCGGGTGCCGCTTTACAGAACCGGGGATATTGGCCGCTGGTTGCCGGACGGAAGCATTGATTTTTTTGGCCGCAAGGACTATCAGGTCAAGATCAGAGGTTATCGGATAGAGCTAGGTGAGGTCGAAAGCCGCCTGGTTGCGCACCAGGAAGTGCGAGAGGCGATCGTTCTCGCCTTGACAGATGCAAGCGGCACGGATTACCTCTGCGGCTATGTTGTCCCAACACGGAAGTTGAGGCTCGGCGAATTGAAACGCGAGCTGGCGACGGAATTGCCTGGCTATATGGTTCCCTCCCGTTTTGTTGTGCTGGATGAGTTCCCGCGTATGCCGTCCGGGAAAATCGACCGCAAAGCCCTGCCGAAACCGAGCGAGCAGAAAAGCAATGAGATCATCCGCCTGAACCAGGGGTGTATTGGCCAAGCCAAGGCAGCAGCGGAGGTTGCCAGACAAAAGACATCGGATGAACAAATCGATGCTTATCACGAGCAACTTCTCGTGCAATCAGATGCAGAAAGCTCTGCCATTGCCGAACACACCCATCAGAATGGCAAAACCAGCTATCCGTTAAGTTATCCGCAGCGAATGTTGTACCTGCACCAAAAGGAGTTCCCCCAGACTGGTTGTCAGAATCTCAATTACACGATTCGATATGATGAAGTGTTGGACAAAGCCCTACTGGAAAAAGCGATCAACCATGTTGCGAATGAAAACCCCAGCATCCGTCTTCGTCTTCTGGAAATCGAGCACGGCCATAACATTGTGCCAGCGCAATATATCGGCGAACAGCAATGGATTGCTCTCGATGAAGCAGATTTCACAGAGCACACAAATAGCGGAGCCATTGAGTCCTGGTACGATTATCACAATAAGAAGCCATTCAAATTAATCGATAGTGACCTATATTACTTCGCCTACCTCAAATTTGACGACCGGACCTCAGGTTATTACGTGAAGTTGCTGCATACCAACTCGGATGGCTGGAGTACGACGCTTTTGGCCTCGCGGGTCGAGGCAGTCTATCGTGTGCTCGAACAAGGTGGGGAGCCGGACAATCGTCAGCCCAAGTCGTATTTCGACTTGGTAAGTGCTGAAGGAACCTACTTGCGGTCTACGGTTTCCAGGTCGGATATGAAGTCCTGGCATGACTATCTTGTTCCCCTGCCTGACGAAGTCTCCCTTTCCTCAAAACCTCCCGCAACAAACGACGCTCGGGGCGAAGCGCGAACCTTGGGCACCCCGGAAGGGATGAGAGAGCAGATCAATGATTATTGCGAAGTGCAAAACAGTTCATTGTTCAAACTATATCTCGCGACGTTGAGCATTTATGTGGCGCGTCGTACAGGTGTTCATGATTTCGTGATTGGTGTCCTGAACCACAATCGGGCCGACAGCGGGCTGCATCAAACAGTCGGAGCCTTCATTAGCTTCCTGCCCATCAGAATTAAATATGACGACACCCTAACCTTTGATGCCTGGGTAGAAGATGTCGGCAGCGAAGTCAACCACGTGTTGAAAGATCATTCAAGGTTTCCATTTGGAGCGCTCGTCAACCAACTCCGGGACCGCTCAGGAACAGATGTTCGCTACCTTTTTAACATCAATCTTGTGGGGCATCCCGACCTTGAACAGCTGCCATATCGAATTGAGCACAATTTTCCCGGCTACGAGCCGACGCCGCTTACTATCCATCTGAATTTCAATAATCGCAACATCGCAGGTGTCCTTGAGTTGGAGTGGGACTATCGTACGGACCTCTATAACGCTGGAGAAATCGAGGGCATGCATGCGGACATATGCAATTTGCTGCAGCATGCTTTGGATAATTCCGGGATTCGGGTCAAGGATTTGGAGGTTCTTGCCGGGGTGATTGCTGTTGATGCTGTCTTCACATGTAAGGGAAGGTATGAGATAGAAGAAGTTGAAGAATGCCTGTCGAAGCACTCGGATGTTGAAAGAACAGCCATCATTCGCTCCGTTCGTCGCGCCGACAAGTGGCTTGCCTTCTTACAGTCGGACGAGTCACTTGTCGAAGCCGAGCTTCGCGATGGGCTACGCGATAGGTTTGACGACGGGCTCACTGAAATTGATTTGGTGAATGTGGCGGAACTACCCCGCGACATCCATGGCCATGTAGACCGATTGGCGCTACGCTTCGCTGCAAGGTCAGGGGGCGAAACAGATGGAGTTTCGGCAATTGAAACGCCCATTGAGCGTAAGCTGGCCGAGCTATGGGCGCAGGTTCTGACCACCGGAATCGAGCTTTCAGCGGATGCCAATTTTTTTGAATTGGGTGGCAACTCTCTCAATACGATTATCTTCATTTCGAAGCTCGAAAAGACACTCCATGTCAAGATTTCATTGAGCGAGGTCTTTGCCAATCCACAGCTTCGCGACTTGGCGCAATTGGTTGAGAGCAAGTCAAAGCAAAGACTCCTTGACATACCTAGGGCGCCAGTCAAACAAAGTTACAAATTATCTTCGGCGCAAGACCGCCTTGCTTTGCTGCAGCGGTTGCATCCGGAAAGCACGGCCTACAACATCTCGGTCGCCTACGAGATTTTCGGGGACCTCGAAGTCTCCAAACTTAGTGCGGCGGTGAAGAAGCTCATTGAGCGGCATGAAAGTCTGCGAACCGCCATTGTTGTGGAGGACGGAGAGACCGTTCAAAAAATCCTCCCGGCAGAGGCCGTTTCGGCTGAGGTTTCAGTCTTGGAGCACCCCCCCGTTGATACCGCAGAAGTTCGCCGGTTTGCAGCGACTTTCATCCAGCCCTTCGATTTGAGCAAGGCGCCTTTGTTTCGCGTTTGCGTTGTTCGAATGTCAGGGGAAAGCCATCTCTTAATTCTCGACATACACCACATCATCACCGACGGTTACTCGCACCAGCTCCTGGTCAAAGAATTCCTAGCGCTTTACGATGGTCACACGCTACCTGCGTCTCCCTTAACCTATCGCGACTATTCTGAGTGGGAGACTTCCGCCTTGCAAAGCGGAAGTCTTGAAGAAATAAGTGATTTCTGGCAGAAGAAGCTGCGGGATTTACCGCCTGCGCTGTCACTGCCAATTGACAAAAAGAGGCTATCAGTTCGTGATTTCGAAGGTGATAGAGTCGTGTTCAAAGTTCCCGATCATGTACTCACCAAGCTCAGAGTTCTGGCCGGTGCGAATGAAGCGACGCTTTTCACGGCGCTCATCGCCATATTCGCAGCTTTTCTGGCAAGGCTCTGCGGGCAGGACGATTTGATGGTGGGGACGCCGGTCTTGAATCGTTCGCATGCCGACTTGGAGTCTGTCGTCGGACTGTTTGCGAACACCCTGCCACTGCGCTTTAAGCTTGTACAGGAGAATTCTTTTGCGGAATTTTTGCATGCGGCGAAGGGCGATACAGTGGCCGCGCTCGAAAACCAGCATTATCCATTCGACCAAATGGTAGAATGGAGCGGCACGCCAACCGATGTGAGCCGCAATCCGCTCTTCGATGCTTTTTTCAATTTCATCGATCTCAAAACAGAGAATGATGCTGTGGCGGGTGTGCAGGTAGCAGGTTTGACGGCCAGGCTGTGGCCGGAATGGCTGAATCAGATTTCCAAGTTCGACCTCACTTTGGAGGTTCTCGAAGCTGCTGACCATTTACACTGCCACTTTGAGTACAGGAGTTCGTTGTTCAAGCGCGAGACGATTGAGCGATTTGGTCGTCATTTCGTTCATTTGCTCAATCAGGTTGTTGCTGAGCCTGCTAAGAGAATCTGCGACTTGACGTTGTTGAGCGCTGAAGAGCGC
>JAJDAF010000015.1 GCA_029261995.1 Candidatus Zhuqueibacterota bacterium
CAGCTAAAGGCAAAACCAGTCTCCTTGACAGGGTCAATGCCCTACGATAAAATCCAGCCTCTAGCCTATCTACTCCGCGTCTAAGAAAATAAACGCGGAATTAGGAACCTACAACTCTTATCATAACGTCTCCTTGTTGTGTTGGGTTTTTGTGACAGAACGATTGTCTTTCAAACAAGCTCGAGCGTGAACGACAGCCAAACGTACGTTGCAGGCCGAAAACAATCAAGTCACAAAGTTTCAAAAACGTAATTGCCTATTTGGCAATTCTTGTCTATATTCAGCATAAAAATGAAAACGAAGCAACCAAAAACGTAAACTTCTATGAAGAAAAAAGGCAATCTATTTTTCCTGATAAAATCCTTGACCAAGTCTGAAAAACGATACTTTCGTTTGCAGGCAGCGGACTCCGGTAAGAACTATCTGCGCCTTTTTGACTTCATCGATAGACAAAGTAAATACGACGAGCAGGCAGTTAAAACACACTTCGCGGGCGAGGCCTTTGTCAAGCAACTGCACGTCACGAAAATTTATCTCAGCGATCTGATTATGCGCAGCCTGCGAAATTATCACGCTGAGGCCACACGTGCCAGTGAGCTAAAAGAGCTTCTTCGCGATGTTGAAATTTTGCATCACCGGGAACTGCTCGACCTGTGTGAAGCTACCATTGCGAAAGCCATTCGAATCGCACGCAAGTTTGAACGCCACTATGAACTGCTGGAACTGCTCGCGTGGCAGCGCCGGTTACTGCTGCAACGACAAGGTCAGCAGGACAGCAAAAAGGCCATCAATGACATTCTGGATGAAGAGAGGGCGACGCTCGAAAAGGCTGTCGCGCTTAACGAATACTGGCGATTAACAGTCAATTTATTTGACTCGTTCGTCGCGCGGCGACAAGGAGAACTCGAAACTGATGATGGCATCCTCGAACACCCTCTCATGCGCCGGATCGAATGTGCGGACAGCCTGCAGGCTCGAATTCTCTACCATCACATCCTGTACGCGCACGCCACGGTTACCGACAACCTGGCAGCGGCGGACAACAACATCTCTCAACTGATCGCGTTTCTGGAAGGCCGTCCGGAAATGGTGCGAGAAGATCCGACTTCCTATATGACCGCGCTGAACAACAAGATCGGCATGTGTCTGCAACTACGACGCCACTCCGAAGTGCCGGAGCTTCTTGCAAAAGTCAAGGCTATCCCGGAAGAACATAATATCAAAAAACAACGGCCGGTGATGTTGAAACTGCTGCTTCGTACTTACAATCTTGAGTTGGAACTCTATCGCGACTCGCGTGACCTGGAGCGAGGCATTGCACTTTCTCATGAAATCCATTCGCTGCTGAAAGCTCAGAACAAGCTTGTGCCGCACGACTACCGGTTGCTTTTTCACTACCAGTTTGCCTACCTGTTTTTCCTGCAGATGGACTACCACCAGTGCCTGAACTGGCTCAACGAAATACTGCGCACAAATTATGGCAGCGTGCGCGAAGATATCCAGAGCTTCGCGCAACTCTTGAACCTGATGGTACATTTTGAACTCGGCAACACTACGGTCCTACGCTACGGCGTCGATTCCTGCCGACGCTTTCTGAAGAAGAAGCGCACGCTGCTCGACTTCGAAAAAGTGCTGCTGCGGTTCTTTTCTAAAGTCTGTACCGTGCCGGTTGGCGAGCACGACAAGTTGTTTACCAAACTACAGCAAGAGTTATTTCTGAACACAACAGCGTCTGAAAAACACAGTGCACTCGACTACCTCGATTTTGAATCCTGGATTTCCGGGAAGCTGACACAGGCGTGAAACCGCAGGGCTAAACAAGCTTGGGAGAAATCAAGCCGGGTGTTCTCCTGCGACAGCAACCGAACAGTCAGGGCTCAGTCAAACTGCCTTCTGAAATCAGCGAACGATTCTCGCAGCGCGGTCAGTTCAGCGCGCAGCGCCGCCACTTCTTCCCGCAATTCCTGCAGCCCCAGGTTTTCGGCCAGGACGGCTTGTCTGGCTGCTTCGGGTTTGGCTTCGTACTCTTCTTCAATAATCTCTGGCTCGCCGCAAAGAAGATGGGCATAGCGTGACTCTTTGCGTCCGGGTTGCCGTGGCAATTGCATAACGTAGATGCCGTCCCCGCGAGACATCAAGCCTTGCAGCGTGCTTTCCACTGCTGGCAGGTCGGGGAAATCGTGCAATCTACCGGTTCGGCCACGAATCTCACCGACGGTCTGCGGACCGCGCAGCATCAGAATACAGAGCGCAGCTACCTCAGCGTCGTTGAACTGCAGGCGACGGGCGAAGGTGTGTTTATACTTTGCTACCCTGCTGCCGGCGCCGGTGACCATCATTGTCAGGCCTTTGTCGCGTAAAGTCTCGACCGCTCGCACCACATCGCGTTCATCGTACGAAACCACGGGATCGCGGTTGGATTTCTGATTGCAGGCCGCAGTGAGTGAGTTTAGGGTAAGAGGGTAGTATTCCGGGGTAGTTAGGGATTTCTCGACCAGTGCGCCAAGCACGCGGGCTTCGATTGTGGTGAGTGGAGTTTCCATAGATAGTCCTGATCAGGTTTAGGTGAAAGTCGGTCACTTGTGTAATGAACTCGGCCGCAGCCTTCTGATAATAACCTCCTTCGCACTCATCCTCAAGCAAAAACTTTCCCTTGCATCTTGCCTCACAACTCGATATTTTTGCACTTCACACGACACAACATCGAGGGAGGAATTGTGAACGCACTCAAAACGATTGCGGAGTTCATCGACACGCTCAACGAGCAGGTGGGAAAGGCCGTCGGCTGGTTGACGACCGCGCTCGTGCTCATCGTCTGCTACGATGTGTTCACCCGCTACCTGCTGAACCAGAGCAGCATTGGCGTGCAGGAGTTGGAGTGGCACTTGTTTGCCGTGATTTTCCTCATCGGAGCGGCGTACACGCTCAAACACGACCGCCACGTGCGCGTCGATGTGCTCTACACCAACTTCTCGCCCAAAACAAAAGCCTGGGTTAACCTGCTGGGCAGCCTGGTTTTCCTGATTCCATTTGCCGTTCTGGTCATCTGGGCATCGCAGAATTTTGTTGGCAATTCCTGGAGAATCGGTGAGGTCTCGCCGGACCCAGGTGGCTTGCCGGCGCGCTACCTGTTGAAGGCCTGCATCCCTGCGGGATTTGTGTTGTTGCTCTTGCAGGGCGTTTCGCTGGCCGCCACATCCCTGCTTGTGATTCTCAAACGCGACCAGTTGGCGAAATGACCAAATCGGCAGCTTACGAAAGCTGCCACCCTCAATCATCAATCTTCTATCCTCGCTAAACGACCACCGGAGCCATCTATGACCGAAGCCATGCCCTTCATCATGTTCGCCTCTTTGTTTGTCCTGCTTCTGCTCGGATTTCCTGTCTCGTTCACGCTCGGAGGCGTCTCTCTCATTTTCGGCTTGCTGACGTTTGGCTCAAACTTCTTCAACCTGCTGCCGCTACGAATCTGGGGAATCATGACCAACTATGTCTTGCTGGCGGTTCCGCTGTTTGTCTACATGGGGGTGATGCTGGAGAAATCGGGGTTGGCCGAGGACTTGCTGGAAACCATGGCGCTGCTGTTCGGACGCATGAAAGGCGGGCTGGCTATTTCAGTGGTGGTGGTTGGCGCCATGCTGGGGGCATCGACGGGCATTGTCGGCGCCACCGTCGTCACCATGGGCCTGCTCAGCCTGCCGACCATGGTCAAACGCGGCTACAGCGCCGAGCTGGCCACCGGCACGATTTCGGCTTCGGGCACGCTGGGGCAGATTATCCCACCCAGCATCGTGCTGGTGCTTTTGGGCAGCATCTTGAATGTCTCCATCGGTGACATGTTTATCGGCGCCGTCATTCCCGCAACCATTCTGGTTTCGCTCTACCTAGCCTGGATTGTGGTCTTCTCGATTCTGAAACCGGAGGCGGCGCCCTGCATGCCGGAAGATGAGCTGCGGGCCTTTACGGGCCGGGCCATGGTTATCCGCGTCTTGCGGGCTTTTGTTCTGCCGTTTTTTCTGGTCATCGCGGTGCTGGGCTCGATTTTCGCAGGAATCGCTTCCCCCACGGAAGCGGCAGCGGTCGGAGCATTGGGCGCAACCCTGCTGACAATCGGCCACGGCAAATTCGATCTGCCAACGCTCAAAGATGTCATGCGGGAAACAACGCTGCTGACCTGCATGGTTTTCATCATTCTGGTGGGCGCGACAGCCTTTGGGCTGGTTTTTCGTGGCATGAGCGGTGACCGAATATTGACACAGTTTATTCTCGGCGCGAATCTGGGCCCGAACACTTTTCTCGCCCTGGTGATGGTGGTGATTTTCGTCGCCGGCTTCTTCATCGATTTTATCGAGATTACCTTTATCATCGTGCCCGTGGTGGCGCCGATTTTCCAGAGCCTGGGCATCGATTTGTTGTGGATCGGCGTACTCATCGCCATGAATTTGCAGACGTCATTCCTGACGCCGCCGTTCGGTTTCTCCCTCTTCTACTTGAAAGGCGTGGCGCCTGCAGGAATCACCACCGGGCAGATATACCGCGGTATTATTCCGTTCGTGATCATTCAGTTGGTCGGATTGACCTTGGTGCTGCTTTTCCCGGAAACCGTGAGCTGGCTGCCGGATGTTCTGGCGAACTAGTGTGATGATTTTCAAATAAGCGAACTCTGACAGGGTTTGATGTTGACCGCTTCAGGCATAAAAAAGGGGGCGAAACCCTGTCAGAGTTTTGTTCGGGAAATTAGAAATCGTGACACTAGCCTGCGAAGGGTGTCATCTTTCAAGGTCACAAAACAGTACCCGAACGGGTATAATCTCTACGAAAACACTTGACTTTATACCCTAAAAGGTATAAACTATCACCTACCACGAACAATTATACCCGAACAGGTATAAAAATGTCACAACCTCTGACTGAGTTCATCAAGCAGCGGCGCGGAGTGCTGAAACTCACCCAGCGTGACCTTGCTGAACGGGCTGGCGTCGGCCTGCGATTCGTACGCGAACTAGAACAAGGCAAAGAAACCCTGCGCCTGGACAAGGTGAATCAGGTTCTGGCGCTTTTCGGCCACAAGATGGCTCCGACGGAACACAGACCGGGAGACGACGATGGCTAGGCATGGCAATGTCCTCATGCATGACGCCCACGCTGGAGTACTCACCGAAGACGAGAACGGCTACACCTTTTCCTACGCACCCGACTATCTCTCGCTACCGGGAGCACAGCCGATTAGCCTAACCCTGCCCCTCGCAAGCACACCTTATGTGAGCAAGACAATGCTGCCGTTTTTTGATGGCTTGGTTCCAGAAGGCTGGCTGCTTGACATCGTGCACAAGACGTGGAAGATAGACCCGCGAGACAGAATGGGACTCCTGCTGGCATGCTGCAAAGACTGTATCGGTGCGGTCAGCGTTGTTGCAGGAGAGGATTCATGACTGGCAAAACGCAGCGGTGCCTTCTGTGCCACGGGCAACTCGAAGCAGACCAGCGTGATTACCACCCAAAGTGTAGCAAGAGCTTCTTCCAGAGCAAGTCCACACCTTTGTTACCGTACGATCTGAACGCGCTGAGCGAGCTGGCCAGACAAGTTGTCCGGAGCCGAATTACGGTACCCGGAGTGCAGGCCAAGCTGTCTCTGAACCTGGAGCGGCCGCGGCAGGGGCGTACGAGGCTAACGCTTGTTGGTCTCTGGGGAAACTTCATTCTGAAGCCGCCAATGCTGGATTATCCCGAGATGCCGGAAACCGAGGATGCCACCATGCATTTGGCTTCTCAGTTCAAAATCGATACGGTACCACATGGGCTGGTGCGCCTGAAATCAGGAGAACTTGCCTATATTACCCGTAGAATCGACCGTCAGCGCGATGGCAGGAAGCTTCACATGGAGGACATGTGCCAGCTCACGGAGCGGCTGACGGAAGACAAATACAGAAGTTCAATGGAGCAGGTCGGGAAGGCGATCGTGCGCTTCTCGTCAAACCCCTTTTTGGATGCCATCAAATTCTTTGAAATGACGCTCTTCACGTTCCTTACAGGCAACGCCGACATGCACCTCAAGAACTTCTCGCTGCTAAACGCTGACAATAAAATGGTCGGCTTGGCGCCGGCGTACGACCTCGTGGCTACCAGACTGCTGATCCCTGAAAAAGACGATCCGGAAGAAATGGCATTGACGCTAAACGGCAAAAAAGCGCGGCTCAGACAATCCGACTTTCTGACGTTTGGCGCGACTATTGGACTCGGCGCGCGTCAAATCGAAAATAGCCTGAGACGATTCAAGGGATTCCTGCCGAAGACCCCTGAATTGCTGGCAACTACCTTCCTCAGCGACGAACTCAAGGGAAAATTCGAAGAGCTGATTTCCGAACGCTCCGGACGCCTTGGAATTATCTGAAAACTGCAACGCCCCCAAAATCGTCAATCTTTGGCTGAAAAGCGGCAACTCAAGCCGGAATCTCCGCAAACGAATAATAGACTTTCTCCGAGACCTCGGCCCATCCACCAACATCCTTTCTGAACTTGTCGAATGACTCGAACACCTTCCTGGCCTGGGGATCTTGCTCTGTCATCTCCGCCAGCACTTCGTCGGCGTACGATTTCAGCTTGCTGAGCACGACATCCGGGAATTTCAACAAATTGACCTTTTCTTCCGTGACCAGCTTTTTCAGATAGGTGTTATTCTTTGATTCGAATTCCGACAACATCCAGATGTTGGCGCGATCAGAAGCCACCCGGATGATCATTTGCAGATCTTTCGGCAGGCTGTCCCACATCTGCTTGTTGACAATCAACTCCAGAACCGGGCCCGGCTCATGCCAACCAGGATAATAGTAGTATTTGGCAATCCGGTGAAAACCCATGAGGTAATCGTGGTAGGGTCCAACCCATTCCGTCGCGTCGATGACACCACGCTCAAGATTGGTGTAAATCTCCCCGCCCGCGGTTAGCACCGGAGCGCCGCCGGCCTTCTTGATGACATTTGCGCCGAGGCCGGGAATGCGCATTTTGAGCCCTTTCAGGTCGTCTGCCGTGTTGATCTTGCGGTTGAACCAGCCGCCCATCTGCATACCGGTATTTCCGGCCGGCATTGGCACAAGATTGAATGGTGCGTACAGCTCCTCCCAAAGCGCAAGTCCGCCGCCGCTGTAAAGCCAGGAATTCATCTGTTGCGCGTTCATGCCGAAAGGCACGGCCGCGAAAAACTGGGCAGCCGGAATTTTCCCGGCCCAATAGTAGGCGACACCGTGTCCCATTTCCACGGCGCCCTGGCTGACTGCATCGAAGGATTCGAGGGCGGGCACCAGTTCTCCACCGCCGCGAACGCTTATCTTGAGCCGGCCTTCAGACATTTCATCTATCCACTCGGCCATCTTATCGGCGCCCTCTCCCATGACCGGAAAGTGCGGCGGCCAGGTCGTGACCATATTCCAGTTGTAGGTTTGTCGCGTCCGGACTGCCGGAGCTTCGCCCTGCTGCTGTTGGCCGCAGCCAAACACCAGCGCTGAGCCGCCGAGCAGTGTGCCTGATTTTAGAAACTCCCTCCGCTTGACATTCTTCATTAAAAACCTCCGGTTTGAACGAGTCCGTCCTGAGTTGAAACAACTAACAATCGTGGGTTGCACTTGGTTTGAAATGACAAACCGAAAGTATCGAGATTGGTTTCAAGATGCAAGCGGATTCTTGTGATCCCCTTACAACTCAACTCTTGCGCCAACACGAATCTGCCGCGGCACACCCAGAACCTCGCGACCGCTGAAACCTTCAGGGCTATCAATTGTGCCGCCGCGATAGTTGTAGGCGTTGCCGCCAAGATTAATGGCGCGGTACAGCGCTTCATAGGCTGCGGCGCCGTAGCCAGGACTAAGCCGATCGAATCGTGCCAGGCGCGAACCGCTCAGCCATGGATTATCAAGAAAGCCATCATTGAAGGCGTTGCCGGTTCGGCCGAAAACGTTAATCACGTTCTTGCGGTTGGTCAGATTCTGAACATACACATAAAAACTCGTGCGAAACCTGTCCAGGTTCACGGTCTTATCGAGGCGCACATCTAGCTGAAAATTCAACGGCGTTGTGGAAGAGTTAACGGCCTCTAAGGGAAATCTCGAACGCGGGTCACTGATGAAGCCGCCGATGCTTGAACGTTGTCCACCAGTAGTTCCTGTGGAAAGTGTAAAAGGGTGGCCGCTTTGGAACGAGAACAGGAAGTTGGCGCCTAGCTGCTGGAGGAGCTTGCCGCTATCACCCTTGCCAAAGCGGTAGTCCAGATTCAGTGAACCCACGTGAGAACGGTGAAAGTCAAGCGGTGAGATCACGGTAGGAACTTCGATTTCGCCTTCAACGCCGGAAATAGTGGTGGTTGCGTTCGAGCCCGTGCCCAACGCTCCCGAGAAGGTGTAGTTGATGTTGCCAGCAATACGGCTGGTACGGCGCAGGTTCAAAGAAAACTCGACGCCGGCAGTAGTCGCAAAATCGAGATTCGCAAGTACGTTGTAGTCGGCAGATGAAGACGAAGGGTCGGCCTCAACACTCGTCACTTGAATCATGTCTTTGATGCTTTTGTAGAAGGTCGTGACATCAAAGGCGGCGTTGTCGCTGAACTGCTGGTTGAAACCGAACTCATACTGAGTGGTGATTTCAGGCTTGAGGCCCAGACCGACCAGATTCGTGCGGAACGAATTCGAAGCCGTGAACAGGTCGCTGTAACGCTTGACGCCAGTGTAAATGTCGGTCTGGCGTGGCGCCTGAACGAAGCGACCATATTGCAGATGGAAGACGGTACGGTCGGTGGCCGAAAAAGCAATTCCCACCCTCGGACTGATGTCAACACTGGCATCCACTTCGACAAGCTCATCCTGAAACAGACCATACTCGTTTTGGTCCCACGGCGGGTTGGTCGGATCCTCGAAGATGAAATCATCGTTGTCGAAGATGTCCAAACGAACGCCGGCGTTGATGACCAAATCACTGGTCTCGAACTTGTCCTGGATAAACGCAGAAAAGTAGGTCGGGTGACGGGGACCGTCCGGGCCGTCGCTGTTGATCTCATTACCGAAGATATCGTAACCGTAGTTAAACTCGCCAGCCCGGGTCTTGGCGCCAAGCTGTGCCTGCGCCAAAAAAACGTCCGGATCGCTGCGGTCGCCAGCCAAAGCTCTGCGCAGAAAGTCATGATCGGAACGGGCGCTTCGGAACAACGCCAGGGCATCCCAACTGTTGAATTGAAAATTCCGGCTGGTCCAGCGCTCGAGGGATGCGCCTAGCTTAAGTTCATGCCGGGACAACTGAGTCACGAAGTTAAGGTTACCGCCAAAATAGCTTCTCTTGCGTTTGACCATGTCCGATTGGGCCGGTGTACCAGGCGCATCAAAGTCGAAACCGTGGAGTTCCATGGTTTGGCCGCCAGCCAGCCATGGCGAGTCCCAATCATAGAATTGAATGCCGTGCGACGCATTCGCCGTGCTATCCCAATAGGCCCAGAAGTTGTCTCCCATGATCGGGTCGAAGTGGTGCTCACGCAGGTCGAAGTAGTTCAGGTTCAGCTCGTAGAAAGATTTCGAGCTCAGCAGATGGGTGGCTTTTAAGTTGATGAGCGCAGAGCTGCGTTCCTGCTGTTCCTGTCGGTCAAGATTGAAAATCATTCTCGGAATTCTGCCTATGACTTCGTCCTGTCTGCGCCAGCGAATTGAACCACCCAACCGCAAACGGAACGGGCTGGCGTCCAAGGTCAATGTTCCGTTGCCGATCCACTCCTGCCGGTCAGCGCCGGGGACGTTGCCATCCGGAAAACTCAAACCAAGTTTCTGAATGTGGGCCTCCATCCCAGGATCACGGTTGTACTCTAGAATCAATGGGAAGCGGCCGGCCTGAATCGATGCCAGCTGTTCGTCCGTGCCCAGGGCGTTGAACTCGGCCTCGTCAACGTGAGTGAAATTGAAGCCGCTGTTGAACCGTTGAACGTAGTCATCCAGGGTGAGGCGCTCACCTGCTGCAAAGAATCGCAGCCTGCCGCCCGTACCCGGAACCGGGCCACTGGCGGTGGCTGTGAAGTCATGGTAGCCGTAGGAGTAAGTGCCGAGGAACTGCTCGCCCTGGTCGGCGAAGTCATCCGTCTCATATTGCAAGCTGAAACCAAACTTCGGGCCGCCAACTTTCAACGTCTGTCGAACCATGCCGGCGTTGGCGCCGCCGAATTCAGCCGCATAGCCGCCCGGCTGGACTTGCAGCGCTTCCAGCGCTTCCGGAATCACACTTACCGGGTTGGAGCCAAACTGACTTCCGCCATCACGGTCACGCACATTGGCGCCCTCGAGATAGTAGCCTACATCGTTCTCGCGGCCACCACGCATGTAGATTTGACCGTTGTGGCGAACGACGCCCGGCTGCAAAACCACCGCTTCGGTCACGCCGCGGACCGGCAGGTTCTTCATGTCATCGTAGCTCTGGATACGAATGGCATTGGTGGCATTCTTGTGCACCAGAGGACGGTCAGCGACGATGTCAGTCCCGCCGCTAAAGATATCGAGGTTGATACAAGGAAACTCGATTCTCAACTCAGTAGTTAAGTCAGAATTAACCTGAATGCCATCGAGCTGAAAGCCAAAACAGTCAGGCGACGAGGGTCGAACAGAATAGACTCCCGGAGCAACCGACAAGAATAAAAACTCGCCGCTGGCATCCGTGAGGGCATCCCGCGTCGTGCCAACGATAACAATTGTGGCTCCGGCTACAGCATCCCCGGTTTCGCGGTCGATGACCCTGCCTGCAATCTTGCCTGTTTGGGAAAATAATAGGGAAAAGGGAAAGAGCACGGCGACTAAGGTCACTAACAAATTTCTCATTGTTCACGCTCCCGCTAATGGATTAGCTGCACACTGAATCATGACCAAAGTCAAAAACTCCCGGCAGATGGGACTGCCGATACTTCCTCAAGAATATCACTCGCGTGAGACACTACTTCACCCGCTACGTAGCAGAACCATAGAGGCCAAATCTCCAATGTGGTACGAGCCAACATGCCGATCTTCAAAGACGGAGATAGTTTGGTCCTCCTGCTCATCGTCGAAATCAATGAAATAGATCTTGTTGTCCAGTTGCGGGAGTCCTTGCTACCCTCATCCTCTTAACCTTGACAGAGTGGGGTTCCAGAAAGATACAGTGGCGATGGAGTTCGTATTCCATGGCTACGTCGCCACTGGATTCGTTGCGTTGAAGATCAGAATCCGTGAACTTTATTGCAAGTAGATATTGCCATAAGCCTATTCACGCCAAGACAAACGGCAGAGCGGATACAAAATAGAAAGGCTGCCCCGCAAAATGCGGGACAGCCTCGTACCAAAACGGACCTTCGATTCTTCTGTTCTGTCGGTCCTACAACTCTAACCTTGCACCAACGCGAATCTGACGCGGGACACCCAGAACTTCCAGGCCATTAAACCCCTCCGGGCTGGCATTGGTGTTTGCACGGAAGTTAAAGGCGTTGCCGCCAAGATTGATGTTGCGGTACAGTGCTTCATAAGCCGCAGCGCCGAAACCGGGATTGAGCTGATCGCGCCGCGCCAGAATGGAGCTGCTCAACTCCGCATTGTCCAGAAAGCCATCGTTGAAGGCATTGCCTGTCCGGTTGAAAACATTGATGACGTTCTGACGGTTGGTCAGGTTCTGCACGTAGACGTAGAAGTTGGTGTTGAAACGGCCGATACTGACCGACTTGTCCAGACGCAGGTCAAGCTGAAAATTCCACGGCGTGGTCGAAGAGTTGACCGCTTCCAATGGAAATCTCGAACGTGGGTCGAGGATCACGCCGCCGTCCTGCTCATCCTGCTGACCAAAATCTCCCTTAGCAAACGTGTAGGGATGGCCGCTCTGGAAGGTCATCAGCAGGTTGGCGCCCAACTGCTCGAGCACCTTACCGCCGTCGCCCTTGCCAAACCGGTAATCCAGGTTGAAGGAACCCACCTGTGAACGGTGAAAATTCAGCGGTGAAATCGAGGTCGGAACATTGATTGCCCCTTCAATCCCGGAGATCGCCGAGGTCGCGGTCGAGCCCGTGCCAAGCGCTCTCGAGAAGGTGTAGTTCACATTGGCAGAGATACGACTCGTGCGACGCATATTCAGAGAAAACTCGACGCCTGCCGTGGTCGCAAAATCAAGATTGGCAAGCACGTTGTAATCGCCCGCGGGAGAAGCAGCATCCGCGGTCACTCTCGTCACCTGAATCATATCCTTGATGTTCTTGTAAAAGGTCGTGATGTCAAACGCAGCATTGTCGCTGAACTGCTGATTGAAACCGATCTCATACTGGGTCGTGACTTCAGGCCTAAGGCCAAGACCGACCAGATTCGTGCGGAATGAGTTCGCAGCCGTGAACAGGTCGTTGTAACGCTTGGCGCCGCTGTAAATGTCGGTTTGGCGTGGCGCCTGAACAAAGCGACCATACTGCAAATGGAATACGGTGCGGTCCGTGACCGGAAAAGCAACTCCCAGCCGGGGGCTGATTTCAACACTGGCATCGGCTTTCACAAGCTGATCCTGAATCAGACCAAAGCCCGACTGGTCCCACGGCGGATTGGCTGGATCATCAAAGGTGAAATCATCGTTGTCGATGACATCAACGCGCACGCCGGCATTGATGACCAAATCATTGGCCTCGAACTTGTCCTGCACATAAGCAGAAAAGTAGGTCGGATGACGTGCTCCTTCGGGACCATCGCTGTCAATCTCGTTGCCGAAAATGTCATAGCCATAGTCCAGGGCCGTGGTGCGCGCAGTAGAACTGAGCTGAGCCTGAGCCAATACAACATCCGGGTCGCTGCGGTCGCCTGCCAAAGCGCGGCGCAGAAAATCAGGATTCGAACGTGCACCCCGGAACATGTTGAGCGCACCAGCAGGAGTCAGTTGAAAATTCCGGCTGGTCCAGCGTTCAAGCGAAGCGCCAAACTTAAGCTCATGCTCCGGCAATTGCGTCGTGAAGTTGAAACTGCCACCAAGGTAACTTCTTTTACGTTTGATGGTATTCGATTGGTTCGGTGTGCCAGGCGCTTCAAAATTGAAGCCGTAGAGCTCCATCACCTGATTGCCACCCTGCCACGGTGAATCCTGATCGAAAAACTGGATGCCGGCGGCAGCGTTGGCAGTGCTGTCCCAATGAGCCCAGAAGTTGTCTCCCATGATCGGGTCATACTGGTGCTCGCGCAGGTCGAAAAAGTTGAGATTGACCTCATAGAAAGACTTCGAGCTTACCAGATGCGTGGCTTTCAGATTGAGAAGCGCGGAACTGAACTCTTCCTGCTCCATTCGGCCCTGATTGAAGAGCATCAGTGGAATTCTGCCGACAACTTCATCCTGCTTGCGCCAGTTGAAAGACCCACCCAAACGAAAAATGAAAGGCTTGGCGTCAAAAGTCAGTGTGCCATTGCCAATCCATTCCTCGCGGTCAGCACCAGGTGTGTTGCCGTCCGGGAAGTTCAGGCCAATAGACTGAATTTGTGACTCAGTGAAAGCGTTGCGGTCGGCCTCGAGAACCAGCGGAAAACGGCCCGCGGAAATCGATGCCTGCTGCTCGGCAGGAGTCAAAGCAATGAACTCCTCCTCATCCACATGCGCCACGTTAAAGCCATTGCTGAACCGCTGAACGTAGTCATCCAGCAACCGTCTCTCACCGGCAGCGAAGAAACGAAGTTTGCCGTTGGTGCCAGGCACCGGGCCGCTGGCCGTAGCAGTGAAATCGTTGTAGCCGTAAGAGTTGGTGCTCAGGAACTGGTCGCCCTGACTGGCAAAATCGTCGGTCTCATACTGGAAGGTGAAACCATACTCAGGACCGCCAGCTTTCAACGTCTGGCGAACGATACCTGCGTTGGCGCCACCAAATTCAGCCGTATAACCACCCGCCTGAATCTGAAACTCTTCCAATGCCTCGGGAATCACGCCAACCGGGTTGGTGCCACCCAAAACACCTTGTGCGCCGCCATCACGGTCGCGCACATTGGCGCCTTCAAGATAGTAGCCAACATCGTTCTCACGGCCACCACGAATGTAAATCTTGTCATTGTACGTAACGATGCCAGGCTGCAGGGCAACCGCAGCAGTCACGCCACGTACCGGCAGATTCTTCATATCCTCGTAGCCCTGGATGCGGACCGCGTTGGTGGCGTTCTTGTTCACCAAAGGACGCTCTGCAACGATGCTGATCTCGCTGACTTCCAGAGCCTCACTTGGCAACTCGAAATCCAGGTCTGTCGTCAAACCGGAGTTGACACGAATACCGTCAATCGTCACGTCACGGTAGCCGATAAATGAAGACTTGATCGAATAAACACCCGTCGGAACCGACAGGATAACAAATTCGCCGCTCACGTCCGTGGCAGCACCCAGAGTTGTCCCAACCAGAACAACGTTGGCTCCGGGCAAGGCATCACCGGTCTCGCGATCGAGTACCTTACCGGAGATTTTTCCGGATTGGCCGAACGCAAGCGATGAGAAAAGGAGCACGGCGAAAAGGATCATAAATACTTTACGAACCATTATTACCTCCTTAAAGATGATTAATTGTCTTCCAAACTAACGACGGAAACACCACCACCGGACGACATCAGAACCATCGTCCTGCGATTGTTACCCACGCTCACCGCCTCGCTGGTAACAGCCGAGCCGTCAGCAGATGACGTCACGGTCACCGTGTAGTCACCAACGGGGAGATTCAGGTAGCTGCTCACATCGCGAAACTCTTGAGCCGCCTCGACCCAGAGCGCTTCGATCAGTACGCCACCACCCAGGTCAGTATTCTGACCCTGAATGCTGACATCATAGCTGGCACCCGGGACACCGTTTACGAAACGCATTTTGCCAACGGTTGCGGCAGTGAATACGGTGTCTGCAAGATGCGCACCGGTCGTGTCGTTAATGGGAAGCTCTACATCCACGGCGGGAACATCAGCCGAGTCAAAAATGCGACGCTCGACTAACTTAATGAACTCACGCGTCGTACCCGTCTTTGGCAAAAGCATGACCGTGGCTCTTTGCTCAGCAGTCATCGCGACACGCACTGAGTCGCCATTGCTGAGAACCGCGAGGCGGTTGCCAGACGGATAAGTCTGATGGGTATTGGTAGCGCCAACAGCAAGACTACTTACGGCGTTACCCAGATCAAGTGAGATGTTGACACTCCCGAGGTCCTCCGCAGCATTCAGAAAACGAAATTCTGAATTAATTACGGGGGCATCGGGTCCCGTCGAGGATACATCAACACAACCCACCAGCCATGCCACGCATAGAAGCGCAACCAGCATAACTGTCGTTGTCTTAACTTTCATAGAAGATACCTCCTCTGTTAGATACCTGTTTACTCTCATGGAACTCTCCAATACTTCGGTCGCAATAGATGTGGCAGTTCATTCAACTTCTTCCTCCGAAAACGTGACCGTGCACAGAAGGCACGGTGGGAAGCAAACTATCTTACCCACCTCCTTTCATAGGCCTAGATTTTATCATTCTTTTATTATTCACAAAGAGGGGTGATTAAGGAATTGTATTATTTTGCGACAATGTTCTCGTTTAGCAAAGACCATACCACCGCAAAAATGACTTCTTGCACAGAAAAGACACTGCCAGTAATGCTTTATAAACAGATAATTACCGGCTCGCAGGAAAACACGATAGAAATGACTGCCTAAGATGGGTGCAATTTATTTCACAGGTCGCTGCGCTGAATTGCATAGAACATCAAGGGATTGCCGGAAACGGTTTTGAGATAGCCGCTTTTCTGTGTGTCGTTTGTTTGTCGGGTTGTGGTATGCAGGTTTGGATGGGGACGGCACGCGCGGCGCCATTCTGGGATGTTCAGCTCTCGGCCCGGCGACGCGGGCTGAGAGCCGGGGCTGCAAGCAGTATCAGGTGGCCACCTGCAGCCTATTGGATAAACAACATCAAAGGTTGTACTTTTTAATTTTGTAACGCATGGTGCGCAGACTGATATCGAGTTTCTTAGCCGCCTCGGACTTATTGCCGCCAGCCTGCTCGATGGCGTCACCGAGCAGCAATCGCTCTGCAACTTCTATCTTGTCCTTGAAGGTCGGACCGCTGTTTTTCAGGAAGTCCAGGCCGGCAGGACCGCGGTGGCGCTTCAAGATACCAAAGGGCAGATGTTCTACCAAAATTTCGCTGCCCTCCCCAAGAACGATGGCATTCTCCACCGCATTCTCCAGCTCGCGAACGTTGCCTGGCCAAGAATATTCCGCACAGAGTCGCAGGGCCTCGTCTGAAATGGTTGGTGCGGGGACCTTATTGGCGATACTGAATTTCCTGATGAAATGGTCCAGCAGCAGCGAGATATCATCCTTGCGGTCTCGCAGGGAGGGCATGACGATTGGAATGACATTAAGACGGTAATAAAGATCTTCGCGAAACTTGCCCTCATCGAGTGCTTTTTCAAGGTCACGATTTGTGGCGGCAATCACGCGGACATTGACGTCAACGGTTTCGGTACCGCCAAGGCGAGAAATCTTGCGCTCCTGCAAGACGCGCAGCAACTTCACCTGAACGCCTTCAGAGATATCGCCGATTTCATCGAGAAAAATAGTCCCCTCTTCCGCAAGCTCAAAACGGCCTTTCTTTTGCCGGTCCGCGCCGGTAAACGCACCTTTTTCGAATCCGAACAACTCGCTTTCAAGCAGAGTCTCTGGGAAGGAGGCGCAGCTTATCTCAACCAGAGGTCTGGCCGCACGCGGACTATTGTAGTGAATGGCCCGGGCCGCCAGTTCCTTGCCCGTCCCACTTTCACCTCGAATCAGCACGGTGGAACGTGTCTTGGCGACCTTGACGATGGTGCTGAAAATGCGCTCCATGGCCGCACTCTTGCCCACGATATTCTCAAAACTGTAAACAGAATGGACTTGCCGCTTAAGTTGAATGTTCTCGCGCTGCAGATTCTGCTCGCCGATAGCTTTTTCCAGAATAACGAAAAGCTCGTCGAGGTCAAGCGGTTTGGTCAGATATTCGTAGACACCTTTTTTCATGGCTTCAACGGCGTCCTTGACGGAGCTGTAGGCGGTCATCACGATGGTTTTGAGTTCAGGCGTGATCGGCAGAGACCGTTCGTACAACTCCATTCCGGTCATGGAAGGCATCTTGAGATCGGTCAGCAAAATATCGAAGGCGTCGTTTTCCAGCAGCTTGAGCGCCTGCTGGCCACTCTCCGCAGCATCAACCTCGTAGCCCTCCTGCGTCAGGATTTCGACCAATCCGGAAAGTGTGTTGCGGTCATCTTCGACGATCAGGATTCTTGCCATTGGGGAACCTACTTGACTTCCGGGTTAACCAGGCAATTCACAGCCGCGCCACTGAGATAATCGGCCACGTTGTCCGCGATTTCTGTTGCGACTCGCGCCTGAGCATCCACTGTGCTGGCGCCGAGATGCGGAGTGGTGACGACGGCTGGATGGCCAATCAGCGGATTGTCCTTTGGTGGCTCGGCCTCAAACACATCCAGCGCAGCTCCCGCAACACGGCCCGACTCAATCGCGCGATGCAGTGCCGGTTCATCCACAACACCGCCGCGAGCGACATTTATGATGCTTATCCCAGGTTTGCATGCTGCAAATTGAGCATCTGAAATCAAATGGCGTGTCTGCTCATTGATGGGCAGGTGCAAAGTCACAAAGTCACAATTTGCAAGAATCGTATCGATGGTTTCCTGCCCCACGCCAAGCGTCTCGAAATCGGCGGCAGCGACCAGCGGGTCGAATGCCACAACCGTCATCCCGAAAGCTTGGGCGCGTTTGGCAACCTCGCGGCCAATCTGTCCCAGACCGATGATTCCCAAACGCTTGTCAAACAACTCAACACCCACAAAGGCGCTGCGCCGCCATTCCCCGGAAACCAAAGACATGTGAGCCGCCGGAATTCGGCGCGCCAGGGAAATCATCAGGGCGAAGGTGTGTTCTGCCGCGGAAATCGTATTTGCGCCCCGCGAATTCACCACGGCCACGCCTAACTCCGTGGCCCGCGGCACATCGATGTTGTCTACGCCAGTACCTGCGCGCCCCACCACTTTTAGATTCCTTGCAACCGTCAGAAGTTCTGCGGTCACTTTCGTCGCGCTTCGGACAATAAGACCCTGGCAATCTGCGATGCGGCCGGGCAAATCTCTGGCATCCAGGCCAGGTGCGTAGTCAACTTCGAATCCCTGCCCCCTTAGCCTGTCGGCACAGGTTTCCGCGACGGCATCTGAAATCAGAATTTTCTGTCGTTCCATGATCTACTCTCTCTCCATGAACACTTTTTGCACGGCGCGTACTCCCGCCCCGTGTTCGAACGGCCAATCGAAATCGCGCAAAGTCAGCTCGAGCGCGCCGGCCATCGCCACCATATCGAGAGCGTCGTAATAACCCATGTGAGCGATGCGAAAGATGCGCCCCTTGAGTTGTGATTGGCCACCGGCGACGGTGATGCCATACTCTTTTCTGAGATGCGCTGTAAACTTCAAACCATCGATGCTTTCGGGAATTGTCACGGCGGTCAATGAGTCTGACGGAGACCGCGCAAACAATTCCAGTCCGCAGGCCAGAGCGCCCTGGCGTGTCGCATGCGCGAGCCTGGCGTACGTCTGCCACATGGTTTCCAACCCTTCTTCCCGAATCATCCGCAACGCCTCGCGCAACCCCATGAAAAGCGTGATCGCCGGCGTCCAGGCAGTCGCTGAGTTGAGTTGCGCCTTTTTTTCTTTCTTGAGATCAAAATAGAACTTCGGCAGGTCGGAAGACTCAACGCGGTCCCAGGCGCGTTTGCTCAACGCCACCACCGCTAGCCCAGGCGGAATCATCAGCCCCTTTTGAGAACCGGTGACAGCGACATCAATGCCCCACTCATCCATCTTGAATGGCAGAACGCCTGCTGAGGTAATCGAGTCAACCACGAGAATGGCATCGGAATGCTCATTGACGATGGCGGCGATTTCCTTGATGTCGGCTGCAACGCCAGTCGAGGTTTCGCTGTGCGTCAAAAACACTGCACGTGCGTCCGGGTGTGCTCGTAAAAACTCCTGAATGGCTTCAGGCGGTACGGCATCCCCCCAAGTCACATCGATGGTATGAGTTTCGGCCCCGAACGCACGACACATTTCTCCCCAACGCTCGCCAAATTTACCACCGCTAACAGTCAGGACTTTGTCATTTTTGCAGAGCAGATTGACGACACAGGCTTCCATGGCGCCGCTACCGGAAGAGGTCAGGGTCAGCACGTCGCCCGACGTTTGAAAGAAGTATCGTAAGTCTTCGACCACTTCCTCAAACATTTGTTTGAAGCTCGCGCCACGGTGATGGACCATCGGGTTTGACATGGCAACCTGCACTCGCTCCGGTATCTGAGTCGGACCCGGAGTGAACAATCTTTCTCGCATCAACCTACTCCAACAATTGTGTGATTCGACTCTGCAACTCTCTTTTACCAGTCCCTTTGACCGAAGAGAACAGGATGATTTCATTGGTTACGAGTGACCCCAGCCGCTCTGTCCACTTTTTCCTGCTTGTCGCGAGGGCTGACTTTGACACCTTATCTGCCTTGGTTGCAACCAGAACGACTTCAGTCTTCAGGCCATTGAGCCACTCGAGAAGCTGCAGATCGAGGTCGGTGGGTCCAATGCGACAATCTATAATCGAAACAACGGCTCGCAGATTGGGTGACTCAGTGATGTAGCTCTCGATGAGTTTGCGCCAGCGTCCGCGCTCTGCGCGTGACACCTTCGCGTAACCGTAGCCCGGCAAATCGACAAAGTGATAGCGATCATTGATTTTGAAATAATTGAGCTGGCGGGTTTTGCCCGGAGTTGAACTGGTCTTAACCAGTTTCTTGCGAGTCAGCAGGCAATTTATCAGGCTGGATTTACCAACATTCGATCGGCCGGCAAACGCGATTTCGCCGAGATCCCCTTTGGGTATTTCTTCTACATTGACAACACTCTTGACGAACTCGACGGACTGGATTTTCAAGCAAAAGCCTCTCGCAAGACGTCCTCCATCCTGCTGACGGGAAGAATCTTGAGCCCCTTTAGTACCTGCTCGTTGATTTCGCTTAACTCCCGCTCATTTTCGTCGGGAATGATGACCGTCGCGACGCCAAACCGCTTCGCAGCGAGTAGTTTTTCATTCAAGCCGCCAATGGGCAGCACATTGCCTCGTAGTGTAATTTCCCCGGTCATGGCGAGATTCTTCCTGACTCGCTTGCCGGTAAGCGCCGAAATCAATGCCACGGCGATGGTGATGCCGGCGGATGGCCCATCTTTTGGCGTAGCACCCTCGGGAACGTGAACGTGAATATCCTTGTCACTCCAGAATTTTCCGAGAATGCCCAGGTCGTCGGCGTTGGTGCGCGCATAAGAAAGCGCAGCTCTGGCGGACTCCTTCATGACATCGCCGAGCGTGCCGGTCAGTGACAGTTTGCCTTTGCCCTCCATGAGATTGACTTCAATCTGGAGAATGTCACCACCGTACTGCGTCCAGGCGAGCCCAAGGGCCGCGCCGGCCATATTGCCATGATCAAGTTTGCGCTCGGGAAACTTGGCAATACCGAGGTACTTCGTTAGATTCTCTTTTGAAATGGTCACCACTTCTGCCTTGCCGCTCGCCACAATCTCTTTTGCGACCTTCCTGCACACGGCCGCCATCTCTCTCTCCAGGTTCCTGACACCGGCCTCGCGGGTGTACTCGCGAATAACACGGACAATCGCGGACTTCAGAAACTTCAATTTGCTTTTTTTGAGGCCATGTCCCTTCAGCAGTTTCGGGAGTAGAAAATGCGTCGCGATTTCAACCTTGTCGTGCTCCAGGTAGCCGGGCAGGTTGATCACCTCCATGCGATCCCTCAAAGGTTCCGGGATCTGGTTTTCAACATTGGCGGTGGTGATGAAGAGTACTTTGGAGAGGTCGTAATCCACCTCCAAATAGTGGTCATTGAACGCCTTGTTCTGCTCCGGGTCAAGCACTTCCAGCAAAGCTGACGAAGGGTCGCCACGGAAATCCATGCTCATTTTATCCACCTCGTCGAGCAGGAAAACGGGATTCACTGTCTTGGCCTTCTTCAGGCTCTGCATGATTTTTCCGGGCATGGAACCGATGTACGTGCGCCGGTGGCCGCGAATCTCTGCTTCATCGCGCACGCCGCCCAGAGAAACCCGTGCGAAATTACGGCCCATAGCGCGAGCGACGGACCGGCCCAGAGAGGTCTTGCCTACCCCGGGAGGGCCAACGAAGCAAATAATCGGCCCCTTGATATTCTTGGAAAGCTTCAGAACCGCGAGATGCTCCAGAATTCGCTCTTTGGGCTTTCTCAACCCAAAATGGTCGTCATCGAGTATCTTCGATGCTGCTTCGATATCGAGATTGTCTTTTGTCTTTTTGAACCAAGGCACAGCCACCAGCCAGTCGAGATAGTTTCGGATGACCGTTGCCTCAGGCGAGAACGGCGGCGTTTGCCGCAACTTGTCGAGTTCTTCCAGGGCGCGTTCATTCGATTCTTCGGGCATCTTGGCCTTGCGAACTCGCTCGCTCAGGAAAGAGAATTCACCATTGAGTTCTCCTTCCTCGCCAAGTTCATCCTGAATCGCCCGCATCTGCTCCTGCAGGTACATGTGTTTTTGCGAACGATTGATTTGGCCCCGGACGCGGTCTTCCAAATCACGTTCCAGCTCAAGGATTTCCATCTCTCCCTCGAGCATTTTGATCAAATCCATTAACTGCTTTTCGACGGATTTGATTTCCAGCAGTTTCTGCTTTGTTGTGACGTCACTCTGCAAATGGGAGCAAATCATGTCGGTAAAGCGTTGCGGCTCCTGGATGCGGTCGATGGTCAGCATCACCTCGTCTGGCAAGTTGCGATGTAACTGCACGTAGCGTTTGAACAGGCCACTGACTCGCCTTACCTTCGCCTTGATCACCGGCGTGCTGCGCTCGGTTTCGGCCAGCACGTCAATCTGTGCCTGAAAGTGGTCTTCTACCGACAGGAAACGCTTGATGCGGCCGCGCACAAGGCCCTCGATGAGCACTTTCATCAAGCCATTGGGAAGCTTCAGCACTTGCAGGACACGGGCAACGACGCCAACGCGATACAAATCACGGCTCGCTGGATCTTCAATGGTCACGTTCTTCTGTGCCGTCAGAAAGACCATTTTGTCGAGCAGCATGGATTCTTCGATGGCTTTCAGGGAGGCTGCTCTGCCGATCAACAGGGGATAAATCATGTAGGGAAAGACCACAACTTCCTTCAGCGGGAGAATTGGCAGTCGATTGTTGATTTCTATGACTTTGCCGTCACGAGTCACTTTTTGCATAATAGTCTCTATTTGTCTAAATAAAAAAATCCCCCACAGGAAACGCCGAGGAAGATTTCAAGTCGATGGTTCGTTGTTTGCGAGACCCATCAGGCGCTTTTCTTAACCTCCCTGTAGGCAAACACGGGATCGCCTTTCTTCCTGACGTAATCGCGGGTGATGGTGCATTGTTCTACATCTTGGCGTGATGGGATTTCATACATCAACTCCATCATGACTTCCTCGAAGATGGCGCGCAGTGCGCGCGCTCCGGTACGTCTGGCCCTGGCGAGCTTGACAATCTCTTGCAACGCGCCGGGCTCAAACTCCAGATTGACATTGTCCATTTCGAGCAGCCGCGAGTACTGTTTTGTCAACGCGTTTTTGGGATTCAACAAGATCTGCAGCAAGGCTTCTTCATCAAGTTCTTCAAGCGCAGTCACGACCGGCAAGCGGCCGATCAACTCGGGAATCAATCCATACTGGAGAAGGTCCTCGGGCTCGACCTTGAGCAGCAGGTCGGGGGTTTTCTCGTCCACCGTCTTCTGTACTTTTGAGCCGAAACCGATATTTTTCTTGCCGAGGCGGGTGCTAATGATCTTGTTCAGGCCGACGAACGCGCCACCACAAATAAACAGAATGTTCTTGGTATCGATGTTGATCAAGTTCTGCTCGGGATGCTTTCTGCCACCCTTTGGCGGCACGGCAGCTTGTGTGCCTTCCAGCAGTTTGAGCAGAGCCTGCTGGACGCCTTCGCCTGAGACATCGCGGGTGATGGACGGGTTGCCGTCCTTACGCGTAATCTTGTCTATCTCGTCGATGTAGACAATACCACGCTCCGCTTGCTCAACGTCGTAATCGGCGGCCTGCAAAAGCCGAACGAGAATATTCTCGACATCTTCGCCAACGTAGCCGGCCTCCGTCAGAGTTGTGGCATCTGCAATTGTGAAAGGAACATGCAGGAATTTTGCGAGCGTTTGAGCCAGCAGAGTTTTGCCTGTGCCGGTCGGGCCGATGAGTAGAATATTGCTTTTATCAAGCTCGACATCATCAAACGCGTCGTAGGATTTGATGCGCTTGTAGTGGTTGTAAACGGCCACTGCGAGACTTTTCTTGGCCACACTTTGGCCAACGACATAATCGTCGAGCGCCGTCTTGATATCGACAGGAAGCAGGTCGGCGCTTTGAAAAGTCTTACCGCGCCGCACAAAATCTTCTTTGATGATGTCGCTGGCGCTCTTGACACATTCATTGCAAATATAAACGTCCGGGCCAGTGACAATGCACTCGACCTGATTCGAGTTCTTGCTGCAGAACGAGCAAACGTAGAGCCGCTCTTTGTTTTCTTTCTCGGCCAAGCTGGGCGAATCTCCTATTTGGCGGCTTTGCGCCTGCTCTTCTTGCTCATCAAACCTTTGCGGTCGATGACGTCGTCGATAATGCCATACTTCTTGGCATCTTCGGCCGACATAAAAAAGTTTCGGTCGGTGTCTTTGGCGATTGTTTCGATGGTCTGACCGGTGTGGTAAGCCAATACCTCGTTCAGCCGCTCACGGATATAGAGAATTTCCCGCGACTGAATTTCGATATCAGAGGCTTGCCCCTGGGCTCCTCCGAGCGGCTGGTGAATCATGACTCGGGCATGCGGCAGGGCGTAGCGTTTGCCCGGTGCACCCGCAGCCAAAAGGACTGCGCCCATGCTCGAGGCCTGTCCCATACAAAATGTCACGACATCCGGTTTCACGTGTTGCATGGTATCGTAGATGGCCAGGCCCGCCGTCACATATCCGCCAGGAGAATTGATGTACATCGAAATATCTTTGTCCGGATCTTCGCTTTCCAGGAACAGCAACTGCGCGATCGCCAGGCTGGCAACGGTATCATCAATGCCGGAACCGACAAACACGATACGGTCTTTCAGCAAACGGGAAAATATGTCGTAGGCGCGCTCGCCACGTCCTGTTTGTTCAACAACAACTGGTACAAGTCCCATAACTGTCAACTCTTTCCTTAAGTTACGTTACGTAATTGTGCGCCACAATACTCAAAATGCCAGTTTTCCGGCCTTTTCCAAGTCTTTGCGGGTGAGCTTCTTCTCTTTCACTTTCGCCCGCTCCTGCAGGAAGTCAAGGGTTTTCCCCTCGAGAACATCGTCATCAAACCGGCTTTGCGCCTGCTTCCCTCTCAGCGACTTCTTGATTTCCTTCTCATCAACACCCTGCTGCTCCGCCAGGCGGGCAATCATTTGGTTCTTATCATCATCGTTGATGGAAATAGATTCCAGTTCCAGCAGTCGATCCTTGGCAAGTTGCCATTTCAAGGTCCAAACAGCGGAAGGCCGGTATTCGGTTCGAATTGCATCTTCGTCGAAGGGCCTGCTCGTGTCTTTGCGAGCGCCTTCGACAATGGCGTCGAGATAGTTGGTCACCATCGATTCCGGCAACTCGAACTCATTCTTCTTCAGCAATTCATCTATCAGCCGGTTTCTCAGGCCCCGGTTGGCATTGAAATCAGAACGATTAACCAGCCGGGTGCGAATGTCATCCTGCAGATCTTTAAGGGTCTCGAATCCGCCGATGTCCTTAGCCAATTCATCGTCCAATACCGGCAATTGCTTGGATTTTATTTCCTTAACATCAGCGCTATAGTAGACGCGCTCCTGCTTGTTGCCTTTTTCATCGTAACTGTCCAACTCCACCCGTCGCGTCTCACCGGCTTTGACTCCGACCAACTGTTGGGTCATCTCCGCGCTTTGTTCGCGATTGCTCAACTCAATCAAGCGGTCATCGAATTTCTTGCCGATGATTGGCACACCTGAGGCATCGACTTGTTGAAAGTCCACGACTATGAAATGGCCCTCGGCCGCGGCGCCCTCTACCGGCTCCATCGTTGCCATGCGCTCGCGATATTCTTCCAGCGCCTGCTCGACATCCTTGTCATCGACCTGGTAGGTTTCGCGCTCGACCGACAAGCCGGTGTAGTTCTTCAACTCAATCTCGGGAACGACCTCAACCACAGCCTTGAAGTGCAGGCCGTTCTCCGGGGAATAATCAACATCTTCAAGCTTGGCAGGCGCAACAGGCCGCAGCCCTTCCTTAATACGAACTTCTTGAAAAACGCTTTGTACCACATCGTCGATTGTCTCGCCTTTGATGGCGTCACCGTAAAGCTGCTTGACTAGGCCCATCGGAACCTTGCCTTTTCGAAAACCTTCTAGCTTGATGTTTTTCTTGTACTTTTGGTAGGCTTTATCGAAATGTGGGGTAAGCTCGGATTCAGGGACATCAACTTCGACTACTCTCTCGAAATTGCCCTGTCTGGTTATTTTTGCGTCCAATTCCCTCTTTCTGGGTTTGTTCGAATGTCTAAATTAAAAGTGCGAGAGGAGGGACTCGAACCCACACGAGCAAAGCTCACTAGATCCTAAATCTAGCGCGTCTGCCAATTCCGCCACTCTCGCATTCGGGCAGGAATATAGAGAATTCCTGAGTGAATGTCAATATCTATGTGCCTGAAGTACGGCCTTCCGCCAAGCAGTAATTTGTGGCTAGAACTGCAGAAGGACCGAGTGAGTTAATGCGGATCAGCAACGCTGGCCACATCAACCTGGGCGGGCTCCGACTCGGCAACCGGCAACTCAACCACAACCGTTGTGCCTTTGCCTTGTTCGCTGTTGACTGTCAATCTTCCCCGGTGGCTTTCAATAATTCCAAAACACATACTTAACCCAAGTCCCATGCCCTGGCCGACCTCTTTTGTTGTAAAAAAGGGGTCGAGGACTTTCTGTAGAACTGCCTTCGGGATGCCGGGGCCATTATCGCAAACTTCAAGACGAACGCTGCCACTGTCGAGCCTTGTTCTCACGCGGACCGACCTGAACAACTGGCCTTGCTCGACCCGGACGGCATCGTGGGCGTTGCCCAGCAACTGTACAATCACCTGCTGAAGTTGACCATAATCCCCCAGAACAAACGGGTGGCTGGAATCCAGGTCGAGGGCAACATCAACTCCGCGACCACCGAAACGATGCGCATGCAACTCAAGCACCGTTTCCACCAGAAGATTGACGGAAACTAGCTCCTGCTCAGACGCCTGCCTTCTTGCGAACGCCAATAGCTTTTGCACGATTCCCTGGCAACGGTTTGCTTCTTTTTGAATTACGGAAATGTCTTTGCGAACATTGGAAGGTAATTCTTCCTCTTGCAGTAGTTGCGCGTAGCCCATGATGCCAGCCAGCGGGTTGTTGAGTTCATGTGCCGCCCCGGCTATCATGTGACCCAGAGCCGACAGTTTCTCCGCCTGCGCAAGCTCATTCTGAAGCTTGACGATGTCCGATGTGTCCTTGATAACCAGGAGAATGGCATTGTCATCCTTTATTTCAGACTGAGAGATCAAACATTGACTAACTTCGCCAGCAGGGTTCAGAATCTCCGCCTCGTAGGCTGATGCGACTCCTTCCTGCAACCCCCTCAGTTGCTCGGCCACTGTGTCTCGATATTGTTCGGAAATGTATTGGGTGAACTGGCGCCCGACAGCAGCGCCGTTATTGCCGCTGAAGAGCTTGAACCGCTCATTGTAGAACTGAATCAGACCATTTTCGTCCAGCGTAATGATCATGTCGAGACTGCTGTTCAGCACTTTCTCGAGGTTGGTTTTCAGGGTCTCAGTCTGTGCGTACAGCCGGGCGTTCTCAACCGCGGCGCTGATCTGGCTCGCCACCGAACCCAGCAGATTCATTCGCCGCTCAGTAAAGTATGATGGCTGCGCGCTCGTAGCGAGGCAATATCCCTGAGTTTGGCCATTGCGTAACATAGGAAGCACGACAAGGGAGCCACAAAGAAGCTGCTCCGCAACGCCCAATGGCTGTGCGGCAACATCATCGATCAACATGGGTTGATTACTGGAGCCATTGGGCATCAACAAAGTAGGATTGTAGGCAGGGTTTCCGCGGCCATCGCGCTCCGACAATGTGCCCTGGCCGGACACGAGTTCAAAATCACCGGTTTCGTTGCGGAGCCAGATGGCCGCGGCATCGAGAGACAGATGCTGCACCAAACCGGTAACGGCTCGATTTAGAATCTCACAGAGCACCAACGAATCATTCAATTCAACGGACACCGCATTCAACACCTGTAGCTCTTTATTGCGGGTGACAATCTCTTCTTCAAATCTACGCTTCTCTTCCGCAACTCTGAATTTTTCAATGACGCGGATTATCACGTCGGACAATATCTGGGGGAAATCACCGGATTTAACAACATAATCGAACGCGCCAGCTTTCATCGCCTCTACCGCGATTTGCTCGTGACCATGTCCGGTGACCAGCACAATTGGCGCCTGCGTGAGTGCTTCTTCATTCAAAGATCTGAGAATCGCCAATCCATCTTCGTCTGGCAAATCATAGTCAAGCAAGATGATGTCGAATGAGCGTTTGCGCAGGAGTGCTCGACACTGCTCGTGGGACGACGCGATGCTCACAACGCCGTTTTGCGACTCCAGATAGCCTTTGGCCAACTGAGCATGGTCGGGATTGTCTTCAACGATTAGGATTTCGGTCGGGGTATCACGCATACAACGATGCTGGCTGATTAGCGTTTTGCAGAGCTGAATTGCTGATAATATAGGTGGATTTGCTTAGCAAACAAGCGCTTTTGGCCTTATTAAGAACTCTTAACAGCACGCGAGTTCAGTTCTTATCAAAAAGGGCCGGGGCGCGGCCGGTCACTTGCAGCTTGCTCATGGGAGAATGGTTGAGAGACGCCTAAAACTAACCGGGACTTTCCCATAAGTCCGTTTATGGGAAAGTCCCAGCATCAGAAGAGTCACAAGTAGCAGTCCCTTTCCGCGTAGACTCGACTGACTTCTGCTGAACTCATACATCCATGTATCAATTCAACAGCTACTGCTCAAAGCAACAACTATACCACACCTGAGAGCACGACCGCAAAACAATAAAAACAACCATTTGAATCAAATCAGCGCGTAGACTTGCGACTCTGATGTTGTTTGTTTTATGTACAATGTATCAGAGTTGATACAGCTAGGTGGCTCCTATTGAACTCAGATGCGAAAAAATCTTGAGAGAAAAATTACGATAAACTAATCTATATAGATATATGTGAGCTTGGAAACATGAACGGAGTCATTTTTTCGAGGCGGTTAGTGTGGAGGTGTTGACGTTCGGTCCGGTACCTGCGAGCAGGGATAGACCCGACCGGATCGGCGTTCGGCCTGATGTCTGAGACGATATCAGGCCGGACGACTTGATTCCTATGAACCAGGACTGACAAGGTAAACAAATGAAATAGATGTATGTGTAGGGAAAATCTCGTTCGGAAGGCTAGGAACGGTCGATAGAACGGAATGAAAGACCGCTTGATGCAGGAGACACATTGAGCGGTTTTTTCATTTCAGAGCTGCAGGCAGAGTCAGAACGACACCTTTTCGATCGTCTTCATCAGAGAGTTTGTCAGCGCTCGGTATGAAGTCCTGGGCGGCACCACGATCGCCAGAGTCACCTCCTGACCAAAGGCATGAAAGAAGCGGAAGATGATCTTCCTCTTGTTGTAGCCCTCGACCAGCAGTTCCCGGATGTCCGAAATTTTCCCCATGACATCCGCCATTTTCTTCACCTGCCGCAGCATAATAGACAGCTCAGCCAGGCTGTCACTGTCCACTGTACCCTCTCCCGTGTGTCCTGCCAGTAGTAACCCTTCGTCTGAAAAGAGATGCACCATATCATAATTTCCCCGTTCGACGATCAGTCGCATCTTGTCCTCGATGACTGATTGAGCTGGAAAGCGTCCGGTCATGATCTCCTCGTTCGACAGTTAGACAAATACTTCAATTTTCTCAACAACATTGGTGATGATAGTTCGCAGCGTCTCTAGAACCTGAACACCGTCGGTCGCAACAGCTTCGAAGGAAGTCGCGCCAAAAAAATTCAGTTTGGCCTGCAAAGCTGCCACACTTTCAACATCTGGCAGATCCCGCTTGTTGTACTGGATAACCCACGGAAAGGTCTGCAGCGAATAGCCCGATTCAATCAGGTTAGTCTCAAGGTCGAGCAAGGAATCCAGGTTGTCCGACATTCTCTGTCTCTGCGAGTCCGCTACGAAAACGATGCCATCGACCCCTTTCAGAATAATTTTGCGGCTGAATCGATAGTAGCTTTGGCCTGGCACAGTATAGAGATTGAAGCGGGGCTTTTTGCCCTTGATTCTGCCCAACTCGAACTGCATGAAATCAAAATAGAGCGTACGCTCTTCGCGTGTGTTGAGCGTGACCAGTTCGCTGCGCAACGTGGGATCAAGTTTCTGGTAGATGTATTCGAGGTTGGTAGTTTTGCCGCTCAGGCCGGGGCCATAGTAGACCACCTTGAGATTAATCTCCTGCAGCGCATGGTTGATGAACATCTGTTCCAGAAACTAAAACTTAAGAGACCGATTCAGTTCTTCGCTCAAAAGACTCTTGAATTCAAGATCGAGAAACTGCTTGGCGCTCGCTTCATCTGCTTTCGCCGATTCCAAAATCGAACCCAGCGCCTCAATCGTCTTCCGCGTGTAGATTCTAACCATGCCCAAAGCTACTTCGACATCAAAGACCACCAGCAGAATAAAGCTGAAGCCGACGTTGGAGATGTACAGATTGGTATGTTCCCCTTCCTGAAACAGATATTTGAAGGAGTCTTTCTCGCCGAGTAACGATGCCATTTTGGCAGTCGCCGAAAAATTGCTCGCCGCGAGCGAAGAAATCACCGGAAGTTCCAGGCCTTTCGTGTCGCCGACATAGGTGACTGGATAGCCGTTCGATTCACAAAAAATGACACACTCAGCACCCGTGTTCGAAGCCAACTGATGCATCTGCTTCGTCACTTGATTATAGATTTCTTCCGAGAGAATAAGCTTCTGACTATCATTCGTGCCAAAGCCGTCCATATTGACCTCTCTGAGCTAATGAATAATCGTACCCAAACCCGCGTGACTACTGTCCGACTTCCAGTCGCTCGGCCAGAAAGACCGGGAGATTGGAGTCTCTGATTTTCGACTGGGTTGTAGCAATATCATACTCGACGCGGCACAGTTCATATGTTCTTTGTTCGTCATCATAAATGCCGAACGAGGCCAGAGGATTGTAGTCGCGCGGCTGGCCGACACTGCCGACGTTAATAATGTATCGCAGGTCGTCACGGATTTCGAGCGGATTATCCCGGACCACACTGCAGTTATCTTTTCCATCTAGCGAAATGATCATGGGTACGTGCGAGTGACCAATGAAGCAGATCTGATTCTTGAACTCCGGGAAATTCTTGATGGCGTCGCCAATGGTGACGATGTAGTTCCACTCGCCGGGTTCATGCGGAGTGGCGTGCACGATGGTAAAGCCATCGATCTCTCTTTTCAAGGGTAAATCGACGAGAAAACGAACCGCAACATCATCGAGATTCTCCCGCGTCCACTCGATGGCGCTCCGTGCCCAGGGGTTAAAATACGAAGTATCCAGTTTGCCGATGGGCGCATGGTCGTGGTTGCCGGCGAGAATTGACGTGGCCTTTTCCCGGATGAGGGCGATGCATTCGTTGGGATTTGGCCCATAGCCCACAACATCGCCGAGACAAAGAGTTGTCTCTATGCTTCGGTTTTCGATTTCGGCAAGAACGCTCGTCAGCGCTTCCAAGTTGCCATGAATGTCGGAGATTATTGCGTACTTCATGCAGTTTCTTGAAATCTGATTACTAAACCAATGAATATACAACTTACGCATCCACCATGCAAGCAGATTCTGGCAGCGTCTCTAGCCATCATTTAAGGCTTGCTAAAGTGCCAGATATCGGAGGATACGCACCGAGATTAAAAGACGAAGCTGAGATGTGTAGCGACAAGAAACAACTGTTCTCCAGGAAAAGGAGTGGCAGGGCGGGAAGCAGATGAGCAGGCTGCAACTCTCTCCGAGGGCGAGCTGCAGCCTTGGCATCGCGATGGACCCAGGACAGGACGAATTCCTCCCTTACTGGAGAGTAAACTCCTGCTCGGAAGCGTTCACCACCTTGAGAAGCCGAAAGTTGCCCGTGCCCAGATTGTCAACAAAGATAAACTTACGGTCCAGATTTGTGTAATTCCAAATCTCATAGAGCTTCGAGTTTTCTGAAGAAGTCATGCGGTCGATGCGGTCCGGCGAACCGTTCTTGACGTAAATCTGCCCCTGGTCTGTTTCCCAACCATCGGAAGAGGCGCCGTCGAACTGATGATTAGCGTAATAAAGCCGCCGAAAGTATTCGTTGCGAAATTCATTCTTTGCGGTCTCGACAATCGGATCCCGCGACATCCAGAACTTGCCGAGTCCCTCCTGCCGCCTCTCCAGAGGCAAAGCTGCCAGATACTCAATCTCATACTCTGGCGCAAGGTAGCGCAACTGCCGCAAAAGTTTGCCATACTCCTCATTGGAATCCGCGCGGGCAACATTGATGACATGAAACTGCGTGACCTTGTGTTGCACTTCGAAACTGTCGAGGTCTTCGATTTGCATCACCAGTTTGTAGTGGCCGGACTTCAGATCATCGACCGGAATTCCTACACCAAAAGCGCCGGTACTGCCTGGCTTGTTAAATCGATATCTGAGACGCTTAACCTCGCTGCCATCCTTGTCAAGAATACGGTAGGTTGTAAGAAATGCGCCCGTCAAGGAGGTGGCCCGCCTGCTCAGGTTGTAAACTTCAGAATAAGCAAACAACTTCTTGGTGTCCAGGCCGAACAGGTGAGATGGATTCGGGACAATCTTCTTGTTGTTCTTAACAAGGACCGACTGCTCCTGTGATTCCGAAATGTTGTTGGAGAGTTGAATGTCACTCATCTGCAGTCCGGAAAGTCCATAGTCCGAAACATTGATTTCTCTTGTAAAACTGACGCCCCAATTGGCATGTGAATCCGCGATATCGATACTGGCGACGTAGTCACCGGGTGAGATATCGAATGAGAATCGAATCAGATGCGTCGTGGGAATATACGAACCGCCCTCGTCGTAATCCACTTTCACGGAGTCCTGATAACTCAGCCGCTCAACATGCTCGTCCCTGGCGTTCTCGAGCTTGATATCGAGATGATATTGCGCCAACACGCCGTCGTTGGTGTTGACGAAATGGAGATTCTCGGTCGGGATCTGACAGAAGACTTCAAGAAAAGACTTGTCCTCCGCAGCGGATTTGAAGGTCAGGAAATCAAAATGGTAACTGGTTGCGCGGATGTCATCTGCGGTGGCAGCGGCGAAAAGTGAGGAGACCGAGCAAACCAAGACCAACGTCGAGAGGAGAGTTCGCATTCCCTGCGGAACTGTGCACATAGGTAACGCTCCTTGTTACTAGCGTGAGGGCGAAAGTGTCCTGCAACAAGCGGTGCAGTGACTTATGGTTCAGATATCGGCAACAAACATTCCAGCACGAGGCATTTCACTTTACATTTCTCTAACAGGGTAAGGGTCGAAATAATAACGGTTGTGGCAGTAGTCGCTTTTCTTCAGATTGCTGCTGACCGCCCCACGACGGGAAATTCCTGCCGCGGGAAGGAAAAACACGCCAATTATGTCGGCAGCTTAACGGCACTTTCGTCCACTTTCTCGATGCCCTGCACTACCCGCACTCGTGAACTGCGCGAATTTTTTGAACCGGACCGACGCACCCTGATTTCCCTGAGGAGAGGGAGCGTAAAATTGAAGCTCAAACCGTGGCCGAGCTTACTCTTCACCCAGATATTACCGCCCGTTTGCCGGATAAAATCCTTGCACGCCGACAACCGGTTGGGCGAAGGCTCCGGGGTTTGCTGGTTCAAAGATTCAGTCATCTGCTTGAAACGAGCGGAAATATTTTGCAGAAGGCCGTCGGAGACGCCGCGTCCGCAGATACGGATGCTTACTTTAATAAGATCAGATGAATCACAAAACCGGTTTCCCCGGAGTCGCTTCTGCTCGACGGCCACTTCACCTCCCTTACCAGCCAGTTGCATGGCATTCTTGAGCAAACTGACCATTGTCTCCGTCAGTCCTTCTTTGTTGGCCAGCACGTAATGAACATGCCGGTTTGTGTCGTAGGTCAAGATAATATTTTGGCTTTCACAAACTTGTGCGACGTCATCAAACGCCGACATCACCAGGCGGTTCAACTGCAGCCGTAGCGGCCTTCTGCTCTCGCGTGCTTTCATAGGAGTTTTCTTGGTAAAAAGCGTTACAGAAATGTGAATTGCTAGAGTTATCGGAAATAGCGCCAGGACTCTTAAGGTTAAAATATTGTTGTTTGATTTTACCGGAACTGTTCAGTAGATTTGCCCACAATGTCGAATAAATTCTTCAGCCAAAAGAATGTCCGCCTTCAGATTCTGATTAGTCTGGCATTTGCATCGGAATTGCTCTACATCATCATCGCTTCTCTGGGGAACATCAGATTCCACATCCCACTTTTTTTGCTCAGTTATGGAGCCATCTTCATCCTGTATGCCCTGGCGTGCGCTGTCTTTTTCACGGGCAGTCCCGACCCCAGAAGATTGTCCGCGGTGCAACAATTCGTTCGCCGCGCTCGCACTCCGTTTGAGTGGTTGAACGAATTCTTTGAGCGGCAGACCGTCAAAGAACGGTTGTGGTCGAAAGAGATTCTGACGGTCGGCATCCTGTTTGGCCTCATTTTCCGCGTGACCTTACTGTTCACGACGCCATCGCTTTCCGATGATATTTATCGCTATGTTTGGGATGGCCGGGTGGCATCGGAAGGCATCAACCCATACCTGCATCCACCGGAAGCGGTTGAACTCGATTCCCTCCGCGACACAGATATCTATCCATTCATCAATCACAAAGAAATTTCAACGATCTATCCGCCGGTGCTGCAGTGGGTCTTTGCCGGCCTTTATCAGCTTAAGCCCACGGTTCAGATATTCAAGGTTGGATTCCTGCTCTTCGACCTTCTGACCATGCTTGTGCTGGCCATGATTTTGAAGGCGCTGGCACTGAGTCCCAACAGAGTCTTGCTTTATGTCTGGAACCCGTTGGTCATCCTCGAAGTTTCGGGCAGCGGCCACTCAGACATTGTGGGCATTTTTCTGCTGTCGGTACTTTGCTGGTTCGTGGTACAACGCAAGCTGGTTCTGGCCACTTTGTTGCTCGTGCTTTCATTTCTGACAAAGTTCATCACCATCGTTCTGCTGCCGGTGGTCACGTTCATGAGACGCGAAAGCAAACTCATCATTCCAATTCAATTCATCATCCTTTGCGGTCTGTTCTATTTGCCATTCGCTGATGCAGGCAAGGAGCTGTTTTCAGGGCTCTCGGTCTACGCGGCAAAGTGGGAGTACAATGGCTCCATTTTTCCGCTGCTGGCGGCCGGCATAGAACGTCTGTTGAAAGATGAATGGATCGTCAGGTTCATGATTGAACCCAAAGGCATGGCTGCCACGCCAGAAACGCTGGTAACCCGCGGCAATGACATGGCATTGCTGATCGCGAAAATCATCATCGCAGTAAGCTATTCCGGACTGGGGTTGTACTATCTGGTGAGACTAAAGAAAGATGTGGAACGAGAAGGTCAGCTGTGGTTTTTCAGGCTGGGTATCATCTTGATCGGCTCTTTTCTCCTGCTGGCGCCGACGCTTCACCCCTGGTATCTCTGCTGGTTGTTGCCCTTTTTGGTAGTCGTGCCCAACCGGGCCTGGCTTTTGCTGACAGGGCTTGTGGTTTTGCCTTACTGGATCTTAGTCGAATTCGCCACAACCGGCATCTGGCAGGAAGTCCAGTGGATCAAGTACCTGGAATTCCTGCCATTTTTTGCATTGCTGGCCTTTGACTATGTCAGAAGCAAATTGCGAACGAGCAGTCTGGAGCCCAGAGGAAATCGACTGCAATCATCGCCTTAGACATTGCTGCAGCAGCCTGAATCTGAAAAGTGGCTGCGCCCGCTCCACAATCGTTCTCAAAGCCAAATTGATTCTCTTCTCGGAGATGCGAAGCCAGGGTTAAACGACTGCCTGCATCATCAACCTTTCATCAACTAATAAAGCAGAAAGCCGGCGACCGTCGCCGTCATCCAGCTTGCCAACGCCCCACCAAACATCGCTTTCAGGCCAACCTTGGCGAGATCTTTCCGCCGGTCCGGTGCGATAGCTCCGATGCCGCCGATCTGAATGCCGATCGAGGCAAAATTGGCGAACCCGCACAGCGCATAGGTGGCAATGGTCGCAGCTCGCGGCGATATTGCCTGCTGGCTGATCTCCGCACCCAACGTACTGTAGGCAACAAATTCGTTGACCGCCAGCTTCAGCCCAAGCAAATTACCAACTGTGATGGTGTCTTCCCAAGGCGTGCCCATGACCCAGGCAACATAGCGCAGGCCATTGCCAAAGAAAGTCTTCAGGCTCCCCGGGAAAATACCGGAATACTCACCCTGTACGGGTGAGAAAGGATTCTTGACCGTCTCTACAAAGGCGCCGCCGAGCAGTTGGCCATCGATCAGGCCGTCGAAAAAATTCAAAATAACATCAACCAGCGCCACCATGGCGATGAAGCCGAGTAGCATCGCACCGACATTCACGGCCAGCTTCAAGCCGTCGGTAATGCCGTTGGAGAGCGCTTCTAGTAAATTGCCGGCGGTCTTCACTTTCGGAATCTCAACGTCGCCGGCGGTCTTTGAATGCTCCGTTTCCGGGTAAATAATTTTGCCAATCACCAACGCGGCGGGCGCCGACATGACGCTGGCCGCAATCAAGTGACCCGGATCTATACCCATTCGAATGTAGCCGGCGAGCACGCCACCCGCGATGGTGGCAAAACCGCCAACCATGACCGTCGCTAGCTCCGAAACCGTCATATCCTGCAAGAACGGCTTGATCAGCAGCGGCGCTTCGGTTTGGCCGACAAAGATGTTCGAGGTGCATGAAAGCGTCTCCGCGCCACTGGTGCCCATGGTCCAGCGCATGAACCGCGCCAGCGCCTGCACCACAACTTGAATGACGCCAAGGTAATACAAAACGGCCATGAACGCCGCGAAGAAAATAATGGTCGGAAGCACAGCGAACGCAAACTGGAAGCCGAATTGATCAAAGTATTCCGCTTTCACCAGATTGCCAAAAAGAAAGCTGCTGCCGAAGTCCGTCAGCTTGAGAAAGCCATCGACCTTTGCGCTTAGGGCTTTGAATATGATTTGGCCGTAAATGCCTTTGCTCAACATCATGCCAAAGCCGACGGACAGAAAGGCTGCCGCACCATAGCGCTGCAGCCGGTTATCTTTCTTGTAGAAGCTCCAGGCCAACAGCACCACGGCAAGGCCCAGCAACCAGGCTGCGAAACCATGCAGAAAATAGGCGACCGCAATGATGGCTGTAGAGATTGCCACCACGATTCCCCCCGTCATCGCCTGTTTCGATGTTTTTCCGGCCTGGCCGAGTTCATCATTGAAGATGAAAAGCACGACCATCGAGGCGAGGACGAACATGCCAACCATCGAGTAGGTCTGCTCCGCCAGAACAATCAGGGCGAAGAGCAATTGCAGTCCGACACCCCAGAGAATCACGCGCACACGAATCTTGCGTTTGTTGCTCGACATAAGCCAGGCCAGGCCCAGCAAGACAAACATGCCGATGAAACTAATGAATCGTTCCATTCTCCCTCCTAAATTTTGGTCAGAATCAGGTCTTGTGAAGATTATGCGTCTGAGGCAGGCGGTTCATAACAATTGCGACAACGAGCTTCATAGGCATCCGTGGCTCCAACCAGAACCCGGTCACCATCTCTCACCGTGCGTTGCGTCCGATTGGCGGGATTGCCGCAAACCACGCAAATAGCGAGTGTTTTGGTCACATACTCGGCGATGGCCATGATCTGCGGCATGGGCTCGAACGGCCGGCCGCGGTAATCCTGGTCGAGACCGGCAACGATAACGCGTTTGCCTTGATTGGCCAGCTTTTCACAGACATCCAGGATCTCTTCGCTGAAGAACTGGCCTTCATCAATCGCAACGACCCTGGCGGTGTCGCACAGGTCAAGAATGTCAGCGGCATGTGGCACCGTGATGGATGGGAAGCGCTGCTCGTTGTGCGACACGATATGGTCGGACGAGTAGCGGGTATCGACCTCAGGTTTAAAAATCGCAACCTCCTGGCGGGCAATTTCCGCACGGCGCAAGCGCCGGATCAGCTCTTCCGTTTTGCCGCTAAACATGCTGCCAACAATGACTTCAATCCAACCAATATCTTTGGGCACATCGCTCAACATCTGGTGTCTCCCCTGGTTCGGTTTCCTGCCCTTTTGTCTGCTCATCTCTTTTGCCCGAGCCCTGTCCGTCGTGAAATCCCAATCACGGACTACTGTCGTTTCAACCGGCGTTTTCCTCTCGCAGCAAGGCTTCGATCTTGGTCTTAATCACATCGATAGCCACCTTATTGTAACCACCTTCCGGCACGATTAGGTCGGCGTAACGCTTGGAAGGCTCAACGAACTGCATATGCATCGGTCGCACACTCATCTCGTACTGCTCTATCACAGACTCCATGGTCCGGCCACGCTCAATGATGTCTCGCCTTAGCCGCCTGATCAGTCTGACATCTGCATCGGTATCAACATATACTTTGATGTCCATCAAGTCACGCAAGGCGCTGTTGTCAAAAATAAGAATGCCCTCGAGCACAATGATTGAGTGTGGACCAATTGGCGTGTGCTCGCTTGAGCGGGTGTGCGAGACAAAATCGTAGATCGGCTGCTGGATGGTTTCGCCGTTGAGCAGGGCGTTCATGTGGTCGATAATTAAAGCCGTATCAATGGCTTCCGGGTGGTCAAAATTGCGGGCGTTGCGTTCTTCAGGCGTGAGGTGGCTCAGGTCTTTGTAGTAGGAGTCCTGACAGATACGCACAACCTGATCTGAGCCAAGTGAGCCGTAGATGTTCTTGGCAATCAGAGTCTTGCCTGAACCGGACCCGCCGGCGATGCCAATGAGAATGCCGCGTTTTGACAACAGCAGTTTCCTGTGTTTGAAGAACTAGAAATATCTGACCGGCGCACGCTACTGCCGAGGCCTGGTCTCCTCCAGATAGGATGGCTCGAACGCTTCTGGTAACAATTCGCCAATGGTGGTTTCTTTTGTTAGCCCGGCGGCATTGACAAGCACCAGCCGCAATTGCGGGGCAAAATCCATCAGCACCTGGCGGCAGGCGCCGCACGGCGGGCAGAAAGATTCCGTCAACGCGGTGACCGCCATTATTTCGAAATCGCGGACTCCTTCTGAGATGGCCTTGAACATCGCGACCCGCTCGGCACACACGCTCAGGCCATAAGAGCTTATTTCGACGTTGCAGCCAATATAGATCTCCCCATCGCGAGTCATGAGAGCAGCTCCGACAGGGAAATTTGAGTATGGCGCGTATGCCCGGTCTCGGGCTAGCCGGGCCTTGTCTATTAACTCTGAAATTCCGTTGGTTGCCATAAATCAATACTGCCTAGAAAAAATCCGGGAAAGCTCCCGGATTTTCCAATGAAATGATAAGAATATTAGTCAAATCTGCTAAAGCCAATGACGCTGACCTAGAACGGCAGATCGTCATCGGTGGCTGCCTCTCCACCGGCCGGCGCCTCCGCATCCGAAGCTGGAGGAGGTGAAGGAGCACGCCCCCCGCCACCTTCACTGCGGCTATCGAGCATGGTCATGACATCGCCCACAATTTCCGTGGTGTAGCGCTTGTTGCCGTCTTTGTCGTCCCAAGATCGGGTCTGCAATCTCCCCTCAAAATAGACCTTACTTCCCTTCTTCAAATACTCACCGGCGACCTCTGCCTGCCGGCGCCACAGAACAACACGGTGCCATTCTGTACGCTCCTGACGGTTACCGGAATCATCTTTCCAACTCTCAGATGTCGCCACGCTCAAAGTGGTGACAGCGGCTCCGCTTGTGGTGTACTTCAGTTCCGGATCGGCTCCCAAATTCCCAAGAATAATGACTTTATTCACACTACCCTTTCCTGCCATGACTCGGCCCTCCTAAATTGATAGATAAATGGGATGAACGCTACATCGTAACGAAATTTGACACTTTTGTCAAGCTTTTTTTCGGTCGGCGACAGGGTTAATCCTGGCCCGGCAGCACCGTCGTTGAAATCACTGCTTCGGGAAGTGACGGCAAACTGAGCTTGCCGCTGTGGCTCAAGCCGCGAACGTGAACAAATAGCGTCCCGGCCTCCGGCTCGACGGCCGTGCGATAGCTGTGCTGTCTTGCGGACAACCTGACAGGTGTGGGCAAATCTTTAACCGGCGCCAGGATCAAACTCTTTTCGCTTATATAAACGGCGTAACCGGCCAGGTCAGACCGGCAACAAGCGGGTCGCTGCCACTGAACCTCAATCTCACCCGCCTTCACCGCGGCGCGTACGGCTTCCGGTGGCGCAAGCCTGGTTACCGGTAAGACTTCCAGCGACCTGGGCGCACAGCCAATCAGGGATATCAAGCAAAAGCAAAATGCAGCGTAACGAGTCATGCGTCATCTCCACGAATGCGTTTGTTCGAGAACAAAGATAAGTCTTTCGTGCCTCTTTTTCAAGCAGGTCTGTGATTCAATGCGCCCTGGCTTCCCAGCGGTGGCGATGAAATGAAGCTATGACGCGCGGCAAGTCCATAGGCCTTTCAGGCACTCATTGGGACTTCCGCATGCCTGGAGACGCGTTTTCACGTCCTCTTGCAGGAAATGCCATCCAGAGGTTGAAGCGAAAGGCTTTCAGGTACACAGAGAGAGATCGACCGGCGCACTTTTCGCAGGGAGTAAATTTATATTTGCTTTAAACCTCGCTCCGTTCTATATTTCCACACTTGCCGAGTAAGAAGGGTTTCCGTGGCTGTGACCAGAAATGAACGATCCGATTTTCTATGAACGGGTGCACAGATTGCCTGCCTATCGCAACGCACGCCGAATTGCTTGGCGAATGGCATGGAAAAGCGCTCGAAGCGGAGTAGCAGCCACTTCAGCCCACCCTACAAATCCCTTCGCGTAACTGAATTGGGGAGTGCCTCCCCCCAAAATCTGGTTGTGTAACCGCAAGTTGTCTGCTGGGGTTTTGATTGCGCGCCTTGGCGACCGCCATGCCGCGATTGAACACGCGACACAGCTCCATTGGGCAGCTTCTTGCCTCCGATTTGGCACGAGCGTCTGCTCGCGAATCTATCTCTGAAAGAATCGAGCCGCGTTGGCTCAACGAAAATAACCAATAATGAATCACAAAGTCCATCTATGATTGGCGAAACTGTTCTGCACTACAAAATTGTGGCGAAGCTTGGCGAAGGCGGCATGGGAGTCGTCTACAAAGCAGAAGATACAAAGCTCAAGCGTTCTGTCGCCATCAAATTTTTGCCGACCAATTCCACGCAAGATACCGAGGCAAGGGAGCGTTTTGTTCGCGAGGCAGAAGCTGCCTCCATGCTGGACCACAACAACATCTGCACCATCCACGAAATCAATGAGACTGGGGACGGTCAGCTTTTTATTGTTATGGCATACTACGATAAGGAGTCATTAAAAGAGAAGATTGAACGCAGTGAAGCACAAGAAACTCCTTCGTTAGGAATAAGCGAAACTCTGGACCTGGCCATCCAAATTGCTCAAGGGCTGGCAAAAGCCCACTCCAGAAACGTTATCCATCGGGATATCAAGCCAGCAAACATTCTGATCTCTGAAGACGGACAGGCCAAGATCGTGGACTTCGGTCTGGCAAAGCTGGGCAGACGGTCACTGCTCACCCAAGAGGGGGCAACCTTGGGAACAATGGCCTATATGTCGCCCGAGCAAGCCCAGGGAGCAGAAGTCGATAATCGCACTGACATTTGGGCATTGGGGGTTGTCTTATACGAGATGCTTACCGGCCAGTCGCCCTTTCCCGGAGACCACGATCAGGTTATCCTCTACTCCATTCTCAGTGAACAGCCGAGACCAATTACTGAACTACGCGAAGACCTCCCCACGGAATTAGAACGCATCGTCAATAAATGTCTGGCCAAAGACCCCGGTGAGCGTTATCAGCAGGCAAATGAACTCATCGTTGAGCTAGCTAGAATACGGGGTGACAGCAATCCTATTGAACTGGTGGCCCAGACAAAAAGAACAGTCCTGACCAAACGTTCTTCCATCCTGCTTTTGTCCGGGATGCTCATCGGATCTGTTCTCCTCGGTATCATTCTTCAATACGCTTCTTTCAGAAAATCCGCAGGCGGACAAATTGCCTCCATTGCCGTTTTGCCCTTTAGAAACAGGTCACTCGAGAAGGAGCACGAATATTTCTCAGACGGATTGACTGAAGAACTTCTCAATAACCTGGCGAAGATAAAGACCCTGCGAGTGCCGGCCATAACGTCTTCATTTTCTTTCAAAGGCAAGAATGCTGATATAAGAACGATCGGCGAAAAACTAAATGTCGACTATGTTCTGGAAGGAAGCGTTCGCCGCTCAGGTACAAAACTGCGAATCTCAGCACAGCTGTCGGCCGTGGACAACGGCTTTCACATTTGGTCCGAGACCTATCAAAGAGAACTGACGGATGTCTTTGTCATTCAAGATGAAATAACCGCTGCAATAGTATCAAAGTTGAAAGTGAAACTATTGGGCGAAGAAACAAGACACATTGTCTCACATGGCACATCAAATTCGGAGGCCTATGATGCCTATTTGTTGGGACGATTCCATTTAAGAACCCGGAACAAGGAGAGCTTAGAAAGCGCAGTCAAATCGTTTGAAAAGGCTGTGACGCTTGATTCATCCTTTGCGCAAAGTTATAGCGGCTTAGCCGATGCAACTTACCTTTTGAATGTCTATTATTATGGTCGCTCAGACTCATTGCTTCTCCTGAAAACAGAAGACAGCATGCGGAGAGGCTTAAACATAAACCAGGAACTGGCAGAAACACAAACAACCCTTGCAAAGCACCTTTCAAACAAGAATCAGTTCTCCGAGGCAGAAAGGGCTTACAAAAAAGCGATTGAGCTAAATTCAAACTACATACAGGCTTATCACTGGTATGGAGGATTTTTGTACAGAGACCGCCGAAGCTTCGAGGGAGCCCTGAAGATACATGAGAAAGCCCTGCAACTGGATCCGCTGTCCATCACTTTATTGAACAGCACATCACTTGACCTGCAAACACTCGCGCGTTATGACAAAGCGCTGAAAGTAAAAGAACGAATCGTTGACGTAGATAAGCAATCCCGTTTTGGTTATCCAAACTTGATGGAGCATTATCTCAAAATAGATGGAGATGTACACAAGACTATAGAAATTGGTTTGGGTCTATCACAGGAACTTCGCGATGAAGTTCCCGGCGTCTATGACCTCATGAAATCCTCTTATCTGGCCATTGGTGAGTTGAAGAAGGCAGAGAACTATTGTAATCAGTATGTGCAGGCTACGGACGATAGTTCAGCGTTTATCGAAATATATTGGTACACGAATGATTATGGCAAGTTGAACAATCATCTCGACCGTCTAAAAAGCACATCATCTGATAATCGAACGATTGCATTTTACGAATACCAGTTGACCAATTACGCGTCAGCCATTGAGTACTACACAAAGATCTATCCAGAGTTGACCAAAGACAACAAGGTCACGTTTGGGAATTACTACGATGCAACCGTCGTGGCTCATGCTTTTCAAAAGCTGGGAGAAACTGAGAAGGCAATTGATTTGGCGAACAAGGCCCTGCAGTTCTATCAGGGTTTGCCGAGATTTGGTTGGCCATATGCCTACGATGAGAACGACATTACAGGCTTTATTGTGATTGGCGACAAGCCCAAAGCCATGCAAGCTCTGAAGGAAGACCTGTCCGGAGGTGGCAAACCCTGGTTTTGGTGGTTCAGGAAATTTCCTGTCTATGAAGAATTATTGCAGGAGCCGGCAGCAATATCAATTGTAGACCAAGTAAGAGATAAACTCGCGGCACAGCATGACAAAGTCAGAGCTTTGGAAGTGAAACTGTAGTTTCTGAGGCAGCACTGCTGAATCGTCCCGGAGCACGTTTTGAAAGACCAGATCACAATTCTCAAGGCAGCCAATCGCATCGCCCACCTGTTGAGCCGGACACAACGCATCGAGGAGGCGATTGAAGGCCTGATGACCGAGTTTCTCGATTTGTCCCAGGCTGAGGAAGGATCAATTCAACTCCTGCGGCCGAGTTCGCAGCAATCGCAGCGCACTCTGATCCGCCGCGGCAAGACCGACAACAAACTGCTTGAAAACCACCTCGATGACCTCATGACTGGCTGGGTGGTCCGGCACCGGCAACCTTTGTTGAGCAACGACATTGCTTCGGTGTTCAACCTGGGCAAAATGGCGGACCGGCATGCTGCCGCAAAGTCGATCATGGCCTCTCCTTTGTGGGCAAAGGAGGAGATAATCGGCGTCGTCAACCTGGCTTGCTCAGACTATCGCAAGCAGTTCTCGACTGAGGAATTGCAACTGGTCTCCGCACTTGCGACAGAATGTTCGGAGTTTATGGAGCAGGCGCAACTGCGTGAACAACTGTTCGCCGAAAATCAGAGGCTGCGCGAAGAACTGGCGAACAAACTGCAGCACGGCGGCATCATTGGCAACAGCGCCGCGATGAAAGAAGTTTTCGGGCTACTCGACCGTGTTATCCCGACGGACGGACGCGTCATGCTTCAGGGTGAGAGTGGCACTGGCAAGGAAATCGTGGCCAAGTTCATTCACAATTCCGGCCCGCGCGCACGTCGATCGTTCGTCGCAGTTGACTGTGGCGCGCTGCCGCCCAATCTACTCGAAAGCGAACTCTTCGGCTACGTCAAAGGCGCCTTTACCGGAGCCGACAAAGACCGCGCCGGGCTGTTCGAAGAGGCGGATGGCGGCACGCTTTTTCTTGATGAAATCGGCAACATGAGCCAGGAGATTCAGGCGAAGCTGCTGCGTGTCTTGCAGGAGGAGGAAGTACGCCCTTTGGGTTCGAACCAGGCCCGCAAAGTCAATGTCAGAGTCGTGGTGGCCGCTTCGCAGAACCTGCAGGAGAAAGTCGAGGGCGGCGAATTCCGCGCGGACTTGTTCTATCGTTTGAATGTTGTCCCGATCCGACTGCCGGCGCTACGGGAGCGGATCGAAGATATTCCAGCGCTCGCGGCCCACTTTCTAAGTCGTTGCGCGGCCAAACATGACAGGCCGATGCAGACCATCGCACCGGCGGCCATCGATTTGCTGGAAAACCACTCCTGGCCGGGCAACGTGCGCGAGCTGGAAAATGTCATCGAGCGCGCCGTCATTCTCGCAGATGACCATGCCCAGCAACTTGACGCCATCCACCTGCCGAATGAACTCGGGACCGCGCACAAACAATCTTCGTCTTTCGATCTGCCCACAGCAGGTGACCTGGATATGCTACTGTCAGACTACGAGCGGCAGATCCTGCTCAAGGTTCTCACTCACCACGATTGGAATCAGTCTGCCGCCGCCAACGCCCTGAACATCTCTGAACGCGTCATCCGCTACAAAATCAAACGTCTTGACCTGCGACGGCCCTGAGTCCGCACTCCATTTCTTGCCCGCAATTGACTCGCAAATGCTCCGGCTACTTCCCTGACCGGTCTCTCATTCCCACGCCCCATTCGACAAAATACTCGAAAAGAATCGATATTTTTGTCGAAAGCACCAAGCTGTGTGTCGATTGTTTCTGATACTCAAAACTCAACAAGAAATTGTTTTCTATAAACTTATAAAAAGTTTATCTGCAGCTTGCTCAGTTGTGGCACAGGGGTTGATTAAGGGGCCGCCAGAAATTCGTCACTAACATTGGCGCTCAATAACCAAACAACCTTAAGGAGGTTGGTCTCATGATCAAGCGTATCTCTTTCTTACTTTACGGCGTAGTTTCTTACGCGATCTTTCTCGTTACATTTAGCTACGCTGCGGGGTTTGTCGGCAACATTCTGGTTCCAAAGTCGATAGACTCCGGGCCGCAGGGGCCGCTCGGCATGGCGCTGCTGGTTAATGCAGGGCTACTGCTGGTTTTCGCCCTGCAACACAGCATCATGGCGCGGCAGGGATTCAAGCGCCTGTGGACGAAAATCGTACCGCAGCCAATCGAGCGTAGCACCTACACGCTGTTCTCAAGCCTGGCGCTCATTCTGCTTTTCACCCAATGGCAACCCATGGGTGGCGTCATCTGGGAGGTACAGAACCAGGTTGGCCAGTTAGTTTTGCACAGCGTATTTGCTTTGGGCATTCTGATCGTGCTGTTGGCGACATTCTTAATCAACCATTTTGACCTGTTTGGATTGAGACAGGTTTGGCTTTACCTGCGTGGCAGAGCTTACACGAAGCTGGAATTCGAGACGCCGTTCCTGTACAAGTACGTGCGCCACCCACTTTATGTCGGCTTCATCCTGTTCATGTGGGCGACCCCGACGATGACCGTAGCGCATCTTGTCTTTGCATTTGCGACGACGGCGTACATTTTGATAGCAATCCAGTTCGAAGAGAAGGATCTCGTGGACATTCATGGCAGCGATTATACCAATTATCGTGAGCAGGTCCCCATGATAGTTCCGGGGCGTCCCAAAGTGAGGACGGCTGAACAGGCCCAAGAATTTGCAGTGACGGAGTAGGTAGATATTACGAACTCAGGTGAGACTGCGGCGCTTTCAGGAGCGTCGCAGTCTTCCGCAATTCAACAGGTAAAAAGATGAACAAGCTCAAGAGAGCAGCACACATGTTGGGCAAATTTCCCCTGGTAAGTTTGTACAAGACTCACATCATCGATAGCGTCATTATCGCGAGGCGGGAGGGCATTCGGGAACTCATCAGGAAGCGAGGCAAGAAGGTCCTGCTCTTCGTTGTCGCCTACTACACTGTGCGTGACACTCTGGTCTATATTATCCTGCCTCTTTGCATCGCCAAAGGCATCTTTTGAGCGAACACAACGGACAGCCACTTTGGTGGCAAGGATACAGTTTTGCCGGCGCACTTCACCTCGCTGGCAAAACTGAGATCTCTTCTGTCATCTGTGCAAGGAACAAATCTGTGGTGTGGGATGTTGAATTGTTTTGTGACTCATCCAGACCTTTTGAAGCCAAAGTGGTGTGAACCACGAACTCTTGCCACACTCAGGCCAACACACTTTCTCCCAATTATCCTCTGTTGTTTCTTTGTCGCCTTGTGGCCATTTGAACCGCTCAGAGCACAGCCGGCCCGGCCCGTTCCTGCCAAGAAAACCAACACAATCATTGAAAAAGCCAAGGTCATTCTGAACGGTTTTCCCATCGGCAAGAACGCCAGAGTCTTTCCTTACATCACGTTGGAAGACTGGCTTGACCCCTACGTGGGCGCCAAACTTGGCCACCCGTTCTTTCTGAATTCCGCCGACCGAATGCTGCATCACATAAAATTCGAGGACGTTCACGACTACTCCTGGAAGTTTAGATACCAGGCGAACGCGCTCTCTTCCAAGAATACCAGACTTAGTTTTCTTTTCAAGAGAAAGACCGACCAGGACCCATTTTACTATGGCATCGGAAATGCGACCGCCAAATCGCTGAGGGTGCCGGCAAAATACGCATCGATATTCTTTGGCGGCGAAGTGGCACGCGATATTTCAGACCACCTGGTGCTCAGGTGGTCTCCGGGCTTCTGGAGATTTCGTTCCGGCTTTCTGGAAGGCGGCGAATTTGAAAATGCTTCGGCGGCACAGTATCTCTCTTCGCGTTTCACCCTCAGCGATCGACAATCCGTAGACTACTGGAAAGCGACTTTGGACAAGCAGTGGTCAGCGTTTGTGGAAATCGCTCTTCCCGTCCATTCAACCGTCGCTTCGTACGTACGGCTCAATCTGGCGGGACGCACGCAATTGCCGTTGTTTACCGGAACTCGATTGAGTTTGGCCAGCCGACTCGAGTACCTGATCTCGTCCGACGACCAGAGAATGCCCTACTTTGCGATGCCGGAGGCGGGCTCAAAGAGCGGACTGCGCGGCTTCTCGAAAGACCGATTTCGAAATTTCGCCGTTGCGGTTCACAATATTGAGTGGTCGTTTCAGATTACTTCAGGCTTTGACGGCTTTCTGTTGACCGACCTGGCACAAACCGCTTCCGCCCCAACCGAACTGGTCGGCAAACACATTCATGCCGCCGTAGGTCTGGGGCTTCGGTTGCGGGATATCAACCATCCGTTTACCGTCGGGATGGCCATCGGCGGAGAAGGGTTCAAGCTGTTTTCGAACGTGGCCGTGGGGCGGCCCTGGTAAGCAGAATGGCTACCAGAGTGTATTTTGAAACTAATCTTTTTTGAGAAGGTGCCGCAGGGCTCCCTCAAGCTCAGAGTGACCGAACTCGTAGCCGCTGGCCAGCAGTTGAGCGGGCTCAACTCTGGCGCTCGCCAGAAGAAGCTGCTCGGCCATCTCGCCGAAGGCCAGTTTTGCAGCAAAAGCCGGCATCGGCAGAACCGCCGGACGCGACAAGACACTGCTGAGTATTCTGGTGAAACCGCGATTGGTCGCCGGCTCAGGCGATACCACGTTAACCGGCCCTTCCAGTGATTCCGTTTTGAGCGCATGCTGAATTGCTCCCACGACGTCATCAATGGTAGCCCAACTCCAGTATTGATTGCCACTTCCAACAATTCCTCCGCCACCAAATTTGAACGCAGGCAACATTTTGGCAAGTGCTCCGCCTTTCGCGCTCAACACCATGCCAAACCGCATATTCACAACCCGAATGCCCTTAACCGAAGCCGGCGTCGTCGCGGCTTCCCATTGCCGGACGGTGTCAGCCAGAAAACCCGTTCCAAACTTGCTGGTCTCGGTCAAAATTTCGTCACCGCGGTCGCCGTAATAACCGATGGCCGAGGCACAAATCAGCGTTTTCGGTGGCGTTTCATGAACTGAAATCGTCTTACTCAAGAAACTTGTACTCTTGACCCGACTGTCATGGATCGCCCGCTTCCGGATTTCGGTCCAGCGGCTGGCAATGTTTTCACCGGAGAGATGAATCACGGCATCCAGGCCAAGCAGGGCCGCTGGCTCCAGTTCCTCAGATGCCGGATTCCAATAGAAATCACAACAACCCGTCGTGTTTCTCTGGCGCACGAGCCGCACGACATCATGCCCTTCCTTGCGCAACTCGGGTTCAAGCGCTTTGCCAATTAATCCTGTGGCGCCAGTGATCAAAATCTTCATGTTTGCTTCCTCCAGTTATCTCGGGTCCGGCAACGGAAAAGGGTCTGGGGCGTTCGACTTTCTATGGGTGCAGTTGAAGAATATAGGTGGTCTCGCAGGCAAAATCAAGGAAACGGTCAGCGATGGAAAACATTTGAGTGTTCCGGCGTATAACCGCGAGAGGAAATCGGGCAGGAATGCAGGCACACCGACTGAGCCTGGGCATGTGGGGCCTTTTGTACCTACTCTTCCTCCTTCTCACAAACCGGAAGGAAACTCAATGAAATTGATTTTGATTGCAATAACACTCAGTATTACGGCGACGCAAAGCAGCGTGGCGCAGGATACCGAAAAACGCCGGTGGCAGCAAGGCGTGCGCTACGAAATCGAAGCTGAACTTGACACAGTGGCGCGCCAACTCAACGCCAGCATGCAAATTACCTATCGCAACAACGCGCCGGACACACTGAATCGGATCTACCTGCAAGTGCCGTCCAACGCGTTTCACGACGACGAAAATACCGCGGTGCGTGAGATGAATCGCTTCAGTGGCGGCAACATGGATTTCGACCAGGATGGCGGCCACGAAGTGACCGTACAAAGTGTGCAATTCATCAGCATCGGCCACAACGAGAATTTTCCTATTCTCGCCTACAATTTCAAGGACACAATTCTCGATTTACGACTGCCAACCTCTCTCGCGCCCGGAGACAGCATGCTGGTGAACGTCGCATTCATTCAGAAGTTCGACAGCGAAACGGAGCGTTCTGAGCGCATTCCTGCAAATCATGTGCTTTGGTTTCCAAAAATTGCGGTGTACGATCAGGACGGCTGGCAGGCCGACCCCTTCCATTTCATGATGCAGGCGTCGGACATTTACAGCGAATTCGCGGATTTCGAGGTTGCACTCACGGTACCGGGTGATTATATCGTTGCCGCATCTGGCGAGCTGGTTTCTGGCAATCCCGGCTGGCAAGAGGTCGTAGCGGATACCAGCACGACCGAGCAAGCCTATGAAGCCTGGCACGACTCCTTGAAACAGGTCCGATTCGATAAGGCAAGGCTTGCCGGCCCGCGCCGCCTCGTTTTCAGGGCTCAGAGCATTCACGATTTCACTTGGAGCGCGTCACCGGAATTTACATATTTTGAGAGCGAACTCAGCGGTACGCCAGTGCACTTGTTGGCTTGGGGAGATGGTGGCATCGGCTGGCTCAAGGTATTCTTGCTCAACCATCAGTTTGCGTGGACGCATCTGTTGCAACATTTTGGCGAGTACCCTTTTGAACATTTGACCGTCACGCACTCCCTCGATAGAGATTTCGCCGTCCCCTGGCATACCATGCTGGGCCATCCCGAGTTTTTTGAACTGGCGTTCGAGTTGAGCAAGATCTGGGTTCCCGGAATGGTAGCCACAAATGGTGTCAAAGAATCGTGGCTCAGCACCGGAATGCAAACTTACCTGGGGAAGTCGCTTTCAGAAAAGAAGTACGGTCCGAAGGGCTACGACACCGAGGAAGCGCAAGAGGACATGAACTGGCTGGAGCGCAACTATCCCTTGCCATCCATTGATGGCCTTCTCAGAAACCTGACCCATCTTTACAGCGAGTCCGGGGCAAACGAGCCCATCTCTCAGCGAATAGACGAATACCGGGACCCGGTGGGGCTGGCATTCAACGTCTACCTGAAAGCGGAGTTGTTTTATGAAATGCTGCATTTTGTGGTGGGCGATTCATCCTTCAAGGCGGCAACGCGTGAGTTGGTCAGCAGGCACGCTGCAAGCCACATCGCAGAGACAGAAATGCGCGAGGCGTTTGAAACCGCAGCCGGCCAGGAACTGGGTTGGTTTTTTGACCAATGGCTGCGCGCCACGCCAACAGTCGATTACAAACAGGGAAAGGTTCGGAAGCGCAAACTTGATGACGATTCCTGGGTGACGGAAATCGACCTGGAACGCAAGGGCGACGGTATCATGCCGGTAGAGGTTGAAATCGAACTCGGCGACGGCCAGCGTGTTGTCAAGCGATGGGACGGCAAAGAAAAACAGACGACACTAACCGTGGAAACGCCGAAAAAACCTCGCGAGGTCAACGTCGATCCAGACGACCGGATTATGGACAGCAACGCCCTCAACAATACCAATACACGCCTGGAATTTCGACCCGACCTGCCGCTGCTGAAATTCATTCACATGCCGCGTGACGCCTACCTGGTGCTGTGGCGGCCGCTGATTGGCTACAATGGTCACGACTCAATCCGGCTTGGCGCCCGCACCCGCAGCAGTTACCGTGCTTTCTACAACAACCTTGATCTGGAGTTCATGTTTGGACTTGACTCGCATGAACTGGACCTCGGCGCGACTTATTCGCACCCCCTAACCAGAAAGAATCTGTTGCAGCGCTATCGCCTGATGGCACGTAAAAATGAAGGACGGTTCGAAGCGGACGCCCGCGTTTCCTTGAAGGGCTCTCATGGCGTTCTTGCGGTTGGAGGGAGCCGCAGTCTGGAGTTTGGACTCAATTTCAGCACCGTCCTGAACGACAGCTACACGTTTCGCGAGGTGCGGAATGATACCGGCACGACCCGCCTTGACGAGTGGCAGGATGTCAATGTGCTTACTTCCTACGCCGAGGGAAGGATGCGAGCAGATTTTGACGCCGGATTCACCGAGGCGAAAGTTCGCGGCGAAATCGCCCTGCCAGGCGGTGATGCGCAATTCACCAAACTGAGCGGACGCTGGACCAGCGAAGCCCGGGCAGGCGCACTCAAATTCCTGGCGCGAGGCAATCTCGCTACTTCCTTCGGGCCGGATCGACTGCCAGCACAAGACCAGTTTCGGGCAGAAGGCGCGACAGCGCGCGAACGGTTCCAAAACGACATTCTGAAAACCGGCGACACCGTTCTTGGATTCTCCAGACGTTTTGTGGAGGGCGGCGGCTTCATGCGTGGCTACGCCGGACAACCGTTGCCCGCCGAACGATTTGTCACGGCCAATCTGGAAATCACAACCCGTGAGGTCATGGCACTCGCGATTCGACCTTTTCTTTTTTATGACGTTGGGCGAATCTGGTCCACCCGGAAAGATGGCGGAGTTGGACGCGGCGATGCCGGATTCGGCTTCACCTTCCTGGGCGACGAACTCAATCTATTTGGCGGCAACTTGTCTGTGTTTGAGGATCTGAATGCCAAGCTGGTCTTTCCGGTGTGGCTCAGCGATCCATTGCCGGGAGAAAAACACACGAAATTCCGTTGGTATATCGTGCTGGGCAAATCGCTCTAGTTTGGTCAATCAGATTTGGCGGAAACAGCTTCCGGCTGTCACCGCGAGGGTTGTTCAGCGAGGCGGAAGATTGCTTCGGCGAACAACGTCTCGCAATGACAGTGGCGGGCAAACATCAAGTCTGGTTTCATCTACCATACGTCTTCGCAGGCAAATGCCAGACAAAGATCATTGCAGCTCTGGACCAAATGACCGCTCAAACAACTCGAGGATTGCCTGGCGGCCGTCCTTTGACAAATTTCTGGTGCCGGTTCCCGTGAACGTTTGTGCATAGATAACAGGCTTGTCTGCGACCCACTTCTTGTCCTTCCAGGTATACCACTGCTTGCGCTCCTGATCGTAGACACTGACCTGGCGGTTGAAAAATTTGGCAAGCTCCACACCCCAGCCGGTGCCGCCCTTGACCGTGTCGTTTGCCAGAATCCAGCCAATTGCAAACACATGGTCGCCACTGGTCACCATGTGAAAAATCGTACGGATGATGCGACGAATGCGCTCCGCCTCATGATAGTTGCGGCCCATGTGGCGTGAGACAATCTCCATGCTGACATCGCCCTTTTCCAGTTCTTCTTCAGCAAGCTCGATTATATTCTTGTCACGAGCGACTTTGTGGCCCTTGTATGAAAAGTTGACTTCCTGAATACCCCAGCGCTCAGCACAGCTTCCGAATTGTTCTTCGGCGCCGGCATGGCCGCCACTGTAGAGTGTGTACTGCGAACGGTCTACCATCTCTAGTGCAATCTCCTTTTATGGGTAATGATAATTGTTTGTGCCAAACACGAGAATCTCGGAAACAGCAGACCAGGGCCGTGCAGTCCTCGGTTGACGAACGGTCTGTTTGTATCCATCCCGCCTAGTAGAACATGGGATAGCGCGCCGGATCACCGTCGTGCATCATGTCGTAGACGCTTTCAAATATCTGCTCTACATTCGGTTTAGAAAAATGGTCGCCGTCCGAACCAAAGGCCGGACGATGCTGTTTCGCGGCGATGGTACGCGGCGCGCAATCCAGCCACTCGAATCCACCCTGTTTCTCCAGCACCTCCTGCAGCATGTAGGCCGTGCCGCCACCGGGAACATCCTCATCCACGAAGACGATGCGGTTGGTTTTTTTCAGAGAGTCAAGAATCATCTGATTGCGATCAAACGGCAGCAAAGACCTGACATCGATCACTTCCGCATCCACACCTACTTTCTTGAGATGCTGAGCCGCATCCATGGATAGCCGGCAACAGGCGCCGTAGGTGACGATGGTCACATCAGAGCCGGATTTCAGAATTTCCGGGATGCCCAGCGGTAGTGTGAATTCTCCAACATTGTCCGGCAACGCCTCTTTGATGCGATAGCCATTGAGCACTTCGACGATGATGGCAGGTTCATCCGAGCGCAGCATGGTGTTGTAGAACCCGGCCGCCTGCGTCATGTCTCTGGGCACAAGTACATGGAGGCCGCGCAGCAGATGCAGCATCGCCGCCATCGGTGAGCCCGAGTGCCAGATGCCCTCCAGGCGGTGGCCACGCGTCCGCACAATCACCGGCGCTTTCTGGCCACCTTTGGTTCGCCAGTGCAGGGTGGCGAGATCATCAGACATAATCTGCAGGGCGTACAGAACGTAATCGAGATATTGGATTTCCGCAACCGGGCGGAGTCCCCGGACAGCCAGACCGATGGCCTGACCGATGATGGTGCACTCGCGAATGCCGGTGTCCGAAATCCGCAGCTTGCCATATTTCTCCTGGAGGCCGCGGAAACCCTGATTGACACCACCGAGAAAGCCCACGTCTTCGCCGAAGGCAATCACCCTGGCATCACGCGCGAAAGCGGCGTCAAAGCATGCATTCAGAAGCTCAAAGCCGTTGACATTCTTTGAAGTGTCTGAATAGACCGGCTTGACTTCTGGCACCTCGAGAGCAGATTCGGCAGACCGACTGTAAAGATAGGAGCTGAAGCGTTCCTCGCTGACCTGCTCGTACTGATTTTTCCAGTCGATGATTTTTTGTTTGGCGGGAAGCGCCTCATCTTTCGTAACAATCAAAGCATCCCGGACCGCCGGCGTGATGTTGCGGCGAATCGGATTTGGCAGGCTTGCCAACCGGTTCCTGACGTTGTGTAGTTCGTTTGAGTGCACTGATTCGCGCTCCATGTCGTCGAGAATCGCCAGCACCTCGTCGCGTTCTTTGCGGATCGGCGCCTGAAAGTCCTGCCAGGATTTGTCCCTAATTCGGGCGACCGCCTTGGTGTCCTCGTCATCGAACTTATCGAGTTGTGTTGCCGTGGCAATGCCGGTTTCGACCATCCACTCGCGCATCTTGCGCAGACAATCGTTCTCGTCTTCCCAAGCCAGCCGCTCCTGTGATTTGTAGCGCTCGTGACTCCCGGAAGTCGAATGGCCCAGGGGCTGCGTCAATTCCACGACATGAATCAGGCACGGCACATGTTCCTTGCGAGCAATCTTTTCAGCCTGCAGGTAGGTTTTGACCAGCTCGGGGTAATCCCAGCCCGTGACCTTGAAAATCTCGTAACCCTGGCCTTTCTTTTTCACTCGCCTGAAGCCGGCCAATACTTCAGAAACGCTTTGTTTGGTAATCTGATATTCGTTGGCAACAGAGATACCATAGTTGTCATCCCAAACGGACATGACCACCGGGGCCTGCAAAACGCCGATGGCGTTGATGGCTTCCCAAAACATGCCCTCGGCGCAGGTCGCATTGCCAATGGTGCCAAACGCAACCTCATTGCCGCCTCGGGAGAATTGCGTGAACTGACTGAGCTCAGGCACCTCACGATAGAGGCACGACGCGTACGCCAGGCCAACCAGACGCGGCATTTGCGAACCGGTCGGCGAAATATCCGCCGAGGTGTTATACATTTTCGTCAGGTCTTTCCAGGCGCCATCTTCATTCAGACTGCGGCTCGAAAAATGGGCATTCATGCAGCGGCCCGCGGTCGCCGGCTCGAACTTCTCATCCGGGTTGGCATACAACTGCGCAAAAAACTGAGAAATATCGGACATGCCGGTGGCAAACATGAAAGTCTGATCGCGGTAGTAGCCGGAGCGAAAATCACCCTTTTTGAAAGCTTTGGCCATCGCAAGTTGTGGCACCTCCTTGCCATCGCCAAAAATTCCAAACTTGGCCTTGCCGCCCATCACTTCCTTCTTGCCCAAAACGCTGGCGTGCCTGCTGCACACTGCAAGCCGGTAGTCATCGATAATTTGCTGATGGGAGAGTGAGATGGATTCAATCTTGATTGAATTGTTGCTGGTCTTCGTGCGTTTTTTGGTCTCTACCATATAGTCTCTCAGGCGTAAGTCATGACTCGTCCGGGTTGCCAGAAATGCCGTAGTGATTCAGAGCAATCATGTTGAACGGCATCCAAATCGAGCCTGACAATTAACGAAAGATAATCGTGAAAATCAAGCAGTCAGGTGGATCAACTGGATGTCCCCCATTTTTCACACAAGAGCCAAACACAATTGTTTTTTCATTAAAGAAGAGAACGTGTTGCTGTCATAGACTTTTGAAAGAGCAAGCAATTTTTTGACAGCAAAGGCCAACTTATAGAAGATAAACCGA
>JAJDAF010000016.1 GCA_029261995.1 Candidatus Zhuqueibacterota bacterium
CAGGATGTCCCCCAAAATTTGCTTGGACACCACAATATAATCAATTAATAATTTAGGAGTTACGTATTACAGAATTCGTGTAAATTGCTTGCAAAAAAGGCTCCAACCTTATACATTAATTTTATCAGGATTAACTTTTCAGATAAGGATGGAGCCTCATGGAACTTGCAGAATTATCGACAAAGATACAAATAAAATTGCATCACTTTTCTAAACGGCTTTGCTTGGGTTTCAATCGTCCTGACAGGAAGTTTCTCTACCAGATGCTCTTTGGGATATTAAAGGGCGGAGAAGTACAACTCAATAGCATCGCGCGGCATCTTCAAGATGGCCTGAGTTTAAAAAAGAGCACGGAGCGTTTAGGGAGACATCTTGGGGTTGAAGGGATGTGGCGTCGAATATCGGATTCGATGTTAGAGACACAGCGCTATTATCTCAGGCAATGTAAATATATGGTAATCGACCTTTCGGACATTCAGAAGCGCTATGCGGAGCAGATGTCGGGTCTCGGTTTGGTTTGGGATGGTAGTGAGCAGAAAAAGGGGCCGGGTTATTGGTTATGTAATGTGACTGGCGTTGACGAATCGGGCAGTACGATTGTGCCTGCGTATTCAGAGTTGTATAGTCTTGTTGAGGAATCCAGCAGCGAGAACCAAAAGATATTAGATGCGATCGGGTGTGTTTCAAGAGTGGTTGGTGGCGAGAAGATCTGGGTTGATGATCGGGGTGGCGACAGGCGGGGCATTATGGAACCGTTACTGCAAGATAATCAACAGTTTATTATTCGTCAGGTTGGCAATAGAGATTTAGTTTACGAAGGCGAGCGTCGGCCTTTAAAGGAGATAAGCCGTAAGGTTAAATTATCTCAGAGTTACACGGTGGCCAAAACCAAAAAGAATAAAAAGGTTCAAGAAACGTATGATTGTGGTGTTGTGCCAGTGAGGTTGCCGGGAAGCAAAAAGATGTTATGGTTAGTCGTTCTAAAAGAACGAAAGAAAGGATATTGTTGGCTTCTTTGCCATCTGAACTGTACTCAGAGGAAGGTCGTGATTAAGACCGCCTTTGTGGGCTATGGTCATCGTTGGAAAATTGAAGAAGTTCATCGTCAAATCAAAAGTGACTATGATTTGGAGGGGATTTGCTTACAACGCTATGAAGCACTCAAGAGTATGAATGCGTTGTTGTGGGCTGCGGTATCGTTCCTTTACACCCGATTAGAAAATCTTTGTTTGGAGATTATTTTCCATCCGAAATTAGCTTTGGTGAATCGAAAAAAAATGTCTGATATGCTTCGGTTTATCTTCTATAAGTTGGCCTTTGCTGTCAAAAAATTGCTTGCTCTTTCAAAAGTCTATGACAGCAACACGTTCTCTTCTTTAATGAAAAAACAATTGTGTTTGGCTCTTGTGTGAAAAATGGGGGACATCCAGACGCTTACCATTTAATATTGACATTGAATGTTATTTTTCTTATACTAGCCAGCTTTGGAAATTCATAATCCGGGAGGGATTACCGTGACAAAAGGGGACATCATTAACATCGTCGCAGAAGGCACAGGGCTCACCAAGATGGAAACCTCAGCCGTCGTAGATGGCTTCCTGGCCACGGTAGGTTACGCACTCCAAACTGGTGATTCGGTTACGATTCGGGGGTTCGGCAGCTTCAGGACGGTAAAGCGCAATGAGCGTGTTTCCAGAAATCCGAAGACAGGCAAAGTGATGCACGTGCCGGAGCGAACCTCGCCAGTATTCAAGGCATCATCTGATCTGAAACGTCTGGTCAATAACAATGTCAGTTTTGAATAAATACTTAACAAGTGGAGGTAAAGCCTTTGCCTAGCGGTAAGAAAAGGAAGCGTCACAAGATAGCCACACATAAGCGCAAGAAACGGCTCAGAAAGAACCGACACAAAAAGAAAGTTCGCTAGAGACTTCGCAAGTCTAAGAGGGATAGAACGATGGCGACCATATAAGTTCTATCCTTTTGTTTTTATTCTGTCAACCCTACCAGTACGGGGAGCTTCGGCCTGTGTCACCCTCACAGCTTGAATTTGATGACATACTGCAAGACGGAGCGGCGTATGTCACCGTTTCCCGCCTGACTCGTGATGTCAAGGCGTTGCTGGAATCCGCGTTTCCTGGCGTTTGCGTGCAGGGAGAGATCTCCAATTTCATCCATCATTCAAGCGGGCACATGTATTTTTCGCTCAAGGATGAACGCGCGCAGATCCCTTGCGTCATGTGGCGAAACAACAATCAGAATTTGTTCTTTGCACCGACCGACGGTATGAAAGTACAGGCCAGAGGTCGTTTGAGTCTGTACGAGAAGCGAGGCGCCTACCAACTTGATATCTGGCAGTTGCAGCATGCCGGCCTTGGCGACTTGCAGCTTGCTTTCGAACGGTTGAAAAAACGGTTGCACGATGAGGGCCTGTTCGCAGCCGAAATCAAACATGACTTGCCAGATTATCCCGAGCGTATCGGGCTGGTCACATCGGCTAGTGGCGCCGCGCTGCACGACATCGTCAATGTGCTGCGTCGCAGAGCTCCGAATGTCGATGTTATTCTGAACGCCGTCAGGGTGCAGGGCACGGGAGCGGCCAACGAGATTGCCACCGCCATCGATGAATTCAACGAGTTTGGAGACGTCGATGTTCTGATCGTGGGACGTGGCGGCGGTTCTCTGGAAGATCTTTGGCCATTCAACGAGGAAGTTGTCGCCCGTGCCGTCTTCCAGTCTTCAATCCCAATCATTTCCGCGGTCGGACACGAGATCGATTTCAGTATCTGCGATTTTGTGGCTGACTTACGAGCAGCGACGCCCTCAGCGGCGGCAGAATTAGCCGTGGCTGACCGCTCGGAGTTAAAGGGCCAGGTTGGCTACCGGCGTGAAGCGTTGATTGGCGGGATGCAGGCGAGGCTGCGTCAGCAATTTGACCGGCTTCGGGTTTTCAGGCAAAGCTACGCGTTTGGCCGGCCAAAAGATCAGGTCCACCAGTTGTGGCAGCGCCTCGATGAACTCCAGCGCCGTATGCAGCAATCACTCCGTCACAGACTCCAGCACGACAGTGAACAATTCACCGGACTGTCCCAAAGGCTCTCTCTGCTGACGCATGAAAACGTTTTGAAGCGCGGCTACACCCTGTGCACCAGCGGTGACGGGGTTCCGGTGACAGACTCGAATCAGCTCGAAATTAGCCAGCCCGTGAATCTCCGATTTCATATTGGTTCCGCCGTTGCAGCGGTGCAAAAAATTCAGAACTCTTGAATGCCAACCTTATTAACTCATGGCGAAAAAAACATTCGAACAAGCAATGAGCCGTCTCGATGAGATTGTCGGCAAACTCGAGGATGGCTCGCTTTCTCTCGACCAGTCTTTGAAGCTGTTTGAAGAGGGCATGGAACTCAGTCGCTTTTGCGAAACAAAGCTGGAGGACGCAAACGGCCGGGTTCAGCGGCTCGTGAAAGACGGAGAGGAATTCAAACTCGAATCGGAGAGAGAATAGCGGTCTCGCTGCTATGAAGATTGCAATCACCGCGAATTGCGACAAACAGGAGGTGCGGCAACTGCTGCCAGAAGTTTTGCAGTGGTTGAAATCGCATGGCGTTGGCGCCTACGTAGAGATAGAAGTGGCGGAGCAGCTCAATCTTGGGCCGCAGGAATTTCCGCGGCTACACCCGCAAGACTTCAGCGAGCATGTTGCAATGGTTATTTCTTTCGGCGGGGATGGCACGATTCTGTCCATTGCCCGGAAGATTGAAGCCGCGGAGATCCCCATTCTGGGTGTCAAGCTCGGAGGCATGGGCTTTCTCGCGGAGTTGACGCCAGATGAGCTTTTCACGTCCCTGCCCGAGATTTTGAGCGGGCGTTTTCAGGTAGTGGAGCGCATGGTTCTGGCAGCAAAGATCGACGGCGAGCCGGGACCCAAGTCCTTTGCATTGAATGACTTCGTCATTGAAAAGGGCGCCAGCTCACGATTGATCCGAGTTAAAACCTACATCGACGATGAGTTTCTGAATGCCTACATCAGCGATGGCCTAATCATTTCAACACCAACCGGCTCGACTGCCTACTCGCTCGCCGCCGGCGGTCCAATTCTGCTGCCTTCGATGCAGGCCGTCATTATTAATCCCATCTGTCCTCACAGTCTGGGAGCACGGCCGGTTGTGGTTCCCGGAGACCGCAGAATTAAAGTCACGGTTGAGTCGGAAGGACATGCGGTCTACCTGAGTGGTGACGGTCAGGTAGCGCAGGAATTGCTACCTGGCAAAGCCGTCACTATTGAGAAGGCAGCGCATGCTGTGCGACTGGTGTCCTATCGCCATCGGAGTTTTTACGACGTTCTGCGCGCCAAGCTGAACTGGGGGGGTGACATTCGGCAAAATTCGCAAACAGAAACAGACTGAAGCTGCTACGAAATCGAGACCGAAAGCGGAATTAATGGCCAAAGGCGAAAAACTCACCCCGATGATGGAGCAGTACCTGGCGATCAAAGAGAAGCACCAGGACGCAGTGCTGTTCTTTCGAATGGGGGATTTCTACGAGATGTTCTTCGACGACGCCAAAGTCGCGTCCGAAGTGCTTGGGCTGACCCTTACTTCTCGTGGCGGCAGCAAGCCGAACAGGATTCCGCTTGCCGGTTTTCCATACCATAGCTTGGACACCTACCTCGGCAAGATGGTCAAAGCCGGCCACCGTGTCGCGATTTGCGAGCAGCTTGAAGATCCGAAGAAGGCGAAGACGGTCGTCAAGCGAGATGTGACTGAGGTTGTCAGCCCGGGTACCGTGGTCACGGACGATTTGCTCGACAGCAAACGCAACAACTATCTCGCGTGCATTTACATTCAGCGTGAGACTTGCGGCCTTGCTCTAGTCGATATTTCGACGGGTGAATTTACTGTCGATGAATTGCCCTTGCCACTGGCTGCAGAAGAGCTGAAAAAGATCGGCCCGTCTGAACTTTTAGTTTCTGATGAGCAATCCAGGATCGTGCAGGACACCATTGTCGGCTATGAGAACACGTTTCTCACCAGCCGGGAAGATTGGATTTTCGCCCGGGACTATGCCTACGAAACTCTTCTTACCCATTTTGACACCCTTTCTCTGAAGGGCTTCGGCTGCGAAGATCTGAATGCTGGCATCTGCGCTTCAGGAGCCATTCTGCATTTCCTGAAGGAAGTTCAGAAATATCAGCTTGTCCACATCAACACCCTTCAGCGCCAGTCGCGGTCCGAATTTGTCGGCATTGACAGCGATACATTGCGTAATCTCGAACTGCTGAAATCCATGCGCGGCGGCAGCGCTCAAGGCACGCTCATCTCTGTGGTCGATAAGACCAAAACCCCGATGGGTGGCCGTCGGCTGGTGCAATGGTTGCTGAAACCGCTGGCCGAAGTGGTGCAAATTCGGCGCAGGCACGATGCCGTTGAAGAATTGCACAAGTCCGGAAATGTGCTTCCTGAATTACGTGAGGCCTTGGGCCAGATTGGAGATCTAGAGCGGATTGTGTCAAAAGTCGTCACCAATCGTGCATCTGCCCGCGATCTCATCGCACTCAAACGTTCCCTCAAAATCATTCCGGAAGTGGCAGACACGATAAGGCGATTTCAGTCTGACGTTCTGCGGGAAACAGGGTCGCAGTTCGACTTTCTCGAACCTCTGGTTGATGAAATCGACAAAGCTATCGTTGATGAGCCGCCGCTGGCTGTGACTGAGGGCGGCCTTATCAAACGCGGATATCACGCGGAACTCGACGAACTACGCGACATCTCATTCTCCGGCAAGGACTGGATTGCCCGCTTGCAAGCCGATGAACGCCAGAGCACAGGGGTTTCATCTCTTAAGGTCAGTTATAACAAGGTGTTTGGGTACTACATTGAAGTCACCAAATCCAATCTCTCGAGGGTCCCTGAGCACTACATTCGCAAGCAAACGCTGGTCAATGCCGAGCGTTTTATTACGCCGGATTTAAAAGCATACGAAGAAAAGGTGCTGGACGCGGAAGAGAAAATCGTCTCGATTGAGTATGATCTCTTCGACAGTATCCGCCGGATGGCTGGCGATGAATCAAAATCCATCCAGGAGAACTCCCGGCTGCTGAGCACCATCGATTGCCTGGCAGGGTTCGCTCAACTGGCCATCGAAAACCGCTACCGCCGGCCGGAAATACATGACGGCACACAGGTTGAGATACGGGATGGCCGCCATCCGGTGGTGGAGAAGCTGTTGCCGTACGGCGAATCATTCATTCCCAACGACACGGTTATCAATAGCAAGAAAGAGCAAATTCATATCCTCACCGGCCCGAACATGGCTGGCAAATCGACATTTCTGCGTCAAGTTGGTTTGATTGTTTTGCTGGCGCAGGCGGGTAGTTTCGTGCCTGTGAAGAAGGCGTCAATCGGCATCGTTGACAAAATATTTACCCGTGTCGGGGCATCTGACAATCTAGCGGGCGGCGAGAGCACCTTTCTGGTGGAGATGAATGAGACGGCCAATATTCTAAACAACGCAACGGCAAAAAGCCTGATTCTGCTTGATGAAATCGGCCGCGGCACAAGCACATTTGATGGATTGTCAATTGCCTGGTCCGTGGCGGAATACCTTCACAACAACAGCAATGTCGCTGCAAAGTGCATTTTCGCGACACACTATCACGAGCTAACTGAGCTTGCCCTGCTGCTGCCACGGGTACGAAACTACAATGTCGTTGTGAAAGAGTCTGGTGAGAAAATTGTTTTCCTGAGAAAAATTGCAGCCGGTGGCTGCGACCACAGCTACGGCATCCAGGTAGCCAAGCTTGCCGGTCTTCCCGATGGCGTAATCAGGCGGGCGAGGGAGATTTTGCAAAACCTGGAGGCAGATGAGTTGACCCCGAACCATTTGCCGAAACTCGCTGCCAGGCACCAGGGAAAACAAGAGGATAGCCGTCAAATGAACATTTTTTCTACACAGGAACAAAAGCTGCGCGACGAGGTTGAAGCGATCAATCTCGATGAGATGACACCCTTGCAGGCGCTTATCAAGCTCAACGATTTGAAGAAAGTGACAGAGGGGTAGTCAGCGAGGCAGTTGCTCGAATCATCATCAGAGGAATATCTGTTAATAACGATTGTGTTTAGAAATGTTAAACCTTAACTTCCGCCATCACATGTCCGCCCGGATGTTTACGCACCGTATGAGAGGCTGTTTCATGAGCAGATTTGCATCCATTGTCGCGATTGCCCTGACTTTTGTCGTGGGAAACAGTGCCGTAGAGGCTGGTGGTCTCACGGCAGCAAAGTATGCCGGCGAATTTCTATCTCTCGGCGCTGGTGGACGTTCGCTGGGCATGGGTGGCGCTTATGTCGCCGTGTCCCGTGACGTGACCTCCGGCTACTGGAATCCGGCAGGGCTTGCTTTTGTTGAGTATCCGCAGTTTATGCTCATGCACTCGCGGCAGTTCAGTGGCGAAGTCAACTATGACTTCGGCAGTGCCGCCATGCCGATCGGCGACCGGAGCAGTCTCGGGTTCAGTATTATCCGGCTCGGTGTCGATGACATCCAGGAAACTGCCCTGAGGAATCCAGATGTCGGTCTCGGTGAAACTTATGTCGATGACAACGGTCAGCTTGTGAGAAACACGCCGTTTGTCACCGATTTGTTTGGCAGCACGGACTACGCGTTCTATCTCACCTATTCAAAACGCACTGAAGGCAGCTTGGCCTTTGGTGGTAACATCAAGTTTATCAGCAGGTCAGTCGGGGATAATTCGGCCTGGGGCTTGGGGTTTGATCTCGGATTCGCTTTCAATCCCACCGGCAAGTGGGTTGTCGGCGTGAACCTTCAGGACATCACGACGACTCTCCTGGCATGGGATACTGGCAGAAGAGAGTTGATTCGACCGTCGGTGCGCGCTGGACTGACCTATCCGATTCAGATGTCCGCGCTTGGCGGCCACATTCAGCCGGCCATGGATTTTACCTTCAGATTCGAAAACCGACGTGAATCATCGCTATTCAACGTCGGCGCAACCAGCGTTGATGTCAATCTTGGCTGGGAGTACGCTTATCGGGACGCCGTCTCTGTGCGTCTCGGTTTTGCTGAGCTTGGCAACGATGGCGCCGCGCAGATGGATATCGGCCAGTTCAGTGCCGGGGTCGGATTCCACCTGCCGAAACTGGACATCGACTATGCCTTTCTTGGGCATGAGGACCTCGGAGCTACCCACCGGGTCTCCGCGAAGCTGACATTGCAGGAGCCAAAGTTTCGGCGCTCCAAACGTTCCAAATAGCGCATTCTATCCACCTATCTGCCCGCTACGCAGGTAGGTGGGAGTCCCTCGAGACTACCCTCACCGCATCCCTTTCCCGACCAAAAAAGTTCAAAATTCGTTTGACAATGAAAAATTTATATTGTATAATGTAAGTTACTTGAATATTTTGACTTAATGCCGTTTCTTTCGTCAATTTTTTGGCGAAATTTTACGGTCAAACACCACCAACTGAATCGGATTTGAGACGATGATTTCCAGCATGACAGGCTTTGGACGTGGTGAAGCGCGGCTGGGGAACGTCTTGGTTTCGGTGGAGGTGAGGTCCCTCAATCACCGCTTTCTGGACATCGATGTTCGGTTTCCCAGGAATCTCTCAGCTTGCGAAATGGACATTCGGGAGATGGTCGGTGCGCAGCTATCCAGAGGTCGTGTCAGCATCACCGTCTGGGTGCGTGGTGACAGGACAGTCGGGCGGTTGACTGTCGATAAGGATTTGGCTTCCAGTTACGTGGAATTGCTGAATGGTCTGAGAAACGACCTTGGGATTGGTGGGGACATTGAGCTTCAGCATATCCTGAATTTCCCAGATATTCTATCTTCCGATGATTCCGGCGACGTTGACGAAGCTGTGCGTGGCCTGGTCAAGAAGGCGTTGGAAGGTGCACTGCAGGATTTGAAGGGCTTGAGGCAGAGAGAAGGGCAGGAGATTGAGAAAGACCTGAAATCCCGTGTCAATCTTGTGAATGGCGCTGTCACGCGAATTGAACAGCACGCCCGGCAGACCTCGGATGTTCTGTTCACCCGCTTGTCTGACAAGGTCAAGCAGTTGCTGGACTCGGATATCGCGGATCCGGGTAGACTCGAAATGGAAGTAGCGATTCTGGCCGAAAAGGCCGACGTTACAGAAGAGTGTACTCGGTTCAAGAGCCATAACACTTTGTTTCTGGAGTTGCTTTCAAACGGCGGCTCAGAGGGAAGGAAGTTGAATTTTCTGTTGCAGGAAATGCACCGTGAAGCGAACACGATAGGGGCAAAAGCCAACGACGCTCAAATTGCGCATTGGGTAGTCGATATTAAGGAAGAAGTTGAGAAGCTTCGGGAGCAAATACAGAACATTGAGTAAGGAAGTGGCGCAGGCCGGTCTTCTGGTAGTTATTTCGGCACCTTCCGGTGGGGGCAAAACGACGATTTTGCGCAAAGTTCTTGAGTTGGGGCGTGGCGAATTCCGCTATTCGGTTTCCGCCACCACGCGGCCTCGACGCCACAACGAGATCGATGGTCACGACTATTATTTTATTTCTCTTGATGAGTTCCATCGCAAGAGAGTTGATGGCGAATTTGTAGAATGGGCCGAAGTTCACGGAAATTATTACGCTACGCCAAAGCAGCACATAAGCGAGTGGCTGGCTGATGGGCGACTGGTGCTGTCTGATTTGGATGTGAAGGGCGGGCTTGCGGTCAAGCAGCACTTTGGCGACTCTGCTCTGCTTATTTTTGTAAAGCCGCCGTCCTTGGAGAGTCTGGTGGAGCGCCTCAGGAATCGGGACACTGAATCTCAGTCTGAGATAGACAAGCGCTTGCAACGCTTTCCGGCCGAGTTGGAGATGGCGGACTTGTACGACCATCAATGTGTCAACGATGATCTGGATGAAACCACAAAGCATGTTCTTGATATTATTAATGGACACTACTGTTTGTCATAGTGGAGGTTGTAAATGATTAAAACGCTGTCAATCCGGGAAATCGAGGCGAAAGCTTCAAATATTTACGAGGCGATCATCGTTCTCGCAAAACGTGCCCGGCAGATCAATGATGAGCAAAAGCAATTCATGGTGCAGGAGCAGGACTACGACGATGATTTTGATGATTTTGATGATTTTGATGTGCGCATCAGCGATGAAGAAATCGTAAGACTTCCTAAGCCATCGACGCTTAGTCTGGGTGAGTTTCAAAAAGATGATGTTCGGTTCGATTACGGTAGCCAGCCATCTTCTGAGAGCGGAAATTCAGAGAGCAAATAATTCACATCATGAATCTCCTGGGCAAAAAAATCGCGGTGATTGTGTGTGGCGGGATTGCTGCATACAAGACTTGCGACCTTGTTCGTGAATTGCGTCGGGCGGGGGCAGATGTCAGGGTCGGAATGACCAGGTCAGCGCGTCAATTTGTGACGGAGCTGACCTTTGCTACGCTCTCGGAGAATCCTGTATCTGGTGATCTGTTCGAGGGTAACGAGCAGATGGGTACGGTTCATCTCGACCTGGCCAGGTGGGCTGATGTGATTGTTGTGTGTCCGGCCACTGCAAATCTTCTCGCCAAAGCTGCACTCGGCATCGCCGATGACTTTGTGTCAACCACGTTGTTGGCAACTCGGGCGAAAATTGTCTGTTGTCCGGCGATGAACTCAGCAATGTGGGAAAAATCCGTAGTTCAGGAAAATGTCGCTCGTCTGGCAGAAATGGGTTATGTGTTCGTTGCGCCCGAGTTCGGAGCGCTGGCGACCACTGCGGAGGGAGATGGCTGGGGGCGATTGGCTTCCGTGGACATCGTTTTGCGACAGGTTGTGGTGCAAATCCACGGAACACTGGAGCTGGCGGGTAAGAAAGTGGTGGTCACGGCCGGTGCAACCCGTGAACCTCTGGATGCAGTTCGCTATCTTACCAATTACTCTACGGGAAGAATGGGTTTTGCTCTCGCGGAGGTGGCCAGTCTCAAGGGGGCTGACGTCACCCTGATTTCGGGGGCGAATGCGCTGACTGTGCCGCCCGGGCTACAGTATGTCGAAGTTGGGACGGTTGCCGAGTTGCAGGCAGCTGTTACTGATGCCTATCGCGGCTGCGATATATTGATAATGGCTGCCGCAGTTTCTGATTACCGCCCGAAGGCGGTGGCTGTCGGCAAAATAAAAAAATCGGAACACGACTTGCCCCTGACTATGGTTCGGAATCCAGATATTCTGGCCGAGTTGGGGAAGGTTAAATCTCCTACCTGTGTGCATGTTGGCTTCGCCCTTGAAACAGAGAATGACGTCAAGAATGCGACCCAAAAGCTACACGCAAAGAACCTCGACCTGGTTGTTGTTAACAATCCTAATCAGCCAGGCGCTGCGTTTGCTGGTGAGACAAACATCGTTTCCATTGTAAGTAAGGATGGTCACGTGGATAATCTGCCTCTACTGTCCAAGTTTGATGTGGCGGAGTCCGTGATTGCGAGGGTGATCGCGATTCCCAGTCCGCATGTTGGCGCAACAGCCGCTGGATAGGTGCGCGTGGGCATGCTTGATTTATTGACCCAAGGCACAATTTTTCTGCGACAGCACGCGGAGCTCTATGGGGGCGAAGTGTTCATCGAAAGACATGGTGATGCCAAATCGGCTGTTAAGGCAGAAAACGAGTCGCAGCAAGGTCTGGCCGGCTTACAAGGCCAATTGAACGGCTGTCACGAGTGTGTGCTTTCTCAGACACGCGCTAGGGTTGTTTTCGGACGTGGTAACCCGAAGGCCCAAGTCATGTGCGTGGGCGGAGTCCCCTCTCGGGAAGATGACGCTGTAGGTAGCCCGTTTACCGGCCGCGATGGGGAGTTGTTGGTAAAGATTCTTGCCGCCATTGAGTTTTCCCTTAACGATGTCTATCTCGCGACCGCCGTTAAATGTATGGCTGACAACCAAGCTGATGCGCTGACTACCGGACTTGAAAAGTGCTCGCCATTTCTACAAAAGCAGATTTCCATGGTTAAGCCACAGTTTATTCTTGCGCTGGGTGAAACGGCGGCGCGCGGCGTCCTCGGAGTAGACGCATCAGTTGCCAGCCTACGCGAAAAGGTGCACAAGCTAGGTGATGTTGATGTGGTGGTAACCCATCATCCGGCTGAGCTTCATGACAATGTCGAATTGAAACGGGCGACTTGGTCGGATGTCCAGATGCTGCGTAAACTCTACAACGATAAGCTCCTCGAGAAAACGAAAGCAGGGCCGGCCTAACCCTCATGGCATCTAAAACGACAAAGAAGAAGGACGTAGCACCCTCGGACAGGATGCCGCCTCAGGCCATCGAGGAAGAGATGGCTGTGCTCGGATCGATGCTGATCGATGGCCGCGCGGTCAATCGCGCCATCGAACTTCTCGACGAAACAGCCTTCTACAAGACTGCACATCGGCATATTTTCGATGCTGCGGTGGCGCTCTATGAGCAAAACACTGAAATCGATTACCTGACAATCACGGATCAACTCGAGCGGATGGGCGTACTGGACGATGTCGGCGGTGCGTACTACGTCACCCAGTTGGCTAACTCCGTCCCGTCTGCTGCTTCCGTCGAGTATTACGCCAAGATAGTGCTCGAAAAGGCCCTGTTGCGCAAACTCATCGAAGCCTGCACCGAAGTTACCGCAGATGCCTACGAAGGTCGTGATGACGCTGTGGACCTGATTGACAAAGCCGAGCGCAGCATATTTTCACTTTCAGAGAAGAAGCTTCGACGCGGCTTTATCTCAATCAATCCTGTCCTGACCGAGACGTTTGACATCATCGACAGCTACCATAACCGCGAAGGTAGTGTCACGGGCGTTCCAAGTGGTTTTCGCGATCTGGACGAGATGATGGCGGGCATGCAAAATTCGGACTTGATAATCGTCGCGGGCCGTCCGTCGATGGGCAAAACAGCTTTTTGTCTCAATATTGCGCGCAACGCCGCCGTCGAGCACGGTTGCGCGGTTGGCGTCTTTAGCCTGGAAATGTCGAAAACACAGCTGGCCATGCGTATGCTGTGTGCCGAAGCGCGTGTTGATGCGCACAAGGTGAGAACGGGAAAGTTGCCTGCCAATGAATGGCCCAGGCTCAGCACGACCGTCGGCAAGCTGGCGGAAGCACCGATTTATATCGATGACACTGCGGCCCTGAGTGTTCTCGAGATCCGCGCAAAAGCAAGGCGTCTTAAATCAGAGCACGACCTTGGTCTGCTCATCGTTGATTACCTGCAGTTGGCGAAGGGGCCGGGCAGCTCGGAGAGTCGACAGATCGAGATCTCAGCGATTTCACAGTCATTGAAGGCGCTGGCGAAGGAGTTGGAAATTCCGGTCATCGCGCTTTCCCAATTGTCGCGGGCTGTGGAAACCAGAGGGGGCGACCGTCGTCCAATGCTATCTGATCTGCGTGAATCCGGGGCCATAGAGCAGGACGCCGATGTGGTGATGTTCATCTACCGGCCGGAGGTTTACGGCCCGGTGGAAGAAGAAGGGATCGCGGAGATCATCATTGCCAAACAGAGAAACGGTCCCATCGGCACCATCGAACTTAAATTTCACAAGAACTTCGTCCTGTTTACCAACCTAGAGAAGTACAGAGAAGACGAGATGCACAATGTGGAGCAGCCGTTCTAGCCCATGGTGAACGGTTACAAAAAATCATTTCAAGGACTTCTGAGAAAGCACCGACGGTCCATGCCGACCCAGGATGTTGAATTGGTGAACCGAGCGTTCGATTACAGTTACGATTCCCATCGCGACCAGTTACGCAAGTCTGGTGCACCCTATTTCGAACATTGTTTCGAGGTGGCCAAGATTCTGATCGAACTGCAGATGGATCCCACGACCATCGCCAGCGGCTTGCTGCACGACGTGGCGGAAGACACGGGGGTGACCATTGAGGATGTCGAGTCGGAATTCGGGGAAGACGTCGCGTTGCTGGTAGACGGCGTCACAAAAATAAGCGAACTGCATTTCGAAAGCCTCGAAATGCGGCAGGCTGAGAATTTTCGAAAGATGATCATCTCGATGGTCAAAGACATTCGGGTGATCCTGATCAAGTTTGCTGACCGTTTGCACAACATGCGGACCATCGAACACCTGCCGGCCAAGAAGCAGAAGCGTATTGCCATCGAGACACGGGACGTTTATGCGCCACTGGCGCATCGGCTGGGTATCGCCAAGATCAAGTGGGAGCTAGAGGATCTGATTCTGAAGACTCTTGAGCCGGATTCCTACTGGGACCTGGTCAACAAAGTCTCGAACAAGCGCGAAGAAAGGGTGCGCTACATCCGCAAAGTAACCTTTCCGATCAAGAAAGAACTCAAGGCCGCAAACATGACTGCGGACATTGTGGGACGTCCCAAGCATTTCTATAGTATTTACGGCAAGATGAGTAAACGCCATCTGCCGTTCGAACAGATTTATGACCTGCTGGCCATCCGAATTATCGTCGAGAAAGTGGAAGAGTGCTACTTTGTCTTGGGCATCGTGCACAATCTCTATACGCCGGTTCAGGACCGCTTCAAAGATTACATCGCAACTCCAAAGTCAAATTTCTACCAGTCGTTGCACACCACGGTTATCGGGCCGGACGGCAAGATGGTGGAGATTCAGATCCGTACCAAGGAGATGCATCTGACCGCCGAGGATGGGATTGCTGCTCACTGGCTCTACAAGGAAGGCCGGGGAGGTGGCGATGAGCTTGACAAACATTTGTCCTGGCTCAGGCAGGTGCTTGAATTGCAGCAGGATACAAAGGATCCTTCTGAGTTCATGGAGAATCTCCGCATTGAGCTGTTTCAGGACGAATCGTTTGTGTTCACCCCTAAAGGCGACCTTCTGAAGCTTCCGGTCGGCTCTACGCCTGTGGACTTTGCGTTCGCCGTTCACACGGACGTCGGCTATCACTGTTTGGGTGCGAAAGTAAACGGCAAGATGGTGCCGTTGAACCATAAATTGAAGAGCGGCGATTCGGTGGAGATCCTGACTTCACAAAATCAGAAACCGAATCAATCCTGGATGAAGTTTGTAAAGACGTCGAAAGCGCGCAGCAAGATAAAGCGCTGGCTTAAGGATTCCTTTTACGATCAGAGCGTGAAGCTTGGAGACGAGATCTTCGTCCGCCACTTGAAGAAGTTTCAGATTGCGCGTGACCAAATCGACCTCAACGAGATTGCACAAGGACTCAACTTCGATGGCGGTGAGCAATTGCTGGCCTCAATCGGCAGTGGTGATACCTCAATTCAATCCGTGCTGAATCGGCTCGCGCCAGAGAGAAAGCTTGAAATCAAGGACGCCTCTCTGTTTAAGAAGTTCATCAGCAAGGCGCGCCGCTCAGCCAAGGGCGTCCGTGTTCAGGGGCTGGATAACCTGATGATCGCTTTCGGGAAGTGTTGTCAGCCTGTTCCGGGCGACAATATTCTCGGCTTTATCACTCGAGGTCGAGGCATCATGGTGCATCGCACCGATTGCAAGAATATCGTGAGTCTGCTCGACCACCCAGAACGCAAGATTGAGGTGGAGTGGGATGTCGAAAAGGACAAGCACTTCATGGTTCGCTTGCAGCTACTGGGCGAGGAACGCCGCAATTTCTTGCTGGACGTCACACAATGCATTTCGCAAACGGACACCAATATCGTAAATATAGAAATGCAGGTTGACGATACAATCGTCCACAGCACGATCATATTGGAAATTCGCAATCTGCAACATCTCACGAGGATTATTAAGAAGATAAGTCAAGTCAAGGGAGTGATTAGCGTGGAACGACTGAGCGGTGCAAATGAGAGCATAAGTGAGTAGGATTTCCAAACGAATGGAGTGAATCATGCCTGTGACTCCGAAAACACAAAACTCAACTCAAAGAGAGGAGTGGGATAAATGAAGAAAACCATTACCAAGAAAGACGTCGCGAAAAGAACCGCCAAACTCGTCGGCGAGAAAATCTACCTCGCCGAGAAAATCGTGGATGGCGTTTTTACTTCCCTCAGGGAGTTTATGGCGGAAGCGGAACCCGAGGTCCGGATCGAGATTCGCGATTTTGGCGTGTTCGAAGTCAAAACGACCAAACCTAAGCCAAAGGCGCGGAACCCGAAAACCGGTGAGATCATCTATGTGCCAGCTCGCCGCAAGACTCATTTTAAGGCAGGCAAGCTCTTGAAGGATGTTTTGAAAACACCTCTTGACGAAATTAACCAGTAGTTTCCTCACTCATTTCTTTGTAATGGTTATGCTTCGCGAGGGAAGGATACTCGGTATCGACTACGGGGAAAAACGAATTGGAGTGGCTGTGAGTGACCCTATGCGTGTGATTGCGCAAGGTTTGCCCACCATCGAGAATGCATCGGCTCGCGCCTCTGTTCGACAAATCTGCGCCATCGTAAATGACTACGAAATCGTAGCCATCGTCATGGGTTTGCCTCTGACTTTGAAAGGCGATGTCTCTGCCACGGCAAAGCGGTCCCAGAGCTTCGGCAAGTGGCTACAATCAGAGACTGCCTTGCCAGTCACTCATGTGGACGAGCGTTTTACCAGTGTTGTCGCCGAGCGTACACTACAGGATTTAGGCAAGTCGCCAAGCAGGAATAGGGCGAAGGTAGACCAAATGTCAGCCATTCTCATTCTTCAAGGTTATCTAAATCAACTTAACGCAACGCCTAGCTGAATTATGAGTTCTGAAAAGACAAGAATCGGAATCATCGGCGCCGGAGCTATCGCACAGGTCACACATATTCCTATTCTCGACGAACTGGATGATGTGGAAATTGTGGCTGTCTGCGATCAGAACAAGAAGAAGGCACAGTTGGTGGCGGAGAAATTCGGCATCGCGCAACACTGTGGCGATCCGGATGATTTGTTCAAGAACGATGACATTCATGCCGTCCACGTTTGTACCCCAACGCACAGCCACCGGGAACTAACCACCGCTGCGCTGTCAGCGCAAAAACATGTTCTTGTCGAAAAGCCAATGGCACGCAGCCACGATGAAGCAAAATCGATGGCTGATTACGCCAGGCGCTATGATCGGCGGCTCATGGTAGCCATGAATGTCAGGCATCGCCAAGATGCGATCACACTGAAGACCTTCACCCAAAAAGGGGAACTCGGTAAGCTCTTCTACGGCAAGACGGGCTGGCTACGCCGAAGAGAGAGCCTGGCGAAACGAAGATGGTTTGCGGACAAAGAGATTGCCGGCGGCGGTGTTTTTATGGACCTTGGCATACAGATGCTCGACGTCGGCCTCTGGCTTATGGGGGAAGAGAAGGCAGTAAGCGTCACTGCATCTACCTACAACAACATTTCGAACTTGCCTGTTGAAGACTCGGCAGCGGCATTCATTCGTCTGACCAGCGGGGCAACTCTGACCATCGAAGTCAGTTGGACGCTGCTTTCGGATAAGGATTTCTTCTACACCAATTTATTTGGTGAAAACGGTGGAGCCTTACTCAATCCATTGAGAATTCACAAGGAACTGCACGGCAGTCTGGTGAATGTCACGCCAGCGCGCGGAGACACGCCGCAGAATCTCTACAAGAGATCCTACGAAAACGAGATTCGGCACTTTATCAGGAGTGTGCAAGACAAAACCACGCCCATGGCCAGCCTGGACGAGAATCTTGAACGCATGCGAATTGTCGATGCCGTCTATGAGTCCGCAAACAGCCGTAGCGAAGTGATTCTATGATACTAACTGCTTGTGTAGCGGGTTTTGCGTTACAGCCTCAGCTTCAATCAGTAATCTGCGATCAATGGACGTAAGTTGTATCGAGTGTGACATACGGAAAAGCTGCGCTTTGCAGGCCATACTGATGAATATATTGAAATATTTTGTACTGGCTATCTGCCTGATTGGGCTCCCGGAACCGGGTCAGGCACAGGCCACCAGATACGTGTCTTTGAACTCATCCAAGGCCAGACCATTGGCCATGGGCGGGGCATTTACTTCAATCACTGACGCCTTTCCTGCGGTTTCATACAATCCCGCGGCAGTTGATCTTTACTCAGTCAAACACCGTGGCAGGCTAACCCTGTTCCTGAATCCGGTCGCCCCGGTTGTCGGGGGGCTGAATATGAGTGACCTGTTTTCCGGTTCATCCAGTCCTGGCGAAAACTTCTTGCTTGGAGCCAGTCTGGTTCTCAAATCGTTGTTTCTGTCACTCAACTCTCTCGAACTCGGCATTGTGCTGGGCGAGCAAGACCTTCAACTACCACAGCCTTTTCAGGGTGACGATCTTTTTTCGGTCTCCGGTTTCCGGCAAAATCATGCACACACTGTCGTGGGTCGTCTGAGACTGGCGGAACAGGTTGCTTTCGGGGTTTCGGCCAGCCTGATGTACCGCAGCCAAACCGCTGATCCCAATAAGCGCCTGAGCGGAGTCGGGGTGAGTTACGGTATCTTGCTGGAGCCGGAAAAAGGGCTCAGTATCGGAGTTTCTCTCGTAGATTTGCCTGATTCGCTGCATACCGAAAGATTGCCCTTAGAGAGAATTGTGGATGAAACGGTAAATGTCGGTGTCTCCTACAACCTGTGGAATACCACCGTGTCGCTCGACATTCGCAATCTCGGAGAAGATGACCAGGATGCCGTACGAGAATTTCATATAGGTCTGGAGCAGGTTCTCCTTTCGACTGTTGCAGTGCGTGCCGGCTGGTACAAAAAGGACGCGGGCGGCAACGTCTACAGTTGGGGCCTGGGCTTGCTGGATGGAAACAAGCTTTGGGGAAGGCCGAGGCAATTTGGGCACAACGATTTCTTGTTGAATTACGCGTTCGTACTGGAAGAAGGCGCCGTTGATGAGTGGCGCTACCACGTGCTCTCTGCGCATTTCAGGATATGATGGGCAGCGGGAACTTTGAATACGGCGTGAAGTTAGTATGGAGTGGTTTTTCAAGCCACCGGTTGTCAAGAGTCATGTTGCTGTTCGTCGCCTTTTGCTCAAACCAACTCGTTGCGCAGCAAGCAACTAACTTTGAGATGCTCACCAGCCTCGTTGATAGCACGCTGCAAGGAGCTCTCGGGAATGTTGCTGTGCAGGATGAGTGTGTTCATACACTGGCGCTGGATGCCGCTGGTGACAGCAACTGGTTTATCGATGCAAGATTGTCTGAAATATTTTCACGTGCTGGCATCTTTGTCAGGATTCCAGAGCGCGTTTCAGAGCATCGGGAAATTGTGAAGTCAGACTCTTGCCGGATCTTATTGGAGTACAAAGTACTCTCGCTTGGAATTCAATACAGTGGTCAGCGGACCGCAGCTATTCTCACCAGGACCGCTGGGATACGCATCTACCTGCGCACGATTTCTGTCGTCAACGGGGAAGTTGGCATAAGTAAGACGATAGAAGCGAGCAAGAGTGACCAGGTGGCACAGGACAGCATTTTGGAACTGGAGGACAAGTCTATACCCTTCACCAAAGGCGAGACTCGCTTGCATGAAGGAGGCATCAAGATTATTCGGCCGTTGGTGGTCTCTGTAGCATCGGGTATCATTGTGTATCTCTTTTACTCACTACGTAGCCGATAATACGGGAGGATATCATTCAACCAGGTTACTTCATGAAAACAACGCAAGCACTTACTCATATGGCGGTTACGGTGGCCCTGATAATGGCCGGCTGCAGTTCTTACAATGTCAAGCCGGATATCAGAGCAGAAGAACGCTTCAAGATCGCACAGAAGATGTTTAAGAGCCGCGACTATTTCGAAGCAAAAAATCAATTCAAGATCATCACCCTCAACAATCCCGGCGCATCTTTTGTCGATGAGGCACAGTATTTTCTCGGTGAGTGCCATTTTAAGATGAAAGAGTACATTCTCGCATCTGACGAATTCAGCAGAATGACGCGTCTCTACCCCAAAAGCCCGTGGGTGGACGATGCCCAGTTTAGAATCGCTTATTGCGACTATCAGCTTTCGCCCAAACCATCTTTGGATCAGACCTACACGGTAAAAGCCGTCGAAGACTTTCAGACGTTTATCGAAGACTTCCCGGAGAGCGATTTGGTGCCTCGGGCTGAAAAATTGCTCAAAATCTGCCGCACAAAACTTGCGCAGAAGGAGTACAAATCTGGTGAGCTTTATCGCAAGCTTGGCGATCATTATGGTGCATTTGTTTACTTTAGCAGTGTGATTGACAAATACTATGATACAAAGTTTGCCGAGCCCGCGACTTACTGGAAAGGCGAGTGTCTTTTTAGACTTCGACGTAGACGCGACTCGCGGCAGGCTTTCGAGGAACTGCTGCGCAAACATCCACGCTCGGAGTTCGCAACCAAAGCGAAAGGGCGGCTCTCAGAGATCGACACCCTGCTCGCCCAGGAACTTAAGGCGCGCGTCAATCAGTCCATCGACAACCAGAGCAACAATTAGAGTACTCTGTGAAGACCGGCTATTATGGCGGCAGCTTTGATCCCATCCATGTTGCGCATCTAATCATTGCGCAGATCGTTCTTGATGAGTTATGTCTCGATAAAATCGTCTTTGTGCCGGCGGCCCTGCCACCGCATAAGGAAGTTTTCGCATCTCCCTCTCTGAGGCTTGCAATGGTTGAAGCCGCAATTGCGGGGAATCCTCGTTTTTCGTGCTCAACCATCGAAATTGACGGCCAGGTTATGGCGTATAGCATTGACACAATCGTCAAGCTAAAACAGGCCACTGAGCCCGATGATGAGTTCTATTGGATCTTGGGCGCAGACAATTTCGCGGACTTTAGCCAATGGAAATCGCCGGAACGCATTGCCGAGCTTTGCCACATTGTGGTCTTCCCGCGCGGCACCTGGCGTCCAAATTCTCCATCGGAAGGAGCAGACTTTCGTCACATCCATCTTGACCAGGCGCCGCAACTTGATATTTCATCAACCAACATCCGTGCGGCGGTGGCAGACGGCCGCTCCATTCAATATCTGGTGCCGTCCGCCGTGGGCGACATTATCGCCAAGAAGTCTCTTTACACTAAATCTCAATAAAACAATCTTCTAGGCGTCTCTATGTGCTTGTGTCAAAGTGCAGAAAAAGGGCTTGCTTTTATAAACGCAATGCTTTATTTTTGGTGCACAATTTTCGAAATTGGCCGATTTCATCCAGTGAAACAACTTATTGGAGGAAACGATGCATCGCGATGGGCATTCACCTGGTCGTTACCATCTGGCAGGTGGTTGGCAAGAGCTAGATGCAGATAACGAGTACGACTCCGACGATGATTGGGATGATGATGATCCCGATGACGATGACGACAAGTTCGATGGTGACTTGGACGATTACGACGATGAAGGTTTTGACGGCGACGAAGATGATTGGGAAGAAGAAGATTGGAGCGACCCAGATTGGAATGAAGAAGATTGGAACTAGCCGGCCGCGTTCCGGTGAGAAGTAGAACATACCCTACCAGACCGGTCGCGGGAGTTGGCGCTGTTGTAGTGGATGGGAGTCGATTGCTTCTGGTCAGACGGAAACACGAGCCGAAAGCCGGCTCATGGACACTTCCCGGTGGCCGGGTAGAAGTCGGTGAGACAACCAGACAGGCTATTTGCAGGGAGGTTCTGGAAGAGTGCGGCCTCATTGTGGAGCCGGTTCGCCTCCTTGACGTGGTAGATTTCATCGAGACTGATAGCAGCGCGCAGGTTAAATTCCACTACATCCTGATCGACTATGAGGTGTCCGTGTCAGGCGGTGAGGTGGCGGCTGGCAGCGATGCTTCTGATGCATGTTGGTTTCAGTTTGCTGACTTAGACCGGATCGACATACCGCAATTAACGTTGGATTTTCTCCATCGACATTATGACTTCCAAACCTAACCCCAGACGACATGAAATACTACGCTAAGACTGATGGTCGAGAGTTCAAGTTTGACCCAGAATTGATCACTCCTGGAGGATTAGGGGAAACGGTTTCCACCCGGACGACCGCCTTAGACGCCATAAATGGTAACCTCTTTTCGCTGATATCGGACGGTACTTCGCACGAGATCTTTGTTTCAAAAGTTGATGGCGGCTATCGGGTCCAGATTTGCGGCAGAGCACACTTTGTTTCTGTCGAGAACGAAAAGGAGCGTTTCGTACGAAGTCTTGTCTCGCGCAACGATGAGGAAGACAGCCGTTTTGAATTGAAGGCGCCCATGCCGGGGCTTGTGATGAAAGTTCTTGTCGAGCCAGGCCAGGCCGTCAAGAGGGGCGAGGGTTTGTGCATCATTGAGGCGATGAAGATGGAAAACGAAATCCGGTCACCGGTTGACGGCGTCGTCACAAAGATTTTCAAAAAGCCGTCTGATTCAGTCGAGAAGGATGCTTTGCTGATGCGGCTGGAGTAATCCTGCATCGTTCCCAGACTAAGTTATGAGTGATGCCATTATGGTTCATCCTTTACTCTGTGCGCTTGCCCTCACTGTCAGTTTGTTTTGGGCAGGCATCTCATCGGCTCAGAAGCGCGTAGCAAGGCCTATAGACTTCGCAAGCCTCGATACCCGGATTCCCCTTTCCGGACTGGATAGTCTTGATATGAGTATCATGTCCGGGTTGAGCGCTAGCAGCCTCTTGCCAGATGTCGCACCCTCAGTTGTTCCCGCGTTCGTTTTTGCTCCAGACTCGACATTCGACGGCCCGAATGGCCGCCTTAGAACATTCACAACTTTCAATTTCGCCAACGGCTCTGCCTCCCCAAAAACTACCGTAGCTCGACTCGTCCGCAACGGGCCTCGGGTACAATTTTATGTGGACACGCTCGCATCGGCCACACCTGCGGGTCTCGACGATTTGTTGTTTCTCCTGAGTCATCAGGTTTTTCCGACAAGTGACCGCTTGTCGCACTCGGAAGAAATGCCCGCGCAGAGCAGCAAGACGGCTCTAACCGTCCTTTTTACCGGTATCTGCTCAAATGAGGAGCATGACGGGGATCGGCTTACCAGCTACGCATGGCGAGGCGATCTTTACCGTAAGTCCGCAGTGCCAGGCAGCAATGAACTCAGCCTGATTTGTGTCGATGTCAACCTGGTGAACAACGGCAATGCTTTGGAGGCGGCTGCGGCAATTGCTCGCGAGTATCAGCGCCTGGTCTGCTGGCGGCATGACCTCAACGATGAAGAATGGGTCTATGCGGGGCTTGGCAGCTATTTGACCTTTGCCAGCGGTCTTGGCTTGCAAACAAATCTCAGCGCATTCTGGCAAGATCCTGCCACGTCTGTGTCAGCGTGGCATAATAATCAGGCCGACTATGCTGCCAGCTTCCTTTGGATTCTCTATTTAGCTGAACAATTCGGAGGAGATCGGTTTGTTCAGCTTGCGGCCAAAGAACCCAAATCTGGCATGGCAGGCTTTCAGGCTGTCGTCGATGTGCTGTCGCCGGGAGATGTGATTCAGGATGTGTTCGTGGACTGGCTGCTCGCAAATCTGCTGGATGTCGAGTCGCGGCCCAATGAGGCTTCAAAGCATGGTTACTATTCCTTCCGGAACTGGCGTGCCGGTATTTTCGGATCGCAGGCGGGGATGACGTCGTCGTCCGCTTTGGCGCGGAACCAGGTTCCGGGGTGTCGGCAAAGGTGGTGCTGCTGGAGCGCGGGCAAGTCGTGAAAGTAAAAAGCCTACCGCCGGGCAGCCCCAATGGGATCATACCGGTGCCGGAGTTGAAGACATCTGATACACGGGCAGTTGTCCTGATTTACAGGTTTCTCTCCGGGACAGATGCTGCATCTCCTGGGGCTTATGAACTTCAGGTCTCGGGGCACGGCGGCCCGCAGGTGTTTACGGATTCGTCGCATTACTATGATGCACATTCGAAGACCGTGCGAGCGTGTAGTTTTCCCGGCCATAGTTTCACGGCAGGTCTCGCAACCGCTATGGGCGTACGCTTCACATCACCGCGAGGCTCGCGGCTTGTGGCTGCGGAGTTCGGCTTTCTGGGAGACCCCGCCATCTCCGGACGCTCCACAGATTTGTTGTGCACCGTTTCAGACAGCAGTGGCTTACCCGGCAAAGTTGTGGCGACGGGAACGTTGCAATCCACCCGGATGGATGACGGTGTTTTCTGGCGCCGCTACAACTTTCTGACTCCGGAACTCCGGTTTCAACCGAACGATGATTTCCACCTGGTGCTTTCTTTCGAAGACTATGCTGACTCAGACAGCGCACTGGCGGTTCTCGACACTGCCAGAACTCCATCGGACCGTTCGCATGTTCTGGTAGACTCGGCGGGTGTGTCGGAATGGCGATCTTTCAGCAAAGGCAACAATTTTTTCGCCAGGGCGATCTTTTCCGTAGTTGCCGATCAGGCGACTCCCGTTGTTCAGTTTGAAGTCGTAGCAAGCAGGGCAGTACCGGGAGAATTCAACGTTGTTATTTCAGACGGGGGCGCTTTGGATGCTGCATCTTTGGAAGGCACGCTGGTCACGCCGGGAGAATCGAGCTCTAAGCACTTCTACTTTCAAGCCGACTCTGGTTGGACAAGTTCCCCGCTCAAGATGATGCCGGGCAGTCAGGGTTTCATCACCGTTTCCGGGAGACACCGCTTTGGCGCAGTGGCCGGCGCAGATACGTTGGCAGTATCGGCGGCCACATGCAGTCCGGACGGTGGCTGTTATGCCCGGTCCTCTGATGGCGCCTTTGAAATCCACATGCCTCCTGGCGCGGTTCAGGGCGCTGGAGCAATCGTGGTCGAACGCGCTGCCAGGCCCGTACAATTTACCCGGCCAGCACAGGGTGAGTTCATCGAGACAGGTTTGGAGTTTACACTCGTCACAGCTGCACTGCACTGGGATGAATCGGCGGAAGTCGTGTTTCGTTACCACGACAACGCCCGGGCCGAAATGGCCGAGAACAGTCTGGTCATTGCTCAACTTTCACAAGACGGATGGACTCCCATCGGGGGCGAGCTGTATCGGGAGCAGAAGGTGATTCGTGCATTGATTGACAGCGCAGGGACCTTTGGTCTGCTGATTCGACGAGTCTCCCCGGATTCTCCAGACGCCTTGCCAGCTAGCGGTTTAGTACTGCGCCAGAATTATCCGAATCCATTCAACGCCGGGACGACTATTCGTTTCAGCCTGACGACTGCTGGCATGGTGACGGTCAGGATTGTAAACCTCAAAGGCCAAGTCATTGCGATGCTGGCCTCTCGTGAATTTTCAGCCGGAGACCACTTCGTCGAGTGGGATGGCACTGATGATGCCAGGACACAGGTGGCGAGCGGTGTCTATCTCTACCAGGTTGAATCTGAACACGCCGTCTCGACCCGCAAACTCGTTCTCGTGAAGTAGGTCTGGCTGCCAAAAGTTCGTTTTGAGCCTCAACAGCGCGAGACCGCTCAGGATTGATTTCGTGAACCGCCCTCACACACAGGTCAGCACTTGGACCAGCCGCAGTTGTAGCACATCATGCAAGCAGCTTCGTGAATCACGCTTGCACCGCATTCCGGGCAGCTTGCGAGCATTGCTGCGTCATCATCGTCATCACCCTGACGAGCGTGATTTGTCTGAGCGACTTTCCCGGCTTCATCGTCCTCGTTAACGACTTTAGCAGCCACCACCTCGGGTGCATCCAGTCTGCCGACGCGAATCATGTAACGTTCAAGAGCTTTCCCAATCGCATCTGGCGTTGAGAGTATCAGTTCACCATCTTCCCACACCGGAGCCGGACCGCTGATGCCTTTGAGTTCTCCGATAATCTCCCTGGGATCGATGTGCGACCGTAGCGCCAGGGAAATCAAACGGCTGATTGCTTCAGTCTGGGCCGCCGCGTTTCCGCCAGCCTTGCCAATGTTGGAGAAGACCTCGCAAACGCCACCGTCATCTTCGTTAATTGTCACATAAAGATTACCTTCGCCAGTTCGAATTCGTTCGGTCGCGCCGTGGGTGAGTTTCGGCCGCGTTCTTGGATGGTAGCCGTTTTTGTCTGCTTGCGCCTGGTTGAATTTCTCCGTTTGCAAAATGCCTTCCCGGCTGCCCTCACGGTAAACTGTGATGCCTTTCAGGCCTGCTTTGTAGGCCGTTACGTAAATGTCTGCTACCGTCTCCGGTTTTGTGTCTTCAGGCAGATTGACCGTGGACGACAGGCTTGTGTCTACATACTTTTGAATAACTCCCTGCATTTTGACCCGGAAGTAGGCATCAATATTGTGTGAAGTAACGACATAGTCGGGAAGTTGAGAATCGTCGCCGAATTGCTCTTTGATGAGAGGATGGTAGACCTTGTAGTCGCGGAAAGTCTCCCCGTCGTGGTTTTTGACTTTGCGCGTGTAACTCGTGCAGAAAATGGGCTCGATACCTGAACTTGTCTCGGACACAATCGAACCGGTTCCGACCGGTGGCACCGTCAGCACTGTGGAGTTGCGGATGCCATTCGCCCGGATTTCGTCTTGAATGCGCTTGGGCAGGGATTGCACGAACTTGCTCTTGCGATAGCCTTTCCAGTCGTACAGAGGAAAGGGGCCCTTCTCCTGGGCCAGCTCGACGGATGTTTCGTAACATGCATCCCGGATGGTGCGCATGATCTTTTCGGTGATGCGCAAAGCAGCATCCGAGTCGTAGGCAATCCGCATCTTGACGAGTGCGTCTCCAAGCCCGGTAATGCCGACTCCGACTCGTCGATCAGATGCAACCGCATCCCTGATCTTGTCAAACGCGTGAAATTCCATGTTGTAGTCGATAACGTTGTCCATGAAGCGCGTGGCGATTTTGGCCGTGGCGCGCAAGTCATCGAAGTCCAGCGTTCCATCGTCGCCCATGAATCTCGCAAGGTGCAAGTTCCCGAGATTGCATGCGGTGAAGGCAGCAAGCGGCTGTTCACCACATGGGTTTGTGCTCACCAGCGGATTGGCGTATTCGACATTGTGGAACTCCTTCATCGTGTCCCAAAAAATAATTCCGGGTTCCGCCGAGGCGTGAGCATTGTCAATAATCTTTTGCCACAGATCCTTTGCACGAATGCTCTTAAACACCGTGGGCTCTATTTCCTTTTGTTGTTCGGGCAGGCATGGCCACCTGAGATCGAACTCGGCATCGTTTAGCAGTGCTTCCATGAACTCGTTGGTGATCAAAACGCTGACGTTGGCGTATTTCACTTTATGTCTGCCTGAGTCGCTCTTAATCGAAACGAACTTTTCGATGTCCGGGTGGTCGATACGCAAGGTTAGCATCAGAGCGCCGCGTCTGCCTGCCTGCGAGACGGTGTTTGTGCTCTCGCTGAGCAGGTTCATGAACGCGGTGACGCCCGGAGACTTGTCAACGGTAGCATTAACCGGAGAACCTTCCGGACGCAATACCGAGAGATCCGTACCTACACCGCCGCCGGTGCGATAGACCATGGCGCTTTCGGTCAAGGAGCGGTAGATCCCGCCAAGACTGTCCTCCTCAATCGGAATGACGTAGCAATTCGAAAGTGTGGGGCGGCGTTTCGCATCCTCGCGTCCGGCGCCGTGCATCACTCTGCCACCGGGCAGGAATTTGAAATTGAAAAGGATCTTGAAGAATTCCTTGTACCAGTGCTCGCGATCCGTCTCCACGGATGCCATGGCGGTAGCAACGCGGTGCCACAGGTGCAGAGGGCCGTCCTCGTTGGGGGCCAGGTATTTCGCCTCCAACACATCCCGGGCCAGAGTGTTGTCGCCATAATAGGACAGGGAGTCACCAGCGCGCTCAATGTGCTCTTCCGGGAAGAACTCCGCAAAATCCTTCTTTATTCTTCGCAAAAGAGCAAGACTGCCACCTGAACCATCCTGTTCAGCCCGCTCCTTCGGCTCGTTGCCATTGCCATTAGCTTTCACGCGCCTTTTGTCTCCGACGACGGCGCCTGAGTAGGATTGCTTCTCCATGGAACACTCCTGTCCTGATTTTATGATGGGTGGCTAGTATTTCGAAATGTGACGGGTGGAATATACGATCTGACAGACGGGAAGTCAAGAAAAAAATACCAAATGTAGTATTTTTAATTTATTGATAACACTACAGGTAGTATGCCGCTTTTGTCTGCGTCAGTCGTGCGACAGAACTTGTGGACCTAAAAACACCTTGACACGCAGGCAAATAATCTTTATATTTATCTCGTTCAAATATTATGATAAGTCAAGTGAAAATAAGCTCTAAACAGTGACCGATCGCGACCTGTGACCGACGAAAATTTTATCGCAAGAACTCTGGGTCTGGCTGTCCAGGGAAGGGGATACGTCAGTCCCAACCCGATGGTCGGCGCGGTGATTGTCAAAGACGGGGAGGTGATCGGCCAGGGATACCATGCCCGCTACGGTCTCGCCCATGCAGAGGTGGCCGCATTTGAGTCCGCCACAAAGAGCCCGGTAGGCGCGACGCTATATGTCAACCTAGAGCCGTGTTCGCATTTTGGCAGACAACCCCCTTGTGCGCAGAGAATTGTTGACAGCGGAGTCAGCAGGGTGGTGCTCGGCACCTTGGACCCGAATCCTCTTGTGGAAGGTAAGGGCATGAGATTCTTGCGAGACCACGGCGTCGATGTCGTTTGCGGCGTCGAGGAAAGCAAGTGTCGCGCGCTCAACGAAGCTTTCTTTAAGCATATTCAGACCGGCCGGCCGCTTCTCACTTTGAAGATTGCCCAAACACTTGATGGTCGAATTACCGCCGCGGATGGCGGATCAAAGTGGATTTCGTCGAAGCGGTCTCGATGGTTCGCACATCGCCTGCGGGCGCAGAACGATGCCATCATCGCTGGAATTGGCACGGTATTGATCGATGACCCGCAGCTAAACGTTCGACTTGTCGATGGAGTAGATCCGCTAAGAGTCGTGCTCGATAGCAAGCTGCGGATTCCACTGACAGCCCGAATGCTGAACGACGAACTCGCGCATAAGACTGTCGTAGCGACGACCCCGGCTGCATCGGAAGAAGATGCGCAGCGAATCGAAGACAAGGGCGCGGAAGTCTTGACGTTGCCCGCAAGGCCGGACGGCAAAGTTGACCTGGATGGGGTTAGCAAGAAGTTGGGGGAGCGCGGTATCGTTTCTGCGATGATAGAGGGCGGCGCCGGCGTCTTCTCAGGATTCCTTCGCGCCGGGTTAGTCGATCGTGTCGCGATTTTTGTCTCGCCCCAGTTGGTCGGCGCAGGGCTGTCCGCTGTAGCCGATTTTGGCGTGACAACTCTGACCGAAAGCCTCAAACTTACAGATGTGCGGAATAAAAAAATTGGGCGTGACATTCTAATTACTGGCCGAGTCAAGTGAGGTGGATGAGTGTTCACAGGTCTAGTTGAAGAAGTTGGCATCATCGCTGCCGTCAGCCGGAAATCCGGCGCGACGCGCTTCACGATCAGGGGAGAAGACGTGCCGCGCGACCTCAAGGTGGATGATAGTGTTGCGACAAACGGAGTTTGCCTGACAGCGGTGAAAGTAGCCTCGGGTGATTTTGATGTCGAGGCCGTGGAAGAAACGTTGCGCAAGACCACTCTGGGCTCATTGAAGCAAGGCTCTAAGGTCAATCTTGAGCGGGCGCTGCGGTTCTCCGACCGACTGGGAGGCCACTTGGTTCAGGGCCACGTCGATAGTGTTGGGACAATCACGAGCATCTTGCCTCAGGCAGGAGGAGTGCTACTGTCAGCACGGCTGCCGGTTGAGAAAATGAAGTATGTTATCTCGGAAGGGTCGATTGCGGTAAATGGCGTCAGCCTGACCGTTGCCAGAATCAGTCAGGATGAGATCTCTATTGCACTGATTCCGCACACGCTGAGCAGAACCACGCTGGGGGAGATTCAAAAAGGCGACACGGTCAATATAGAGGTTGATTTGATCGGCAAGTATGTCGAGAACATCATCCTTAAGTCCCGCGCCGACGGCTTAACCGAAGCCCAAATCCGAGACTGGGGCTTTCACACCTAAACTTATCGGGATTAAGAATGTTCGACCGCATCGAAGACGCAATTGAGGATTATCGCCAGGGCAAAATTTTGGTGGTTATCGATGATGAAGACCGCGAAAATGAAGGCGATTTCATCATGGCCGCGGACAAAGTCACGCCGGAGAAGATCAATTTTCTGAGCAAGTACGGCCGTGGCCTGATTTGCGTGCCCATGGCCGGCGAGCGTCTCGATGAACTCGAATTGCATTCGATGGTGCTCAAAAACACCGAGAAACTGAAGACATCTTTCACGGTGTCGGTCGATGCCAAGAAGAATACGACGACGGGTATCTCCGCATTTGATCGCACTGAGACCATCAAGACCCTCATTGACCCCGCAACAAGACCGGAAGATCTTGCGCGGCCAGGGCATATTTTCCCGCTGCGCGCACGCCGAGGTGGCGTTCTGGTGCGGGCAGGGCACACCGAGGCCGTTGTAGACCTCGCCAGGCTGGCCGGGCTCTATCCCAGCGGTGTTCTGTGTGAAATTATGGATGATGACGGAACCATGGCCCGAGTTCCGAAACTCAAAGAAGTTGCGGACAAGTTCAAGCTTCGGTTTATCACCATACAGGATCTGATCGAATATCGCCGCCGCACCGAGAAACTGATTCAAAGGCGGGTCAGCACCAATCTGCCCACAGGTTTTGGCGACTTTGAACTTCATCTCTACTCCAGCCGCATCGACGGCCAGGACCATGTTGCCCTTGTCAAGGGTGATGTCACGACTGGTGAACCCATCATGGTCCGGGTGCATTCGCAGTGTCTCACTGGTGATATTTTTGGCTCTCTGAGATGCGACTGCGGAGCACAACTGCATGCCGCGATGGGCAGAATCAACGAAAACGGAAAAGGTGTCGTGCTCTACATGCGCCAGGAAGGCCGAGGCATCGGGCTTGAGAACAAGCTCAAAGCCTACAATCTTCAAGACGAAGGAAAAGACACTGTCGAGGCCAACGAGGCACTCGGGTTCAAAGCGGATTTACGCCATTATGGTCTCGGCGCACAGATTCTCTATGATCTAGGGATTCGCAAAATTCGTCTATTAACCAACAATCCTAAAAAAATCGTCGGCATCAGCGGCTATGGCCTGGAAGTGGTTGAACGTGTGAATATCGAGGTGCCACCCAACAAAATCAATGCGAAGTACCTGGCGACCAAAAAGGATAAACTCGGCCATTTATTGACCCTTGAAGAGGAAGATGGGCCAACCGAGCATCAGTTTCTCATAAAATAAAACCGGATGATTGATGATGAAGACCTTTGAAGGAAATCTCTCCGCGACCGGCAAAAAAATCGGCATCGTGGTGGGGCGCTTTAACGCTTTTATTGGCAAGGAACTGTTGGCCGGGGCACACGACTGCTTGCTCAGGCACGGCGCCAAAGATGGTGACATCTCCGTGGCGTGGGTTCCGGGCTCTTTTGAGCTGCCAATTGCGGCGCAGGCGATGGCAAAAAGCAAGCGTTACGACATTGTGATTTGTCTCGGCGTTTTGGTGAGAGGCCAGACGCCACATTTCGATTACATTGCGGCGGAAGCAACCAAGGGCATCGCGCAGGTTGGGCTATCGACGGGCGTACCAACCACGTACGGCCTGATCACTGCGGACACGCTGGAACAGGCGATGGAGCGCGCTGGCACCAAGGCAGGCAACAAGGGCTGGGATGCGGCTATCTCCGGCATCGAAATGGCTAACCTGCTTAACCAATTAACTTGAATTTCTGACTTTCCGGGGAATTGTTATGGCGATGCGCTGTAGATGGCAGCTTCTGGCTCTCATTCTGGCATTGATGTCACTCGGGCCGGCCCAGGCTCAGATTGTGGAGTGGCAGAGCTTCACGGGTACGGGAACAATTCGACAAATCGCGACCGGCGGCGACCAGGTCTGGGCCGCAACCACAGGTGGCGTTTTGTCGGTCGAGTCTGCCACGCGCACGGTCACGAAGTTTACGAACACCGAAGGCTTGTCCGGCAACAACGTCGTTGCTGCAGAAGTCGATGCCAGTGGGGCAATCTGGTTTGCACTTGCCGACGGCTTGCTGAACCGGTATTCGCCTGCATCTGACACATGGCGCGTCATTCGCGATTATTCGGGTCAGCAGGTCACGGACATTGTTGCATTCGGCGACTCGCTCTACGTCGGGCTTGGCATTGGTGTTAGCCTTTTCGATATTGAGAAAAGTGAAGTCAAGGAAACGTACACGAATTTCGATCTTTCTTCGGGCAATGACGTCGAAAAGATTGCAGCGCGCAGCGTTTTCCTGAACGGCACCGACATTTGGGTTGCTACCGATAAGGGCATCGCGCAATCATCCATCGAGTTAGCAAATCTACAGGCGCCGTCCAGTTGGACGCAGCATCAACAGGGTGACGGCCTGCGTTCAAACCTGGTCAGAATGGTGCTCGTGAGCCAGGGCGTGGTCTATGCGGCAACCAGGGCTGGTATCTCCCTGCAACAGGATGGCGTCTGGCAAGATGCCGGTTTGGATGGTTCGGACGTCTTTGCCCTGGCGGCCGTCGAGCCTAGCGCCGTCTTTTCACAAAGCACGGTTGTCGCTGCCACCGCGGACCGCGTTTTCTCGCTTGAGCCATCCGGCAACTGGCAATCACTAGGCCCGTCGCTCAGGGACATCACCGCGCTCTCGTCTGACCAGTCAGGAGATATCTGGATCGGCCGGGATAACCTGGGAGTGGCGAGCTTCAACGCCGACGCCACGGAGTGGAACCTGGCCGATATCAATAGCCCTGCCAGCAACGATTTCAAGTCCCTCATGCTGGACCCGGACGGCAAGTTGTGGTGCGCCTCGCAGGGTGGCGGCATTCACATCTGGGATGGTGAGTTGTGGACGAATTTATCCCGCGCGACAGGCCTGCCAAGCAATGACTACAGGACATTCGCCATTGACACCGACGGCAGAATCTGGGCGGGTAGCTGGGGCGGAGGCATCACTATTCTGGAGGAGACATCTAGCGGCTTGGAAGTTGTTTCGAAAATCGATACCGCAGGTGGCATTCTGTCGGGCTTCATCGGCGATCCGGCATTTGTGCTCGTCCCTGAACTGCTTGCGGACGCCTCAAACAACATTTGGATGTTGAATCGTGAGGCTGTCAACACCCAGGTTCTCGCCACTCGCACGGTCAACGATGAGTATGCCTATTTTTCCACAAACGAAGGGATTATTTCGCGTTTTGTCACGGCCCTTGAGGTCGATCAGGGCGGCCGTATCTGGCTTGGGACTCAGGACCGCGGCGTGCAGGTGGTAGATTATGGACTGACCCTGTTCGACGCCAGCGATGATGATCTCACTCAGGGGCTGAACACGAACGATGGAATCTTTACAAATGAGATTACTTCGCTTGCCGAGGACAAGGATGGAACGATTTGGATCGGCACGGTGGAAGGGCTCAATTTCTGGGCTGGTGGATTGCCAGGGCAGCAGTTCGGCATTATCAACAGTACCATAACGACGATTGGTGTGGATGGCAGAAACAATAAATGGATAGGCACGGTAAACGGCGTCACCGTGCTTCGTCGCGACAGAGAGAAGATTGCTGACTACTCACCCAGCGATAGCCCCCTGGTCGCTGGCAACATCCAGTCTTTCGCATTCAACGAGACCACTGGGGAAGTATGGATTGGCACCGACAACGGCTTGAGCCGTGCTCTAACCTTGTTTACGGCGCCGAAAGAGGATCTGAGCCAGTTGACTGGATTCCCGAACCCGTTCATCGTCGATGGTTCTGACAAACAGTTTGTGATTACCAATTTGGCTGAAGACACAGATATCAATATTTTCACAGCTTCCGGCAGACTAGTAAAGACATTCAAGGCCATCCAGGATATCGAAGGAGCACAGGCGTTTTGGGACGGCACAGATGAAGACGGGATGCCTGTCGCGAGTGGTGTTTACGTCTATCTGGCTTCCACGGACAATGACATCTCCGCGTCCGGCAAGGTCGCGGTCGTCCGCAGATAATCAAGGGTGGCGACATTTTTACCAACCGTGGTTGAAAATCCTACAATGGCCCGAGCAGTGGGAAGTTATTAGTCAGGCATCATTCGGATGTTACGTTCACTTTCAATCAAAAACTATGCTGTCATTTCTGATCTCGAGATTCGATTCCAGAGCGGATTGAACATGCTCACTGGCGAAACCGGGGCTGGAAAATCCATCATCCTGGGTGCGCTGGGGACGATTTTGGGCGACAGGATAGACACCACGGTTCTGCGTGCCGGCGCTGCCAAAGGAATCATAGAAGGCGAGTTCGACCTTCATGTGACGCCTGACGTCACCCGTTATCTGGCAGCACGCGATCTTGCCGAGACCTCCGACTACGTCTTCCTACGCAGGGAAATCTACCAGAATGGTCGCACGAGGGCGTTTGTAAATGACACACCGGTTCAGCTCTCCGTGCTACAGGACATCGCCGAACTGCTCGTCGATTTGCACGGCCAACATGAACACCAATCCTTACTGCGCCAGCAAAGCCACCTTACTTTCATTGATGCTTTCGGCGGCTTTGAGCAAACTGTCTCTCAGGTGAACGAGGCACATGCCAGGTTGAAGACTCTGCAGGAGAAACTGGCTGCGCTCGTCAGTCGTCAAACCTCGCTCAGCGAAAAGCGCGAGTTTCTTGTGTTTCAAATGAATGAAATCAATAAGGTTAGGCCAGAGGTCGATGAGGCTCAGCAACTTCTGGCTGATGAAAAACTGCTGCAGCACAGCGAGCGCCTCCACAGTCTGACCAATGAACTGGTTGCCATCATCTATGAGACTTCATCATCCTTGTTTGACCAAATGGGGCAGGTCGAGGTCGGGCTACGTGAACTGGCGCGAATAGATGCTCGTTTTACGGAGAATTTGGACGAGACTCTAACCGCCAAACTCACTTTCGATGAGATGGCGAAGTCACTGCAAGCCTACAGAGCAAATATCGAATTCAACCCTAATCGGCTTGAGGAGATTCAAACCCGGCTGTCTGAGTTGGCCGGGCTAAAAAAGAAATATTCTAGGGATATTGCAGGCATTCTCGCTTACCGCGAAGACATCCGTATCGAATTGGAGGGCATTGAAAATCTGGCACAGGAAATCGCCGAAACCGAGATACTCGTGGAAGAGCAGCGGCAAGAGTTTGCCCGGCTTTGCTTGCATCTAAGTTCAAACCGCAAGACAGCGGCTGGTGCTTTGGCTGAGCGTGTACCGAAAGTCCTTTCATATCTCGGAATGCCTGGGGCGCGTTTCAGCGTGGCGCTTGAGTATCAAGATGATCCAAATGGCGATGTAGAAGTTCAGGGTCAGAAAGTTCGATCTGTGCCAGGTGGCATAGATTTTGCTAGTTTCCTCCTTTCATCCAATGCCGGAGAGGATTTAAAGCCACTCTCCAAGGTAGCGTCGGGTGGCGAGATATCCCGTGTTATGCTCGCTCTGAAATCAGCGCTGGCCAAAGATGGGCAAATCCCGGTCTTGGTTTTTGACGAGATTGACATTGGCGTTTCCGGACGAATCGCACGGGCTGTTGGACGGAAACTGGGAGAGCTGGCCAAATTTCACCAGGTGATATGCATAACCCATCTTCCACAGATTGCAAGTATGGGAGATCACCATTTTTTGGTGGAAAAGACAGATGTCGATGGCCGCACAGCCACGCAAATCAGGCAACTTGACGACGGCGAAAGGGAGATTGCAATCGCCAGGCTTCTCGCGGGAGATGATGTTTCCGAGGCGCATCTGAAGAGCGCACGTGAATTGTTGGAAGACGCGTTTGCACACTAGGAGACGAGGTGGATAAGATAGTCATAAATGGTGGACATCCACTCCAAGGCACTATAGAAATAAGTGGCGCCAAGAACGCCGTTCTGCCAATAATGGCGGCGACGTTGCTCGCGGATGGCGTGTTTCGTATTACGAACGTGCCGGATTTGCGCGACGTGAAATCGATGGCACATCTGTTGCGCATCATAGGCGCGAAGGTTGAGTTTCGTGACAACACCCTCGAGATCGACACTAGTACGTGCAATTTCTTTGAGGCGCCATATGAGATAGTCAAAACCATGCGGGCTTCGATTTATGTGTTGGGCCCGCTGCTTGCCAAGTTCGGGCAGGCAAGAGTTTCGTTGCCTGGTGGATGCGCAATTGGTACGCGGCCCGTTGATCTCCATATAAAAGGACTACAGCAACTCGGCGCAACCATTGACCTGGAGCGCGGTTACGTGGTTGCGACAGCCAGGCATCTTAGCGGTTCAAATCTGAACCTCGATGTTTCGAGCGTAGGGGCTACGGGAAATCTCCTGATGGCTGCCGTGCTCGCGCAGGGAAAGACCACTATTAACAACGCGTCGTGGGAGCCGGAAATTGTTGCGCTTGCCGATTTCCTTGTCAAGATGGGAGCGAGGATTGACGGCGTGGGTACCGCTCGGCTGACCATTCACGGGGTGACCAAGCTGGAACCCGTGCAGTTCGAAGTCATCCCGGACAGGATCGAAACCGGCACCTTTCTGATCGCCGCCGCTCTGGCCGGGGGACGTGTTCAATTGAACCGGACGAACGGTGCTCTGGTCAATAGTCTTATTGCGAAATTGCGGCATGCCGGCGCTCAAGTTGAGGCGGGTGAGTCCACGATAGTCTGCGAGGCTGATGGCCGATTGAAACCGACGAGCATTACCACAGCAGCTCACCCTGGGTTTCCAACGGATTTGCAGGCTCAGTGGATGGCGCTGATGTGCGTGGCCGAGGGCAGCAGCATCGTCACCGACACAGTTTTCTTTGACCGGTTCATGCATGTCGCTGAGTTGCGCCGGCTCGGTGCAAATATAGAGATGAATGGCAATGTCGCGGTGGTGACAGGCGTCGCGCATCTGGTCGGAGCGCCTGTAATGTCAACTGATTTACGTGCGAGCGCAAGTTTGATTCTTGCCGGGCTTGGCGCAGAGGGGCAGACAGATGTACTGCGCGTTTACCATCTTGACCGTGGTTACGAACGTATTGAAAACAAACTTAGGAGTCTGGGGGCGCAAATCCGGCGCGAGGAGGGAAGCCTGTAAACGAACTCATCTAAACTGGATATGCAATGTTTTGTGTTTTGCTGGCCTACGATTGTGGTCGGCCTGATGTTTTAATTAAGGAGTACGCATCATGTCAGAGTTAAGAAAAATACTGGGAACCTCATCACTATCACTGATGCTCGTGATATGGGGGCTCTTCACGGTTTGCAGCGGACGCGTACCGGATGTCGATTATGATGATGATTTTGCTGCCGACGACAGCGAATTTCAAGGAAACGAAAGCGACGATATCATGACTCAACTGGCAATGCTGGATGACGATGAGTCCACCAAGCTCGAAGACTTCCAGAGAAACGAGATTCTTGAGGCTCTTGGGATTGAACCGTCCGGGTCCGAAATAAGCAGAAAGGAAGAAGAAGATTTCCTAAGCGAAGAGTTGTTTCTGGACCTGGAAGTGGAAATTGCGGAACTGGAGAAAATGAACAGCCAGAAGAGGGCGCTGGCAGACAGCCTGAAAGATGAGGTGCAAGAAGCCGACTTCCGGCTGACCGCGCTGAACCGGGTCGTTGGCGACACGCCTGGTGCTAGGTCTACTTTCACGGGTGCCACGAGATCGGCGCCTTCAGTGAATCGTGGCGCAATCAATTCGCAATACACCGACGGCTATCAGAGTGCTCTGGATGACGTCTACGCACGCAGGTTCAACGAGGCGATTTCAAAGTTTCGTGACTTGCTTGTGCAGATGGACACACGGGACAACCTGGCGGACAATTGCCAGTATTGGATTGGGGAGGCTTACTATGCCAGTGGCAACTATGACCTTGCGGCTGCCGAGTTCGAGAAAGTTTTTGCTTTTGACGACGCAAACAAAGCAGACGACGCTCAATTCATGATTGGCCTGAGTGCAATAAAGATAGGTGATTCTGGGCTGGCACAGGCAGAGCTGCGCAGCCTGATGACTTTCTATCAGGAAAGCGAGTACGTCGCCAGAGCAGAACGTGAGTTCAGCGGTTTGAATATGTAGTGACGCGGTATCGCCGACCGAAAATTTCCTCTTTCTTTTCGAAATATTTCTTAGTATTATAGCGCGGAGCAACCGAACATCGTTCGTTGCTCCGCTGCCTTTTCACTGGGGTGGAGACAAATGTGGCTGTAATACTAAATGAACGTCCGTTTCCCCCTGTAACTTCTACTCACAACTTCATCCGGTTCCGCGATACTGTAAATGTCGGATTTCATCCATCTGCACAACCATTCACACTACAGCCTGCTCGACGGGGCGTGTAAGTTAGATGACTTCGTTGCCGAGGCAGTCAAAAATGAGATGCCGGCCATCGCTCTCACTGACCATGGCACCATGTTTGGCGCAATCGATTTTTATCAGAAAGCGCGCAAGAATGGCGTCAAGCCCATCGTGGGGGTCGAGGCCTACATGGCGCCAGGTAGTCGGAAAGACCGAAAACAGGTTGAGGGAATCTCAACAACATCTTTTCACCTTGTCTTGCTGGCGAAGAATTTTGTAGGTTATCAAAATCTCATGCGCCTGGTGTCAACGGCGTATCTGGATGGCTTCTACTACAAGCCACGCATGGACAAGGAAGTGCTCCGGGAGTATTCTGAGGGTATCGTGGCGCTGTCAGCCTGCTTGAAAGGTGAGGTCTCTTACACCTTCCTGAAAAAGGGTTACGAAGCGGCCAAGGCCGCCGCAATGGAATATCGTGAGATTTTCAAAGACGACTTCTACCTTGAAATTCAAAACCACGGTATACCCGAGGAAGACATGGCGCGCGAGGGAATTGTCGAGCTGAGCAAGGACCTCAGCATTCCGTATGTTGCTACCAACGACATTCACTATCTCAAGCAAGGCCATTATCTGCCTCATGACTGCCTGATTTGCCTGCAGACAGGCAAAGACCGCGATGACCCGAAGCGGCTGAAGTACAGCACGGATCAGATTTACTTCAAGTCGCAACAGGAAATGCATGATACATTTCCCGACTATCCTGACGCGCTGAAGCTGACGGCTGAAATCGCGGACAAGTGCAATCTCGATATCCCGCTCAACGTCACATATTTGCCGAACTACGAAATCCCCGAATCGGACCCGGCGGAAACGCTTGATGACTACCTCAAGAAGCTTTCTTACGATGGCGCCCGGCAGCGATTTGGCGGGGAGATAACTCCGGAGGCCGATGCCCGTCTCAAGCATGAATTGGGCATCATTAAGGAGATGGGCTATTCCGGTTACTTTCTGATCGTGATGGATTTTATTCAGTACGCCAAACGTCACGACATTCCTGTGGGGCCGGGGCGCGGTTCTGCCGCGGGTAGCCTGGTGTCCTACTGTCTTGAAATCACCAACATTGACCCCCTGAAATACAATCTCATTTTCGAGCGGTTTCTCAATCCTGAACGCGTGACCATGCCGGATATTGACATAGATTTTTGCTATGAGCGCCGCGAGCAGGTCATTGATTATGTTCGGGAAAAGTACGGCGAGAAGAATGTCACCCAAATCATCACGTTTGGAACCATGGCAGCCCGCGCTGTCATCCGGGATGTGGGAAGAGTACTGAAAATCAGTTATGGCGACGTCGATCGTATCGCGAAGATGATTCCGCCAAACCCTGGCATGACGCTTAAGAAGGCGTTTGAGCTTGTTCCCGATTTGGAAAAGCTGGAAAAGGAGAATGAGACTTACAAGGAGCTAATCGAGTATTCCCGGGTGCTGGAAGGGCTTGCGCGCCACGCATCGACGCATGCCGCCGGAGTGGTGATTACACCCGACGACTTGACGAACTACACGCCGCTCTACAAGTCATCTCAGGGTGATGTCACGACGCAGTATGACATGAAAATTCTCGAAGAAATCGGCGTCTTGAAAATGGATTTTCTCGGGCTGCGCACGCTAACGGTCATCAAGAAAGCCCTCGAAACCTTGCACGAAAAGGGTCTTGATGTCGATGTTGCGGACGTTTCTCTGGAGGATAAGGAAACATACGAAATTTTTTGCAAGGGCGAAACGGTCGCGATCTTTCAGTTCGAAAGTTCCGGCATGCGAGACCATCTCAGAAAGCTCAAACCTCAGCAATTTGAAGATCTTATCGCGATGAACGCCCTCTACCGGCCGGGCCCGATGGATTGGATTGATGATTTTGTCGCGCGCCGGCATGGCAGAAAGAAAATCGAGTACCTGCATCCGTTGCTGGAGCCGATTCTAAAAGAAACCTATGGCATCATTGTTTATCAGGAACAGGTAATGCGCATCGCCAGTGCTCTCGCCGGTTTCAGTATGGGAAAAGCGGATCTGCTGCGGCGCGCAATGGGCAAGAAGAAGAAAGAGCTCATGGCCGAGCAAAGGGAGTTGTTTATCAACGGCGCTGCCGAGCGCGATATCTCCAAGAAGGTCGCGAACGAAATTTTCGACATGATGGACAAGTTCGCGGGCTATGGATTCGTGAAGCCCCATGCGACATGTTATGCATTTGTCGCCTTCCAGACTGCATACCTGAAGCGACATCACCCCGCGGAGTTTCTTGCAGCTGCCATCTCGACCGAAATGGGTTCATCAAGCCGTGTGGTTATCTTGATTGAAGAATGCAAGCGTATGGGAATCACCGTCAAACCGCCCGATGTGAATGAGAGCCAGAATGATTTCAAAGTCGATGGCAATGATATTCGTTTTGGACTTGGCGCCATCAAGAATGTAGGAAAGGGCGCAATTGAATTCATCGTCAAGGAGCGTGAGGCAGATGGAAAATATAAGAATCTGTTTGAGTTCTGCGAACGCGTGGATTCCCGACAGGTGAACAAGAAGGTACTCGAAAGCTTGATCCAGTCCGGGGCTATGGATTCTTTGGATGGCCACCGAGCCCAAAAACTGGCGGATCTCGAAACAGCAATAGGCTTTGCGCAGTCTGCCAACTCGGCGAGGATGAAACGCCAAACATCCATCTTTGATATGGCCGGCGACCATGACGACATCCCGGCCTATCCAAGGTTGCCGATGGTTTCTCCCTGGAGTAATTCAGAAGTTCTGGCCATCGAAAAGGAGATGCTCGGCTTCTATGTTTCCGGGCACCCGCTGGATAGATTTGCCCACGAGGTCCGAACGTTCGCATCTCTAACTCTGAATGTGATAAACGACAGACCGGATGGCACTCCGGTCAAGGTTTGTGGTATCATCACGGAGTGCAAGACCATCTTTGACCGCAAGAACAAGGCTATGGCTTTTGTAACGCTTGAGGATTTCCATGGGTCAGTCGAAGTAATAGTGTTCTCCAGCGTTTACGAGAACCTGAAGGACACCCTGCTAGCTGATAAGATGGTGCTTATTACAGGCCGTGTCAACCGGCGCGATGAGGAAGATGATGCCAAGGTACTATGCGAGGGCGCGGTTCCGCTCGACCGAGCGTGGCAGGAATATGGAAAGAGCCTTCATCTAACCATGAATGTGCTGGGGGTTGACGACCCGCTGTTGAACGAAGTTTCGGCTTTGCTTAAGCAAAACCCGGGGAGTTGCAGTCTGTTTATTAACCTGAACATCCCGGAGCAGGAATCTAAAACGATTCGTTCGAAGAGAATGAAAGTAAAGCCCTCGTCGGATATGATTGTCCGTCTGCGCGGTTTGCTCGGACAGGAAAACGTTTGGATGGAAGGCTGACCAGGGCACGCTCAACACTTATTCAAGGAAAGGAGTTTTTGAATGGAACAAGTTATCGCTCGCATCAAGAACATCTTGATGACCCCCGAGGCTGCAATCGAGGAACTCAAGAGTGAGACCATGAACGTCACTGACGTCATGAAAGAGTATGTGGTAATCGCTGCGGCAGTCCCGGGCGCGGCGATGTTTTTCGGTTTGATTGGGCCGCAGCTTCCGCTGTTGCGTTCCCTGCTTTACGGAGTATTCATCTATGCCATTTGTGTTGCCGGCGTGCTCGGTTTCGGCAAAATCATTGACGCTCTGGCGCCGCATTTCAACTCGACAAAGAATGACACCAATGCCTTCAAGGTGTCTCTTGCCGCCTTCACGCCGTCCTTTGTCTCTGGTATCTTCAATCTCAATCCCAATCTGACGTTTCTGTGGGTGCTGGGCTCGTTGTACGGGACCTACATTCTGTATTTGACCCTGCCGAAACTCATGGAAACACCTGAGGACAAGAGAATTGCCTACGCCGCCATTGGCAGCGTTGTCATCTACGTCGTGATGTTCGTTTTGTGGCGGATCGCAAGAGGCATCGCTCTCGGAGATATTTCGCATTCGTTTCGGTAGGCAGACCTGTTACATTTTTTCCGCTCGAGGAAGGGGGCAGGCTATCTGCCCCTTGTAGCTTTCCACGTTACGCGAATTCCGTGCACCTCCGGTCCAGCCTTGTCTGTCAATGCGGAAGAAACTATACGCTTCCACATCTCTTCTGATACTTCACGTCATTACGTTACGGTATTACCATTGCGTAACGCTGATTCGTTAGACTGCCAGAGACACCGCCGTCTCAGAGACCACTGCGCGTCTCTTTGACAGCACAAAAGGACCCGCAAGAAAGCAGACACCATAAAAAACAAGCGGATAGGTGGTCGTCGAGCAACATTTGTGTTGCCGGATATTTTTTTGATTTTATCGCCTGAGACTTGGAACGCCATTTGCTTAAGCACGGTCGAGTACCGCAACAATTCGACACATCAAGTGGTTTAGATTGAGTTATTCAACTGAGAGGCAAGCATCATGGTGAAAAGGATTTTGATGACCACATCGTTGTTCGTTTTGATGGTGACAGCCGCATTCAGCGACGGCAGCATCACCGTAATCAAAGTGAATGGTCCCTACGGCATCATCAGTAAGGGCGTCAACCAGGGTCTCCAGGAAGGCCAAGTGTTGTTCGCCCGCCGCGACGACGGCGCGGGTGAGACTGACATTTGTAAAGTAAAAATCATTCGAGCAACCGCTAATCGTGCCGCCATCGAACAGGTATCACGACCACAGGGCACCGTTCTTATGAAAGGTGACGTGCTCTATGAGCGCGGGACGGAAACAGCAGTGCGCTCACGACAGACCCGTGGAAGAGCGAGAATTGAAGAAACCTTTGCTTCCAGAAGCCCAGATCGACGGTCGCGGCCCCAAACAACCATCGAGCCGCTAACCGAGCCGGCGCACAACCCGCCACCGACTGAGACCGAGGAAGTCTACCGTCCGCCCAGCAGGCGGGTCTATTCCACAGTGGAAAAACTGCGCAAACCCTGGCTCGGCTTCCAGGTAGGAGGGATGTTTCCGGGCGGGCAATTTTCCAACACCTACTCCGCTAGCCCCAAATATGGACTCAGCTACATGGTAGCGACTGGCAACCACTTCAACCTGGGAGTTGAACTCAACCATTCTTCACTGAGCGGGTCAGCGTTTGGCAGCAGTTCATCGTTCAGCAACGACACTTCGTCCATGCTTGAAGCCCTGGTCGTCTTTCAGAAGTTCTTCGGCGACCATTTCTTCCTGGAGGGTGGTGGCGGCGTGTTTCGTCCCAAGTTGCGGCTGACGTCCGTCGATGATGTCGAGACAACCTACTCGTCCACCCATTTCGGATTCGTGGGCGGTGGCGGCTTTGTAATCCCGACCAGTCCCTTTGCTGGTTTCATGATGAAGGGCAGATTGCACAACTACTTCGATGCAACCAGCAAGCACTACTTTGGGTTGTCAGGTGGGTTTCGTTTTAAGATTCGGTAGGGCGTAAAAAAGCCTCGGCATTCTCGGAAGTCAGGCAAAGAAGCAGAGTCGGTGGAATACCGAGGCCCAAATCAAGGAGGAACATATAACTCATGACCTGCCACTTTCATCGTCATTGCCCCCAGATACTTTAGCCTTTTTTGATGCCCGGACCTTCTCCGGGCATTTTTTTTATTGACTCTGTTACCAAAATTTGTTATCATTGCGCGTGACAATTGGCAGTTGTCTTGATTCCCCATTCTTCACAAAGGTTCTCAATGCTTTTCAATTTCGCTAATGTATTGACTTTTATCGTCTTCGGTGCGGTTTTTGTTGGCATAAATATCACCTTGTCGCGGATTCTGCAGGCGCGTAACCCGCATCCAGTGAAGCTGAGCACCTATGAGTGTGGTGAGTTGCCGGAAGGCGACTCCTGGATCCAGTTCAACATCAGGTTTTATGTGATTGCCTTGATATTCTTAATCTTCGAGGTTGAGATTGTGTTTCTCTTTCCATGGGCAACTGTGTTCAAAGAATTGGGCCTGTTTGCCTTCGTGGAAATGATGATTTTCGTCTTCATCCTTCTGGTTGGGCTAGCCTACGTGTGGGTGAAAGGCGATCTTGAGTGGGATAAATCAACCGCGGTGCCGGATCCTGCCTTAGCTCCTTCTGCCGCCCGCCAGGAACTCACTGAAGCGATAGCCTCATAGCAACGAGCGGAAAGGAAACGACGCAAACGGATGCCCGTACTCAACGCTAACCTGACTCTTCAAGCCGCACAATTCGCCAATCTCCCAGAAACCCTGCAGACCATCCTTTTTATGGTGCTCGGCGCCGCCATCTTCGCTGGCGCGGCGGCTGTGCTTGCACTTGTCGGCGTTTATCTTGAGCGTAAGATATCGGCCCACATGCAGGATCGAGTTGGGCCGATGGAGGTGAACACCGAGATTCCCGTTCTTAAGAACATTGGTCACGGCTGGGCTCAAACACTCGCGGACGCGCTGAAGCTTCTCATCAAAGAAGATATTGTGCCGGCAGAAGCGGACAAAAAGCTGCACCTGATGGCGCCGTTTATCGTCTTTGCAGCAACACTTGCCGGCTTCTCGGTGCTGCCTTTCGGACCGGGTCTGGTCGCCAGCGACCTCAACGTCGGCCTGTTTTATATCATAGCCATCTCGTCTTTTGTCGTGATCGGAATTATTCTGGCCGGTTGGTCATCTAATAACAAGTGGTCTTTGCTGGGCGCCATGCGCTCGGCTGCTCAGATTGTGAGTTTTGAGATCCCGGCCTCGCTTGCCCTGCTTGTTGTGATTATGGCGGTCGGCTCTCTGAACTTGGGTGACATCGTCGCGGCCCAGGCTGGTGGGATTCACAAATGGTTGATCTGGTGGTACCCGCCCTTCAACATCCTGGCTTTTTTTGTGTTCTTTGTTGCATCTCTTGCTGAACTCAATCGAGCACCGTTTGATATGCCCGAAGCCGAGTCGGAAATCGTCGCCGGCTTCCACACCGAATACAGTGGCATGAAATGGGCGATGTTTTTTCTCGCCGAGTACGCCAATATGTTCTTGGTTGGCGTCATCATCGCCACTCTCTTTCTGGGCGGCTGGACCAGTCCCTTCGGTGATTTCTTGAACTCAGGTCCATTCCCGGTTTTCTGGGTCACTCTGAAGGCGTTCATTGTAATCTTTGTCCAAATATGGCTGCGGTGGACGCTACCCAGGGTTCGGGTTGACCAATTGATGTACACTTCCTGGAAGGTGCTGACCCCCTTTGCCTTTGTCGCAATGGTCGGCGCCGGAATCTGGATGATGCTCTAAAGCAAGGGATCTAATGGACTTCACCAATATAGCTTTCTATATCTTCGCCGCACTTACCGTCGGCTCAGCAGGGGTGATGGTGTTTCATCGCAATGTGGTTTATTCTGCCGTCGGATTGCTGTTCGCTTTCTTCGGCGTCGCCGGTATCTACGTCTTGCTTGCGGCTGATTTCATTGCGATTGTACAAATTCTGATTTATGTCGGCGGCATTCTCATTCTGCTGCTGTTCGGAGTGATGCTCTCACAGAAACTGACCAAAGTCGATGTCCGGACTGAGTCGATGCAGTTGGTGCCGGCCGTAGTGGTGGTCGGTGGTGTCCTGGCGGTTCTATTGCTGACCATCAGCTCCACGCCCTGGAAGCTTGCGGGCAGTCTCGAGTACGAGCCGACCACCAAAGCAATCGGGCGGCTAATGATGACGGAATATCTCATCCCATTTGAAATCGCTTCAGTTTTGTTGCTTGCGGCCTTGATTGGCGCGGCTTACATCGCGAGGAAGAACTAATCATGGAAGTTGGACTGAATCATTATCTTGCACTGGCCGCAATCCTGTTTAGCCTCGGACTTTTCGCCGTCGTGACCAAGAAGAATGCCGTCACAGTTCTCATGGGTGTCGAGCTTATTCTGAATGCAGCCAACATCAATTTTGTCGCATTCGCGAGATTTATTGACACAGATCTGGACGGCCAGATCATCGCAGTTTTCGTAATCGTAACCGCGGCAGCAGCAGCAGCGGTGGCGCTGGCGATTGTCCTGAATCTCTACGAACGTCTTAAATCGATCAATCTGGACGAAGCCGACTCTCTGGCTGGCTAAAATTAAACCGAACTGGATTTTATGATCACCAACGCGATTCTAATTTTGCTCCTGCCGCTGGCCGCATTTGTTGTCCAGATTTCTTTCGGCAAGCGTTTGCCGCGCAAAGGGGACTGGCTTTCAACCGGGGCCATGTTTATCGCTTTGTTCATGGCGTTGTCCATTCTCGTTGATGCCATTTCCACCTACGAAAGCAACAAAGTGCTCGCCGCCCAAACCTGGGAGTGGTTCAGTTTCGGGTCGGTGCACGTGACATTCGGCATTGTCATCGACAACTTGACTGCGTTTATGTTGTTTGTGGTCACCCTGATCAGTGCTCTGGTCCATCTGTACTCGATCGGGTACATGCACGGCGACCCACGCTATAGTCGCTATTTTGCTTATCTGGGATTATTTTCGTTCTCCATGCTTGGTCTGGTGCTGGTCGATAATTTCTTGGGAATTTACGTCTTTTGGGAACTGGTGGGGCTTAGCTCTTATCTGCTCATCGGGTTCTGGTTCGAAAAAGACTCAGCCTCGAATGCCGGAAAGAAAGCGTTTATCACCAATCGGATTGGTGATGTCGGCATGTTTGCCGCGATTATGATTCTATTCTCAACCTTTGGTACTTTCGATTTTGACGGCGTTTTTGCAGGCGTTGCCGCAGGTGGCCTGAGCGATGGCTGGCTAACCGCTGCTGGTATCCTGCTTTTCTTCGGTGCTATCGGAAAGTCAGCACAATTTCCATTACATGTCTGGCTGCCGGACGCGATGGAAGGCCCCACTCCGGTGAGTGCTTTGATTCATGCGGCTACCATGGTTGCCGCCGGTGTGTATATGGTTGGCAGAACCTTTGTTCTGTACTCGGCAGATGCCCTATTCTTCATCGCGGTGATTGGCACGATTACGGCCTTCATGGCTGCGACAATTGCAATTGTTCAGAAAGACATTAAACGCGTACTGGCCTACTCAACTATCAGTCAGCTAGGTTACATGATGGTTGGTCTCGGTACCGGCGGCTACACAGCAGGACTCATGCATTTGACCACCCACGCGATGTTCAAGGCGCTGCTGTTTCTTGGCTCCGGCAGTGTCATTCACGCCGTTCACTCCCAGGAAATGGACGATATGGGCGGTCTACGCAAAAAGATGCCCATCACATTCTGGACTTTCCTGATCGCAACACTTGCCTTGTCGGGCGTCCCACCGTTGTCAGGTTTTTTCAGCAAGGACGCTATCCTTGCTTCCGCTCTCGAGTATGGCATGCGGCATTCAGGCCAGATGTGGATTTTCGTGATTATGCTGCTCTCGGCAGGAATTACTGCATTTTATATGTTCCGGCTGGTGTATATGACCTTCTTTGGAGAACCGGCGGACAAGAAGAAGTATGACCATGCTCACGAGTCGCCGCTCACCATGACGCTGCCACTCATGATTTTAGCCGTCTTTTCCATTGGGACATTTTCGTGGGGTTGGTTTGAACACCTGATCAGCAAGCCATCACTGGCTGCCTACGGTGCGGTTGCGGCTGTAGCTGAACATGGCGGCGGGCATGATGATGTGGCGCACACGGCTCATACCATTGCCATGATTTCTTCCATAGTAGTCGCGCTGTCCGGTATTCTGCTGGCCACGACTGTTTACTATTGGAAAAAGATATCCGCGGAAACTTGGGGCAGTCGACTCAAGCCGCTCTACAACTTACTCTGGAATAAATACTATTTTGATGAACTGTACGCAGCGACCATCATCAGCGGCACCCTCTGGAAGAGTCGGTTTCTGGCGATGTTCGATTTGCGTGTGATCGACGGTGTTGTGAATGGCGTCGGTCGCTTGACTGCCGGTCTGTCAAATGTAAGCGGCAAGGTGGATCTACGCGTGGTTGATGGGCTCGTCAATCTGGTTGGCCGCATTGTTGCTTACGCCGGCGCGCGTCTTCGCACTCTGCAAACCGGAAATGTTCAAAGCTACCTGCTGATGGCACTTTTTGCTGTGATTATTCTCTTCGTTATTCAGCAGTTTTAAAGCATGAAAGGATGATTAATGGATAACGTACTAAGCTGGATTACTTTCTTGCCGGTTGTCGGGATTCTGGCGATTCTTTTTGTCCCCAAAGACAATAAGAACACAGTGAGAATAATCGCGGCTGTCTTTACCGGGCTGCAGCTGGTCCTGGCCGTTTGGATTTACCGCAACTTTGACTCCAGCACGTCCGCGATTCAGTTTAGCGAGCAGTACAAGTGGATCCCCTCGTTCAATATCGACTACTTCATGGGAATTGACGGCCTCAGCGTGCCGATGGTGCTGCTGACTGCGTTTCTCTCCTTCATTTGCATATTTGCATCCTGGGGAATTGAGAAGAGCGTGAAGGGCTACTTCGCGATGTTCCTGTTGCTTGACGCGGGCATGATGGGGGTCTTTTGTTCACTCGACTTCTTTCTGTTTTACATTTTCTGGGAAGTCATGCTGCTTCCCATGTACTTCCTGATCGGTATTTGGGGCAGTCCTTCCCGCACCGAGGAAGATGGCATGGTGCGCGGTGGGCCCTACGCGGCGATTAAGTTCTTCCTGTACACACTTTTTGGCAGCATTTTTATGCTGATCGCGATGTTGGTGTTTTATTTCAACGTCAGCGATCCCGTTACCGGTGGACACACATTCAACATGCTTCACCTGATGGACCAGGCCAACCATGGCGGCGTTCTGAAAGATTTCGATGTCAGGTTGCTCATCTATGCCGCGCTGTTTCTGGGGTTTGCCATCAAAGTTCCGGTGTTCCCGTTCCACACTTGGCTCCCCGATGCTCACGTCGAGGCGCCAACCGCGGTCAGTGTCATTCTTGCCGGAGTTCTGCTGAAGATGGGGACTTACGGAATGCTCCGGATTAGTTTTCCAATGCTGCCCGACGCTATGAAATGGAAGTACTTCGCTTACGGGTTGGCCATTCTGGGTATGATAAATATCTTGTATGGCGCCTTGTGTGCGATGGCGCAAAAAGATCTAAAGAAACTGGTGGCGTATTCAAGTATCAGCCACATGGGGATTGTCTTGCTGGGGATGTCCGGCCTGACCTCTCTCGGTATGAATGGCGCCGTCATGCAGATGTTTAACCACGGCACTGGCACGGCCATGCTTTTCTTGCTGGTCGGTGTAATTTATGACCGGGCGCACCACCGCCAAATTGATGGCTTCGGAGGCCTGGCGGTGAGAATGCCCATCTTTGCTGCAATGATGAGTCTTGCGTTTTTCGCCGGCCTTGGTTTGCCTGGCTTATCGAGTTTCATCAGTGAAGCATTTTCGTTCCTCGGCGCCTTCGGCTCTGAAACATTTGACCTCAGGTTGATTACCGTGGTCTCCACAATCGGGATCATCATCACGGCTGGCTATTTCTTGTGGACGTTCCAAAGGATGTTTCTCGGAGAGCTTAATCCAAAGTACGCAGAGCTTCCGGAAATCAATGGCCGCGAACTTTTCACGCTCGTGCCCATTGGCATCCTCGTAATCGTGCTAGGAGTTTATCCGGCCCCGCTTCTCGATTTGATCAAGACATCTCTTAATGAGCTGGTTGAGGTTGTGAAAGCAGCAGAAGCTCCGACAATGCTCGGACTCCACTAAAGAAAGCGAATCATGGATTATTCTTCGATTATAAAAGACAATCTCATCAGCCTGAACTACTTCTTGCCGGAATTATTGCTGACCGGCTTGATCATCGTGTTGGTCATCGCTGACCTGTTCCTGAAGGATGAGCGTTCTCCCTGGCTGTCATTTGTCGCCCTGGCGGGTTGTGTTGTTGTGCTGCTGTCCGTCATCGCGCAATTTGATCTCGGCAGCCGGTCGTTGTTTCAGCACATGCTCGTGGTGGATCCCTTCTCGGTATTCTTCAAGCTGCTTTTTTTGGCGTCAGCGATTGCGGTTATTTTTCTTTCGATTGCGTCGGTGGAACTAGCCGGAAGGCCGGTTGGCGAGTATTTCACGCTGCTGATAGCATTGACCCTTGGCCTGTTCCTAATGGCCTCATCGACCAACCTGGTGACGATTCTTCTCTCGATTGAGTTTGTCAGCATCGTGTCGTTCGTGCTTGCCACCTATCTGAAAACTCGTCGTCGGTCCAGTGAGGCCGGGCTTAAGTATGCGATTTATGGCGCCTTTTCTTCCGGCTTGATGCTGTACGGATTGTCCCTGCTGTATGGACTTACCGGGACCCTCAATCTCTATGAAATTGGCGACGTGCTGGCAAGCCGCGACAGCAATGGCATGGCTCTTACTTTGTCCACTATTCTGATCTTGGCAGGCTTCGGCTATAAAATAGCGTCAGTGCCTTTCCACTTCTGGTCGCCTGATGTCTATGAAGGCGCGCCGACCCCGATCACGGCTTTCCTGTCAATTGGTCCGAAGGCTGCCGGATTTGCGGTTCTAATTCGCTTCTTCAACGTGGCATTGGCAGGCGAGCCGGCCAATGGAGCAAGTCAATGGAGTGCTCTGCCGGAGCTGGATTGGCCTATGATTCTGGCGGTGGTCTCGGCAATCACGATGACCTTGGGGAATCTTGTCGCAATTGTCCAGACCAATATCAAACGCCTGCTGGCGTATTCCAGCATCGCGCATGCAGGCTACGCCTTGATGGGAGTTGTTGTGTTATCGCAAGATGGCATCTATGCGACCATGTTCTATCTGGCCGTTTACTACCTTATGAATCTGGGAGCTTTCCTGGTCGTCATCGTCTTTCAGGACCTTTTGGGTAGTGAGAAAATCGCTGATTTCAAGGGCCTTGCATGGCGCGCCCCGGTACCCGCTATCGCCATGGCTGTCTTCCTGGTCTCTCTAACGGGTCTGCCACCGACTGCTGGCTTTATTGGCAAGTTTTATTTGTTCGCGGCAGTGATAAAAGCGGGCCCGGCGTTTTACTGGCTGGCCGTGGTGGGATTACTCAACAGCGTGGTTGCGCTATACTATTATGCCCGTATTTTGAAGACCATGTTCTTCGATAAGGCGGCTGAGGAGAATTCAATCAGCGTGTCTCCTTATTATGTCACGCTCTTGGCGCTACTTGCTGCTCCTACCATCATTTTGGGAGTCTACTGGGCGCCATTGCAAAAGCTGGCGACAAACTCCGTGGAGTTTCTGCGAGCCCTTTAAGTCGGACCGACAGGAAATCGGCTGTCCCTCGATGGAGCGCCGGAGTTCCAGTGTCCTAAACATCACCGGTAATGCTCTTTCATTTAGGGACAAATGAAAAACAAGGGACCCGACACCCCTAGCTTCAGGCCTCTTCCACGTGTGATTGTTCTCTCAGCCATCCTTCTGCTCTTTGCGATTAACCCGACCCAGACTTCAAACAGTCCTAGCTTATCGTCCTCCGAGCAAAGCGTAGGCCCTGGCGAGCTCTCCACTCCATATTACGAGGAGCCTGCTTCGTCGCGCAATCGCGGTATCCCTCCGGCGTATCGTCCAATGAAACACATCGAACGAAGGTTGTCCGAGTTTCTGCGGGAGCACCCGGCTCTGTTTCACCTGGAAAAAATTGGGAGCACCACGGGACAAGACCACGATATTTGGGGTGCACGAATATCGGACAATGCTTCAGAGAGAGAAGACGAACCTCGTATTCTCTTCACCGGCGTACACCACGCACGCGAACCGATCGGCGCCAACATCTGCATGGCAATCATGGAAGCGTTGCTGCAAGGATATGGAAAAGACCGCGAAATCACCCGATGGGTGGACAGTTCCGAGATTTGGTTCATCCCGGTTGTCAACCCTGACGGCTATCAATACGTTCTAGATAACAACCTGGAGTTTCCCTGGTGGCGAAAGAATCTGAGGGACAATGACGGAGACGGAAGGTTCAATCCGCTGTATGACGGTGTTGACCTGAATCGTAACTATGACTTCAACTGGCAGCAGGGTGGCGATGGTCAGCCCGGAAGCTGGTTTTTTCGCGGAGCCAGCCCCTTTTCAGAAAACGAAACTCGCGCTGTCATGCGCCTCGCTGAACGAGAGAATTTTTCCATAGGCATCTCATATCACAGTTATGGTGAGTCCGTTCTTTTCCCATGGGGCAATTTTGATCGCCCGCCAGACCTGGACTTAATTGTCGATATTGCTGGCAAGCTGGCTTCAAGGCTGAGACGCCAGACCGGGGGAGGAACCTACTCGGTGCTGCCACTCAATGGCCGGGTAGGGCAGAGTTCAATCTGGATGTATGGCCACCTGAAAGTCATTGATTACATTGTTGAAGTCGGCACCGAGTATTTTCCGGCCCAGGAAAGAGTGCCCGGCATTTTGCGCGACCATGTCAAGGGTGCATTTTACTTGTTTGCGCGACTGCTGCAATCGGGCCTTCGCGGTCACGTCTTCGATGAGCGCACGCACAGTCCTTTGCTGGCGGACATCAAGGTCAGGCGGTTCGTCTCAGAGCACATCTCGCCACGCAGGACGGACCCGAACTGGGGCAGCTTTCATCGTTTGCTCAATCCTGGAACTTACACCGTGACAATTGAAAGCAAGGGCTACCGCAGCAAGACACTGCACAACGTCAGAGTGAGAACAGGCAAGGCGCGGACGTTGGAGGTAGGATTGCGCAAGATTAGGGACTACACAAACGGCCACTAACAACGCGTGCGACAAGCCGTCAGCAGGCGGCGTTTCCGAGTTTTTTCTGCAGGCGCTCCAGGCGATAGATCAAATCAGCTTTGTAATCCTGCCAACGTTCCAACCCACCTAAAGCATCAAGCGTTTCAATTTCAGACAGTGCTGTCACCACCAGGTCCTGCGCTCGGGCGAGGTCTTTGACCCGATGTTCGTAGTGTTTGGCGAGTTCGATGTAGGGGAGAGGGTGATATCTGCCTGTCTTCAGGCTATCATGCCATGCCTGTGCGGCTGCCCTCCAGTTTTCAAGTTTCTTGTGGTTGAATGCCATCCTGAAGAGCATTTCTTTTTGATGAGAATTCTGCTCCAAGTGGCCGTGGTAGAGACGGTTCGCATCGGCATAGCGCCCCGCGCGCTCAAGAATCTTGGCGACCGGTACAATGTCTGCCGACGCCAGGTTTCCGCCGGCCTGGCGCTCAAATAGCTCCAAGATGACCACACAAAGAGCGACCATGGAAAGGATATCCTGCCGGTTGTGGTAGAGTATGGGCCTCATCGGCTCGAACTGCCGGTCTCTCAGATATTGGAAGTACCGGTGAGGGATCAGGTAGCCTGGAATATCTCCGGAGCGCTCGACACCGAGAACAGCACCCTCGGCCGTCTGCAATGAACAGTCAGTCAGGCGCTTCCCCCACAGCCGCCGGACGGCATGGAGCAGGTCGAAATGCTGTAGATGTGAATACGGAGATTTCTCTCTCAGGTAAGTATTGCGACTGTTAAGCAACGGAATATCGTAAGATTTACCATTGTAGCTCACGATCAACTCGAAGTCAGCCACCATTCGATTCAACTCCGCGAAAAGCTCGGCTTCCTCGTTGAAGTCGTTCATGAAATACTGGTGGAGTTGAAAGGATTGCCCTTCAAAATATCCGACGCCGATTAGGAATGCACAAGTCCCGGCGCCTCCGGACAAGCCGGTTGTTTCCGTGTCGATGAAGAGCGCTTTGCTCAGGTCGAGTTCGGCGATTTCGACGGAATTGCTGACGAGAGCGAGAAATTCAACCTGCTTCTCCAGATAGGCTGCAATGCGTATGCGTCCCTGCACGTAGTCTGACGCATAGGCTTCTTTAAAGAGAGAAAAGGAACCGACTGAGTGCTGAGAAACGGCTGCACTCGGAATTTCCGATGGCTCAGAAGCTGAGTTCGCTTGTTCCTCCGGCTCGAGCCGGCTCCGGTTGCGCGGCAGTGAGTCGAGTAGCCGCAACTTCTCTCTGATGTCCATTCACTATTTCTGTTTGTTCAGGAACTGGTCAATCAAATCAACCGGAATAGGAAAGACGATCGTCGAGTTGTTTTCCGCTGCCACCTCAGTTAACGTCTGCAGAAAACGCAGCTGGAGTGCCTGAGGAAATTCGCTGATCACTTCCGCAGCGTCCCTGAGCTGTTGCGATGCCTCAAATTCACCCTTAGCATGAATGATCTTGGCCCGTCGTTCTCGTTCGGCTTCGGCCTGCCGTGCAATAGCTCGCTGCATTTCCTGGGGTAAATCCACGTGCTTGATCTCAACCAGCGAGACTTTGATTCCCCATGGATCACTGTGGTTGTCGATGATCTCCTGCAAGCTGGAATTGATCTTTTCACGAGCAGAAAGCATTTCGTCTAGCTCTGCGCCTCCCAGGACGCTTCGCAAGGTGGTCTGTGCCAACTGCGACGTAGCATAGAGATAATCCTCAACTTCGTTGATAGCCTTTGATGGATCCATCACCCGAAAATAGAGGACTGCATTCACCTTGACAGAAACGTTGTCCTTGGTGATAACGTCCTGTGACGGAATATCCATTGCGACTGTTCGCAGGCTGACTTTTACCATGCGATCGATGAATGGAATCAGGATAATCAGCCCCGGGCCCTTCGAACCAATCAGGCGTCCAAGCCGAAAAATCACGCCGCGCTCGTACTCACGCAACACTTTGAACGCGCTGGCAGCCACCATCATGGTGACCACGATGACGACAAGAATGAATGGCATAGTTACCTCCCGCAATTAGTGGTTAAACTTCTTCGACCTCCAGCAACAACCCTGCTACACGCACAACACGAATTTTTTTGCCTTTACTCAAAGGCACATCACAGCGAGCCTTCCAGATTTCACCGTGGACTTTTACGCGGCCTTCGAGCTTCAAGCTTGACTCCGCCGTGCCAACTTCTCCCACAAGACCTTCCGCACCAGTGGTGACTTTTTTCCGGTGCGATTTCAGTGCGAGTGAAAATGCAAAAATGAAGAATGCGGCAGTTAGACCAACCATCATCAGAATAAGTTTCATTGAAACCGCTACCGCGGGTGCGAAGTTGTCGGGAGGTTGGTCGAAAAGCATCAGTGAACCGAGAGTCATCGCGCCGATACCTCCAATTGTTAGCATGCCGTAGCTCACGATCTTAACCTCCAAAATGAAAAGTATCAGAGCGAGCAAGATAAGCAACAGCCCGGCGTAATTCACCGGTAGGGTCTGTAAGGAAAACAAGGCCAGTACAAGAAAAATGGCGCCAACAACGCCCGGAAAGATGGCGCCAGGGTTGGAGAGTTCAAAAAAGAGGCCGTAAATGCCGAGCATCATCAGGATGTAGGCGATATTCGGACTGGCGATTTTGTTAAGCAAACGGTAGCGGAAGTTCATTTCCTTAGTGATCACTCGAGCGTTTGTTGTGTTGATGGTCTTGGGACCTATGGCGGTTTCAACCTCGGAGCCGTTGATTTGCTCCAAAAGCTCACGGACCGATACGGAGATAAAGTTGATAACGTTGAGTTCCAGCGCTTCATTTGCAGTGACCGAAACCGCTTCGCGAATCGCCTGTTCTGCCCAGGCTGCATTCCGGCCTCGCTTATCCGCCAGGGCTTTCACTTGCGCGACTGCGTCGTTGGTTATCTTATGGCTCATGGCAGATGTTGTGTCACTGCCACCCGTGATATTGACCGGCGTGGCCGCTCCTATATTGGTACTGGGAGCCATGGCGACAAGGTGCGCGGCATAGCTGATAAACACGCCGGCCGAGGCGGCCCTGGCGCCGTCAGGGGCCACATAAACAATTACCGGTACGTTCGCCGACAAGAATCGTTTCGTGATTTGCCGGGTAGACTCCAGAAGGCCGCCAGGCGTGTCGAGTTCAACGATGAGACATTCTGCGCCTTCCGATTCGGCATCGTCTATGGACGTGGTGATGAATTCAGCCGAGATTGGACCAATTGCACTTACCACCTCGATGACGTGAACGACCGGTGACTCATCCTGTGCTGTGGAATTGCCCGGCATTGCGGTCCAGGCTAAACCGAAACATATCAGAGCCATCAGAACGCGCGTTGTAAAGGTCGAACTGTGAATTTTCATAAGAATCCCTGTTAACGCCTAAAAACCAAGAACATGATAACGGACAAAACAACGCTCGAGTCCGGCGATAATCATAACTCTGGCGACCCCGGAAAACCCGGCCATCAGTTAGAGGCCTCCAAACCGGTCAGCCCAATTTAGGGCGTTGTATTTCTTGCATATCGCGATAAGGCTGTCGATGGCAATGGCGTCCATTTGATGGCCATCCCGGCCGGTCATTGGTGTCGCTTTCAAGATTGAGTTCAGAATAGCCTCCTGTGTGGCTTCCACTGCCGCAAGAAAAAGCGGCGACAGTTTCTCGTTGCGAAGAAGCTCGGCTTTTCGTGTGGCACTGGCTGCTTCGTGGGCGATCAGGTTATCAGGGTAGTTTGAGAATGCGATCACATAGTCGCCGCTGCCGTTCGACGAGTAAGCCCCGACTTTTGCAAGCGCCAAATAGGCCCGCTTGGCCAGGCGTTTCAGATTTCGCGAAGACAGTGGCGCGTCTGTCGCAACCACAATCATGCAAGAGCCATCGCCGTCCTCGTACTTCAGTTGGTCCTTTCCCGAGTAGCGGCCAAGTTCTCTGCCCACGGGGGCTCCGTTTACCTCGAGGATCCCGCCAAAGTTGGTTTGCACAAGGATACCAACGGTGTAACCTCCCGCAGACTCAGGTAGAACCCGCGATGACGTCCCGATCCCACCTTTGAAGCCGAGACACAACGTCCCGGTTCCAGCACCGACACAGCCCTCATCGACCGGGCCTGTTGTTGAATTCGTGATTGCCGAAACCACGTGCTCTCGTGTTACCGCCCTTGCCTGGATGTTATTCAGCCAGGCGTCGTTGGTTTCGCCAACCACCGGATTAATCGAGCGAATGGCCGAATTGCCCTCGACGGACAACATGTAGTCGATCAGCGCGTCTGCAACTTTTGGTACGTTGAGAGTGTTGGTCAGAAGAATTGGCGTCTCAATGTTGCCCAACTCGTCAACTTGAGTAACGCCAGCCAGTTTTCCGAAGCCATTGCCGACAAAAATTGCCGCAGGTACCTTGCGTGCAAAGACATTGCCTCCATGAGGCAAGACCGCTGTGACACCGGTACGGATATCGCTACTCTGGATAACGGTCGCATGACCGACCTTTACGCCGTGTACATCCGTAATCGCGTTCCATTTCCCGGGTCGGAGAACACCAATCTGGATTCCAATTTCCCGAGCCCTCGGATGGCTGTTCGTGCCCGCGATGCCTACGATAGATGGAGCAGCCATGAGCAAGCTGAGAAAAATGAGGACAGGGAGATACATTGTGATCGCTAGCCCATTCTAACTGAATTTGTTTCGTTCCTGGCGTTTTTAACTTAGCGATATGATTGCGAAAAATCAAACAAATTAATGGTGAGCTAATCTGTTGACCGACTCGCGATTTTTCGCGCGAGATTCCAATTTTCTTCTTGACTTTGAGACGGAGTTTTGCTAACATCGTGCAGGTAAAATCCCTGTTGATTTCAGTGTGGTCAAAATCAAAGAGCTAATATCTTTATCTTGGGAACTTAGCTCTGGTCGTGTATTGCAAGCCTCAACTGAGAAGTTAGTGGACGCAAAAAACGTTCAGGCGGTGCCCACCGTGTCTGACGCGGTTCTTTGATTCCCCACACCGAAATACAGGGATTTTTTTTGTGCAGTCACCGTCCTTACTCGTGCGTTTGACCTCATCTCCCGTATTTATGTCTCAGCACGCTTCCCCGCAACAATGACCATCGAAAGAGACACAGACTTTGTCTGCCTTAGCGCGTTATTCGCTCGCGCATTGACAGAAGTAAGAAGATCTCCAGTATGACAATTGACGACTCAGCCCTGGATACCAGGGAGACGATGTTCGACTTGGGGCTCAAAAGCCTCATATTTGCGATCGTGGTCGTGTTGGGATGCACGACGTTTCCGTATGATTTCACTCCGAGTGGCTTGAAAGCCTTCTCCAATCCGGAGTTCCTTGCCTTCGTGTTTCTTGTATGGGATAAGTGGCTGGATCTTTTCGCGAATCTATTGATGTTCACGCCGATTGGATTCGCTCTCTGCGCCGTACTGTGGAGTGCAGGCAAGAGCAGGTCGCTCCTGATTCAGGTAACTTGGGTTTGCGCTGCGCTGAGCGTAACTATTGAGATCATGCAATTGTTTTTGCCGACCAGGCATGTTTCCGCCGCTGATGTGGTGTCCAACACCGTCGGCGGTCTCACTGGATGCTGGCTTTTCCTACGGCACGGTCACCACTGCATGGCCGCATTCCGACGACTCAAATCCTGGCTTAGTGGTACCCTAGTGACGAAGCTTTGGGTTGGCTACTTTGTATTGCTGACCATCGCTGCTTTCTGGCTTAGAGAGCGGATGGAGCTGACTTCCTGGGAAACGAGCTATGCCTTATACTTGGGGAATGAAGCAACGACTGACAGGCCGTGGCGAGGTGAGTTCAAAAGAGTCCTGATCTTGAATCGGGCGGTGTCGCGAGATGATGTAGCCAGGATAATGTCCGGCGATGATTCCTGGCTGCAAGATTCGAAAGACTATGTGGTCGATGTGAAATTCGACAGTCTCAGGCCGTCCCGGGTTTCCGGTAAACTCCCATCCTTGATACAAGGCAGAGATAGTTCTTCCCGTGAAGCATTAGCTGCGGCATCACCCCCGAACACGTGGTGGGCGACCGCTGACGCTGCGGCGGATTTGTCCGTGGCCGTTAAAGAGCGTGGGGAGTTGACCGTGGTCGTGGTCGCTGCAACTGCCGACCCATCGCAAAAAGGCCCCGCCCGTATTGTTTCGCTTTCGAAAGACGCAAAACACCGAAATTTCACGCTTGGACAGGATGGCCCCGACATCGTTTTTAGATTGCGCACAGGCATCGCCGGACCGAATGGAACATATCCATCGCTTTACGCAAAAGATGTCCTGCCAGATAGGGCAATTCACACCATCGTCGCTACCTACGATGGTCAGACTCAGACTATATACGTTGACTCACCTGATCAGACCGCCGCGCTGGAATATGACCTCGGCCTCGCATTCTCAAGCCTGTTTCGGGATATCCCATTTCGCGAGCATCTTATCCACAAGGTATGGTTTTATTGGTTGGCGTTTCTGCCGCTCACGTGTCTGGCGGCTCTGGGTCTTCGTCGCGGTACCCTGCCGCGCAGCAGGCGAATCGGAACGGCGGCCGCGGTGTCGCTGATGTCCCCCAGCCTGCTGGAAGTCGTTTTGAGTGCTGGAGCCACTCACTATGATTTCTCCGTTTCAAGCGCCATTGTGGCATCGAGTTCAATGGTTGGTACATTTCTGGTCTTCTGGCTGCCCCTGGGCCGTTTCACACGTTTGAATTAGCACAACATCCGAGACTGCTGTACGTTAGGTGGAAGCAAACCCAATCTCAATCTGGGCACCCCGGCCGAGGCTGGATTCCATCGGTACTTCGATCCAGACTCCGGTATTGGGTGGCTTCGCTGACATATTCCGCCAGAATGTTCGCCTGACCTTCCAGGTCCGCAATTGTTCTCGATACTTTCAGGATTCGGTCATAGGCCTTGGCCGAGAGACCCAGCTTACTTGATTGCCATTTTCATCTGGTCATGTCCGGAATCATCTATCTGGCAAAACTCCCGGATTCTCGCGATGTTAAACGCGGCGCTCTCCAGACCACTGCCCAGCAGAAACGATCTTTTTGAAATATTTTTCTTGACAGGTATAGGATCTTTTTATATATTTATCGAAACGTTTCGATATTTGTCCACTTCACTTTAATTAATTCTATTTAAAAATAATACCTTAGACCATAAAATCGGTTCGATCGATGGCTGCAACTATCAAGGATGTAGCGAAAAAGGCCGGTGTGTCGGTTTCCACGGTTTCGTTGGTTCTTAACGGCAAGAGCAACGTAAGCCCGGAGACAAGGACGAAAGTGCAGGATGTGATCACCGCGCTGGAGTTCTACCCAAGGCGCAATGCACGCGGCTTCGCAGCCAGGAAGACCTTTAATATCGGATTTATCCTCACTGAAGACCATTTTTCCCGGGCGGAGCCTTTCTACACCAAAATATTCCTTGGTACTGAGTTCGAGGCCAGAAGACACTCATTCTATGTGCTGCTCACCACCGTGCCTAAAAATTTTCGTTCAGGTACTCATTTGCCGCGTTTCTTGTTGGAGAAGAATGTCGATGGCGTCATCATGGCAGGGTGGGTGCCGCAAATGCTGGTTGAGCACGTTCAAGGCATGAGCATCCCTGCTGTCTTCGTCGATTTCTGTCCCGGTCGGGGCAGGCACACATGCGTCTTCATGGACAATGAAAGCGGAGCTTCGCAGGCCATCGACCATTTGGTGTCACTGCGGCATCAACGGATCGCCTTTCTCGGCGGGGATATGGGTCACCCCAGCATGATTGAGCGGCTGAATGGCTACAAGCTCGGCTTGGCGGAGAACGGTCTGCAATATGATTCTTCGCTGGTGGTGGTGGATTCCGATGGGTCTTCGGTGGATGATGGATATGGTGCGGCACATCGACTGCTGGCCATGTCGCCAAGACCAACTGCCGTGTTTGCCTGCAACGACGCCATGGCAATCGGATGCATGCGTTACTTGACAGAACAGGGCGTTGATGTCCCAGGGGAGTTATCCATTGTGGGATTCGATGATATCGAGCAGGTTCTGATGGTCGAGCCAACATTGACGACCATCCAGGTGTTCAAGGAAGAGCTGGGCGCCATCGCTTTGCGCCGAATTGTCGAAATGATTCAAGAAAAGAGCCAGGTGACAGGCACGGTTCTGCTCCCAGTGGAGTTGGTAGTTAGGAATTCGACTTGTAAAGCCCACGTCTAAGCTGTATCAGTGGGGAGTCATGCAAGCAGTCCGCCTTGAGAAACCATTTGACCTGAGATTTGCCGACTGTCCCGTTCCAGAATTGGGCCGGGACGAAGTGATAGTCCGCGCTGATGTCCGCGGCACGGATTTTCATATCCGCGCTGGGCAAGGCCGCCGGATGTCTTCGGGCATGCGTACGCTGCACTTCTGGTCGATTCCAACCGCTTGGGGGGAGCTGGAATCAAGTATCAGTTTGTTCATCTTCGACGGTAACACGACCAGACTATTGCTCCGACAGACGAGGTGATGTGACCTTGGCTGAGCACGTGAGACTACGAAAGGAGGTGATGGCCTGCAAGATTGCTTTTCCTAGTTCCATTCAGTCCATTGTGTCGAAAGCCGTTGTTTTGCTACGAGACTTGCAAGGGGTCCGGAGAGCGAGGAGGACAGGATTTTTCGACCGCCTAGCTGAGCGGAGTTCAATTTTCATGTTCGCTCAGTCAAACAGATTCAGTCCAAACAGGAACTGTTCAATCTGAAGAAGGAGGTGACCGACAAAAGCACGTCTAATGAATCACCTTAGTTCAAAATTAGCTAGTACAGTAAGCTAATTACAGTAAGCTAATCAAAGTAAGGGGAGGTTAAAATGAGACCTTTACCTGGTTTAATCCCCATCCTGTGCATTGCTTTCATGTTTGGAAGTAGTTCGTTGACGGCACAAATTAACTCAGTTGGCGGGTTTGAGGGTGATCTGCCTTCGTACTGGACCAAGGGTGGCGAGCCTGGTGGTTCGACCTTGGCGTGGGCGACGGATGATTCGCGTTCGATGGGTCGTTCTCTGAAGATCAGCAAAGATGTGACTGCAGAGGCCGCGTCCTGGGTTTCGACCAACGTGGCGGATTTCTGGTCACCTCAGCATCTAAAAGATGTTGACATGAAGATTGGCGCTTACGTCAAGACTATGGATGTCAACACCAATCCGGCTACGGATGATGAGAAGTGGTACATTTCGTATTCCTTCTACAATGAAGGTGGCGGTCTGATTGGTGAGACCATGCTTCCGATTGACCAGAGTGTAGCGAGTAGCGCCGGCTGGGTCGCGGATACCAATGGTGTTGGTGAGACGATTCTTCCTGAGGATTCATGGCGGACAATCATCAAGTTTGTTGGTGGCAAAGACGCGAGCGGTACGGTTTGGGCTGATGATTTTGTTCTGCACGGTCGTGGTGGTGCATGGGCCGGTCAAAACTGGAATACCGCTGTTGGCGTTCCGGAGGGTTGGATTTACTGGCTTCCTCCCAGCGGTGGCAACGATGGCCGTCTTGAAAAGGGCTATGAGAACACGGTTGTGACCAGCGAAGAGGCACATTCCGGGCTTTCTTCTTTGAAGTTCGACCTGCCGTTTGACCGCGAGTCGGGCGATGCCTTTGTTGGCACGAAGCGGTTTCTGTTAGATGGTGACGCAGGTGGCAAGCCGATGTCAGCGGATATCAGCAAGCTTTCCGGTGTTGTCGCTGGTGATGTTCTTCGGCTCAGTGTTTGGGTCAAGGCAAGCAACCTTGTGCCTGACTCTGCTGCGATTGCGCCGGTGACATGGGCAGCTGGCTTTACGTACGGTTTCTTCAAGGGTAATGGCAACAACGATGGTTTCAACAATGTCGATGGTTTTCCGGTTGACACTCAGTGGGAATTCCCTGCAGTGACTGAGTTTGACTGGACACAATACTCCCTTGACGTGACTGTGCCAGACGATCCGACGGCAGCAGCTCTTGCGGTTCGTCTTCACATTTACGCTCGTTTCACAGGCACCATCTATTTTGATGACCTGAGAGTCGAGAAACTGGATGTCACTGACGTAGCCTCCGGTCCCAATACTCTCGTTCCGTCGACGTACGAATTGGGTAACAATTATCCGAACCCGTTCAACCCGACCACGAACATTCAGTTTGGGATGCCGACCGAAGGAAATGTCAGCATCGTAGTCTACAACATGCTTGGCCAGAAGGTCAGAGTACTGCTGAACGAGCACCGCGTAGCCGGCCGTCACGAAGTCGTTTGGGATGGCCATGATGATTCCGGCGCCGTGGTTGGCTCCGGATTGTATTTCTACCAGCTCCGTTCACAGGATGCCCTTTTCACCAAGAAAATGCTATTGCTTAAGTAACATGCTGGTTTGAGCACATGGGTGGCGCTCGTTTATGAGCGCCGCCCAGCAATATAATGCAATGCTCATCCGCCACTGGCGATTTTTTGTTGTGCTTAATTGAAGAGCATCCCAAGTTAGCTCGAAGCACCTGACCTGATAACGATTTTTTTCGCTCAGGATGATGAAGGTACATGTCATGCAAAGACTCCATTACTGTCTGCAACTGATAACACTGGCCGCCCTGTTCACGCTTCTTGCATCTACGGTTGCCCAAGCCGGCACGACCGGAAAGATAGCTGGGAAGATAATCGATGCTGAATCTGGGGAGCCCCTGATCGGGGCTAACGTCATGCTCGTCGGAACGTTGCAAGGGGCTGCAGCAGACCTTGACGGCAACTATTTTGTACTGAATATTCAACCCGGGCTATATGACGTCAAAGTATCCGCAATTGGCTATTCCTCCGTGACGGTGAGCAAGGCTCGTGTCTCAATCGATTTGACCACAAGGCTCGACTTCCAGCTTCGTGGCGAGGCCATAGCGATGGATGAAATCGTGGTGAGCGCGGAACGTCCTTTGGTACAAAAGGACCTCACCTCAACCACGGCAAGAGTAGGTGGCGATCAGATTGCCATGCTGCCTATCGAAAACGTTGAAACCGTGGTGAACCTGCAGGCCGGAGTTGTGGACGGCCACTTTCGCGGCGGCCGCAAGAATGAAGTGAAATATATGATCGATGGGGTTTCGGTGGTTGATGCTTTTTCCGGAGAATTTACGGTTCAGGCTGAGGTCAACGCAATTCAGGAAGTCCAGGTTTTGAGCGGAACTTTCAATGCTGAATACGGGGAAGCCCTTTCCGGTGTTGTCAACCAGGTTACGAAAATCCCGGGCAACTCCTATTCCGGAAACGTTTCATTCTATTCCGGAGACTATGTGAGCGGTCGTGACGACATTTTCAATCGCGTTGATGACATCTCCGCCACCGATGTGCACAACATTCAAGCCAACCTGAGTGGCCCGGTCCCGGGACTGGGCAGCCATGTGAAGTTCCTGGTGTCCGGCAGGTATCTTAACGACGGTGGCTATATTTTCGGGCAGCGCGTCTTCAACCCATCAGATTCTTCCAACTTCACCGGGAACAATCCGGATGACTGGTTTATTGGCGCGACGGGTGACAGCGCTTTTGTGCCAATGAATTTTAATGAGAGATTTACCCTGCAGGGAAAACTCAATTTCAGGGTAGGGCAAAACTCAAAAGGTATCACGTTGCATGGGTTCTACCAGAAACGTGATTACCGGGAATATAATGGCGAGAGTCACAATTTTCAACTAAACCCGGACGGGGATTATCGCCTTTTTCAAACCGGTTATCTGGGTAGCGTCAGTTACACCCACCTTTTGGGCCCCTCAGCATTCGTCGATGTCATTGGTTCGGCCTTCATCTCCGAGTTCAAGCAGTACGTCTTTGAAGATCCGCTCGACCCGCGCTATGTCGATCCTGATAGAATTCGAGATGCCGGCAACCACGCGTTTTTTACGGGTGGCACGCAGAATTGGCAATTCAAGCATAAGACTTCAACTTACACCGGCAAGCTTGATCTCACTGCCCAAGTCACCAATGTTCACCAGATGAAGACAGGGGTAGAGCTAAAATTTCATACGTTGGATTATGAAGATTTCCAAATCCGCGTTGACGCCTCGACCGGGTTTAATCCTGAATTGCCGGAACCGGGAAGTTTCGATTTCAACCAATACACCAACCATCCGGTGCAGTTCTCAGCCTATGTGCAGGATAAGATCGAATTGGACTATTTGGTGGTCAACATTGGTGTGCGTTTCGATTATTTTGAGCCTGACGGGGAAACGCTGCTCGATCCAGACAAAATCAACTTGCTGGATGGCCTCCTCCGGCCGTTTCCTGACTCTCTTCTTGCAAAGGCAAAAGCTAAATCACAAATAAGCCCAAGGGTAGGGATTTCCTACCCCATAACTGACCGCGGCGCCGTTCATGTTTCGTACGGCCACTTTTTTCAGATTCCACCATTTGAGTTCTTGTACCGAAATCCGAATTTTAGAATCCCCCTGAGGGGCAATTTCCCGAATCAGGTCGGTCAGACAATTGGCAACGCTGATTTAGAACCACAAAAAACAGTCGTTTATGAAATAGGGTTGCAGCAAGGCCTGACAGATGAGCTGGGTTTCACCGTGACCGGATATTACAAAGACATTCGAAATCTTCTCGGGCAGGAGCTTCACATCAAGAACGAGACCAGAAAATTCGGCCAATTTGTTAACCGCGACTTCGGTCAAGTTCGAGGCCTGACTTTTAGCCTCGAAAGACGCATGCACAATGGAATTGCTGCAAATATCGACTATACCTATCAGGTGGCCGAGGGCAATGCCTCCGACCCTAACGATGTGTTCGAGAATTCCAAGGCCAGCCCTCCGATTGAAAGCAACAAGCAACTGGAGTCGTTGGATTGGGATCGCAGGCACTCCCTGAACTTCACAGTGACCCTTGGCAAACCAGGAGATTACATTGCCAGCTTTATCGGGCAGATTGGCTCAGGTTTGCCGTATACGCCGGCATTTCAAAATCAACGAACCGGTCTGGAAAACAGCGATAACAAGCCAGCTTTCTTCAATGTTGATTTGTTTCTGACAAAGTTTCTCAAGTTGAGAAACAAAGATGTCTCTGTGTTTGCAAAGGTGTTCAACCTGTTTGATAGAGCGAACGCGAAAGATGTGTTTGCGGACACCGGTAGTGCTTCTTCGACCCTTGAGCTTACCAGGGCACAAGAAGCACCAAGAGGGGTCAACTCCATAGAGCAATTTTTCACCCGACCAGATTTTTATGGGCCGCCGCGGCAAATTGTCGTAGGCTTGTCGTATTCATTTTGAATCCATGTCAGGGGCTGTCTGGAAAGCATGACAGTCCGGTCGTTTTGTGGCAACTCTGGATAATTCGGAGACAGTCATCAATGTCTCAAAGATGGAGGGCGTAACGTGTTCCCGGACAGATTATCGATGAAATCTCTTCTGCCTTGTCTTGCCACTCTACTGGTCCTAACCATCAACACCTTTGTTTTCGGACAAAGGCTGGTTGATAAGAACAAGGGCAACCACAACTTCACCAAGAAAGGTGTGATGGATGGCAACCTGGTTTCGACCGTCTATTATAATTTTGGCGAGATCGCGGATTGGCTGAATGAGCCCTCACGCAGCGGCGTTTGGCCGAAGGGCACAAACCACACCTACGTCGATGGCGTCGCCATAATCGTCCAGGCAGAGGCCGAAGCGCCCGGTGGGGAGATTATCCATCCGCTGGAAACCAACTACTATGAATTTACGCGGCTCGACCGATCTACCGGCGTGACCTATGGTTGGTGGCCACTACCGGATTATGCGAATCCGTTTCAGTCCAGCCCTGCCCAAAGCAGCAGGCCGCAAACCTGGCCGGTCCACTGGCCCGACCGGCCTTCAGACTGGGATGGCCTGTGGAATGGCTTCTTTGGCAAAGGTGTGCAAAATGCAGATCTCGAAACCTATTTTGTAATGGACGACGATGAAGACCGCGAGTACATTCTCAACAATGATTTCCATCCGGATGCCGAGGATCCAGACCGTGGTGGACTGGGCATGCAGGTGCGCGTTCGTGGTTTTCAATGGTCTCAAGTGCTTGCCGAAGATGTGATTTTCTGGCTCTACGAGATCACCAACATGGGCACCACGGATTACGAGAACACACTCTTTGCACAATACGTCGATTGGGGCATCGGCGGGCACGACAACTCTTCCAACAATGGCGGCGACTATGACGACGTTTTGGATATCTCGTACGCATGGTCGACCGTTCCCTTCGGGAGTCCCGGCAATTGGAGCCCGGTTGGGCTCTCTGCCTATGCCTTTCTCGAAAGCCCCGGCATTCCCGATGATCAGAAGGACAATGACCTGGATGGATTGACGGATGAAAAACGCAACAATCAGGCGGTAAACTTCATCGACAGCCCGGGAAATGATCCGTTTCTGTCAAATGTCTTTCAGGACACCACGAATTTCCGCACATTCTACGGACGTTCCTGGCAGCCGCATTGGGACGCGGATGAGAATGGCAGTTGGCGTTCATTTACGGATGTCGATGAGAATGGCGTCTGGAGCGAGGGGGATCCGTTGAATGACGACGTCGGCTCTGATGGCATTGGTCCTTTTAATGAAGGCTATACAGGAACCGACCTTGACGGAACCGAAGGAAACGGCCGGCCTGATCAAGGGGAGCCGAATTTCGGTATCCTGGACAAGGACGAGTCGGATCAACTCGGTTTAACGGGGTTTCTCATATTTCCCGTACATACTCCCTTTGATCTTGACAACGATGAGGAAAACTGGGGAGCACTTTCGGCCCTGCCGACGCCGCACGGGCAGTCTCTTGTGGGCGTCAACCTGGCGAACTTCTTTTCAAGCTATCTGTTTCACATGTTCGGCAGAGACACCTACGGCGGCATCACCGGACAATTTGAAGAGACCGGAGAAACTCAGCGATTTTCCATGGCGCTCATATTCGGAATCGACCAGGATGATATTTTTCGCCGGAAACGGACGGTGCAGCAAATCTTTAATGCCAATTATCGTTTTGCCAAGCCGCCGGAGAAACCCATTGTAAAAGCGATCGCCGGCAACAAACGAGTCACTCTGTACTGGGGCAACCGCTCCGAGCTAACCTTCGACCCGTTTTTCCAGAAATTCAATTTTGAGGGCTACCGCATCTATCGCAGCACGGAACCCAACTTTTTAGAAATCAAAACCATCACCGACGCGTTCGGCAAGGCCACCTTCAGAAAGCCGATTGCACAATTCGATCTGGTGGATGGCGTTCAGGGACTGCATCCAATCGATGTCAACGGGGCCCTGTTTGACCTCGGAAGTGAGACCGGCCTAAGACACTCATATATCGACACAACGGTGCATAATGGTCAAACCTACTACTATGCGGTCGTTGCTTACGACCAGGGTTTCACAGCCACGACCATTGAGGGGGAATTCCTGGGCATCCCTCCAAGTGAAACCACAAGCATTATCAAGGTGGACATCAATGGAAATCTGGAGACAGACATCAACACCGCCGTGGTGACACCGGGTGCGCCGTCAGCCGGATACGTGGCGCCTGAGATTGACCTGGTACCGCCGGAGGGTCCAGGCACCGGAACAGTTTCCATTAGCGTCCTCGATCCCGATTCCCTGAAGGATAATCATGTCTACCGGTTAGAATTCGAGGATTTCTCAGCGTTCCACGATAATCCTAATCCATCGTATCGGTTGGTTGACTATAGCGAAAACGATACGCTCATAAACCTGTTAACCCTGGCATCCCCGGAAGAGCAAACTCCCGTGCTTGACGGCTTTGCAGTTGACATCAAGAATGACGCTGCTGTTTTCGTGGACCTGGCGAATTCGGGATGGTTCCGCGGCCAGAGCAACTATCTCGTTCGAATCGGTTTCGACTCGCGGTTTGCGGCAGCCTATCAGTCGAAGCGAATCTCTTATCCTGCAGATTTTGCCATTGCCTTTGTGGAGCCAGGCGAGGGAGATGTGTCCTTCCCCAAGACTTCATTCAGTCAGCCACAGCCCTCGAATATTAGAATCGTGAATGTGACCGAGAGAATTGATGACTTTCAGTTCATTTTCAGAGACGCGAACGATGACTCGCTGTTCAATGCCGGAGACGCTGTCTTTTTTGTCGCCGGTGACTCGGCAGGCAAGCGCGCAACCTCATTCTCGGACCTGCATGTTGGCTGGTCGGTGACATTTGTCAAAGACACGACGTTGGCTGAGTCAGACCAACTCGAACCGCAGCCGGGTGATGTATTTGTGGTGACCACAAAGAAGCCATTCCGTACCGGCGAAGTATTCGAGTTCACGACTTCGGCGGCTTCCTTTGATCGTCAGAAGGCGGTCTCCGATCTTGACAATGTTGCTGTTGTTCCCAATCCCTATGTCGGCGCCGCCGCCTGGGAGCCGACATCGACGAGCATTGGCCGGGGTGAGAGAAGGATCTACTTTGTGAACCTGCCGGCACAGTGCACGATCCGGATCTATACGATAAGCGGCCATCAGGTCCAGACTTTGACCCACAATGCCAGCAGCGCTAACGGACAGGAGCCCTGGAATTTGGTGACCCAGGATGGTATGGATGCAGCTTACGGCGTTTACATCTACCACATCGATGCGCCTGAAATCGGCAAGAAGATCGGCAGATTCGCGCTGATCAAATGAATAGGAACGACAGACAAGCCTTAGAGGTCGATATGCTAACGAAGGTTATTCTGATCTCATCTGTATTGCTCTTCTTCACCGCAACGGTGATGGGGCAAGGACTGGTCACAAATGTTTCCAAATCCGGCACATCCGCAGCTATTTTCCTGGAGATTCCTATCGGAGCGCCTGCCGTTGCCATGGGTGGTGCATTTGTGAGCCTGGCGAATGACGCGACGGCTTTGTACTGGAATGTCGCGGGAACGGCTGAATTGCAGCACAATGAAGTCGTCGTTCTGCACAGTGAATGGCTTGCCGGCACAAGCCTCGATTTTGCCGGCGTCGTCCTTTCCCTTGGGAATTTGGGCAATCTTGGCGTCAGCCTGACTTCGCTAACCATGAGCGACATGGTGGTCCGGACTGTTCGACAGCCTGATGGTACAGGTGAGTTTTTCGGCGCATCAGACCTCGCTGCAGGGCTTTCGTTCTCTCGCAAGTTGACCGACAGGTTTTCGGTCGGCTTCACGGCGAAATACATCCGGCAAGAGATTTGGCACGAAAGCGCCTCAGCCTTCGCCATCGACGCGGGTACGACATTCAAAACCGACTTGTTTGCCGGCATGGTCATCGGCGCCTCGATTACCAATTTTGGTTCGAAAATGACGCTCGCGGGCCGCGACACTCGCCGGTTTGGCCGGGTCGATGAAACGCAATTGGGTTCCAATGAGCGCATCCCGTTCAACATAGAACTCGATTCGTGGAATCTCCCGCTGCTGCTGCAATTTGGCGTTTCCACAAATCTGATCAAGAGTGAGAAGCACCGGTGGACGGTCGCGGTTGATGCACTTCATCCGAGCGATGATTACGAGAGTGTGAATATTGGAACCGAGTTCGCACTCGGTGGCCTGGTATTCCTGCGTGGTGGATATCAATCATTGTTCCTGGACAATGTTGACGGAGGTCTGTCGTTTGGCGCTGGAATCAAAGCGAACATGTTGTTTAATGATGCCACTATCAAGGCAGATTACGCTTTCCGGGAAATGGGCAGACTTGAAAATGTCCACGTGTTTTCGTTCGGCGTTGACTTCTAGCGATCTGGGCAAAAAGTGATAGTGAAACGAATTTCGATAGTCAGGCAGTCTTGAGGAAGTAGTCTAGCATGCGCGCTTCAGAGAAACGATTGATTATCTTCATTGCCTTTACGGCAATCGGGTTCGGCGCCGGCTTTGGTCAGCACGAAAGCGATCCCAGGACAATTTCCTTCGCACAATTGACTGGCTCGAGATTTGACACGCTGGTCGTTGCGCGGGTTGGCAATATCACGATCACAGCGAAGGAGTTCCTTCTCAGCTATGAATATGGACCTGGCTTTGTCAAGCGCGGCAAGGACTCGAGACAACGCCACCTCGAATTCATGGTCAATGAAAAACTCCTGGCACTTGATGGCTACTCTCGAGGACTGGACACGACGCGGGTAGTCGCGCATACTGTCACTGAGATCGAAGGAGACCTGGCCACTGAAGAGCTTTACAAGGAGAGTGTACTGAGCCTGGTAAATGTCTCGGATGATGAAATAGCTCAAGGTGTTGTGCGTGAGAAGTCAAATCTAACCTTGAAGTGGCTGCACGGACCATCCTTCGATGACATCCGGAAGTTTCAGGAGCAACTCGAAGCCGGCGTTTCATTTGACTCACTTTTTGTACAACAACTCAGCGACTCCGTGGTTCATGAAGACCGGAGCATGGAGACGACCAGGTTCAAGCTTGAGACCAAGAACCCGACCCTTTCCGCGATTGTAGATACTCTGCGGTACGGCGCCAATTCGGCCTCGATTGGTACAGCACAAGGCTGGTACATCGTTAGAATTGCCAGCGCCTGGACCAATGCTATCACAACGGAATCCGAACATCAGCGGTTGACCCACAATGTGAAGCGGGCGCTGTTCAAGCGCAAGGCAGATGCAGTTTCCGACCAGTATGTCAGAGACATGATGCTCGACCACAATCCAACCATCAAACGGCAGGCATTCGATATTCTACGTGCTCACATCGGCAAGTCTTTCTTCCCTCCTGAGCAGGTGGCTGACTGGGAACTAACAAAGAAATTGATGGCGGAGTTCGGGCCGACTGACAGCATCAGCATAGACGACCACCTTGACGAGCCCTTGGTTTCGCTGGTTGATAGAGAATTCAAAATTCAGGATTTCATGGCCTGGTACGGCGCCAGGGAAGCGACGACAAATCTCAGATCAACTTCGCGTCAGCGTTTCTTCATGGCCCTGGAGCAGCTTATCTGGCGAATGGTTCGCGACCAACTTCTCGTTGATAGAGCGAAGAGCAGAAATCTGCACCAACGGGATGTTGTCAGAACTCAAAAACAGTGGTGGCAGGACAAAGCCGTTTCCGCGTTGTCGAAATCTCACCTGGCTGGACAGATAAGATTGAGCGAGAAACAACTCAGGAAATTCTACGCGCAGAACGACAAGGAATTTACTGACAAAAAGCAGGGGAAGAGGAGCTGGGAGCAAGTCAAGAAGGAGGTCAGACAGAGCGTGTTCGCTTCTGAGTGGGACAAGAAATTGCTCCACCGGGTTCTGGCGCTTAGACAGCAATATCCCGTTGAAATCGACCACGACATCTTGAGCGAGTTACCCATTGACATCGAAGCCCAGCCGAGCGCAATTGATGTTTACGCAGCGAAACAAGGGGGAACCTTCCCTCGACCAGCATTTCCAACCATTGACTATGAATGGGCGAGATGGTATTAAACTCAAGCTCACTGAGACGGACAGCCGGAGCGGTGTCTCTGTCCAGCAGAAGACCCGCGACTGACTGTCGAGGGACTTGGTGTTCAAGCAGGAGGCGGCTCGGTTTGTCCGGCACGCTGATTTTCCTGTCTTCCTTTGTTCTTGCGGCCATGCAATTCACGGGCTGCGGGCGGATGCATTCCGGCGATGACAGTGCAATCGTCTACTGGTCAGCCAATAATCAGTATGAACAGGATCTAGCCAAAGTTGTGGTAGCGGAGTGGAATGCGCTACATCCTGAGCTGCCCGTCAACCATCAGCCGATTCCCGAGGGCCAATCTAGCGAAGAGGTGATTCTGGCTGCGGTCGTCGGCGACAGCCCCCCTGATGTTTACTCCAACATGTGGCCCGGCGACGTCGAGCTTTATGTCAACGCCGGCGCACTTGTGCCACTAAGCGACTTTGTTGATTTCGACTCTGTGATGAACTCCAGAACCAAGCCGGATGTTTTGAACGAAGCGCGCTCGAGAGATGGCAGAATCTACCAGATTCCCTGGAAGACCAATCCACTCATGATGTTGTACAACAAGAAGGTGCTGGCGGAGAATGGCTTTACCAAACCGCCGAGGACCTATTCTGAATACATCGCCCAGGCCAAAGTGATCACTGCGGATCTGGACGGCGACGGTTACACGGACCGCTACATGGGAATTTCGGACATCCGGGTTCTCTGGTGGCAGCGTTTCTTTGATTATTACGCCTTCTACATTGCGGCATCAGGCGGAAAGACCCTTCTGCGCGCTGGTGACGTCGCATTTGACAATGCCAGCTCGACGAAGGTATTCGAATTCCTGCAGACCATGTACAAAGACGGCCATTTCCCGCTGCAAAAGACATCTGGCACAGTGGACGCATTCCTGTCAGGTCGCGCTATCACCCGTTTTGTCGGGCCATGGGAAATCACCCATGCGGAGAAACTGAAGCCGGAGGGCTTCGAGTACGATTTCGCGTCCATTCCGGTGCCGGATTCCTCTGATGGGCCGACCTACACCTATGGCGACTTCAAGAACATCGTTGTTTTTGAAACGAGGAACGAACCGACCGAGGTCTGGCAGTTTGTGAAATTCATGATTTCGCGCAGGAACGACCACCGTTTGCTCACCATGTCCAGTCAACTGCCGGTCAGAAAGGGTATTCTCAACGACCCGCTCTACCAACCTTATTTCGATGAGAATCCAAAAATGGTTCGGTTCGCGAAACAGGCCGAGTTTGTGCGCGGCGTCGATGTCTGCAAGGATATGAAGGAGATATTTGACGCCATTTCACAGGAATATGAAGCTTGCGTGGTCTACAGCGCCAAGACGCCAGGCAAGGCCGTGAAGGACGCCGGCGAGCGAGCAAGGTTGATTCTGCGATGACTCCTTACGGCAAGAACAACACCGAAAGAGGAGACCGGGTTGGCTATTTTCTCGTTGCTCCCTATCTGATTCATTTTGTCCTGTTTGTGGCATTCCCGGTGGTTTTCTGCCTGGTGCTGGTTTTTCACAAATGGGACGTGGTGTCCGACATGCAGTGGGTTGGCCTAGGGAATTTTAGTAGGCTGTTTCATGACAAGTTGTTCTTCAAAGCCATTCTAAACACGCTGATCTTCCTGCTGGTACACATCCCGCTTCAGATTGTGGTGGCGTTGGGCTTGGCGGAGGCCCTCAACCAAAAAGTGAAGTTCCGGGGCTTTTTCCGCGCTTCATTTTTCATGCCTGTGGTGGTTTCCGGTGTTGTCATAACCATCCTGTGGGACCAGCTTTATGCGCAAGACACCGGAGTGCTCAACATCCTGCTGTCAAGGGTCGGTTTGCCGCGCGTGCCATGGCTCACGAGCCCGTCTATGGCTATGCCGAGCATCGCCATCATGGCGACGTGGAAAAACGTAGGCTTGTATATCGTGCTCTTTCTCGTCGGCCTGCAAAGTGTGCCGCGACATTTGTACGAAGCGGCCGACCTCGAAGGCGCCAGCCACTGGTACAAATTCACCCGAATCACCGTGCCGATGATCAACCCGACTATTTTTCTTGTGGTGATTCTTTCGACCATCAATGGCTTTTCGCTGTTCATCGAGCCTTACGTCATGACCGGCGGAGGGCCCATGAACTCGACAATGTCAGCGGTTCTCTATATTTACAACCAGGGATTCTTCTTCTACCACATGGGCTATGCGGCGACTCTGGCCTTTTTCTTCGCGGCCATCATTTTCGCGGTGGTCATGATTCAGCGCAAAGTCATTGAGCAGGAGGCGGCTTACTAGCATGAAGAAAGTCATTTTCTACACGATGCTATTGATCTGGACGGTCCTGTTTCTTTATCCATTTGTGTGGATGATCGTTGCCACGATTCGCCCGGAGTTCGAGATCAGCAGCTTGAGCGTGATTCCGTCGCAAGTGTCGCTCTACAGTTATGAGCAGGTCTTCGCCAAGATACCCATTCTGCGGGCGTTCCTGAACAGCCTGCTGGTGGCTGTCTCAGTGACTGCCGGCGTTCTGGTTTTCTGTTCCATGATTGGCTACGCGCTCAGCCGATTGCGCTTCCGGGGCCGCGACCTGGTTTTCTATATGGTTTTGTTCACCATGATGATCCCATTTCAGATTATCCTGATTCCGCTGTACATCCTGATGGTTAAGTTTGGCTGGGTCAATTCCTATCTGGCCCTGATCGTGCCCTGGATGGTGACGGCGCTCGGAATCGTGCTGTTTCGCCAGTACTTTCAGAGCATCCCGCAAGATTTGATTGACGCTGCGCGCATCGATGGCTGCAACGAGCTTCAGATCATTTTTCGCATCATCTGGCCCAACTCGGTCCCGACGCTTATCACGGTTGGAATCCTGACCTTCATGACCATCTGGAACGAGGTCCTTTGGCCTCTGATCGTAATCCGGCAGACTGATTTGATGACCATGCCGCAACTGGTGACTATTTTCGCGGTCGGAGGCCAGGCGGAAGCTCAGTTGGGCGTTCAACTGGCTGCGGCGACCATGCTCATGTTGCCCGTGGTTCTCGCCTATTCATTTTTCCAGAGATACTTCATTGAAAGCATGGCCACGACCGGCCTAAAGTGAATGAGAGCTTTATGAACAAAAAAATCAAGCCCACGAATTCTTTGCAACAACACGGCGGCGTTTCTGGAAGCCTAGATGATTCACTCCGGCTTTCCAGACGCTATTCCGCCGCAGCCTTGCTTGTTGCCTTGACCTGGCTTTCCGGGTGTGGCGCCGAGGGTGATTCAAGCGCCGGCAACGCGGATTTGGTGAACTTGGCGCATCTGAATCATTTGTATGAGGAGATTGTCGTCGATAGCACGGAAATGGCTATCATTCACATCTACTCTGAATATCCGGATTACGCTTGGGTGGATGCCAGCGGTGAGGGAGTCGCATGCGTGGATGATGTGGCGCGCGCCGCAGTGGTCTACCTGCGCCATTTCGAAACCAGGGGCGATAACCAAAGCCTGATGCGTGCTCAGAAACTGTTGGAATTCTGTCGTTACATGCAGGCCGATGATGGTCAGTTTTACAACTTCGTTTTCGCCGATTATTCAATCAACAGACATGGCAAGACCAGTTTTAAGAGCATGGGCTGGTGGGCCTCCCGCGCGGTTTGGGCGCTGGGTGAGGGCTGTCGTGTATTTGCGGACCGAGACTCCGCGTACGCTTCTGTGCTTGAGCGGCACATTGAAAAGACCTTCGCGCACATCGACACCCTGCTTGACCACTATCCGGATGTGCAGGAGTCGCAGGGTTTCAAAGCACCGCAGTGGCTGCTCTACAACTCTGCGGCAGACGCCACATCCGAACTGATGCTGGGTCTGGCAGCGTATGCTCAGGCATCGGATGACAAGCGCGCCAGGGCTTATCTCCAAAAATTTGCTGAAGGCGTGTCCGCCATGCAGCTGGGAAATGAAAAACGGTTCCCGTTCGGGGCTATGTTGTCATGGCGGAACACTTGGCATGGCTGGGGAAATAGCCAGTCACAGGCGCTGGCGGCGGCCAGTCAGGTTTTGCAAGATGAGACTATCGCTACCTCTGCGGTGCTCGAAGCGACCGGATTTTATCCGTTCTGGATTCGCGAAGGCTTCCCAAGGGAAATGGCTTTCAGAATGCGCGATTCGGTAGAAGTTGAGACCAGAGTGCAGTTTGACCAGATCGCCTACGCCGTCAGGCCGATGGTTGTGGCCAGCGTGAAATTGCACGACTTGACACGGCAGCCAAGATTCGCCACCACCGCAGCGGAGTTGGCGAGCTGGTTTTTTGGAAATAACCCCGCTGGCCAACAAATGTACGACCCGGCAACCGGCCGCTGCTTTGATGGGATTCTCAGCGAAACTGAAATCAACCGCAACTCGGGTGCGGAATCTACCATCGAAGCGCTCTACGCTATCATCGAACTGGATGCCAATCATGATGCCAGTGCGGCCTTGCGGGCGCGACTGGTCGATAAGTAAGGCATATCAACTGTGTTCTGGAAAACACACCAAGCATTACTCGAGGAGTGCAGTACAAATGATGGAGACAGCGAAATTACATTCGCCACAGGGGCTTTTTCAACGCTACGAAAACAATCCAATTCTGACGACCGGCAATTGGCCGTATCCTGCGAACTCAGTTTTCAATCCCGGCGCCGTTCGATTCAAGGGGAAGATACTCCTTCTGGTACGAGTCGAGGATCTGTGCGGCATGTCGCATTTCACCGTTGCCACGAGTCGTGATGGTCTCACCGACTGGCGGGTGGATGAAACGCCGACAATGACCGCTGATCCGGAAAATCACCCTGAAGAGCTTTGGGGCATCGAGGATGCAAGGGTCGTCTACCTCGAGGAACTCGGCAAATACGCGATCACCTACACTGCGTACTCGAGAGGGGGCCCCCTCGTTGCGCTAGCTTTCACCCATGATTTCCGGCGATTCGAGCGATGTGGCGCCATTCTCCCTACCGAGAACAAAGATGCCTCTGTCCTTCCGAGACGTGTAGGGGACAGGTGGGTGCTCCTCCATCGCCCTGTCCCCTCCGGCTCGGTTGGCACACACATGTGGATCGCCTATTCACCCGACCTGGTTCACTGGGGGCAACACGAAATCATCATGGAAGCGCGTTCCGGGGGCTGGTGGGACTCGAACAAGATTGGCCTGGGGCCGCAACCCATCGAAACAGCCGACGGCTGGCTCGTCATTTACCACGGGGTTCGCGACACCGCCTCGGGCTCGATTTACCGAGTCGGTTTGGCTTTGCTGGATTTGGATGAACCGCACAAAGTGGTTCGTCGTAGCGAACAGTGGGTTTTGGGACCTACCGAACCCTACGAGCGCGTCGGCGATGTGGGACATGCGACGTTCCCCTGTGGTGCAGTCGCAGATAATGACAGCGGCAAGCTCTACCTCTATTACGGTGTTGCCGACACCAGCGTGGCCGTTGCGGTAGCTTCCATTCAGGACTTGCTTGACTTCTTGAAGAACGACAAATGATCAAGATCAGGCGATCAGAAAATATTATCGAGCCAAGTTGCCGCCGGGTATTGCTGCGGCCGTTCCAAGTGGGAGACACCAAGCGCATTCAGAGAATCCTTGACGCCATCCTGGCGCTGAGCCAAGATGAGGTCGCTCAAGAACTGCAGGCAGTTCGAATGGAGTTTGGCGGCAGGCACCAGCGCATTGAACAGTTCTGGCTGCAGCAGTATGAGCACCGCCGGGCAGCGATGAAAGCAGGTGAGCACAGTACGGCACGCAAGCTCCTCATTGGCGCGCACTTCACCATGGAATACTCGCTGGAGTCGGCAGCTCTGTTCAATCCTTCCATGGTGTGGCACCCTGACCAGTCTGATGTTCCACCCGGCAGCCGCAGGTTCATTCTCAGCCTGCGTGCCACCGGAGAAGGCCACATCTCATCGATTACTTTCAGAACGGGATTGGTAAGCGCTGAGGGCGCCACCAGCGTTGACAAACCAACTCTCTTTGCGAAGGCGCAGAAGGTACAGGGGTCAGATGAAACCGGTTACGAAGCTGTCTTTCCATCTGAGTCATTGCTATGCGAACGGGTCATCTTTCCAAGCAGTTCGCAAGAGAGTAATGGCATTGAAGACGCACGATTCACGGAGTTCAAGTCGGAAGCGGGCGGAGTAACCTACTTCGCTACCTACACTGCTTACGATGGCGCCGCCATTTACCCGCGATTGTTGGAGACATCTGACTTTCTGCATTTCAAGGTCAGGACGCTCGCTGGCGCAGAGGCATACAACAAAGGAATGGCGCTCTTTCCGCGCAAGGTCAACGGCCGCTACGCTATGCTGTCGCGCCAGGACAACGAGAACAACTTCATCATGTTCTCGGATAAACCCGACGTGTGGTCACAAAAGCAGTTGCTCGATTCTCCGCAAGTAGGCTGGGAGCGCATTCAACTTGGAAATTGCGGCGCGCCCATTGAAACAGAGGCCGGTTGGCTCGTTCTCACGCACGGTGTCGGCGCCATGCGGAAATACGCCATCGGTGCGCTTTTGCTCGATCTGGAAGACCCGACCAAGGTCGTTGCTAAGTTGAGAGAACCGCTCATCAACCCAAACGAAAGCGAACGTGACGGATATGTGCCCAACGTTGTCTACAGTTGTGGCGGGCAGATTCACCGGGGCAAGCTAGTCATTCCCTATGCGATGTCTGATTCGGCAAGTACTTTCGCGACTGTCGATTTACACGAGTTGATCTCCGGACTTCGGTCTGGTCACCCATCATGAGCAACACGCCAAGATTCAGTTCATGAAGACACCATTCCGATTTCTCTGCTTTATATTGCTGGTCTTGTCTTTAGGCCGGTCCGCAGCTCAGCAGATTGAGGTTCCGAGAATCGAGATGATGCCGAACCTGCCATCTCCTTATGAGATGCGGGACTGGCGCGCGGTCGCGATTGGTTATGATTCCCTGCTGTTCGATCTGAACTCGGAAGGGGAGCATTTGCCGCTTATCTTTGCGACCACCACGACCGTCAATTATCCCGAACACGGCAGCTTCGGATTGCATTCATACGTGGGCACCCGCTCGCCGCGCACCGGCGAGGCGATAAACGTACTGCCGGCGGTGGTTGGCGCCGCGCTGGTTGGTATCGACAAGCACGATCAGAATGGTTTCGACTGGGTGCTGATGTGCGAAGAGTATTTCAACCGCAGACCTGAGGAGAATGTTTATCTCAATCTGCCCGTGACGGAAAGTGGCGATGACTGGTGGTACGAAACCATGCCGAACGTCTTCTTCTATCAACTTTACGACATCTATCGAGGCACCGGCGATTTCGAAAATCAGTTCGGTAGCGTGGCCGAACGCTGGCTGCTTGCGGTCAAAGCGATGGGCGCGCGAGCCACGCCCTGGAGCCGCCCGAACATGGACCATCGCGCGTGGCGGCTCGCAACTATGACCCCGAACCGCAGCGGCGTGCGTGAGCCCGAGGCGGCGGGCGCAATCGCCTGGTTGCTTTATCATGCCTACCTGGAAACAGGGGAAGAAGACTACCGCGTCGGTGCCGAGTGGGCTTTGGAGTTCCTGAACGCCCGTATCAGCAATCCATCCTATGAACTGCAGTTGCCATATGGCGTTCTCGCCGCAGCCCGCATGAATGCGGAGATCGGTACCAGCTACAACATCGAAAAGATGATGAATTGGTGCTTTGAGGTCGGACCCCTGCGGCAGTGGGGCACGATTGTGGGTAGATGGAATGGCTACGACGTTCACGGCTTGATCGGAGAGGCGCTCGACAGCGGACACTACGCGTTTGCCATGAACGGCTTTGAGCAGGTTGGCGCTCTGGTGCCAATGGTGCGTTACGACGACCGTTTCGCCCGGGCCATCGGAAAATGGGTGCTGAATGTCGCGAATGCTTCCCGTTTGTTCTACTCCAGTTTTCTCCCGCCCGGCAATCAGGACAATGAAGACTGGGCAGCAGAACATGATCCCGACGCACACATCGCGTACGAAGGTTTGCGGCGGGAATGGTTTGGCGTTGGTCCTTATGCCACCGGTGATGCCATGCGCGGCGGCTGGGCAGCCACGAACCTCGGTCTCTACGGTTCATCCCACGTCGGTATCTTCGGCGGCATTATTGACACCACGGAGATTCCGATGCTTCTGCGACTCGACATGCTGAAGACAGACTATTTTCACGCCGCCGCCTATCCGACCTATCTCTACTTCAATCCGCATCCAGATGAGAAAACTGTGACGATCGATGTCGGCAGTGGTGCACGCGATCTCTACGATTGTGTCTCAAACACCTATCTGGCGTTCGGCGTTACGGGCAAAACGCCGCTCACGATTCCAGCTGACGCAGCCGTGCAACTGGTAATTGCACCCGCTGGCGGCGCTGTGACATTTCAGCTTGACCGCATGCTCATCGACGGCGTGGTGGTGGACTACCAGGCCGGCCGTTCGGTCGCCAATTACCCACCGCGCATTAAAAGCCTGGCAGCGAGGGATCTGGTAGTCTCGGTTGGCGATTCCACGACCATTTACTGCACGGCCGAGGATCTGAATCAGGAGCCGCTGTCGCTTACTTGGCAGGCAGCCTCTGGTCAAATCATCGGAGAGAGCGCGGCGGTAAAATGGTTAGCGCCAGCGGAAGCAGGCGCCTACTCAGTCACCTGTTCTGTTGCTGATGCAGCGGGAGCGGCTGACCGTGACTCTGTTCAGGTGCTAGTTCTTAACAACCACCATCCAACGATCGTCAATCTGTCCGCAGATCCGCCAATTGTCGATGCAGGCGACACAACCCGGCTTACCTGCGTTGCGACCGATCCTGACGGCGACAATCTGACCTACGCCTGGCATACCGAATTGGGGAGTCTAAGCGGCTCCGGCGCATCAGTCATTTGGACCCCGCCCGCGCAAGAAGGCTACTATGCCATAACGTGTGTGGTCTCCGATGGCAGAGGTACCACCATCACTGACAGTGTCGGAGTTGTGGTCGGAAGACTGGTTGCCCAACTTCCGTTCAACGGCAACAGCGATGATGCAAGCGCCTTCGGGAATCATGGCGAGATCAACGGGGCCACGTTTGTCGATGACCGCTTCGGCGAGACCGGCAGCGCCCTTCTTTTCGACGGCGATGATGATTTCGTGCGAATTCCGGTTCGCCCGAGTTTGAATTTTGAGGAGGCCACGACAATCAGCTTCTGGATGTCCGCTGACAACTTCCCGCAACGGGAGATGTTTGTGGTATCGCACGGCAGTTGGCAGAATCGTTGGAAGATTTCCGTCATTCCTAGTAAGCGCGTGCGCTGGACCCTGAAGACAGACACCGGTATCCTGGATCTGGATTCCCATGTGGCGATTGCGCAGGACTCCATCTACAATGTCACGTGCACATTCGGGGACGGCCTCGCGCAGATCTACTTGAACGGCGTGTTGTCTAATTCCAAGTCGTGGTCAGGGAAGATTCTCCTGACTAGCATGGATTTGACCATCGGCCAGATGTTGCCCGGCAACTCCCAGTACAATTTTGCCGGCGTCATTGATGACTTGCGCATCTACAATCGTGTGCTCACCTCAAGAGAAATTTCGGAGTTATATGACCTGCCGACTTCGGTGCGGATGGATGACCTTCAGATGGCTCCGAAAGCGACTCAATTATTCGCGAATTTTCCTAACCCTTTCAATCCATCGACAACCATTCGCTATCAGGCGGCACGAGCTGGCCATGTCACCCTGAAAGTGTTCAACCTGCTTGGACAGGAAGTACGGACTCTTGTCAGCGAGACTCAGTCAGCCGGGGTCTGGCAATTTGAGTGGGACGGCCTGAACACCAGCGGCCAGGTCGTCTCCAGCGGCATTTACCTCTATATTCTGAATGCCGACACACAGGTGCTGAAACGAAAAATGATCTTACTGAGGTGACCAACCATAATGAAGCAGATAGTGAAGCTAGATGGGAAGTGGGAATTTACGCTCGCTCCTGAGAATGAAAAATTGTCTCGCGTTCCCGGCTGCGACTTTCCAGTCGGAAGTTTGCTATCAGGCGAAGTGCCCGGTACAATTCACACGGACTTGATGTCAAATGATTTAATACCCGATCCTTTTTATCGCGACAATGAGCGGCGTGTGCAGTGGGTTGATAAGGCTGACTGGGTCTACCGCAAAACGTTTTATGTCGAGCAAGAACTCCTGGACGAGAACAGATTGGTTCTCGTGGCCGAGGGATTGGACACGGTCGCGGAGATCAGCATCAACGGGAGGGAGGTGGCGCAGACCGACAACATGCACATTGCACACAGGTTCGAAGTGAGCGAGTTCCTCGAGGATGGGGAGAATGAGATTCGCGTCTGTTTCCGTTCGCCGTCTGAGCACGCTAAACAGCTTGAGCAGGAGTACGGCGTGCTGAGTCACACTCACGAGTCACACCGGCTCTACATGCGCAAGGCGCAGTATTCATTCGGTTGGGACTGGGGCCCGATACTGGCAACGAGCGGAATCTGGAAAAGCATCTATCTGGAAGCTTGCTCCGGCATTTGCATTCGCGACCTCCAGGTGGATACGAGACTGACAGATGATTTCAAGCACGCCACGGTAAATATTGAGGTCGCCACTGACATCTTCGCACAAGAGGCGACTGGCGCCACAGTCTTGGTCGAGCTGGACGACCGGAAACATGAGACGGCACTGCAGGGCCCGGAACAAAGGATCTCTGTTGAAATCGATGAGCCTGAACTCTGGTGGCCGGTTGGCTACGGTAAACAGAAACTGTACGATTTGAAAGTCAGCGTGATTTCGAACGGTGAGATTGAGGACACCATCACGCGCCGGATCGGCATTCGCAACGTGGAACTGGTCCAGGAAAAAGATCAGTGGGGAGAGTCCTTCTATTTCAAAGTCAACAGTGTGCCGGTCTTCAGCAAAGGCGCCAATTGGATCCCCGCAGACAATTTCCTGCCGCGCGTGAGCGATGAAAAGTACCAGACACTTCTGCAGCAGGCAACCGCCGCCAACATGAACACCATTCGAATCTGGGGCGGTGGCATCTACGAGCAGGATGTTTTCTACGATTTGTGTGACGAGCTTGGGCTGTTGGTCTGGCACGATTTCATGTTTGCCTGTGGCGGATACCCGGAGCACGAGTCCTATTGCGAAAACGTCCGTCACGAGGTTGAATTTATAGTGAAGCGATTGCGGCATCATGCCTGCATTTTTGTGTGGTGTGGCAATAACGAAAATGAGTGGATTTGGTACAGATCCACGGGCGTCTCCTACCAGGACATGCCCGGGCTGAAATTGTTTCACGACCTTATTCCTAAAATTTGCGCACGGCTCGACCCGGACCGGCCTTATTGGCCGAGTACACCTTTCGGAGGGGATGACCCCAATTCTCAAAGTCAAGGCAATTGTCATCAGTGGGATATTTGGAGCCAGTGGCAGGATTTTACCACGGTCGCTGAGGACGGGAGCAGATTCGTCTCTGAGTTTGGCTTTCAAGCCCCTGCCAATGCCCGAACGTTCGAAACAGTCACTTTGCCGGAAGATTGGCATCCGCAAAGCGAAATGATGGAGTGGCGCAACAAGCAGGTCGAAGGGCAGGAACGCCTGTTTCGCTTTCTCGCCGGCCACGTGCAGATGCCTAATACATTTGATGATTTCGTCTACAAATGCCAGGTCGTGCAGGCGGAAGCGCTGCGCACCTGTCTGGAACATTGGCGCCGTAACAAAGCTCGGACTGGCGGCGCGATTATTTGGCAACTCAACGATTGCTGGCCCGTTTCCTCCTGGTCACTCATCGACAGTGAATTGCAGCCGAAGCTGGCGTACCACGCCGTCAAACGGGCATTTGCGCCTGTCCTGGTGAGCTTACGCAAGACCGAATCTAGCCTGGAAGTCTGGGTGGTAAACGACACGCTCGCTGAGTTGTCGCTAACCCTAAAACTTAGCGGTCTCAACTTTGGCGGTGAGGCGTGGTACTCTCGGACAGAGAAAATTAACGTGCAGGAGAACAGTTCCTTTCTGGCGCTTGAGCTGCTGATTCGGGAGTTGCACGCACCCACTGATGACTCCACGTACATCAAAGCAGAGCTGTGGCAAACCGGCTCGGTGATTTCTTGCAGCCGTCTCTTCTTCAAACGATTTAAACACCTCGCTTTGCAGCGCACAGATGTCAAGATCGCCGTTGAGAAGTGTGGAGACAGTCGCTATGCCTTGACCGCGACACCTGATGCGTTTGTCAAAAGCGCGCAATTTGAGTGCTCGGTACCGGCGCTTTTTTCAGACAACGGCATCGACCTGGATGCAGGAGTCGCACGCACGATTGAGGTTTGCCTCGCTGATGAAGGCGAGATTACCAATGGGATGGTCAGTGTACGCAGTTTGAATCCTTGAGACACGGTTAGAGAAACGGAAATGAGCGAGAAAGTCGATGGCTAAAGTCATACTTCGAAATGTGAGCAAGCAGTACGGCCGCGATGCTACGGCCGTCCAGGATTTTAATCTCGAGATTCAGGACAAGGAATTTGTTGTTCTGGTCGGGCCGTCGGGATGCGGCAAATCCACCACTCTCCGAATGGTCGCCGGCCTGGAAAGCATCAGTTCAGGCGAACTTGTGATTGGTGACAAAGTGGTAAACGAGGTTCAGCCCAAGCACCGTGACATCGCCATGGTTTTCCAGAATTACGCCCTTTATCCGCATATGACGGTCTATGAAAACATGGCCTTCGGGCTGAAGCTGCGCAAAGTCCCGAAAGGTGAGATCAAAGACCGTGTGGACAATGCCGCAAGCATTCTGGGAATTACCGAGCTGCTTGACCGCAAACCCAAAGCGCTTTCCGGCGGGCAGCGCCAGCGGGTTGCGCTCGGGCGGGCTATCGTGCGCGAGCCAAAGGTCTTCCTGTTTGACGAGCCGCTCTCCAATCTGGACGCCAAATTGCGCGCCCAGATGCGGACCGAGATTGCCAAATTGCACTCGCGTCTGCGCACCACCATGATTTATGTGACGCACGACCAAATCGAAGCGATGACCCTGGGTGAGCGCATTGTGGTTATGAAGGATGGCATCATTCAACAGGTCGATACACCCTTGAACTTGTATCGCAGGCCTGAAAACAAGTTTGTGGCCGGCTTTATCGGCACGCCGGCCATGAACCTGTTTCCTGGAACTCTGGTGCGAGACGGTGGGCTGAAGTTTGAAGCTGATGAACTTAGCTTGAATCTCCCCGAACAGTTGACGCATGGGCTAGCAGGGCACGCGGGCAAACAGGTGTTTTTCGGAATCCGTCCTGACGATGTGAAGGAAGTAGGCGCGGGTCCGGATTCAACCAGCCAGTGTACGATAGAGCTGACGGTACAGTCGGTCGAGCCCATGGGAAGCGAGACAATTTTACATGGCACGGTCGGCTCCGTTGCCTTGGTTGCCCGCGTTGGGGCTGATTTGAATGTGCAGGTCGGCGCTTGTTGCAACTTGAATTTGGATCTGTCGAAGGCCCATTTTTTTGATGGTGAAAGTGAGAAAAGCTTATTCAGCTAGCCTGATGACCGTGCGTAGAGAACCCGTCTAGCTCCCGATTGAAGGACGACCGCCCACTTTCACCAGGCAACCATTCTGCCGTAGACGTTTACCACCCACACGTCTCTTGAATTCTCAAGAAACCAAGCGAAGATACGCCGCGCAATGCGTTTGTCTGTGTGGCATTATAGCGCTTCGCAAATTTCTATTTGCGTGTTGTTGAAACTGGGCGTACCTTGTTACCACCGATTGATTGCAGGAAGCCACTAAATAACCAAATAGGGTGATCTTACCGCATGCGGTGGTTTCTGCCGCGCTGAACCAGCCGCAAGATTTGGTTCATAGGAACGTAAGAGTAGTAATATCAATTGTCTAAAACTCCACGATTTTTTGGCCTGAATTTTGATTGCGTGTCAGGGTGTTCTGGAAGTAAAAAGGACAAGGTTTATGGATAAGAAGAACAGTAGCAAATCAGAGCCCCGACGAGGCGACCTGCAAGCTCAAGCCGGCAGCGATCTTCTCCGCACAATTGTCGAGGGCGTCGCCCCGGTTATCGGCCAGGAGTTCTTTCGCGGCCTGGTTCGTAGCTTGTCAGAAGCACTGCGCGTCAAATGCGCCTATGTCGCCGAATTGAATGAGGACCAGACGCGGTTGCGGCTTTTGGCATTTTGGGGAGGAGAAAACTTCCTGGATGATTTTGAGTGTGATCTGTCAGTCTCCCCATGTGGCAAAGTAACCACCGGGGAAACCTACTATTGTCAGGAGAGTATTCAGTCTGAGTTTCCGAACGATGCGAGTTTGTCCAATCTCAAGATCGAAAGTGGGTTAGTCATTCCTCTTGCAGCTAACGGTGGCGCAATCCTGGGTGTCCTCGCGGTTTTCGATGACAAGCCGATGGAAATCCCGGCAGATGACCTCGCGATAGTGAACATATTTGCAGGGCGAGCCAAGGCTGAGTTGGAGAGAGAAATTGCCGAGGAGGCACACAAACGTATCGACTCCCGACTTAATCGCATCCTGGCAACTGCAATGGACGCGATCATCACAATAGACGATAGTTATCAGGTTTTCATTTTCAATCAATCCGCAGAGAGTATTTTTCACCATCCCGCCAAGGAAGTGCTCGGGCATTCTTTCGAACGCTTTCTGACCATCAAATTCAGACGGTTATTTGAGCAATATGTCGTATCCTGTCAAAAGAAGAAGGAACTCGTTTGTTATGTTTGGGCCTCTGAAGGGATTACCGCCCGCCGCGCCAATGGCGACGAGTTTCCCTTTGAAGGGACCATCTCGCTCGCTGTGGAAGCAGATAGGAAGTATTACACGATTATCCTGCGGGACATAAGTGAAAGAGTCCGCGCGCAGGGCGAGATTCAAAGGCTGCTGATCGAAAAAGAATACCTTCAAGAGGAAATCAATGACCAGCACAACCTTGACGAGATGGTAGGCCAAAGTCCCACGTTTGTTAGGATCCTGGAGAATGTCGAGAAGGTCGCCGTTACCGATACCCCGGTTCTTATCACTGGCGAGACTGGCACTGGCAAGGAATTGATCGCTCACAGGGTTCATAAGCTTAGCAAGCGCGGTGAGCGTGCACTCATAAAAGTTAACACGGCCGCGCTGCCTGCCAGTTTGGTCGAAAGCGAATTCTTTGGACACGAGAAAGGCGCATTTACCGGCGCTGTGAATCGCAAGCTGGGTCGGTTTGAGTTAGCAGACGGCGGCACGATATTCCTGGATGAGATAGGAGATGTTCCGCTCGATGTGCAGGTCAAGCTGCTACGCGTTCTGCAAGAAAACGAGTTTGAGCGGGTCGGCGGAGCCGAGACGAAAAAGGTCAACGCACGCCTGATTGCCGCCACCAATCGTGACTTGGATGAGGCTGTTGCCGATGGTGGATTCAGGGATGATCTGTTTTACAGATTGAATGTCTTCCCCATTCATGTTCTGCCGCTACGCGAACGTTCGGAAGATATCCCCATGCTTGTTCACTATTTCATTGGCAAGCACAAAAACCGGCTTGGCGTGGCGTACAAGAAGGTCGATGATAAGACCATGGACCGGCTTGTTCAATATCGCTGGCCCGGCAACATCCGCGAACTCTCCAACGTCATCGAAAGAGCGATGATCATTTCTACCGGTTCCAGGCTTGTTGTTGAACTCAAGGAGAGTCCCGTCAAGAGCGCTTCAGCCAAAATGGAGGATGTTGAGCGTAATCATATTCTCAGCGTCCTGCATGAAACCAATTGGGTGGTTAATGGCCCGAGGGGCGCCGCGCAAATCCTGGATATACATCCCAATACCCTACGAAATCGCATGAAGAAATTGCAGATCGCTCGGTAAGAGAGTCGCTCTTCGCCTATTTGGGCGCTCACATTTTCCTAATCCACTGATTACTGCAGTAGGCTTATTGCCGCTCCGCGATAGCCCGGTTCTTGTGCCTTTGCGGTGTTGTTGACACTTGCCTGGTCGGGATCTGACTCAAATCGACGATGGGTTGTGGTAGCATATGGCTGTGATGAGCGGCCTTGAAGCGGTCGCGGCCATCCGGCGAATATCCGGGCTGGAAAAAATCCCATCATCGCAGCTTCGGCCAGCGTCCTGCGCGAAGACCAGGAGCAGAGCCGGCTGGCTGTGATGGCTTTCTGCCGAAGCCGGTGCCGTTGGATGCACTCGAGGTGATACTTCAAACCCATCTGAGGCTCGATTGGATTTGTGTGGCGAGAGACGGCAAAGGTTGAGAGTTGATAGATTTGAGGAAACAAATCGAATAAACTCAGCCACGGATTTACACCGATAACACGGATGATGTTGAGCATATGAAAAAACAACTGATTCTCTCAAAACAGCCCCAAAGGGGCGGCACACAATAGCCCAGGACAACGCCCTGGGTAACGATAGGCCCAGGAAGCCAAAGCCCCAGCGGGGCGAAAAATTGTTAAATCTCCGTTATATCCACGTTGATCGCTTGCACATGCGCATTATGCTTCTATATTAGAATAAGTCGTAGCAAATCAGTCACCCAACAGTCGCCCACGGACTCCTACATATCCAAGTCCGAGTCAGCATGAAAACAGCGATGGGTTGGTCGGGAGGTGTTCATGTTCAAAGCAGTGCCAGGATTTTATGCAAGCCGCCGGATGTCATCCCGCTCCGCAAAGCAGGTGCAGGGCTGTTGCCGCGCCGGGTCTGACACTCCGAAGGATTTTCAAGCAGCACGCCAGGTGCCGCGGGACAGTCGCAAGCGCCCAGCGTCGGCTAACCAGAGGCGGTCAGGGTGTTGCACACTCTTTGAAATGCCAAACCAGATATTGTTTGGCTCCCCAAGAAATTTAGAAGTGCCAGACAAGACCTTGCTCGGCTCCCCCAAAACTGTAGAGGTGCCGACCACGACCTGGTTTGGCCACCAAAAAAGCTTGGACCTGCCTGACAGGCCCATACCGGCAAGCTCAACGAGTTCAGATCTGCCTGACAAGCTCATACCGGCAAGCTCAACGAGTTCAGATCTGCCTGACAAGCTCATACCAGCAAGCTCAACCAATTCAGATCTGCTTGACCGGATCCGGTCAGGGGGCTGCAAATTTTTTCAATCGCCTAACCAGACCTTGTTTGGCCATCCCAAGAATCCGGAGGTCGTTGACAAGCTCCTACTCTCAAGCTCAAAGGATTCAGATTTGCCTGAACGGCTCAGGTCAGGTCGTTACGCGTTTCTTGTCATGCAAAACAAAGTTTGCCTGACTCCCGAAAAATGCCTGGCGTGGGCGACAAGGAGGTGCAGGCAGCCGCAAAGGAATTCGGGTACCCGCATTGCCAATCATGCGGGGCCTGCCCAAGTTGAGTTCTATATAACGCGAGCACATCGACGGTATTCATGAATATTGGCGGTGCTGCTTTGACCAAGTAGGGTCATTTTGTTCACATCTTAACATGGAGGTACATCATGAAGTCCTTTCCATCAAGCATTCTCTCAGCAGACGAGGTCTACACCTCAGCCGAGCGTCTCGACCAGGTCCTGGCGAGCACCCTCCCCGATGATGTCTTTGTCAGCAGCGTGCGGCCGGTGTTGCGTAGCCACATCGACGAGCTGGCGCAGGGGCAACCTGAGCGAGCATACCGCTCTGCTGGCCGTAAGGGATGACTCACGCGATGGTGCGTTTGTCGGCTTGCGTGATTTTGTCAAGGCTTTTGTCAGCAGCGGGAGTCCCGAAAAGGCGGCAGCCGGCGAGCTGCTGGTGGAGATTTTTCGCAGCCGCGGCTGGTCGATCTTCAGCCTGGGCTACAGTGCGGAGACCTCACAACTCAACGTGCTGGTCAATGACCTGGAGACGCCGGAGGCGCAAGCGGCCCTGACCACCATTGGCGCCACAGTCTGGCTTGACGATTTGAAAACGGCGCAAGGCGAATTCGAAACGGCCTACCAGGAAAAGGTGGCCGCGCAAGCTGGTGAAGATTACCAGCCCATCCGAGACGGGCGCAGACAGGTCGCACGCTATGTGGCGGCCCTGTTGAGTTATGTTGACCTTCAGAGCGATCTCAATCCAGTCCAGTTTGGACCCGTCGTCGATAAAATCGACGAGGTGATTGTGGATGTGGTGACCGTGGCCCGCGCCCGCCGCACCCGCGGCGGCAATGAAGGGGACGAAGGAACACTCCCGGCGGTCTAAAGGAAGTGACTGCACGCCGGTTCAAGAACTGACAAGAGTTCCTTGCTTGCAAGCGCTCGCCGTGTTTGGCGGGCGCTTTGCTGTTCCTAGCTCTCGTACAATAAACCCTACAAGATTGTTTCTTTCCAAACAGTCCCCACGGCCGGCACTGTTAGTGCCGCGTCTCGCAGGTGCGCCTGCCAATTCTCCCAAACTTCCAAGTCCCGGGAATCCAAAAACATCATACTGTGGGCCTTTTGCGGGATGACGCTCGAAAAGGCCGTAATTGAATGCATTCGTGAGCCCCGCCCACGCTAACAGGATTTCACGGTGCCGGCCGTGGTTGTTGTTTTTGGGCTGAGGACCATGTTTGGATCTCGCCGGAAAACCATCGTATTTGGTTGAATGTCACCGTATTCGGTTGGATGCCTGCCGCTTCGACTTGCGCATCAAGAACATTTAAGGCCTTAAAAGACAGCACTGTAAGTGCAGGAACGAATCGTTGGCATGTCATTTGTTTAGGGAGGCTGTCGTGTTTACGGCATTCTAACATTCATGCCTGGTAGAATATTGCTGGAATAGCCGCTGCAGTTCTCTAGTTAGCGCTCTAGATAACAAACCTAAATGAGAAAGCGGAATATGACAACCGAAAAAAAACGACTAGCGGAATCAAAATCAGATCATGCTGCCTGGAAAAAATGGGGACCCTACCTAACGGAGCGGCAATGGGGAACAGTGAGAGAAGATTACAGCGCGTTTGGCAATGCCTGGGAACACGTCACCCATGACATGGCGCGCAGCAAGGCTTATCGCTGGGGTGAAGAAGGAATTGCAGGGATTTGTGATGAGAAGCAGATTCTTTGTTTCTCGGTGGCTTTGTGGAATGGCAAGGATCCTATCCTCAAGGAGCGAATCTTCGGGCTGACCGGCAATGAAGGTAACCACGGTGAAGATGTTAAGGAGTACTATTACTACCTGGACAGCACGCCGACTCACTCATATATGAAAATGCTCTACAAGTATCCGCAGCAGGAGTTCCCCTATTCATCCCTGGTTGAAGAGAACGCTCGACGCGGAAAAGGAGATCCCGAGTTTGAACTGATTGACACCGGGATTTTTGATGACGACCGCTATTTTGATGTGTTTGTGGAATATGCCAAGGCTGATTCCGAAGATATTCTGATTCGCGTCACTGCGCACAACCGAGGGCCGGAAGAGGCCGCGCTCAACCTTCTGCCACAAGTCTGGTTTCGCAATTCCTGGTCCTGGGGCGCCGATGGGCGTAAGCCGAATATGACAAAAGCCGGTAGCAATGCGGTTTTGATTGAGCATGCTGATCTGGGGAAGATACAGCTTTATTGCGATGGTCATCCGGAGTTGCTTTTCTGTGACAACGAAACCAATGCCAACCGACTTTACGGGGCCGAGAATGTCAAGGGTTATTTCAAGGATGGCATCAATGATTATCTCGTTCACGGCGCAAAAAAGGCCGTCAACCCGAAACAGACGGGAACCAAGGCTGCCGCCAACTACAAGCTCAAAATTTCTCCCGGAAAGTCGGTCGAGCTTCGACTGCGCCTCAGCAAATCCAACCATGCAAAACCATTCCAGCAGTTTGATGAGGTTTTCTCGGCTCGCCTGAAGGAGGCAGATGAATTCTACGAAGAGCTGCAACACGGAATCAAGAACGAGGACGAGCGCAATGTGCAACGTCAAGCGTTTGCCGGGATGCTTTGGTCGAAGCAGTTCTACTATTACGATGTCAGTGAGTGGATCAATGGCGATCCCGGCCAACCCGAGCCCCCGGCGGTAAGGAAAAACGGTCGAAATCGCGAGTGGCAGCATCTCAACAATGCAGATATCATCTCGATGCCGGATAAATGGGAATATCCCTGGTATGCGGCTTGGGATCTGGCATTTCACTGCATTCCACTGTCCACGGTGGACACGGAGTTTGCAAAAGAACAGCTTCTTCTGCTCACCCGCGAGTGGTACATGCACCCAAACGGTCAACTGCCGGCGTATGAATGGGCGTTCGGCGACGTAAATCCTCCGGTGCATGCCTGGGCCACGTGGCGGGTCTTCAAGATCGATCAGAAGCAAAACAACTGCGAAGGCGACCTCGACTTCCTTGAGCGCGTTTTCCACAAACTCCTGCTCAATTTTACCTGGTGGGTCAATCGTAAGGATGGCGACGGCAACAATATCTTTCAGGGCGGATTCCTGGGGTTGGACAATATCGGCGTTTTCGACCGCAGTTCCGAACTCCCCACGGGCGGTCATATCGACCAATCCGATGGCACCAGTTGGATGGCCATGTTCTCCCTGAACATGATGCGGATAGCCTTGGAGCTGTCGCTCACCAAGCCGATTTACCAGGATATGGCGACGAAGTTTCTCGAACACTTCTTTTACATCGCCGGGGCCATGACCAACAGTGGCGGTGAAGGCATTGACCTATGGGATGATGAAGATGAGTTTTATTACGACACGCTGCACTGTCCCAACGGTAATCTGATTAGACTCAAGATTCATTCCATGGTCGGCCTGATTCCCATGTTTGCCGTTGAGACGCTCGAGCCGGATTTCCTTGAAAAGGTTCCAGAATTCAAGGAAAGACTTGAGTGGTTTCTCAAACATCGAACAGACTTGGCTAGTCTCGTATCGCGATGGCATGAGCCTGGTGCAGGTGAGCGGAGACTACTTTCTTTGCTACGCGGCCATCGCATGAAAAAGCTCTTAAAGCGGATGTTGGATGAGACAGAGTTCCTTTCCGACTATGGTGTGCGCGCCCTGTCGAAGTTTCATCAGGACCAGCCTTATGTTTTTCAGACAAACGGTGAGGAATTCAAAGTCACCTATCAACCCGGTGAATCTGATACGGGTTTATTTGGTGGCAATTCGAATTGGCGCGGCCCGATCTGGTTTCCGGTCAATTTTCTCATTATCGAATCGCTGCAGAAGTTTCACCACTACTACGGTGATGACTTCAAGGTCGAGTGTCCCACGGGTTCCGGCAACTATGCCACTATTCTTGAAGTTGCCAACGAGTTGAGCAACCGCCTGGCCCGCCTTTTCACCAGAGATGAAAACGGAAGACGTCCCGTATTTGGAGGTAATGATAAGCTTCAGACTGACCCGCATTTCCGCGACTATGTATTGTTTTATGAGTACTTTCACGGCGATAGCGGCCGAGGCGTGGGGGCATCACACCAAACCGGATGGACCGGTGTCGTCGCGAAATTGCTCCAGCCCAGACGGCCTGAAAAGAAGAAGCAGAGTAAGACAGCCACAAAGAGACGATAAACACAGAATTGAAAGGATAGTCATAAGATGAGTGATTCCAAGCAAGAGCAGTACCCTGGCGTTGTGATGCCAAAGTGTGAGCCCCTGAAGATTCTGAAGAATCAAAAAGCACTCGTGACGGGCGCCAATTCGGGAATCGGGAAAGCCGTTGCCATTGCCCTGGGCGAAGCCGGAGCCGACGTTGTCGTCAACTACCGTTCCGGGGAAGACTCCGCTCAAGAGGTCGTTGACAAAATCAAACAATTTGGCAGTAAGGCCATCGCGCACCAGGCTGATGTCTCGCAAGAAGACCAGGTTGGGACGATGTTCAAACAGATGATTCAGGAATTTGGCACCATTGACATCCTGGTAAACAATGCAGGCCTGCAGCAGGATGCGCCCTTCGACCAGATGACATTGCAGCAGTGGAACACTGTCATCAATGTAAATCTCACGGGCCAATTTCTGTGTGCGCGTGAGGCGGTACGCGAATTCAAGCGACGCGGTGTGGTCTCGGAAGTCTCAAATGCAGCAGGCAAGATCATCTGTATGAGTTCAGTTCACGAGGTTATTCCGTGGGCCGGTCACGTCAATTATGCTGCTTCAAAAGGCGGAGTGATGTTGATGATGAAGAGTATTGCTCAGGAAGTTGGACCTTATCGGATTCGCGTGAACAGTATCGCACCCGGCGCCATTCGCACCCCCATAAACACCGAGGCCTGGAGTACTCCCGAGGCTTACGATTCTCTCATGCAACTGGTGCCCTACAAGCGCATCGGTGAGCCCGAAGACATTGGGCGTGCCGCTGTTTGGCTTGCCTCAGACCTGTCGGATTATGTCAATGGCACCAGCCTGTTTGTTGACGGCGGCATGACGCTCTATCCGGGTTTTGCAACCGGCGGTTGATGTACTTTATCAAGCAATTTCTTTTTTAAAAGGAGGTAGAAAAATGATCTACGAAATCGGTGAGACTGCTGGAAAGGTCTGGCAAGTCTTGAACGACAATGGCGAATCGACATTTGCCAAAGTAAAAAAGAAGGTCGGCGGTTCAGATGATGTCTTGCACCAAGCTATTGGTTGGCTTGCCAGAGAAGACAAGCTGACTGTCTCGAAAAAAGGTTCTTCAGTTAAGCTTTCCGCAAAGTAATCCGACAGCGTTTTGCAACCAGGAAGGGAGGATTTCTATATGGCACAGATTCTTCTTAATGAGAGTGATCCGAGCAGGCACCGTCTGCTTCAAATACGCCTTGAGCGTTCAGGACACACTGTGTGGGCACTAAGTGGACTGCAAGCAATCTCCGAAGCTTTGGGCCAGGCTGCAATAGACATTGTAGTTCTGGACATGGATGAACAGTCTCTGGATGACCTCCAGCAGCGCTTCCGCGACTTTTGGGGAGTCAAATTGGTGCTCCAGACCAGCAGCCGTGACCTGAGATCCGACTTTCGTTCCTGGATTGCTGATGAGATCTTCTGCAAAGGCAAGCATGGTGAGAATATGATGCTTGCCGTGAAAAAGGTGCTGCATAACTAATCCATGGGCATAACTAACAAATCCAACAAGTTCGGAGGGTTAAGATCATGAACACGACTTCAATCAAAGTCATTGTACCGCTCTGCATAATGTTTATTGCAATGTCATTGCGTCCTGTGCTTGCGCAGCCGGGATATGTGGCGAATGTCAATGACAGAGGCGTCATAATCGATGGTTATGACCCTGTTGCTTTTTTCACCGAGAACAAAGCTGTGGCAGGTAACAAGGAACATCAAACCATCTACAATGGCGCTGTCTACTATTTCGCATCTGGCAAGAACCTGAAGGCTTTCGTCAGCACTCCCGAAAAATATACTCCACAATATGGCGGTTTTTGTGCGATGGGCATGTCAATGGGGCATCTGCAACCCATCGATGTCAACCTGTTCGAGGTTGTTGACGGAAAGCTCTACCTGCAGCGCAACGCCAAAGCGGTTGGGATGTGGAAGAAGATGGGACCGAAGATGGTCATCATGAAAGCCAATGAAAATTGGCCGAAGGTTCAGGACAAATATGGCAGCTTTCTCACAGCTGCTCAGCTCAGTGACAATCTCGAACTCTCGCTTGCAGCAGCCAAAGTCATTGCCGGGGCCGGCCACGCCTATGCCAAAGAACACAGAGCCCCCGGTGGCGCAATCGCCGTCGTCGATGACGGCGGCCATCTGCTCTATTTGGAACGGCTTGATGGAACGTTTCCGGCTGCTGCGATGGTGGCCTACGAAAAAGCACGGACAGCAGCGATGTTTCGATTTCCCTCAAAAAAACTGGAGGACGGGATTATTGGCGGCAGAGGTTCTCTGGTTACCGTTGGCTATAACATGCTGCGCGGAGGGTTACCTATCTATTTCAGAGGTCGTGTGGTCGGCGGTGTCGGTGTAAGTGGCGCAGCGAGTGCCGATCAGGATGTTGAGATTGCTACGGCCGGAGCAAATGCCAGGTTTGAGCAAGGAACAAACTAAGCGTTCTTAAACTGAACAACCCTTCGCCTCCTTATCCCCTCTAAAGATTGGCCTCCGCCAAAACGGGGAGGCCAATCATCTACGGAGGGGCACAAGGACGAACGAATACTGATAAAATGCAGAGGAAGAGATTCATGAGGCTTTCTAACATACATTTTGCATTCTTGGCTCTTGGTTTATGGTTGACGTTACCAGCCATCGATGTCTTCGCCCAGGAATCCGTCGAATTGGCGATGGGCAGGCCTGACGCAGTTGTCGATCTCAGAACCCGGGAAGGCGTCGATCTGCTCAGCACTCTATGGCGCTATAGTGATGCCAGAATTGTCGATGTCGATTTCAACGCTCCGGGCCCGAAAGGTCAGGACAAGCTGAAGCTTTACCCGACTGGCGAGTCCATCAAGACCAACGACATTGCGCCAAAAGCCGGCGGCGCTGATTTCGACGATAGTCAATGGCAAGTGCTGGACCCGCTGTCCCTTGAAGACAGGAGGGGAACAGGTAGACTGTCGTTTAACTGGTATCGAATGAACATCACTGTACCGGCAAAGATTGCCAGTCTCGATCCCTCAGGTTCAACCGCGATTTTCGAGCTCGTGGTCGATGATTATGCCGAAATCTGGGTGGATGGTAAGCTTTCAAAAAGTTTCGGTCAGTCCGGCGGTTCGGTAGTCAAAGGCTGGAACGCAAGGAACCGTGTCTCGCTTGGAGAAAACTTGAAGCCGGGCCAGCAGATTCAGATTGCGATTCTGGGAATTAACGGCCCTCTCGCGGACATCCCCGACAACTACATTTGGATACGGTCTGCAACCATTGATTTCTATAAGGAACGACCACGATTTGAGAATTGGCAGGATGTGGGCGAGGTCGTGCGTATCGATCCCGCTCTTGATGAAATTATCAGCACTGACGCCAGGATTGAGCGCATCGCGACAGGATTTCAGTTCACCGAGGGACCCGTTTGGCACCCGAATGGCTATCTCCTGTTTAGCGACCCCAATGCTAACGTGATCTACTCATATCACCCCAATGGCAACGTATCCATTTTCAGAACCAAAAGCGGTTACTCGGGATTTGATATCGGGGAATATCATCAACCCGGCTCCAACGGTCTTGCTCTGGATCAAGAAGGGCGACTCGTAGTCTGCGAGCATGGCAATCGACGGATTGTAAGGCTGGAGCATAAAGGCCCGGTGACTGTTTTGGCTGATGCGTACAAGAGCATGAAGCTCAACAGCCCAAATGATCTTGTCTTTAGATCTGATGGCGCACTTTATTTTACCGATCCACCATATGGTCTGCCCAAGCTCTTCGATGACTCTGGAAAGGAAACTCCCCACCAGGGTGTTTACTGTTTGATTGGTGGCGAACTCAAGCTCGTGGCCACGGACTTGGGCGGACCCAACGGTGTTGCACTCTCCCCGGACGATAAATACCTCTACGTCAGCAACTGGGACATCCGGGACATCCATAACACAAAAACCATCATGCGCTACGATGTGAACAGGGATGGCACTCTATCCAACGGCAGGGTCTTCTTCGACATGAACCAGACCGACGATGACGCGGCATTGGACGGGCTGAAGGTTGATGTGCAGGGAAATATTTACTCTTCCGCTCCCGGCGGTATCTGGATCATCTCTTCTGATGGAAAGTACCTGGGCAAAATCAAAGCCCCTCAGCGGCCGGCTAACATGGCATGGGGTGACTCCGACGGCAAAACTCTCTACATGACCGCACACACAGATTTATACAAGGTCAGGGTCAAGATCGCGGGATTCCGTAGTTTTGAGAATCTATATCAACTCTCGCTGAAGTAGAGGACTTTGCAGAAGATGCGAATCGATTTCAAAGATAAGGTGGTTTTGATTTCAGGCGGCACCGGGGCTTGGGGACGCATATCACCCAGGCCTTCCTTGAAGCTGATGCCACCGTTTTCGTCGGCTATACAAAAGAAGCATACTTCAAGACCTAAAACAGAATTTGCCGTCAGGTTCAGCGCGGCTCTACGGCGTGCAGAACAATATTCTCGATGATGAAGATGTGCAGCACATGATTTCGGAAGTGGTTAGACAAGCTGGCAAAATTGATGTGCTCATCAACCTGGTCAGCAGCTTTCTGGCTGACAGCTTAGTAACGAAGACAAGCGAAGACCAGTGGGACAGAATGATGGCTCTCAATCTGAAATCCGCGGTAAACGCCTGCAGGAATGTCTTGCCCACAATGATGAAGCAGAAAAGCGGTAGGATTGTCAATGTTGGAGCACGGCCCGGCTTAACCGCCGCCGCCAGCAAGGCAGCGCTCATCAACTTCACGCAATCTCTGGCTGACGAATGCAGAGCGGAGAATATTACGGCAAATGTTATCATCCCGGGCACTATTGACACGCTGGCTAACCGCAAAGCGATGCCCGATGCAAAGTTCAGCGATTGGGTTTCCGGTGATTCCCTGGCCGGTATCAGTTTGTTTCTTGCGTCGGATTTGGCTTTGGACATCAACGGCGCAACAGTGCCCGTATTCGGAAGATCCTAACTGAGAGAAAGCCATGCAACTCGCATTTGACCAGAAAGTTACTCAGAATTTCCATGCCGCCACCCGTTACGAGTGGCTGGAGACAAATGGCCTTGGGGGGTGGGCAAGTTCTACTATCATTGGCGCCAACACGCGCCGCTATCACGGCTTACTGGTTGCGGCGACACACCCCCCGGTCGGTCGTATGGTGCTCCTTTCAAAACTCGATGAGACGCTTGTAGCTAATGGCCGCCGGTACGAATTGGGCAGCAATCAGTTTCCCGGCGCGGTCCATCCCACCGGCTATCAGTATGCCTGCCACTTTGAAAGAGGACTGTTTCCTGTATTCGACTATTCGGTGGACACGAGTGCGGAGGGCGTGCGAAATAACGTTTGCCTGCGCAAAACCATAGCGGCGTTGAATGGTGAGAACACAACGATTATCTTGTACCAGGTCACCGGCGCGCATGCGGAGTTCACCCTGGAGCTTCAGCCGCTTGTTGCGGCAAGAGACTTTCACGGCCTGGCACATGCGAACGACGCGATACGTCGAGAGCCGGAATTCGACGATGGACTGTTCAGAGTGCGACCTTATGAGTCTGTCCCGGAGTTGTTTGTCAAATTTCCCGGGGCGAGTTTTGAGAGCAATCCCGATTGGCACTTCAATTTCGAATATGCAGTCGAAAATTTCAGAGGCCTGGATTATCAGGAGGACCTTTTCTCGTACGGCGCATTCCGGATCAACCTGAAATCCGGTGACAGGTTTGGGGTCATCATTTCTACCAACGACCCCGGCAAGAAAGATGCCTTCAAACTGTTTGGCAAAGAAAAGGCACGCCGAAGAAAACTGCTGACCAGCCTGCCGGTCAAGGATGAAATCACTGAGCCACTTGCCCTTGCCGCGGACCAGTTTGTCGTCCAGCGCAGCGAAAAGCTACGCTCCATCATTGCCGGCTATCACTGGTTTGCGGACTGGGGGCGCGACACCATGATTGCCCTTCCCGGGATTGCACTTGCTACTGGACGAACGGGAGTGGCCAAGAAAATACTGCGCGCCTTTGCAGCAAGTGTGAGTCAAGGCATGTTGCCCAACCGTTTTCCTGACGTCGGTGAAGAACCCGAGTACAACACGGTGGATGCCACTCTCTGGTTCTTTGTCGCGGTTTACAAGTATTTTCAATATACCGGAGACAAGAAGTTCATTCGCGACGGACTATTTCCGGTACTCCGCGACATCATTGAGTGGCATGACCGGGGCACACGCTACAACATTCATGTTGCCGATGATGGTCTCTTGTACGCAGGCGAACCGGGTGTGCAACTATCCTGGATGGATGCGAAAGTCGGAGATTGGGTGGTCACACCGCGCCAGGGCAAAGCGGTGGAAATCAACGCACTCTGGTATAATGCCTTGATGATCATGTCTGAGCTGTCAAACGTTTTCGGCTTTGAGGACGAGGTGAACGAGTACTCTGAACGCGCTCGTGAGGTTGAGGAAGTGTTCACTGAGGTCTTTTGGGAGGAGCAAAACGGATACCTTTATGATTATGTCGATGGTGACCATAGAGACGCAGCGATACGCCCGAATCAGATCTTTGCCATCAGTCTGCCTTTCCCGTTGGTAAGCGGCAAGAGAGCGAAACAGATATTTTCGGTGATAAAAGAAAAGCTGTACACGCCATTTGGTTTGCGTAGCCTCGCTCCCGACGACTCGAATTATCGCCCACACTATGGCGGCCATCCACTGTCGAGAGATGGCGCCTACCACCAGGGAACGGTCTGGAGTTGGTTGCTTGGACCCTATATCACGGCGTTGGTAAGAATTGAGGGCAAGGTTGGCCAAAAGTGGGCGAAAGAGTTTATTGAAAAGATGGTCCCACATCTCTCAGACGGCTGTATCGGCTCCATCTCTGAAATTTTCGACGCTGAGTTCCCCCATAACCAACGAGGTGCTACTGCTCAGGCGTGGGGTGTGGCGGAAATCTTGCGAAGCCATGTTGAAGATGTTTTGGGGATTCATCCGCAGTTGCAAGCTTCGGCTCGGGATACGGGTGTGAAAAAATGAGAACAGCCATCCACCGTAGCTTGTTCCGAATGCCAGGCAGCAACTTCCAGCGGTTGACGTTTCCGCTAATGTCGCAGCTCTATTCCATCGGTCTCATGCTGGCACAAAATAAACGCGATGCTGAAAATTTGGTTCAGGAAACTTACGTGAGGGCCTTCAAAGATTCTAATCGATTCAAAGCGGGAACCAACACGCAGGGCTGGATGATTCGGATTCTTACAAACACCTATTTTGCCGGACTGAATCAGCAACAAAAAGAACACTACCGTTCGAACCGTGGAAGCAGTTCTTCAGTCAGACTAGCGTCGGAGCGTGTCGGTTTTCAACAGTCATATCTCGACTTGTTCTCTGACCCCATAACTTCCGCACTAGACAAGCTACCATCGGAATGCAGAATGGTAGTACTCCTCAGAGACATATGTGACCTCACATATAATGAGATCGCGGAACTGCTTGCATGCTCAACAGATATGGTCATGTCGCTTCTCTCCAGAGGTCGCAGAATGTTGGTTGGTTCTATCGCTGAAGATGGGAATTGGGATTCAGACAATTGACTTTACTTGGAGAAGCGCATGATACTCGCCGGTGATGTTGGCGGTACAAAAACCCGGCTCTGTTTGTTTGAGCAACGGGGCGAGAAGTTGTCGCGGACAACAACCGAGACCTTTGTCAGTAATGATTTTCCGCACCTGGCTGACATTTTGCGTCTGTTTCTCGGCAAACAACAGATTCGGGTAAAGAGAGCTTGTGTGGGCGTACCGGGACCGGTTGTCGATGGCACCGCACAAACCACAAACTTGCCCTGGGTTATCAGCGAGGCAGAGATTCGAGAGACTCTGCAGATTCAGTCCGTGCGGTTGGTCAATGATCTGGCCGCCGTGGCTGCTGCCATTCCACATCTTGAAGATGAAGACCTCCTGGTTCTCCATGAAGGCATACCAACGGAAGTGAGACGGAAAACCTACGCTGTTTTGGCGCCGGGCACCGGTTTGGGGCAGGCGTTTCTGTACGCCGATGCGAGTCAGACTGTTGTTCTGCCTTCGGAGGGTGGCCACGTTGATTTTGCACCAACCTCGCAAGAAGAGGCCCGGCTTTTTCAGTTTCTGCAAGCGCAATACAGCAGGGTGAGTTATGAACGCTTGCTGTCGGGGCCGGGTTTGGAAAACATCTATCGTTTCCTGAAAGAAACCGGTTATGCGGATGAGCCGCCCGAGTTGGCGGAGCAACTGCGGCAGTCGGTTCCGGCAGTCGTAATCTCGGCCTCCGGCCAGGCCGGTCAGCATAAACTCTGCGTTAAGGCGCTCGACATGTTTGCTTCAATATTGGGCGCACAGGCTGGCAATCTGGCGCTTACACTTTTGACTACAGGTGGGGTTTACCTGGGGGGCGGCATCCCGCCCAAGATCTGCAAGAAATTGCGTGACGGAACCGCGCAGAAGGCCTACCTGGCAAAATGCCGGATGGCGAGTCTGGTTGAGAATATGCCTCTCCTTGTCATTCGGGATGAGCATACAGCTCTTTTGGGAGCGGCGTATCTGGCGTCCGAGTTGTAGGGGTGACCAAGCGGGCATAAACGGACAGCGCGGTTAGCCAAATCAGCGGTACGGAGGAACAAATGAGTGGAAGAAATATGAACAATATGACGCTAGAACAACTGAATATCAATACCATCCGGACGCTTTCGATGGATGCCGTGCAAAAGGCCAATTCCGGGCATCCCGGTACGGCCATGGCGCTTGCTCCGGCAGCCTTTCTTTTGTGGGACCAATTTATTCGTCACAATCCTGCAGATCCTGATTGGCCGAACCGGGACCGGTTCGTGCTTTCTATCGGGCATGCGTCCATGCTCTTGTATAGCACGCTACATGTGATGGGATACGACATCTCGCTCGACGATATCAAGAATTTCCGACAACTGCGCAGTAAGTGCCCCGGCCATCCCGAGCTCGGCATGACGCCCGGGGTCGAGACCACAACCGGGCCACTGGGACAGGGCGTCGCGAACAGCGTCGGTCTGGCCATCGCGGAAAAATGGCTGGCAAGTTATTACAATCGCCCGGGCCATGAAATCATCGATTACAACATTTTTGCTGTGTGCGGTGACGGCTGTATGATGGAAGGCGTGTCAAGCGAGGCCGCTTCCCTCGCCGGGCACCTTGGGCTCAATAATCTGGTTTGGCTGTATGACAGCAATCGGATTACGATCGAAGGCAACACCTGCCTGACGTTCACCGAAGATGTCGCCACCCGTTTCATGGCGTATCATTGGAACGTGCAGCGTGTCGGAGATGCCAATGATCTGGAGATGTTACAACGAGCGGTTCAGACGGCAAGAGATGAACGCGAACGCCCGTCCTTGATTATTGTCGATAGCCACATCGCCTACGGCAGCCCAAATAAACAGGATACCTCCGGGGCACACGGCTCTCCCCTGGGGGATGACGAGATTGTGGCGACCAAACGCAACTATGGTTGGGACCCGGAAAAAAAGTTTTATGTGCCGGACGAGGTAAAAGCGTATCGCGAGCGTGTCATCTCCGCGGGCAAAGCGTCTCAGGATGAATGGCAGAAAAAATTTGTGGACTATGAAGCCGCTTTTCCGGATCTTGCGGAGGAGTTCAAACTCATGCAAAAACGTGAGTTGCCGGAGGGTTGGCAAGCCTGTTTGCCGGAATTTCCCACCGACGCCAAAGGTATTGCCGGGCGCTCGGCAAATAGTCAGGTTCTCAACGCCATCGCTGGAAAAATCCCGTGGCTGATGGGGGGCTCCGCTGACCTGGCTCCATCAACGCTTACCTACATTAATGACGCCGACAGCTTCCAGAAAGGCAGCTACCACGGCCGCAACTTTCATTTCGGCATACGCGAACATGCGATGGGCTCCATAGCAAATGGCTTGTCTTTGAGCAAGATTCGGCCCTACGGCGCCGGTTTTCTGATTTTCTCGGACTATATGCGACCGACTTTGCGGCTGGCTTCACTGATGGAACAACCGGTCGTCTACATTTTTACCCACGACAGCATTGGTGTGGGTGAAGACGGTCCCACGCACCAACCTGTTGAGCAGGTGGCGTCCCTGCGGGCTATTCCGAACTTTGATGTGATTCGCCCAGCGGACGCCAATGAATTGTCGGTCATGTGGAAATACATAATGGGCCTGAAAGACCGTCCGGTTGCGCTTATTCTCAGCCGGCAGGCACTGCCGACAATTGACCGCCGAGAATACGCTTCAGCCGAGGGCGCCTTAAGAGGAGCCTACGTGCTTGCGGATAGTGACAGCACACCCGACGTCATCTTGATTGGGACGGGCTCGGAAGTACAGCTCTGTTTAGGCGCCCATCACGAGTTGGCAAAACAGGGAATCCGTTCGCGGGTCGTGAGTATGCCGTGCTGGAGCCTGTATGAATCTCAAGGCGAAGCGTATTGGGAAGAAGTACTGCCCAGCTCCGTTCATGCCAGGGTTGCGGTAGAGGCCGGTTCAACCTTCGGCTGGCGCAGGTATGCGGGGCGTCATGGCGTCGGCGGGATTCTCGGGTTGAGAGATTTTGGCGCATCCGCGCCGATCAAGGATTTGCTGGAGGAATTTGGTCTCACGGTGGACTGCGTGGTTAAAATGGCAAAAGAGACGATGGAAAGGACGCAATAACACGTCGGCAAAACCCGACTATACGGCCTCACAACAAGGAGACGTTATGATAAGAGTTGTAGGTTCCTAATTCCGCGTTTATTTTCTTAGACGCGGAGTAGATAGGCTAGAGGCTGGATTTTATCGTAGGGCATTGACCCTGTCAAGGAGACTGGTTTTGCCTTTAGCTG
>JAJDAF010000017.1 GCA_029261995.1 Candidatus Zhuqueibacterota bacterium
TCAAGCCCGGATTCTCTTGAAAATGGCGAACTCCATATTTGACTTGTAAGCGACGATCGCGACTTGGTTCACCATTTTTGTATGCTGTTTTTAGTGCCTTTTTCGAAGCATTTCGAAATCTGGACCTTTTTCGACAGTCTCGACAGGGTTCCGACCCTTTATGCCTGAAACGGTTAAGATCCAACCCTGTCAGAGTTCGCTTATTTGGAAATCATCACACTAGGTTTATGCCCATTGCTCCTGCTCGCAGGGGATTCCATGGTGAGAAAAGGCAGGTGGGCATAATTCCCCTGCAGGCATCAAGATGAAGCTCAGACGTTCGGCAACGCATAGGCGCTTTGACAAAAAGGCAAAAAATATGAGCCCTCTCAGATTCAAGATTGTATTCTGGTTCTTTCTCGTCTACCTCGTTTTGTCGGCACCCCGAGCACATGCTGGTGTGACAGGTGGAGTGGGTATTGGGCCTCTGATATTTGTCAAGGATAATAGAGCCGAGTTTACTTACGGCTTGACGGCCTTTTTTTCACGTGAACGACTTTTGGGTGATCGTAGCAAAATCATGTTCGATTTCGAAATAACACCTAACGGTAAGGCAAATCTTTTTGGAGCCACCATCTACGTGGGACCACAACTACAACATAGGATCGGACCATTCCATATTGGACTGGGTCCAGGCTTTCTTGCAGGCGCCTGGTTGTTGACGCCAGGTAGCGAATGCCAAGATGACTGTGTGGGTGGTATCGGTGCAATCAGCAGCATCGCATTCTCAGGAGAAATTGGATTCGCGCTCCACAAGCTGCAAAACCATCGAATGGATTGGATCCTTCGCACCGTGGCCAGTGCCGGCAAAGTAAAGGAGATACAGATTTTTCAAATATACATGGGGATCCGAATCTATTGAAGCTGTAGGAAAAGTCTTGAAAACCCAAATAAGTCACAGCAATTATCACGAGAAATAAGTATATTAAAGCCATTGAAAATAAACGGATAACTCGATGGCTCGATTTATTAGGTACAACTATAAGCAGCAGGTAATGATTGCTATCAATTTCGAAGAACAACTTCAACCGGGCACTTTCGAGCATGCAATTCATTACCTGATTGATAACAAACTTGACCTATCAGTTTTTTATCCTAAGTTTAAAAACGATGATACGGGACGTCCTGGGTATGACCCTGCGATTCTACTGAAGATTGTTTTGTTTGCCTACTCAAAAGGCATAACATCCAGCCGGGAAATAGCGTGGTGTTGTCAAAGCAATATCATTTTCAAAGCACTATCTTGTGATACCGTTCCACATTTTACAACAATTGCTGATTTTATCAGTAGCTGCTCAGATGAGATAGAGACACTATTTGAACAAGTGCTTTTGATTTGCCATGAGCAAGACTTGTTAGGCAACGAACTCTTTGCCATTGATGGTTGCAAACAATCGTCCAATGCTTCAAAAGAATGGTCTGGCACTTTTAAAGAACTCGAAGAAAAGCGAGCCAAGATAAATCGTCAAATCCAGCATCACATAAAAGAACACAAAGCCCTCGACCAGAATGAAAGTCGAGACGAAGCACGGATTAAACGAGCGCAACAAACGATAGAAACCCTGGAAAAGGCATCAAAGAAAATAGAGGACTTTCTAAAAAAGTCTGAACCAAGGATGGGTCAGGGCAAACAGAAGAAGGAGGTTAAAAGTAATATCACCGATAATGAAAGCGCCAAGATGACCACCAGTAAAGGCACTATTCAAGGCTATAATGGTGTTGCAACGGTGGACAAAAAGCATCAAATTATCATCGATGCCCAGGCATTTGGCGAAGGTCAAGAACAGCACACGCTTAAGCCGGTTATAGAAAAAGTTAAAGAACGCTACGAGCGTTTGAATATCAGTGAAAATATTTATGCTACCGGAACGATAGTCACGGCAGATACGGGTTTTGCTAATGAAGCTAATATGAAGTATCTGCACGAGAATAATATCAACGGCTACATTCCTGACAATCAATTTCGGAAGCGTGACGATAGATTCTCCGGGCAAAAGGCAAAATATGGTAAGAGAAATCAAAACAAAGCAGGTAGGAAAGCGTCTGTGGTCATTCCTGCGAGCGAGTTTCAACTTGACCCAATTACTAAAACTTGCATCTGTCCTGCTGGCGAAGATATGTGGTTAAAGAAAGCGGGCTTTGATAACAACAATCACTTCAAATTATTCTTTGAAGGACGGCTTAGTAAGTGCAGGGATTGTTACCTTAAAACCCAATGCATGCGAAATCCAGAATCAGCCAATACCAGAAAAGGAAATGGCCGTCAGGTATCCTTTATTCTTCAGCGCAAAACTAAACCACGCTATACCGACTGGATGAAACAAAGGATTGACAGCAAGCTTGGCAAGTTCATTTATAGTCATCGGATGTCTGTTGTGGAACCGGTATTTGCCAATATTGGCACCAACAAGGGGCTTAAGCGGTTTAGTTTGAGAGGCCGGAAAAAAGTCAACGGTCAATGGAAACTCTTTTGTGTCATTCAAAATATCGAAAAAATAATGAACTTTGGAGCTTTGAGCGCATAAGGCCGCCAAACTCCGAGGAAGAGTAGCGGCATTTGATTATAATTCAACATCTATTGACAGGCAGCTAAAAAGAAAAACACTCATAAAATGATTTCAAATAAGAAAATTATATTGGGCGAAGGAATTGCTGCTTTTCGTGAGCTTTTCCTACAGCCTCATTAGGGCTGATCTCCCTTTGAAGAGCCTGCCCTGAGCTTGCCGTAGGGGAGACAGGTTTTCGCTCGTCCAGAGCGAGAACCAGAGGGATGTGGGGCTCGCAGTGACTTCCAGAGTTCTACTCGTTCTGCGGTCTCCCGTCGGAATGCGTACCGGGACGTTCTGCGTTCCGCCAGCAAGGACTGGACGCAGAACGTCCCGGTACGCACTCCCACGGAGACCGTGGGAGCGAGATCTATCCGGTAGTGCAGCAAGGACAGCTTTTGCGGTGTTCTTCCAAAAATGATGGTCTAGGTCGTCACCGGCGTTTCCACCTCTTCATTAACAACCGTGACCTTTGCGCTCGACCGGCGTTGCGCGAATTTGTGGCGCAGGCCATAGTCAATCAGTTTCGGGTCGCGGGTGCCGGCCGGCAGCACCGTCACCAGATAGGCGTAGACACGCTCGCGCAGCAGGGCATGGTCGGCCATCTCTTGCGCCAGGTCGCGACGGGTCTGTTCGCCTTGCGCCACCAGGGCCGTGATTTTGTCTACTGACTGGCGCAGCTCGGTGGCCAGGGTGTTGACTTTGGCGAGCACTTCGGCGGCGGGTTTGATGCCGTCATCCGACTGGGCTTCGGTGATTTCCAGGATTTGCTGCAGCCGCGCCAGCACCAGCAGCCGCTTGCCCGGTTGCGGTTTGTCGAAGTTGTAGAGTTGCAGGGCCATGTCCTTGTTGTCTCTGCCGGCCAGGCTGGTCAGGGAGTAGCGCACGCCGGAAATCGCCTCAATGCTCTGTTTCTGGATAGCCCTGGCCACACGCCGTTCCTGACTTTCCTCAGCCCCCAAGGTGCTGTAGGCCGCCAGGTGGTCTGGAAAGGCGTCCTTTGCCGTCTCCAGCTCGCTTTTCAGGTCGTCACGCAGGGCGGTGCCGGAATTGTTGTGGCCTTGCCACAGGTTCTGCAAAAGTTCGGTCCAATAGGTGAAATTTTCGGTGCAGAGTTTGTAAGCCATGATTGCATCCTTTCAAATAATGGCGTATTGTCAAAAATCTTGACAAACAAATACCCAGAATCGTTTGGTTTTTGGGTAGTTGTCTCGTGTTTGTTCTCCCTCCCCGGTGTCATGCAACGACCGCAACGCGATCACATGATATAGCCCAGGGTAAGCGAAGCGTAACCCTGGGTCAACAACCTCCAAATAACGCCGACCCCAACGGGATCGCATAAATGAGGACCTGTGCACGCCCATTATGGCACCCTTGCAGGGTGCAGGATTTGGGTGCAATCAATACCCAGGGTTGCCCAAAAGGCAGGCAACCCCGGGCTATAATATCTGACGCTTTCAGCGTCGTTATCGGTCTCTTCCCAAGCTACTGATAATGCCAATGCCTGGTGAACGCCTTTCATGGTTGCCTATGAACCTCCCTTGTTTCATAGAACTTTTGACACTACCAGTAATGGCGCCAGTGTCCATGGTTTTATCGACAGGCATGGTGATTTTCTTAAGCACTATCTTGCCCGTGACGACGTGGACCACATGCTGTTGCAGCCGGTCTATATCTAAATCTTTGTAAAACAATTTCTTTCCAGTCCTGCATCCGGACGGTTTTTCGCGGCTTCAGACTGAGGTGTTATTTGATTTCCGTCATAATCCCTTGGGTATTTGAGTAAAGTCCTGGCATATTTGGGCAAAGTTCTGGCATATTTGGGTAAAGTCCTGGCATATTTGGGTAAAGTCCTGGCATATTTGGGTAAAGTCCTGGCATATTTGAGTAAAGTCCTGGCATATTTGGGCAAAGTCCTGGGGTATTTGAGTGAAGTCCTTGGATATTTGGGTAAAGTCATTGGATATTTGGGCAAAGTCCCTGGATATTTGGGGGTCATGTCGGATGTTTGGCGATGGGGTGCGGTGAGGTTCTGCTCTTGCGGCGCCGGGACCCTCGCCCGCAGCGGGGAAAACAGGCCCCACCGGCAGGGCGCTGCACCGACTGCCCGGTATTTCGAACCTGATTTTCGTATTTTCCGTTGACATGCGGAGCTATTATGTCTATCTTGAAGTAAGTTTCCGTTGATTCTCCGTGGTGTGCGCAGTCCTGCCAATTCACTCTGAACGAATATTAGGGGAGTCGCATAAGATGCCGATAGCAAGTTAGATTATGTGGTGACTATCTTTGTAAAAAGCTATTTGTGACAGGGATGTGCATGGCGTCTTATGCGACCCATTCAGGTCGCAGATAGAGACACTAGATGACTGACATAAACACAAGTTAGAAATGTGAATTGAGGCTAATGTGTTAAAGAAAGTATCAGATTTTGAAATAGATAGTAATAAACCATTTGCAAATGATAAATTGGGCAGAGAACTAATAGAGGTTAATCTAACAAATCTCATTAAGACCTTGACTCAGCCCTTTGTTTTGAGCATAAATTCTCCTTGGGGTACCGGAAAGACGGTATTTCTTAAAATGTGGGAAGCAAAATTAAGGAAAGAAAGTTTCACCTGCCTTTACTTTAATGCATGGGAGAATGATTTCTCAGATGATCCATTTATCTCTTTTATTGGTGAGATTGAGAGTCACATCGAACTTGGTTTAATTGGGTCAGATAGCAAAGAAAAATACAAAGTTCAAATTAACAAAATTAAAAAAATGGGTGGGCAATTACTTCGTCGGACAACACCGTTAGCAGTAAAATTAGCCACCCTTGGAACTATTAGCAACCTTGATGAAATTGCGGACATTTTTACCACCAATGCAGATGAAGCGGTTTCTGATTTAATTTCAAAAATCGCGGAAGATAAGATTAATGAATACAAGCAAAAGAAGAAATCAAGAAAGGCTTTTAAAGAGAATTTGGAAAAATTTGTGGCTGAAATAGGTGTAAAAGGCAACCAATATCCGGTTGTCTTCTTTATCGATGAGTTGGACAGATGTCGCCCCAATTATGCAGTTGAGCTGCTTGAAAGCGTAAAGCATCTTTTCAGTGTTGAAGGAATTGTATTTGTGTTAGCCATAGACAGACATCAGATAGAGCAGTCTATAAAGTCGATGTATGGGGTTGAAATGGATTCGGACGGCTATTTAAGAAGGTTCATAGATTTGAATTTTAATTTACCTAATCCGCCAAAGAACAATTATCATCGATTTCTTTTTGAAAAATTTGAAATCGAAAAACAATTTATTGATCGAGGTAAGCCTTATCATTCCGACGATCTACTCAAAAGTTTTGGAAAACTTTCTGAGGTGTTCAATTTAAGTCTAAGAGTACAAGAGCAATGTATGACTCAGATTAATCTTGTAATAAGAACCACCTCCTACACTACGCGATTTGATTCTGTATATTTAACATTTTTGGTAACTCTTAAGGCGAAAGAACCGGGTTTGTATTTGTCATTTAACGAAAGAAAAATCGATTCAGACCAGTTGATTAAGAGTCTGGCTTCTAAATATGATTGGCAAAAATTAAATGAGGGCGACTTCGATATTGAAAATATTATACTTGCTGGTCTTGAATCTGCATATTTAAGTTCTTCAAATGTTAATAAACTAATTAATAGATATGACAAGGAATCTCAAAACGATAAATTGAGTACGGCAGATAGAGAGAAATATGAGCGAATATCTGATTTAATGATAACACTTCGCGAAGTGCACGAGCTTTTAGTGCGTAAAATTGAAATTTCAGAACGATTTCAAGCCCAATAAGGTATATTACACAGGGTTGGATTAAGGCAGTCGTTCTACGCTCGCGCTTGAGTTGCAGCCATCGCGCCCGGTCCGGCGATTGGGAGTTCGAGCCAGTTGAGACTGGTCGTAGTGTCTTGATTCAGTGGAGGCATCGATTACCTTTACGGTCAACTTGAACGAGGGAAGGACCTATGCCATTTTCGAATATGCCGCTCTCAGCCCTTGTTGCGATAGGGGTCGGAGGCGCCATTTTCCTGCTCGCGAGGGATTTACTCTCCGCGCTTGTCCCACCATGGAATCCCTTGCGGAATGATTGAATTGGGGATTGTATCCCCCCACACATGCCGCCAACGAGACAAAAATTATGTTTAAAGGGACCATGGAGTGCTAGCCATAGAACTGCTGAAACTGCTCTGCTTGCTTTGCATGGGAAATGTTACTATTCTATCCATAGTTGTCTTTCACGACCCCAATATCAGCTAAAAACATGGAAAATGTAGGGAAAATCTTCCTTGTTTCACATCGAAATATCATAATAGGTGGACATTTCGTCCATATATATGGGTTGATCGCATGGACTTTTTCCATGGATCAGATCGTTAGGCCGCCGAGTTTAACGATTCCCATCAACTGTGGCCGATTGACCTAAAGTAACTCCGAAGGCGAAACATGCAAAAACCATTTGTCCATGGCGTTGGTGGTGTCCTAAGCGCTGATATCGCGGTGCCTGATCATGAGCGTGAACTCGATTTCTACTCGACAATCCTCACGACGGGTGACGCCCCACTTTGGCGTGATGATCTGACGAACAACTTCGGCACACCCATAATCGGCCTCGGCGTTCGCACTCCCGAATACAACACGTTGCCGTTGCAGTGGATGCCCCACTTCCAGGTCGCTGATGTTGCCGCCAGCGTTACATGTGCGATTGACATGGGAGGCAAGGAACTAATGCATTCCAAAACCGATGATGGCCAAAGCCAATGGGCTGTTCTTGCCGACCAAGCTGGGGCTGCCTTTGGCGTTATTCCAGTTGTGGCTTGCGAGTCAGACACCACGCGGCAGAATGAGCGCCTAGGCTGTATCTCTTGGCTCTCGTTGACGGTTCCAGACGCTTTGTCGAGTCGGGACTTCTATCACCACGTGGTGGGATGGAACGCCAAGTCCATTGAGACAGAGGATAGCGAAGGGCATGTTGCAAAATTTGAGATGCAGATTGACAATGAGACTGCCGCAGCGGAAATCCGCCAGTTTCGCAGTGAACAAAATGGTATCCCATCGGTTTGGCTGATTCACTTACCCGTCGACGACCTTCTTGAAAGTCTTCGACGGGTAGGCGAGGGCGGTGGCGAAGTCATTAAAGAATTCGCCGAGGCAAAATACGCCATTGTCCGCGATCCAGTCGGAGTCTACCTGGCACTGCAGACCGGCTAGTGACAGACAGCGGCATCTGCTCGCGAGGGATTTACTCTCCGCGCTCATCCCGCCATGGAATCCCTTGCGGAATTGTTGAATTGGGGATTATATCCCCCTGTGCATGCCTCCAGCTAGATAAAGAGTATTTGTCAGGTGAGCTGCCATAAGAGCCATAAGACTGCTGGAATCGGTCTGAGCGTGCAGGGAATGAAACTCCCAATCTATCAGTTCCGCAGGGGATTCCCTGGTGAGAAAGGCAAGTGGGCCGAAATCCCTGCGAGCATGGCAGGTTGTTTGTTGCATCAGGAAGGGGCGGGCGAGATGTTTTCTTAAGGCGGCGGGAGCGGCGGCCCGCAGTGGGGGAAGGCAGGCCTGCTGCGGCAGGGCGTTGCCGAGCCTACCGGCATTCCGAACCTGATTGTCATATTTTCCGTTGACAAACGGGAGGTTTATGTCTATGTTGTAAGAAGTTTCTGCGGATTCTCCCGTATCTCAGCCATTCTTGCCTGTGTGATTTCCGCGGGAGAGTTTCTTGTTCGAAAAAACAAACAAAATTATGGAGGTCTGAGATGAAGACGATTCTTACATTTGGAGTTGTTTTCCTACTCCTGGTATTCAGTTCGACTGTTTTTGCGCAAGAGGGGTTCGCAAATCGACCTATCACCAACAATTTGTGGACACCGACCGGCTATACCTTAAACAAAGGTGAGTTTACAGTGGGGATTGGCCCGATTGGGTTTGGCGTCACTGATAATGTGCAGGTTGGGACTAATGTTCTGCTTTTTCTTTTTCAAGTGCCGAACGCCAATCTCAAATTCAATGTGAGCAAATCATCAACAAGTGCTTTTGGCGTTGGAGTTGACCTGTTGCATTTCAGCCTGGATATCTTTGACGGAAATAATGACGAATCGTTTACCGTCTTCTCACCCTACGCTTCTTTCACCAACAATATTGGGGATAAAACGAGTGTCCATATTTCCGGGCAGTACAGTTTTTTTGCAAGTGATGCGGATATCGATGATGCCGAAGCTGAATCATCTTCACTCGGTACTTCTGTTTCTGGTGGGATTGAATACAGCTTTTCCGGCAAGACAAAGTTTCTTGCGGATATCGGTTACGACGCCACTTTCGAGGGCCTTCGATTGGGTGGCGGCGTGCTGTTTGGGTGGACTAAATTTCGGTTGAAATTGGGTGTGGCTTATTTCAATCCGGCAGGAGTCGGTGATTTTACCCTACCGCAAATAGGATTATGGTGGAGATTTCGCGGGTAGGGCCGTACAGTTCAATCAATATGCATCTAAGGATGATTGCGATGGTTGGGAAAGGTTTGATCTTCCTGCCCGGGCCGCCCGTTGGATAGGGCAATCTCAGTTGAGGTCGCCGTGTTGCGCGAATTATCGCACGGGGCCCGCCGCGTAGGATTCACCCGACAAGCGGGAGTCTGCGCGGTTATGAGCATTTTTCTGGCTTCAAGTTTTTCTGCTCCCACGCAGAATCCATGCCCGCCCACTTGCGGGTAACGCCATCCGTTGGTTGCATAGAAGGAGATAGTGATGACAGGAACAGACTGCAGTAAGACACCGTCGGCAAAACTAGTTTTCGCCTGCTCAGGTGCCGCAGATGTCGGGGCGGTTGCCGACCAGGCAGCGCGACACCTGGCCAAAGCTGGAAAGGGAAAGATGTTCTGCACCGTGGGCCTTGGCGGAAAGGTGGAGCCTATTCTCGAAACCACTCGCGTAGCATCCACGATTCTTGCAATCGATGGCTGTCCCCTTGACTGTACAAAACGATGCCTTGCAGAAGCTGGTTTCGACGAATGCCTTCATCTGCGTGTCACCGACCTCGGAATGACCAAAGGCCAAACGGAAGTCTCAGACACAAATGTGTCGAAGGTTGCCGATCAAGCCGAAGACCTTCTGAATGAGGCAACCCTTGCAACGGGTGGCCATGACGCAAAAAGATGAAAGGTGTGGCACGTATCTTTTGGAAGCCATGTATAAAAAGAAATAAAGCGAGCCAAGAATCATCGCGCGCGGCCCGTCACGTAGGACGCTTCGAAACAGTGAGCTGGGGATTGCACCTCAAAAATGGGCCGGGAGTGTAGTCACAAGTTGATTCTCGATTGCAGATGCAGCAGTGCTTCAGGCCATGCAATTCCCGATTTATTTGTGCGTGCGAGATTACGTGGCGGGCCGAGCGCGTGGGCGGCACAGCCGCAACGAGCTGTAATCTGATATAACACGGAATCCAGTCAGCACTAGATCTTCCCGGCGCGGTAGGCGTAGAGGAGATATCGGAGACCGTTGCACGCCTTTGGCATTTGGTTGGGTTGAAATTTCCGGTTGCTTTGCATGGGAAATGTTGCTATTCTATCGATAGTTGTCTTTCACGATCCCAACATCAGCCAAAAACATGGAAAATGCAGGGGAAATCTTCCTTGTTTCACATCGAAATATTATAATAGGTGGACATTCCGTCCATAATATATGGGTTGATCGCATGGACTTTTTCCATGGATCCAGATCGTTAGCCATCAAAGAAGGAGAGAGTGTTGGCCTCAACATGGATTGCATACAACGATCTTGCTTGGACTGAAGACTGGGTGGCAGACCCAGCGGAATACGAAGATGAAGTAATGGTCTACGTCGACCTGATTAAGCGCACTGCATCAGAACCACCAAGCACGTTGCTGCATTTGGGGAGTGGCGCAGGCGGCCATGACAGGATCTTCACGCGGCATTTTGCCGTAACCGGTGTGGATATTAGTCTAGGCATGCTGAACAAAGCGCGCGTTGCACATCCTGACGTCGAATACCTTGAAGGCGATATGCGGACGTTGCGATTGAACCGGCAGTTCGATGCTGTGGTCATTCCAGACAGCATAGACTACATGGCTTCACAGCACGATCTTCGGCTAGCCATTCAAACCGCCGCGGCGCATATCAAGACCAACGGTGTTTTACTCGTGGTGGCGAAAACGGAAGAGACCTTTCAAAACAATAATTTTGCATACGCCGGCGAAAAGGATGGTGTGCATGTGACTGTGTTAGAGAACAACTATATCAACCCGTTTCGTTCTAATACCTACGAAGCCACTCTTGTGTATTTGATTCGGCAGCAGGGAGAGTTGGCCACTCACACAGATCATCACGTGCTCGGCCTTTTCTCACAGGCAACGTGGGAAGAGGTGTTCAACGATGCTGGACTCACCATGCAGAAAACAATCCTGAATGGCATCTACGACAAGTATCTTCTAGGTGACGGAGAGTATCCACTGACACTCTTTGTTGGGCAAAAAGCATGATACAGACTAACGGGCTCAAGGATGGCTAACAAAGCGCATTGAGTCGGACGCAAGGGGCGCAGTTTTTTTGCCAGTTTTGGGATCCCGAATGCAATAGAGTTGTAATTCAAGCAGCTGAGCGTATAATGCCCTTGCGCCGCTCATGCGCGACGTTAAGGGCTATCAAAACGAAATGAGACAGATGAAACTCGTTCAGCTTTCTATCATAAACTACAAAGCCCTGCGGGATGTAACGATTCCCCTTTCTCGCTTCGGCTGCCTCATCGGTGAGAACAATTCAGGGAAGTCATCTTTCTTGCAAGCCTTGGCCTTGTTCTTTTCAGGCTCCAAACTGGCCCCTATCCATTTCTTCGATGAGTCAAAGCCTATCCGCATTGCGGTGACCTTTGAGGACATCTGCGAAGCGGATCTTGCGCGACTGGCTGATGAACACCGCACGCGTGTGTCGGGGATTGTAAGGAACGGTCGGCTTGTGCTTGTCAGAAGCTATGGCATTGATTGTAAAAGCGCGCTACTCTACAATACGCTCTTGCCAACCGATGCTCGGTTTTTGTCAGACAGTATCGGCACGCTGGTAAAGAGTCAGCGCCCAGGGCAGGCGTTTGTCACCAAAGTTGTCCAAATGTTCCCTGAGTTGGATGGTATAGTCGACACGAGCATGAATCAAGATGCTGTGAAACAGAAGATTCAGGAGTTTGCCGACTCTCTGCCAGATGAGCAGAAAATCCCCGCTGACCAAGCCTTGCCAACTGGTATAGACAAGAGCATTGTTCCTATGTTGCCTGATCCCATCTACATCCCTGCGGTTAAAGACCTATCTGACGACATCAAGACCACCGAAAGCACACCATTTGGAAAGATACTTGGCATTTTACTTCGGGCCGTTGAAACTAAACTTCCTGATGCCCAGATTTTATTCGAAAAGTTGAACTCAAAACTGAACCTTGTTCAGCAACCTGACGGAACGGTAGCAGACGACCGACTTGACGAGGTTAAGTTGATCGAGGCGACCGTCGAAAAATACGTGCGAGAAAGTTTCTCCGACGTCGCCTTACGCATTACAATCCCACCGCCGGAGTTGAAGACTATCTTCTCGTCTGCCCGCATCTATGCCAATGATGGTGTTGATGGCCTAATTGAATCAAAGGGTGACGGGTTGCGCAGGGCCATAGTGTTTTCGATCCTGCGTTCGTACGTTGAGTTGGATGCGAAGCTTACCCCCGTTATTGCAGAAGAGGCTGAACCGGTAGCTGATGCCCCCCCAGAAAATATCGAGCCTGCCCCGCCATCTTATTTGCTGCTATTTGAGGAACCTGAGTTGTTTCTTCACCCAAAAGCTCAACATATCCTTTTCGACGCCTTACGAATCTTCGCTACGGAACATCACGTCCTGGTCACGACACATTCACCCATGTTCTTCGGCCCTACAGCGACCGAGACTTTCGTCAAGTTACGAAAGGTTTCTGATGCAGCGGTTTCTGCAAAGCCATACACTCAGGTTCAACCGGTTGACCTGTCCGATATGAACGCCAAGGATCAGTTCCAGATAATTTGCTTTGAGAATAACAACGCGGCCTTCTTTGCGGATACGGTTGTTCTGGTTGAAGGCGATAGCGACTACCTCGTCATGCCCCACATCGCCAAAAGCCTTGACACCTCTTGGGACGTTGCCCAGGTACCGATTCTCTTTGCTCGTATCACAGGCAAGGGGAATATCCGGCGATACCGCGAGTTCTTTACTCGCTTCGGTGTGAGAGTTCCGGTTATCGCCGACCTTGATCTGCTCGTAAACGGTTTCGATCACATAAATCCTGATACAAATCTGAGAACAGCACGTGATAAGCTGCTGGTAAAAGTTGACGAATTGATCGTATCTGACACCGATGGTGAGGAGCCAACAGGTAGGGATGCACGAGATGCTCGCGATTCCGGCGAATTGCGCGGTCTTTGGAGACGTGTTAGGCAGTGCACTGAAGAGTTCAAGACAGGGACGTGTACTTTGGATGATCTGGTTCATGCGGTTGATGCGTTCTATGCTTGGCAACGCAAGTCCGATCGTCTTGCTGTGCTTCAGAACAGCACAGACGTGGACTTGCTCCAGCCAAAGCACCTGTTGCTGGAAATGCTGCGGACTGTTGATGTGTACGTGCTTGAACGTGGTGCCATTGAACAGTACTACCCAGATATCATTACGGGAGCCGACAAGCCCTCACGAGCTCAAGATTTTTGCGCTAAGATCACCACACGTGACGAGATCCTCGCTTGCTGCGGGGAACAGAAACTGGGACGTAATGATGTGCAGGTAAGTGAAAAGGAGTTTAGCCTGATTTTCGGGAGCATTTTTGGAGAATAGCCCCAGTCAAAATCGCATACTCGGTGGTAGCCCCTAACCATTCACTGGTGCGGACGCAAAAAGCCGCGCCGCACAGTTCGAACGTTAGGCTTACTAATGATGACAAGAAAATTCAGTAGATATTTTATTCAAATATTTCTTCTCTTGGAACGCCCTTAATTGCATTCTTTCTTGCCAGGAGATGTCGTGTTCCGGGGAAGGCAATTCTCTGTTCATTTGTCCGTGGGGGATTATATGATTAGAAGTGCACGGGGGGTGACAAATCCCACACGAGCGTACAATGGAGATCCTCTATAATGAGAAAAGTCATTATTTTTTTCCTTTTCATAATAACTATTAGCTTGGGTGCCCAAGAGTCATCCCAAAATCTGGCATACATGAAACCGGTTACGGTATCGCAATCTGCTCAGAACAACCCTGCGGCCTATGCTGTTGATGGTGATCGCGAAACCTGGTGGAGCGCGGACTCTCATCCTCCGCAGTGGATCGAAGTAGATTTGCAGACACCGGTGGATATCGAGCGTATTAATCTTATCACCAGCCAGGATCCTGCTGGTGAAACGACCCATACAGTTTGGGGCATGCTGTCGGATGGCCAGTTTTACTTACTGTACGAATTTAAGGATAGCACTGGCGATGATCAGGAGTTGACAGTAACGCCGTCATCCCCCTGGTTGAATATTGAACGCATTCGAGTTGAGTCGGCCGAATCTCCGTCCTGGGTCGCATGGCGTGAAATTGAGGTGTTTGGTGTCGCTTATCAAACTGAATTTATCCAGGTTGCGGATGACAAATGGCATTTCGAGACCGCTATTTCTCAGCGTCCCTTCATCCCATTTGGCGTGAATTACTATGATCCGGCTACCTATCATGAATTGCCATATCCCGCTTTTGATGTAATTGGCGCATTCGACTCTACCACGGTTGACCGGCAGCTTAGGGAAATTCGGAATCTTGGCGCTAATATTGTCCGGATATTTCTATCCGTGGTAAGCTTTGAGCCTGATTTATATGTGCTCAATGAAGCCAACTTTCGAAAACTGGATACATTGATTCAAATTGCCAGGCAGCAAAATCTGCGGATTATTTTTGATCTGGTCAATGATTGGGAAGGCAATCCCCCATGGGAAAGCTGGGAATACTTTGCCGACGAAACGACATTGCTGGGTTATGAATATTACCTTGAGGCGATGGGCACTCGGTATGCAGATGAGCCGGTCATTTTTTCGTGGAGTCTGCAAAACGAACCTTATGTCCGTGGCCCCGATTCTGGTATTATGGGTGATTTGTGGATTCCTTATATACAATTTAAATATGGCTCGGACGTAAGTTTGGCCGCTGCCTGGAGCGACTATCCCCGAACTGGCGAATCATGGAATCAGATTAAACAACCGGATTATGTCAGTGAGTACGAGCCGCTTAATAGTCCTGGTGATCAGCGTTTATATGATTATCAATTGTTTCGTGAAGATATCGCTTATAACTGGGTGCGGCGGCTGACAAATGCGCTGTATCGGAATGATCGGAATCACATGATCACGATTGGCCTGGATCAACATTCCACGCCGATCAAGAATGCGGTTCCGGATAGGACATATACGGCTTTCAATCCACGGAAGATTGCACCCTTTTTAGATTACACGTCGATACATGCCTATAACTGGTGGGATGATGCCACCGTGAATATATTTATCGAAGCCATTGCCCGCTATAATTTCTCCAACAAACCTGTGGTTTTGGAAGAGTTCAATTTTCGTGAAGCAGGCTCCACCGTTACACCGCTCCTGAACTCATCTTCCGGCTGGTTGCATTGGGGCACATTTGCTGTTGCAGATTGGGATTGGTCGGATAACCTATTCGATAATAGTGAGAATGCTACCACCTTGGGCAGCACGTTTAGCAGTGTTACTGACTGGATCTATGATTCTGTGCCAATCCGTGCGCCGGATGTCGCATCGATAAATATCGACTTGAAACAGGCGCTGACATCGGTCGACTACCAGAATACCAAGTTTCCGGAATACGTCAACAGTTTCAACGGTAGTGGCGGTCCGGTGGGATTTACCGTGAGCAACTATAGCTCCCCATTGCGCTTGGGAAAACCCGGGCTTGACCTCCCAAACCAGTTACTGATTGGTGAAGAATACAAGATCAGCTGGACGAGACTCGATTGGCCAATAATTCCACAGACAACCGTTTCACTATTAATCTCTCGAGATGGCGGAGACAGCTGGGAAACGATTACGGACAACATCAAAGAAAATGAATTTTCCTGGCAAGCCACTGGCCCGGAGTCAGGCCAGTGTATATTTCGGTTGCTCGATGTGTTGGATACGAATATCTTTACTGAAAGCGCTACTGAATTCTCGATTGGCAATCCAACTACAATTGAACAAAATGGGGAGAATCAGTCACTGGCGTTTCGGTTGTTTCCGGCTTATCCAAATCCGTTTAATCCAACGACAATGCTCAGTTATCAACTTGACGCGGATAACTATGTTAATCTGGACGTGTATAATGTGAAAGGGCAGTTGGTTCGTACATTGGTTCATGGAGTTCAGCAAACAGGCACACATCACATCGCGTGGAATGGTTTGGATGATTTTGGTATGAGTGTTAGTTCAGGCATTTACCTGTACCGGTTACAGGCAGGTAGTCGGATGTTGACTAGCAAAGTATTACTCATGAAATAAGTTTTCAAATGATAGTTTTTAACAAAAGCATGCACACGAAAAAAGGGCGCTTTGGTTTATTCACGCGCAGTGATTTTAATCTTGTTCTGTTGTTTACCGGACGCTGCTACTTAACCCCTTTTTCGCGTGATGCTTGGCGTCAGCTTGATCAATCCACACAGAGTATGGAGACAATCAATCAATGAATGAAGCCAATGTGATACGACGGGTAATGACTTCAATCCGGAACTCCGTGGGATTCAAGATGATTCTCATTGGGATACTCACGCTCATTCTGTTGATTCCGGCCGAGATGGTCTCTTCATTGATTCGCGAACGGCAGCAGCGCAGGAACAGCGTCATTGCGGAGATTACAGAAAAGTGGGGGAGGGCACAGGTCATCGCCGGCCCGATTCTTTCAATACCCTACCTTCATTCAACCTCAAAAGACCGCGATGGCAATGTAAGGAAGACCATTAAACACATTCACCTACTGCCCGAGAGCCTTAACATTGTTGGCGAAATCGTTCCCTCGATTCGATATCGCAGTATTTATGAAGCCGTGCTCTACAACTCTGACTTGCGGGCAGAGGGACACTTCTCATTTGACGTCCTGTCCGAGCTGGATATTCCGGACACTGACATTCACTGGGAGAGTGCGTTTGTCTCCATTGGCGTTTCGGACATGATTGGCATCAAAGACGAAATCGTTGCCAGTCTCAACGGGGAAACGCGGTCAATGAATCCGGGATTGCTGTCAAACGAAGTCCTTGAATCTGGCGTCAGCGGGCGCATAAAGCTCTCACCTTCGGTTAGGCAGCTCGATTTCAGTTTCAGGCTAAAGCTCAATGGCAGCGAAGAAATCAGTTTCGTGCCTATCGGGATGAATACGAAAGTCAATCTGAAATCCGAGTGGGAAAGTCCGAGCTTTTCAGGTACATTTCTGCCTGAGAGCAGGACGATAGGCAGCGAAGGTTTTAAGGCGGAATGGCGAGTCCTGCACCTGAATCGAAACTATCCTCAGGTTTGGGCAGACCAACAACACAACATCTATGATTCAGCGTTTGGGGTCCGGCTTTTTCTTGCGGTCGATATCTATCAACAATCCATGAGAACCGCCAAATATGCCTTTCTGTTTTTGCTCTTGACCTTCACGACCTTTTTCTTCATGGAAGTCTTGAATCGAAACCGGGTGCATCCGATCCAATATTTGCTCATCGGCCTTGCGTTACTCATTTTCTACACCTTGCTGCTGTCGATTTCGGAACATCTGTCGTTTGGCTGGGCATATCTCATTTCAAGCGTTGCGACCATTGCAGCGATAACGTTTTACTCGGTCAACATACTTGGCAACAAGAAAGTGATCGCGACCCTGACTGGCATCCTTACGATTCTCTACTCGTACCTGTATCTATTGCTGCAGGTGGAAGACTACGCGTTGCTGTTAGGCAGCGTCGGCCTTTTTCTGGTACTGATGGCGGTCATGTTCTTGACGCGAAGGATTGACTGGTACAGTCTGAAGTTTGAAAATGACTCTTAGCAATACGTCCGGTGATAGAAGTTGATTTGACTTCACTGTTTTGGCTTCTGAAGCAGCCGGTTGCGAGCCGTGTCGGCCTGACTTCCGGCTCAACTGGACCGGCACGATTTTGCTGTCCCTAACATGGTCTCCAATAGATGCAGCGCAACGATGGTTTCCAAGGAGTTCGTGATGAATGGTTGGTGTGATCGCAGTCTTGGCAGGGGCGGAACTCGCCTTGTATTAAACATAATCATAGGTTGCTGCATCTTTTGGGGAAGCTGTGAGGCGTCCGCCCAACCGCGAGCTATCGCAAAGAACAGTATTTACTTCGAACTCCTTGGCAATGGATTTTTTTATTCGATCAACTATGAAAGGGCTTTCAATCAGTCCCTGCGCGCTCGCATTGGTTTTATGTCAGGTCAATTCGCATATGAAGCCATATGTTCGCTAATACACTGCGGCCAGGATGATGAGGACCGTTTCAACCTGATACCGCTCATGTTGAACTACACGCACGGGCAAGGCCAGCATAAGTTCGAAACGGGTCTGGGACTGGCATTTACCCTTTCTTCCAAGGGGGAATTTGACTTTGATTTTAATGATGTTATTATCATTGACCAGACAACGAAACTTGTTGGCGCAGCAACCATAGGGTATCGATTCCAACCCGAGAATAGAGGTATGGTATTCCGTGCGGGTTTCACCCCTCTTTTTAGTGACAAAGGCGTCCTGCCGTGGGGAGGCTTGACGGTTGGCTACGCCTGGTAGGCGAGGTTGGCAGGTAAGGTCTCGATATTTTCGTGCGGCGAATGACGCACGGTTGCCAATAATAACGGGGCTGACCACTCGTCCGGCAGGCAAATGGTCAAACAGCAGGGAAAGTCGTAAACAGCGTAGAAATCAACGCTACGCCAGACAAGGTTTTCTATTGGCTGGAAGAGCCGGACCGCGCATGGAGCCCAACACGAAGCGGAAGAAGCTGATGCTATTCGCGTCCGGTTGACCGCAACGTTATTGCTTGCGTAGCGTAATCCAACGCAATGATTGACGACACCAAGACCAGGAGACCGGCCATGAAGAAAAGACCCGGCTCGTATCTCGTGAATGCGGCCCTCGCCAGTGGCGTTCTTTATTACGTCCTTGATCTGAGTCAAGCGGGCCGGACCGCGGTGGACTTCGTGGTCATCGCTCTGGTGGTCGGAGCGATTCTCTGGAACTTCATCCAACTCGGCCGCCGGCTCTACCAAACATACGGAGCCCGGGCAGTCTGGCAGGTGCAGCGAACCCTTGCCTTCTGGCTCATTGGCCTTTTCAATACCCTGCTCATCCGTGCTGAGGATGCGGGAAGCTGGAAGAACTGGCTCGGCTGGTGCTTTCTGCTGATTGCCGTTATCGATTCGATTGCACTCTATCGGAAGGAGCGTTCCTGCTCTTCCGAGCCAACGGTAGAGGCCCGGCAGGGGTCGAACTGAATCGCATGCAGCGGCGAAGGTGAGGTCGGGATGTTTTGCAGTCCCAGTTTGCTTGTGCATGGGGAATTACCTGATAAGCCGAGCGGGATAGTCTATGCATCCGGGCGAACCAGGCGAGTTGCCCGTAGGTCGCAGGTGGGCGGCAAGTGGGTCTCAATGTTAACGAAAACGTTCCGCCGCTTCAGATTTCCCCTGTTTCTCGTAAAGCTCAACCAACAATTCCCGGTTTCTGTTCAGCGCCATTTTTTCCGATTCTCCGGCCTCGCTAAGAACCTGATGCGCTTTTAGCAGCATTTCTTCCGCGTTTTGCTGTTGGTTCATCCCCAACAAACTTCGACCCAATTCCAAATAAGCCCCGCCAATGAGATGATGTCCGGAATCCAATTTGGCTTTGCGTATTATCAGGGCATCCTGAAGAAAGCGCTGCGCTTCGCTGAATTTCTCCTGAGCATTCAAAATGCGACCCATCATGAAATAAACGTTGCCGAGGTAGGGATGGTCGGCGGGGTAGTTCTTTCTAAAAACTTTCACGACTTCTCTTTCTTTTGTCTCCGCCTGCGCATATTTCTTTTGATAGAATGTGACCGCAGCAATATTGTGCAGTGTGAGACCAATATCCGGGTGGTCATTCCCCAAGAGTTTGCGCCACATATCCAGCGCCTGTTGGTGCATGTTCAGCGAAGCCAGCGTGTCGCCGACACTCAATTTCACGAAGGCGTAGTTGTTGAGCGTGTTGGCGATTTCAGGGTGTTCATCGCCGTAGTTGTGGCGAAAAACATCAAGCGCCTGATTGTAGATTCTATCCGCATTTTTATTATCCCCTTTGTCATCATAGGCGAATGCCAGATTGTTAAGCACGCTGCCCATCTGGTAGTGATTTTCCCCGAGTGCATTGCCCATAATTTTCAGGCTTTTTTCAAAAATGATCACGGCGCTGTCAAGTTTCGCCTGATCCAATAGAATCGTTCCATAATCATTTAAGGAGACCGCATAATCTCCGCTGGTTGTCTCGCCAATTCTCCGATACAGGTCGATGGCTTTTTGGTAAAGGCTATCCGCTTTGAGCAACTCACCTTTGTAATGCTGCAACACGGCAAGCTCCCTGTGCCCGTTTGCCAGCAGAGAGTGCTCGCCGCCATAATGGTCGCGCAACAGGTCTAGGTTTTTTTCCAAATGCGGTTGCGCTTTGTCGTAATGGCCAAGGTTTTGATAAGCTTGTCCTAAAATTGAGCGTATTTCTGTTTCAACTTCCGGCTGTTCTTTCAGCTCTTTTGCGATGCGCTCGGTTGCTTCATCTAAAAGTTGTTCAACGGATAGTTCTTTGCCCGCTTCCAATGGGTCAGCCGCTTCCAGCATTTGTTTAACAAATTCAAGAGTTTGTTGCGCCTTTTTCGCTTCCTGCCGGGCGATTTGTCCTTGCCATGCAATCCCGGCAACGGCGGCAATTGTAATCAAGAGAACAATCATCGCCACTGCAAACCCCAAATGATGGCGGTTGATGAATTTTGTGGTTCTGTAGCCGACAGTGTCTTTTCGGGCATGAACAGGAAGGCCGCTGAGATGACGGTTGATATCCTCGAAAAACTGTTCAACCGAGGCATAGCGGCGCTCCGGTTCTTTTTGCAGCGCTTTCAACACAATGTTATCAAGGTCGCCCTGCAATTGGCGGCGCAGTTTTTCCGGTGACACATCGCGCAACCGGCTGATATGCTCCGGCGATCCATTTTCCGTGAGTTTTTTCGGGTCGTGGGCGACAGCCGCGTTTTTCAAGGTTGTGCTGGGAGAAGCAGGCATTGTCGTTGCAATGATCTTCTCGATAGTCGATGGCGAGCGATCTTCAAAATGGTAAGGTCGGCGTCCTGCAAGCAAGGTGTACAGGAGAACTCCCAGCGCATAAACATCGCTGGCGGTGGTGACTGCTTTGCGCTGAATTTGCTCGGGGCTGGCGTATTCCGGCGTCAGAGCGTGCGCGGCGTGCATTGTAAACTCTGGCGTTTGTTGCTCCTGCGGGTCCAAAAGTTTGGCAATGCCAAAATCCAACAGCTTGGGGATGCCTTCTCCGGTAACGATGATGTTGCTTGGTTTGATATCCCGGTGAATCACCAGGTTTTGGTGGGCGAAACTGATGGCCTGACACACTTCTCCAAATAATTTCAACCGCTGGGCAATGGTTAGTTTGTGTTGATCGCAATAGTCGGTGATGGGCACGCCTTCGATGTATTCCATCACAAGGTATGGCAAGCCGTCGTCGGCGCTGCCGCCATCGAGCAGGCGAGCAATGTTGGGGTGAACGAGATTGGCCAGGATTTGCCTTTCCTGGCGAAATCGGCTCAGCAAAGCGTCGGAGTCCATGCCGCGTTTGATGATTTTCAGCGCCACCTTTTTGTGGAAATCGTCCATCCGCTCAGCAAGATAGACATGACCCATGCCTCCCTCACCAACGTGATGCTCGATTCTATAAAGGCCGATTTGCTGCCCAACATACCGGTCCGCACTGTCTGTCGAGCCAGAAAACAAATCCACGTTGATATTTGAATCTTCCATGAATTCAGAAGTTTGAGAGTGCGACGTCAGCATGTCCAGCGTTTTGTCACGCACAACCTGGTCGTCACCGCATTCTTTTTCTAAAAAAGCGTCCCATTGGGCTTTGGGAAGGGCTAAAGCCTGTTCAAACAGTTCTTTAGTAAGTCGCCATTGTTCGGGGGTCATAGGGTTTCTATCTGGGTTTTCGAAGGGGAAGATTGTCGGGCAGAACTAAGTTCTATGCGGCCAGTTCACTCGCCAGCCACGCCTTGGCGGCCGTCCATTCTCGCTTAACAGTTGCCGGGGAAATCTTCAATGCTTTTGATGTTTCATCGATGGTCAAGCCGGTGAAATACCGCAATTCAACAATGCGATTCATGCGCGGGTCAATTTTTTCCAGTTGCGTCATGGCTTCATTTATGGCAAGTATTTCCTCTGATTTCTGTTCCGCCAAAACGGCGCCCTCATCAAAAGTAACATTGGCCTTGCCGCCGCCTCTTTTCGCTGCCTTGCGCCGCCTGGCGTAGTGCACTAAGAACTGGCGCATGGCTCTGGCAGCCACTGCAAAAAACTGTACGCGATTTTCCCAGGAGAAATAGGCTTCATCAATCAATCTCAAGTACGCTTCGTGAACAAGATCATTGGTTTGCAGCGTATTGGCATTGGATTCATTCTTGAGATATCCGGAAGCGATTCGACGCAGCTCCTGATATATCACCGGCGCCAGTTGGTTTAAGGCCTCTTCGTTGCCTCCCTTTAAGTCTAATAATAACATCGTTATTTCAGCCGGAGATCTTTTCATCATGGTCTAAGATATCGTTTTTGTGAGCCAAATCATAAGTCTTTCTTCCCTTGTTTATAGAGACACAACTCTCTGTGGCGCGCCCAAGCGTGAAGTGACGCGCGAGAATAGTGAGCGGTCAAGCTTGTCGAGGGCGGCTGAACTTGTCGAAGTGGCGGCTGAGCTTATCGAATCGGCGGCTGAGCTTGTCGAAGTCGTATCGCCTCGGGCTCCAATAACCGGGAACAACTTATTGAAAGGGCAAACATGAACATTCGAAGGTTAACAAAAACGCCTGCGTTGCATATTTTTCTCTACTTGCTGCTGGTGGGCTGCGGCGATGGCGCCAGTACGCAAAACGCCGTTGCACAACCGAAAGATATGATTCGTCTGAAACGATTCGATGTCATAGATAGCCAGGGTTTCAGCAAGCCGATGGCGGTTGCGACATTTCTGGCGCCATCTGACTGGAAGCTTGAAGGCGGCGTTCGATGGAATACCAACACGCAATGCTCGATGGAAATCGCCAAAATGCAGGCCCGAGTTGTGAGTCCGGACGGCAAAACATCATTCGAAATCTTCCCAATGTATACAACCATGTGGATGCAGGATGACATGATAAACAGGCTCACGGCCGAGAAGGGTTGGACCGTTGCGCCGCCGATCACAAATGAGAACTTCATAAAAAACATCTTCGTGCCCGGATTCAGGCGGGGCGCCCGCATCGTGTCGATAGAGCCGATGCGAGACGTAACTCAAGCTATGTTGAAGCAGCAAAGAATTGCCCAACGGGATGTGCTGCGACAAATGCAAGCGACACTCGATCTGGATGTTTCAGTGGCGCGAATTGAATACGGCGGCGCTGCCGGGCAGACAGAAGAGTGGGTGTTGAGCACACTCTCCAGTATGGACTTCATGTCATTAAATGGATACGGGCAACAGATGAGATCGAATATGACCTCTGTACCCATTGTATTTTCGTTCAAAACACCCGGCGGCGAACTCGATAAAAACAAAAAGCTTCTGGACACAATCCTCAATTCATTTCGGCCCAACCCACATTATCAGAACGCGTTGCAAAGAGTCCGGACAAACATGGACAGGATTGCCATGCAGGGGATCCAAAAACGTATCAATATTCAGCAACAGATGAACCAGGAACTCTCAGCAATTCGGGACAAGGGAATGGACAACTGGAAAAGACGCATGGCATCGGAAGATCAATCACAGCGCCAGTACATCCACTCGATCCACAATACGGAGAGCTATTCCGACCCGCACAACAGCGGCGCATCGTGGGACCTCAATGCGGGTTATGACAATGTCTGGAAAACAGCAAATGATGAATTTATCCTGACAAATGACCTGAATTTCGACCCGAATGTCTCTGGCGGCGCCACGCAGGGCTGGTTGAAGATGAAAAAGACCAATTGACAAACTTGTCCATCGGAAAGATTACGATTTTCCTTCGTGTGCTTCGTGGTCTACGCATCATGCAGGCGAGTGTCACGATTTCTAATGTTCCGAACAAAACTCTGACAGAGTTTCGCCCCTTTTTTATGCCTGAAACGGTTAACATCAAACCCTGTCAGAGTTCGCTTATTTGGAAATCATCACACTAGTCAGGTAGGAATAAGCAAATTGAAAGCATTACCCCATCAATCTCAGGAGGCCTTATGACCGGACGGAAATTAGTGAGTATGATAGTGTTATCTTTAGTAATCTGGCTTGGTGCCATCAAAGTTCTTTTTGGGCAAGAAGGCTATCCGTTAACCCCAATCTCCGGCGCCGATGGAGAATTTGAAGTCGTCACGATTGACAGCGCTACTTTATATCGTTCCACAGGCTCACCCGGCGCGTATGCGCTTTTCATGTATTTCCGGTCGAATGTGGAAGTGCGATCGACAACGGTATACGTCGAGGTGACCTACAAAGACATTGGTACAGGCAGTCTTGGCATTCAATACAATGCCACAACCGACGACTACAAACTGGCCACGAACAAAGAATCGACGGATTTGCAGGACACGAAGGGGCGGCGCGTAGCTCTCTTTGAGCTTCCGAATGCCGACTTCAGAAAGGCCCAAAACTTGAACACGGACTTGCGGATATTTTCGAGTGCGGATGTGCAAAAGCACATTGTCGCTGTGAATTTGTTTTTCGAGCCGCCGCCCGATCTTTTAACTGCGGAGCCATCATTTACAATGGATAGCCATACGGTCAGCACAACAGTCTTTCACTGGTACGTCCCCACAGCCGGGCAGCTCAGCGGCCCCTGGAAACCCATCGAAGGACGCGAGAACTGGACGGGTTTGCCAGCATGGTGGAAGTCGCAAATCAAACAAATGATGGCGGCAAATATCGATGTTCTCTGGGTTCACCTTATCAATCACAGCGAAGAAGTCAGAGTTAATCTATTCCAGGCCCTTGCCGAGATGCGCAGCGATGGCTACGATGTGCCCAAAGTAGCGCCATTTCTTGATCCACTTATCACCTGGCATGAACAGCCAAAAGTCGACTTGAGCACCATAGCAGGGAAGGATTCACTCGCGGCCCAGTACATCCGCTTTTTCAAACAGTATTTCAGCGTTAATACAGATGCGTTTGCCGACGATTACCTGGCGAAAATAGATGGGCGTCTTGTGCTGGACACCTGGCATGTGCATTTGCATATGGACAATGTGGCATCCCTGCAGCGGCAGGAATTGGAAAGTCGATTGCAGGCGGCCTTTGCTGCTGAGCATCCTGTTTTTAATAACGGTGTTTACATGATTACCACAGCCTTCAGTCCCCAAGTGTTTTCATTTGCAGATGAGCGGACAGTACAGTTTGAACTTAATGACTATTTTGTGGCCAATACACACGATGGTTTAAAAACCGTGCAACTAAAAGGGGGCTATTGGGACCAGAACGTGCGGACGCCTGGTGACTTCTTAGCCCGCGATGGAGGTGTGCATTTCAAAGAGGCGTGGGACCAGATCGACGAAACAGTGAACCGGGTTTATATTGAAAGCTGGAATGAATATGACGAGGGCACGGGTATTTATGCCGGGGATACCGGAGAGCCGTACATTCTTCCAGGCAGCAATAATACCAATAACGATGTCTGGTCGCGAACAAATGACCCTTACGAGTACATTCGCACGACAGCCCAGGGAGCCGCGAATTTTAACGATACGGCGGAACATGACGCGAGAATTCTGCGGCACACAATACCAAACTCGATGCAGGCAGGTGAAGTGATTATGGCAAGTCTTGTGGTTCGTAATGAAGGCGATACGCAATGGAGTGATGGCGCCGGTTATCGTTTCGGTCAAAACGCCGCGGAGAATGATACACGTTTCATTGAAACTGATGTTCGGATTGACGATGCGTACGATGAAATCCCGACATTTGGCGGCATTTTTCGCGGACGCCCGAAAGTCTTTTTTATCCGACTGCAAGCGCCTGAAACACCGGGCGTGTATGTCACAAAATGGGGAATGCGGCAGGATGCGCTTGGGTGGTTTGGCCATGAATTGCAGGCAACAATTCAAGTTGACGCCACGACCGGGATAGCGGATGGACAAGGCGCAGCCACGTCACCGTCGGCTTTTGGCCTCTCGCAAAACTACCCCAATCCATTCAATCCTCAAACCACAATCCGCTACGAGCTGCCACAAACAAGCCCTGTAACGCTAAAAGTCTTCAATCTGCGCGGTCAGGAGGTGGCAACGCTTGTGCAAGGTGTAGAGGCAGGCGGGGCGCACGAAGTGGTTTTTGACGCTTCGAATCTGGCAAGCGGGGTTTATGTGTACAAAATTGTCGCGAATGGCTTGCAACTTACACAAAAACTTCTTTTGTTAAAATAAGCCGGTATGAAGGTGTGACTTTCTAGGGGAAATTCCTGGTTTTCTTTAGGGATGCAAAATGAAGGTTAAACGCTGCTTGCGCCGCATCGGGCTTACTCCTGTATGCGGCGCTTTTTCATAAGAGGAGCTGGGTTTCACAAAGCGTGCAGAAATGAGGAGGAACAATGCTCGAAATCAACTTCATCAGTCTGATAGCCGCGATTGCCGCTGTCCTGCTGTTCGCGGGACTGAGTTTTTTCCTTGGCTTCTGGCTGCTTGGCATTCGAAGGTACTATCGACACGCCGAAGAACCTACCCTTGAGCGGATGCGCGAAGCCACCCGCTCATACTTGTGGCTTGGCACCTCAGCCCATTACGTCATCGGCCATGCCAAGATTCAGGACTTGATTCGGCAAGAGAAGAAACATGTGAGAATTCGATTTGTGACCATCGATCCTGAATGTGATGACATCGTCGCGAAACATGCGAAGTGGCAGGGGGCGCTTACAGGTGACATCAAGCAGAGAATCGAGGCGAGCAAGAGTGCGATTGAATCATTGCGAGATAATGATCAGTGCAATATCGGCTGGATGGGCCAGGCGCAGTTGCCGGTGTTCAGGGTCGTGGTCATCGATGACGCCAAAATACTTGTCAGTTTTTATGAAAGAGGGAGGACAGGGCCAGAAAGCAAGCAGTTCGAACTCAAGGCCGACAGCCTGCTTGGCAGATGGTTTAAAGGCTACTTCGAAAAAAGCTGGTGGATGACTGAAGAATATATGAAAAATCGGGGAGATTCAGGATGAGGATGAGTACTGGTGGCCTGAGGCCAGGTATAATTTGATTAAGAAGTGAGCAAAATGGATTATTCCGAAGATCAGAAAGACATCAACGGTGAATATCTGGCGAAAAAACTGGCTTCGCTTAAGAGATTGGCCCATTGGCTTGATGAAAGCATAAAAATACCAGGAACCGAATCGAAAATTGGAATTGATGGCATAATAGGTTTGGTCCCGATTATTGGTGACATCACGACAGGCGGCTTGTCGGCTTATATTCTCTATCAGGCAACAAAATTCAATATCCCGAAGAAAACTCTCTTGAGAATGATATTGAATGTCACCGTGGATATGGGCATCGGTTTCGTTCCAATACTTGGAGATCTGTTCGATTTCTACTGGAAAGCAAACTTGGCAAACATCAATTTGTTGATTTCTCATATGGAAAGTGAGATGGCGAATCATGAAATGGAGCGTAAATTCAGCAGGAAATCAGAACTGAGTGGCAGTAACAAGGGAATCATCAATGAAAATGATCGTAAAGCCCAATAGTGATGAATTCGCTCCCTACGCAACAATGTACAATGACTTGCTACCGGACGATGGTCTTGTACTAAAACATTTGAAAGACAATTTTGAGGAAATCAGAAGCCTTGTCGCTGCATTACCTGAAGCGAGACTGACCTATCGTTACGCTGAAGGCAAGTGGACCATCAAGGAAATATTGGTTCACGTTATCGATGATGAGCGAATCTATGCTTATCGCACATTGCGTTTTGCCAGGAACGACAACACTGAGTTACCCGGTTTTGAGCAAGATGAATATACAGATTACTCCCGGGCAAATGAGCGTGACCTTGAAAACATTCTTTGCGAATATGAAGCTGTGCGCCGTTCAACCATTGCCATGTTTAACGGATTCGACGATGAAGCTTTTACCAGAGCAGGGATTGCCAGCGGAAATATTATGAGTGTTCGCGCCGCCGCTTATCATATTGCCGGTCACGAACGGCATCATTTTAATCTCATAAAGAGCAGTTATTTATGATGGTCGCGACACCAAGCTATGCTCGCGCTAGAGTTGCAGCCATCGCGCCCGGTCCGGCGGTTGAGAGTTCGAGCCAGTTGAGACTGGTCGTAGCGTCTTGATTCAGTGGAGGCATCGAATACCGTTACGGTCAACTTGAACGAGGGAAGTACCTATGTCATTTTCGAATATGCCGCTCTCAGCCCTTGTTGCGATAGGGTTTGGATGCGCCATTTTTCTGTTTATGCTTTACTTTGCCTTGGTGTCACGGCGGGAAGAGGAGCCGCTTGCCACCAGACGAGCCTTGACGCTGGCCTTCTGGTTGCCTGTTCCCTATCTTGCTGCCGGCTCAATTGACTTTGAGTACCGGGAGGCGGTTTGTTTCGTACTCTTGAGTCTTGCGGTGCTCCTGCCGGTTTTATTACTGCTGCCGATTGGCAATAGGTTTGAGCAGGAAAACTCCCTTCCAAAGACACGCATTGATGAAAGAGATATCATGTTCTCCCGCAATCTCTTGAAAGCAAATTCAGACCGGTACAATGAATATTATGAGCGGCACCCGGAGCGCAAGGCCATGGACGACCAGTTCAGGAGCTATCCCGGTCTTGCACAGGAAGGATCCGCGTTTTACGATCCCATTACAGCGGCGACAGCGATTGCCAGCTTTAAAACAGTAGCCGCCTTCCACAAAATGCTCGACGATGAGCAGTTGCCGGCGCCTGCGCAACAGGTTGAGCCGACCGACATGACACATTTCATAAAAAGATGGCTCAAAATGTTGGGCGCAGTTTCCGTTGGCGTCACTGAGTTACGGGACTACCACCTGTACTCAACAATTGGTCGCGGCGAACGATATGGAGAACCGGTTGAGCTAGACCATAAGTATGCTATTGCACTAACGGTTGAGATGGATAAATATCTGTTGGACCGGGCGCCCAAAGGACCGACAATTATGGAGTCGGCGCAGCAATATCTGAATTCCGGTGTTATAGCAGTGCAGTTGGCAGAGTTCATTCGCAAGCTCGGCTATTCCACCCGGGCTCACATTGATGGTAGCTACCGCGTTGTGTGCCCATTGGTAGCGCGTGATGCCGGCTTGGGCGAAATCGGCCGGATGGGTTTGTTGATGACCCCGGAGTTGGGGCCACGTGTGCGTCTGGCTGTCGTGACAACGGATTTGCCGCTGGTTGTTGACAATAGGAACCAGGACCACTCCATGATCGACTTCTGCACTCAGTGTAAAAAGTGTGCTGATGCATGCCCAAGCAATGCCATTTCCTTTCAAGATCAAGTAACGATTGATGGCGCTTTGCGCTGGCAAATCGACTCGGAAGCTTGTTTTACGCTTTGGTGCAAAATCGGCACGGACTGCGCTCGGTGCATGAGCGTCTGCCCATATTCCCACCCAAATACAGCCCTGCACAACATGGTACGATTCGGTCTGAAGCGGTCCCGGCCATTCCGCCAATTAGCTCTGAAATTGGATGATTTTTTTTATGGCCGACAGCCTGCGCCACTGGAGCTTCCGGACTGGATGAAGGGTCTTGCGGACAGTTAGAAGCTGGATTTATTCGTGAGCACGCTCTCGCCTGATTTGCGTCGCCATGTCAAAAAGAAAATATGAGTCATGAGAATAAGCGAATTGAAAAGAAACCTCAACGAGTCTACAAAAGAGCAGCTAGTAAAAGATATCGTTGATCTGTTCAAGAAGAATGAATTTGTAAAAGATTACTACAAGTCTAAGTACGGTGATGATAATAGTTTGTCAGTCTTTATCAAGCACAAGGACATAATCGAGAACGAGTTTTTTCCTGAAAATGGGTTTGGGGACGCTCGGTTGTCAGTAGCCAAAAAGGCTATTACTGAATTCAAGAAAATCTGTAGTGAGAAGGCGCTGATAGCAGAACTAATGGTTTTCTACGTAGAAAATGGCGTTAAGTATACTGACTGTTACGGTGACATAAATGAGCAATTCTATCTAAGCATGGAAGGCATGTATGAGCGCGCTCTCAAACTCATAACCGATAACGGTTTGGCAGATTCATTCAATGAACGCTGCTTAGAGATCGTACACGATACCGCAGATATGGGGTGGGGGTTTCATGGTCAGCTGTGTGAAATATACTACAGCTATATTGAGGAGTAACAGGCACAAGAAAGCCAATCAACTCGGACACTCCTACGGCGGTTCGTTTATTGGCGGCATTAGCATTCTCTATTTGCTTCAGCTCTTATCCTGATTGACAGGTCGAAACTGACCTGGGCAGTAAATGGCTATTGCTCCCTCTTTACAGCAGCTCAAGGGTGGACACTAAATTTCGAATCGTCCACTTAATCCGTCCCCGACCCAGTCGGCACCAGCGTTCGGGTTTTCTGAATGGCTGAGTCCAGTACATTCATCAGAACTTGCAACTCCTGGTTCGCCGCCTGCCAATCTTCCTTTTCCGCGGGCTCCGCGATGCCAGCCAGCGGCTTGGCCGCATAACCGGTGTAAGTACCAGGTGCATAAATCCGATGCTTAAACCATTCCCTACCAGGCAGGCCTTTGGGGTTGGTCAATGCACGTTCCAGGGTCAGCAGCGTGCTGTTTAAGGACTCGTAATTATGCTCTGCATCCAGCGACGAGACGATCTGAGTGTTCAATTCCTCGCACGCTGTTTTCCAATCCGCGACTTTTGCCCGCAGGTTGGTGAAGTCCAGTTCGACTGAAGTGAACTTGTCCTGCAAAGATTTCTCCAGGTCATCGATGTGTTTTTCGATTGCGGTGGCGTAGTTGGCGTAATCGAATGGCAGAATGTCTGCCTGCGCAACCCGCAATACCATGACGCCGCCGATTTTCGACATGGTTTCGTGGTATTTGAAGGTTGGGTCGCCCCAGCTTTTCATCCAGAAAAAGTTGTCCAGGATGGAGTGGTAAACGCCGTACCGGCCGCGAAAGCCCATGCTGACCGATGGAATGCCTGCATGCTGCAAAAACGCCGTGTAGTCGGAGCCGCTGCCCAGCCGTCCAACGCGTGCTTTGGCGGTGTCAGGCAGAGTTTCTCCGGCTTTTTTGTAGGCTTTCTTGTTGTCTCTTGCCCACCAGCGTTCGAACACGGACTTGCCTGTGGTTGGATCTTCGATTCCCTTCACCACCTCCTGAACGAACCCGTCGAGGGACGGCACTGCGCCGGCGCCAAACTTTTCCCCGGAAACCGCGGCATCGATGTTCAGATAAAGCACCGCGTTTTCCACCAAGCGCTGTTTGTGCTCCTCAACCCATTCCGTAGAGCCGATCAACCCGTACTCTTCGGCATCCCAGTGGCCAATCACGATTGAGCGTCTGGGCTGCCAGCCGGTTTTTACCAACTCCGCGAGCGCACGACCGATTTCCATCACCACTGCCGTGCCGCTGTTTGGATCGACTGCACCATGCACCCAGGCATCATGGTGGTTGCCAATGATGATTTCTTTGTCCGGTTGCTCGCTACCGGGGATGCGGGCAATGACGTTGTAAATGGGCCGAACCTGGTAGTCCATATCCAGCTTCAAACGTACCTGTGCCGGGCCGGGGCCCACGTGGTAGCGAAACGGCAGGGCGCCCTGCCAGCCGTTTGGCACTTCCGGTCCGGCAAGGTTTTCGAGCATGAGGCGTGCCTGGCCGTAAGAAATCGGCGTTGTCGGTATCCGGGGCATGTTTTCGGCTTGCGCCGGACTCAGGCGTTTGGCGTTTTTCGTGGCGGCGAAACCCGGGGTCAGGGGATCACCGGCATATTTAAAAATGTACAACAGGCTGCCGCGTTGCACTGCATCTTCGTGGCGCATGGGCCCGAAGGGGTAGGGGTCGCCATTTCTAAAGCCGTCATCTTCGGGATCTGAGTAGATGATGAGTCCGATGGCGCCGTGCTCCTCAGCCAGCTTTGCCTTGACACCGCGAAAACTGCCGCCGTAACGAACCAGCGCGATTCTGCCTTTCGCATCCACGCCGAGTTCTTCAAGAGCGTCATAGTCATCCCGCAAGCCCCGGTTGACATAGACCACCTGTGCAGTAACATCCCCGGAAGGCGAGTAAGCGTTAAAAGGCATGACCGCGCGCTCATCGAAAGAGTCTTTGTCATGCGGCCAGACAGGCTCCTGCAGGTTGAGTCGAATCGAGTCTGGCTGCAACAGCGTGAGCTCCACAGCGTTGGGGTAGGGCAGGTAGGCCTCGTACTCCACAAGTTCAGACTGCAGTCCCCATTCCTGGTATTTGGCATTGATGTACTCGGCCACCTGTTTGCTGGCCGGGCTGCCCGCAATATGTGGGTCCTCGGTCAGTTGCAGCAGGTAGCGTTCCAGGTTTTCGGCAGAGGGGATGTTCAGATATTGCTGTTCGAGTGAGAGTTGAGCAGCCTGCGAGTCTTTGGCAAATCCGGAAATTGTTTGCGCTGATGCCGCCTGAGCGCACAGCATGACCATGGCTACGAGGGTTGTCCGCATTTTGTCTCCTAAGGGCAGTTGGGGAATTACGTGTTAGGCAGATTCATGAATACGGATAGGCACGCTAAAAGTCAAAGGAAAAAATCCCGATGGAGTCTCGCAGCCACCGTATCTTGTGGGACCCCGGCTCGGACATATTGCTCAAAAATAACTTGACAATGAATCCAACCTTTCTATCTTAGAGAACGTAAATGAATGAATGCTCATTCATTTTTTTGGGAATGCGAATCCCCTCCACAGTGTTTCATCCGACAGAAGTTCACACGACGGACTGCTGATTTGAGCGCAAAGCAAGACAAACGGTCAAGAATCCTGCAAGCCGCTGTAAAAGTCTTTGCGGAAAAAGGCTTTTACAACGCCAAGGTAGCCGAAATCGCCCGCAAAGCCGGCGTCGCGGATGGCACCATCTACCTCTACTTCAAGAACAAAGACGAGATCCTGATTCTGATTTTCGAAGAAGAAATGGAGCGCGTCATCGCACACGTCCGGGCTGAAGTGGAGCAGGAGGGAAACGTGGTAGCCAAGCTACGCAGGTTTGTTCAGACTCACCTTAAGTTCGTAAGAAAGAATCCAAAACTTGCCCAGGTTTTCCAACTCGAACTCCGGCAAAGCAACAAGTTTATCAAAGAGTACACCGGTTCGAGCCTGAAGGAATATCTCAATATCATTGGGCAACTGGTTGAAGAAGGTCAGGCGAAAGGCGTGATTCGAACGGATTTGCACCCCGGCCTGGTGAAGCGGGCGTTGTTTGGCGCGCTCGACGAAATCGCAACGCATTGGCTTCTTCTAAAAAACGGCAGGTACGATCTCAATCAGTCGGCTGAGGAAATAGCCGACATTTTTATACGAGGCATCACGGCAGAGCCGCCGCACGAGCAGCATTCCTAACGGGGAGGAGAGTTATCATGGCAGCAACAGACAACGAAGAAGCAGCGACAAAGAAGAGCAAGACCAAAACAAGCGAGAAAACCGAGCCTGCATTTACGCTTGAACTGAAAGCTTCCGGAGTCGCGTTTCTGGTAATTGACGTCAAAGGTGAGAAAGTCAATATCTTATCGTCGCTGGTCATGCAGGAACTCGATGCGATGCTTGACCAACTGCACCAGCGCAAGGACGTCAAAGCCCTCATCATTCTTAGCGGTAAGCCGGACAACTTCATCGCCGGCGCGGATGTCAACGAGATCCGCAACGTCGTGTCACCGACAGAAGGTGCGGAAAAGGCCCAGCTTGGCCAGGCTCTGTTACAGAAGATCAATGAGCTGCCTTTTCCCGTGATTGCCGCGATTCAAGGTGCTTGCGTCGGCGGCGGCCTGGAGCTGGCGCTGGCTTGCCATTTCCGCATCGCCCGGGTTCATCCCAAAACACGAATTGGCCTGCCGGAAGTCAAGCTTGGCATTCTGCCCGGCTTTGGTGGAACGCAGCGCTTACCGCGCCTTGTCGGCATTAAGCGTGCTCTGGAACTTATCCTGACCGGCAAGCTGGTGGATGCTGAAAAGGCCGGTCAAATGGGAATTGTTGACAAAGTCCTGCCGATAGACCATCACGGCTTCATGAAAGCCGAGGCCGAGGAGTTTGCTGTGGCCGTCCTGCAGAAGTTCAAACGCCACGCCTATGAGAACAAACGGAATGTCAAACGCCTGCAATCTTTTCTTCTGGAGAGCAATTCGTATGGCCGGAATTTTATGTTCGAGCAGGCCAGGAAGCAGGCCTTGAAAACGACGCGCGGGCACTATCCGGCTCCGCTGAAAGCCCTAGAGGCCGTGCGGCGGGGGATTGGCATCTCGCTGCAAAAAGGTCTGGAGATCGAGGCGCAACTGCTCGGCGAGTTAATCGCGACCGAGGTTTGCAAGAATCTGATTTCCCTCTATTCTCTGACCGAAGAGCTTAGAAAAGACACCGGGGTTGAAAAAGCGAAGTCGGAGCCGCGCGAGATCAAGAATGTCGGTCTGCTGGGCGCGGGCGTCATGGGAGGCGGCATTGCACAGTTGCTGGCCTTCAAGGGTCTCAACGTCCGCATGAAAGATATCGACCAGAATGCCCTTGACCTGGGGTTCTCGCGGGCAGAGCAGGTGTTTCAGAAGGCCGTCGATCGTCGCAAGCTGACCAAGGCCAAGATGGAACGCGGTATGAGTCAGATTACCGGCACGCTGGACTACCGCAATTTCGACAATTGCCATTTAGTGGTCGAGGCCATCGTCGAGAACCTGGAAGTTAAGCAGGCCGTCTTTCAGGAACTGGAAGATGAAGTTGATGACAAAACCATACTCGCTTCCAACACCTCGTCGCTTTCGATCAGCGACATCGGCTCCAAAGTCAAGAAGTCGGAAAGAGTGGTAGGATTTCATTTTTTCAACCCGGTGCACCGGATGCCGTTGGTGGAGATTATTCGTGGCGACAAGACCTCTGACGAAACGGTTGTCACGGCCGTGGCGTTTGCCAAACAACTGGGCAAAACCCCTATCGTCGTTAAGAACAGCCCCGGTTTTCTGGTCAATCGCATCCTGGGACCATATATTAATGAAGGTGCTCTGTTGCTGGAAGATGGCGCCACCATCGAGGAGATCGACCGGGCTATGGTGAATTTTGGCATGCCAATGGGCCCGCTGCAGTTGCTGGACGAAGTGGGAATCGATGTCGGCCACAAAGTCGCGCATATCCTTCAGGAGGCGTTTCCCGACCGCCCGGCGCCATCGCAGATTCTTGAGATCATGCATCATGACGGCCGGCTCGGCAAGAAAGGCGGCAAAGGCTTCTATCTCTACGGTGGCAAGAAAAGCACGGTTGACCCCGATGTCTACCAGTTGATCAAACACGTCAACCAGTCGAGTAAATTTTCCGAACAGGACGTGCAAAACCGTCTGGTGTTCATCATGCTGAAAGAAGCCGTGCTCTGCCTGGAAGAAAAAATCGTCCGCCACCCGCGCGATGTCGACACGGGCTTGATTTTCGGGACCGGCTTCCCGCCATTTCGGGGCGGCCTGCTGCGTCACGCTGACAATCTCGGCCTGGACAAGTGCGTAGAAATCATGCGTGAGCTTGCAAAATTATATGGCGAGCGTTTCGAACCCCCAAAACTACTGCTCGAACGAGCGGAGAAGAAGGAAACTCTGCGTGAAATGTAAAGCCAGCATCCAGAAGACCAAGGAGTAAAACATGCCTGAACAATTGAGTTTTTGCAAGTCGCTGTTCGCAGGCGCGATCGAGCAAGAGATTGTTTTCCCATATCCAAGGATTGACGCAGAGGAAGAAGAAAACCTCAGTATGATCCTGGACAGCCTTCGCCAGTTCGCCAAAGATCACGTCAACTCCAGCGAGATTGACCGCAGCGGTGAAATCCCAAAGGAGATTCTGGGTGGCCTTGCTGAGCTTGGCGTATTTGGCATGAGCATCCCGGAGGAGTACGGCGGCTACGGCTTTTCATCGACGGCTTACAATCGCGTTTTTGAGGAGATGGCTGCCATCGACGCCTCGCTCGCCGTCACCATGGGAGGGCACCAGTCCATCGGTCTCAAGGCTCTCTTGTTGCATGGCAGCGAGGAGCAGAAGAAACGCTATCTGCCGAAATTGGCGAGCGGCGAGTGGTTTGCGGCATTTGCCCTAACTGAGCCGGGCGCCGGTTCCGACGCTGCCGGGATTCAAACTACAGCAGTCAAGGATGAGTCGAGTGGCGACTATATTTTGAACGGCAACAAAATTTGGATCACGAACGGCGGCTTCGCTGACTTTTTTACGGTTTTCGCGAAGACCCCAATGGGCGATGGCGGCGAGATGAAGATTTCCGCGTTTGCGGTGACCCGCGACATGGAAGGTGTCGCCTCCGGCAAGGAAGAAGAGAAGCTCGGCATCCACGGTTCATCAACGACTGAGTTGACGTTTGATAATGTCAGAGTCCCGGCGAGCAACTTGATCGGTCCATTGGGCAAAGGCTTCAAAGTCGCCATGGAAGTACTCAACTCAGGGCGGCTCGGATTGGCTGCGGCCTGCGCCGGCGGCACCAAAAAGTTGACCGCGTTGAGCGTAGACCACGCCATGAACCGCAAGCAATTCAACACGCCGATTGCCAATTTTGAGATGATCCAGGGGAAGATCAGCGACATGGTGGTTGATGCTTTTGTGGTTGAAAGCATGGTCTATCTCACCACCGGCTTGATTGACCGTGGCGATGTTGATTATTCCCTGGAATCTGCGATCTGCAAGGTGTACGGTTCGGAGGCTGCATGGCGGACGGTGAGCGAGGCCATGCAGATCGCCGGCGGCCTGGGCTACAGCGCCGAGTATCCCTATGAGCAGGCCTTGCGCGACGTCCGCATCAATTTGATTTTTGAAGGAACGAATGAAGTGCTGCGAGCCTTCATTGCGCTTGCCGGCATGCAGGAGCACGGCGAGTATCTCAAGAAAGTCGGCAAAGCGCTGCAGAATCCACTGGCCGACCTTGGCGTTCTGACGGATTACACGCTGGGCCGAATCAAATCACGCGTCAGCACCAATCGCCTCGAGGATGTCCATTCTGCCCTGAGCGAGCAGACCGGCAAGTTCGAAGAATACGCAAAGGAACTCCATGTCGCAGTCGAGAAGGTCTTGACCAAATACCGCAAGGATGTGATTCATCAGGAGTTTCTACTGCAAAGAATTTCTGACATGGTGATTGATCTGTTTGCCATGGTTTCGGTGATCACCCGCCTTGATTCGATGCTGAAAGAGAAGGGAGAAGATAACGTTCAGAGAGAGTTGACCATTTGCCAGACGTTTTGCGAAGATGCATGGCGCCGCATTCGCCGCAACAGTCGCCAGATAGAAAATAACATCGACGCCAGCCGCAAAAAGATAGCCGAGTCAACTTGCGAAACCGGCGGCTACGATTTAGATTTGATCGGATGAAAAAAGTTGCTTTCGAGTTCAGAAATTGTACATTCAGGATGGTTTTAACCATCACGAACTCAAGCCATAACGATTCACAGCCAGTATAAGGAGAATCCAGTGAAGATCATCGTTTGCATGAAGCAGGTACCGGTGCAAGACTCGCTCCTGAAGATCACTGATGACAGCCGGTGGGTCCAGGAGGCCGAGTTGAATTATGAGATCAACGAGAGCGACCACTACGCTCTTGAAACAGCCCTGCTTCTCAAAGAGGAGCACGGCGGCGAGGTGGTTATCCTGACAATGGGACCTAGACGGGTCAAGGAAGCCATCAAACAGGGGCTGGCCAAAGGCGCCGACCGCGCCCTGCATATCAACAATGAGAGTTTCACAACGTTGGACATATTTATCAATGCAAAACTCCTGGCTGCGGCGATTCAGCAGGAAGAAGCGGACCTGGTGCTGACGGGTCTACAAACTGACGACTATGGGTTTGGCCAGACAGGTGTGATCCTGGCAGAGAAACTTGGCTTGCCGCACGCCTCCATCGTCATGGAGATCCTGAAGCAGGACGGCAGCATTAAGGTGAAACGGGAGATGGAAAGTGGCTGGTTCCAGTCTGTAGAGCTGCCGTTGCCCGCGCTTCTCACTATTCAGTCCGGTATCAGCCAGATTCGCTATGCAACCATCAAGGGAATAATGATGGCCAAAAAGAAGGAAATCAAGGAGCTGAGTTTGAGCGACTTGGGCTTAGCCGAAGGCGATGTCGATGACAGCACGAGCAGCCTCAAGTTTCACAAGCTCTACGTGCCGGAGAAGACGAAACAGGCCGAACTCCTGGAAGGTGACCCCAAGGATGTCGCCGCCCAGTTGGTGCATAAGCTCAAGAACGAGGCGAAGGTTTTCTAGCGCTCGATTCGAAACAGGATCGAGACCTTTTTGTTGAAAACGAACCCGATAAAAGGAGTTTTGAGATATGAGTGTTGACATTTTAGTGGTCGCGGAGCAGAGAGACGGTGTTCTCAATCGCTCGACCCTTGAAGCAGTAGTCGCCGGGCAAGAACTCGGCAAACAACTTGGCAAGGAAGTGGCGCTGGTCGCGCTTGGCAAAGGGATTTCCTCTCTTGCCGAAGAATTGACGTCTAAGGGTGTCAAAGAAGTTTTGACCGTGGATGACGACAAGCTCTCGGATTACACCCCGGACGGCTATGCCGGCGCGTTGCAACAGGTGATCGCCGCCGAAAATCCCGCCTACGTGCTTTTTAGTCACACCTACACGGTTCGCGATTACGCTCCCAAGTTGGCGATGAAACTGGAGCGCCCGCTGGTCAGCGACTGCGTCCGTTACAAGATGGACGGCAATGCACTGGTGTTCGTGCGTCAGGTTTTTCAGGGTAAGATCGATGCTGATTTCACCTTTGAAGGCGACGGCCCACATCTGGTGAGTTTCCAGGTTGGCGCTTTCAATGCCGATAATCTGGAGACGAGTGGCGCTGCGGGCGCTGTTCGAAACCTTAGCCTCTCGATGGACAACGTCGAGATACGTACAAAGGTGTTGGACGTTTTTGAAGGCGTAAAGCAGGAAGTCGATCTTAGCAAAGCAGACCGCATCGTGTCTGTGGGTCGCGGGGTCAAAAAATCCGAAAATATCGAAATGATGAAAGACCTTGCCGCGGCTCTTGGCGCCGAAATGGGCGCTTCTCGCCCCGTATGCGATGACGGCTGGCTGCCGCTGGACCGGCAAGTGGGCAGTTCCGGCCAGACCGTCGCTCCGAAGTTGTACTTCGCCGTCGGGATTTCGGGGGCCATTCAACACATCGTCGGCATGAAGAATTCAGGTACGATTGTGGCAATCAATAAGGACCCGCACGCGCCAATCTTCGACATCGCTGATTACGGCATCGTGGCTGACCTGTTTGAAGTCATCCCTGAAGTCATTAGCGCTTTGAAAGAAAGTTGAGACAAGTGGGTAAGTACATAGGAGAGAACATGACAAAGAAGAGCGTCAACGCCCGGGTTTTGAATGGCATTCTGGTTTTCACTTTGCTGGCGTTGGCTTGTGCGGGTGGTCAGAAGACTACCAGGCCGTCAAAGACTTCAAAAGTCACTCGCGACATGAGCGGCATGAAAGAGGACTTTAACCCAATCGACCTGAATGACGATGATCTGCCAATCGAGGATGTCTATGAGTCGGTTGGCGGCGATGCCAACGCGCCGGAAAATGCCCGGGCCGCGTCCTCGGACACTGTGGGTACGGGTTACCGCATCCAAATCATTCAAACGACCGAGCCCGACGAGGCCCGCGATGTTCAAAGTGACGCGATTCTGCGTTTCGACAATGATGTCTATCGCATCTTTGACCCACCGTTTTACAAAGTCCGCGTGGGTGATTTTGTCAATTGGAATGATGCGGAGAGCTTGCAGAAACTCGCAATCCAGAAGGGCTTTCGCGACGCTTGGGTGGTGCGCACCCAAGTGAATCTGAAAAAGGCCTACCGCTGGATGGACGAATTCTAGAGAGATGCACCTCTGGCGAAGCCACCCCTGCAACGGTGGTTTCGCCAGCATGTTTCCCACGACCTGCGTATCGACTTTCGCGACGTGGCAGGCGCCCTGCGAATTGATGTTTCAAGCCCTGCAAGTCTTATTGTGCCACACCAGACGTATCCTGATTTATCCGCAAGAACCTGAAAGCAAATAATTTAGCTTGTAATACGGGGCAAAATGTATTATATTTAAGGCTAATATTTAGGAGGGTTTTATGTCAGGCCATTCTAAGTGGAATACGATCAAACGCAAGAAGGCCAAGGTAGATGCCGAACGGGGCAAGGCCTTCACGCGGCTCATCAAAGATATTACCATCGCCGCCAGAGAAAGTGGTGGTGACGAGGCAGCCAATCCTAAGTTGAGAACCGCCGTTATTGCCGCACGCGGCGCCAACATGCCGTCTGCCAATATCGAGCGGGCAATCAAAAAAGGAACGGGTGAACTTCCGGGTGTCGTCTACGAGGAGGGCATTCTGGAAGGCTATGGCCCTGGTGGTATCGCCATTTACATCGACATGTTGACGGACAACCGCAAGCGAACTGTTGCTGAGGTCAGACACATTCTGACCAAGCATGGTGGTAACCTGGCGGAGTCGGGCGCTGTTGCCTGGATGTTCGAGAAAAAAGGACAGATCACGGTTCCGAAAGAAGGCCTGGACGAAGACAACTTGCTGATGATTGTAATGGATGCCGGCGGCGAGGACATGGCCGGGGATGATGATGTCTTTGAGATTACAGCATCGACCGACGACTTGGAGTCCATTCGTAAAGCGCTTGAGTCGAACGACATCAAGATTGAGTCGTACGGCCTGACCATGAACCCCAAGAATACCATCAAAGTTGAAGTTAAGGAGGCGGGGCAGCTCTTGAAGATTCTGGATTTGCTGGAAGAGCACGATGACGTTCAGCAGGTGTACTCGAACTTTGACATAGACGAAGCCGTTATAGAACAATTGGAATCATAAGGACTGGGAGGACATGCGCGTTCTCGGCCTTGACCCGGGTACCCGGGTCATGGGATTTGGCGTCATTGAGACGAATGGCGGTGAGCCGCGTGTGCTGGACTGTGGTTGCTTGAGGCTCTCTTCCAAAGATGCATTCCCTGAGCGACTCAGGAAAATTTACGCTGAGGTCTGCCGCATCGTCGAAACCTATCGGCCGGACGAGTTTGCGATAGAGAATCTCTTCTACGCGAAGAACCCAAAAGTGGCGATTAAAATGGGGCACGCGCGTGGCGTCGCAATTGTCGCTGCAGTCAACCATCGCATCCCTGCCGCGGAATATTCTCCCAGAGAAATCAAACTATCGGTGGCCGGCAATGGCGCTGCTTCGAAAGAACAGGTACAAAGGATGGTGGGCCATCTGCTTCACCTGCGCGAGTTACCTGAGCCGTTCGATGTGTCGGATGCTCTGGCGGTCGCACTTTGCCATTTTCACAGACGGAGCAGTGTGATATGATTGCGCATATCGAAGGCCGGATTGATGAAAAAGCGCCGGCACGAGTGGTGGTGGACGTAAACGGAATTGGATATGAACTCCTGATTCCCGTTTCAACTTACGACGGACTGCCGCAGGAAGGCGAAACCACAAGATTCTTGACGTACCAGCATGTTCGCGAGGATCAACTGGTTTTGTTTGGGTTCGCCACGCCCAAGGAGAAATGGATGTTCACAAAGCTGATTTCCGTTTCCGGGATCGGCCCAAAGCTGGCGCTCGGCGTTCTTTCCGGCTGTCCCATTGAGCAACTCGCCGGCTTCATTGTCAACGGCGATGTGGATCGCCTTTGCAAACTGCCTGGAATCGGCAAGAAGACGGCTCAGCGGTTGAACTTGGAGTTGAAAGACAAGCTTGGGGAGATGCACTTGGGACTCGATGACAGCTCACTGGCAGCGGCAGCTTCGAAAAACGGCGATTTTGAAGAAGCCATTCTCGCGCTCGTGTCTCTGGGGTTGGCGAGAAGCGATGCGGAAAGAAGCGTCTCCAGGCTCTTGGCCGCCCAACCAGATTTGGGTGTAGACGAATTGGTTAAACGCTCGCTGCAGAAGTCATAGTGAATGCAGGAAGATAGAAATACAATTCCCGAACAGATCCCCGGCGAGCTTGAATTCGACCGGACGCTCCGGCCGCGGACTATGGATGACTTCGTCGGACAAGATGGCATCAAGGATAATCTCAAGGTGTTTATCGGGGCTGCGAAGGGCCGCGAAGAAGCCCTCGATCACTGCCTTTTTTATGGGCCTCCGGGCCTCGGCAAGACTACGCTGGCGCACATTATCGCCGTCGAGTTGGGGAGCAACATAAAAGTGACGTCCGGCCCTGCGCTTGACAAGCCCGCGGATCTCGCGGGACTATTGACAAATCTCGGTGAGCGCGATGTCCTGTTCATCGATGAAATTCATAGATTGAACCGCGTGATCGAAGAGTATTTGTACCCAGCGATGGAAGACTATAAACTTGACATCATCATCGACCGTGGCGCGAATGCCCGAACGATTCAGATCAACCTCCCCAGGTTTACGCTGGTGGGAGCGACGACCCGGGCTGGCCTATTGACTTCGCCGCTACGTTCTCGTTTTGGCGTGGTCAATAGGCTGGATTTCTACCGGCCCGAGGAACTCATGAGTATTATCCTCAGGTCAGCAAAAATTCTGGATGTTGAACTGACAGATGACGCCGCTCTTGAGATCGCGGCTCGCTCGCGTGGCACAGCCCGTATCGCGAACCGCCTGCTGCGCCGAATTAGGGACTTCGCTCAGGTCGAAGGCGATGGCGTCATCACCCGAGACCTGGCAGAAGCGTCACTGAACAAGCTGGACGTAGACCATCTCGGTCTGGATGAGATGGATAAGCGAATTCTGCGCGTCATGCTCGACAAATTCAATGGCGGACCGGTTGGCATTAGCACGCTTGCTGTCGCCATTGGGGAACAGGGGGAAACTCTGGAAGAAATATATGAACCTTATCTGATACAGGAAGGCCTGCTGCAACGGACCCCGCGTGGCCGCGTTGCCACAGAGCTGACCTATCGCCATTTCGGCAGGATTAAAGACAAAGTGCCGCAACAGCGCAAGCTGTTCTAACCTGGAAACTATTCAAATCTAACTCGTAACGGGAGTCGCTATGAAACTTTCAGATTTCAAATATAAACTACCGGAGAAGCTGATTGCTCAGTATCCGGCCGACAAGCGGGACAAGTCAAACCTGATGGTGCTCGACCGGGAAAAGCAAGCCATCGAGCAGCGCGTCTTTTCGGATATCGTCGAGTTTATGAATCCTGGTGATTGTCTCGTGGTCAACGAGACCAAGGTCTTCCCGGCCCGGCTCATGGGTACAAAGGACAAGACAGACGCCCAGGTTGAGATTTTTCTGCTGCGTGAATTGGAAAACGGTCTTTGGGAAGTTCTTGTCAAGCCGGCTAGAAAAGTCCGGGTTGGAAACCGACTCTCGGTAAACAACAAACTTTGGTGTGATGTGATTGATAACACCGTTTCAGGTGGCCGGGTTGTCCGCTTCAACTACGAGGGCGATTTTTTTGACATCGTGGACAAGATTGGGCAATCACCGCTGCCGCCATACATCGATCGGGCGCCCGAGCCTTCTGACAAGAAGCGCTACCAAACCGTATATTCAAAGGTACGCGGGGCCGTAGCAGCGCCGACAGCAGGCTTGCATTTTACCGAAGCGTTGCTGAAGAAACTCAAGCAGAAGGGCGTCAAAGTAGTTCCGGTCGTGCTGCATCTGGGCTTAGGCAGCTTTCGACCGGTGGTGGTCGAGGATTTGAGCCGGCACAAAATGGATTCGGAGTATTACGAAATCTATGAAGAGACCGCCAACGTTATTAATCAGACGCGCAAAGAGGGCGGTCGCGTCATTGCTGTAGGTACCAGCACAACTCGCAGCCTCGAGACGGCCGTCACCTCTGAGGGCTGGACAAAAGCCGCGCGGGGCTGGACTGACAAGTTTATCTATCCGCCCTATGAGTTCAAAGTTGTGGATGGCTTGATAACGAATTTTCACTTGCCCAGCTCTACGCTCCTGATGTTGACTTGTGCATTTGGGGGGCGCGATTTTGTGTTTAAAGCCTATCGCAAAGCCATTCGCGAGAAATTTAATTATTACAGCTATGGCGATGCCATGCTGGTTATCTAGATTTGTCAGGTTAGCTTGAGTACTGCGACAATCATAGTTGCGGCAGGGCAGGGCAGGCGGATGGCAGGCTCCCTGCCCAAGCAATTTCAGGAAGTTCACAATACGCCGATTTTGGCGCACACCATCCGCAAGTTCGAGGCCTGCGACCAGATTGACGATTTAATTGTGGTTACTGCCAGGGACTGGATGTCGTTCGTTGCCGCGGAGGTTGTGGACCGATTCGGTTTTACCAAGGTCCGGCGGATCATTGAAGGGGGCGCGGAGCGGCAGGATTCAGTCTACCGCGGACTCGATGCGCTCGATGATGAAGTCGAGATCGTTCTTGTGCATGATGCCGCCCGCCCTTTTGTTTCGATCTCCAAGTTAACTGAGATTGTTCAAGCTGCCCGTGAGTTTGGTGCGGCGGTCTTGGCTGTGCCACCTCGGGACACCATAAAATTCGCCGGCAACGGCTTTGTCAGTTCGACCCTGGACCGCGGCACCCTTTGGTGTGTGCAGACGCCGCAAGCTTTCGCGGCAGATCTGCTGAAACAAGCCTACAAGGAAGCTTATGAACGTGGTGTCTACTCGACAGACGATTCGGCCCTTGTGGAGCTTATCGGGAAACCCGTCAGGATCGTTTCTGGGGAAGAAACCAACATCAAATTGACTGTGCCGGCTGACTGGAAGCTGGCTGAGCTGTTATTGCATACAGAAGAATGATACGAGTCGGCTTCGGATACGACGTACATAGATTTGCCAAAGGCCGGAAACTAATTCTGGGTGGTGTCGAAATCCCATCGGAAGAAGGTTTGCTCGGACACTCTGACGCAGATGCACTCACGCACGCTATCGCAGACGCCTTGCTGGGCAGTCTTGCTCTTGGTGATATCGGCAAGCATTTCCCGGATACGGATGACCGGTATGCTGGTGTGTCGAGCCTGCTGCTCCTTAAGCAAGTCGGAACAATGGTCGCGGACAACCTGTACCGGGTCAACAACGTCGATTCGATGGTTGTGCTTGAATCTCCCAAACTGGCTCCCTTTGTAAACCAGATGCGAGACAACCTCGCCGATGCTCTCTCTATTGACCGCCTCCAGGTATCGGTGAAAGCCACCACCAACGAACGCCTTGGTTTTCTGGGTAAGCTGGAAGGAATAGCAGCTTACGCGACCGTACTCGTGGAGCAGGGCAAGTAGCGCCCTGCGTTGTGTGTTCGAATTGGTGAGCCTCAAACGTGTTTCTGCCCAAGAAAATGTCAAGCAAACTCGTCTGAAAAATCAAGGACTGCGATGACCATCAAACTCTTCAACACCATGACACAGAAGAAAGAGGAGTTCATTCCTCTTGACGAGAAGAAGGTCAAATTCTATGTTTGCGGTCCCACGGTGTACGACTACATTCATCTCGGGAACGCCAGGGCGTTCGTAGTGTTCGATGTGCTGCGCCGGTTTCTCGAGTACCGTGGATTCGAGGTTACCTATGTCATGAATCTGACGGACATCGATGACCGAATCATCGACCGCTCGATCGCGGACAAAATCAACGTTGAGGTGATTACCAGCAGGTACATTCAGGCCTTTCTTGAGGATATGGACCAGTTGGGAGTCAAGCGAGCGACTATTCACCCACGCGCCACGGAGAACATTGAAGAAATCATTGCCTTGATTGCCTCTCTGGTTGAGAAAGATTACGCATATTCCGTTGACGGCAACGTTTTTTTTGAGGTCAGCCGCTTTGAAAAATATGGCGACCTTTCTGGCAAGAAGATGAGCGAACTTCGCTCAGGGGCCCGGGTGTCAGTGGATGAGAAAAAACGGAGCCCGTTGGATTTCGCTTTGTGGAAAAGTCAGAAGCCCGGCGAGCCTGCCTGGCAGAGCCCATGGGGCGCTGGCCGGCCTGGCTGGCACATCGAATGCTCGGCAATGTCCATGAAGTGCTTGGGGGAGAGCTTTGACATTCACGCCGGCGGCGTCGATCTAGTTTTTCCTCATCATGAGAATGAAATTGCGCAGAGTGAATGCGCTACAGACTCGAAGTTTGCAAGATACTGGCTGCACAACGGCTTCCTCAAGATTGAGGGCGACAAGATGTCCAAGTCTCTGGGAAACTTTCGCACCGTGCGTGACGCTTTGAAGCAGCACTCGGCAGCCGAGATTCGATTGTTCTTCCTGCAAAAACACTATCGCAGCCCCATTGACCTGACGGAAGCTGGTCTCAAAGCAGCCGCAAGTGCTGCCGCCAGGCTCAGCGGGTTTTACAGTAAAGCAAAGTCAAGGTTGGATGACGGCGAAGATGTTGCCACGTCAGAAGCTTCAGGTTCAGATGATGTGCAATCTGCCTTGGCGCCGTTTGAAAAGCTGAAATCCGAGCTGCTCGATGCCCTCGACAATGACCTCAACACACCGGTTGCTGTCGCTAGACTGTTCGATATGGTCAGGGATGCGAACCGGCTTCTGGCAAAAGACAGCCTTTCAGCCCAGGAGATGGACGCCCTGAGATTCGTCGTCACAACGCTTGAAGAGTTAGATGCCATATTTGGCATCATTGACAAAGCCGATCAGGGAGGCAGCGATAAGCTGGTGGGGAATCTGGTTGAGCTATTAATAGATATAAGAAATGATTTGCGCGGCAAAAAGGAATGGGCAATGGCGGACAAAGTCCGCGATGAGTTAGCAAGCAGAGGTGTGGTCCTCGAAGACAAAGCGGACTCAACAACTTGGCGCCTGCGATAAATCCTTTGACGCATTCAAAAAAAACTTGACAATTGATGTTTAGTTTCTATATTATAAGGCTGTGTTTTACCTGTACCAGGACTAGCGATTTAGCCTAAGCAATCGCTTGATTTTTTGACTTTTATGCCACCATAGCTCAGCTGGTAGAGCGCCTCACTTGTAATGAGGATGTCGCGGGTTCGACTCCTGCTGGTGGCTCTTTCTATGGGCGTAGGGAGAGGTACCCGAGTGGCCAAAGGGAACAGACTGTAAATCTGTCGGCGCAGCCTTCGGAGGTTCGAATCCTCCCCTCTCCACGAGTTGGCACTCGGTTTGAGTGTCATTTTCTTTAAGTGGAAGTGTGGTGATGTTGACGGGCGGGGCGAGTGTTTAGCGGGAGTAACTCAACTGGCAGAGTCACAGCCTTCCAAGCTGTTGGTCGCGGGTTCGAATCCCGTCTCCCGCTCATTGTTGAGTTGCCCACGTAGCTCAGTCGGTAGAGCGCATCCTTGGTAAGGATGAGGTCACCGGTTCAATCCCGGTCGTGGGCTCTGGTATTTGTTGATAATTGTTAAGGAGAAGGGAGACCGGGCAGTTATGCGTGTACTGGTTATCTTAGAATGCACCGAGTGTAAGAATCGTAATTACACAACCAATAAGAACAAGAGTTTGCACTCAGGGCGTGTTGAGTACAAAAAGTACTGCCCGACCTGCAATAAGCACACGGCTCATAAAGAAACTCGATAGTGTTTATCGGTTGCACAGGTGAGTAGCTCAACTGGCAGAGCACTGGTCTCCAAAACCAGAGGCTGCGGGTTCGATTCCTGCCTCACCTGCAATTCATTATCTTAATCATGAGAATTGCTTACTAAAGGACGCGATGAAGCTCGTTGACAAGCCTGCCAAGTTTATTACGGACGTGAACCATGAGATGTCAAAGGTAAGTTGGCCAACCTACGAGGAACTTAAGTCCTCGACGATTGTGGTTGTGGTTCTGTCTCTGCTGTTTGTGGTCTTTATTTTTTCAACGGATTGGGTGCTTCAGAAGTTGCTAAGGTTGATTTTCTAGGGGTAGCATTGGACAATCAAGAGCTAAAATGGTATGCTATTCATGTTCTTTCTGGACATGAGAAGAAGGTAAAGGCTTACCTGGAGAATGAGGTTGAGCACGCTGGCTGGGTGGAACGCATCAAGCAGGTGCTGATCCCCTCTGAAGACGTCACCGAGATGCGTGAGGGCAAGCGCCGCACCAAGAATCGAGTGTTCTTTCCAGGGTATATGCTCGTCGAGATGGTGCTTGATAAGGAAACGCAGTACCTTGTCTTGAATACCCCGGGAATTACCAATTTTGTCGGCCCGAAGAATCAGCCTCAGCCATTAAGGCAGGATGAAATAGACCGGATTCTTGGGCGCGTGAAAGAAAGTGTCGGCAAGGAAGTGCTGGATATCCCATTCTCCGAGGGTGATCCTATCAAGGTCACTGACGGGCCCTTCACCGATTTCACCGGTTTTGTTGAAGAAGTCAATCAGGAGAAGCGAAAGGTCAAGGTTATGGTGAGCATCTTTGGCCGGTCAACTCCTGTTGAGTTGGATTTTCTGCAGGTAGAGCTTGAAAAGTAGACTGAAAGGAGAACCTACCATAGATGGCTAAGAAAGTTTTATCCACGATCAAGTTACAGATTGCTGCGGGAGCCGCGAATCCGTCACCACCGGTTGGGCCTGCGCTTGGTCAGGCAGGTGTTAACATCATGGAGTTTTGCAAAGCGTTCAACGCCAAGACCCAGGATAGGCAGGGCTTGATTATCCCGGTGGTCATAACGGTTTATGCGGACCGGTCGTTTACGTTTATTACAAAATCTCCGCCGGCAGCGGTTCTGCTGAAAAAAGCGGCTGGTTTGGAAAAGGGATCCGGGGAGCCCAATCGGGACAAGGTGGGCACGGTGACTCGGGATCAGGTTAAGGAGATTGCTGAAGCTAAAGCCGAAGATTTGAATGCGAATGATATCAACGCTGCCATGCGGATAATCGAAGGCACGGCAAGAAGTATGGGCTTGTTGGTCGAGTAAACTCACGCTAGGAATTGAGATGAATAAAGGTAAAAGATACAGCAAAGCATCATCTATGGTTGATGTCGGTAAGGACTACGCGCTCGACGAAGCTGTCGAACTGATTAAGAAGACCGCAGGCGCCAAGTTTGATGAGTCTGTCGAAATCTCCATGAACCTCGGCGTCGATCCCCGACATGCCGACCAGGTTGTGCGAGGCACAGTTTCTCTGCCTCATGGCACGGGTAAGGATGTCAGGGTCTTGGTTTTGACGAAAGGCGACAAAGAGGCCGAGGCGAAGGAAAGCGGCGCCGACTTTGTCGGCTTCGACGAATACATCAAGAAGATTCAGGGCGGCTGGTTTGATTTCGACGTTTTGGTGGCGACACCCGATGTCATGGGGGAAGTCGGAAAGTTAGGTCGCGCACTTGGCCCGCGTGGTTTGATGCCAAATCCCAAAAGTGGCACCGTGACTATGGATGTCAGTAAGACCGTGAAAGAGCTTAAGGCTGGTAAGATTGAGTTTCGTGTAGACAAATATGGTATCCTTCACGTCGCTGTAGGACGGGCATCTTTCGAGAGTGCGCAGTTGAAGGAAAATGTGGTGGCGTTCTTACGAACAGTTATGCGCCTGAAGCCGTCCGCATCCAAGGGCCTATATGTAAAAGGAGTGGTGTTGTCAAACACCATGGGGCCCGGTATTCGCTTGGACAAGGCTGCCGTTCTCGCTGAATTACGATAGAACGGACGTGATCTACTAACCAGGATACATTAAATGCCAACTGCAGAAAAAGAAGCGATTGTTGCAGACGTCGCCGAGCAACTGTCTAAGGCCAGCAGCATCTTCCTCACAGATTACAAAGGACTCAACGTTGAGGAGATTACTAAGCTGCGTCAGGCTTTCGCAGGTGCAAACGTGGAATATCGAGTCGTCAAGAATACGCTGGCGAAGCTGTCGGCAAAGTCCGCTGGCTGTGATGACATCGTCGAATACTTACAGGGTCCCACTGCACTCGCCTTCGGTATGGACGATCCGGTGGCCCCTGCAAGAGTTATCAGTGAATTCAGCAAAAAGAATGAGAAGTTGACTGTCAGAGCATGCCTGTTTGAGGGTGTCTTGTTTGGCGAGGAACGTGTCGCTGAACTTGCCAGTCTGCCATCCAGAGACGAAGTGCTTGGGCAATTGGTTGGCGTTCTGCAAGCCCCGATTTCAAACCTTGCTTACGCACTCAATGGCGTGTTGAGCAAGCTGGTTTATGCTCTTGATGCGGTTAAAGAGAAGAAAGAGAACGAAAGTTAGCTAAAGTTTAATACTAAACCCTATTTATTGGGAGGTCTATAATGGCAGAAGCAAAAGAAGCAGCGGCAGCTGAAGCAGCGCCGGCTAAAAAATCCAGCAAAGCAAAAGGCGCCAATGGCTCCGTAGATTCATTGCTCGAAACCATAGAAAAGATGACGGTTCTTGAGTTGTCAGAATTGGTTAAGGCGATTGAAGACCGTTTTGGAGTGACGGCTCAAGCTCCGGTCGCGATGGCTGCCGGCCCGGTCGCAGCAGGTGGCGCAGCTGCTGATGCTGTCGAAGAGCAGACAGAGTTCGACGTAGTTCTCACTGCTGTTGGTGACAAGAAGATTCAGGTTATCAAGGTTGTTCGGGCTATTACGAGTCTTGGCTTGAAGGAAGCGAAAGATCTTGTTGATTCCGCTCCTAAGGCAGTCAAGGAAGCCGTGACCAAAGATGAGGCCGAAGACATCAAGAAGCAACTGGAAGAGGTTGGCGGCAGCGCCGAAGTCAAGTAGGCTTGTCCTCAAGGGATAAAACAATGAGGTGGTAACCTATATGCAGAGCAACGGCAGAAAGTCCTTTTCCAAACTTACACAGGTCATTGAACTGCCAGACTTGCTAGACATTCAACTCCAATCCTACCGAGAATTTCTGCAGGACGATGTCCGGCCGGAAGATCGAAGAGACAAGGGGTTGCATGCGGTTTTCAAAAATGTTTTCCCGATTATTGACAGTCGGGAAAATTTTTGTTTGGAGTTTGATCAATACTACGTTGAGAAGCCGAAGTACGACATGATCGAATGTCAGGAGCGAGGTGTCACATACTCTGTTCCGCTTAAGGCAAAGCTCAAGCTGTCAGTAAAGGATGAATATTCTGAGAGCAAGGAGTTCGTTGACACAATTGAGCAAGTCGTTTACCTGGGGAACGTGCCCTATATGACCAATCGGGGAACGTTCATCATCAACGGCGCTGAGCGCATTGTTGTTAGCCAGCTTCACCGTTCCCCAGGCGTCTTCTTCGACGAATTGCTGCACCCAAACGGCACGAAGCTCTATTCCGCCAGGATTATCCCTTTGCGCGGCTCGTGGGTCGAGTTTACGACGGATATAAATGATGTCCTGTACGTCTATATCGACCGACGAAAGAAATTTCCGGTCACTACGTTGCTCCGCGCGCTCGGTTTCTCTACGGACAAGGATTTGCTTGACCTGTTTGATTTGGTTGATGAAATCTCAGTCAAGAGCAAGGACTTCAAGACCGCGGCTGGGAGAATCTCGATTGAGGACGTGATCGATACTGACACCGGTGAACTCCTGCTTGAGAAGAACACCGAACTGACGGAAGAGGCCATTGAGGCCATTAAGGATTCCGACATTAAGAAAGTCAGGCTGATGAGAGCAGGGGGCGCTTATCCGGAAGTGATGAGCAATACGCTGCGGAAAGATGCCTCACGCTCTGAGAAGGATGCTCTCGAGGCAATTTATCGGCACCTCAGATCTGGCGAAGCGCCGGATCTCGATACGGCTCGCGGTTTGATCGAGCGGATGTTCTTCAATCCCAAAAGGTATGACCTCGGGCAAGTAGGCCGATATCGTGTCAATAAAAAACTGAGTCTGGATGTCGATATCGAGACCACGGTTTTGACAAAGGAAGACATCGTTGCTATAATCAAGTATCTGCTTGAGCTTCGCGCAGGTACCCGCGGCTCTGACGATATCGACCATCTCGGAAATCGTCGCATCAAGACCGTGGGAGAACAGTTGGGCGCTCAGATGACTCTGGGGCTTTCACGCATGGCGCGTACCATCAAAGAGCGCATGAATCTGCGTGATAGCGAAAACCTGACTCCGCAGGATCTGGTGAACGCCAGGACCATCTTTTCAGTCATCAACACGTTTTTTGGCACGAGTCAGCTCTCGCAGTTTATGGATCAAACCAACCCGCTGGCTGAGATGACCCATAAGCGGCGATTGTCCGCCCTCGGGCCCGGCGGCCTGACGCGCGAACGCGCTGGCTTCGAAGTTCGCGATGTTCACTATACCCACTACGGGCGTTTGTGTCCGATTGAGACGCCGGAAGGGCCAAATATTGGTCTGATCTCTTCGCTTACCACCTTTGCGCGCATCAACGATTTCGGCTTCATAGAAACGCCCTACCGCAAGGTCGTTAAGGGCAAGGTTACCGACAAGATCGAGTATCTGTCCGCGGACGATGAAGATAAATTCGTGATTGCGCAGGCCAATGCTCCGATCGACGAGAAGGGCAACTTTGTCCGCGAGAAGGTGAAGTCCAGATTTAGAGGTGACTTCCCCATCGTAGAGCCATCTGGTTTGCACTATATGGACGTCTCGCCGACGCAGATCGTGTCTGCAGCGGCAGCCCTTATTCCATTTCTCGAGCATGATGATGCAAACCGTGCATTGATGGGATCCAACATGCAGCGCCAGGCCGTACCTTTGCTGTGTACCGATTCTCCGCTGGTTGGCACGGGAATGGAAGCCAAGGTTGCGCATGACTCAAGGGCGATGGTGACATCGGACGTGGATGGTACTGTCGAAAGCGTCACTTCCCTCCAGATTGTGGTGCGAAAGGCAAAAGCGAAGACAAAAGAAAGGCTGTCCATGGATAGCCTGCTCGACTTCGATGAGTCCGAGTTTGTGAGCTACCGCTTGATCAAGTTCGCGCGCACCAACCAGGATACTTCAATCAATCAGCGCGCGATTGTTTCTGCCGGACAACAAGTCAAGAAGGGTGATGTCCTTGCGGATGGCTGTGCTACGGACCATGGTGAGCTTGCACTCGGCAGGAATGTGCTTGTTGCTTACATGCCTTGGCGCGGTTACAATTTCGAAGATGCGATCGTCATCTCCGAGCGTATCAAGCGAGACGATGTTTTCACCTCCATTCATATTGAACAATTTGAGTTGCAGGTTCGAGATACAAAGCGCGGTGAGGAGGAGTTGACTCGCGAAATTCCAAACGTCAGTGAGGAAACGACAAAGGATCTCGATGAAAACGGCATCATCCGTGTCGGCGCAGAAATTCAAGCCGGAGACATCATCGTTGGCAAGGTCACTCCGAAAGGCGAAACCGATCCGACACCCGAAGAGAAGCTGCTAAAGGCAATTTTTGGTGAGAAGGCGGGTGATGTGAAGGATGCCTCGCTAAAGGCCCCTCCCGGGATGAAAGGTGTTGTGATCGATACTAAGCTTTTCACCCGCAAGAAGAAAGACCCCAAAACCAAGAAGCAAGACAAGAAGCGCCTCGAGGAGATAGAGCTTTGGTACGCCAATGAGCTCACCCGGACCGAGAAGCTGAGAAACGAGAAGTTGAAAATGGTGCTCGCGGGCGAAACCAGCAAAACCGTCAGAGACAAAAACACTGGCAAGGTTGAGTTCCGTGCGGGTACCGTGTTTAGCGAGGACACACTCTCTGCTACCGATTTTGACGCTCTTGACTATAGTGAGGGACTGTGTGACACCAGCACAACAAACGAGAAGGTTGCCACAATCTGGTCCGGCTATCAGTTGAAATTGAGCGAGTTGGAGGAAGAACTCGAGAACAGAAAATTCAAGGTCGAGGTCGGCGATGAGTTACCTCCCGGAATTGTGCAACTAGCCAAAGTCTATGTCGCCAAGAAGCGTAAGCTGATGGTCGGTGACAAGATGGCCGGCCGCCATGGCAACAAGGGCGTCGTTGCTCGAATTGTTCCGGTAGAAGACATGCCCTATCTGCCTGACGGCACGCCGGTTGATATCGTTCTAAATCCGCTCGGCGTACCATCGCGAATGAACCTGGGCCAAATTTTCGAGGCCAATCTGGGATGGGCGGCCGATAAGTTGGGAACCAAGTTTGCGACCGCGGTTTTTGACGGAGCGAGCTACGATGAAATTCGTGAGAAGATGCGCGATGCCGGGGTTCCTGAAGACGGCAAATCTATCGTGTTTGACGGCCGGACCGGTGAGCAAGTCCACAACCCGGTAACCGTTGGCTTCGTTTATATTCTCAAACTGTCTCATCTCGTGGAAGACAAAATTCACGCACGTTCGATCGGACCCTACTCTCTCATCACTCAGCAACCGTTGGGTGGCAAGGCTCAGTTTGGCGGTCAGCGATTTGGAGAGATGGAAGTTTGGGCTCTGGAGGCGTACGGCGCCGCCCACACGCTTCAGGAAATCCTGACTGTCAAATCAGACGATGTTCGTGGCCGCTCGAAGGCCTACGAGGCAATCGTCAAGGGCGATAATCTGGCCGAACCCGGGCTGCCTGAATCTTTCAACGTTTTGATTCGCGAGCTCCAGGGCTTGGGTCTGGACGTGGAATTGCTTCAGCAAGGAAACCGTGAAAAGTAGCTCATTAAGTCATTGAAAAGATTCCTCATCATTGACAGGAGGTGGCTCATTGGCCTACTTCAGTAGACAAGAAACAACCACCAGGAAGACGTTCGACGCAATCTCGATTAGCTTGGCTTCGTCCGACAAGATTCTGGAACGGTCGTTCGGAGAGGTTACCAAGCCTGAAACGATAAACTACCGCTCGTTCAAGCCGGAAAAAGATGGCTTGTTCTGTGAAAAGATTTTTGGGCCGGTGAGAGATTGGGAGTGTCATTGCGGCAAATATAAGCGAATTCGCTACAAGGGTATCATCTGCGACCGTTGCGGCGTTGAGGTCACGACCAAGAGCGTACGCCGTGAACGAATGGGACACATCTCTTTGGCCGTGCCAGTCGTCCACATTTGGTTCTGGAAGTCTCTGCCGTCCAAGATCGGCTACATTCTTGGCATGAGCGCTAAGGAGTTGGAGCGCGTTATCTACTACGAGTCCTACGTCGTGATCGAGCCCGGCAACAGTGGCTTCAAGGCGAAAGAATTGATCTCTGAAGAGGACTATTTCCAGATCACGGGTGAGTACGAGGAGTCGAAGAAAGAAAAGGGTGTTGAAGAAGGGGAGCCATTCCTGGCCAAGATTGGCGGTGAAGCCATTCTTGAAATCCTGAAAAGAACGGATGTGCAAGCCGTTTCCGTTGAATTACGCACCGCTGTCCGCGATGAGAAATCGGCTCAGAGAAAAGCGGATGCCCTGAAACGATTGCGGGTTGTTGAATCTCTAAAGAAAAGTACGAACCGTCCGGAATGGATGGTTATGTCCGTGGTGCCGGTGATTCCACCTGAGCTAAGGCCACTGGTTCCCCTGGAAGGTGGCCGGTTTGCCACCAGCGATTTAAATGATCTGTATCGCAGAGTGATCATTCGCAACAATCGCCTCAAGAAATTGATGGAGATCAAGGCCCCTGAAGTGATTTTGCGGAACGAGAAAAGAATGCTGCAAGAGGCGGTCGATGCGCTTTTCGATAATGGCCGGAAGTCTGCGGCCGTGCGTGGCGACGGCAATCGCCCGTTGAAATCGCTTTCCGATATGCTGCGCGGCAAGCAGGGTCGCTTCCGGCAGAATCTATTGGGCAAGCGTATCGATTATTCCGGGCGCTCGGTCATCGTCGTAGGGCCGGAGTTGAAACTGCATGAATGCGGCCTGCCAAAAGAGATGGCGCTTGAACTTTTCAAACCGTTCGTGATTAGGAAACTGGTCGAGCGGCGACTAGTGAAGACTGTCAAGAGCGCCAAGAAACTTGTTGACAGGCGTGGCCCGGAAGTATGGGACATTCTTGAAGAAATTATCGATGACCACCCGGTCCTGCTGAACCGCGCTCCGACCTTGCACAGGTTGGGAATTCAGGCGTTCCAGCCTATCCTTATCGAGGGAAAAGCGATACAGGTGCACCCGCTGGTCTGCGCTGCATTCAACGCGGATTTTGACGGCGACCAGATGGCGGTTCACGTGCCACTGTCGCACTACGCGCAAATCGAGACACGCATGTTGATGCTCTCAAGCCACAACATCTTGTCTCCCGCCAGCGGCCGACCCCTGGCAATTCCAAGTCAGGACATCGTGCTTGGAATCTACTACCTGACAAAGTCGAAGACGGGTGAGAAGGGCGAAGGTATTGTCTTCGCGAACAAGCAAGAAGTGCTCATTGCCCACTATGATGGTAAGGTCGGTCTGCATGCCAAAATCAAAGTTCGAATCGACGGCGGAGTGATCGACACCACCACCGGCCGCGTCGTCTTCAATGAGGTCGTTCCTAAAGGCATCCCATTCGTTAATGAACTTTTGACGAAACGCAGGTTGGAGGATATTGCTGCCGATGTTTACCAGGCCTTCGGCAACCGGGAAACGGCCGCGTTTCTGGACGAATTGAAATCACTTGGTTTTGGATATGCCATGATCTCGGGCGCAACCGTAGGCATCGAGGACGTGAGCATACCTGAAGAGAAGGAAGCCCTGCTGAAAGAAGCCGTTAATAAGGTCAACACCATTCAGAATCAGTATGAAAATGGTGTCATCACCGATGGCGAGCGCTACAACAAGATCATCGACATCTGGACGCACACCACCAGCAATATCGCAGAGAAGCTGTTCACGCATTTAGAGGAAGAACGTGAAGGCTTCAACCCTGTTTATATGATGGCTGACTCTGGCGCTCGTGGTTCAAAAGAGCAGATTAGGCAGCTCGCGGGCATGCGCGGTTTGATGGCTAAGCCGCAAAAGAAAATGACCGGGCAGATGGGCGAAATCATCGAGAACCCAATTACGGCGAACTTCCGCGAAGGCCTGACGGTGCTCGAGTATTTCATCTCAACGCATGGTGCACGAAAGGGGTTGGCCGACACCGCATTAAAAACAGCGGATGCTGGCTATCTAACCCGCCGTCTTGTCGATGTTGCTCAAGATATTATCATTACCGGAGTTGATTGCAACACGATTCTTGGAATTAAGATTAGTGACCTGAAAGAAGGGGAAGAAATTATCGAACCGTTGCGCGACCGTATCCTTGGGCGTGTTGCGGCAGAGGATGTTTTTGACCCGACGACGCAGGAAGTAATTGTTGAGGCCAATACGCTGATCAACGAAGATATGGCTGACCGGATTTCTGACAGCGGTATTGAGACAGTCAATATTCGCTCAGTGCTAACCTGCGAAGCGAAACGCGGTGTTTGCGGCTTGTGCTATGGCCGCAACCTGGCCACTGGTTCCCTGGTGACGATGGGAGAGGCTGTGGGCGTCATGGCGGCACAATCTATTGGTGAGCCAGGCACTCAGCTAACGCTCAGAACCTTCCACATTGGCGGTACGGCTTCACGCATTGCCGCGCAATCTCAGGTGACTGCCAAGAACGGTGGCACAGTCAAATTTGGCAATTTGAAATCTGTTAAGCAAGCCGACGGCACCGTCGTTGCGGTCGGTCGAAATGCCAAACTCGACATATTTGATCCGAACAATCGTATCGCTGCTCAGTACATTGTCCCTTATGGCGCACAAGTGCTGGTCAGTGAAGGGGAAACGATTGAGAAGGGTACGATCGTGTTTCAATGGGATCCTTACACGGCGAGCATCCTGGCAAATCAGGAAGGCTTTGTGAAGTACATCGATCTTATTGACAAAGTAACCTTCCGCGAAGCGTTGGATGAGACGACGGGCCTTAAGCAGCGGGTCATTATCGAGACGCGCAACCGTAGTCTTAGCCCGCAACTCCATGTCGTCGATAAGGAAGGCAACAAGCTTGGCAACTACATTGTGCCAACACGGGCGCATCTCCTGGTGCAAGATGGTCACAAGGTCAAGGCAGGCGACATCCTTGTCAAGATACCGCGTGAGATTGCCAAAACCCGCGACATCACGGGTGGCCTGCCACGTGTGGCAGAGCTTTTTGAAGCCAGGAAACCGAAAGAGCCCGCCGTAGTAACCGAAATTGACGGCGAAGTTAAATTCGGTGAGATTCGTCGTGGAACCAGAAAAATCATCGTCACCTCGCAGGATGCGCAGGAAGAAAAGCTATACATGATACCTTATGGCAAGCATGTTCTGGTACACGAAGGTGACTACGTTCAGGCAGGTGAGAAGCTGTGTGAAGGCAGTATTACGCCTGAGGACATTCTGAATATCATGGGACCGAACAAAGTCCAGGAATACCTGGTCAACGAGATTCAAGAGGTCTACCGATTGCAGGGTGTTCGTATCAACGACAAGCATATTGAAGTCATCGTGCGCCAGATGCTGCAGAAGGTAAAGATTGAAGATCCGGGCGACACCATGTATCTGGAAGGGGATCAGATTGACAAGATTTCCTTTCTGGAAGAAAACGAGAGTATTCGGGATGGTGTTGTGGTTGTCGATGCCGGCGACTCAAAATATCAGGTAGATGAGGTCGTAAACAAAGATGAGCTAGACAGGGAAAATGAAAAGCTCAAGGAGGCGGACAAAGCGCCCGCCGGCACGCGACCGACGCAGCCCGCCACCTTTCTACCACTCCTGTTGGGCATTACCAAAGCATCGCTAACCACAGAGAGCTTTATTTCTGCAGCGTCTTTCCAGGAGACGACTCGTGTCCTGACGGATGCCTGCATCGAAGGCAAAGTGGATAAGCTCCTTGGGCTGAAGGAGAATGTCATCATGGGGCATCTGATACCCGCTGGCACGGGACTGCATCAGTACAAGGGGCTGAAGGTCTACTCTGAAGGCCCAAAGACCGATGATGATGACGTTAGTTCTGAGACTGCGGAGGAAGAATACCAGGCCGCTGTTGGCTAACCAATCCGAGGATAAACGGATAATAATTTATCGAAAAAACTCAAAAATGGGTTGCTTTTCAGTAGTGGTTTTTCTATATTATAATTCTGTAATCATGAGGGATGTGCTTTGCCGACAATAAATCAACTTATAAGATCTGGCCGGAAGCGGATAGTAAAAAAGACGACTTCCCCTGCCTTAATTGGTTCGCCACAGAGACGTGGGGTTTGTACCAGAGTGTATACGACAACTCCAAAGAAACCTAACTCGGCATTGCGCAAAGTGGCCAGGGTTCGCCTGACGAATGGGTTCGAGGTTACGGCGTACATTCCCGGGGAAGGGCATAATCTCCAGGAGCACTCGATTGTCCTGATTAGAGGAGGGCGTGTCAAGGATTTGCCGGGCGTTCGTTATCATATTGTAAGAGGAGTGTATGATACGAGTGGTGTTCAGGATCGCAACCAAAGCCGCTCAAAGTACGGCACCAAGAGAAAGGGTTCCTAGGTAATAGCTTATGTCTCGACGTAAAGCAGCTGAGCAGCGACAGGTTCTGCCAGACCCCAAATATAAGAGTGTTCTTGCGGCCAAGTTTATTAATGGCCTGATGGAACGTGGCAAAAAGAGTATCGCTGAGAAGACGTTCTACTCATCGCTCGAAATTATTGAAGATAAGACGAAAAAAGATGGCTTGGAAGTCTTCGAGAAGGCTATTGGTAATGTCAAACCTATTCTTGAAGTCAGGTCTCGCAGGGTTGGTGGCGCAACCTATCAGGTGCCAATTGAGGTGAGACCAAGCCGTAAGCAGGCGCTGGCGTTGCGCTGGATTATCGGCTTTGCAAAAGCGCGCGCAGGTCGCTCGATGGCCGAGAAGTTGGCCGATGAATTGATTGCTGCATCCAACAAAGAAGGTGGCTCGATCAAGAAGAGGGATGATACCCATAAGATGGCTGAGGCCAACAAGGCCTTTGCTCACTTCCGGTGGTGATTTGGGGTGTCATTGTCGCAGCCAGCCGCGATTGTTTGATTTCAATGCTTATTTCATAGGGAAGAGTTTAGATTACTTCCCTTTTTCATGTAGGATGCGTGGACGTACTTAGAGATGTTGTGCAACATTATCGAAAGCTATGTCTCCACGAATTTGAATATGGGATGCTAGGAATTCTCTTTATTTGATTCTGGAGTTTTTTTTATGCCAAGGAAAACAAGTCTAAACAAGATAAGAAATATCGGCATCATGGCCCACATTGATGCCGGTAAGACTACGACCACTGAGCGTATTCTCTTCTATACGGGTATGATTCATCGTATGGGGGAAGTGCATGACGGTGCTGCCACAATGGATTGGATGGAGCAGGAGCGGGAGCGTGGCATAACAATTACGTCTGCGGCGATCTCTTGTGAGTGGAATAAGCATCGCATCAATATTATAGATACACCCGGGCATGTGGACTTTACCGTTGAGGTGGAGCGTTCTTTGCGTGTTCTTGATGGCGCCGTTGCGCTGTTTTGCGCTGTTGGCGGCGTGGAGCCTCAGTCTGAGACGGTCTGGAGGCAGGCCGATAAGTATGGTGTTCCACGCATTGCTTTCATAAATAAGATGGATCGCGTAGGCGCGGATTTTTATGGTGCGCTGGAGATGATCAAGGGGCGGCTTGGAGCCAATATTGTCCCAGTACAGATTCCGATCGGTGAGGGCGACATGTTTACCGGTCTTATAGATCTCGTGAAGATGAAGGCTGTTGTCTACAGCGATGACAGTCTGGGTTCTACATGGGAGGAGATTGAGATTCCGCACGACCTTGAGGAAAAGGCTGCCGAGTATCGAACCATGTTGTTGGAATCGGTTTCTGAGTTTGATGACACCTTGCTCGAAAAATACCTCGACGGGGCGGAGATTGACGAAAAAGAGATTGTTGCAGCCATTCGTGAAGCTACAGTTAGTGTCAAGATAACCCCTGTTCTTTTGGGTTCGGCTTTCAAAAATAAGGGTGTGCAGCGGTTGTTGGATTCCGTTATCAACTTCCTTCCGGCGCCGAGCGATTTGCCGGATGTTTCCGGAGAGCACCCTAAGACGGGTGACGAAGTTGTCAGAAAGCCGAGTGACGATGAACCTTTCTCGGCGTTGGCTTTTAAGATAATGACAGACCCTTACGTGGGCAGGCTTACCTATTTTAGAGTGTATTCCGGTCACGTAGACGCTGGCTCGTATATTTACAACGTAAATTCAGGCAAGAGAGAGCGGCTGGGTAGGATTCTGCAGATGAGTGCTAACAAGAGAGATGATCTTGATGGCGTTTTTGCAGGCGACATTGTTGCGGCTGTTGGCCTTAAGCACACGCGTACCGGGGACACCTTGTGCGCTGAAAATAAGCAGGTCATACTCGAGTCCATGCATTTTCCTGAGCCCGTTATTGCTGTTTCGATCGAGCCTAAGACTAAGGCTGATCAGGAAAAGCTTGGTATTTCACTGGCCAAACTGGCAGAAGAAGACCCGACCTTTAGGGTTCGAGGAGATGAAGAAACTGGGCAAACCATCATCTACGGCATGGGTGAGCTTCATCTCGACGTACTTGTCGATCGTTTGTTGCGTGAATTCAAGGTTGGCGCAAATGTTGGTCGGCCGGTTGTTGCCTATCGTGAGACCATTACCAAGGCCGCACGCGAAGTGGAAGCCAAGTTCGTTCGTCAGAGCGGTGGTCGGGGACAATATGGCCATGTGGTAATCGACCTGGAGCCGGGTGAGTCGGGTAAGGGTTTCGTTTTTGAGAATAAGATTGTGGGTGGGGCGATTCCGCGGGAGTACATTAACTCCGTGGCGGCTGGTATTCGCGAGTCCCTGGATAATGGCATCATCGCTGGCTACCCGCTGCTGGATGTCAAGGCTTCTCTTATCGATGGTTCCTACCACGATGTCGATTCGTCGGAAATAGCATTTAAGATAGCCGGCTCGATGGCCTTCAAAAACGCGGCACTCAAAGCTGATCCCAAAATCATGGAGCCTATTATGGATGTAGAGGTTGTGGTTCCGGAGGAATATATGGGAGACGTGATGGGAGACCTGAATAGCAGGAGAGGTAAAATCAAAGGGATTGTCCCGCGCAAGGACGCTCAGGTTGTTACGGCAGAAGCGCCATTGAGCGAAGTGTTTGGATACGCAACCTCGCTCAGGTCTCTGACTCAGGGTCGAGCTATTTTTACACTGCAATTCTCAAAGTACGCGGTGGCTCCAAAGGCCGTCTCGGAAAAGATACTCGAGAAGGTAGCAGCCGCATAAATAGAACACGATCTAAATTCTTTAAGATTTTTGGACAAACTCAAGAAAGACATAAACTGGAGGCAAAACCATGGCGAAGCAGAAATTCGAGAGAACTAAACCTCACGTCAACATAGGGACGATTGGTCATGTGGATCATGGTAAGACCACGTTGACGTCAGCCATTACGGTTGTATTGAATAAGAAGGGCTTGGCCGATTACATGAGCTTTGATTCAATCGATAATGCTCCCGAAGAGAAGGCTCGTGGCATAACCATCGCCACCGCTCACGTAGAGTATGAGACTGAGGCGCGGCACTATGCTCACGTCGATTGCCCCGGGCACGCCGATTACGTCAAGAACATGATTACCGGTGCTGCCCAGATGGATGGAGCTATTCTTGTGGTCAGTGCTGCTGATGGCCCAATGCCCCAGACACGTGAGCACATTCTCCTTGCACGTCAGGTCGGCGTACCTTGCATGGTTGTGTTCTTGAATAAAGTAGATATGGTCGATGATCCGGAACTTCTGGAGTTGGTTGAGCTGGAATTGCGAGAGTTGTTGAGCCAATATGACTTCCCGGGCGATGACATACCCATTATTCCGGGTAGCGCACTCGAGGCATTGTCCAATCCCGATGACGAAGCCAAGGCCAAACCGATATTTGACCTGATGCAAGCTGTTGATGATTACGTTCCCACTCCGACTCGTGACGTAGATAAACCATTTCTGATGCCGGTTGAGGATGTCTTCAGTATTACAGGTCGTGGTACTGTGGGTACCGGTAGAATTGACCGCGGCAAGATTTCATCTGGCGAAGAAGTCGAGATCGTCGGTTTGGGCGCCAAACGTAAGAGCGTGGTCACGGGTGTGGAGATGTTTCGCAAGCTTCTGGATTACGGAGAAGCTGGTGACAACGTTGGCCTGCTGTTGCGCGGTGTTGATAAGGAAGAGCTTGAAAGAGGAATGTGTGTGACCAAGCCTGGCTCAATCACTCCTCACACAAAGTTCAAGTCAGAAGTGTACGTTCTGAAGAAGGAAGAAGGCGGTCGCCATACGCCATTTTTTAACGGATATCGCCCTCAGTTCTACTTCCGCACCACAGACGTCACTGGCGTTCTGAATCTCGATGAAGGCGTTGAGATGGTGATGCCTGGGGACAATGTTAATATGGATGTCGAACTCATCTCGCCTATTGCTATGGAAGAAGGGCTTCGCTTCGCTATCCGTGAAGGCGGAAGAACGGTTGGCGCTGGTGTTGTAACGAAGATTCTAGAGTAGTAGCAGGTTAGATTTACGCGGTTTTTTCATGACGCACGCACTATTAAACGCTTGAGGAGAGACCATTGGTCGGTCAGAATATTAGGATTAAGCTCAAAGCCTATGATCATAGGCTGATAGACAAGTCGACGGACAAGATCATCCGTACTGCCAAGGCGACGGGGGCGGCAATTTCGGGGCCGGTACCGCTCCCAACCAAACGCTCGCTGTACACAGTATTGCGTTCTCCACATGTCGATAAAAAATCTCGTGAGCAGTTTGAGACTCGTATTCACAAGCGTTTGATTGACATTTTGAATTCGACGCCGAAGACGGTAGACGCCCTGATGAAGCTTGAGTTGCCTGCTGGGGTTGACGTCGAGATTAAGGTTTGAGAGAAAACACTTTTCAAGGAAAGTAGCATAGTATGGCCGGTATTATTGGGAAAAAACTGGGAATGACCAGGCTGTTCGATGACAATGGCCGCGCGGTTCCTGCCACGCTTGTAGAGGCCGGGCCCTGTTATATCACCCAGATTAAGACACAAGAGAAGGATGGTTATCGGGCCATTCAGATGGCTTTTGAAGATAAGAAGCCTAAGAATACGTCCAGGCCGGTTGCAGGGCACTTCGAGAAAGCGGGTGTTGGGCCGAAGCGCTACCTTAGAGAGTTCAAAAGCTTTGACACCGCAGATGAGTTGAACTTGGGTGATGAGATCAAAGTCGATAGTTTCTCTGATGGTGAAAAGGTCACTATCACGGGGATATCCCGGGGAAAAGGCTTCCAGGGTGTGATGAAACGCCACGGTTTTGGTGGTGGCCCTAAAACTCACGGTCAGAGTGATCGGCCCAGAGCGCCTGGCTCTATCGGTCAATCGTCCTCTCCTTCCAAGGTTTTTAAAGGAATGAAGATGGGCGGGCGTACCGGCAACGACCAGGTGACGCTCAAGAAACGACGTATTCTGAAGATTGTGCCTGAGCAAAATCTGATTGTGATTGAAGGCACAATCCCGGGTTCTAAATCCAGTTTGATTCTTATTAAAAATTAGCAAATGAGTTATAAATGGAATTAGATGTTCTAGCAACTGACGGAAGTTCATCTGGCAAAAAAGTGAAGTTGCCGGACCACGTGTTTGGTGTGGAGCCAAATGAACACGCCGTGTACCTCGCGGTCAAGTCGCAACAGACTAACGCCAGACAGGGGACGGCCTCTTCCAAAACGCGCTCAATGGTGAGTGGCGGTGGTCGGAAGCCATGGCGCCAAAAAGGACGGGGAGCCGCACGAGCCGGTTCGACGAGGTCGGGGCTTTGGGTTGGCGGTGGCCGAATTTTTGGTCCTGAGCCGCGACAGTACAAATCGCGGCTACCCAAGAAAGTAAAAGCCTTGGCTCGAGTCTCTGTGTACTCCGACAAGGCAAAGAACGGCCAAGTCAAGGTGGTAGATGACTTTCAGATTGAGTCGGCGAAAACCAGAGACATGTTTGGAATCTTGAAGGGCTTGGAGTTGGCTGGTAAGAAGACCCTGCTGCTGTTGGCGGACTATGATCAGAATGTTGTCCGGGCAGGGCGAAATATTCCGAGACTCGAAATCAGAGTTGCTTCGTCTGAGTCTACATTGGACTTGATGAATTGCGAGACCATCGTGATTCAGAAAGGCGCCGTAGAAAAACTGTCGGGAGTCTTTACCAAATGAAACTGATGGAAACGATTTTGCTAAGGCCGCTTCTGACTGAGAAGATGCTGGCGCACCAGGAAGATCGGCGCATGTATGGCTTCGAAGTAGCTAAACGCGCCAATAAAATTGAGATCCGGCGTGCTGTCGAGGTAAAATTCAATGTGCTGGTCACCGATGTGCGTACCGTTAACGTTAAGGGTAAAGCCAAGAAGATGAATTCTCGTAGTGGATTGACGAGTGGTCGTCGCCCTGACTGGAAGAAGGCCATCGTGACCCTTGCTGATGGGCACTCAATCGATCTTTTCGGCGACAATCAGGGATAAAGGAATCTCATGGGTATCAAGAATTTTAAGCCGACAACACCAACTCTGAGGCATACCTCGGTTCTCACCTTTGATGAGATAACCAAGGTCGGTCCGGAAAAGTCACTGTTGCGTCCATTAAAGAAAAGCGGCGGCCGTAATAATCATGGTCACGTCACCACAAGATTTCGTGGGGGTGGTCATAAGCGGCATTATCGCCTGATTGACTTTCGTCGCAACAAAGATGGAATTCCTGCTAAGGTAGCGTCTATCGAATACGACCCAAACCGAAGCGCCAATATCGCGTTGCTGCATTACACTGACGGCGAGAAAAGGTATATTCTTGCCCCGCTCGGTTTGACCGTCGGCGAGATGCTCATGTCTGGTCCTGATGCAGAAATCAAGGTTGGTAACGCCATGCCTCTGTCGCGGATTCCTCTTGGCTCGCTGGTTCATAATATCGAACTGATGCTCGGTAAGGGTGGCCAGCTCGCACGTGGCGCCGGCACCTACGCTCAACTGGTGGCTCGCGAGGGCATTTATGCCCAATTGAAGTTGCCATCCGGTGAGGTACGAATGGTCAGGGTGGAGTGCAGGGCTACGATGGGCGAGGTGGGAAATGGAGACCATGAAAATGTGTCAATTGGCAAGGCTGGCAGAAAACGCTGGTTAGGTCGCCGTCCCCATGTTCGCGGGGTTGTAATGAACCCGGTTGACCATCCAATGGGTGGCGGTGAGGGCCGGAGTTCTGGCGGTCGTCACCCGTGTTCTCCGTGGGGTAAACCTGCCAAGGGTGGTAAGACGCGACGCAAGAAGAAGTCGGATGATTACATTGTAACCAAACGCAAGAGGAAGTAGGTAAGCTATGCCTCGTTCAGTTAAGAAAGGTCCCTACATAGACGCCAAGCTCTTGAAGCGAATTCAGGAGATGAACAACTCGAACCAGAAGAAGGTTCTCAAGACCTGGGCCCGTCGTTCCACGATTACTCCTGACTTCGTCGGCCACACAGTTGCGATACACAACGGTAACAAATTTATACCAGTGTTCATCTCAGAAAATATGGTTGGGCACAAGCTGGGCGAATTTTCTCCGACACGCACCTTCAGAGGTCATGGCGGCAAGTCGGAGAAAGTGGGCAGGATTAGATAACAACCCCTAATGAAGCAGGAAACCATGGAAGCTAGAGCTGTAGCTCGTTATGTTAGAATGTCGCCCCGAAAGGCGAGGCGGGTGATCGACCTTGTGCGTGGTGTACCCGTGGATCGCGCGTTGAATATATTGCATTTCACACAGAAGTCCGCTTCTGTGCCCATTGAAAAAACGTTACGCTCTGCCGTTGCGAACATGTTGAACAATGAAGGTGCTTCGAAAATTGAGCCCGAGACTCTCGTGGTCAAAGAAGCGTTTGTCGATATGGGTTTTAGTTTCAAGCGGTTTAGGGCTGCATCGATGGGACGGGCGATGCGCATGAAGAGACCATCCTGTCATATCACCATCGTGGTTGCGACCACGGAAGATGTTTTAGAAAGTTAGCGGAGGTATTTTGGGACAGAAAACTCATCCAATCGGGTTTCGCCTTGGCATTATCAAGGAGTGGGAGTCAAACTGGTATGACGAAAGGGGCTTCGCCGCAAAGCTAAGCGAAGACCTTATGCTTCGTCGATATATCGGCAGGCGGCTTCAGAATGCAGCCATCTCCTCGATTCGGATCGACCGAACGCCACAAAGAATTACGTTGACCATCCATACTGCACGCCCTGGCATCGTGATTGGTAGGAAGGGCGCTGAGGTTGACAAGCTGAAAGAAGAATTACAGCGGCTTTCGAAGAAGGATGTTCAGTTAAACATAAATGAGATCAAAAAACCTGAGCTGGATTCTCGCTTGGTTGCGGAAAACATTGCCAATCAGATGGTGGCGAAGATCCCCTTTCGGCGTGCTATGAAGAAAGCTGTGATGAGCACCATGCGTATGGGAGCTGGTGGCGTCAAGATTGCGTGTGCCGGTCGCCTTGGCGGAGCTGAAATGGCGAGGCGTGAAGCCTATAAGGACGGACGCATTCCACTTCATACTTTGCGGGCCGACATCGACTACGCCAGTGTTACTGCACTCACGCAGTATGGTACAATCGGCGTCAAGGTTTGGATTTTCAAGGGTGAGATCATCGGGGCCTAAGGAGATAAAAGCATGTTGATGCCAAAAAGGGTAAAATTCAGAAAGCAGCAACGCGGCAGAATGAAGGGACTCGCGACTCGAGGCTCGAAAATCTCATTCGGGCAATATGGGTTGAAGGCCTTGGAACCATGCTGGATTTCATCGCGCCAAATTGAAGCTGCCCGTGTGGCGATGACCCGCTATATAAAGCGTGGCGGCAAGGTTTGGATACGAATCTTTCCTCAAAAGCCCGTTACCCAGAAGCCTGCGGAAACCAGAATGGGTAAAGGCAAAGGGTCTCCGGAGTTTTGGGTTGCTGTCGTCAAGCCCGGGCGCGTGATGTTTGAGTTGAGCGGAGTCGATGAGGATGTTGCCCGTGAGGCAATGCGTCTTGCTTCACACAAATTGCCGGTAAAAACCAAGTTTGTCAGTCAAAGTGACTTCGGTGAATAGCAATGAGAATGGAAGAAATCAACGAGTTGGCCCTTGAAGATGTCGAGCTGAAGCTCAGCGACACTTTTGAGGAGCTTTACAATCTGCGTTTTCAGCACGCCATGCATCAACTGGACAATCCTCTCAGGCTTCGTGATGTGCGCAGAGATATTGCACGGCTAAAGACTGTCTTGCGAGAGCACAAGCTTGGCATTCGCGGGACCAAAAAAGAGCAACAATAACCTAACTTGGGATCATGATGGAAAGAGGAAGCAGGAAGACCAAGATAGGACTGGTCTTAAGAGCACAAATGGACAAGAGCATCGTCGTTTCTGAAGAGCGACTGGTACGGCACCGCTTGTACGGTAAGTTCTACAAGAAAACCTCGAAGTTCATGGCGCATGATGAGAAGAATGAGTCCCAGATTGGGGACAGAGTCCGGATAATGGAGACCCGTCCGCTAAGCAAACTGAAAAGATGGCGCCTGGTTGAGATTATCGAGAAGGCCAAATAACTTAGCTTTTTAGTGAGGAACGAATGATTCAGCAATACACACGACTTAGTGTTGCGGACAATACAGGCGCGAAAAGAGTAATGTGTATCATGGTGCCGGGTGGGACCAAGAGAAAGTATGCTCATGTTGGCGATATTGTCAATGTCTCAGTGAAATCGGCCATTCCCGGTAGCGCTGTCAAGAAAGGTGAGGTTGGCCGAGCTGTCATCGTTCGAACGAAAAAAGAAATCCGTAGAAAAGATGGTTCCTATATTCGCTTCGATGAGAATGCAGCCGTGCTAATCAATGAACAGGATGAGCCCCGAGGAACACGCATTTTCGGTCCCGTGGCACGCGAGTTACGCGAGAAACAACACATGAAGATTGTGTCACTCGCGCCAGAAGTGTTATAGATAAATTTGCTATCCGGAGCTATATAAATGCATGTCAAAAAGAACGACCAGGTTCTGGTTCTGTCGGGGGAATACAAGGGCAAACGTGGTAAAATTCTGAAGGTTTTGCCAGTTAGAAAACGAGTCATCGTGGAAGGCGTCAACTTTATCAGTCGGCACATGCGGCCCTCAAATAACTTGCCGCAGGGAGGCATCGTCAAGAAGGAAGCGCCAATTCACGCTTCAAATGTGATGGTGATTGACCCAAAGACGAATGAGCCTACCCGCGTACGCTACGACCATCTTTCCGGAGACGGCAAGAAGTCACGGCAGAAAGCTCGCTTTTCAAAGAAGTCCGGCGAGATGATTCAGGACCAATCATAAGGGAATTTGGAGTTAGGGTAATACAATGTCAGAATACTTTCCACGGCTAATTGCCGAGTACAGGAGCACCATTATCCCAAAGCTGATGAAGCGCTTTGGATATAAGAATGTCATGCAGGTGCCGAAAATCGACAAGATCGTTCTGAACATGGGTGTTGGCGATGCCAATCAGGACTCGAAACTCCTGGACCGAGCATTTGAAGATCTAACGGCAATTGCCGGACAGAAGCCAATTATCACCAAGGCGAAAAAGGCTATCTCGAATTTCAAGTTGCGAGAGGGCAATAAGATCGGTTGTAAGGTAACTTTGCGACGTCTGCAAATGTATGAGTTTCTTGACCGTTTGATCAATGTTGATATCCCCCGGATTCGAGATTTTCGTGGGCTTAGTGACCGAGCCTTTGATGGCAGAGGAAACTACTCGCTTGGAATCAAAGAGCAGATTATTTTTCCTGAGATCGATTACGACAAGATAGACAGGATTCGTGGCCTGGATATTTCTATCGTCACCACTGCGCAAAGCGATGAAGAGGCCTACGAATTGCTGGCCGCTTTCGGGATGCCGTTCAAGAAAAAAGATCAGCAGGTACAATAAAGACTAGGAGCAAGCGTGGCTAAGAAATCATTGATAGCGAAGCAAAAAAGAACCCCGAAATTTCAGGTTCGCGCTTATAATCGGTGTTCTCGCTGTGGTAGACCCAGAGCGTTTTTGCGCAAATTTGGGCTGTGCAGGATTTGTTTCCGGCAGCTCTCGCTTGAGGGCAAGATCCCGGGCGTGACCAAGGCCAGTTGGTAATAGGAAGGAAGCTACAAAAATGTGTATGACAGACCCAATCGCAGATTATCTGACAAGGATTAGAAACGCTGCGCAGGCACAACATCGGAAGGTGGATATCCCGGCTTCCAATTTTAAAAGAAGCTTGACCCGTATTCTTAAGGAGTACGGTTACATCAAAGATTACCTTCTCATTGATGACCGGAAGAGCGGCATCATCAGAATCTACCTCAAATATGATGAGGAAGGTATGAGCGTTATTGGCGGGCTGAAGCGGATCAGCACACCTGGCCTGCGTAAGTATGTCAAGTCAACCGCAATCCCGCGAGTCCGCAACAATCTGGGAATGTCCATCCTTTCAACGCCTCGAGGGATCATCTCGGATAGAGATGCGAAAAAGTTGAAAGTGGGTGGTGAAGTTGTTTGCTACGTTTGGTAACTATCTAATATTGGGAGAATTCAGTGTCTCGAGTTGGCAAGAATCCAATTGATTTGCCCGCGGGTGTTGAAGTAAAGGTAGAGAAGGCAAGGGTCACGGTTAAAGGCCCTAAGGGCGAGTTGAGTCGTGAGGTACACCCAGACATCGGAGTCAAGGTAGAGGACAACACCCTGACTGTTTCACGCCCCAATGACAGCACGTTTTTTAGATCGGTTCATGGGTTGTATCGAAGCTTGCTGGCCAATATGGTTCAGGGTGTGACTTCAGTCTTCGAGAAGAATCTCGACATTGTTGGAGTGGGATACAAGGCCGATGTCGCGAACAACCGCCTGACCATGCAGCTTGGTTATTCGCACCCGATTGTGTTTGTTCCCCCTGAGGGCGTCGAACTTAAAACCGAAAGCCCAACTACCATCTCAATTTCCGGAATTGACAAAGAGATTGTCGGGCAGGTGGCCGCAAAGATTCGCTCATTCAGACCGCCGGAGCCATATAAGGGCAAGGGCATCAAATACAGAGACGAACAAATCAGGCGAAAAGCTGGCAAGACCGCAGCTTAGAGAATTAAGCAGGAACATCAACTATGTCGAAAAAATTACATCCACGATTTTTAAAAAGAGAAAAGAAGCGGAAGCGGATCCGTAAGAAGGTTGCTGGCACAGGACAGCGGCCGCGCCTGGCGGTTTACCGTAGCGCGAAGAATATCTACGCACAGCTCGTTGATGATGCCACGCGCGTGACACTCGCGGGTGTCTCAACGTTGACCCCCGATCTGGTTGACGGCGTACAGAAGACCGACTCCAAGATCGATGCCGCCAAGCTCGTTGGCAAAGCGATTGCTGAGAAGGCCAAGGGTCTAAAAATAGAGTCTGTCGTTTTTGACCGCGGTGGCTACCTCTTCCACGGTCGTGTTAAGGCGGTGGCTGATGGTGCGCGCGAGAGCGGACTGAAGTTTTAGGATGATGTCATCTAACTCCTGGAGAACACCTTGAAGAAAGTCGTTAGAATTAACTCGAGTGAACTCGACCTCAAAGAACGTGTCATCAATATCAACCGGGTCGCAAAGGTTGTTAAGGGTGGACGTCGATTCAGTTTCAATGCAATAGTCGTGGTTGGAGATGGGAACGGCTTTGTGGGTACCGGCTTGGGCAAAGCGAATGAGGTCACGAGCGCGATTGCCAAGGGCTCGGAGAATGCCAAAAAGAATTTGATTCGTGTGCCAATCGTAAAAGGGACGATCCCGCATGCTATTAAAGGTAAATCCGGTGCCGGCAAGGTTTTTCTCAAGCCAGCATCCCCTGGTACTGGCGTAATAGCCGGTGGCGCCATTCGTGCTATCGTGGAAGCTGCGGGTATTCAGGATATTCTGACAAAGTGCATGGGGTCCGCCAATCCGCACAACGTTGTCAAGGCAACGATCGAAGCCCTTTCCGGTCTCATGGAGGTGTCCGTGGTGGCTCGTAGAAGGGGGCTATCCATATCTGAAGTGTACAACAAAACCATGATCGCGTAGGAACGATGGCCGCAAAAAAGAAAATCCAACTGAAAGTTACGCAGGTTCGCAGCATCATTGGGCGAACAGGTAAACAAAAGAAAACGATGCAGGCTCTGGGATTCAGGAGAATGCACCAAGCTGTTACGCATACTGAGACGCCGCAGATCAGAGGCATGCTCAGTAAGGTCAACCATCTCGTAAAGATCGAACAAGTTTAGTGAGGATGCCAATATCATGGATCTAGGGAGTCTAAAGTACGCGTCAGGTTCCGTCCGCAAGAAAAAACGTATCGGACGCGGACAGGGTTCTGGGCATGGTGGTACTTCTTGCCGGGGCCATAAGGGACAAAGATCACGGGCTGGTTCTACTCGCCGCCCTTGGTTTGAGGGTGGACAGATGCCTTTGCAGCGTCGCGTCCCAAAGCGTGGGTTTACCAATATTTTCCGACAAGAATACCAGGTCATCAATGTGAGTGATCTTGAGCGGCTCAAGGGTTCAAAGGATGTGACGCCAGATGTGCTTTTTAAAGAGGGTTTGATCTCAAAAAAGAGCGTCCCAGTCAAGGTTCTGGGCAATGGTGAAATGAAAGGGGCTGTGGAAATTACCGTCCATGCTGCCAGTCAGTCCGCCAAGGACAAAATCGAAAAAGCCGGTGGGAAGGTCACAATATTATGATGCAGGGCTTCCAGAGTCTCTTCAAGATTCCTGAGCTGAAGCAGAGGATAATCTTCACGCTTTTGGTGCTGATTGTCTACCGAATCGGTGGACACGTTCCGATTCCGGGCATAAACAGTGAAGCACTGATCGCCTTTTTCAATGAGGCGAGTCAGGGCCGGGGATTACTCAGTCTTTACGACTTGTTTGCGGGTGGCGCTTTTCGGCGTGCCACTGTCTTTGCTCTTGGCATTATGCCCTACATTTCTGCATCTATTATTATTCAGTTACTTGGGGCGGTGGTCCCGTATTTTCAGAAGCTGCAGAAAGAAGGAGAAGAGGGGCGTAAGAAGATTACCCAGTACACCCGTTATGGCACTGTGCTGATTTCTTCTATGCAGGCCTACGGCGTGAGTGTTTTCCTGGAAAGCATCACGACGAATTCGGGTCTCAGCGTTGTGCCTTATCCGGGCTTTGCATTCAAGCTGTTGGCTTTGATCACACTGACCGCGGGCACAGTGCTCATCATGTGGTTAGGTGAACAAATCACGGAGCGTGGCATCGGAAATGGCATTTCCCTGATCATCTTCATTGGTATCATTGCGACCTTCCCGAACGCCTTGTTGGATGAGTATCAGCAAATCGCTGGCGGTAACCGCGCTATTCTGACCGAAGTATTTCTGCTCGGCGTGATGTTGGTGACCATCGCTGGTGTGGTTGCTCTCACACAGGGTACGCGCAAAATTCCCGTGCAGTATGCGAAGCGAGTGGTTGGCCGCAAAGTATATGGCGGGCAAAGCACGCACATACCACTGCGCATCAACACCGCGGGCGTGATGCCGATTATTTTTGCTCAGTCTATCATGTTTGTGCCGCAAACGGTGTTAACGTTTTTCCCGGATAGCGAGCTTATGAATTCGATGGCGCGCTATTTTGATGTTCAGTCCATTGTGTACTGGATCGTGTATGGCACGCTGATTGTGTTCTTCACTTATTTTTACACGGCGATAGCTTTCAATCCCGTGGATGTGGCGGACAACATGAAAAAGCATGGTGGCTTCATCCCTGGTGTGAGGCCTGGGAAAAGAACGGCTGAATTCATCGACAACATCTTGACGCGTATCACCCTGCCGGGGTCCATCTGTCTGGCATTTGTCGCGGTGCTACCATACATCATCACCCGTTTCGTGAATGTGTCCTTCAACTTTGCATCATTCTACGGCGGCACATCATTGCTTATTATCGTGGGTGTGGCGCTGGACACGTTGCAGCAACTAGAGTCGCATTTGCTTATGCGTCACTATGACGGCTTTCTCAAGAATACTGGCAAGATCAAGGGTAGGCGCAGGTTCTAAGTTGATCCATATTCGTAGCAAACGCGAAATTGACCTTATCCGAAAGAGCTGTAAGATCGTCGTTGAGGCATTGGATTTAGTTGAAGAACTCATCGCACCTGGCATTGAGACACAGCGGATTGATGAAGAGGTCGAGAGATTCATCGTCTCCCAGGGTGGGCGTCCGGCTTTTAAAGGCTACAACGGTTTCCCTGCAAGTGCGTGCATCTCAATTGACAGGGAAGTGGTTCATGGCATTCCGGGAACACGGCATTTGAACGCTGGCGAGATTGTAAGCGTTGATATTGGAGTTGAGTGCGACGGCTTTTATGGTGACAGCGCCCGCACCTACAGCGTGGCAGACGTCAGTGTAGAAAAAACGCACCTGATGGAAGTTACGCTTGCCTCGCTGTCGAAAGGCATTGAGCAAGTCAGGGCAGGAGCAAGGTTGTCCGATATTTCGCACGCGATTCAGACAGAGGTGGAACGCGCCAACTATTCTGTTGTGCGCGACCTTGTTGGGCACGGAATTGGCCGGAAGCTGCATGAGGAGCCGCAGATTCCCAACTATGGCAAGCCGAACACGGGTCCGAGGCTCAAGCAAGGCATGGTTTTGGCGATCGAGCCAATGGTCAACATGGGGGGCTATCAAGTGGATACGGAGGCGGATAACTGGACTGTGGTTACATCAGACGGATTGCCATCCGCCCATTTCGAGCACACGGTCGCGGTGACTGATAACGGACCTGAGATTCTAACGAGAGAGCCCTAAGCTCATGGCAAAAGAAGCCCCAATAAAGGTTGACGGCACCATCATTGAAACTTTGCCGAATGCAACGTTTCGCGTTGAGTTGGAGAACGGTCACAAAGTTCTGGCTCACATTTCCGGCAAAATGAGAATGCATTTTATCAAGATTCTTCCGGGGGACAAGGTGACGTTGGAGTTGTCTCCATACGACCTGAGCCGGGGTAGAATCATCTATCGATATAAGTGAGGAAGCTATGAAAGTGAGATCGTCTCTTAAGAAGATATGTGATAACTGCAAAATCATTCGGCGTCGAGGTCGTGTGATGGTAATTTGCAAGAACCCTCGGCATAAGCAGCGCCAGGGTTAAGCTAGTTAGGCTTAATCAAACGCCAAGCGTGGAGGTTTATTTTGGCACGTATATCGGGTATCGACTTACCAAAGGACAAGCGCATCGTTATCGGTCTGACCTATATTTTTGGCCTTGGAGTGTCAAGTTCAAAGATGATCTTGTCTGAAGCCGGAGTAGATGAAAGCACTAAGGTCAAGGATCTCTCAAATGATGATGAGGCTAAGATCAGGGCAGTCATCACAAAGGAATTCAAGGTTGAAGGTTCTTTGCGGACCGAAATTTCTATGAACATCAAGCGCCTTAAGGACATCGGCTGCTACCGGGGCATTCGACATCGTCGGAGCTTGCCGTGCAGAGGGCAGCGGACTCACACCAACGCCAGAACCCGGCGCGGGCGTCGGGCCGGAATCGGTGGCAAGAAGTAATCCAAAACAACTAATATTGAAGTACGAAAGGTTTGTTTGATGGCACCTCCAAAGAGATCGAAAACTAAGAAGAAAGAGAAAGTTGAGTCTAACGGTGTGGCTCACGTGAAAGCGACGTTCAACAACACGATTGTGACGCTTACCGATCAGTATGGGAATGTGATTTCATGGGCTTCCGCCGGAAAGATTGGTTTTAAGGGCTCCCGTAAGAGCACTCCGTTTGCGGCTCAGCTGTCGGCTGAAGCTGCAGCAAAGGAAGCCATGGAACTCGGCCTGCAGCGGGTTGAGGTACTGATAAAAGGCCCTGGCTCGGGCAGGGAATCGGCTGTGAGATCACTTCAGGCTACCGGTTTGGAGATCACAGCAATCAAGGACGTGACACCGATTCCTCACAACGGCTGCCGGCCCCCGAAACGGCGTCGTGTTTAAGAACACTAATTTTTGTTGGAGGACATAAACCCAGATGGCAAGATATACCGGCCCAGTTTGTAAGCTCTGTCGGCGCGAAGAGCAAAAACTCTACCTGAAAGGCACGAAGTGTACATCGCCTAAGTGTCCGCTGGAGAGCAAATCCTATCCGCCTGGACAGCATGGAACACGCAGACGATTCAAGCAATCAGAGTATGGCATCCAACTGCGCGAGAAGCAGAAAGTAAGAAGGATGTACGGCCTGATGGAGACTCAGTTTAGAAGCTACTTCGAGAAGGCTGAGCGTGCTAAGGGCATCACGAGTGAAGTCTTACTGCAGATGCTTGAACGGCGGCTTGACAACGTTGTGTATCGACTCGGGTTCGCGGCCTCCAGAAAGACGGCGAGGCAGTTGGTACTGCACCGTCATTTTCTGGTAAACGACAGATTGGTAGATATTCCATCCTACCTTATTCGACCTGGCGACGTGATTCAGGTCAAGGGAAAGAGCAAGAAGCTTGGGGTAATACACAACTCGATGAAGAAGATACGCGACGGCAAGCTGCTTCCCTGGCTTGACTTGGACAAGGCTGGCATGAGAGGTACATTGCTAAACAATCCAAGTCGTGCGGATATCCCGCTTGAAGTCAATGAGTCACTTATCGTAGAGTTATACTCTAAGTAGAAGGATTAACTTAAGTTTGTACGGAGAGTCTCAAATATGAATTGGCCCAACTTACAAATGCCTGATAGCATTGAGATTGACGATACGAGCTACTCCAATACGTTTGGAAGGTTCGTATTGCAGCCATTAGAAAGGGGCTATGGGGTGACAATAGGCAATTCTCTGAGGAGAATTTTACTTTCGTCATTGCCCGGGGCTGCTATTTCAATGATAAAGATCGACAATGTCTTGCACGAATTCTCGACCATACCGGGAGTTGTCGAAGACGTGGCCGACCTGATTCTCAACCTGAAAGAAGTGCGGTTGAAGCTTCTAAGCAAGCGCCCTGAGAGGGTCTTGTTGAATCTCAGCGGTCCCAGGGAGTTTACTGCCGGTGATATTCAGAATGGTACAACTGAGTTCGAAATCCTGAATCCGGATAAGCATCTCGCGACTTTGAACGACGATGCCGGCTTCGAGATAGAACTGCGGATATCCAGAGGCCACGGTTATGTGGCGGCTGAGGAGAACAGATTGCCCGACCAGCCTGTCGGCGCGGTCGCAATTGATGCGATTTACACCCCCGTACGGAACGTGACCTACAAGATTGAGAACACCAGACTGGGGGATCGTACGGATTATGAGAAGCTGATTCTCGACGTAGAAACAGACGGCAGTGTCACTCCGGATGATGCATTGACATACGCTGCCAAGATTCTCAAAGACCACATCCAATTGTTCATCAACTTCGATATCGAGCCTGAAGAAGAGGAGCCTGTTGAAGTAGATGAAGAGATCCTGCAGGTCAGAAAGTTGCTCAAAATGCCTGTGGATGAGCTTGAATTGTCCGTGCGGTCATATAATTGCCTGATGGCAGCCAACATTAAGACGATTGGTGATCTTGTCAAACGTGATGAGCAGGAAATGCTCAAGTTCCGCAATTTCGGTCGCAAGTCACTGCAGGAACTTACCAAGATACTCGAGGAGAAGGGTCTCCAGTTTGGCATGGACACTGAAAAGTATTTGAAGGGCGACACCGAATAAAAGGGAACAATAATGCGCCATAGGAAATCTATTAAGAAGCTCGGTAGAACGGCGAGCCATCGTAAGGCACTGACGGCAAATGTGGCGACATCTTTGTTTCAGCATAAGCAGATAAAGACGACCACGCCCAAGGCCAAGGCGATCAAAAGTACCGTTGAGAAGCTCATTACTTTCGCGAAGCGAGGAACGTTGGCTGACCGGCGACAAGTGTTGAGGACCATCAGGGACAAAAGCGTTGTCAGAACTCTGTTCAATGACATCGCCCCCACATTCAAGGACAGAAACGGTGGTTACACACGGGTGATCAAACTCGGTAGGCGGCGTGGTGATGGTGCTGAAATGGCCTTGCTGGAATTGGTCGGATTTGAAGGGGTTCTCCTCGAAAAACAGCAAGAGAAAGAGGCTGAAAAGGAGAGCAAGACCCAGAAGAAGGAAAAGCAAGAGCAGGAAAAGCAGAAAGAAGCCGCGGCGGAGGCTGCCAGCTAGAACGCGGGAGAAACGCTGACCCATGCTTTGACCAGGCCGATTTTGCAATCTAATGCAGTCGGCCTTTTCTGTATTTAGCACATCGGCAGATGCTTCTCAAGGAGTGGCAAAAATTAGGTGAGCAAATTGAAATCTCAAAGGAAATCAATTCGGGCACCGCGAGGCACACGCCTTAGCTGTAAGGGCTGGCAACAGGAAGCTGCGCTTCGCATGCTGATGAACAACCTGGATCCGGAAGTTGCTGAAGCACCAGAAAGACTGGTTGTCTACGGCGGTACTGGCAAGGCTGCCAGAAACTGGCAATGCTATGAGCAAATCGTCAAAAGCCTGCGCCAGCTTGAGAATGACGAGACGCTGTTGATTCAGTCTGGCAAGCCGGTTGCTGTATTCAGAACGCATGAGTATTCACCCCGCGTTCTCATTGCGAATTCGCTCCTGGTTCCTGCCTGGGCAGAGTGGGAATACTTCCGGGATCTCGAAGCAAAAGGGCTGATCATGTATGGACAGATGACGGCCGGCAGCTGGATTTATATCGGCTCGCAGGGGATAGTACAGGGAACGTACGAGACATTCGCATCCGCAGCGAACAAGCATTTTGGCGGCACTCTGAAAGGGAAATTGGTTGTGACCGGAGGCATGGGAGGGATGGGGGGCGCCCAGCCGCTGGCGGCCGCGATGAACGGAGCGGCCCTACTCGCCGTGGATGTCGATGAATCCCGAATCACCAAACGAATCGAGACCGGCTACTGTGATCGAGTGACTCACTCTTTGGATGACGCTCTGGAAATGGTGCAGGCCGCAAGGACGAATGGTACTGCTCTCTCGGTCGGATTGGTCGGCAATTGCGCGGACGTACTGCCCGAATTGGTACGGCGGCGAGTCGTGCCCGACATCCTGACAGACCAGACCTCGGCGCATGATGAGTTAAATGGATATGTCCCGAATGGCATGACATTGGAGCAGGCTCTGGAGCTGAGGCAGTGCGCTCCCCAAGACTATATCCAGCGCAGCTATGCGGCAATGGTGACGCATGTGCAGGCAATGTTGGACTTGCAGAAGATGGGTGCAATCACATTTGACTACGGCAACAACCTGCGCGGACAGGCGCACAAGGCTGGCCTGAAGAACGCATTCGATTTCCCAGGTTTTGTGCCCGCTTACATTCGGCCCTTGTTCTGTGAGGGAAAGGGACCGTATCGCTGGGTTGCTCTGTCCGGCGAACCAGACGATATCTACCGCACGGATGAACTCATTCAAGAATTGTTTCCCGATGATGAAGGATTGAACCGGTGGATTGGAATGGCTCGCGAGCGGATCCAATTCCAAGGCTTGCCTTCGCGCATCTGTTGGCTTGGGTACGGCGAACGCGCGCAATTCGGACTTGCCATGAATGACCTTGTTGCAAAGGGAGAGGTTAAAGCACCCATTGTCATTGGCCGCGACCACCTCGATACTGGATCGGTCGCTTCACCGAACCGGGAAACCGAGGGGATGATGGATGGCTCAGACGCGATCGCTGATTGGCCAATTCTCAACGCGCTTATAAACACGGCGTCAGGCGCGAGTTGGGTTTCCGTCCACCATGGCGGTGGAGTCGGTATTGGAAACTCCATTCATGCCGGCCAGGTTATTGTGGCCGACGGAACCCCTGAGGCTGCGATACGTCTTGAGCGGGTTTTGACCAACGATCCGGGCATGGGAATTGTGCGTCACGCTGATGCAGGTTACGACTTGGCGCTGCAGACGGCACGCGAACGCGGTGTCACCATACCGATGCTCGACCGCTAGTCCAAGACCATGGAAAAGGTACAAGCCGACCTTTTAGTGAAACACGCAGCCGAACTCGCAACGCCCGTTTCAAGCGGTCTTGCGCCGGCTGAATTTCAGGTCATTCATGACGGTGGTTTGGCCGCCAGAGATGGGGAAATTGTGGCGGTCGGGCCTACATCTGAAGTTATGTCGTCAGTGCAGCCGATGCAGCAGGCACAAATTATCGATGCCTCCGGGATGACCGTTACGCCCGGTCTGGTAGATTGCCACACACATCCCATATTTTTTGGCGGCAGAGAAGACGAGTTCGAAATGCGCGTAGCTGGCAAGAGCTATGAGCAGATCGCACTTGCAGGGGGAGGAATCAAGTCCAGCGTTCGAAAGTTACGCACGGCTAGCAAAACCGACCTGCTGGAAGCCGCCCTGCCCAGACTCGACCGGTTGCTCTCACTCGGCACTACCACCATCGAGGCAAAAAGCGGTTATGGCTTATCCGTTGCGGATGAAGTAAAAATGCTGGAGGTCATTAAAGAGCTGAACCGGGTCCACACACTCGAGATCGTGCCCACGTTTCTCGGGGCCCATGAAGTGCCGGACGAGTTTCGAAGCGACAAAAAGGGCTATATGACTCTTGTCACGAATGAGATGTTGCCCAAGGTTCGTGAAGCCGGCCTTGCTGAGTATTGCGACATTTTTTGCGAAGACCATGTCTTCACTGTCGAAGAGTCCCGAGCCATTCTTCTGGCCGCACAAGAGGCCGGCTTTGGTCTGAAGATTCACGCGGAGCAGTTGACCCGGATTGGTGGCGCCGCGATGGCCGCAGAGCTTGGAGCCGTTTCAGCCGACCATCTGGACTACTGCATTGAAGAAGATTGGATTGCGATGGCAAAGCACGGGGTGGTTCCGGTCGTCTTGCCAGGCGCTGTTCATTTTCTGGGAAAGACACGCTACGCCGATGCGCGCGCCATGTGGGACATCGGATTGCCGGTGGCATTAGCGACCGATTTGAATCCTGGCTCCTGCATGTCGGAGTCCATGCCGATGATGATGAATCTAGCCTGCATCTGGATGGGACTGAAGCCATCAGAAACGTTGATTGCGGCCACACAGCACGCCGCGATGGCCATCGGGCGTGGGAACTTCTTAGGAAGTCTTGAAGTAGGCAAGAAGGCCGATTTGGTACTGTGGCGCATGCCAAACCACAAACATTTAGCGTATCATTTTGGTGTCAACCTGGTTGACAAAGTGATTAAGGATGGGCTCGTTTGTACGACCCCAGTAGTCTGATTTGACCGTAAAAAAAGGAATTTGATTTTCATGAAGAGGTTGCCTCAAATTGCAATTGTCGCGATGGCCCTGGCCGGTTTGCTGGCTGGATGCAAACAGGACGACGCTATCGATGGCTTTGACCTTCTCTCAAATCCAGCAGACCGTGGGAGTGTGGATAGTACTACCATTTGGACGGCTTTTGAGCAGACTTTTGAGGATTCGGTTCGCAAGACCGGATCCGGAAGCTTTCTTGAACTTGGTGCATTTGATGGCCTCGAGACCCAGATCCTGCTACGGTTTGACTCGGTTCCCGATACCGTCCAGGTGCTGGCAGCGAAGCTTCTGCTAAACACGAACACCATCTACGCCACCGGAGATGCCAAATCTTCCTTCCGTGCAACTGTTCACAAGGTAAACATTCCCTGGACGGAAGGCAGTGTGGCTTACGATGAGTTTCATACGGGCGGCAACTCGTTTGATGCATCGGCTATTTCGTCGGCTGAAATTTTCTCCAGCGCTGCAGATCTCAGTACCTCGGATTCCCTGTTTATCGAAACTTTGAAGTTGGATTTGAGTCCAGCTGGCTTGGAGTTGGTCAGGAACTGGGCTGACTCCACCCGCAGTGACAACCACGGAATTCTGATAGATTTTGAAGGCAGTAATTTCATCAAAGAGTTTCTGTCTCAAAACGGCTCAATCAACCAGCCCCGCCTGGAGCTGGACGTGATGAGAGGCACGGTGCGAGATACAATTCTGTCAGTTGCAGACGCGGATGCATTCCTGGTCAATCGTGTTGTCGAGCCGGCAGGTGGCCCACTGTTTGTGGACAATGTGTTTGGGCATCAGACCGCGCTCCGTTTTGACCTGTCCGATATTCCAAGAGAGTCGACCATCAACAATGCTGTGCTCAAACTGAACATACTCAGTAGCCAATCCAACGTCAAGAATAGTGGCTTCACAGTTTGGGTGACCACGCTTGCAGATTCATTTACAACCGAAAATGTGAGAGTGGATTCATCTGGCTTTACCACCACTGCCACCGTTGGCAAACAGACCACCGTTTTGGAAATCCCTTTGCTTGCCTTGCTGCAGGTCTGGGTGACCGAATCGGTTCAGAACCATGGCATCCTTTTGAGGACGATCAGCCCCGGAAGCGACATCACGAGGGTTGCAATGCAGTCGAACGCGACCGATCCACTTTTGGCGCCGCGCGTTGAAGTTGAGTTTTCATCTGCCCCTAATTCCAATTAGCAAAAAATGGAGAATTCATCACACATGTGGTCGAGCCGCCTAAAGCTTCTCTTGAGCGTAACACTTGTTCTTGTCTCTGTCCACGCACAGGGTCAGTCTTTCTATTCACAGCGTGGTCTTGGTTTGGTGCGGCAGTTCGTCAGCGGACAAAGCATTGGACTGGGTGGCGCCGGACTGGCGTTGTCCGACAAGATCACGGTCAATTATCTGAACCCTGCTGCCCTGGCTAACCTGCCGGTTTCCTTCGTGTCGGGCAATTTTCGCCACGCCGCCACTTCTCTCGAAAGTCAGGCTCAGGATGCCGTCATTTCAAGCACCAATGTGAGCGGCGTTCAGTTTCATTTACCACTCCAGCGTGAACGCATTTCACTCGGCGTGGGTCTGATGCCGTATTCGGAGGTCGAATACAATTTCGAGTCTGACGGTGCAGTAGGAGCCACTCGTTTCACTGAAACGGTTGAAGGTGACGGTGGTGTCAACAACGTCTTTGTCAGTCTTGCGGTTCGCCCCTTTAACCGCCTCTATCTTGGGGCCAGCGGCCTATTTTACTTTGGCTCGCTTCGGAACAAGTGGACGGTCATATTCCAGAATGAACCTACTTTCCTCAACACCAGACAAGAGGTTCGGCGTCATTTCACTGCGGCGGGCGTGCGCTTCGGGGCCCAATTTGAAGTCACGCCGGGTTGGAGATTGGCAGCCGTCTTCTCTCCCGCGGTGAACCTGGATGTCAACAAGACGGTTACGTTAGTGAACGTTGACGAGTTCGCCGATTTCCCGGACAGCGACTTGGAGATCCCAGCCGCATACGGTTTCGGGACGGCAGTTTTTGTGCGCAAGAAGTTACTTTTTGCTGCGGACTACTATGTTGAACAATGGGGAAACTCAGTGGCCGACGGCTACACTAGCGATAGCCGCCGCATCTCTCTGGGGGTGGAGTATTCCGCACGCGGCAATCGTTTGAACAGCTCCTTTCTGAGCAAAACCGCATGGCGCCTGGGTTTCATGCACCGCGAGCTGGGACTGGAAGATCCAGTGGGCGAAAAGGTAACGGAGACATTTGGCAGTTTTGGTCTCGGTGTGCCGATCAAATGGACCGCGGCCAGACTCGATTTTGCGCTGGAAGCAGGGCGCCGAGGCTCGCTTTCGAGCAACATCGTCAAAGAGTCGGTCGTTCGGTTTTCCGTCACTGCGACGGTGGGTGAGCGCTGGTTCTTTCGAGGTGGCCCAAGGTGACGAGCGAGCACAATTATGCTTGATTTTAGCTCAAAAGTTTGCTATGCTTTAATTTATTGCCACTTCAAACTTTGCACATCATCTCACACGGACAATGCAATCTCATCAACCTCGGAGGGTTAATAAGGTGAAAACGAGACTGAAGGAATTCGTGAAGGGCTCAATAAAATGCTTCGCCACATTTCTGTGCATCGGAGTCATCGCGATGAACTGGGTCGCGGCTGACGCCTGGGCGCAAAACGGAGACGCCAAGCCACAGATGAGTAAGGACAAGTTGTTTGAACTCATGAAAAATTGGAGCTTTGGCTACGAAAACTATAAGAACAAACAATTCGAACGCGCTGCCAAGTATTTTTGGATCGTTACCAAGCTCGATTCGATCGACAAATTCCCGAAAGTGTATCGGTATCTGGGTGACAGCTATTTCAAGCTCGAGAATCCTGACAGCGCCCAGATTGTTTTCGAAATCGGCTCATCCAAATATCCGAAAGATGCCCATTTGCACCGCATGATTGGTTTTCTGAAATCACAGCGTGAGCAGACCGAAGAGGCTATCACAGAATATGAAACCGTGGTTGGACTTGAGCCGGATTCTAAAGATGACTGGAAGCAACTCGCTTTGCTTTATGCTAAGGCCGACCGGGACGAGGACTCAATCAGTGCCTATGACAAAGTTCTCGAATTCGATCCCAATGACCTTGAGGCAAAGAACAACCAAAGTGCACTTTATGCCCGCACCGGAGACACAAGCGGCCTAATCGCCAAGAAAGAGGAGATACGGACTGCGGATACCACAAATAGTCAGGTCCGGTACGAGCTTGGCGAAATCTACTACAGGGAACAAGAATACGACAAGGCCATCTCCGTTTTCCGCGAGTTTCTAGCTTTGACCCCGAACGATATTGGTGTGATGGAATATGTGGCTATCTCACTGAAGAGCCTCGATAAACTCAGCGAGTCGATTGCAGAATATAAGAAGATCCTTAGCGTTCAGCCAGACAACAAGAAGGTTCTCGCCGAAATTAGTCGTAACTATAAAGATATCAACCGTTTTCAGAATGCCAGAACCTATGCCAACAAGGCGTTAGCCGTGGATCGCCAGTATGGTCTGGGCTGGATTGCGCTAGGTGAGGCCTATGAGGCGTCCGCTGAGAAATGTGTGAGTGCAAAAGACGGCTCAGTCGATTTCAGTGACAAGTTGGTTTACGAGTTGGCCCGGCAGCAGTATCGGCGTGGTGCCCAGAGCGATGAGTTTCACGAAGAGGCGCAGCGGCACATAGGCTACCTGCAAGGTGCGCTTCCCACAAAGGAGGATGTGTTCATGCACCGTCAGGAGAAACGTCCGAAAACCGACTGCTTTGCCTGGATTCCAGATGGCGCCTTTGGAGATGCTTTTCACAAAATACTGAGCCGTCGCCTTAAATAGCCAGCGAAACTTAAAAAGACCAATGAGTATTCTAGCACAAGCAGATCCGGAGCTTCATCGTTCGATTGTTGATGAAACAAACAGGCAGAACCAGACGCTCGAATTGATAGCGTCCGAGAACTTTGTCAGCCCTGCCGTACTGGAGGCCGCCGGTCAAGCGATGACCAATAAGTATGCCGAAGGTTATCCTGGCAAGCGTTACTATGGCGGCTGTGAGTTTGTTGACGTCGCTGAGAACTTGGCTCGTGAGCGTGCAAAACGGTTGTTCGGGGCTGACCATGCTAATGTGCAACCCCATTCCGGCTCACAGGCGAACATTGCAGCCTACTTTGCAGTGCTGAAGCCGGGAGACAAAATTCTTGGCATGGACCTTTCCCATGGCGGACACTTGACCCACGGTAGCCCTGTCAATTTTTCGGGGCGAGTCTTCGATGTCAGCTTCTATGGCGTCAACAAAGAGAACGGCTGTATCGATCTCAATGAAGTGGCTGAGACGGCAACACGTGTGAAGCCCAAGTTGATCATCGCCGGTGCGAGCGCCTACTCCAGGGAAATCGACTATGCAGGGTTTCGTGATATCGCCGATAAGGTCGGTGCCTATTTGATTTCCGATATGGCTCATCCCGCTGGCTTGATCGCCAGTGGCCTCTTGCCGAGCCCGGTCCCCCATTGTCATTTCGTGACCACCACCACCCACAAGACGCTTCGTGGCCCCCGCGGCGGGATGATTCTCGTCGGGAAAGATGGGGAAAACGATCTTGGCATCGCCACCCCAAAAGGCCGGGTCAAGACCTGGTCAGAACTCGCGGACTCCATGGTGTTCCCGGGTTTTCAGGGCGGTCCACTGATGCATATTATTGCGGCGAAAGCAGTCGCCTTCAAGGAAGCCCTGCAACCGGATTTCAAGGAGTATTCAAGGCAAGTTATCAAGAATGCGCAGGCGTTTGCAGCCAAACTTGTGGATTTGGGGTATAATATTGTGTCCGGCGGAACTGATAACCATTTGTTGCTGATAGATTTAAGGAATAAGGACGTCACGGGCAAGTTGGCCGAAGCCAGGTTAGAGGAGGCCGGCATAACCGTGAACAAGAACATGGTGCCATTCGACGACAAGAGTCCGTTCGTGACCAGCGGCATCAGGATTGGCACGCCGGCTTTGACGACTCGCGGGATGCGCGAGAACGAAATGCAAACGGTGGCCGCTATGATAGACAGGGTGCTTTCTGATATCTCCAATGACTCGGCGCTGAGTTCGGTCCGCAACGAAATTGGCGAACTCTGCCCCAGCTTTCCACTTTACGACGTTGCCGGCTAGGGCCGCATGCGTTGCCCATATTGCCAGTTTGATGACAGCAAAGTGATCGATTCTCGTTCCAGCAACGAGGGTCGAGTTGTCCGTCGGCGTCGGGAATGCTTGAAGTGCGAACGACGCTTCACGACGAAAGAGCACGTCGAGGAAGCGCAACTCATGGTGGTTAAATCTGACGGACGTCGGCAGCCGTACGACCATGAAAAGCTGATGATGAGTTTGCAGATCGCCTGTAAAAAGCGACCAATACCGACCTCTGCACTCGATGACATCGTAAATCAGGTTGAAGTGACCGTGCGCGACAAGTCGCAGACCGAAGTGGCCTCCCGGGAGATTGGCGAACTTGTCATCCAATATCTCAGACAGCTCGACGAGGTAGCCTACGTCAGATTCGCCTCTGTCTACCGAAATTTTCAGGATAAGGAAGAATTCCTAAGCGAGTTGCAGGACCTTAAGAAATAGCCGGTTGCGTGAGAAGAGATTATTAGTAGCGGAGCAGGTAGTCCGACCCAGATGGCTATCTGCTCTTTTGTGTCAGAGAGTGAGAGGATATGCTAACTGTTGATACCGAAAACGAGATGCCGTTTCTGGACCACCTGGAAGAACTAAGATGGCGGTTGATCAAAACAGTTGTTTCGGTGGTGGTGGCGAGCGTCGGTGTTTACTTCTTTTCGGAATACATCCTTGGTCTGCTAATCCAGCCGTACAACGATGCGTTAGCCCATCTCAACCGCCCTGGTAGCCAGCGGCTGATTTTTCTTACGCCCACTGGCGGTTTCATGATCAGAATCAAGCTTTCGGTTTTCGCCGGGGTTCTGCTGACCCTGCCGGTCATTTTCTATCAAATCTGGCAGTTCGTTGTGCCTGGCCTAATCGATAGCGAGCGTAAGTACTTACCGTTGGTCGTTTTCTCATCGACATTTTGTTTCCTGAGCGGCGCCTTCTTTTGTTACGAAATCGTACTGCGGTACGGTTTACGCTTTCTCCTGAGTTTTGAAACTGCAGATCTTGCTGCTACCATCTCCGTCAATGAGTATCTGCAGTTCATTACCATGCTTATCTTTGTGTTTGGTCTCGTCTTTGAAATGCCGGTGGTTTCCTTTTTTCTTACCAAGATTGGGTTGGTGACCCCTCCGTTCCTGCGACACTATCGCCGGCATGGTATCGTGGTGATGGTGATCTTGTCCGCAGTGATCACTCCGCCTGACATTTTTACGCAACTTTTATTGGCCGCCCCTCTCGTTCTGCTTTACGAATTGAGCATAGTGGTTTCCCACCTTGCTCTGCGAAAGGCAGTGGACAGTACGGATGCAGATTAAGCCACGCCAGGAGCGGCCGAATATCACAGTGGAGACAAGGCAAGATGTCTATAAAGGCTGATAAGTGGATTAAAAAAATGGCGCTAGAGCACGGGATGATCGATCCCTTTGTGGCTACCCAGGTGAGAGAAAAAGTTATCTCTTATGGCCTGTCGTCCTATGGCTATGACGTTCGAATCGCTAAGGAATACAAAATTTTTACGAATCTGAATTCAACAATTGTCGATCCAAAGGAGTTCGATCCACAGTCGTTCGTCGATTTTGATGGGGATGAGTGCATTATTCCACCGAACTCATTTGCTCTTGGAAGAACCATCGAGTATTTTAAGATGCCGAAAAACGTTATGACCATCTGCGTAGGCAAATCAACATACGCCCGCTGCGGTATCATTACAAATGTAACCCCGCTGGAGCCTGGCTGGGAAGGATATGTGACGCTCGAGGTCTCCAACACAACGCCGCTGCCGGCGAGAATATATTCTGGTGAGGGAATTGCACAACTACTTTTCTTTGAGGGTGATGAAGAATGCCTCGCATCCTACAGCGACAAGATGGGAAAGTACCAGGGACAAACCGGCGTGACCTTACCAAAAGTCTAGTAGAAAGGACTTATTTGCTTTGAATCAAGGTGTCATCGATCTTCATCTACATACCAACCATTCGGATGGCTACCACTCCCCGGCTGAAGTCGTCAGCAAAGCCAGAAAGGCAGGTCTCCGCGCCATCGGTATCACCGATCACGACGAGATCAGCGCCCTTCCTGAGGCAGAAGCAGCAGGACTTGAGCTTGGCGTCGAGGTCGTGACTGGTGTCGAACTGAGCGTGTATTTTCAGAAGCAGGACATTCATATCCTCGGCTATTGCTTTGACCGCGATAACGGTGGACTGAATGACTATCTCGCGATCTTCAAGTCGGAGCGTGTGAAACGTGCTGGCCTGATTGTCGATAAACTCTCTGAGCTTGGCATGACCATCTCTCTGGATGACGTGTTTGAGTTGTCCGGAACCGGTTCGGTGGGACGGCCCCACATTGCCAATGTATTGTTGTCCAAGGGGCTCGTGAGCAGCTTTCAAGAAGTGTTCGATAAATATCTGGGGGATGGTAAACCAGCAAATGTGCCTAAGTACAGAATGGATATCGAAAAGGCAATTGAAATTGTGACCGGAGCCGGTGGGATTTGTTCCATTGCGCACCCCGGCATCCAACTGAGCAATAAGGATGTCATGGCGGTCATCAGAATGGGTATTCACGGCATCGAGGCGACTCACCCGAAACATGGTGTAGATCGTTCAAGTTTTTATCGTCATCTTGCCAGAAACCACGGCTTGGTCGCCACTGGTGGTTCTGACTTCCACGGCGGCGCAAGGAGTGAGGCGGCTCTGGGGAAATATACTGTGCCTTATGAAACCATCGCGGAGATGAACGCGCTTGCGGGAATTCAGGAGCAGGAAGGGGATCGAAATGATAGTTGAGTGTCTGGAGGTCGGTGTGTTTGCGGAGAATTGTTACGTGGTCGGCTGCGCCGAAACCCGCGAGGCAGTTGTGATTGATCCGGGTGACGAAATTCCACGAATTCTTTCTGCGATTGAAGAAAACCGGTTGGAGATAAAGTTAATCCTGCTCACCCACGCCCATCTTGACCACGTGAAAGAAGTGGTCGCTTTCAAGCGTCATTGGGATGTGCCTGTGGTAATGCACCGGGATGATGAGTTTCTACTCGCAAATCTGGAAAAGCAAGCGGCAGCTTTCGGCTTGACCACATCCGGTACGCCTGGCGTGGATAGATTTGTGACTGAGGGTGAGACCATCGAGTTTGGCAACCATCAGTTCTCGGTTTTGCATACGCCCGGGCACTCGCCAGGTAGCATATCCTTCGCCGCGGAGGGCCGAATCTTCGCCGGCGATGTGCTGTTCGCATCATCTATTGGCCGGACGGATTTGCCAGGCGGAGATTTTGAGACCCTTATCAAGACGATTCAAGACAAACTATTTGTCCTCGGGGACGCGACGACAGTTTATCCCGGCCATGGGCCGCCGACCACGATTGGGCAGGAGCGAACAAGTAATCCGTTCGTGAGAGATGTGGATTGAATGGGTTCCATCAAGATTAGGAGAAGACCTGGATGGGAAAAATGATTACCATTGGTGACGTAAAGAAAGATCCCCAGATTCGTGCCTACATCAGCAGGGCGGATGAAAACCTGGCGGTAGTAGGATACACCGAACATGGACCGCGCCATTGTGGGCTTGTGGCGAAGGTCGCGCGGCAAACGCTACTAGAACTCGGAATCTCCGAGCGTGAAGCCGAGCTTTCAGCGATAGCAGGTTATCTGCATGACGTTGGCAATGTCTTCAACAGACTCAACCATCCCTATACTGGCGCCGTGCTGGCGCACAGTCTTCTGCGCGATCTCGGGATGGATATTGACGAGATCACCACAATTGTGGCCGCCATTGGCAATCACGATGATGATGGCTGGGAGCCAGTAAATCAGGTTTCCGCTGGCTTGATTCTGGCGGACAAGTCTGACGTGCACCGTTCACGCGTGCGGAATCCTGACATGATCAAATTCGACATTCACGATCGGGTGAACTACGCGGTCAACAAGTCTTCTCTCAAGGCTGATCGGGAGGGCCGGACAATTACGCTTTCTCTGACTATTGATGACGCGATTTCATCCGTGATGGAGTACTTCGAGATTTTTCTCAGCAGGATGTTATATTGTAAGCGCGCTGCTCATTTTTTGGAGACTCAGTTTCGTCTCGTCATCAATGACAATAATTTGTTGTGAAAAGGCTTGCAAGTTTTTATTTTTTTGTATATTATACATCTTGTTTATTTGATCGAATGGGATAGTCCTATCCCATTCTGATACATCGTTCTTTGACAACTTCAGATGCTCGACAGTTTCAGTTGTTTAGAGTCTAACCATTTTGAGAAGATAGGAGCATTGGTGATTCGTGAAGACAAGAAAGGAAATTGTAATCAACTCGTCTATCGGAGAGACAAGAATTGCCATTCTGGACAATCGACAATTGGTTGAACTATACGTTGAGCAGCCCGAACGCGGAAGAATGGTCGGCGATATCTACCTGGGTAGGGTCGTGAGGGTGGTGCAAGGCATGCAAGCCGCTTTTGTAGATATTGGCCACGAACAGGACGCATTCCTGCATTTTTCTGACATAGGAAATGAACTTGTAGAATATCAAACCTTCCTGAGTTTGAATGGGAGTCGCAACCGAAATACAGCCCGGGACAAGAGACCGATTCCCAAGGAAGGCCAGAACATACTGGTCCAAATAATTAAGGAACCCATCAGCCGAAAAGGGGCTCGGGTTTCGACAGAGTTATCGTTTCCGGGGAGATTCCTGGTGCTTGTGCCAAATGCGAATGTAGCCGGTGTCTCAAAAAAGATTTATCGGCTAAAAGAAAAGAAAAGACTTAAGAAGATTCTTCATGGCATTAAGCCCGACGGATTTGGACTAATTGGCAGAACCGTGGCGGAAACCAAAGACGCCGAAACGCTGCAGCAAGACCTCAATATGTTGCTGAGGAAATGGAAAAAGCTGGAGCATGTGCTTAAGAAGGCGTCCCCACCATGTCTTGTATATAAAGATGTTACTATGGCATCTAGCGTGATTCGGGATCTGTTCACACCCGATGTAGTCAGCGTTGTCGTAGATACCAAAAAGCTGTACCGCGAGATGGTAGCTTATCTGCGGGATGTGAGATCGGCTCTTGCCGGTCGTGTCGAATGTTACAAAGGCAAAAAACCCATCTTCGACCAGTTTGGGATCGAGATAGAATTTGAGAAGAGTCTTTCCAGAAAAGTGTGGATGCCAAGTGGTGGCTATCTGATTTTTGACCACACGGAAGCCCTTGTCGCGGTAGATGTTAACAGCGGCAAGTTCGTTGGCGGTAAACAACCTGAGCAGAATATCCTGAGAGTGAATCTCGAGTCCGCAAGAGAGATTGCTCGTCAGCTTCGACTAAGGGACATCGGCGGCATCATTGTTGTGGATTTCATCGATATGTTAGAGCCGAAGAACAAGAAAAGACTTTATGATGAGTTCGTCAAACAACTCAAAAAGAGCAGAGCTCAGGTTAATGTCGAACCGATTAGTGCATTTGGACTCGTCGAAATGACGCGGGAGCGAGTTCGTCCAAGCTTGCTGTTCGCATTCAGTGAATCATGCCCAACTTGCGATGGCGTGGGCCGGGTGATTTCAGAAAGCACAGTTTTAACCAAGATTGAACGTTGGCTTAAACGATTCAGGGCCGAGCGGCCTGAACGGAATGTCCAACTGGTTGTTCACCCTTCCATTGCGGGGTTCCTTAGCTCGGGAATGTTCAATAACAAACGTCGCCTGATGTGGAAGTATCGTGTGAAGATTGACATTCGAAAGGATGACTCCTTGAGGACGGACATCTTCCGGGTGTTACTGAAAGGGGATGGCACGGATGTTACAAAGCAGTATCTTGTATAGAAATCTAAATGATTCAGGAGGCATTCAACAAATGTACGCTATTGTAGATATTGGCGGTAAACAGTTTAGAGTTAGCAAAGGCGACAGCCTGCGAGTTCCAAAGGTTGCAGGTGATGTCGGAAAGGCTGTCGAATTCGACAAGGTCCTGCTTGTTTCAGAGAAGGGCGAGTTGTCGGTGGGGAACCCTGTGATTGCTGGCATGAAAGTCAAAGCGACCATCGAAGGTCACGGCCGGGACGCCAAGGTCATCGTGTTTAAGAAGAAGCGCAGGAAGGGCTATCGTGTGACTCGTGGGCACCGCCAGGACTTCTCCAGCGTTGTCATAAAGAGCATATCGAAAAGCAAATCCAAATCAAAACCAGCTGGAGACGACAAAGATGGCGCATAAGAAAGGTGTTGGCAGTTCAAAGAACGGCCGGGACAGCAATCCACAATTCTTGGGTGTGAAGCGTTTTGGCGGACAATTTGTAACTGCTGGCAGCATCATCGTCAGGCAGAGGGGAACGAGGATTCATCCTGGCACAAACGTTGGGATTGGTAGAGACGATTCTTTGTTTGCGCTGGCTGAGGGAGTGGTCAAGTTCGAGCGCAAAGGTAAATACAAAAAGATTGTCAGCGTGTTGGAAAAGAATTGATGGGGTAGCACAAAGCAAGGTTTTAAAAAAAGCGGCTCATGCCGCTTTTTTTTTGTCTTTATCGCAGTTTCATGCAGAAAATGCTTGCATTTACAAAAATTATGCCAGGCCTGAGATTCTCTCTTGACAATCAGAGTCATTTGGTTTATATTATTTTGTTTTGGGTGAAGATTAGACTAACAAGGGACGATGCCGATGTCTGTTACCATAAGAGATGTTGAAAAGGTCGCGCAGCTAGCGAAACTCGATTTCTCACATGATCAAAAAGTAGAACTGGCGCGTCAACTGGACGAAATCGTTGCCTACATGGAGAAGCTTCGCGAGTTGGATACGGATGACCTGCAGGCCACCTTCCATGTCCAAGACCTTGACAATGTCTTTCGGGATGACGAGACCAAACCATCCATCTCGCAAGAGAGCGCATTGCAGAACGCACCGCGTGTGAATCGTGGTTACTTCAGTGTGCCAAAGGCCATTGGCTGAGACATGGCAAACGATAGGTAGGCTTTCGTGGCTGTCACCAAGAATACAAAGTTCATATTTATAACCGGCGGTGTGGTTTCCTCGCTCGGGAAGGGGATAGCCTCGGCGTCCATTGGTTTGTTGCTCAAGTTGCGGGGGATGAAGGTGACAATCCTCAAGTTGGATCCTTACATTAATGTGGACCCAGGTACACTGAGTCCCTACCAGCATGGTGAGGTGTTTGTTACCGACGATGGCGCAGAGACCGATTTAGATTTGGGTCATTACGAGCGCTTTATTGACGAGAACATGACCAGGATGAATAACGCGACTACTGGTCAGATATACTATTCCGTCATAAAGAAAGAGCGCAGGGGAGACTACCTCGGCAAAACAGTCCAGGTCATCCCTCACATCACCGATGAGATCAAATACCGGATTTGGACAGCAGGACACGATGACATCGAATATGATGTTATTATTGTGGAAGTCGGTGGCACGATTGGGGATATCGAAAGCCTGCCATTTCTGGAAGCCATTCGCCAGTTGTGCCTTGAAGCTGGCCACGAGAACACGCTGAATATTCATCTCACATTGGTCCCCTACATTCGTGCCGCAGATGAGTTCAAGACCAAGCCAACACAGCACTCTGTGATGCGTCTGCGGGAAATCGGAATTCAACCGGATATGCTGTTGTGCCGGTGCGAGAGCCATATCGAAGTAGAACTCAAGAACAAGATCGGTCTGTTTTGTAACGTCGCCCAGAATGCCGTCATCGAAGCGAGGGACGTCGAGACGATTTATCAGGTGCCCCTCGTCTTTGAGGCGGAAGGAGTCGGAGATCTGCTCGTGAGGCGGCTAGGGTTACGCAATGACAAACCCGATCTAACACAGTGGGAGCTTTTTGTCAGCCGTGTTATGAATCCGGAACGCGAGGTGACAATCGCGATTTGCGGGAAGTACACCGAGCTTAAAGATTCGTACAAGAGCATTATCGAGTCCTTCATTCATGCCGGTGCGGCGCACAGCACAAAGGTGAAGTTAAAGTGGGTTGATGCCGAGCGTCTCGAAAGCGGTGGATTGGGCACATCATTCGATGACGTGTCAGGCATTCTGATACCAGGAGGTTTCGGGAACCGCGGCATCGAAGGGAAAATTGCTACCGTTCAACTGGCGAGAGAGAGGGGAATCCCATTTTTTGGCATCTGCCTGGGTATGCAATGTGCGATTATCGAGTTTGCGAGGAATGTGTGCGGCATGGAGAGCGCCAACGGCTCCGAGTTTTCGAATCAGACCGATTTCCCTGTGATCGACATCATGGAGCAGCAGAAAAACCTTGCGAACCTGGGGGGCACGATGCGTCTTGGCGCCTACAGATGCGAATTAAAAGCCAAAACCGCGACTTCCAAAATCTATGGCAACGCCGTCATCTCCGAAAGGCATCGCCATCGCTACGAAGTTAACAATGTCTATGTCGATGAGTTCGAAAAAAACGGCATGGTCGCGACGGGCATCAATCCAAAGACTGATTTGGTGGAGACGATTGAGTTGACAGACCACCCCTGGTTCATTGGTGTTCAATTCCATCCTGAGCTAAAATCCAGGGTACTTGAACCGCATCCGCTTTTCAGGGATTTCGTGAAGGCGGCGTTGACCCATCAATCAAGGAACGGCGCGTGACCGTGCGACTCTTTTGAGACAAGATATGAAAGCGATTACACGAGCCGCCATGTTCATGTTCCTTGTTGCGAGCGTGTCATCTTGCGACTCGGAGGGAAAGCTCAATTCGTCTTCCGGCGCCGCCTCCACCGCGCCGGACCAGGTTGGTTTTGACGCTACCCTTACGGTAACGAACCGGGGTGAGCCAACCTATCGGATTCGCTACAAACGCATGGAACGGTACTCCAGCAGGCAGGAAGTTATATTTCTTGGCGGGGTTGAGATGGAGTTTTTCGAACAAGGTCAACGCAGCAGTACCGTGCTTACGAAAGAGGCGCGGCTGAACGAGCGCAACAACGATATCGAATTCAAGGGAGATGTGCGAGCTCATTCTGAGGGTGGCATCGAACTCTACTCGGAGAGCCTTCTCTGGCATGACTCGAGAGGCGAATTGACCTCCGACGCTTTCGTGACTGTGATCACCGCAGACAGGGACACGATTAATGGAACTGGTTTCGAGTCTGAGAAGTCGTTTAGGGCATGGTCGGTGCGCGAACCTTCGGGGGTGTCTCAGCAGAAGATCAAAACGAGCCGACCCGCGAGCAGGTGATGGCTCGACGCTTTCTATTCTTCGTTGTGCTTTTTGAGATTGCGACGGTCAACTTGAGTGCGCAGGAAAGGCTGCGACTTATTCACGCAGGCACCTTGCGGAGACATGACATAGGTGGGGAGATTGTTCAGGAACTGGTGGGTGATGTGAAGCTACAACAGGGCGCCATGACGATTGAGTGTGACGCCGCCGCACAGTTTGTCAGGCGAAAGACATATCTGCTCACCGGACATGTTAAGATTGATGATGAGGAGCAGACCTTGTATGCCGACAGCGTCGAAGTTAATGAAGCAACGCAGATGCAGGTCGCAAAGGGGCACGTCGTCAGAGTAACTGCTGACGACACGACACGAGCCGACCGAATGACATACTATCAGGAGAGCGAAAAGCTCCTGGCAGCCGGCAACGTCAGGGTTGCGGACACTGGCCGGAGATCTATCTTAACGGGTTCGGTTGCGGAATTTTGGAGAGAGAGGCAGTTTGGGCGGATCTGGGGAGACCCTGTGCTGACCCACCAGGACAGTTCGGGCAAGAACGTTTCAACCGTTACTGCTGACACCATGAAGATTTGGGATGAAAAGGAGATGACAATTGCTATTGGCAATGTCGTGATCAAGCAGTCTGGATTGACAGCGACTTCCGGGTTCTCTGAATATTCAAAACCGGATGAGAAATTCACCTTGCTGCAGCATCCCAGTGTTCTGCAGGGCCACCAGAAGATTGACGGTGACACCCTCGAACTTCGTCTTGTCGATGGAGAGATCAAACAGGCGGATGTTACCGGGAAAGCCCTGGCTGTTTCAGACGCTGACACGCTTCATCCGGGCAAGTGCGAGAACCGCTTGAGTGGCGATAGGATGACCTTTCATTTCGATGGCGGCCAGCTCGTAAGGGCCCTGGTAGAAAGCAGGGCGACCAGCCTTTATCATGTGGTCGAAGACAATGTCTACAAGGGCGCCAACGAAATTTCTGGTGACAGGATCATTATCGAAATGGTTGATGGCGGCGCCAGGCGAATTCTCGTGAAGAGTTCCCCTGATGTGGCGGAAGGCAAATACATTCCGCCCGGTTTGAATTAGCGGTCCAACGAAGAACAAGGCAACGGTCTGGCATTTGAACGGCGATGAATAACGTGCTCACCCTAAGGACGAAAGACATCGTCAAAGTATATAAGAAGCGCAAGGTCGTTAATAAGGTCAGTATTGAAGTCAAACAGGGTGAGGTGGTCGGGTTGCTTGGCCCCAACGGCGCCGGCAAAACGACAACATTCTATATGATCGTGGGCATGATTCGACCAAGGTCCGGGGCAGTTTTCATGGAGGACCAAGACATCACTGCTTTGCCTATGTACAAACGCGCGCGGCTGGGTATTGGTTATTTGGCGCAGGAACCGTCGATATTTCGACGCCTGACTGTAAGGCAAAATATCATGGCGATTCTTGAAACTTTGAAGTTGCAGAAGAAAGAGCGCGAAGATCGCTTGCATGTACTGCTGAACGAACTCGGCATCGCGCATCTGGCGGAGAACAAGGCCTATACCCTCTCAGGAGGGGAGAGGCGGCGTGTGGAAATAACCCGGGCACTCGTCACCAACCCCAGATTCATTCTTCTCGACGAACCTTTTGCTGGTGTCGATCCGATCGCGGTCGAGGAGATTCAGAATATTGTGCAGCGACTCAAGGAGAAGGGAATAGGAGTGCTGATAACGGACCATAATGTGCATGAGACGCTAGATATTACCGACCGTGCTTATCTGCTGTATGACGGTGAGATTCTGCAGTCCGGAACCGCCCATCATCTAGCGAATAATCCGGAGGCAATCAAGTTGTACCTGGGGGAAAAGTTTAAACTGAACCGGTAGCTGACCAGACGAAGGGATTACGTAGACGGAATTGCTATGCCAAACCTAGTTCAAAGATTAAGCCTGCAAATGAAGCAATCGCCTCAGCAGGTACTGCTTTCATCTCTTCTCCAACTGCCGCTTTTGAGCCTTGAACAGAAAATCAAGGTGGAGTTGGAAACCAACCCCTTGCTTGAGCTCGATGAAGAAATGGAAACAACCGAGGAAATGCAAGAGGAAGCGGTGCAAGTAGTGGATGACGAAGATCAGCCCGAAAAAGACGAGAAAGAAGCGGAGAGCGACACAATCGACGACATCGAAAAGGAGGAGATCGATTGGGACGCGATTCTAAACGACGAGGACACCTACGAATACCGCGCGCCAAAGGATGACAGCGCCGAAGTCTTTGAGCGCCCGGAAGTCGCCCAGACCACTCTCCCCGAGCATCTCCTGAGTCAGTTACACATGTGCAGCAATATCAGCGAGATGCGGCTGACGATAGGTGAGTACATTATCTGGAATATCAATGAAGACGGCTACCTGCCCTATTCGGTGGACTTCATTGCCGAAAACCTGGACATGGATCCGGATGAAGTAGAAAAGGTGTTGCGACTTATCCAGCATTTCGATCCGCTTGGTATCGGGTCGCGTTCGCTGCAAGAATGTTTGCTGGTGCAAATCCTGGAGGAAGAGGAGCAGGACGCATTTGCGGTTGAGATTCTTCGCGACCACTTCGACGACTTCACGAATAAGCGTTACGAAAGAATTGCAAAAAAAATGGATATCACGCTTGATGATATCCGGGTGGCGCTGGACGAAATCACCAAGCTGAATCCAAAACCGGGCGAGGGCTATGTGCTCTTCCATCAGAATGTCATCGTACCCGATTTGAATGTGGAGAAAGACGATGAGGGCAATTACCAGATCGGCATGAATGACTGGAATGTCCCCCATCTTCGAATCAACAACTCTTACAAGAAGTTGCTGCTCGACAAGAAGAAATCCAGCAAGGAAACTCGCGATTACATTCGGCAGAGCTTGGAGTCCGCAAGGTGGCTGATAAACTCGATTCACCAGAGGCGAGCTACAATTCATCGGGTGGTGGAAGCAATAATCGACAAGCAACGTGATTTCTTCGACCACGGCAAAGACCACATCAAGCCAATGATTCTCAAAGACATCGCGGATGAGATTGGCATGGATATCTCAACCATCAGTCGTGTGACCAATGGCAAATATGTGCAAACTGAGCACGGCGTCTTCGAATTGAAGTACTTTTTTAGCGAGAAGATCAGAAGTGACAGCGGTGACGACGTCTCAAACAAGACGATAAAGAATCTCGTGAAAGAGATTATCGACGGTGAAGATCCGAACAAGCCCATGAATGATCAGCGAATTGCTGAGATTCTAAAGGATAAGGGTTTTCGGGTAGCAAGACGAACGGTTGCGAAGTATCGGGAGCAGATGATGATTCCCGTATCACGGCTGCGACGGAAACTGTAGGTGACATCCATGGAGAAATTCCGCAGTACCACAATCGTCGGCGTCCGGCATAATGGCCAGGGAGCAATGGGTGGAGACGGGCAAGTGAGCTTTGGAAACTCAATTATGAAAGGCCGGGCCAGGAAAATTCGAACCATCGCCAACGGCACTGTTCTGTCCGGGTTCGCCGGCGCTTCCGCGGATGCCTTTACCTTGTTTGAAAAGTTTGAGAAGCGACTGGATGAATTCGGTGGCAACCTGAGCCGAGCTGCTGTCGAGTTGGCAAAAGAATGGCGCACCGACCGCTATCTTCGGCGTCTCGAGGCCCAGTTGGTTGTGATGAACACCGAGACCATGCTGCTGATTTCCGGAACAGGTGATGTCATCGAGCCGGATGACAACGTCCTTGCAATTGGTTCCGGCGGCACTTACGCCATGGCGGCTGCTACGGCGCTGATCAAGCACTCGGATTTGAAAGCCAGACAGGTTGTCGAAGAGTCATTGAAGATTGCGGCAGAAATCTGTATCTACACCAACTCAAACCTCACGATTGAGGAAATCTGACAGGGAATCATGCATGTCTGATATCAAGGAATACACCCCGAAGCAGATTGTCGAACAACTTGACAAATTTGTCATCGGCCAGGATAAAGCCAAGAAGTCCGTGGCGATCGCCCTTCGAAATCGTTGGCGACGCAAACAAGTTCCAGATGACTTGCGCGAAGAAATCTACCCGAACAACATCATTCTGATTGGCCCGACCGGCGTTGGCAAGACGGAGATCGCCCGCAGGCTCGCCAAGTTATCGAATGCTCCTTTCATCAAAGTTGAGGCCACGAAGTTTACCGAGGTTGGTTATGTCGGCCGGGACGTGGAATCCATTGTTCGTGACCTGACCGATCTCTCGGTTTCGATGGTCCGTAGCGAGAAAACCGCGGAGGTGCAGGAGAAAGCCGCGCGCCATGCCCGGGACAGATTGCTCGAGCTTCTGCTGCCACCGCCGCCCAAACAACGCAAGCGCGTGGGTATCGACCATGATGATGAAGTTGAAGTGGATGATGCCGAAGAGCGATATGAGCGGACCAGGGAGAAGTTCCGCAAAAAGCTGGATGCCGGCGAACTCGAAGATAGGCTGGTCGACCTCGACGTACCAAATGACCAATCGCCCATGATGCAGATTTTTTCCCCGATGGGGGTAGAGGAAATGGGGGTCAATCTTCAAGACCTGTTGGGCGGCATGATGCCGAAAAAGACCAAACGCCGAAAGCTGAAAGTCAGTGAAGCTCGGCAGTACCTGATTCAGGATGAAGCACAGAAGCTGATTGACATGGAGCAGGTGGTGCAGGAGGCCATCGACCGTGTTCAGAGTTCCGGCATTGTCTTTCTCGATGAAATCGACAAGATCGCTGGCGAAGATTCCAAGTCCGGTCCTGACGTTTCCAGACAGGGCGTGCAGCGTGATTTGCTTCCGGTGGTCGAAGGAACCAGCGTATTCACGAAATACGGTATGGTCAAAAGCGACCATATTCTGTTCATCGCATCGGGCGCGTTTCATGTTTCCAAACCTTCCGATTTGATCCCGGAACTGCAGGGCCGCTTCCCGATTCGGGTTGAGCTGAACAGTCTTACCGCCGAGGACTTTGTTAGAATACTGACAGAGCCGGAAAACGCCCTCATCAAACAGTATGTGGCGCTTTTTGGTACGGAGAAGGTCAAGGTGACCTTCCGCGCTGACGCCATTAAGGAAATCGCCAACATTGCAAGCGCAGTTAACGAACGAACCGAGAACATCGGAGCGCGGCGGTTGCACACGGTATTGACGGCCTTGTTGGAGGGTTACCTTTTTGAAGTACCCGACGCCAAGGTCAAGTCGATTGAGATCACGCGGGACTTGGTGCTCAAGACGCTCGACGATATTGTCAAGGATGAAGATCTGAGCCGCTACATTTTGTAGCATGGCGAGCCCCTGTGTCTTCTGGCCTGGAATCCCCTTTTTACAATGAGCCCACGCGAGTCAACTTTCAAAGAGCTGAAACAGGAAAACTCATTTGCCGCCTCGATATTTCATCCCACTGATGCTCAAGTTTGGGATGACTTCGTTGCCGAATCCAACAACGGCACGATGTTCCACACCCGGAGATTCTTGAGCTATCACGCTCAGGACCGTTTTGAGGACAGTTCCCTTTTGTTCAAGAAACGCGGGAAATTGGTGTCACTTTTGCCAGCGGCTGTGCTTGAGAGCGAAGGTCGGCGTGTTCTGGTTTCGCATCCCGGCTCTTCCATGGCTGGTCCGGTGTTCAAGAAAACACTCTCTTTGAAGGATAGCTTTTTTATCGTGGAGTGCTTGCTTGCCCACGCCAGAGCTGAATCGATTGACGAAATCCGGTTGACATTGCCGCCCCTGATTTATCATGCACGGCCAGGGAATTACTTCGATTTTGCCCTGATGGAATGTGGCTTTTCTTATTTGAAGCGTGAGGTCTCCAGCGTCATTCCCCTGGACTTCGTCGAGGACGACACCTTGCTCATTTTTAGTCCCGAGGCGCGACGCGCAGCCAGAAAGGCCCGGAAAATAGGCGTTGTGGTTACCGAGTCAGACGACTTTGCCGGCTTTTACGACATTCTTCAGAAGAATTTGAAGATGAGACACAACGTCCAGCCGACACATACCCTGGAAGAATTATTGAACTTACGCGCGCTTTTCCCAGATACCATAAAGCTGTTTACCGCCTGCAAGGATGGGGAAATGGTTGCCGGCGTGGTGATGTTTGAGTGCAACGAACGTGTTGGGCTGGCTTTCTACATCAGTCACAGGGAATCTGCTCAGGAAGTTCGCGGGGTGAATATCTTGTTCCAGGAAGTGATTCAGTGGGCGATTCGCAAGGGTCTGAATTATCTGGATTTTGGGGTCTTCACTGTCAACATGAAACCCAATTGGGGGCTGGCTCGCTTCAAAGAGAGTTTCGGCGCTCTCGGTGTGTTCCGGGACACGCTTGTTAAAACAATTTGATATTTTTGTGAAATTTCGTTATCTTTTCGGTAGTTGTACTGTGACTCGTATCCCGTAGTGACAGATGAGCCTTAGAATTCTCCACATCGCTCCTTTTAATATTTCCGGTGTTCCAATCACTTTTGTGCACGCCGAACGCAGACTTGGTTTCGAAAGCCGCCTGGTCACGATGGGCCGTGACCGCCGGCAGTATGAAGAGGATATTTGTCTGGACCTGCCGTTTCTCGATTTTTCCGGAACTCGGCTACTCAAAAGGTTGTTTTCTCACCCGAGTAAACTCGCGATTTCTAACACGAGACAGGTGGGCCAGCAATACCCCGTCGCTTGGCAAGCCAATGGCTTTGCCGAGGCGCTATTGGTGCGAATCCGGGAGTGGTTTTGGACGTTTCGGATTCGGCCTCTGCTGAACGAAATCAGTTTCTGGGATTTCGATTTTTACCAACTGGACGGCGGACTTGAGTTTTACAGGGATGGCCGGCTCGTTCGGGCCCTGAAGGAGCGTGGCAAGCGAGTCATTTGTTGTTACACCGGCAGTGATTTGCGGACGCGGGGCGTGATTCCTGCAATCGATCAGATTGTGGACCTCAACGTGACACTGGAGCATGACCACTTGCAGATTCATCCCAATATCCGGCACGTCCTTTTCCCGTTTGAAACCTATAGCTTCTCGGTCCGGCCAGAGCCGCCTTGCGACCGGATTGTAATTGGACATGCACCGACGAACCGCCAGGCCAAAGGCAGTGATCGCATCATTGCCGCAGTGGAGGCGCTGAAGGCCGAACTTTCAGTCGAGTTGCTACTTGTCGAGAATATGTCTTACCGACAGAGCCTTGAGCAGAAAGCGCGCTGCCACATCTTTGTCGATCAAATTGGGGATCTGGGATATGGGTTGAATTCGCTCGAATCTCTGGCTATGGGTATCGCTACCTGCTCATGTCTGGCGGATGGATTTGAGGCACTCTACCCGGACCATCCGTTTGTAGTGATTGACCATACAAATATCGAGCAGGAGCTGAGAACGTTGATCATGAACACGCAGTTGCGCCGCAAAATTGGCGAGAAAGGGCGCGCCTGGGTTCAACGGAACCACAACAGCCTCAACGTTGTGAAACAGATTCACAGGCTCGCGGGATTTCGCCCTGCACTCAGCCTGTCCAAAACCGAAAAAAGTTCGTTGTAAAGCAGGAGATGGCTGCAGAAACCTGCACCTTGGGATCGACTTCAACGCCTCACTTGCCTTGGACACTCCAAGAAGGTTGAGTTCAATGAGTGATGTATCTGGCTTGAGAAAAATGCTTCGGAGCCTCGTGCTCCGGCTGTTTGGCCGCAGGTTGGCGGCCGGCAACGACAACGGCGATCAGGTGCGGCTACAGAGTTTACACCGCATTCTTGTTGTCCGCCAGCACGACCGTTTGTGCGATTTGCTATTCTGCATCCCGGCTCTGCGGGCGCTGCGGCAGGCGGCGTCTCAGGCAGAGATTACACTGATCACAAATAGTGTGCACGCTCCGCTTTTTCGTGGACATGAATTGGTTGATGAAGTGTTGAGTTTTGGACCGTCCATCGGCAACTGGGATGTCTCGAGCATCTGGCGGTTTGTCAGGAAGCTGCGTTCCGGGTTTGATCTGGCTATTGTCCTGAACACGAATTCTCATTCGTTGCTCTCCGACATGCTGGCCAGATTGTCGCGTGCCCGGCGTATCCTGGGCTCAGAGCACCTGCCATTTGATGGCTGCGAAACCAATTCGCTTTATTCACTCCGTGCGCCGCACATGCCTGGTGCCCAGCATCAGGCCGACCGCAATCTTGAGATTCTGCGTCACATCAGCGTAAGCACATCGAATCTGACCATGAATGTGCCGCTGCCCAACGATGAATTCAATCGAGCCTGTGAATTTCTTCTTCACCGCGGCATCAAGTACCGGGATTTCGTACTGGGCATCGACCTCGATCCTGAGGAAGGCGAGGACGGGTGGCCTATTCGGGAGCTGGTTGCGGTGGCGAAGCATTTCAGTGTCAAATATCTTGGCCACGTCGTGGTGTTCTGGGGGGCAACGGGCGCGCGAAGGGGCCGTCAGTTGCTGGAAGGGTTGCCATTCGAACCCACTATTTGTGCTAATTTCAAACCACAGCAGCGTGGCGCCTTGTTCGCATGCTGCAACGCGATCCTGGCATCCAATCTGGACACGATGTGCCTGGCGGCTGCGGTCAACGTTCCACTCGTTGGCTTGTTCGGGGAAAAAGACCCTCGATTCTGGACCCCGATTGGCAGAAGGTTCCGGCCGCTTCGCGGTAGCGGCAGGAGGTGCGTCGATATTCCATTGGGAGACGTGATTCGTTACCTTGACCACATCGCCTTCACTTACCCGAAATCGTCCGGAAGAAGCGCGGATGGTTTCGATATTTCAGAGCAGGTTGTGGATGAATATCTTGGCTTTGGCGACATTCGGGACTATCTCTAGTGGAGTTTGCGCGTCAAGGACAATGTGAAACTTGTCTCTATCGCAAGAGTTTGACAACCGGCCGAGGCACAACTTACATCTTGTGTTTAAGGTCACAAACACAGGCATCATTTGCGAGATACCCAAAACTCCCTGTTGTAGATTGCCACGGTTTTGTTGAGCAATCTGATAAGGCAAAACAGGGGTTACCGATGAGCAATCAGGAGACTGCCATGAAACTCAGCAATATACTCGACTCCAAATGTGATGAGGTCCAGACCATCCACGAAGACAGAACGGTTCACGATGCCATCAAGGTTTTGTTTAAAAACCGGATCGGAGCGCTTCTGGTACTTGACCATCAAGAACGATTAGTCGGCATAATTTCTGAAAGAGACGTGCTGTGGGAGTGTGTCGATCGGGATAGCCTGCTGCGCCGAACGCTCGTCAAGCAGGTGATGACCACGGAACTTATCATAGGTATTCCTGAGGATGACATCGACCACTCTCTTGCCGTTATGACAAACAATCGTATTCGCCATCTGCCAGTGATGCGCGGCAAAAGCATTGTCGGCATCGTTTCTATCGGAGATCTGGTCAAAGCGGAGCTTGATGAAAGTGAGGTCGATAATCGCTACCTGAAACAATACATCTTCGGCGGATAGCCGGCTAGATGTGTCTTTGTAAAAATACTTGACAATCACGCAAGATTTCAATACACTGCAAAAAAACAGCCCGCCTCAGAGTTTCGCTCTTAGTTTCAACTCGTGAAAAACAGGAGGGGAGAGCGTCGTCAACACCGGAAGGAGTCCTGCTTTGAAAGCCTTTTCTTTTACGACGGACAAAGGTCAATCCCAGATTGGGATCGAGTACAAGGGCGCCTTTTACAATTTTTCTCTCGCTTGGGAGCTTTACAAGAACCTCAAGAACAAGGGTCAGGGCCCTAAGCTAGATTTTCTCCAGATTATGGTCGAGGCGGATTTTTTCCATCTGGAGACGTTGCAGGAGGTCATGTTCGCGTTGCAGGAAGTCCGGCCCATTGACGACCTGAAGCTTAAGGATGGCTATGTGTTCGAGCCACCCGTCGGGCGGCCGCAGAAGATTCTCTGCATCGGACGGAATTACCAGGAACATGCCGAAGAGCTGAACAATCCCGTTCCGGACGAGCCTCTATTCTTCTCAAAATCGCCATCTTCTTTAACAGCGCACGACACGCCCATTCGTTTGCCTGCCGGCATTGGAGATGTCCATTTCGAAGGTGAGCTGGCTGTGGTCATTTCACGGCAGGGCCAGAACATTCCAAAAAGTCAGGCATTGGACCACATCGCTGGGTTCAGTCTGCTGAACGATGTGACTGCCAGGGAGATGCAACGCAGGGATCAGCAGGCGGGACGGCCCTGGTTCCGTTCGAAGAGCTTTGACACATTCTGCCCCTTCGGACCGGTTCTAGTGCCGAAAGACGCTATTCATGACTTTGGAGCGCTTGAACTCAAGGTAAGCGTCAACGGCGACCTGCGCCAGCAAGGAGCCGCTTCACGGATGCTCTTTGGTATTTCAGAACTCGTTTCGTATCTCTCCAGGTTTTGCACGCTGGAGCCGGCTGACATCATCGCCACCGGCACGCCTTCTGGCGTCGGCCCGCTGCAGGCGGGAGATCGCGTCGAGGTTGAGGTGGCTGAAATCGGCAAACTATGCAACCAAGTAGTTGTTTCTTAAATCGAATAAACAGGGGTTGTTAACTTATTTCAAAACAAGGAGGAGTCATGCGAGTTAAAAGCAAGTTCTGGATTTTTCTGGTGAGTGCGTTGAGTCTTTGCCTGATTGCGCAACCGTCAGTGGCGGAACAGTCTAACGAAGTCATGATCAAGTTTAAGGCAGATGCAGCAACGGCGACCATCGATTCACTGACCACAAGCCTTGGCTTGGTGAAAGTCAAAAGCATTGAGGAAATTCGCGTAGACGTTTTTCGCGTACCTGCCGGGCAATCGGTTTCACAAGTGGTGCAAGTCTGCAGCAACGTCGCCTTTGTAGAATACGCCGAACCCAACCAAACAGCCCGCGCTTTGGCGATAGAAGAAACGGCCGAGCCCACCGAAGCAGCGCCAGCCCCCGCGATACAAGCCGAACCCGCCGACTACAAACCGGGCGAAGTCATTATAAAGTTCAAATCAGGGTTTCCCGCGGAGAACGCCACTCAAGCGCTATCTGAGTTCGGTATCCAGATTGTAAAGCGGTTCGACGAAATCTCAGCTTTGCGCTGCAACATCACCAGCAACAAATCAGTGCTCAAGGCCATAGAAGAGTGCCAGGCCAATACCAACATTGAATACGCCGAGCCCAATTACATCTACAAAACATCGGTGGTGCCGAACGATCCCCGCTTCGGCGATTTGTACGGCATGCGTCAGATTCAGGCGCCGGAGGCTTGGGATTTGCAGAAGGGCAGTCGTTCAACTATCGTCGGCGTGATAGACACTGGTGTGGACACTGACCACAAGGATCTCAAGGCCAACATTTGGCAGAATCCCGGTGAAACGGGCGGCGGCAAAGAGAACAACAAGGTTGACGACGACGGCAATGGTTTCGTCGATGATTATCGCGGATGGGATTTCATCAACAACGACAACAATCCGTTTGACGACAACAACCACGGAACACACGTCTCCGGAACAATAGGAGCGATGGCTGACAACGGTGAGGGTGTGGTTGGTGTCAGTTGGAACGTCTCCATCATGCCACTTAAGTTTCTCGCCGGAAATGGCAGTGGCACAACAGACGATGCCGTTGAAGCCATTATTTATGGCGCCAACATGGGAGCAAAGGTACTCAGCAACAGTTGGGGCGGCGGTGGCAAATCTCAGGCGCTGGAAGATGCCATTCGGTTCGCGAACAGCAAGGGTGTTCTTTTTGTAGCTGCTGCCGGCAATGATTTCAGCAACAATGACAGTGCACCGACCTATCCGGCGAACTACGAGGTCGCCAACGTTGTCTCGGTCGCCGCCAATACCAGCAGCGAGCGACTGGCCGGATTTTCCAACTATGGTGTGCGCACTGTCGAACTGTCTGCCCCAGGCAACAATATCGTCAGCACGGTAGCGCGCGGCCGATATGAGTCGCTGAGTGGCACATCCATGGCAACCCCGCATGTGAGTGGCGCGGCTGCGCTGGTCTGGTCACAGTTTCCAAATCTGACTGTCAACAAGATAATCATTCGTTTGCTGGGTTCTGTTGATAAAAGCATCAACTATGCCGACAAAGTCTCAACCGGAGGTCGGCTCAACGTATTCAAGGCCCTTTCTACCAAGCCAATCATTGCCAGGACAACACGATTGGAGAACACCCTTGATGAAGCCGGTCCCTATGCCGTTGAGGCGGATATTCTCGATGACTCGGAGTCGACCATCAAGACCGCTTTCTTGACCTACCAGGTGACAGGGCAGTCTGCCGTGAAAGTTGACATGGCGACCAGCGGTAATGACCACTACAAAGCTGAGATACCGGGGCAGCCTTTGGGCAGCACGATTGTCTACTATGTCAGCGCCACAGATGACGCGGACAATCTCACCAAGGACAGCAATCACACCTTTTCCATTGCGGAGCCCAGCAATGGCGGAGGTTGTTGTGGCAGACCTCCAATTGAACTCGCGTTTGAGAACGAGGGCCTGTCCCGCGTGGCAAGTGCAGCGGTAAACGTCGGCCTATTCATGCTTCCGATCGTTGCTCTGCGGATTCGTGATCGCAAGAAACGTCCGTAGTGTCTTAGAATTTTTTTTGTCAGGCCCTCCCCGGCTTGTTGGGGAGGGCTTTGCCTTTTGCTGGCGAATGCGAAGACGTGTTGCGCTGTCACCAGCGAGATTGCACCCCTGCGAACCACACGCAGGAGTTGTCATTGATTCGAGGTGCTGTAAACGGGACAAGAAGGCGATGTCGGCGTCGCGACAGGCCTCAAATCATTGTCATACCTTAGGAGATGAAGAATGTCTCGCCAAAAGGATGTGAAACCCTATTTACACCGGGTAAAAAACTGGAAAGTCCGAAACATGGTCATGTTATACCTGCAGGCTCGCGATCTGTTTCGAAAGTACAATCATCTGTTCCGACGGGGAAAGTTTATTTCATTCGGAGGGATGAGAGAGTTGTGCGACATGCTTTACCAGATCAAGGAAGACCATCACCTGCTTTACAAGCGCCTGCTGGACCCCAAGAAGAACAAGTTCGAAAAGTCCAAAAAGTTCCTGCCTGATGACATCGAAATGGACTTCATGAACAATGTTGGCTTGCTTTTCCATAAGGTCATGGTGGCGAGAGAACTGAAATACCTGATGGAGCATTATGTTGAGGAAAGCGACTCTTATCAGAAGAACAGTGACAACCTGCGCAACCAGCTGGATATCATTGCGACTTTGTTTGACGATGGCGTGGAGATTCTTAGACTTTTCGTCGCACGAAACCACGACAACATCTTGCTATTGACTCTCCTGATAGAAAATGCGGATATGACCAGCAGGCATTTTGGCGGCAGTGCCGTTCAGATGATCGAGCAGTTTGGTGACGGCAAAGGTCTGGCTGACATATATTGCTCTGTCGGTGACTACTACACCGACTGTGGCCGTAAGGACGCGGCGAAACGCATGTTCAAGACCGCGCTGAAGAAGAACAGCAACCATGTCATCGCGAAGCGACAGTTGACAGCCTTGTCTTGAAGGGACGCCGTGTGGCATAAAAGCACTTGAATCTGAGGCATATTTGCCTTAAGTTACTTTTCAAATAAGCAAGACAGGCATTGTCTGAACGACGATGCCTGTTTTTTTGTGCCAGCAATAATTGTGATGGATTTATGCAGAGAATTAGTGTCATTCATTACGGCGAAATCGCTCTGAAAGGACAGAATCGTGTCTTCTTTGAGCGTCAGTTGGTAAAGAACATCAAGCGTGCACTGGCAACACACCACTATACAAAGGTTGAACGCTTGCGAGGCCGGCTGATTCTGTACCTTGCTGCCCAAGCATCCGAGGCAACCGTGCAAACGGCGTTGCAGCAGGTGTTCGGCATCACGCATTTTGGCTTTGGAGTGATCTCAAGCCGTGATTTGGATATTATCAAGCGAGATGGTTGGGATTTGTTGCGCTCGTGTTCCTTTGACTCCTTTCGGGTCGATACCCGCCGGGCCGACAAGAAATACCCACTTAATTCCATGCAGGTCAACCGGGAAGTGGGCGGCCACCTCAAGGAGTTGTGTGGCAAGCCTGTGGATTTGTCGGCCGCGGACGCAGCGCTGCACATTGAGATAACGGACACAGGTGTTTTCCTCTACGTCGGCAAGATTCCGGGGTTGCGCGGTCTGCCTGTTGGCGTGAGCGAGCGTGCTGTCAGCTTGCTGTCATCGGGCATCGATTCGCCCGTCGCCTCTCACATGATGATGAAGCGCGGGGTCAATCTCGTTTACGCTCACTTCCACAGCCAGCCATTTACAAGTCCCGATTCACAGGAAAACGCAGAGAAGCTCGTCGAAACCCTGACACGCTTTCAATATGCCTCCAAGGCCTATTTTATACCATTCATTGATATTCAAAAAGAAATTATGGCCAATTCGCCAGCCAAATTTCGTGTCCTGCTTTACCGACGGTACATGGTGAGACTGTCTGAGAGAATCGCCAGACAGGAAAAGGCGCGGGCGCTCGTAACAGGCGAGAATGTTGCACAAGTTGCGTCACAGACATTGAGCAATATCAGAGTGGTCGGGGAGGTCACACAACTGCCAATTTTGCGTCCTCTCGCCGGATTCGACAAGGATGAAATCGTGCAGCTTGCCAGGCGGATTGGCACCTACGAAATCTCGACCGCGCCTGATGAGGATTGCTGCAGCTTGTTCGTCCCGGACAATCCGGCCACAAAAGCGCAACCACACTGGCTGACTGAAGCGGAAACAGGTCTGTCGATGGATGCCTTGCTCGAGGATGCGATGGCGCGCGCAGAAATCAAGACCTTCAAGCACACCGCCGCGTAGTTTTTTTAAACCGATTCGTTTGGAAACCGAATACTGTGACTCGCCGGGCTCGGTGGATCAACTGCCCGTCGGTCGATGGCTTCTATTCAAGATGATGTTCCGTGAGAAATTTCGATACGACATGGATGAATTGTCGCGGTGCATCGATGTGAACCCAGTGACCGGCATCCGGGATGATGGCGAGTTCATAGTTGGGGAAGTGTTCGGCTATCAAGTCTTGTCTCCGGGCAATCTGGTGCTCTGACTTTCCGCCGCCAATAAACAAGGTGGGGCCATCGTAATGGCTTTCCGCCTCAAGATCAACTCGTTTGTTCTCCCGAACCCAGCGGGCAAGCTCGGCAAGATTGCATTTCCAGCGATAGGTTCCGTCCGCCTTCCTTTCCAGATTCTTCAATAGGAATTGCCGGACGCCAGGGTCCGGGAGCTGTGGCGCCAACTCCCGGACCGCATCGGTCCTGCGTGAGACACTCTCCAGATCAACACTCTCCATGGCTTGAAATACGGGCTTGAGCCGAGCCATTTCGGCTTGTGGCAGTACATCAACCACAATCAGACTGCGGATGGATTCGGGCTTGACCGTAGCGAGAGACATCGCGACCAGACCACCCATCGAGTGGCCGATGATGTTTGTCTTCGAAATGCTGCTCCGCTCATGAAGACCTGCAACGTCATCACACATCGCCTCGACGCTGTGCGGCCCGTGCGGTGAATCGCCATGGTTGCGGAGCGTCGGCACGAGAATTCTAAGGCTGGATTGCAGGCTATCTGCCACAGAACTCCAATTTTGTCTGGACCCCAGAAGACCATGTAATATTGTCAGGGTCGCCTGCGAACTTCCATAAACGTCGTATTTAATGAGCATTTGTAGTGAAAATTATACAGAATTTCCGGCTTGCCACGTGTAAATGTTTCAAAAAATAAAAAAATGTTGCATTTTTAGCCGGCGATGGGCTATATTATACACGACTAAGTAATGTGCACCTCTTCTAATGCCTTTCACTACTAACAATCTCTTTTACCTTTGTCTAAGTTTGCTCTCACCCTTCTGGGTGCTCAATTGGAGTTGGAATGATGCTGCTTTGTGCCATTCTAATCCGAATTCGTCCGAGGCTTGAAGTTGGTAGTACGTAGGATTTCATCAAAAAGCAAGGGTCTTTTCAATGGAAACGGGTACAGTTAAGTGGTTCAACAATGCCAAGGGTTACGGATTTATTGTCAGAGGCGAGGGCGACGATGTGTTCGTGCACTACAACGCCATTGAAGGAGAAGGGTACAAAACCCTGGAACAGGGAGATGAAGTTCAGTTCGAAATCGCCGATGGTGAGAAAGGAGTCCATGCCACTCACGTTGTGAGAGTTTGATACAAAAACCCCATTTTTTTGCCCGGCCATCTGGTCGGGTTTTTTTTGCCCGCCTGCTACTTTACGCCTGTCTTTGGTAGAGAATGTTACCGTTTGGTCAATTCCCGTGCGGTCGTTGACCCTGCCGGTGCATTTGGAATCCCTGATATTGCCACTTCAGTCGCCCGACCCCACTGTCGAATATAAAGTAAATATAGAACTTATCAGATGTTTTCGGTGTGCGTTTGCTCGAGGGCATGAACTTTGCTGTTACGGGCGGCATGATTGTCGCCAAAAGAATCCATCTACATGATTAACGAAAGAGTTCTCAGAACACGAAGACGCCGGTTTGGACCTCTCGCACCGGGTGTGCAGCCATCCGAATTTTTCACTAGCCTTTGGTCCCGTCTGGAACGTCTGAGGCGGAGCGTTGAGGCTCACGACCTGGCCGTCATGACTGGCTGTGGCGCCGTCCTTTTTCTTTCCCTCCTTTTTTATGGCTTCTGGATTCCGCTCACACCGGGCCGATTGGCACGCCCAACCAGCAATCTCATCAAAGACTTGGGTCTCTGGCAATTCGTCATGGACTTGGATTTTCCCGTTGCCCAAACCAGCGGCATGGTGGCGGCAGTTGTGATTGTGGCAACGCTGATTACCTTTGTGGCCTATGCCTGTGCTGTCGGTGTTGCTGTTCTGCGCAAGCCGTCCCCGAAATCGCGACAGATCGTTGTCTGGGGAGCCATCCTATTCGCCTTCATTTCGGTTTGGCTGCTGCCAAATTTCAATACGGATGTGTTCAATTACATCATGCGCGGCAGGATGGCGGCTGTTCACGACAGCAACCCCTACTATCATGCGGCAGACGAGTTTCCAGATGATCCGCTCCATCCGTATGCCAGCCACAGGTACACTTCGATGCCAGGGGCAAAATTTCCGGGCTGGATGCACATCAATTCTTTCCTGGCCTCTGTCGCCGGAGATGATCCCGCCCAGGTCTTGCTGGTTTACCGACTTGGGCTTCTGGCGTTTCACTTGGCCAACATGGGCCTGTTGGCACTCATCCTTCTGAAACTGAGCCCTGGCGGAGTTTGGGCTGGAATCGTTGTCTACGCCTGGAACCCGATTGTTTTCTTAAATGGTGTGAGCAAAACTGACACGGTGATGGTGTTTTACCTTCTGGTGGCCGTCTGGCTGCTCACCCGGGGCCGCAAAAGCCTGCCGGTGATAGCCATGGGGTTGTCAGTAGCAGTCAAGCTTGTTACGGCGCCGCTGGTCTTGGTCTATTTTATGCAGGATCTGAGTCTTCGGCGATGGCGTCAATTGGCTGTAAGCGGCATTTTGCTGGTGGGAACAATAGCGCTTATTTACCTGCCGTTCTGGGAAGGAACCGAGATATTGAGTCAGCATTGGCTCGCAATGGGCAAGAGTGGCTCATCAGCGTCGGGCGGGCTGCTGGCCGAGTTGCTGCCGGTTGTTTTCATCGGCCTGGTTCTATGGGTTGGGCTCACACTTGATGGCAGCATAGGCCGGTTACTCGAAGGATGGGTGTACGTCATGCTGTTCTTCTCACTGCTCATGACCCGAATTGGCATGGCGTGGTATCTGATGACCTTCATCGCCTTGGTGGCTCTGGTACAGAGGCGTCACATGCTTGTACTCATGGGATTCATTGCCTTCTCATCCTTCATGTTCAACGTCTGGTATTCTACATTTTCAGGTAGCTTCAGTGTGGATGAGTTGTTCTCTGCACCGCAGCTTCTCGTGTATTCGGGTTTGCCGGTCCTGGTTGTACTCGCGATCTTGATTCGCGGACGGCTGTCTCGATGGCATGCAGCAAGGCCGCAACTCGAAGCCGGAGCCGAATCGCTTCCCGCCAATCCGGTCTCATTTTCCGGAAAGCGCCAGAATGGTGCTAGATCTATAGAACAGGAAAATCATCCGAAATCCACGAAACAAAGGAATGATGGGCACATGCTCAGAATCGTCACATACCACCGGGTTGCCGAACCCGAAAGCGACACCTTGTTGGATCCCAAGATTATCAGTGCGACGCCGGGAGTCTTTGAACAACACATGCGGTTTTTGAGCCAGAGTTATGATGTCGTGGCCATGGCCGATGTCGTCGCCGCAATAGAGGAAGGGGCCAAACTACCTCGCCGCGCGCTATTGATCACTTTCGACGATGCCTATTGCGACTTTCAGGACAACGCTTGGCCAGTCCTCAAACAGTATAGACTCCCCGCCACCGTTTTCGTGCCAACGGCCTATCCGGATCAAAACCACAGGATGTTCTGGTGGGATCGTGTCTACGCAGCAGTCATGCAAACGCAGTTGGAAACCTATGTCGCACCGGCCCTCGGCGTTCTCAGTATAGCATCAAGTGAAGAGAAAGCACACAGTGTGCGTAGACTGCAAAACTACATCAAAGGGCTGTCGCACTCGGACGCCGTCACGTTTGTTGACAAACTGGTTGCGGAACTGAGCGGGCCAACTACTTTGCGAAAAACGGTTTTGAGCTGGGATGAATTGCGTGCTCTGGCGGCTCAGGGCGTCACGTTCGGGCCTCACACGCAGACACACCCGATCATGACACAACTCAGCCACGACGAAGTTCGCGCCGAGGTTGTCGGCTCATATCAAGATCTGCAGCGGGAACTCGGTGAAGTCTTGCCGATTTTCTGTTATCCAAACGGAGGTCATGACGATGATGTGGTTCGCATCCTGCGCGAAGAGGGATTCAGCGCGGCATTCACCACCCGTGATGGCCACAACGATCTCGGCTCAGTAGACCCGCTACGCCTGACCCGGACCAACGTGACACGCAAATCAACGCTTCCCGTGCTGCGATTGCGTCTGCAACCGTGGTTTGCTTATATCGATAAGGTCCGCCACCGGGAGCGTGTTCCCGTTACCCACCGCTAGCGGCTCTGCAATGGAATCTCTCTCCTGCCATGTGGTCTATCCGTCCGCAAGATTGTCGATCATGTGGTTTCTCCAGAGAGCTATCTTGGGGTTGTCCGTCCTCCTGGCCTGCATCGAGCTCTCATCCGTTTCCGCTCAAACAACGGCTCCCGTCATCTCTCTTGATACTGAAACTCCCGGCGGACTAGGGCAGTATCTCGAGCCGGTGTTTGACCGCAACATGGAACGCCTTCACATTCCTGGGGCAGTGTTCGTAATGGTCAAGGATGGCGCTGTCTTCTTCGAAAAGGGCTACGGATTCGCTGATCTGAAAGCAGCCACTGGCGTTGATCCCGAGCGCTCCGTTTTCAGGGTCGCGTCGGTTTCGAAGCTGCTGACGGTGACGGCAGTCATGCAATTGCACGAACGCGGCCTGCTGGATCTCCATGAAGATGTTAACACCTATCTCAGCCGGTTTGTGATTCCACCTACCTTTCCGAAGCCGGTGACTTTGGAACATCTTATCACTCACACCGCAGGGTTCGATGACCAGCGTATTGGCCTGGCAACCCTGACAAGAGCGAATCTCGACCAGCTAGGAGAATTTCTTGCGCGCCGGTTGCCGCCACGTGTCAGGCCGCCTGGTGTTGAGTATGCCTATTCGCGCTACGGAATCGCACTTGCTGGATACCTGGTGGAAGTCGTCTCCGGCAAGCCCTTCGCTGACTATGTTGAAGAAAATATTTTGGCGCCGCTCGGCATGGAGCACAGCAGCTTCGAGCAGCACGGCGATTCGTCTCGTGACATGAGTCACGGCCATATTTTTGCTTCTGGAGAATATGCTGAGGTACCTTTCTACTATTTTAACACGGCGCCGGAGGCATCGCTCAACGCAACCGCGAGTGACATGGCGAGATTCATGATTGCTCATTTGCAACTCGGGGTCTACGGTGACGTGAGAATCCTGAATCCTGAAACGGCTGAACTTATGCACAGCCGGCAGTTTGCGCATCATCCGCTCTTGCCCGGACTTGGATATGGTTTCTATGAGCGCCACGAGCGCGGACAAAGAATCCTGCAACACGGCGGGCACATTCCTGGTTTTGTAAGCAGACTTCTACTTTTCCCAGACCTGAACATTGGCGTTTTTATGGCCTGCAACAATGACAGGTTTGCGTTGCTAAGCCGTGTGACCGATGCACTTTTCGAACGCTATTTTCCGGAATCAACGAGTACTACCGACCAGAAATCCTTGTCACCCGTGGATTTGGCGCCGTTTGCCGGAAGTTACCGCATCAACACTTACTCTCACAATAGCGTAGAAAAGGTGTTTTCCATCAACCAGCAGTTTAATATCAAAGAGACGAGCCACGCGCTTGAAATGAAGGGTGGGCAGTTGTGGCGTCCAGTGGGTGCCAACGTTTTCCGAAAGGATGGCTCGGGGGAGATATCGGCGTTCAGGCTGGATTCGGCCGGCCAGGCTGTACGCTGGTTTCGCAAGCGATTTTCCTTTGAGAAGGTACCGTTCTTTGAAACTCTGACATGTACGCTTTGGCTAATGGGCGTTTTCTGTCTGAGTTTCGCAGCCGGGGTCGTAGGTTGGATTCGTCCGGCCAGGTGGCAGGCCACTTTGTTGACCGGTTCAGCCAACCAGTTGACAATGCGTTTCATCGGTCTTGTCAGCATTCCAAACCTTCTGTTTCTGTTTGGACTTGGCCTTCTGCTTTATGCCCACGATCGCATTGATGAGTTTACTTTTGGCGTGCCGTGGTCGCTGGTGGTTCTGCTTTGCTTGCCGCTTGTGAGCGCTGTGCTAACCATATCAGCAGTCGTCAACTGGATCGGACAACTGCGCTCAGGAGGCATGCCCTTCCGAGATGCGTCTTTCTTTGCGGGTTTTCTTATCGTCTCCTGTGCGTTCATCCTATTTCTAAATCAATGGAACCTGTTGGGTTTTCGATTCTGAGTTGTCGCCTGTCCACATGCTTCATATTAGTGGGATGTGGATATCGGCATTCCGTTCAAGTGTTGCATGATGGCTGTTACAGCGAGAGGACTGCAATGCTCCACTCGGCAGAGAGCGGGCCCGACGACAGTTGGCCAGATGAATCAACATTTTTTTTTGCAAAACGATAGATTGTCCGCTAAGTATGTTCTAATGCTAGCCGACTAGTTTAGAGCATAAGTTCAAACCATTCTAATAACACCGTCAAAGGGGGTACTTTGGCCGAGGGGACTAACTTCAGGGCACGGAACATCTTGACTCACAACCGTTGCTCCCTTCTTCTAGGGATGATTTTGCTGGGCGCCTGGGTGCTTCCTACGCGTGCGCAAGTATGCGAATCGACACCTGCCACCGAGGGCTACCGGGATTACAAGTTTCGCTCCGGAGATGTGACCAGTACGCCTACGGAGGCAAAGCCCGAGAGCAAGTTGTGGCATAACGATGGCTTCTGGTGGGGCATTCTTTGGGATCCTCTCCTGTTCAGCCACCGAGTTTATCGACTTGACCTGGCCAGTCAGTGCTGGCGTAGTGTCGGGCCCGACATCGATTCCAGGCCGCGGTCAAGTTCTGATGTCTTGTGGGATGGTCAGAAATTGTATGTTGTCTCACGGGCCAAGTCCAACCATCGCTCCGAAGACGGGCCACAAGACGGACTTCTGCAGCGGTTTAGCTATGATTCATCGACCAAGACGTATTCACTCGACCCCGGCTTTCCGGTTTCGGTAAACGACCGCAAGTCCGAGAGTCTGGTTCTCGCCAAAGACGGCACCGGCCAACTTTGGGTCACTTGGACCCAAAGTCACGACGTGAGAATCAACCGTTCGCTTTCTGATGACACGACCTGGGGACAACCCTTCGATATACCGGTAGAGCCCAAGAGTCTTCTTTCCGACGACATCTCCTCGGTGATCGCTTTTGGGGGCAACAAGATTGGCGTTATGTGGAGCCATCAGCCTGACCAGAAGATGTACTTCTCATACCATAATGACAGCAGCAATGACACCGATTGGGAAGCGCGTGAAGAGGCGCTTGCAGATCCCGTGCTCGGTGCCGTCGCTGACGATCACATCAATTTGACCACCGCCTGCACTGGTGATGGGACCATTCTCGCGATTACAAAGACTTCGTTGGAAGCAGAGGATGAGCCAAAAATTTTCCTGCTTAAGCGCTCGCCGGACGGCGTTTGGTCGCGACATGCCTTTAGTTTCGGCCTGCATAAACACACTCGGCCCATGTTGCTATTCAATTCTGACACACGCCACATCTATGTTTTCGCCAGAGCTATTCAGCATCCCTTCAGCATCTACTACAAATCGACCACACTTGACGACCCGTGGTTTGCGCCCGGCCTCGGCACGCCGTTTATTGCCAGCGCCGATGACGACGACATCAACGATCCGACTTCTACCAAGCAGTGCGTAACCAATGAAACAGGCATCGTGGTGCTTGCCGCAGACAGTCAGACGAAGCGCTACCTACACAATTATCTCGATTTGAATGGCGGTGTCAATAACCAGTCTCCGGTTGCGGGGGACGATCAGCGCACGATCTTCGAGGACCAGCCGATCGCTGTGGATGTGCTCTCGAATGACGGTGATCCGGATGGCTCGGTCGATCCCGCTACCCTCGGAATCCTGACCCAGCCTTCACACGGAACAGTGGCTGTCAACCACGTCAGCGGCGTGGTTACCTACACGCCAACACCTGATTTCAGTGGCACTGACATTTTTACCTACCGCTTCAACGACAACAAAGGAGCTTCATCCAACGAGGCAATCGTCACGATCACGGTTAACGAAGTCAATGATTTGCCGGTTGCCCGCGATGATGCTGCCACGACCGACAATCTGACGGCCGTGACCATCACGGTTCTTGCGAACGATTCGGATGTCGATCACGATGTTGCACTGATGAGGCCGGCCATCCTTTCGGGCCCACAGAACGGCTCGCTCAACATCGACTCGCAAAACGGCGAGGTTGTGTACACGCCAATCCCGGAGTCATTTGGACCGGATACTTTTTCATACTCACTGCGCGATCCAGCTAACGGTGTGTCGAACGCTGCCCTTGTCACCATTCAGGTAACGGGCAAACCCGTGGCGAAGGACGACTCCGTGACCACGGGAGAAGAAGATCCTGTGCAAGTCGATCTGCTCGCCAATGACATTGACGTCGATGGCTCACTGGTGCCGGCGACCGTCTTGCTTGCCAATCCTGCTCAAAATGGCGCTACCAGTTTGGATTCGCAGACCGGCATTCTGACCTACACACCGGCTCCCGGATTCTTCGGCCTTGAGATACTTTCCTACACTGTTGAGGACGATCAGGGCCACCGTTCAGAACCGGCGAGGGTCACCATTAACGTGGTCGGTCCCCCGGTCGCGGTAAATGATTCAGTGGTAACGGTGGTGGGGCAACCCATAACGATCGATTTGCTCGCCAACGATTTCGACCCTGACAATGGCACCATGGTGATTTCTTCGTTGCGAACCACGTTTGGGCCGTTCAACGGCGGGGCTGCCATCAACGCCAACACAGGTGTGTTGACCTATTCTCCGCCGCCAAGTTACACAGGCATCGAAATTATTGGTTACAAGGTTGATGACAACGACGGCAATTCGTCCAACGAAGGTTTGGTTCATATCAAAGTAAACACGCCGCCTGTGGCACATGACGATTCGCAAACCACGCAGGAAGACATCGTAAGCGCGATAGACGTTACGGCCAACGACACCGATGCGGATGGCACAATTGATCCCGCATCCGTGGAGTTGGTTACGCTACCGGATCACGGCACTTTGGCTCTGGGCGGCGGTGCATCTGATTTGACCTATACACCAGACACGGACTACTTCGGGCCGGATGTGTTCAGATATCTCGTGCGGGACAACGACGGCACGCCATCAAACGTTGCGACGGTTAGCCTCGATGTGGTCTCCGTTAACGATGTTCCGGTAGCCCTGGGTGATACCGCTCAGACCACCGAAGAAACCAGCATTGATATTTCGATCATTAACAACGATTTTGATGCCGAAGGGCCCGTTCTGCCATCTACGATCGCGTTTTTGTCTCAGCCGCAGCATGGCACAATGACCTTGAACTCCGCCACCGGCGTGGTGACCTACACGCCGGCTTTGAATTTTTTTGGCAGCGATGGTTTTCAGTACACGATTCACGATGATGAAAATGCCGTTTCGCAGCCGGCCGGAGTCCTTATTCTCGTGCTGAATGCTAACGATTCCCCCGTGGCGGTCACGGACAGCGCGGAGACCAGCGCGGCAGCAACGGTCAACATTGCTGTGACTCTGAATGATTTTGATATTGACAACACCCTCGACCTGTCGTCGGTCGCGATATTTACGCCACCAGGACATGGTGTGGCGAATGTTCTGTCGCCGTCCGGGGTGATTGCGTATACGCCCAATCCGACTTTCTCCGGAATTGAAATCTTTCAGTACACTGTGGCTGACGACATTGGTAGGTTGTCTAACCCGGCCGATATCATCGTGCGGGTATTCGGCCCACCTGTCGCGGTTGACGATTCGGTGTTTCTGCAGGTCGGCGAGACGAGAGAAATCGTTGTGCTGGCAAACGACAGCGACCCCGACGGCGTGGGAATCGATGTGACTTCCGTCGTGAAATTGATCGGCCCATTCAACGGCTCGGGAACGGTAAATCCAGCCACCGGAGTCATCAATTACACGCCGCAACCCGGCTTCGACGGCACTGACGCGATGCGTTACACCGTGAAGGATCTGGATGGCTTCGTCTCAAACGAGGCGACGGTCACCATCACGGTTGGCGCCAACCAGTCGCCGGTGGCAAACAATGACCAGGTGACTACGGATGAAGACGTTCCTGTTGTGGTGAACGTTACAGCCAATGACCTGGACCCGGATGGCGTAGTAAATCAAAACAGCATTGTCGTGCAATCGGCTCCGCAACAGGGCACTTTTTCAGTTGGAGCCGGAATCGTGACCTACACTCCCAATTCCGACTACTCAGGACCGGATGCCTTCACCTACACGATTCGCGACGGTGAGGGAGCGCTCTCAAACACGGCCAACGTCTCGATCAGTGTAACCGAGGTCAACGACCCGCCGGTTGTGCGAAATGACACAGCCGTCACTTCTGAAGAGACGACGGTCAAGATTCGCGTCCTGGACAATGACTTGGATATCGATGGCAGTCTGAACAAAGCATCTCTGGCGGTTGTCACGGCCCCGGCTCATGGCACTACCTCCGCAGACTTCACCACCGGGGAAATCAGCTATACCCCGGAGTTTGAGTTCGGTGGAACGGACTCGTTTGAATACGTGGTCGCGGACAATCAGGGGCTTACCTCTGCACCTGCAAGGGTTCTTGTTTCCGTAGCCAGCCAGAATGATCCACCGGTCGCATTGGATGATGCCGTGACGACGAACGAGGATAATCCGACGACCATCGCTGTTCTCGCCAATGATTCGGATTCCGAGGGTCTCCTGGATGTGACCTCGGTGGCGGTTGTGGTTGCTCCATCACACGGCGCTGTAACTGTGAACGCAAGTGGGAGCATTTCCTTTGTACCTGCCATCAACTATTTTGGGGCCGATGTTTTTCAGTACGTCGTCAGCGACCAACAGGGCGCTTCGTCGGCTGCCGCTGCTGTTCATATTACGATTGCGCCTGTCAATGACCCGCCGGTAGCCGCGGGCGACACGGCGTTTACTTCTGAGAACACGGCTGCGGTCATTCCGGTACTTGACAATGATAGCGACTTGGACGGTAGCCTGGACGCCGGCTCTGTTTCACTATCCGCGAGCCCGTTACACGGCAGTGCCTCCGTGGCCTCGTCCGGCCTCGTCACGTACTCGCCAGCTACTGGATTTTCCGGAGAGGATACCTTCTCCTACAGCGCCAGAGACAACGACGGGGCGTTATCAAACACGTCGGTGGTCACGGTATTTGTAAGCTCGGTCAACCTGGCTCCATCGGCTGTTGACGACGCGGCTTCGACTACGGAAGGAGCAGCGGTCGTCATCGACATCCTGGTGAATGACAAAGATCTTGACGGCAACCTGAATGCAAGTTCAGTAGCGCTGGCGAGCGGGCCAGCCCACGGCGCGGTCAACTTTGACAACGCCGGACAGGCAACCTACTCGCCTGCCAGTCAATTCACCGGCAGTGACTTTTTCCAATACACTGTTCAGGACAACGAAGGCGAGACCTCAAATGTCGCGACGGTTTCCGTAGACGTCCTTCCTGCGAATCAACCGCCACTTGCAGTTGACGACCAAGCTACCACGCCAGAAGCAATTTCCGTTCAGATTTCAGTCCTGGCAAACGACAGCGATCCCGATGGCAGTTTGGACGCCAGCTCCGTCGAAATTGTCAACGCCGCTTCGCAAGGCACGACGGATATCTCTGTTTCCGGGTTCATCACGTACACGCCGGCCTCTGGTTTCACGGGCACGGACCAGTTCTCCTATCAGGTGAAGGATGATCAAGGGGTGTTTTCCAACACAGCTATAGCGAGAGTTGATGTGACCCCGTCCGGCGGCGGTGGCCAGACCCTTACCTTTCAGTCGATTGAAGATGGACAGGTCAAACTCACCGAGCTTGGCAGCAATTATGGCAGCAAGGAGACCATGAAAGTCGCCTTGGGTAAGTTCTCGTCTTTTGTTAAATTCAACGTCGCCGGATTGCAGGGGAGTGTCAGCCGGGCGATCCTGAAACTGCAGGTCACAGATGGCGCCACTGATGGCGGCCCCAACGCCGGGTTGGTGATAGTCGTTTCGAATTTCTACAATGGAACTTCAGACTTGTGGAGTGAGACCCTGCTCACGGCCGGCAACGCCCCTGCTGTTTCGAGTAATCCCGTTGCACGACTTGTCGGCCCGGTCTCTCCAGGCGACCTTGTCGAGTTTGATGTCACGACCTCCGTTACCAGCGACGGGTTGTATAGTTTCGCAATAGTGGGCGAATCGACCAATCAGGTTAAGTATTACACGAGGCAGGGCGTCCGGGCTCCGCAACTTGCAGTAGAAGCCGCGGGAGGCGGAGGGAATCAGCCCCCAACTGCAGCAGACGATGCTGCTGCTACCACGCAAGACCAGTCCGTCACCATCGATGTTCTTGCCAATGACGCGGATCCGGATGGCAGCCTTGTTAACGCTACTTTGACGACAAAGCAGGCTCCAAGTCACGGCAGCGCCACCATCAATTCGACCACGGGAATCATCACGTACGCACCGGATGCCGGTTTTGCTGGCGCAGATGCCTTCACCTACGCGGTGAAAGACAATGATGGCGCGGAATCAAATATCGCCACCGTTTCGATAACCGTGACACCTGCGAACCTTCCGCCCCAGGCGGCAGACGACATCGCCTCGACTCAGGCAGGCCAGCCCGTGGTTATCGATGTGCTCAGCAATGATGCCGATGCCGATGCCGATGGCACTCTGGTTTCATCATCAACACAGATCGTGAATACGCCGGCGAATGGCTCCGCCAGCGTAAGCGCTGTCAATGGTGAGATCACTTACACGCCCAATCCCGGCTTTGATGGCACCGACACTTTTCTCTACCACGTGAACGATGATGATGGCGCAACCTCCAATGATGCCACAGTCACTGTAACGGTAGCGGGAACTGGTGGCGGACATTTGACTTTTCTTGCCGTCGAAGATGGTCAGGTCAAGGTTACTGAGTTGGGCAAAAACTATGGCGCAAAGGGAACAGGCAAAGTTGAGAGCGGGAAATTCAGATTCTACTTCAAATTCAACGTCACGGGAGTCACGGGAGTCACGGGTCTCGTGCAGAGTGCCCGGATTCGCTTGACTGTGACAGACGGCCCGAGCGACGGCGGTGACGACGGTGGTTCAGTATTCTCAGTGGCGAACACCTACGCCGGCACAACTACTCCTTGGACAGAAGGCCTGCTTAATGCCGGCAATGCTCCCAATATTGGTGGCTCATCGCTGGCCAACGTGGGGCAGGTTGCGCCGAACGCCGTTGTTGAGATCGATGTGACCGGCGCGGTTGCTTCAGACGGCATTTATAGCTTCGCCCTGAAAAGCCAATCATCGAATCAGGTCAAGTACTACACCAAAGACGGTGGACCAGGCCCACTTCTGATACTGGAGACTGCTGAAGGAGGCGGAAATCGGTCTCCGATCGCCCAAGGTGATGCAGCCACAACCGAAGAAAACGTCGGCGTGGTCATCAACGTCTTGAGTAATGACAGCGATCCGGACGATGGCCTGGATGCCTCGAGTCTTGCAGTCAAAACACCACCGCAACATGGCACTGCAGTTGTGAATGGCAGCACAGGCTTTGTAACGTATACGCCTGCGTCAGGGTTCTCGGGCACGGATTCATTCACCTACACAGTCAAGGATGCGAGTGGAGCAGAATCCAACACCGCGACCGTCAATATCGAAGTTACTGCTGCCTCGAGCGGCGAATTCCGATTCACCGCTATCGAGGATGGTCAGGTCAAACTGACCGAGCCAGGAAACAACTACGGAACCAAATCCACGGCCAAACTCGCGCAAGGGAAATTTGTCTTCTACCTGAAGTTTCAAGTTTTTGGGCTCGATGGTGCTGTGGGACGTGCGTTTCTGCGCGTGAAAGCGACGGACGGTTCATCGGATGGCGGACCGGATGGCGGTTCGGCCTACTCGGTCTCCAATAGTTTCGCTGGCGGCACAAGTCCATGGCACGAATCGACTCTGACTTCAGGAAATGCACCTGCGATCGATGGCAATGCTCTCTCGAGCGCCGGCCCGGTCGCACCGAGCGATTTGGTGGAATTAGATGTCACTGCCGCCGTTAATGGTGATGGTTTCTACAGTTTCGCGCTTGCCAACGATGCCACGAACCAGGTGAAATACTACACGAGAGAAGGGCTGGTGGCTCCGGTCTTGATTGTGGAGAAGGTTGAGGACGGAGGCAATCAGGCTCCAGTTGCGCAGGATGACGCAGTCAGTACGCCCGCCAGTATTGCGGTGGCGCTTGTGGTTTTGGCCAACGACTCTGACGCGGATGGAAGCCTCAAGGTTACCAGTGTCTCGGTCACCCAATTGCCTGACCACGGCGGACTGCTGATTAACCCCAACTCCGGTGTGATCACCTATTCTCCGGATCCAGGCTTTTCTGGTACAGACTCTTTTGTCTACACCGTGGAGGACGATCAGGGTGCGGTTTCAAATCCGGCGACCGCCACCGTAACGGTGGTTGGCTCCGGTGGCGCCAGTAGCCTGACCTTTCTTCCCAGCGATGACGCCCAGGTAAAAGTGACGGAACCCGGAAAGAACTACGGGACAAAGACTGATTTCAAAGTCGAGTTTGGCAAGTTCAATTCATATCTCAAGTTTGTGGTGTCCGGCGTATCGGGGAGCGTTCAATCTGCGACGCTACGGTTACGGGTTTCCGCCGGCAGCAGCGACGGCAGTGCTGATGGCGGCTCGGTCTATCTGGTGGGCAATGATTTCTCAACAGCTGCTTCGCCCTGGTCCGAACAGATATTGACCGCTGGAAATGCGCCTCTGATTAGCGGGCCGGCGCTAAGCTCGGCAGGCCGGGTTTCAACCGGAGGCGAGGTTGCCCTGGATGTGACCTCTGCAGTAGCCGGCAACGGCACGTTCAGTTTCGGAATTCAAAATGCATCGGGTGATCTGGTGCGGTACGAATCGCGTGAGAGCGAGTCGGCACCGAAATTGGTGGTCGAGTTTATCGCTTCCAGTACCGCCAGTGGGGTAGATAGCCCACTTCAGCTTGACCAGTCCGTAGATGGTGACGCAATACTGCCGGAGCAATTCGACTTGTATCCGAACTATCCGAATCCGTTTAACGCCTCGACGACCATTGAATATGCTTTGCCTCAGCGGAGTCGCGTCGAACTGGTCATCTTTAATACCAGAGGGCAGGCCGTCCGCCGCCTCATCGACGATGTGCAAGCTGAGGGCTTCAAAAAAGTCATTTGGAACGGCAAGAACGACTCCGGAATCGATGTTGCCTCTGGCGCCTACTTCCTTCGCCTACAGGTTGCGAGCCGGATATTTACGAGAAAGCTTGCGCTCCAAAAATAGCTCCTGCGTCTAAACGTAAGCAAAGTGCCGGATGCTGCGACCGCCGCTCACTTTTTCCGCTATGATTCCATTCCGCACAATCTCTGAGTGGTGGGTATACCATTGGACTAAGAGACAGTTATGTAATGTCTTTGCGTTTCGACAACACAATGCCTGCCCCACACAAATAATTCGATCTGAAAATCGTTCGTTGTCGCCGTACTCTATTCATTTCTAGGAGACCTGGGTTAATGGGCACCTTTGGTACGACTTCGTTTAGGAAACCCGCTCTTGAAGACATGGCAAAGAAATGCGGTCTTCACTTGTTGATATTTATCATGTCCGTTGTTGGTTTGACAGCACGACTGGTGGCGCAAACCATTCAGTCTGAGCCTGTGATGGTTGGCTATCAAGCATTCAACTTCGACGGCGGTGATGTGACCTCGGTGCCAACCGAGGAGAAGCCGGAAAGTAAGGCTTGGTACCACGACAACCTCTGGTGGGGTGTCATGTGGGACAACATTGACTTCAAGTACAAGATTTTTCGTTTGAATGCCACAACGCAGGAGTGGACCAACACCGGTACCGAGGTCGATAGCAGACCACGTTCCAGCGCCGACGTCCTTGTCGATAGCGATACGCTGTACATCTCAAACCGCGCGAAAGAGTCACACAAGGCCAGCCATGGCCCGGAGACCGCGACACTTGTCCGGTACACCTATAATTCGGGCTCCAAAACCTACAGCCTGGATGTTGGATTTCCAGTGAACATACCGGGTACGGCAATAACGCGTGCATTTACTATTGCAAAAGACTCTAACGGAAAACTGTGGGCCACGTGGACAGCATCCACCAAAGTGATGGTCAACCGAACACTTTCCGGTGATGATACCAACTGGGGTACGGCATTTGAATTGCCGGTTCAGGGTGGCAACCTCGCCAGCGTCGATATTTCCGTGATTTTGGCCTTTGCCGGCAGCAAAGTGGGCATCTTGTGGTCGAATCAGGTCGATGAGAAAGACTATTTCGCAGTCCACCAGGTTGCCGATGCCGATACCGTTTGGCAGAGCCGTGAAACAGCATTTGACAACCCGGGTGGCGGCGCTGCCGATGACCACCTCAACTTCGCCTACGATTCAGACAGCGGTACCATCCTGGCGGCGGTCAAGACGACAATCTCGGGAAGCACTTCACCGATAGTTGTTGCCCTGAAACGTGAGTCCTCCGGAGTCTGGAGCCACAGCTCGGTCTGGCTGAAACGCCAGGATTTCACCAGACCCATTATGCTGCACAATTCCGATACAGACAGCGTCTATGTTTTTGCGAAGAGCGATTCGGTCTTCCCCAAGACAATCTTCTTCAAAAGCGCGCACATAAACAATTTCAATTTTCCATCCGGGCTTGGGCGCACTCATATTTTCAGCGTCAAGAATGACAACGTTAATAACGTCACATCGACAAAACAGAGCGTCACCAACACCTCCGGTATTCTTGTGCTGGCTAGTGATAAGACAACTAAGAATTACCTTTACAACTTGCACAGCTTTGACAACCAGAGGCCGGTCGCAAACGAGGATCGCTCTCCCGCGAATGAGAATTCGCCGCTCGCGATAGATGTGACTGCGAATGACACGGACTCAGACGGTACTCTCGACAAATCAACGGTGGCCGTCGTCTTGCAACCAGCCAACGGCACGGCGTCTGCCAATACCGCGACTGGCGAGATTGTCTACACCTCGAATGTTGCCTTTGCTGGCAATGATACGCTGTACTACTCCGTGGCGGACGATGACGGCCTGCACGCAGTAGCGGCGCGAATCATCGTGACGGTGAACGATTCGCCACTGGCTAGTGACGATTTCGGTATCACCTTTGAGGACACGCCGATTGATTTGCCTGTCCTCGCAAATGACGTGGACGCAGATGGGACCATCGACCCAGCGACGTTCACCATAACGTCACCGCCATCCAATGGCGGCGCTGTGGCCAGTGTTGCCGGGGTTGTTACTTACACTCCAAACTTCAATTTCAATGGCACGGACTCATTCCTGTACACTGTTCAAGACGATAGTGGAGGCGTATCAAACGAAGCGACGGTTACCATCGTCGTTTCCAATGTGCTGGACGCGCCCGTTGCCGGCAATGACGGCGCCACCCTGACAGAGGACGGTTCAACAATAATCGATGTCCTGGCCAATGACACGGATAGCGATGGCTCAATCGTGCCTACGACTGTTGCGGTGGTGATGGCCCCCGGCAAGGGCGCTACTTCAGTCAATCCGGTTTCGGGTCAGGTGACGTACACGCCTGTAGCCGACTCTTCGGGTTCAGATTTATTTACCTACACGGTCCAGGACAACGATGCTGTGACCTCGAACGAGGCAACCGTCACGCTGACGATCAACGAAGTTAACGATGCGCCAGTGGCGAACAACGACACCATCGTCACGGCCATTGATGTCCCTATTGACATTCTTATCACCGCGAACGATACGGATGTGGACGGAACAATCGATACAACCTCCGTTCTTGCCTCGTCTGGTTCGCATGGAACAACATTGATTAAGCCAGATGGCTTCGTCACCTACACACCTGCCTCCGGCTACTTCGGCACTGATGAATTCATCTATACGGTTCGTGACAACGATGGCGCATTTTCTAATCCGGCCACCGCGCACATCGTCGTAAACAAACCTCCGACTGCCATTGATGATGTAGCCACCACGGTTATGGATTCATCCGTGATAATCGATGTGACATCGAACGACACCGACGATGTCGGTACCATTGATGCATCGACAGTGGTAATCGTCTCGAGCCCGGGAAGTGGCTCCGCAACCGTGAGTCTGAGCGGTGGATTTGTCACGTACACGCCAAACTCAGGATTCTCCGGGGCGGATGCCTTTACCTACAAAGTAAATGATGACAACGGCGCCGCCTCAAATACTGCGACAGTCAGTGTCTCGGTGACGGTCAACGCTCGTCCCGACGCTGTCGATGATGTCGTGGCCACGGGCGAGGACATCGGAGTAAGCATCAACGTCCTCTCGAATGATTTGGATTCTGATGGAACTCTGAATCCGGCATCTGTGGCGGTTATCGGACTCCCTGCAAGTGGGCAGACGTCGGTAAATGGCGCCGGCGCTGTTACCTACACACCTGATCCGAATTTCTTTGGCAGCGATTTCTTTACCTACACGGTTGAAGACAATTACCTTGCGGTCTCTGACACTGCGACAGTTTCTATCACGGTGAGCAGCATCAACGACGCACCCATAGCTAATAGGGATACAGTTTCCACCAATGAAGACGTGCAGATCGATTTCGACGTCACAGGCAATGATTCAGATGTTGAGAACGGCCTTGTTCCAGCTAGTGTGACGATTGTGATTGGTGGTACCCACGGTCAGGGTAGCGTCAATCCGGCGACTGGCATCGTTTCCTATTTACCAGACGCGGATTTTTTCGGCACGGATTCCTTGCGTTACACGGTGCAGGATGATTCTGCAGCGGTTTCCAATCAGACCACGGTTTTGATCAATGTTGTGGATGTCAATGACCTGCCAATTGCGGTCAACGACACGACGCAATCGCCGCACGGCATGGCCGTTGAGGTGGACGTCAAACTGAACGACTCGGATTCGGATGGTTCGTTGGTTCCAGGGTCTGTGACTGTCGTTAATCCCCCGGCAAAGGGCGCCACCTCCGTTTCTCTCACAGGTGTAATCACCTACACGCCGACGCAGGGTACTTCTGGAATTGATTCTTTCGACTACACGATCTCGGATGACGACGCTGGCCCGTCTGCGCCGGCATCGGTTTTCGTCACCGTGAACAAGGCTCCGGATGCGGTAGATGACGCTCCAGTGACGCGGGAAGATACGCCGGTCGGGATTGCGGTTGCTGCCAACGATACAGACATGGATGGGTCCGTTAATCCAGCCACTGTCAGTTTGGTCACTCCGCCAGCGGCGGGCTCAGCAGTGGTCGCTTCCGGTTCTGGTGTGGTCACCTACACGCCGCCGGCCGATTTCTTTGGCGCAGACAGTCTGACCTATACTGTGGAAGACGACTTGGGTCGTTTGTCCAATATCGCCACCGTCAGAGTGACGGTGGCGCCAATCAACGACCCGCCTGTTTCGGCAGTCGATACTTTCAGTGTTAGCGAAGACACTCCAGCTACACTGTCCGTTCTAGGCAATGACACCGATATCGATGGCGCTCTGGAGCTCAACTCTGTCACCGTGACGACGCCCCCGGGTCATGGCACAGCCATTCCAGATCCGTCTGGGGCGATCAGTTTTGTGCCCACAGCGGACTTCTTTGGCTTTGACTCTCTGAGATATACCGTTGCTGATGACAGTGGCGCAGTTTCCGGAATAACAAACGTCGTCATCGAGATCACAGCGACGAACGATACACCAGTGGCTGCCAACGACATCGCAGGGACTGACGAAGATACGCCGCTGATCATCGTCGTGACCTCGAATGATACTGATTTGGACGGTACAATTGATGTGACAACGGTTGTACTTGTTGGTACGCCTTCAAACGGGACTGCTTCGGCGACGAACTCTGGCGCCATCTCTTATCAGCCAGGCTTGAACTTTTTCGGAAATGATACTTTGACCTACACGGTCAAAGACAACGCCGGTGCAGAATCGAATACGGCGGAAGTCGTCATATCAGTTGCACCACAAAACGACCCGCCAGTTGCGGCAATTGATATCGCCAGTGCCAACGAGGAAACGGCAGTCGCCATAGACGTCCTGGACAACGACAGCGATGTCGATGGCAGCCTTGTGCCTGCCACTGTCTCGGTGGTTCAGCCGCCGACACATGGCGGAACCAGCGTGAATCCAGCCAACGGCTTCATTAGCTACACGCCTGCTCTCAATTATGTAGGCCTTGATACACTGCGCTATCGGGTCGCCGACGACCAAGGCGCTTTAGATTCCGCCTTTGTTTATCTGGCGGTCACCGGCGTGAACGATAACCCGGTTGCCAATGACGATGCTGCATCAACCGCGGAGGAAACGCCTGTAACGGTTGCCGTTGTCGCCAACGACAGCGATGTGGACGGAACGATTGATGTCACTTCCGTTTCAGTAGTGGCGGCTCCAGCACACGGATCCGCGGCAGCCGACGTGAGCGGAAATGTGGTTTACTCACCCGCGGCTAATTTTTTCGGATCGGACTCACTTCAATACACGGTCCAGGACAACAATGGTGGCGTTTCAAATACCGCCATGCTTCGACTTACAGTGACCAGCACAAATGACGCTCCTGTCGCGGTCAGTGACGCGGGCACCACACCGGAGGAAACCTCCATTCAAATCGATCTGGCCGCCAATGACACGGACATCGATGGCTCTGTCGATGCCACCAGCGTCACCATTACAGTCCCACCGGTGCACGGAACCGGGACGGTCAACTCGACGCCCGGAGTGCTGACCTACATTCCGGCTCTGGATTTCAACGGCACGGATACGCTTGCTTACACAATCGCAGATAACCTTGGCGCCGTTTCGGCCGCCGGCGAGGTTCTTATCACCGTAACGGCCGTCAATGATCCGCCTGTGGCGCTGCCAGACGGGGCTACAACACCGGAGGAGACTGCCGTAGACATCTCCGTTGCAAGCAATGACACCGATGTGGACGGCTCCGTGATTGCCAGTACGGTCGTCGTCGTAAAACCAGCCTCGAATGGAACGCATTCCGTTAATGGCTCCGGCGTTATCAGTTATCAGCCAGAACTCGATTTCTTTGGTAGTGACACGCTACGCTACACGATACAGGACAATTCCGGCGCTACTTCCAATGAGGCCGAGGTTGTCATTTCTGTCAGCGATGTGAACGAAATCCCGGTGGCGTTCAATGATACGCTGTCAGCGGAGGAAGATACACCGGCTAACCTGACGGTGCTGGCCAACGACATCGACCCCGACAATGGACTCGATCCGGCGACTGTGGCTGTTCAGAATAGTCCAGTTCATGGTACCGCTAGCGTGAACACGGCTACTGGTGAGATAGCCTACACGCCTGCCTTAGACTTCTCTGGCCAAGACTCTCTTGACTATTCCGTGCGAGACGCTGCGGGCGCACTCTCAAACACTGCGCGGGTTTACCTGACTATTGACGCTGTTAACGATGCGCCGGTGGCCACGGCTGATTTTTCCTCTACACAGGAAGAGACGCAGATCGTCATCACTGTTGTGAGTAATGACACCGACGTGGATGGCAGTATTGATCCGAGCACTGTTTCTATCGTTCAGCAGCCTGGCAACGGCAGCGCGAGCGCAGGTACTGGCGAAGTAACTTACACTCCGGCAGAGAATTTTGTGGGTAATGACACGCTGCATTACACCGTTCGAGACAACGTTGGCGCGCTATCGTCACCAGGTCAGGTGGTGGTCACCGTGACCAACATCAATGATCCGCCTGTGGCCGCGGACGATGTTGCCGCGACCCCGGAAGATGTCTCCGTCACCATAAATGTGCCTGCCAATGATTCCGACTTGGACGGCACGCTGGACTTGGGTTCCGTGACGATTCTGAGTCATCCAGATCAAGGGTCTGCTACGGTGAGCGGTTCGACTGGAGCAATTAGCTATCAGCCGAATGTGAATTTCTTTGGCAACGACACCCTGAGCTACACCATCAAAGATAACTCCGGCGCGGTGTCAAATGATGCGCAAGTCATAGTCGTGGTTGCGGATGTGAACGACGCCCCTGTGGCTGTCGATGACAATGTGATAACTCCGGGCAACCAGAGTGTTGATATCGAGGTTTTGGGCAACGATTCAGATGTCGATGGCACCCTTGTCCCAAGCTCGATCTTCACCACTGTTCCCAGCAACGGAATGACCGCTACGCAACCTGGAGGCATCATCACCTACACGCCGAATGCCGGGTTTTCAGGCACGGATCAGTTCGTTTATCGCGTTAATGACGAAGACGGAGCATTCTCGAACCTGGCGACCGTCAGCATCACCATCAGCGCTGCGCCGGTCGCTGGCGACGATGTCGCGAGCACACATCAGGGCCAACCTGTCAGTATTGTTGTTCTGACCAATGATACGGATGCCGACGGAACCGTTGATACGACCACCGTTGCCGTTGTTTCGGGCCCTGCAAATGGGACCACATCCATCGACAACACAACCGGCCATGTGACGTACACGCCGGCACCCGCGTTTTTCGGTATAGACAGCTTTTCCTATACAGTAGCCGACACGGATGGCGGCGTTTCGAATGTCGCAACCGTGAGCATTGCTGTAAATGGACGCCCGCTTGCACAGGATGACGTGGCAACCACGAATGAGGAAGCGTCCGTTGCTGTGGACGTTCTCGCAAACGACGCCGATCCAGATGGGACGTTGGCCGCGACCACTGTCAGCGTGACGCTTGCCCCGGCTCATGGCTCGACAACGGTGAACACGGTCACCGGCGTTGTAACGTATCTGCCCGAACTCAATTTCGTCGGTATCGATAGTTTCCAATATTCGGTCAAGGACAATCTGGGTGCACTTTCCGACGTTGCCACGGCGGTGGTCACAATCTCCGATGTCAACGATCCACCGGTTGCTGTTTCCGATGTCGCTGCCACTACGGAAGACACGCCAACCAGCATCCAGGTGCTGGCAAACGACTCTGATTTGGATGGCACGCTAGATGCAACTTCAGTAATGCTGGTCTTTCAACCCCATAGTGGTACGGCCTCTGTCAACACCAGCAGCGGGCTTATCACTTATCAGCCCAATCCAAACTTCTTTGGGATGGATACGCTCTCCTACACGGTGCGCGACAACGACAACGCTCCGTCAAACATAGCGCTGGTGGTGGTCACAGTGAGCGACCAGAATGACGCTCCCGTGGCAGTTACCGACAGTGTGCTAACGAATCAGGGCGTCGCTATTACGACCGACGTTTTGGTCAACGACACTGATCTGGATGGCACCTTGACACCCTCGAGCGTCACTGTTGTTTCCGGGCCGGTAAATGGCTCAGCCAGCGTGAACACGGCCAATGGAACTATCACTTACACGCCCGGTGTCGGTACTTTTCCAGCAGATTCTCTTCGTTATACCGTTGCGGATAATCTCGGGGCGACTTCGAATCAGGCGATCTATTTCATCGGGATAAATGGACGGCCGACCGCAGTCAACGATGCGGTGGTGACTCCCGAGGACACCCCGATTGAGATTACTGTGGCGGCAAACGACACCGATCCTGAAGGTAGTCTTGACCACAGATCCGTCGCGATTACGTTGCCGCCTTCCGCCGGCGCCGCTGTGGCAGATAGTCTGACAGGGGTTGTCACTTTCACGCCTGCCCTCGACTTTTCCGGGATTTCACTGTTCATGTACACCATATCTGACCAACAAGGTGTAACCTCTGCTCCTGCGCTCGTGTCGGTCAATGTCACCTCGGAGAACGATCCGCCGGTTGTGGTTGATGACACCGTTTCGACCAGCGAAGATATGGCTATCGTGGTGCAGGTTTTGAGCAACGACAGCGACATAGACGGCACTTTGAATGCTGCAACGGTGACGGTTGTCGCAGGGCCGGCCGCGGGTTCCACGACGGTCAACAGCTCAACGGGAGAGATTACCTACACGCCGGCGTTGAATTTTTCTGGGCCGGACACTTTGCTCTACACAGTGAAGGACAACAGCGGCTTAAGCTCAAGCACTGCCGCCGTTTGGATTACAGTAACGCCCGTAAACGATGCACCAATCGCGGTCGATGATTCAGAAACGACCAGCGAAGACACGCCGGTGCAAATAGCGATCATCCAAAACGATAGTGATGTTGATGGCTTGGTTGTGCCGACATCGGTGACCCTGACCGGTGGCCCGTCGTCTGGCACGGCACAGCTTGACAGCCAGACTGGTGTGGTCACGTATACGCCCAACTCAAATTTTTCTGGACCGGACAGTTTCACCTACACGGTTGCGGACAATCAAGGTTTGAACTCAAACGAAGCAACCGTTTCTCTGAGCGTCGTGGAACAGAATGATTTGCCAGTGGCGGTCCTCGATATTTCGGGCACACTCGAGGACAACAGCGTGGTCATTGATGTCCTGCAAAATGATACTGACAACGATGGTTCACTGGATGTGACCAGCGTAGCGATCGCGGTGGCGCCGCCACAAGGCTCCGTGAGCGTGGACAATACGACGGGTCGCCTGACCTACACGCCAAATTCAAATTTCTTCGGCCTCGATACTTTTGCGTACACAGTGAAAGACGATCTCGGCGCGACTTCGCTTGCGGCCTGGGTGAGCGTGACAGTTAGTCCGGTAAATGATGCCCCTGTCGCCAACAATGATTCCGGCGCCACGAATGAGGACACGCCGGTTGAACTGGCTGTTACAAACAATGACAGCGATATTGACGGCACGATTGACTCCACGACAGTAATCGTGACTTTGGCGCCGAAAAACGGAGCGACCGTTGTCAACCAGACCACCGGCGTAGTTACTTATTCGCCGGCGCCGAACTTCTCGGGGCCGGATTCATTGGCATACACCGTTTCTGACAATTCCGGCTCGGTTTCAGACACTGCCAAAGTTTTCATTACGGTGGGGCCTGTGAATGACAGCCCGGTGGCAAACCACGACACAGTACAAACGCCGGAAGACCAGGCTGTGTCGATTTCAGTGCTCAACAATGACACAGATGCAGACGGAACACTCGATGCAACCAGTGTGACCGTTACTGCCCAACCCGACAGTGGTACTGCAGTTGTGAATCCTGTGACGGGTGAGATTACGTACATTCCAAATGCTAACTTCTTTGGGGCGGACAGCCTGCGCTACACCGCGAAGGACAACGCCGGCGCACTGACAAATGAGGCGACTGTCCGGCTAACGGTGACCCCGGTGAACGATGTACCGGTTGCCACAGATGACTCGGAAACGACATCTGAAGATACCCCTGCTCTCATTGCCGTGTTGCTCAATGATTCGGACCTGGATGGTACGCTCAATCCGTCCTCAGTCGTCATAACGATTTCTCCGAAGTCCGGCGTCGCCACCCCTGATGCCCAAACGGGTGTTCTAACCTATTTGCCAAGTCCGGACTTCTTCGGCAGCGACACGCTGTCATATACCGTCAATGACAACGAGGGAGCATCTTCAAATACGGCCCAGGTCATTGTCACCGTCGTTGGCCAGAATGACCCGCCGGTCGCGGCTTTGGATGTGGTTGGCACATTCGAAGACAACAGCGTCGTGGTTGCAGTTCTGCAGAATGACGCCGATAGCGACGGGTCCCTGGATCCAACTTCGGTTGTTGTTGCTGCTCAGCCAACCAGAGGTTCCGTGCTCGTCAATGCGACCTCAGGTGCACTTACCTATAGTCCGAATCCCGACTTTTTCGGCGCCGATAGCCTGCGCTACACGGTCAAAGACAACGTCGGAGCTACTTCGAATGCTGCCACTGTGCGGCTGACAATTAACCCGGTGAATGACCCACCCGTGGCAGTCGATGACAGCGAAACAGCCTCTGAAGACACGCCACTGGTTTTTGCAGTCCTGGGCAATGATTCCGATGTCGATGGTAATCTTGACCCCGGTAGCCTGAGCATTCTGGCTGGGCCCGTGAATGGAACCACGACAGTTAATCCGAATTCCGGGGTGATTACCTACGCTCCGAGTGCCAACTATTCAGGCTTGGACAGCCTCACTTATCAGGTGGCCGACACTGACGGCCTGACCTCGAATATCGCAACAGTACGCCTTTCTGTGGTAGACCAAAACGATCCGCCTTTAGCCGTCAACGACACGCTGGCGACGGACGAAGACGTCATTCTGCTGATGACCGTGCTCGGGAATGATATCGATGACACTGCCATCGATGCAACCACCTTGACGGTAGTCTCTGTGGCGCGACACGGGTTTGTCACAGGTACCGGTGTTCCGGGCCAATTGAGTTATTCTCCCGAACCGGACTATTTCGGTGGAGACACAATGAGTTACACAGTCAAGGACAACTTTGGTGCGACCTCGAATGTGGCGACGGTTTTCATCACCGTGGCGTCTGTAAATGATGCTCCGGTCGCACTCGACGACACCGCATCGACGACTGAAGAAACGCCTGTCAGTTTCAGTCTGGTTGCAAACGACAGTGACACCGAAACACCGCTGGCGCTCGCATCCGTAAGCATCGTGACGCCGCCCGGCAACGGCTCCGCGGTTACCTCAAACGGGAATGCAATCTATTCGCCGAATACCGGATTTATCGGGACGGATTCCTTTCAATACACTGTTCAGGATGCGGACGGTCTGACCTCTAACACGGCAACCGCGACAGTCAGCGTCGCTGCTGCGGGCGAATTGGTCACATCTCTCTTCGGCGCCTCTGACGACGGCCAGGTTAAGCTAACTGAACCCGCAAAAAATTATGGCTCGAAAGAGACCATGAAGATAGAGAAGGACGCCTTTCGGCTTTATCTGAAGTTTCAGGTTTCCGACCTGGCAGGACCGGTACAGAGCGCTGTACTCAGACTGCGCGTCGCAAGCGGCGCTTCCGCTGGTGGAGAGGGAGGAGGTGTGGTCCATCTTGCAGAAAACACGTTCACTGGCACAACAACTCCCTGGTCAGAAGGTTTGCTCACCAGCGGGAACGCACCTGACACTTTAGGCTCTGTAATCGCGAGTGTGAATGCGGTCACGCCGGACGAGTTTGTGGACTTTGATGTCAGCAGCGCTGTTCAGGGCAACTTGACCTACAGCTTCTGCATTTCAAATCTGTTTGGCGACATTGTCGAATACAATAGCAAGGAAGGCGTATCAGCGCCAGAGCTTATTGTGACTTCCGGTCAGCCTGCCGCCAACATCCCACCCGTAGCCGTGGATGACACAGCAACAACACCGGCCGTAACACCGGTTGTGATCGATGTGCTTGCCAATGACACTGACTCCGATGGTTCGATTGAACCCGGCACGGTAGTCGTGAGTGTGGTCTCAACCGGCGGAACCAGTTCGGTCAACGCCGCCACCGGCGCCATCACCTATTCGCCGAACCCGGGGTTCAGTGGTCAGGACAGTTTGGCCTACCGCGTTCAGGACGATGCCGGCGCGACTTCAAATGCAGCAAACGTAAGGTTGACCGTTCTCGCTGGACCAGCGCCGCCTCTTGCCGCCAACGACACGACATCTACAACGACTGACACGCCAGTCACGGTCGATGTCACCGCCAATGACACCGATTCCGACGGCACAGTCGATGTCACGACTGTCGCGATTGACACAGCCCCGTTGAATGGTTCGGCGGTGGTCAATTCCTCAACAGGGATTGTCACGTATGCACCAAATGCCGCGTTTGTCGGATCTGAGCAGTTCACCTATGTGGTAAAGGACAACAGCGGTTTGGTTTCGAACGCCGCTACCGTCACCGTTAGCGTCAGTGCCGGCAATTTTGCCCCGGTAGCTCTGAATGATGCGGCATCGACCGTTGAATCAATTCCGGTTATCGTTGATGTTTTGGCGAATGATTCTGACTCGGATGGTAAGCTCGATACGGCTTCCGTGGCTGTGGTAACAGCGGCGCTCCACGGAACCACCAGCGTCAATCCGGCAACCGGCGAGATCACCTACAATCCGGGGGCGTCGTTCACTGGCGTGGATTCGCTCAAATACACAGTGGCTGACAACGACGGCGCCAGATCCGACACGGCCAACGTGGAAGTCTCGGTGAGCCCGAGCGGAGGCATTCAGACACGAACCTTTAATGCCACAGAAGATGGCCAGGTGAAGCACACGGAACCGGGCTCCAATTACGGCAGCAAGGGTACCATGAAAGTTGATGGCGGCAAGTTCAGTTCCTATTTCAAGTTTGAGGTAACCGGCGTGTCAGGGCCGGTTCAGAGCGCCGTGGTGCAACTGCGCGTGACGTCCGATCCCAGTGACGGCAGCGATTCAGGTGGCGCGATTTTTCCTGTTGCCAACAGTTTTGACGGCACTTCTCTGCCGTGGGTAGATGAAACCCTTGCTTTTGGCAACGCGCCAAAGACTTCAGGCTCTCCATTGCAGACGCTTGCAGCAGTCGCACCAAGTCAGTTGGCTGAGTTTGACGTGACGGCCTCCGTGACCGGCGATGGTGTTTTCAGTTTCGCCATCAATCCAGTGTCCGGGAATGAGGTCAAGTATTTCACACAAGAGGGCGGCGTCGCGCCGAAATTGGTGATTACGTTTGGCGCTGGCGGTAGCAACCAGGCGCCGGTCGCCGTCGATGACAACGCCGTCACCAGTCAGGACACGCCCGTCACAGTTTCAATCCTCAGTAATGATTCTGATGCAGATGGACAACTGGTCGTCACCTCAGTCGTCGTGCAGACTCAACCTCTCAATGGTTCCGTAAGCGTGAATGGGACTAGCGGTGAGATGACTTACACACCTGCGGCGGCATTCGCCGGCACGGACCAGTTCACTTACACCGTTGAGGACGACGATGGCGCCGTTTCAAATGTCGCTACCGTAACAGTGGTTGTATCCGCAGGCAATCAGGCGCCGGTTGCCGCCGATGATGCCACTTCTACGACACCAGATACGCCTGTGGTGGTCAACGTGCTGGGCAACGATTCAGACTCCGACGGCATACTTGCTCCGGCAACCGTGGCTGTCGTGACTAGTGCGTTGAATGGTACAACCATTGTGAATGGCGCCAGCGGCGAGATTTCGTACACTCCGAATGCTGCCTTCTCAGGTATCGATTCCTTTACCTACACTGTAAACGACGATGATGGCGCGGCATCAAATTCGGCCACGGTTACCGTCACGGTGTCTGGTGGTGGCAGCCAGACGTTTGTCTTCGAAGCTGTGGGAGATGGCCAGATCAAACTGACTGACCCGGGCGCCAACTACGGCAGCAAGGGAACCATGAAAGTGGATGGTGGTAAATTCAGCTCCTACATGAAGTTCGTAGTTACCGGGTTGACTGGCGCGGTGTCAAGCGCTAAGGTTCGCCTGCAGGTAACTGCCGATGCCCGCGACGGTGGTGATTCGGGTGGCGCCATCTTTTCGGTGGCCAACACCTTTAATGGCTCAGCGACCCCGTGGGTAGAACAGACGTTAACCTCCGGCAACGCGCCGCAGGCCGCAGGTTCTCCGCGTCATACTCATGGACCTGTCGCTCCGAGCGAGGTCGTCGATTTTGAGGTCACGAGCGCGGTTAGCGGCAACGGTACATTCAGTTTCGCAATTAATCCTGTCTCCACCAATGAAGTCAAGTATTTCACCAAAGATGGCAGCGTTTCTCCCAAACTCGTAATCGTCGTTGGTAGCGGTGGTGGCGCCAATCAGCCTCCGGTGGCCGTCGATGACAACGCTACAACGCCTGAGAATACCCCCGTTCTGGTCAATGTCCTCAACAACGACAGCGATGCAGACGGTCAATTAATTCTCAGTAGCGTGACATTGCAGACCCAGCCCTCAAATGGCGCCGCCACAGTGAACACCGCAACTGGAGAAATAGCCTACACACCTGCAGCGCTCTTCGTGGGCTCTGACCAATTCAGCTACTCTGTCGAGGACGATGATGGCGCTGCCTCGAATGTTGCAGTAGTGACAGTTGTGGTCTCGGCCGGCAATGTTGCGCCAGTTGCGACCGATGATGCGGCATCGACCACGGAGTCCACACCGACAGTCGTGGATGTCCTGGCCAATGATATAGATTCAGACGGTACTCTGGACGCTACTACCGTGATAGTTGTCTCTGGCGCCACCAACGGTGCGACCAGCGTCAACGCCGTCACGGGCGCAATTACTTACACGCCAAATACTGCATTTACAGGAAGTGACGCATTTGCCTACACCGTGACTGACAACGCTGGCGCAAGCTCGAATCAGGCAACGGTGACAATTGCTGTGGCGCCGGCAGGTGGTGGTCAGACCTTGACATTTGAATCAGTCGATGATGGCCAAGTCAAGAAGACGGACCCGGGCGCGAATTACGGAACCAAGGCAACGATGAAGGTCGATGGCGGCAAGTTTAGCTCTTACATGAAGTTCGTCGTGACAGGTCTGTCCGGAAGCGTAACAAGCGCCAAAGTTCGTCTTCAGGTTACCCCGGATGCCGGAGATGGTGGCGACTCCGGCGGTTCGATTTTCCTGGTTGGAAATAATTTTGACGGCACGGCGACGCCCTGGCAGCAGGAGGCCTTAACTTCAGGAAACGCACCGGCAACGAGCGGTTCTCCTTTGCAGACGCTCGCCGCGGTTTCGCCGAGTCAGCTCGTCGAGTTCGATGTTACTGGAGCCGTCGCCGGTAATGGCACATTCAGCTTTGCTGTTGATCCTGCCTCGACGAACGAGGTGAAATACTATACGCGGGAGGGTAGCGTACCACCGAAACTGGTTGTTGTCACCGGCGCCGGTGGCGGTAATCAGAGTCCGCTTGCCATCGACGATGCGGCGGCTGCGATTCAGGGTGTGCCTGTGATTGTGGACGTCACGGCTAACGACAGCGATCCAGACGGTACTATCGATGTCACGACCGTTCAGATAGGGACACAGCCAAATAACGGCACTGTGTCGGTCAATCCGACGTTCGGAACCGTGACTTATACGCCCAGCTCGGGTTTTTTCGGCAATGACAGCTTCACCTACACAGTGCGCGATGACGATGGAGCGATCTCGAATTCTGCCACAGTGAGTATAAGCGTGAGTGGCGGCAACATTGCGCCGGTGGCTGTTGACGACAACAGTTCCGCGATCGCGGGTAATCCTGTGGCCATCGACGTGACGCTCAATGATAGTGATCCTGATGGGACTCTGCTGGTTGCTACGGTCACCATTGCGACTCAGCCTGCAAATGGTTCTATCAATGTCAGTACACAAACCGGATTGGTGACCTACACACCCAATAGCGGTTTCAGCGGTACAGACAGCTTCACTTACACAGTGGAAGACAACGAAGGTGCAGTGTCAAATGCGGCCACAGTCACGCTTAGCGTGACCGGTGGCGTTTCGGGTGGCACTTTTACCTTTGGGTCTGTGGAAGACAATCAGGTGAAGCTCTCTGCCCCGGTGCTCAACTATGGCGAAAAAGGCACGATGAAGGTTGATCGCGGGAAGTTCCAGTCTTACCTCAAGTTTGATGTGACGGGTGTGACAGGCGTTGTTCAGAGTGCCGTCGTCAGACTCCATGTCACAACCGACCCGGGTGACGGCAGTGACTCCGGCGGTTCCATCTACCTGGCGTCGAATAATCTTACGGGTACAACGACCCCGTGGCAGGAGGAGACTCTGGCGTCAGGAAATGCGCCCGACCTTCTGAGCGGCGCTTTGAGTACGCTCGGTGCTGTTTCTGAGAATGAGATCGTCGAGTTCGATGTTGCGGGCGTTATCAACGGCAACGGCACTTTCAGCTTCTGTTTGAAGTCCGGCAGCGGCAATCAGGTGAAGTACTTCACTAAGGAAGGCCTGACTTCACCGCAACTCATCATCACCACGGGTAGCACAAGCGGCGTGGAGTTCGCCGGAAACGAGCTTGCGCCAAAGGCGGTTGCGGACTGGGTCAAAACTGAGCCTGGTGTTACGGCCACGATAGACGTTCTGCTGAACGATGAGGCAGGAGGGAGTCCGCTGTTGCGAGCAACGGTTGCGGCTGTTACCATGCCGGCAAGCGGCACCGTGCGCGTTGACGCAGAAACTGGAAAGCTCGTGTACACCCCGGCGCCCGGTTTTACAGGCAAAGACGCATTTGACTACCTCGTGTACAGTCAAACAGGTGAGGCGTCAAACCCAGCCCGCGTTTTTGTATCCGTTGAAAGAAGCAACGCAGGCACTTTGCGCGCGGAAGACCATCACGTCAAAACCTTTGAAGGCGTGCCGGTTTCAGTTGCTCTCGTTGGCAGCACCGGGAGCGGGCCCAAGAGTTTCTCCACGGTTGAAATTGTTGAGCCACCAGCCGGGGGCACGATTACGGTTGACGCGGTCCACGGCGGCGCAACTTATCTTGCGGATGCTGGCTTCATTGGCCGTGACAAGTTTACCTATGTTTTGAAAGACGGCGCGGGACTCGCCTCCAATCCTGGCACGGTTACTGTGGTTGTGCAGGCAAGCGAGCCGCAGGTAATCGCCTTGCTGCCCACTGATGATGCCTTTGTGCGCTCAACTTCGCCAACCGATAACTTTGGTGCTCTCGACGAACTCCGCGCCACGAATGGCAGCGCTGAGTTTCACAGCTATCTCAAGTTTGACATCTCCGGGTTGACCGGCGCGGTTGGCCGGGCGCTTCTCAGGCTCCACTTGACCGACGGCAGCAAGAGCGGGTCGGTTTATTTGGTGAGCAACAACTACCGTGACTCTGAGACTCCTTGGCAGGAAGCTGGCCTGGTCTGGGACAATGCACCGCCAATCGGAAGTCCGGCGATTGCCACTTTCGAGGCAGATCGAAAGGGGCAGTACGTTGAAATCGACATCAGCGGTGTGGTCGGCTCTGAAGGTTCCTACAGTTTTGCGGTCAGCGGCGGCAGCGACACTGACGCTTCGATTATTGGCTCGAAAGAAGGCTTGCATCCACCGGAATTGATCTTGGAAACAGGTATGGTCGTGGGAGATGACAACGATGACCAGGATGATATCGCAAGCGACGCCATCTTGCCCGCCAGCGTGAGCCTGAGCCCGAACTATCCCAATCCGTTCAATGCCGAAACGACCATCCTATATGCATTGCCAGCAGAAGCCAGGGTCACAATCGAAATTTACAATATTCGCGGACAGCTTGTCGCGACACCCGTGGACGCGCAGCAGAAAGCGGGTCGCAAGCGTATGAAATGGTTCGGACGTGACAACAACGGGCTGGAAGTCAGCAGTGGTGTGTACTTCCTGCGGCTGAAGGTTGGTGCTCAGACTTTGGCTCGCAGATTAATTCTGCAAAAATAGGCAGCTTCGGAAGATGTCGCCGAGTGCATGCAGGTGCCGAAACGTCTGGTTGCACTCGGCGGCTGTCTCGAACGCTTATTCCTCGGTCACACGCAGCTGCGGGCGATGGCCTTCTGGAAGCACAGCAATCACGGACGTCTAAAATATATTTTTATCTGCATTTTCACCGCGCTGCTTGTATTAGATTACATCTATTAAGATAAAACAAACTGTGTGGTTTTATGCTGCCTATGATTTAGAATTTTTACAGTTTCTCTCAGCCTGGAAAGGTCGTTTACCTGCCCCCTCGATTTTTCTACCTTTCCCCCAAAAACAAAAACTCGAATACACCTCCGTTCTCGAAGGTCTTAGATTTCTAGCGTCTAGCAACTACGTGCGCAGCTACGCCAAAACAACTATGGAGATACGTTCATGAGCACCTGTGGGCAAACATCAGAGAGTTCTAGCCTGACCTGGTCCAGAAATATGAAACTCGTCTGGACATTGCTGGCATCCATCTACGCGATCACACCATCGCAGACTGACGCTGTTCAGGCACAAGAGATTCAATCGACGCCGGTGCTGTTGGGATACCGGGACTACAATTATGGTGGAAGCGTAACATCCGAACCGACGGAAGAGAAGCCCGAGAGCAAGGTTTGGTTCCAGGATAACTTCTGGTGGGGAGTTCTGTGGGACGATACTGCGGAAGAGTTCCGCATCCACAGGCTGGATCTCGCTACGCAGAACTGGACGAATACCGGAATAACCGTGGACAGTCGCAGGCGCTCAGCCGCCGATGTCCTGGTTGACGGCAATAAGGTATACATCGCCTCGCGTGCAAAAATAGGGGTTCACAGCTCTGATCCCAAGCTCGCGACGCTCTCCCGATACACGTACAATTCCGGTTCGAACACTTACAGCCTCGATACGGGGTTCCCGGTTAACATACCCGGAACTACAGAGACCAAGGCTCTCACTATTGCGAAAGACTCGAATGACAAGATCTGGGCGGCGTGGACTGACACGCTGAGAGTTCATGTCAATAGCACTAACGGTACTGATACCAACTGGGGCACGACGTTTGTGTTGCCTGCGGTCGATTCTTCATTGGCAGTTCAGGACATTGCTTCTGTCGTTGCATTTAACGGCGACCGGATAGGCGTTCTTTGGTCAGATCAAAACGATGATCGCATCTATTTTGCTGTTCACCACGATACCAGTGCTACATCGAATTGGCAGCCACGAGAAACTGTCTTCTCGAACGGCGGCAACGCTGCAGACGACCACCTAAACCTTGCCGTCCGGCCAAGTGATGGCACCGTGCTCGCGGTTACCAAGACCAGCTTTACAGTGGATGAAGACCCGAGTATTCTGTTTCATAAACGCAATCCCAATACCGGTGTCTGGACAAATCACACAGCTTGGCTGCGCGAGGATGATCCGACTCGCCCGATAGTGGTTTACAATTCCGACGATGACCACGCCTACATCATTGTCCGTGATAAGCTGCAGGAAGGTCTTTACGTCAAGCATGCGGATGTAGACAGCCCGGTGTTTTCTGCCGGAGAAGGCGAAGTGCTGGTTAATAGTCTTGTAGATCTGGATGCAGGGAACCCAACATCCACAAAACAAGCCCTGAACAATTCTACCGGGCTTGTTGTTCTGGGCAGTGCGAAGGATCAAGAAACCTATTTGCACGGATATCTGCCATTCAACAATGTTCGTCCTGTCGCCAACGACGACACCTACCATGTTAATCAAGGCACGACAGAAAGCCTGCCCGTAGTAAACAACGACACAGATTCCGATGGCACTGTTGATGGCTCAACCGTGGCGATTGTCTCCGGTCCCCTGCACGGTTCCGTCACGCTGGGAATTGGCTCAATCGATTATACCCCGACTCCAGGATACGCAGGCGGCGACACTCTGAGATACACCGTCCGGGACAATGACGGCGCCAATGCCATAGCAGCAACAGTCCTGATCACAGTCAACGCCGCACCTGTGGCGCTGGATGATTCAGGCGCTTCGACCGAGGACACGCCCATAGCCATCGCGGTTCTGGCGAACGACACCGATGCCGACAGCGCCATTGATCCTGCAACGGTCACCGTCGTTGCGACTCCTGGAAACGGCGCTACGACACTCAATCCGGCAACTGGTGTTCTAACCTATTCTCCGAATCCAAATTTCAGCGGCGCGGATTCGTTCACCTACACCGTTGCTGATGACAGCGGTGCTGTTTCGAATCAAGCAACCGTGTCACTTCTCATCAGCGAAGCCAATGATCCGCCTTTTGCCAATGACGACAACGTTACGACAGACAATGCAACGCCAATTCTCATCGATCTGCTGGCCAACGATGTCGATGTTGATGGTACAATTATCATCGCTTCTCTGGCTCTCACGCAGTCGCCGCTGCACGGCTCTGCAGTTCTGAACGCCGCTACCGGCGAAGTAACCTATACGCCGAATCAAAATTTCTTCGGCAACGATTCGTTAAAGTACACAATTGTGGACGACCAAAATGCAGTCAGCGATGAGGGGACGGCACATATTCTGGTAAACTCCGTGCCGCTCGCCGTCGATGACACCACCGTAACCAATCAAAATGTCGCGGTTGCCATAAACGTTCTTGCTAACGATTCAGACCCGGATGGCTCTCTGGATCCGGCTACCGTTGCGGTGCAGACACAACCGGCTCAGGGTGCGACCACGGTGAACCCCGTAACAGGCCAGGTGACCTACACGCCCAACGCTGGTTATGTCGGGCCTGACCAGTTTACTTATCTGGCCAAGGACGAAAGTGGCGTCAATTCCAATGTCGCAACGGTGCATGTGAAAGTCAATCAGGCGCCAACGGTGAACGACGACAATGTTCTGACACTCAAGGCAACCCCAATAGACATAGATATTCTGGCAAACGACATCGACACCGATGGAACATTGGATTCATCGTCGATTCAAGTCTTGTTTGGACCGTTTAATGCGAATTCTTTTTCGATAAACCCAAACACAGGCGTTGTCTCCTATGACCCAAAACCACAGTTCTCCGGTCAGGATATTTTTGAGTATGAGATTACGGACAACGACGGTGCGCTTTCGAACAAGGCGACCGTCACCGTACGCGTCAACGATCCGCCAGTTGCGCATCCGGATGCGGCGGTTACCAACGAGGATACACCGGTAATTGTAGTTGTGACGCCGAACGACACCGACTCAGACGGCAGCATCGTGCCGGCGTCTGTGGCTGTCGCGACGCCTCCAGCAAATGGGACCGCCACCGTCGATCCGGGGTCGGGCACCATCGCTTACACGCCTGCGCAGGACCATTTTGGCTCGGATAGCTTCACCTACACGGTCGCTGACAATGATGGTACGCCGTCGAACGGAGCTACGGTGACCTTGACAATCAACGATATCAACGATCCGCCTGTCGCCGTGAATGACACTGCCGCAGCCACGGAAGACCAGGCAGTCCAGATTGCTGTGCTTGCAAATGATATTGATGTTGATGGAACGCTGAACGCCACCAGTGTCTCAGCATCGCCTTCTGCACCGCATGGAACGATAGCCGTGAATCCGGTTACGGGCGTCATCACCTACACGCCTCACCAGGATTTTTTCGGTCAGGACAGTTTTACCTATACAGTGGTCGATGATGACAATGCAACTTCGAGTCCTGGAACGGTCATCGTGAATATTTCGCTTGTAAATGACCCTCCGGCGGCCAATGCTGATGCAGCGACAACCAACGAAGATACGCCTGTGGACGTCAATGTGCTGGGCAACGACACGGATTTAGACGGCACCATCGATGCAACCTCGGTTGTCGTTGACACGCAGCCAAGCAACGGCAGCGTCAGTGTTGACGCGAACAATGGCTTGGTCAGCTACTCACCCGATGCGGATTTTTTTGGTACAGACACGTTCACCTACACCGTGGACGACAATGACGGCCTGGTTTCAAATTCCGGGACTGTCACCATCACAGTCGCCGACGTGAACGATGCTCCCATCGCTGTCAATGACACTTCGAACGGGCTTTTTAATGCACCCATCGAAATCGATGTCACCAGCAATGATATCGACGTTGATGGCACCATTCAGCCCCACACGATTCTCGCCAGTTCTGGCGCGCACGGCACGACCTCGATTCAGCCTTCCGGCTTGATCATCTACACGCCGTCTACTGGCTTCATTGGCGAGGACACATTCTTCTACAGCGTGCGTGACGATGATGGCGCTTCCTCCAACACCGCAACCGTGACGGTGCTGGTGAAAGTTCCCCCTGTAGCGGTGAATGATTTTGTGGTGACCAATGAAGATGTCGCAATTGTAATTCCGGTGGCCGTCAACGACAGTGATCAGGATGGCACGCTTGATTTGTCTACTGTCTCAATCGTGTCTGGACCAACCAATGGCAGCACGACCGTCAACACAACGACAGGCGCAGTAACTTACACGCCATCTTCGAACTACAACGGCGTTGACACCTTTGAGTACACCATAGATGACAACACCGGTGTGACGTCGAACATCGCGTCCGTGAACGTGACGGTCAACAAGGCGCCGATTGCTCTTAACGACAGCAAAACGACGGATGAGGATACGCCAATCGATATCGACGTCTCTGCCAATGATATCGATTTGGACGGTTCTATTGATCCGACGACAGTCACCGTTCTGACGCCTCCGGCGAATGGCTCTTTTCAGCTCAACCATGCGACCGGAATCATCGTGTACACACCGGGAGCGAATTATTTCGGTACAGATACCTTCACTTATCAGGTGCAGGACAATCATGGTGTCGCGACCAACGCGGCAACGGCGACGATTACGATCAATCCAGTAAACGACCCGCCTGTGGCAGGTACTGATGTAGTTACCACCAATAAGGCCACGCCAATCGATATTGCCATCACCGCCAACGATACTGACATAGACGGCACAATCGTCGAGGCCTCTGTTGTGATCGTCGCCCAGCCGGGTAACGGTACCATTTCGGTCAATCCCAACAATGGCGTGGTCACCTACCAGCCGCATGCGTTTTTTCTCGGTGTAGATACTTTTCTCTACACGATTGAAGATAACAATGGTCAGCTGTCAGGCGTGACCACGGTCACTATCAATGTGACGGGCGACAATGACCCGCCGGTGGCAGTCAATGACATCGTGACCACAGGTGAGGAATTGGCGGTGGCCGTGAACGTGGCAGCCAATGACATCGATCTCGACGGCACCATAGACCTGACCTCAGTCACGATCCTCCTGGCGCCGTTGCACGGCAGTGCTACCTTGAACGCCAACACTGGCGTGGTCACCTATCTGCCTGTCGATAACTTCTCCGGCAGTGACAGTCTTTCCTACCAGGTCAGCGACAATCTCGGCGCGATATCCAACGAAGCCAAAGTGCTGATTACGGTTCTGAATGTGAACGATGCGCCGATTGCTGCAAATGATGCCAAAACCACTAGCGAAGATGTGCCCGTGACAGTAAATGTCCTGGCCAATGATTCTGACACTGATGGTAATATCGTACCTTCGACGGTCACAATTGTCGAAGCGCCGCTGCAGGGCTCGCCGTCAGTGAATCCGACTACCGGAGAGATTACCTACACGCCGAATCCGAATTTCTTCGGTACGGACAGCCTGAAATACACGGTTAAGGATAATGATGGCAGCAGCTCAAATCCAGCAACCGTGCATTTGACCATCAATTCGCTCAACGACCTGCCGATTGCTGTTGCCGACACGGTGGAAACCTCTATCAATCAACCGCTGACCGTCAACGTCGTGGCTAATGATTCAGACATTGATGGTACCATCGACCCATCGACGGTTCTGGTGCAGACGCCACCTGGCAACGGCACAACTTCTGTGCAGGGCAGTGGGATCGTGACTTACACCCCGAATCCCGGCTTCGGCGGCGTTGATGCGTTTATCTACAACGTCAAAGACAACGATGGCGGCACATCGAATCCCGCCCTCGTACGCGTGACGATTGTTGCACCACCGATCGTCGCTAATGACAGCGTTTCAACCAATGAAGACAACGCGATAGGTATCAGCGTCCTTGCCAACGATGTCGATGTCGATGGTTCGCTGGCTCCGGCAACAGTTACTATAACTTCCGGTCCCACCAGTGGCCAGACCGTTGTAAACCCGGCAACCGGTGTCGTGACTTACACGCCGAACCCGGATTTTTTTGGGCTCGACAGTTTCATCTACACCGTCGAAGATAACGATGCCAACGTTTCAGATGCTGCCACGGCGAAGATCAATGTTTTGCCTGTCAACGACCTGCCCATAGCGGTTGATGACACTGTGGCTACGCCGGAAGACACGCCAATTGCCATTGCTGTCACAAGCAACGACAGCGATTCCGACGGCACACTCAACTTTGCCACTCTGGTGGTAACCGGAGGCCCGAGCAACGGCCAGGCAGTCGTCGATCCTTCGAACGGCACGATTTCTTTCACGCCGAACCCGAATTACAATGGCCTTGACCTGTTGACCTACGTCATTCAGGACAACTCAAGCGGCACTTCAAACCAGGCAACCGTGAACATCACCGTAACACAGGAAAACGACCTGCCGGTTGCAGCTAACGACGCGGCTACGACTAACGAAGATGTCGCGATCGTCATAGATGTCCTGGCTAACGACTTCGACCCTGACGGCACGCTCGACCCGACTTCGGTGAGTGTCACAGTCTCGCCTTCCAGCGGTATCGCGACAGTCAATCCGACGACCGGCGTTGTAACGTATACTCCGAACGCCGACTTCTTCGGTCTTGACAGTCTGGATTACACAATCCAGGACGATCTAGGGGTTGCCTCGAATGCCGCGCGGGTTAAGGTGACGGTGAATCCGCTAAACGACCCGCCAAGAGCCAACGACGATATCGCGGCGACGACGGAGGATATTCCCATCGCAATTCCAGTGACCGCGAATGATGTCGATATCGATGGCACGCTGAATCTCAATACACTGACCTTAACCAGCAATCCGCAATCTGGTAGCCTGAATGTTAACTCAGGCACTGGCGTGATTACCTACACGCCCGCCGCCAATTTCAACGGCCAGGACGGGTTCACCTACATCATTCAGGATAACAGCGGTCTGGTTTCTAATCAGGCGACTGTCACGGTCACGGTCGCGGAGACAAACGACATTCCCGTTGCCCAGAATGACGCCGCGAGCACCAATGAGGACGTTCCTGTGCTGATCGCGGTTGCCGGTAATGACAGCGACCCAGACGGCTCGCTTGACCTGACAAGCGTCTCAATTACGACGCCGCCGACGCACGCCACGACTGAAATCAACCCGGCGACCGGCGCCATTACCTACAGGCCGGCTGAGAACTTCAATGGCACAGACAGCCTGAAATATACCATTCAGGATGATCTGGGAGATGCCTCTAACGAGGCTAAGGTCTCAATCACGATTAACTCCATTAACGACGTGCCGGTCGCTGCTAACGATACGACTGCGACGCTCGAAGACACTCCCTCTGTTGTGCCGGTAGTAGCCAACGACGTCGATGTGGACGGCACGCTTGATTTTGCCACGTTGACCGTGACCAGCAGCCCGGCTAATGGGACTACGACGATCGATGTTGGTACGGGCTCCATCACCTACACGCCAAACACCAATTTTAACGGCGACGACAGTTTCACCTACACCATCCGGGACAACGACGCTGCGGCATCGAATGTGGCTACGGTAGTAGTAACGGTGACGGGGCAGAACGATGTTCCGGTGGCGCTTGATGACGTCGCGACGACAGATGAGGACGTGCCGGTCGTGATCGACATTCTGGTCAATGATAACGATCCCGATGGCAGTCTGGATGTAGGCACACTCAGTATCATCAGTGGCGCCACACTTGGCTCGACGACCATCGACCCGGTCACGGGCAAAATCACCTACGCGTCGGCGAGTAACGTATTTGGGCCAGACAGTCTCAAGTATCAGATAAAAGACAATTCCGGCATAAACTCAAACATCGCCACCGTGCGAATCACCGTCAACTCGGTGAACGATTTGCCCGTCGCTCTGAATGACACAGCGACCACGGCGGAGAACTCACCGGTCGTCATTGCGGTGACGGCAAATGACAGTGATCTTGAAGGACCTCTGAATCTGAATACATTGACGGTGGCTACTGCCCCTGTCAATGGAACGACTCTGGTGAATACGAGCGCCGGCGAGATCACTTATACCCCGAACGCCAACTTTTCCGGCCAGGAGCTTTTCACCTACACCGTTGAAGATGACAACGGCGGCTTGTCAAATGAGGCCAACGTGGTCATTACCGTTACTGCAGGGAACCAGGCGCCGGTGGCGCTGAATGATGCCGCAGCAACCGATGAAGATACGCCGGTACAAATCGATATTGCTGTGAACGATACCGATTCTGACGGGACCATTAACCTGACCACAGTTCAAGTGACTTCGAGCCCAACGCATGGAACAATCGTGGTGGCGCCAACAACGGCCGTGATCACCTACACACCTGCGTTGAACTTCTCTGGGAAGGATACCCTCAAGTACACCATTGAAGATGACCTTGCAGCGGTCTCAAATGAGGCGGCTGTCATCGTGACCGTCAACCCTGTAAACGATGCGCCGCTGGCGGTAAATGACCAGGATAGCACATTCCAGAACACGCCGGTGGTGATCGACGTCCCGGTTAATGACAGCGATCTTGATGGCTCGCTCGCCCTGAATTCAGTGACCGTCACCAACAATCCGTTGAATGGTGCGGCAGTCGTGAACGCGGCAACTGGGGCCGTGACCTATACACCGAACAACAATTTTGTGGGCCAGGACGAATTCACCTACACGGTTCAGGACAACGGAGGAGCCACCTCGAACGAGGCCACCGTGACTGTCCTGGTCAAGGTCGGAAACGCACCGCCGGTCGCGGCTGATGATAACACCGCGACCTTCGTCGGAGTTCCGACCCAGATCGATGTCACCAACAATGACACGGACCCGGATGGCAGCCTCGATATAACATCTGTGACTGTCATTCAGCCGCTCAATGGCGTCGTGGCTGTCGATCCGGTTTCCGGGGTTGCGACCTACACGCCAAACGCACTGTTTTCCGGAACGGACAGTTTTACCTACACGGTGAATGACAACCAGGGCGCGACTTCAAACATCGCGACGGTGACCGTCACGGTCACGGAGCAGGGTGGCGGCCAGACCCTGTCATTCGAGTCAATTCATGACGGTCAGATCAAGTTTACAGAGCCAGGTTCTAACTACGGCGCCAAGTCTACGATGAAAGTCGATGGCGGCAAGTTCGGCTCCTATCTGAAGTTTGTGGTTAGCGGTGCAAGCGGCGCTGTCACCAGCGCCAAAGTCCGTTTGAAGGTTACTGACGGCACAGGCGACGGTGGCGACAACGGCGGTTCCATCTTCGCTGTGGATAATAATTTCAAGGGCACCGGGATTCCCTGGGTAGAACTGACTTTGACTTCCGGAAATGCGCCTGACGCCGCTGGTTCACCGCTGAGTACCCTGGGCGCTGTGTTGCCCAGCGAACTCGTTGAGTTCGATGTCACCAGCAGTGTGACTGGAAACGGCACGTTCAGCTTCGCGGTTATCCCGAACTCAGGTAATGAAGTCAAGTTTTACACAAAAGAGGGCCTTGTCAAGCCAGAACTTGTGGTCATCACGGGTTCCGGTGGTGGTGGAAATCAGGCTCCGGTGGCTGCCAACGACATCGTGGCCACCATTCTGAATACGCCTATCGGGATTGATGTGACCGCAAACGACAGTGACAGCGACGGGCAGGTGGATGTAACGACAGTCGCGGTCGCGACCGCACCACTGAATGGTACGACCACTGTCAATGCTAGCACAGGCCTCATTACGTACACGCCGAACACCGCGTTCACTGGTACGGAGACCTTCACCTACACGGTTAACGACAATGATGGCGCGGCGTCCAACGCTGCGACGGTCACCGTAACTGTGAGTGGCGGCAATCAGCCTCCGGTTGCGGTGAATGACAATGCCTCTGCAAACCCGGGTGTTGTCTCCCAGATCGATGTCACGGCCAATGACGCAGATAGCGACGGCAGCATCAACCTGACTTCCGTCGCTATAACAAGCCAGCCTCTGAATGGGACCGCAAATGTCAATACCGGTACCGGCGTGGTAAGTTACACCGCAAACGCCCAGTTCGAAGGCACGGACACTTTTGCCTACACGGTTGATGACAATCTGGGTTCAACATCGAACCCGGCCACGGTCACAATCGTCGTCACGAACCCGGGAAGTGGCCAGACTCTGGTGTTTCAGTCCATTGGGGACGGCCAGGTCAAAGGCACGGAGCCCGGCTCCAACTACGGCTCGAAATCGACCATGAAGGTTGATGGCGGCAAGTTTAGTTCTTACTTGAAGTTTGTCGTGTCCGGCGTCTCTGGCGCGGTTACCAGTGCTGCAGTGCGACTGCGGGTCAGCGACGGAGTCGGCGACGGCGGCGATAATGGCGGCTCCATATTTCTTGTTGGCAATAATTTCAACGGCACCAATATTCCCTGGGTGGAAGGAACCTTGACCTCGGGCAATGCGCCGCCTGCCTCAGGAACACCGCTTACCACGCTTGGCGCAGTCTCACCTAGCCAGACTGCCGAGTTTGACGTCACTGCGGCGGTGACCGGCAATGGCACCTTCAGCTTCGCGATTACACCAAACTCGAGCAACGAAGTCAAATTCTACACCAAGGAAGGCTCGGTCGCACCTGAGTTGGTCGTAGTTACGGGATCTGGAGGTGGCAATCAGGCACCCGTGGCCGTCAATGACAATGCCAGCACCACGGCGGGCACAGCGATCGGTATCGATGTAACGGCCAACGACTCTGACTCAGACGGCACCGTAGATGTTACCACTGTGGTCATCGCAGGTCAGCCAGCAAACGGTACTCTCGGTGTCAACAGTGTTAGCGGGGTGGTCACGTACACGCCGAATCCGGGCTTTGCCGGAACCGATACTTTCACCTACACCGTGAAGGATAACGACGGCGCGAACTCAAATGCCGCGACGGTAACCGTTCAGGTTGTCGGCGCCAATTTGCCGCCGGTGGCGGTTGCAGACAATGCGACCACACAAGAAGACAACGCCGTGGCCATCGACGTGACGGCCAATGACACGGACAGCGATGATGGCATCAACGTCACGACCGTCATTGTCACCGGAGGGCCGACAAATGGCAGTGCGGCTGTTAATTCTACAACAGGTGTGGTGACTTACACACCAAACGCCGGCTTCTCCGGCACGGACAGTTTTACCTACACCATAAACGACAACAGCGGCGCGACCTCGAATGCAGCCACCGTGACCATCACTGTGGAAGCGGCCGGCAGTGGCGCGACGTTTGCCTTCGATGCTGTCGAAGACGGTCAGGTCAAGCTGACGGATCCTGGCGCCAACTATGGCAGCAAGGAAACCATGAAAGTTGATGGTGGCAAGTTCAGCTCCTACATGAAATTCGTTGTCACAGGTGTTACTGGCGCCGTTTCGAGTGCCAAGGTTCGCCTGCGGGTGACAGACGGGTTGTCTGACGGCGGCGATAGTGGTGGTTCCATATTCCGCGTAGATAATACCTTCGAGGGTACAGCAACGCCATGGGTTGAAGCGACTCTGACCTCTGGCAACGCGCCTGCGACAGCAGGTTCGCCGCTCGAGACACATGGGGCGGTTGTACCGAATGAAACAGTTGAATACGACGTCACTGGCAGCGTCACAGGCAACGGCAGTTTCAGTTTTGCTATCACACCGCAATCCACCAACGAGATCAAGTTCTTTACCAGTGAGGGGATTGTCGCACCGCAATTGGTCCTGACCACCGGTAGCGGTGGTGGCGGCGGTAACCAGGCGCCTGTAGCCAACAACGACAACGCGACAACCAACCAGGATGCGTCTGTGACTATCGATGTCACGGGCAACGATTCGGATAGTGATGGCGTCATTGATGCCTCGACCGTGGCCGTAGTTGCCGGGCCTACCAACGGCTCAGCCACGGTAAATACGAGTTCCGGCGTGGTGACTTACGCGCCAAACAGTGGCTTCTCCGGCACAGATTCCTTTGATTACACGGTTAAAGACAATGACGGAGAGCTGTCAAACACCGCCACCGTCACGATAACGGTCGAGAGTGCCGGCTCGGGCGATACCTTCACTTTTATCTCGACCGACGACGGCCAGGTCAAGCTAACGGAGACCGGCAAGAAATACGGCGCAAAGGGCACTATGAAGATCGACGCCGGGAAGTTCGAATCCTATTTGAAGTTCCTTGTGACAGGCCTGACTGGCTCAGTCCAAAGCGCCAAGGTCCGGCTGACGGTCACGGATGGTCCCTCAGATGGCGGGCCTGGCGGTTCGCTTTTCAGAGCCTCAAACAACCACGGCGGCACCACGACACCCTGGACGGAAGCGAACCTCACCGCCGCCAACGCACCAGACGTTGTGAGTTCTGCTCTGCATACTGCAGGAACCGTGACGCCGTTGCAGGTCGTCGAATTTGACATGACCAGCGCCGTGTCAGGCAATGGCGAGGTAAGTTTCTGCCTGACCACGGCCATTGGCAATGAGGTCAAGTATTTCACAAGGCAGAGTGATTTTCAGCCAGAGTTGGTTGTTGTCACAGGCTCGGGTGGCGGTAGCAATAACGCTCCCGTGGCAGTCAACGACCAGGCGGCGACGGCTGTCGGCGTGCCGGTATCTGTGGATATCACCAGCAACGATACGGATAGTGACGGGTCTATCAACACAGCCACAGTGGCAATTGTTAGTCAGCCATCCAGCGGAAGCACATCAGTTAACAGTTCCACCGGAGTAGTGACTTACACGCCAAATGGCGGTTTTGTCGGCACCGACACATTTACTTACACCGTTCGCGATAACGACGGCGCCATTTCAAATGCCGCAAGCGTGACCGTGACGGTGAGTGGTTCAAATACCGCACCGGTGGCTGTAAACGACAACGCGAATACAGTTTCCGGTTCAGCCATCGTGATTGACGTGACCGTGAATGATAGCGACGCTGATGGAACCATCAACGTCGCGGCCGTCGCGATCGCGACGCCACCTGGCAATGGCGCGGCAACCATCGGCAACTTCGGTGTCGTTACCTACACGCCGAACAGTGGATTTACAGGCACGGACACATTCACCTACACCGTGCAGGATAACGAAGGCGCGACTTCCAATGCCGCTACGGTTACCGTCACGGTTCAGGGAAGCGGAGGCCCGCAGACACTGGTCTTTGATGCCACCGAAGACGGCCAGGTCAAGCTTTCTGACCCTGTCGCCAACTACGGTGACAAGGGCACGATGAAGGTGGAACGTGGGAAGTTTTCGTCCTACGTCAAATTTGATGTGACAGGCGTGACCGGGTCGGTTCAAAATGCAATTGTCAGGTTGCGGACCACCAATGACCCCTCTGATGGCAGTGACGTCGGTGGGTCCATTTTTCAGGCTTCCAATAATTTCACCGGCACCGCAACGGCGTGGCAGGAAGAAACCCTTACATCGGGTAATGCCCCTGATTTAACCAGTGGCGCCCTCGAGACGCTTGGTGAAGTCATTCCAAGTACATTTGTCGAGTTCGATGTCACAGGCGCCCTGACTGGCAACGGTATTTTCAGTTTCTGCATCAGCAGCACGTCTGGAAATCAGGTGAAGTACTACACGAAGGAAGGCACCAGTATTCCTTCTGACCAGTTGCCAAAACTCATCGTCTCTACGGGTTCGCCAACTTTTGCTCGCCTCGGCGACGAGACTCGTCTGACGGCGTCTGATGACGCCATCAGCACCGAGCCTGGACTTGCGGTCCGGATTGACGTCCTGGCCAATGACCGCGTCGGCGCGCGTAAGATCGTCGCTGGTTCGGTTGCCGCCGTGACGCTTCCGGCGAATGGCGCAGTCAGTTTTGAGGCAGAAACAGGCACTCTGGTTTACACGCCGAACGCTGGCTTCAAAGGCATCGACAGCTTCAATTACATGGTGTCGGACGAGCAGGGCGAAAGTAGCAATCCCGCAAAGGTGGTCGTCACCGTTAAGACAGCCACTCTGCACGCAGCGGGCGATGTGGCGAAGACCTACGCTGGATTGGCTATCGACATCGCGGTGGCCGAGAATGACGCCAGCAGTGGGACAATCTTGATCACGACGCCTGCCGGGCACGGCACCATCAGCGTTGACGATCTGACCAGTCTCGTGACTTATGAACCGGACAATGGCTTCACTGGTGCTGATGGTTTTGAGTACCAGCTTAGCAACGGCGCCGGTAAGCTCTCCAAGCCAGCAGCCGTAAAGATCACGGTGGCCGAAAGTGAGCCCCAGGTCTTAGCTCTGCTGCCGACGGATGATGCCTTCGTCCGCTCTTCGACGCCTACGGACAACTTTGGCTCGGCGGATGAGCTGAGAGCCACCAACGGCAGTGCGGAGTTCTACAGTTTCTTGAAGTTTAGTGTGGAAAACCTGACTGCTCCGATTCAGCACGCAACGCTCAGGTTGTACATCAACGATAACCGTGAAGGTGGGGCGGTCTATTCAGTCGCCAACACCTATCGTGATTCAGACATCATGTGGCAAGAGGATGGCCTGGTGTGGGACAACGCACCTGAAATCAGCGGACGACCGGTTGCGACCTTCGCAAGTGAAGGCTCTCGCCGCTATGTCGATATCAATGTGACTGATGCCTTCAAGGGCTCCGGCGTTTACAGCTTCGGTTTGGCAGGCTCGCACGATTCTGAAGCATCGAAGTACGAATCGAAAGAAGCAGCCCATCCCCCGGAGCTGATCGTTGAAACCGGAGCAATCACCGAGGGCGACTCGGAGGCTTTAGACACCGATGAGTTGCTGCCGCAGAGCATCAGTTTGCGGCCGAACTTTCCTAATCCGTTCAACCCTGAGACCAACATCATTTACGCCCTGCCCCAGAATGCGGAAGTGAAGTTGGAGATTTACAATATTCGTGGTCAGTTGGTCCGGACGTTGTTCAACGGAACGCAGAAGGCCGGCCTGAAGCGGACCAAGTGGTTCGGAATCAATGACAACGGCACTGCAGTTGCCAGTGGCATCTACTTCATGCGGCTGGAAGTGGGCAACCACAGATTCTCACGCAGGATCATTTTGCAGAAGTAACCAGGACCGAAAGTAGCACCATTTTGGTGAGTAGCAGCTAAGTAAGAAGAGGTAGGACTTCATGAGCAGATTGGGGCAAATACAACGGTGGCACGGAATACGCAGACAACCCAAGGCGAGCGCCGGACACGGAATTTGGATTCTTGTGATGTTCGTGCTCGCGCTGATTCCAGGTGCGCTGGGCGCCCAAACCTATCAGGGCGCTCCGGTAGACCTTGGGTATCGTGATTTCGAGTTCACTGGCGGCACTTCCGAAATAACGGAGGAAAAGCCGGAGTCCAAATTGTGGTATCACGATGGGCTTTGGTGGGCCGTGATGTGGGAGCCGAATTCGGCGACCTTCAGGATTCACAAGTTTTCACGTAACGACCACAGTTGGACCAATGTCGGCCCGGAAGTAGACGACCGCGCCCGTACTGGCGCCGATGTACTGGTGGATGGCAACACGCTTTACGTTTCGTCCCGGGCCAAGCTCAACATCCAGGCCAGTAAGTCAGAAGTTGCGACAATCAATCGGTACACTTACAGCGGTGGAAGCCAGTCGTATTCACTGGATAGTGGCTTCCCTGTGCAGATTAGCGGCAGCCACAAGACACGTGCTCTGACTCTCGCTAAAGACTCTAACAACAAGCTCTGGGCAGCCTGGGAGAATGATACGTCGGTTGTGATTAACCGCACGGACGGCCTGGACGACACCAATTGGGGCACCGCATTTCTGCTGCCTTCGCAGGGAAGCAATACACAAGATATCGACATCAGCGCTCTGACGGCGTTCAAGGGAGACCGCATTGGTGTTCTTTGGTCGAATCAAAATGACGAAGTGATGTACTTTGCCGTTCACCCCGACGACAGCGTTGACACCAACTGGCAAGCTCGCGAAATCGTGCTCAACGGCCAGCCCAATATGGCGGATGATCACATCAACCTGGCCGTGCGCGAGAGCGATGGGACGGTTCTCGTGGTCACCAAGACCGGGTTGGGAGGCTCCACAAATCCGGGACTCGTCATCAGCCGACGGGATGGCGCTACTGGAGTCTGGACAAATCACGTTGCCTGGGAGACGTCCAACGACATGACCCGGCCCGTAATTGTCTACAATTCTGATAGCGACAGCGCCTATGTCATGGGAAAAAGCGACGCCGTCAGCCCCAAAACCATCTTCGTCAAAGCATTCGATGTGGATAATCCAGCATTCGACGCGACATCTCTTGGCCGCATTTTTATGCGAAGCCAAATTGATGACGAGGCCAACAATATCACTTCGACGAAACAGACGGTGACGAACGCCAGTGGCATACTGCTGCTTGCCAGCGATCGCAACACCAAGCGCTACCTTCACCGGCTCTATGATTTCAACAATAACCGCCCGACAGCGGGTGATGACAGCTACACCGTGAATCAGGGTGCGGCCACAGTCCTTAACGTGACCGTAAATGACACCGATTCAGACGGCACAATCGATGTAACAACAACCGCGGTGGTCGTTGCTCCTGACAGTGGGGCGGTTTCCATCAATCCCGCAAGTGGTGAACTGACTTACACGCCAATCTCAAGCTTCAAGGGCACAGAGACATTCAGCTACACCGTTTCGGATAACGACGGGGCCAATGCCCTTGCAGCCATCGTCACCATCTCCATAAACGGCGTGCCAGTCGCTGGGGATGACAACGTTGCTACGGATGAGGATACGCCTGTAGATTTTTCACCGCTGACGAACGACAGTGACCCCGATGGTTTGGTGGTTTCATCGCTAACGGTGATTGGAACGCCAGCCAATGGATCTTTCAATTACAATAGCGCTTCGGGCGTGATGACCTATACCCCGAACGCCGGTTTCCATGGCAGCGATGTCATGACGTATGCTGTCGATGACGCTAGTGGCGCAACCTCGAATACCGCCACGATTTCCCTGATCATAAATGATGTAAACGATTTGCCAATCGCGCAGGATGATGCTGTTGCGACTGACAACGAAACGCCGACCGTCATCGACATCCTCAGCAATGACTCCGACTCCGACGGAACGCTGCAGCCCGCGACGGTAGCGTTAACCCAGCAGCCTTCGGGCGGCACGATTAGCATCAATACCACAACCGGGGCGCTCACCTACACCGCCAACTCAGGCTTTTTCGGCGAGGACAGCGTGCGATACACTGTTCAAGATGACGACGCTGGCGTAACCAATGCGGCGAAGGTTGCACTGACTGTCAGTGCAGTTCCGGTTGCAGCCAAGGATTCAGTCGTGACCGACGCAGACGTGGCCATCGTCATCGATGTGTTGGCTAACGACTCTGACGCAGATGGAACGCTTGTTCCGTCGAGCGTCACCGTGGCCACTGCGCCTGCCAATGGCACAACCTCGGTCAATCCCATTACCGGCGCGATTACTTACACGCCCAATTCCGGCTTCCTTGGTCAGGAAACGTTTTTTTACACGGTTGATGACAACTCCGGCCTGACTTCAAGTCAGGGCACCATTGTTGTCAGGATCTTCGGACCGCCAATCGCAAACGATGATAACGCGGCCACCGAGTTGAACACCCTGGTTGCTATTGACATTCTTGCCAATGACGAGGACCTGGACGGTGGTACCCTCGATCCGGCTTCGGTCAATGTCTTTCTGGGGCCCTTCAACGGTTCGATGTCAATTAGTGCCTCAACTGGCGTTGTCAGCTATACGCCGAACAACAATTTTGCCGGCACTGACATTCTGCGATACACCGTCGATGACAACGATGGCTCGACCTCCAATGATGCTGTCGTGACCATCAAGGTTACGGTCGCACCCACTGCCGTCGATGACAACGCCAACACCACTGAAGACAGTGCCGTGCAGATAAGTGTCACGGCAAATGACAGCGACACCGACGGCACCATCGATCCGGCCACGGTAGAATTTCCTTCCGGACCTGCCAACGGCGCCGTTGCGGCTGACGTCAGTGGCATCGTTACCTACACACCGGCCGCGGACTATTTTGGCAGTGACACCTTCACCTACACAGTCAAAGACAACGATGGCTTAGCGTCCAACGCGGCGACCGTGAATGTGACTATTAGTCCTGTCAACGATGCTCCGGTAGCGCAAAATGACACGAGTGCCACCGGCGAAGAGACGCCGGTGGATATAAGCGTGGCTTCGAACGACACCGACATTGACGGCTCCGTTGAAGCGACTTCAGTGACCCTGATAAGCCAACCGTCTAACGGCTCCGCTACGGTAAATGGTTCGACCGGTGTGGTGACCTACGTTCCCATCACCGACTTTTTTGGTCAGGACAGTTTCACTTATACTATTGATGACAACGCAGGCGCGACTTCCAACATTGGCTCCGTCGTCGTCAATGTCAGCGATGTCAATGATCCGCCGCAGGCGAATGCGGACACCGGCACTACCCCGGAGGAAACTACAGTTTCAGTGGATGTGACGGCCAACGACAGTGACATCGACGGAACGGTTGACGTGACAACCGTGAGTGTGACGACGCCACCGCAACATGGTTCTGCAACTGCCAACGGTGCCACAGGCGAGATCGACTATACACCGAGTATCGATTTTTTTGGCACGGACTCACTGCAATACAGCGTTCAGGATGATCGGGGCGGCGTTTCAAACCCGGCGTCCGTCGTGTTCACGGTCACTGACGTCAATGACCCGCCGCTTGCCATCAACGATACCGCCAACACCGCGGAGGAGATCCCTGTTGAGATAACAGTTGCAGCGAACGACTCCGACCAGGACGGCATCGTCGTGCCGACCACTGTCACGGTCAGCTCGCAGCCTGGAAACGGTTCTGCCACGGTTAATCCCGCAACAGGAGTGGTGACCTACACACCAGCCACGGATTTCAGCGGCGCGGACACGTTTTCCTACACAATCGATGACGAGGACGGCGCAACATCAGCGGCCGGTAACGTCGTAGTGAACGTCACAGACGTGAACGACCCTCCTGTGGCAGTGGACGACAATGCGAACACTCAAGAAGATCTGGCTGTTGATATCAATTTGGCTTCCAACGACACAGACATCGACGGCAGCCCGGTGCCAACATCCATTCTAATAACCGGTCAGCCGTCCAATGGCGGAGTTAGCGTCAACCCTGGAACGGGTATTGTCACCTACACGCCAGCCCTTGATTTTGTCGGTTCTGACAGTTTTCAGTACACCATCGATGATGATGATGGTGCCACCTCAGGCGTTGCAACAGTCGCAGTTTCCGTCACCAGCGTTAACGATGCTCCGGTTGCCGCTGATGACGCTGCGACGACGCTTGAGGAGAACTCGGTCGATATCGATGTAATTGCCAACGATTCCGACGTTGACGGTACCGTTGACGCAACAACCGTTATCGTGGAGTCAGGTCCGCAAAACGGCGGCGTTTCCGTGAATGCTGCAACCGGGGTTATCACATATTCCCCGAGTGCAGATTTTTCCGGCGAAGACAGCCTTCGTTACTCTGTCAAGGACAATGATGGTCTGGTGTCGAACAACGGCAAGGTCACGCTGACTGTCACCGACGTCAACGATGCCCCGGTAGCCAATGATGACGCCACCACCACCGATGAAGATACCCCGGTCGTGATTAACGTTGTGGGCAACGACACTGACATCGACGGCAGTCTGGTGTTCTCGACGCTGATCGCGAGTCCGGGAGCGAATGGCGCCACCTCAATCAACCCCGCTACCGGTGAGATTACCTACACGCCGTCGTCAGGGTTTTCCGGCGCGGACACTTTCATTTACCGCATCAATGACGATGACGGCGCGACCTCGAATGACGCGACCGTCACCGTCACCGTAAACAATGCCCCGATAGCGCTGGATGACTCGGTGGACACAAATGAAAACACCGCTGTCACGGTTGATGTTGCCGCGAACGATTCTGACGCCAATGGCGTCCTCGACCTCGCTTCTGTAGCTATTGCAGGCCCGGCAGGTAACGGCACGACCTCCATCAATCCGACAACCGGCGCCATCACTTATACTCCGGCAACTGACTTTTCCGGCACCGAGGTGTTTACCTACACCATCGACGATAACGCCGGCGCCAGTTCGACGCCGGCCACGGTCAAAGTTTTTGTGAATGATACGCCTGTCGCAGTCGATGACAATGCGACCACCAATGAAAACACCGTTGTGCAAATTGATGTGACTGCCAACGACGCCGATTCTGACGGCAGTCTTGACCTTACTTCAGTCACCATCGCGTCGGGCGTCAGCAATGGCTCGACCTCGATAAATCCTGCTAGTGGCGTCGTTTCTTACACGCCAGGCAGCAATTTTTCCGGACAGGATAGTTTCACCTACAGCTTGAAGGATGACAAGGGCGTGACCTCGAACATCGCGAGCGTCACCATATCCGTGAACGACGCACCCGTGGCCTCTGATGACGTGGCTAGCACCGATGAAACCGCTCCGGTGGTTGTCTCTGTGTTGTCAAATGATACCGATTCAGATGGAAGCCTCAACCCGACAACCGTTACGGTCACCGGTGGTCCTGCCAATGGCAGCACGTCTGTCAACTCCGCGACCGGCGCGATCACCTATACTGCAAATGCGGCCTTTTTCGGCGTAGACACCTTTACGTACACCGTTCAGGATGACGGTGGCGCCACTGCGAATGCGGCAACGGTGTCCATCACTGTCGTTGACATAAACGACACTCCTCTGGCTCAGAACGATGCGGCAATAACCCTTGAAGACAGTCCAATAGCGATTAATGTCGTGGGCAACGACAGCGACCCGGATGGCAGCATCGACCCAACGACGGTCGCCATAACACAGACAATAAACGGATCTGCCGTTCCAAACCCCGGAAACGGTCTGGTGACCTACACACCGGCCCCTGACTTCTTCGGCGCCGACACCTTTCGGTACACTGTTAATGACCTTGCCGGCGGCACCTCGAACGAGGCTCTGGTGGCCGTGAATGTGCTCGGAGTGAACGATCCCCCGTTGGCCGTGAATGACACTGTCTCGACGCCGGAAGACACCCCCATTGTCATTCCGGTCACTGCAAACGATACGGATGTCGATGGCGCCATGACAGTCCTGACCATCATCGACAATGTCGGTCACGGCAGCGCGGTCGTGAATAGCGGCGCCGGCCAGGTAACCTACACACCGAATGCCAATTTCGGCGGTGCCGACTCTTTTACCTATACCGTTCGGGATAACAACGGTGGCACATCAAATACAGCGACTGTGTTTATAACTGTCATCTCGCAAAATGATCTGCCGGTTGCAGTGGACGACAATGTGTCCACACCGGAAGATAACTCAATCGCGATTGACCTGTTGGCCAACGACACGGATGTGGACGGTACAATTAGTCCGGCGAGTGTCGGCATTCTCGTAGGCCCGGCGCATGGCGGCTATTCCCTGAACAGTAGTACCGGCGTGCTGACCTACACATCTGACGCAAATTTTTTCGGAGAAGACAGCCTGACCTATGTGGTTCAGGATAACGAAGGTGCGCTTTCGAACCAGGGCCGCGTGCGAATTACCGTCAGCGATGTCAACGATTTGCCCGTCGCAGCTGATGATAATGCAGCCACGCCTGAGGACACGCCTGTTGTAATTGTGGTGGTTGCTAACGACAACGATCTTGACGGGACGTTGGATACAATCACCATTACCGGCGGGCCCGCAAATGGGTCTACCAGCGTGAACAACGGCACCGGCGCGGTCACGTATACTCCGAATCAGAATTTCGCGGGGAGCGACCAGTTTACTTACACGGTGCAGGATGATGATGGTGGCAGCTCCAACACGGCGACGGTGACCATTAACATCGCCTCGGAAAACGATGCCCCAATCGCTGCTGACGACAACGTGACGACACCGGAGGACACGCCTCTGGTCATCGCAGTCCTGGCAAACGACACCGACCCCGATGGCACACTGATTCCGGGCAGCGTCATTGTGACAAGCAATGCTGACCATGGGACAACCTCGGTGAATCCCACCACGGGGGATATCACCTACACACCCGAGTCCAATTTTTTTGGGGATGACAGCCTGACCTATGTCGTGCAGGATGATATCGGAGCTATCTCCAATACGGGAACGGTCCGGATTGCCGTGACCTCGGTCAATGATCTTCCGGTTGCGGTTGATGACAATGTGGCGACCGCCGAGGACACGCCGGTGACGATTCCAGTTGCGGCGAATGACAGTGACTCCGATGGCACTCTCGTGACCCTGACCATTACATCTGGCCCGTCAAATGGCTCGACCTCCGTCAGTAGTGGAACCGGCGAAATAACCTACACGCCTGATTCGAATTTCTTTGGCGCAGACCAGTTCACCTATACTGTAACTGACAACGACGACGGTATTTCGAACGTGGCCACGGTTGTGGTCAACGTTTCGTCAGACAACGATCTCCCACTGGCTGTCAATGACACGGTGAACGTGGATGAAGACAACAGTATTGAAATTTTTGTGCTGGCGAATGACAGCGACCCAGACGGCACGCTTATCGCAAGCAGCGTCTTGATTGTGAAACTTGCCAAGTTCGGCAGCGCCTCTGTCAATCCTTCCACGGGTACGATCACCTATGTTCCGCAGTCCGATTTTTTCGGTGCAGACAGTTTTCAATATGTGGTTCAAGACAACTTTGGTGGGCTGTCGAATGTGGCGGATGTCTTGATAGATGTGAATTCGGTCAACGATCTCCCCGTCGCAGTGAACGACGCTGCAGCCACTTCGGAAGACTCGCCGGTTACGGTGGCGGTGACGGCAAACGACACTGATGCGGATGGCACAATCAGTACAATTAATATTGTTGTCGCGCCGGACAATGGTTCGGTAGTCGTAAACAATGGCGCCGGAGAGTTGACTTATACGCCTGACAGCAATTTCAACGGGCCCGACTCGCTGACCTATACTGTGACGGACAATGACGGCGGTACATCCAACGTTGCTGATGTTCTGATTTCAGTAGGTTCGGAGAATGACGTGCCTGTCGCCCTGGACGACGCTGCAACCACAGACGAGGATATTGCCGTCGTCGTGGACGTGTTGGCGAATGACAGTGATCTCGATGGCACGGTGGTGGCGAGTTCCGTGACTGTGGTTGGCGCCCCACAAAATGGCTCATTCACCATAAACAGCAGCACCGGAGCTATCACTTATACTCCAAATCTCAACTACTTCGGTGATGACAGCCTGACCTATCAGGCGCAAGACAACCTCGGTGCGCTTTCGAACATTGCAAAGGTTTTTTTCACGGTCAACGATATCAATGACTTGCCTGTCGCGGTTGACGATAACAGCGCTACTCCTGAAGATACTCAGGTTACGATTTCAGTGACCGCAAATGACACTGATGTCGATGGCACCATCACGACCATCACCATTATCGATGATGTCGATCATGGCGCCACATTCGTAAACAACGGCGCAGGTCAGGTGATTTACGCACCAAGCCTCGATTTTTTCGGTCCGGATTCATTTTCCTACTCCCTTACAGACAATGATGGCGGCGTCTCAGATACTGCGACAGTAACCGTCACTGTGAATTCTCAGAATGACCTGCCGATAGCGGTCAAAGACAGTGTCGGCACAAGCAAGAATACGCCAGTTGACATCGCCGTTCTGGCAAATGACAGCGACGTTGACGGAACTCTGCAGCCAGCCTCCGTGTCAATCGTGACTCCGGCCACCAACGGCAGCACGAGCGTCAACCCGACAACGGGTGCCGTTACCTACACGCCGGCGGCATTCTACTTCGGTCCTGATTCATTCGAGTACACCGTGCAAGATGATGCTGGTGGCACGACCAACGTCAGCCTGGTGAAAATCTCGGTTGTGGGAGCCAATGAAATTCCGGTTGCGGTTAACGATACCGTTGCAACGGATGAAGACACCCCGCTGGTGATCGCTGTCACGACAAATGACACTGAGATAGATGGCACATTCAACTTTGCAACCTTGACGGTTGGTAGCGCTCCCGGAAACGGGACCACGTCGGTCAACACGGCTAACGGCGAGATTACCTATTCTCCTGATCCCGAGTATTTTGGCGGGGACAGTTTTACTTATACCGTGGAGGATGACGCAGGCGCAGTTACGAATGCCGCGACAGTTTTGATCACCGTAAACTCGGTGAACGACCTGCCGGTCGCAAACGACGACAGCGCCACGACCCCGGAGGAACAGCAGGTGGTTGTCAATGTCGTCACGAACGACACGGACAGCGACGGTTCTGTGACCAATAACACACTTACAATTGTCTCCACTCCGATAGGGGGGACTGCCTCCGCAAATTTGACGAATGGCGAGATTACTTATGCGCCAAACCAGGATTTTGATGGTGCGGACAGTCTGAAATACACCATCGACGACAATGAAGGCGGGACCTCGAATCTCGCAACTGTGCGGTTTACGGTCACCGGCATCAACGATGCTCCGGTTGCTGCCGATGACTCCGCCGCCACGACGCTGGATACGCCCGTCAGTCTCGCCATCCTGGCAAACGACACGGACGTTGACGGCACCATAGATACCACGACTCTGAGTGTTACGCTGGCGAGCCACGGCACCACGGCTCTGAATTCCAGCGGCGTTCTGACTTACACGCCGGACTCAGGTTTCGGTGGGTTGGAGTCGTTTACCTATTCATTCCGGGATGACCAGGGACTGCAATCCAATATTGCCACGGTCAGGGTTCGGGTCGGTACTTTGCCGATGGCGAAGAACGACACCCTGAGCACAGACGAAGAAGTGGCGGTGGCCGGCAATGTTCTGGCCAACGACATTGATCCAGATGGTACACTGGATGCCACTTCGGTGGTGATCGCGTCACAGCCGGGGAACGGTACGGCCTCTGCCAATCCTGCGACTGGAGAGGTTACCTACACACCAGATCACGACTTTTTCGGCACGGACACGTTTACCTACACGGTTGGCGACGATGAAGGCAACACTTCTCTGCCTGGGACAGTTGTCGTCAACGTCGCGGGTATCAATGACCTGCCAGCCGCGGTGCGGGATTCTGTGGTCACGCCGGAAGACACTCCTATTGCGATTTCCGTCCTGGACAATGACACGGATAGCGACGGCACCATCGTGCCCGGTTCAGCTACGATAATCACGGGGCCAGGCCATGGTGCTGTTCAGTTCGCCTCAGGTACAGGAGTGCTCACGTATACACCGGCGTCAAATTTCTTTGGCATCGATTCTTTGACCTACGCCGTTGACGACAATAGTGGAGCCACGTCAGTACCTGGCACGGTGGTCATCACCGTAACCACGGCCAATGACCCGCCAGTAGCTGCAAATGATGGACTCGGCACCAATGAAGATGCCGCCGCTACATTCGATGTTCTCGCGAATGACTCCGATGCCGACGGCACGCTGGATGTCACCAGCGTGAGTATTACACAAGCGCCAGTCAATGGCGCCGCACTGGTCAACGGAACGACAGGAGAGATTCAATACATTCCGACAGCGGATTTTTCCGGTCAGGATAGCATCAAGTATTCGGTCGCGGACAATCAGGGTGCTGCCTCGAACGTGGCCACGGTGACTATTGCTGTTGCCCAGGTCAACGATGCTCCAGTGGCTGTAAACGATACTGCTTCCACAAGCAAGAACAGTTCGCTCGACATCAGCGTGACCTCGAATGACACGGATATCGACGGGACCATCGACACCAGCAGCCTTTCGGTAACCGCGGCTTCAAACGGCACAACCTCGTTGAAACCGGGTGGTGTGGTAGCATACACGCCGAATCAAAATTTTATCGGAGCGGACAGTTTTACTTACTCGGTTCGTGATGACCAGGGCGTGTTATCTAATCCGGCCACGGTCCTTATTGTCGTTACGTCAGCACCCTTGGTGGCGGATGACCACAAGACAATCAGCGAAGGCCAGGTTGCCACTATCGATGTTCTGGCCAACGATTCAGATCCTGACGGCTCGGTCGATCCAACCAGCGTCGTCTTTGAAACGCCTGCTGCGGTAGGCACGGCTGCCATCAATCCGACCACTGGTGTTGTCACCTACACGCCGCCGGATCTCGATTTTACTTCGAATGATCAGTTCATCTTCAGCTACCGGGTTCGTGACAATGAAGGTAATTTGTCCGATTCCGCGCGGGTCTTCCTGACCGTGACAGATGTCAATGACCCACCCGTCGCACAGGATGACGTCGAGTTCACGCCCGAGGATACGCCAGTTCAACTCAATGTCCTTGCTAACGACACGGACATCGATGGCGTTGTAGACCCGGCTACGGTGACGCTCACCGCCAGCCCGCTGAACGGTTCCGCTACTGTCAACCCGACAACCGGTGTGATCACTTACACGCCCAACGCTAATTTTTTTGGCATTGATGCCTTGAGCTACACCGCCGATGACGAGGACGGCGCTACTTCAAATACGGCTGAAGTTGTCATCAATGTCGCGACCCAGAATGATACCCCGGTAGCGGTCGCAGATCAGGCGGCAACCAACGAGGATGTGTCGGTTGCGGTCGATGTGGTTGCGAATGATACTGATCCGGATGGCAGTATAGACGCAACTCAGGTATCCATCACCGGCAATCCAAGCAACGGCTCTGCCGTGGTGAATCCCGCCACCGGCGAGGTCACCTACACGCCCGCAGCGGATTTTGCCGGAGAGGACAGTGTCAAGTACACCGTCAAAGATAATCTTGGCGCAACATCCAACGAAGCGAAAATCACCATCACGGTAGCTCCGGTGAATGACGCGCCTGTTGCGGCGGATGACATCGCTGCCACCGGTGAGGATACGCCAGTCAGCGTCAATGTGTTGGTGAATGATTCAGATATCGATGGTCCATTGGCGCCGGCCACTGTGGCAATTGTGGTCAGTCCGGTCAACGGGACTGCCAGCGTGAACCCGACCACCGGCGAAATCACCTACACTCCAAATCAGAACTTTGCCGGCGCGGACGCCCTGAGTTACACGGTTCAGGATGACATTGGGTTGGTTTCGAATCAGGCAGAGTTAACCCTCAACGTCACCGATCAAAACGACTTTCCTGTGGCCACGGCTGACACTGCATTAACTGATGAGGATGTCGCCGTTGCCATCAATGTCATATCGAATGACGTTGATTTGGATGGCACGATCAATCCCGCCTCCGTCGCTATTGTCTCAGCACCGGGTAACGGTTCGAGCGCGGTGAACCCGGCGACGGGTGTGGTCACGTACACACCTGGCGCGGATTTCTTTGGCGAAGACAGCCTCAAGTACACGGTCAAGGACAACCTCGGGGCCAGCACGAATCTGACGAAGGTCCTGATCACGGTCAACGCCATAAACGATGCCCCGGAAGTTGCCAATGACGCGGCAACCACCGGTGTGAATGTTGATGCCGACGTTGATGTTCTGGCGAACGACACGGACGTCGATGGTACAATCGATCCATCGACGGTTGCACTCACAACCGTGCCGCTCAACGGTACAGCCTCCGTGGCGGCAAATGGATTGGTCACTTACACGCCAAACGCAGGCTTCGAGGGCCAGGACACTTTCTCATACACAGTTCAGGACGAACTTCTGGCGACATCAGCCCCAGCGACAGTGACGGTTGACGTTACGGCGGGCGGATTGGCCACGAAGACCTTCGACTCTATTCACGATGGCCAGGTGAAGGTTACTGAATTGGCCAAAAATTACGGCGCGAAGGGCACAACGAAAGTAGAGGACGGCAAGTTCATTACATACTTGAAGTTCAATGTCAGCGGCGTGAGCGGGCCGGTTCAGAGTGCCTCGGTCCAACTGCGGGTAACGGACGGCGCCTCTGATGGCGGGCCCGATGGCGGTTCCATCTTTCAGGTTTCCAATGATTTTGCCGGCACGGCCACTCCTTGGGTTGAGGCGACGTTAACCTCGGGGAACGCTCCAGCCGTTTCCGGGTCTCCGCTCAGCAGTGCCGGGACCGTGGCGTCAGGGCAGAACGTTGAGTTCGACCTGTCGGGCGTGGTTTCAGGCAATGGCAGCTTCAGTTTTGCGGTCAAGACTGCTTCCGGAAACCAGGTCAAGTACTCGACCAAAGAGGGCGTCGTGGCGCCAAAGCTCGTACTGAAGATTGGTTCACCGCCGCAGAACACATCACCCGTGGCCGCCAATGACGCGGCCGCCACGCCAGCGGACACGCCTGTTGTCATCGATGTTTTGAGCAATGATTCCGACAGCGACGGTACCATCGAGCCATCAACGGTGACGGTCGGTGCTGCGCCAATCAACGGCACCGCGACTGTAAATACGACCACGGGCGCCATAACCTACTCGCCCAACGCCGCTTTTCAAGGCAATGACCTGTTCACCTACAGCGTCAGCGACGACGATGGCGCTACTTCGAACACGGCGACGGTGGACGTCACGGTCACCAGCGGACTGGTTGCTCCTGTTGCTGGCAATGATGTAGCTGCCACCACGGGAACGACGCCCATCGGCATTGATGTCACTGTCAATGATTCGGATTCGGATGGCAGCATCATTGTTACAACGGTCGCCATCGATACCGCGCCACTCAATGGCACGGCCACGGTCAACACGAGCACGGGTATTGTGACTTACACCGCCAATCCCGCGTTTCAGGGGACAGACCAATTTACCTATACGGTGCAGGACGATGACGCACTGACTTCAAATATCGCGACTGTCGATGTCACGGTCGCGGCTGGGAACATATCTCCCGTTGCTCAGGCCGACAATGCCACAACCCCCGAAGACGTGCCAGTCGCGGTTGATGTTCTGGTAAATGATTCAGATAGCGACGGCGCCATCGACATCGCGTCGGTTAGCGTATCGACGAGTCCTCTTAACGGCGCGGTCGTCGTCAATTCCGGTACCGGCGCCATCACCTACACGCCGAATTCCGGATTCACAGGCTTGGATTCTTTTGCTTATACGGTTTCAGACAATCTCGGGGCAGTGTCCAACCCAGCCACAGTCAACATTTCCGTGACCAGTTCAAGCGGCGGCCAGACTTTGACCTTCACTTCAGTCGGAGACGGACAAGTCAAACAGACCGATCCAGTCGCGAACTACGGCACGAAAGAGACGATGAAAGTTGATGGCGGCAAATTCAGTTCGTACTTGAAGTTTGATGTCACCGGTGTTTCCGGTGCGGTACAAAGTGCGAGAGTTCAGCTCCAGGTTACGAGCGAAGCCAACGATGGCGGCAACTCCGGCGGCTCCATCTTCCTAGTTGACAATACGTTCAGCGGCACCGCTATTCCGTGGGTTGAAGGAACCCTGACTTTTGGAAATGCACCGACAGCGGCCGGTTCTCCGTTGCAAACGCTGGGCGCGGTTTCACCTAATCAATTGGTGGAATTTGATGTCACCACAGCAGTCTCAGGCAATGGCGCCTTCAGCTTCGCGATCACACCGGCCTCCACCAACGAGGTCAAATATTACACAAGAGAAGGCAGCGTCGCTCCCAAACTGGTCGTAGTCACTGGCGGCGGTGGTGGCGGTAATCAGCCACCCGTGGCAGCGGATGATAACGCAACAACCCTGCAGGACAACGCCATCGCCGTGGATGTGACCGCCAATGATTCCGATAGCGACGGCGCCATCGACATTTCAACCGTGACCATTATCGCACAACCCGGCAATGGTTCAGCTGGCGTAAATGCAACCAACGGCCTGGTTACCTACACCCCGAATTCCGGATTCACCGGCAGTGATACGTTTACCTACACGGTCGATGATGACCAGGCGGCGACCTCCAATCAGGCAAGCGTTACAATAACCGTAAATGGAACCGGAGGCGGCCAGACGCTGACCTTTGCCTCGGTTGCGGACGGTCAGGTGAAACTCACGGAGCCGGGCTCTAACTATGGCAGCAAAAGTACAATGAAGGTCGATGGTGGCAAGTTCAGCTCCTACATGAAGTTCGAAGTTACTGGCGTGTCGGGCTCGGTGACGAGCGCGAAGGTTCGCCTGCTGGTCACCCCAGACCCTGGCGACGGCGGGGATTCGGGCGGCTCCATCTTCCTTGTGGCGAACACATTTGTTGGTACAACTACACCTTGGGATGAGGCAATTCTGACCTCAGGAAATGCGCCTACCACCGGTGGCTCGCCAATCCGGACGCTGGGGGCTGTAACTCCGAGTGAGTTGGTTGAGTTTGACGTCACAGGCTCTGTTTTTGGCAACGGCACTTTCAGTTTCGCCGTGACGCCCACCTCTGGTAACGAAGTCAAGTATTACACGAAAGAAGGCGCACGTGCGCCTGAGTTGGTGATTTCCACCGGTTCAGGTGGTGGCGGCAGCGACCCGGTTGCGTTGAATGACAATGTTGCCGGCGCTCAGGACGTGCCAGTCGCAATCGATGTCACCGTTAACGACAATGATGCGGATGGGACGATTGATGTCACGACCGTTCAGATCAGCACGCCGCCGGCAAACGGTGCGGCAACGGTCAGCTCGACGACGGGCGTGGTGACCTACTCACCGAATTCGGGTTTCTCCGGGACCGACACATTTGGATACACCGTTAACGACAACGACGGCCGGACTTCGAATGTCGCGACCGTAACGGTGACCGTCATCGGCAGTAACCAGCCACCGGTTGCGGCGAATGATAACAGCAGCGCCAACGCAGGTGTAGCGGTGGCAGTAGATGTGACAGTGAACGACAGCGATTCTGACGGAAACCTTGACGTGACCACCGTCACCCTTGTCAGCAATCCTGCTAACGGAACGGCCTCAGTTAATTCCAGCAACGGCTTGATTACCTACACCTCGGATTCTGGTTTCGATGGCGCCGACACGTTTACCTACACCGTAGATGACAATGACGGAGCTACATCGAACATTGCGACCGTCACAGTGCAAGTGACCGGCGGCTCCAGCGGGCAGACCCTAACATTTGGGCCAACTGACGATGCTCAAATCAAGCTGACCAGTGATAGCAATTACGGCAGCAAGGCCACAATGAAGGTGGAAGCGCTGAAGTTCAGCTCTTACCTGAAATTCGATGTTTCTGGTCTAAGTGGCGCGGTTCAGAGTGCGAAGATCAGATTACGGATCACCGATGATCCCGCGGATGGCGGGCCTGCCGGTGGCTCCATCTTCCTGGCTTCTAACAATTTTGATGACAGCACGACGCCTTGGGTCGAAGAAACGTTGACCCTGAGCAACGCTCCGGCGGCGATAGGGAGCGCGCTGAGCACGATTGGCGCGGTTACTACAAACCAACTGATTGAATTTGATGTCACTGGCGCCATCTCAGGCAACGGAATATTCAGCTTCCTGGTGCGCGGCGACTCCGGCAACCAGGTCAAGTATTTTACAAAAGAAGGCCTTTCTACCAAACCTGAATTGGTTGTGGTAGCTGGCGGTTCAGGTGGAGGCGGCAACAGTGCTCCGGTTGCCGCGAATGACAACGCGGCAGCGGCTTCAGGCACTCCGATATCCATCGATGTCACGCTGAACGATAGCGACAGCGATGGGACAATCGACGTGACGACGGTTGTGGTAGTGACTCCGCCGGCCAACGGCTCGACAAGCGTGAACAGTTCTACGGGCGTCGTGACCTACACCTCTAACAGTGGCTTTGGCGGGTCAGACACGTTCACTTATACTGTCAGGGACAACGACGGCGCCACATCGAACTTTGCTACCGTGACCGTGAATGTTGCGAGTGGCAATCAGCCACCAGTCGCGGTTAGTGACATCAGCACCAGCATTGCCGGCATTCCGATAGCTATCGATGTCACGCTCAATGACACTGACAGTGATGGCACGCTTAACGTCGGTACGGTTGCCATTGCAACCCAGCCTGCCAACGGTTCAGCCTCGGTCAGCAATCTGACAGGCGTGGTCACTTACAGTCCGAATAGCGGGTTCAGCGGCACGGATTCCTTTACCTATACTGTGCAGGACAACGATGGCGCCGTATCCAACGTCGCCACCGTGACCGTGACTGTGCTCGGCGGAGGCGGCGGAGGCGCGTTCAGTTTCGCGGCGATTGAAGACGGGCAGGTGAAGATATCCGATCCCGGCGCTAACTACGGCGCAAAGGGCACCATGAAAGTCGAGCGTGGTAAGTTTGATTCTTACATCAAGTTCGACGTTTCCGGTGTGACCGGCTCTGTACAGGACGCGATCGTGCGCCTGCACGTGACGGTTGACCCGGGTGACGGTAGTGATTCGGGTGGCTCGGTCTACCTGACATCCAATAATTTCACCGGCACCGCCACAGCATGGCAGGAAGAAACACTGACTTCCGGCAATGCTCCGGACCTTTTGAGCGGTGCTCTGAGCACACTCGGGGAAGTGGCGGAGAACGATGTTGTTGATTTCGATGTGACCGGCGCTGTCAGCGGTAACGGTACGCTCAGCTTCTGCGTCAGGTCCGGCAATGGCGACCAGGTCAAATACTACACAAAAGACGGCCTGACGGCGCCGCAATTGATCATTACCACCAGCAGCGCCGGTGCCGAGTTTGCCGGCGAAGACAGAGCACCATCCGCCATCGCTGATGAAGTTTCCACGCAGCCGGGCGCCAGCATAGCAATTGATGTTCTTGCCAACGATAGGGCAGGAGACAGAGAATTGCTCCGCAGCACCGTTGCAGCGGTCACCATGCCTGCGCACGGTCAGGTTAGATTCGACGCCGAAGCCGGTAGACTGGTTTATACTCCGGCAGACAATTTCACCGGCATGGATTCATTCGACTACATCGTGCAGGACGGCAATGGCAAGTCATCGAATCCGGCCAGGGTGGTTGTCAAGGTAGGGAAACTGAGCACACAAGCGCCTGTCACCCGCGATGATGCTGCATTCAGTTATCAGGGTGTGCCTGTCGTCATTGAGATTCTGGCAAACGATGATCGGGCAGACGAGTCGGCTGCCGAAATCGTCTCGCCGCCTGAGCACGGAACCGTGACTCTGGATGTCGAAAATGGCCGGGTGGTCTACGCCGCGGATGGGGCCTTCTTTGGCCAGGATGTCTTCACCTACGTACTTGCGAATCCGGATGGTGTGACTTCCTCCGAAGCCGAAGTCGTTGTGGATGTGCGCCAGAGCGAGCCACAAATTCTGGCGCTCTTGCCCACCGACGACGCATTTGTACGTTCAACGGCCCCGACTGACAACTTCGGCAATTGGGACGAGTTGAGAGCAACAAACGGTAGCGCGGAGTTCTACAGCTTCCTGAAGTTTGATGTCCGTGGTTTGACCGGGGCAGTGCGCAGCGCCACGCTGAAGCTGTTCGTTTCTGACCACAGCGAGCGGGGACGCATTGTCGCCGTCTCGAACACCTATCGTGACTCCCGGGAAGCCTGGCGTGAAGATGGCCTGGTCTGGGACAATGCGCCTGAACTCAATAATCGACCACAGGCCGAATTCGAAGTCGCGGGCAGGAGCCGACGCTACCTTGAGATTGATGTCACCGGCATGGTGAGTGGGGAAGGCATGTTCAGTTTTGCCGTCAGCAGCGAACACAGTTCAGATGCTGCCATATTTGTTTCCAAAGAGGGCGAACATCCGCCCCAGCTCGTTGTCGAGACCGGTGTACCGACGACGGATGTCGCGCTTGAGACATCGGGCGACCAGGAAACGGATGCGGCAATTCCGACAACGATTAGTCTCAGTCCGAATTTTCCGAATCCGTTCAATGCCGAGACCACCATTTTGTACGGCCTGCCGGCTGATTCCAAGGTGAAGCTGGAAATCTACAACATCCGGGGGCAGCTAGTTAGGACGCTCGTAGATGGTGTCAAGACCGCCGGCCGCAAACGGCTGAAGTGGTTTGGTCGTGACAACGGTGGTATTGATGTAAGCAGCGGCGTCTACTTTATGCGGCTGGAAGTCGGACAAACCAAGTTTGCCCGCAGGATTCTTTTACAGAAATAGAACGAGTCGCACCTGCCCCTGCAAAGTCCTGATATCTCAGGCTTTGTAGGGCGGTGTATGACCGAAGGGGAAGCAATTCGGGGCGAGGGGGATGCTCCAATTCAATTTCTTCATATCGCTTTTTACGGAGGGGACCGCGTGCGCTGTGCGCGGCAGACTTGCCAAACAACTGAAGAATGGAGCATCTAGCGAATAGAATATGCGCGAACATCGACCAGATTCATCCACACCTGATCTCTTTTTTCCGGAAGAAAAAATTTTGGGTTTCACCAGACATGGGAGCTCGAATCGAATGAATTCAGCAACCTTTGCCAAACATCTTTGCGTTTATTTTGTATTGGCATTCCTTGCAGCATCAGTCAGGATAGTGCAGGCGTCTTCACCAGTACCAAAGCTCGTCTCTGCGCTGTTGGTTGGTACGGCTCCCGTGGCGAACGGGGATTCTGAAACAACGGTTCAGGATGTGCCGGTCATCGTTGACGTGGTAGCCAACGACACAGACGTAGACACTGACATTGACTCAGGAACAGTTGCGATCGTCGATGCTGCAAACAATGGCCAAACCAGTGTTGATCCCGCCAGCGGCGAGATTACCTATCAGCCCAACCCCGGATTTATCGGCTCCGACACCTTCACGTACAATATTGCAGATCTGCAGGGCAATGTCTCGAATCCGGCTACGGTTTCTCTAACCGTAAACGCTACACCCCCCAACACGCTTCCGGTGGCAGTCGATGACTCCGACACCACCGACGAAGACACCGCCGTGATTATCGATGTGCTTGCCAATGACACCGATGCCGATGGTTCCATTGACGCGGCGAGCGTTGTTATCTCCAGTGCTGCCACGAGTGGCGCAACCTCGGTCAACCCGGCCACAGGTGCGGTAACCTATACGCCCAACGCGAATTTCAACGGCGGCGACTCCTTCACTTACACCGTAGATGATGACGAGGGCGCCACTTCCAACGCAGCCACGGTCACAATAACCGTGAATGATATCAACGACAAACCAACGGCGGTCAACGACGAGGTGACCACTTTCGTCGATATATCGGTTGACGTGGACGTGCTCGCAAATGACTCCGACAGCGACGGAACGCTGGATCCAAACACGCTCACTGTCGAAGTTCCAAGCACAGGCTCGATCTCCATAAGCCCTAGTGGCGTTTTCAATTACACACCGAACCAGGGCTTTGTCGGAACAGATACGTTCACCTATTCAGTCAGGGATGATGACGGCAGGAAATCGAACAACGCCACGGTTACCATCAACGTCGTTTCGCCACCCGATGCAGTGAATGATGCGGCTCAGACAAACGAGGACCAGTCTGTCAGCATCGACGTGCTGGCGAACGACACCGACCTTGACGGTACTGTCGATCCAACTACAGTCGCCATCGTAAATGCTCCGGTCAGCGGAATTGCGTCCGTTGACGGGAGTGGCGCAATTGTCTACACGCCAGACACTGACTTTTTTGGCGATGACAGCCTCACCTACTCGGTTCAGGATGACGATGGCAACACCTCGGATACTGCATCGGTCTTAATCGAAGTGTTCTCGATAAATGATGCGCCGGTGGCAAATCGCGATTCGGGAGCTGTCCTCGAGGACAACGGCATCGCGGTCACAGTCCTGAGCAATGATGTGGACATCGATGGCAGCTTGATTCCCGCCACGGTGACGATTGTTGACTTTCCAAGCAACGGCAGCGGCAGCGTCAATGGTGCGGGCCAGCTTGTATACATCCCGAATCAGAATTTTTTCGGACTGGATACTTTAACGTATCACGCTGATGACGATAGCGGCGCGGTCTCAAATGACACCCTGGTTGTCATCAACGTCATAGCCGTGAACGATTTGCCTGTTGCGCTAGCTGACACCGCTGCGACTGACGAGGATGTGGCCGTTGCGATTGATGTTCTTTCGAACGACAGCGATATCGATGGCAGCCTCGATGCTTCGACAGTTTCCGTGACTGCTGCTCCAGCACACGGCGGTACGAGTATCAATGCGGCAACGGGTGAGATTACCTACACACCAGACATCAATTTCTTCGGCAAGGACAGCCTGGAGTACACAGTCAACGATAACGACGGCGGCACTTCCCTGGCAGCGCGCGTGCGAATTACGGTGAATGACATCAACGATGCCCCGGTTGCTGTCAACGATACCATCATAACCAGCTTGAACACAGCCGCGGATATTGATGTTCTGGCAAACGACTCAGACGTCGATGGTTCAATCGTGACCTCCACGCTGGCGGCCACCAGTCCCAGCAACGGCACCACCACGCTGGAGCCCAGCGGCACCATTGTCTACACGCCAGACAATGGTTTCGAGGGCGTCGATTCGTTCATATATTTTGTGAGAGATGACGATGGCGGCTCGTCGAACACAGCTACGGTGACTGTCATTGTGACGGCGCCGCCGCTTGCGGTCAATGACACCGTGTCTACCGTCGAAGGCTCGGCCATTATCATTGACGTGACTGCCAACGACAGTGACAGCGATGGCCTGGACTTGTCCAGTGTTGCCGTGACAAACGCTCCTGGCAATGGAGCGGCAACCGTAAATCCAGCGAACGGCGAGATTACTTATACTCCCGTCGCGAACTTCTCGGGCCTCGATCAGATTGATTACACAGTTGACGACACTTATGGCGTGACCTCAAATCAGGCCACCATCTTCATTACTGTGTCTGAAGATAACGACGTGCCAGTCGCGAATGATGATTCGGCAACGACGCCGGAGGACACACCGGCCGTGGTTGACATTCTCGCCAATGACTTCGATGTCGAGGCAGGCCTTGACCCTGGTTCGGTGAACATCATTTCCGGTCCTTCTCAGGGTGGCGTAACAGTCAATGCTGGCAACGGTGCGCTGACCTACACGCCTGCCCCGGATTTTTTCGGAGCTGACACGGTCAGATACACCGTGGATGACAATCTCGGCGCAAGTTCGGATACAGCTCTTGTGATCCTTACGGTCTCCAGCGTCAACGATTCCCCGGTTGCAGTTCGTGACACGGCACAGACCCTGGAAGACAATTCAGCGGTCGTGGATGTACCCGCAAACGACTCCGATGTTGACGGCTCTTTGGTTCTCTCGGCGGTGTTGGTAACCTCATCCGCTCAGCATGGCGGCACAACTGTCAACCCGGCCACAGGCGTGATTTCATATTCTCCGGATTCCAACTTCTTCGGAGCGGACAGTTTCAAGTACACCATTGAAGACAACGATGGCGCCTTGTCGCAACAGACAACCGTGCTGATTGAGGTGGCGTCTGAGAATGACCGGCCGGTGGCGGTCGATGATGCCGACAATACAATCGAAGAGACACCGGTTGAGATCGTAGTGCTGGTTAACGACAGCGACATCGATGGCTCATTGATTCCGGCGACAGTGGTCGTCACGGGTTCACCAAGTAACGGAACGACATCCGTTAATGGCGCGACTGGAACCATTACTTACGAGCCGGCTCTGAATTTTTCGGGTTTGGATACACTCACTTATTCGGTTGATGATAATGACGGCGCCACCTCGAATATTGCTGAAGTAGTCATTACGGTTGCTGAGCAGAGCGACAAGCCGATTGCGGTCGATGACAATGCTCAGACGGACGAGGATACGCCCGTCGCTATCGACGTGACCTCCAACGACATCTCTTTTGATGTTGCTCTCGATTTGTCGAGCGTTACCGTTGTGATGTCGCCGGCTCACGGCGGCACTGCAACCAATCCTGCAACCGGCGTCATCACCTACACACCGGATGCCCATTTTTTTGGGGACGACAGCCTTCATTACACAGTGGCGAACGGCAGTGCCGATGTTTCCGATCCGGCGACGGTCACGATCACGGTAAATCCCGTTAACGACACGCCAGTTGCCTTGGCGGACTCTGCCACAACGCCAGAAGACACACCGGTTGTCCTGGACATCCTGGCGAATGACTCGGATGTCGAGGGACCGCTCAATGCCGCCAGCGTGGCTATCCGACGTACGCCCGTTCATGGCACAACCTCCATCAATCCCTCCACCGGCGCCATCACCTATTCGCCGGACATCAATTTTTTTGGCAAGGATACGCTTGAGTACGACGTCGAGGATGGCGCCGGTAGGGAGTCCAACACCGCAAGGGTTGTGGTGACGACTGCCGATGTCAACGACCCACCAGTCGCCGTGGCCGATTCCGTTTCTACCATGTTCAACACCCCGGTCGATATCGATGTCCTGGTTAATGACTTTGACCTCGACGGCACCATCGATAGCAATTCAATAGAAGTTGGCCTTGCCACCAACGGCACTGCTGCCATAAACTCAAGTGGGCTGTTGACCTACACGCCCAATCCCGGGTTTGGCGGGATCGATTCTTTTATCTACACTGTCAGGGATGATGACGGCAGCAAGTCAAATGTAGCGATTGTCAAGATTCGGGTCGGGATTGTGCCGGTCGCAGTCAACGACGCCTTCAGCGCTGTCGAAGATGTTGTTTCGACTTTCGCGATTTTGGAGAATGACAACGATCCGGATGGAGATCTTGATTCCACTTCGGTTAGAATCGTCACACCGCCAGACAGCGGCTCTCTCAGCATCAATCCTGTGAGCGGCAAGGTGACCTACACGCCGTTGGTGAATTTTTTCGGCAGTGTCAGCTTTGTTTACGAAGTTGATGACCTCGGCGGCAACACATCGAATCAGGCGACAGCCACCATTTCGGTGGCCTCGGACAACGACAGTCCCATTGCCGCGGCAGATGCGGAAACTACTTTAGAAGACACCCCCGTTTCTGTGGATGTTCTGACCAATGACAGCGATGTAGATGGCAGCCTTATCGCCAGCACCGTCACCGTGACGGATGCACCGAGCAATGGTATCGCGGCGCCACAACCAGGCGGTACGATTCTTTATACTCCCGCTCCCGACTTCTTCGGAACTGATACGCTCAAATACACCGTAGATGACGATAGCGCCTCGGTGTCGAACAGCGCATCCGTTTTCATCAGCATCACTTCTGACAATGATTCCCCACTTGCGGTTGCGGATTCCTACTCCATTAATGAGGATGTTGGCACTGTTATTCTCGATGTCCTGGACAACGACAGTGACGTAGATGGGTCGCTTGACGTGACCAGCGTCGCCTTAACTTTAAGTCCGGCACATGGTACGGCAAACGTGAATGCAGCTACCGGCGACATAGACTACGCGGCGGACGCAGATTTCTTTGGCACCGACAGCTTACGGTACACGGTGCTTGATAATCTTGGCGCGGTCTCGACACCGGCCGTTGTGATTGTCACCATCAGTGATATAAACGACCCGCCGATCGCAGCCAATGACAGTGTCATCACGGCCGAGGATACGCCCATCTCAATGGACGTCACGCTCAATGATACCGATATCGATGGCACGGTGGATAAACAAACTCTGGCCATCACTCAGGCCAGTGATGGCACCAACACCTTGAAGCCGGATGGCACGATTACCTACGCGCCTGATCCGGGATTTACCGGTTCGGATTTGTTTACTTACACGGTGCGCGATGATGATGGCGCGCAATCCAACTCGGCAACGACGGTGATAATTGTGACTGACCGACCGGCCGTTGTCGATGACATCGTTGCCACGAATGAGGGCCAGCCAGTCGACATCGACGTCACTCAAAATGACAGCGACTCTAATGGACTGGACCTGTCTTCTCTGGCCGTCGTCGAGGACGCCAAGAACGGGACGACATCGGTGAACGGCTCTACCGGTGAGATAACCTACACGCCGAGCACCAATTTTTCCGGCGACGACAGCCTGCGCTACACCATCGACGATAGTCTCGGCGTGACTTCGGAACAGGCCCGTGTTCTGATAACGGTTACGGAAGACAACGACATTCCTGTAGCAAACGATGACGCAGCCTCTACGCCCGAGGATACTCCAGTGGTGATTGACGTGCTTGCGAATGATGTAGATGTTGAGGGTAGCCTGGTTCCGGCATCCGTTGCAATTGTGTCTGGGCCATTGAGCGGAACCCACAGCATTGACCCGGCCACCGGCGCCATCACCTACACGCCGGGGCTCAACTTCTTCGGCTCCGACAGCCTTTCTTACACAGTAGATGATGCCGCGGCGGCGACTTCAAACACTGCCGTTGTCAGGATAACGGTGAGTAGCAGCAATGACCTGCCGGTTGCCGGTCCGGACGTAGCTCAGACGGATGAAGACCTCAGCATCGACATCGATGTACTGATGAACGATTCTGACGCGGATGGTTCGCTGATTCCGGCTTCGGTCACCGTTGCTGCTGCGCCGGCGCACGGAGCAACCGCTGTCAACCCGACAACAGGCGCGATCACTTATACGCCAGATCCAAACTTCTTCGGACCGGACAATCTCGAATACACGGTGCAAGACAACGATGGCGGAACTTCGCCGCAAACCCTGGTCACGATAACCGTTGATTCCCTGAACGATGCTCCGGTCGCGCTGGACAACTCTGCCAGCACGGGTGAAGATAACCCGGTTACGATTGACATTCTGAACAACGATTCCGACGTGGACGGCGAAATCGATACTTCGTCCGTGGCATTGATTCTGCTCCCGGATGACGGCTCATTCTCAGTGAGCAGCAACACCGGTTCCATCACTTATTCGCCCGCCCAGGACTTCTTTGGCAATGATACGTTGACTTACACGGTCAAGGACAAACAGGACCTGACTTCAAACGAAGCAACCGTGATCGTGCAGGTTATTGCGCAAAGTGACAAGCCTGTTGCAGTTGACGACGCAGAGCAAACTGACGAAGACACCCCGCTTGATATCAACGTCACGGCAAATGACGTTTCCTTTGATGTGGACCTCGACTTGACTTCCGTTATTGTTGAAGTTTCGCCAGTGAATGGAACTGCAACGGTTAACCCCAGCACCGGCGTGATAACCTATTCGCCGGGGAGCAATTATTCAGGCAGCGATAGCTTGCGATATTCAGTTGCAAACCTGAGTGCGGAGCGCTCGGAACCGGCTTCATTAAGAATTACCGTTAACCCGATAAACGATCCGCCAATCGCAGAAGATGACGGCGGCGCCACTGCTGAAGACAGTCCAGTAGTCATTTCTGTGCTGGCAAATGATTCTGATGTCGATGGTACGCTCGATCCTGCTTCGGTTACGATTCTGGTGGCTCCGCTGAATGGCGGTACAGCCATCAATACCGGCTCCGGCGCCATCACCTACACACCTGATGCCGATTTCTTCGGAGATGATACTCTGAAATACAGCGTGCGCGACGACCAGGCGGCTGAGTCTGACACTGCCGTGGTTTTGGTCAGTGTCTCTGGCGTGAATGACCCGCCGGTCGCGGTGGACGATTCCGCGGCAACATTTCTCAACACCGCGGTGGACATCCAGATTCTGGCAAATGACATTGACGTCGATGGCACTCTGGTCATCAACTCAATCACGATTACGCAGGCGAGGCATGGCACCGCGGCCATCGATCCGGCTGGCGTTCTCACCTACACGCCAGACAACGGTTTTGGCGGTCTCGATACCCTGACCTATACCGTCCGGGATGATGACAATGCCCTTTCGAACGAGGCGCTGGTTACTATCCGCGTCGGCTCGAGTCCGATTGCCAGCGATGATCAGTTGACTATTCCGGAGGACACCCCGGGTACGGTCGATGTCCTGGCCAACGACAGCGATCCGGATGGAACCATCGACGTCACAACAGTCGCAATTACGAACGCTCCGGCCAATGGCAGCGTCTCCGTCGATCCCGTTAGCGGGCTTGTTACGTATAGTCCTGACCAGGATTTCTCAGGAGGCGATTCATTCAGCTATTCGGTTCAGGACGATGAGAGCAACACCTCGAACGGTGCCTCCGTCAGCGTTACCATTGCCGAAATAAACGACGCCCCTGTAGCAGTGAACGACCCGGTGGTGACTCTCGAAGATATAGGAATTGCCATTGAAATCCTCAACAATGACACTGATGTTGACGGTAGCTTGGTGGAGAACACAATTGCACTCACGGACTCCTCTAACCATGGCGCCGCCATTATCAATGCAACTACGGGAGAGATAGTTTACACCCCGGATGCCAATTTCTTTGGCCTGGATTCCCTGTTCTACACAGTGGACGACGACAGCGGTGCAACCTCAAATTCCGCATTGGTTGTCGTCACCGTTGACCCCGATAACGACGCCCCAATCGCGGTCAATGACACCGTCAGCACCAGCGAAGACGGACAACTTATCTTTGGCGTCGCAGCTAATGACACGGACATCGATGGAAGCATTGTGGCCACCACCGTCATCGTGACTGATGCCCCGCGCTTCGGTGCGGTGTCGGTCGATAACGCCACGGGTGACATCACCTACACACCTGCGCCCGATTCATCTGGTGTCGATACGCTTCGTTATACGGTAGAAGACAACGATGGTGGAATCTCGAATCCCGGCGTTGTTTTTGTAAACGTCGCGGAACGCAACGATCCGCCCATCGCTGTCAACGACACGACCGTGACCACTCTGGATGTGCCGATTGACATTCCGGTGACCCTCAATGACATTGATATTGATGGCGTCATCGACACTTCTTCGCTGTTCGCCACGCAAGCGGCAAATGGCACGACCACTCTGAATATTGACGGTTCCATCACTTATTCACCGAATTCAGGTTTTTCCGGCCTGGACGTTTTCACCTACAACGTGAAAGATGACAGCGCCGCCACTTCGAATCTCGCGACGGTTTTCGTGACAGTGACCGCAGCGCCTGTGGCGGTTGATGACATCACGACCGTGCTGGAAGGCCAGAATGTGGTCATCGATGTGCCTGACAATGACAGCGACCCGGACGGCTCGCTCGACCTGACTTCGGTGAATGTCGTTTCCGGTCCTGAGAACGGCGCCGCTGTCGTTGACCCTGTGACAGGGGAGATTACCTACACGCCGGCGCTCAATTACTCCGGCCTGGACAGTCTTTTCTACACAATCGCTGACGACCTCGGCCAGGTTTCGAATCAAGCCAAGGTCAGCATTACGGTCGATGTTTTTAACGACGCGCCGGTGGCGGTTGACGACACCGCGACGACAGTAAAGAATGTACCGCACGAGATCGCTGTTCTTGATAACGACTCAGATGTTGATGGCACGCTGGTTGTCGCGAGCGTGACGATAGTCAGCCCGGCGCTTAATGGTAGCTCCAATGTCAGCGCTGGAGTTATCACCTACACCTCCAGTCCGGCCTATTTCGGTAAGGATTCACTGCAATATACCGTGGCAGATAACGACGGCAAGGTCTCGGACCCCGCCACTGTCCGGATAACCGTCAATGACCAGAATATCGCGCCCGTGGCCCTGCCCGACGCATTCACCACTGATGAAGACGTTGCCGTGGTCATGGATGTGCTCACAAATGACAACGATCCTGACGGTACGCTCAGCTTCATTTCGATTGTGGTCAATCCGAATCCAGACAACGGTACTCCCGTTCTGGATGTAAACACCGGCACCCTGACCTACACACCAAATTCTGACTTCTTTGGAGAAGATTCTCTCGAATACTCTGTGCAGGACAACCTGAATCTGCCATCGAATACGGTGAAGGTGAACATCACAGTTAACCCACTCAATGACGCTCCGGCTGCCCTGGATGACAACGCCACCACGCCGGAGGATGCGTCCGTGGTGGTCGATGTGCTGGCAAATGACACCGACGTCGATGACACAATCGACGCGACCTCCGTTGCGATTGCCGATACGGCAAAACACGGAGACGCAGTCGTCAACCCCGCAACCGGTGAGATCACGTATACGCCTGACGCGAATTTCGCCGGAGATGATTCGCTGACGTACGAGGTCAGCGATCTTGTCGGCGCATCCGACACAGCTACGGTCTATGTCAACGTCGGAGAAGCAAATGACCCGCCGGTGGCTGTTGATGATTCGGTTGGCACAACGGTCGGTCTGGCGGTGACCATAACTATTCTCGATAACGATATCGATGTGGACGGCTCCATCGAATCTGCCACACTCGAAGTTGGCCCTGCCAGTAGCGGCATTCCGTCGATTGCAACCAATGGTGTCATAACTTACACGCCGAATGCCAACTTCAACGGAATCGATCAATTCACTTACACCGTCAAAGATGATGATGGTGCGGAATCGAATATCGCGACCGTAACCGTTCGCGTGGGAGTGATACCAGACGCAAACGACGACATCGTCCCGGCAACCGAGGACGCGGCAGTGGTTGCGGACATCCTGGCAAATGACACGGATCTAGACGGCACGATTGACTCCACCAGCGTCGCCGTCACCTCGCCACCTGACAGCGGATCGTTCGCCATCGATGGCGTCACGGGCAAACTCACCTACACACCCAATCCCGATTTCTTCGGCGAGGACACGTTGAAGTACACGGTTCAGGATGATGATGGCAATGTTTCCGCCGTTGCCACCATCTTCATTACCGTAGCAAGCGTCAACGATGACCCGATTGCTGCAAATGACACAACAACCACGCCGGAGGATACGCCGCTGACGTTTGACGTGACCACAAATGACGTGGACATCGACGGCGCCATCGCTCCGCTGACCGTGCAAACGGCAGGCGTGCCAACCAACGGCATCGCTACCGTGAATCCCGCTACCGGTTTGATCACGTTTAATCCGAATCAGGATTTTAGCGGCGCGGCGTCCGTGCCTTATACGGTGGAAGACAACAGTGGCGGGATTTCCAACACTGCAATCCTGGTCATCGAGGTCTTGGCGCAGAACGACGCACCCGTTGCTGGCAACGACGCGGCAACGACCGACGAAGATGTTTCGCTGGTCATCGATCCGCTTCCAAACGACAGCGATCCCGATGGCGCTTTGGACAGCACCTCCGTGGCCGTAACCACACAGCCCTTGCACGGCATCGCGGTTGCGGATGCAATCACCGGCGAGATCGCTTACAGTCCGGCTCTGGAGTTCTCGGGTCAAGACAGCCTGAAATACACGGTGCGGGACACGGCCGGTCTGGCTTCTTCGCCGGCGACCATTGTGATTTCCGTTCTGGCCGTCAATGACCCACCCCTGGCTGTCAATGACACCACCACGACTCCGCAAGCTGCTGCCGTCAGTTTCAACGTCCTGGATAACGACTCGGACGTTGATGGCACGGTGGATGTCAACACGGTGACCGTCACCAGGCAGCCGCTGAACGGTAGCCTGATTCAAGGCAGCGCCGGCGCCATGACTTACACACCGGACGCACCATTCAATGGGGTCGAACTGATTCAGTATGAAGTCAGCGACAATCTCGGTCTGGCCTCCAACACAGCGAATGTTCTGATTTCGGTCGGTGGTAGCGGCGGTTCGCAAACTCTGACATTTCTGCCTGTTCACGATGGCCAGGTGAAACTCACCGACGGCAGCAAAAACTACGGTGTCAAGGCAACAGCGAAAGTGGAGAGTGGCTCTTTCGCAACCTATTTCAAATTTGATGTTGCGGGTGTGAACGGTCCGATTAGCAGCGTCAAGTTGAGACTCACCGTTGCCAGCGGTAGCTCAGACGGCAGTGACTCGGGCGGAAGGCTTTTCTCGACCTCGAATTCATTTGATGGCAGCAGCGAACCGTGGCTGGAGAGCAGCCTGACTTCCAGTAATGCTCCGGGCCCGTCGGGTGGCGTGATTGCCAGCGTCGGCCAGGTAGCGCCGCTCGAGCAGGTGACTTTTAATTTGGCGGGAGCAATTACTGGTGACGGTACGTTCAGCTTCTGCCTCACCAGCGAGTCAGGCAACCGGGTTAAGTATTATACGAAAGAAGGAGCCGCACCCCCGCAGCTCGTCATTTCAACCGGCTTTGGCGGAAGTAACAGCACCCCGGTAGCCATCAATGACGTCGCAACCACACTGGTGAACACTCCTGTGGCAGTCGATGTGAGCGCGAATGATAGTGACAGCGACGGCACGCTTGACCTGAACACTGTAACTGTTGTTGCCTTCCCAAGTGATGGCACTGTCACCGTAAACGGCGCCACTGGCGAAGTGACATACACGCCAGACGCTGCCTTCGAAGGTACAGATAGTTTCTCATACACGGTTGACGATAACGAAGGCGCGACCTCGAATGTCGCCTTGGTCAATTTGACAGTGGCTGCTGCCGGCGGCGGTGGCACATTGGCATTCGCACCCACGGACGACGGGCAGGTCAAAGTCAGTGAGCCCGCAAAGAATTACGGTGGCAAGGGCACGACCAAGGTGGAGGATGGCAAGTTTGTTTCGTATTTCAAGTTCGTGGTTGCAGGCGTGAGCGCACCCGTCCAGAGCGCTACGCTACGCCTGCGCGTCAGTGACGGCACCAGCGACGGTGGCAGCACAGGCGGGTCTGCCTTTGCGGTATCAAACGAATTTTCTACATCTGCTTCTCCGTGGAATGAGGGTGCGCTGACCAGTGGTAACGCGCCGGCCGTTGCGGGTGCACCGCTGGCAACGCTTGGACCCGTGGCGCCAAACCAAGCCGTTGCGTTTGACGTGACCGGCGCCATCTCCGGAAACGGCGTTGTCAGTTTTGCGATTACGAGCACTTCGGGAAATCAGGTAAAGTACTACACGAAAGAAGGCAGTGTTTCGCCGCAATTGGAAGTCAACACCGGTAGCGGCGGCAGCAATCTGCCGCCGGTTGCTGTGGATGACAACGCCGCGACTCAACCAGGCTTGCCGGTAATAATAGATGTGGCTGCAAATGACAGCGACAGCGACGGCAGTGTTGATCCCGGTACGGTGTCAGTCCTGACGCCACCTGCGAGCGGCAGCATATCAAATGTAAGTCTGCTGACAGGCGCGGTGACTTATCAGCCTAACTTGGGCTTCAGCGGCCTTGACACATTCACCTATTCAATTCTAGACAACGATGTCGCCACGTCAAACACGGCAACCGTCACGGTAACCGTCGGGGGTGGCAACATCCCTCCGGTTGCCGTGAACGATGCAGCCAACGCCTTTGAAGGCACGCCCATCACCATTGACGTTTCCAGCAACGATAGCGACAGCGATGGCACCATCGATCTCTCGACAGTTGCGATTACCACGCCACCTGGCGATGGCAGCGTCTCCATCGGGAGTTTCGGCACCATTATTTACACTCCCAACGCCGGTTTCAGTGGCTCTGACACTTTTGGCTACACGATTCAGGACGATGACGCGGCGCCTTCGAACGAAGCGACCGTCACCGTCATGGTGCAAAGCAGCGGAGGATCGTCGTCTCAGACTTTTGTGGCAGTGGAAGATGGGCAGGTGAAACTGACAGCACCTGCAAATAACTATGGCGCCAAGGCTACAACCAAGGTTGAAGCTGCCAAGTTTAGCTCTTACTTCAAGTTTGTCGTCAGTGGGGTTACCGGAGCGGTGCAGAGTGCGAAGTTGCGTCTGAAAGTCACCGACGGCAGTTCGGACGGTGGAGACAATGGCGGCTCGGTTTTCCTTGTCGGCAACGATTTTGCAGGCACCAGTACTCCGTGGACGGAAGGTTTACTGACTTCGGGCAATGCCCCCGCGACTGGCGGGTCCGCCCTGAGTTCTGTTGGTGCGGTCGCCACGACTGGGGTGGTTGAGTTCGACATCACAGGTGCTGGAATTGCAAACGGCATCTTCAGCTTCGCAATAGTGGGCAGTTCGACGAATCAGGTTAAGTACTTTACAAAGGAAGGACTCGTCCCGCCATCACTTGTCGTGTCGGTCAGTGGTGGGGGCGGCAACAATGCTCCAATTGCGGTTGATGACAATGTTGCGACCGCGCAAAACACAGCGATTGCGGTGACGGTTACCGCCAATGATACGGATAGCGACGGCACCATTGATGTTACGACCGTGGCAGTCATTTCCCAACCGGCAAACGGCTCAACGGCCGTCAACGGTGGAACGGGTGCGGTGACGTACACTCCCGGCAATGGATTTAGCGGCACGGACAGCTTCACCTATCGGGTAGTGGATGACGATGGCGCGAATTCGAATGTCGCGACTGTCAACGTGACCGTCGGTGGCAGCAATATCTCGCCCGTTGCGCAGGACGACGTCGCAAGTGCATTCACAGGTTCGCCGGCTCTCATCGATGTCACGGCTAATGACTCCGACAGCGACGGCAGCCTGAATGTCAATAGCGTCACGGTGACTGCTCAGCCATCTGATGGCACAGCCGTGGCTGGCGCCAGTGGCGTCATCACCTATACGCCTGCTACGGGCTTCAGTGGCGCGGATAGCTTCGCCTACACAGTTCAGGATAATTTGGGCTCTGTCTCGAACATCGCGACCGTAACTGTGAATGTTGCGGGCGGTGGAATGGATACATTTACCTTCTCGCCCAGCCACGATGCCCATGTCAAGCCGAATTCTCCGGGGACCAACGACGGTACCCGAGGCACGCTGAAAGTGGAGAACGGTCTGTTTGTGACCTATCTCAAATTCGAAGTCATTGACTTGACAGGACCTGTGCAGAGCGCGAAACTGCGGATGCGTGTGACCCCAGATGTTGACGATGGCAGCGATTCCGCCGGTTCCATCTTTCTCGCTTCAAACAATTTTGACGCATCCAGTCAACCATGGACTGAAACGCAGGTTACGGCCTCAAATGCGCCACCCACGACCAGCGGTGTTCTCGACAGCCCCGGCGCGGTTTCTGAAAACACAACCGTTGAATTCGATGTTCTTGGCGGCATCACCGGTAACGGCATTTTCAGTTTCTGCATCACCACACAGTCAAATGACCAGGTGAAGTATTTTGCCAGAGAGGGCGATGTGCCGCCACAACTTGTCATTCGGGCAGTGACCGCAGGCGGCGGCAATGTTGCCCCGGTGGCTTCAGACGATAACGCCACGACGGTAGAGGGAGCGGCGGTTGTCGTCAACGTGCTCGCTAACGATAGCGACAGCGATGGTTCAGTCGATCCGGCCACGGTGACGGTGCAAAGCAATCCTGGCAATGGCGCCACATCAGTTGATGGCGCTTCCGGAACCGTGACCTACACGCCGAACTCCGGTTTCACCGGTGCGGACAGCTTTGGCTACACCGTCCAGGACGATGATGGCGCGACTTCAAACATCGCCACCGTGAGTGTTTCTGTTAGTCCTTTGGGAAGTACCACGACCCTGACTTTCACCTCAACCGATGATGGTCAGGTGAAAGTGACGGCGCCTGGCTCGAACTACGGCGTCAAAGCCACGGCCAAGGTCACCAGCAACAAGTTTCAATCGTATTTCAAATTTAATGTCAATGGCGTAAGCGGCCCGATTTTGAGCGCAAAACTGAGGCTTAGAGTGGCCCTGGAGGTCGAGGCGGCTAGCGAAAATGGCGGTTCGGTTTTCAAAACTTCGAACAATTTTTCTGATGGTGGCGGCTCCTGGACCGAGGGTGCGCTCAATTTCGCAAACGCGCCTGACGTTCTAGGCACGGCTATCAATACGCTTGGGCCTGTTCAACCAAACACATTGGTGGAAGTGGATGTCAGCGGCTCGATTCTCGGGAACGGCCAGATCAGCTATGCACTGATCAGCTCTTCAACGGACGAAGCAAAATATTTCACCCGCAACAGTACGTTTCCGCCAGAGTTGGTGCTCACAACTACAAGCGGTGCGGTGTCGGCCCGTGGTGGCGAGAACCTCGCACCGCTAGCCGTGCCCGATATGGCGGCCACCAAACCGGGAGAGTCAGTCGAGGTCGATGTTCTGTCCAATGACTCCGATGGCGATGGCTTTCTCAAACATGCCTCTGTCGCTGCCGTGACATCGCCCGCGCACGGAACGGTCAGGCTGAATGCGAAAACCGGCGCTTTACTGTACACCGCCGCCGCTGGCTTCAAGGGCCGGGATTCGTTCAACTACACGGTGGAAGACAACGAAGGCCGAATCTCAATGCCTGCATCTGTGACCATTGTCGTGAGCGAGAGCGGCCACCTGGCGCCCGTAGCGCGCGATGATGCGGCCGAGACCTACGCCGGTGTTTCGATTCAGGTTCCGGTCCTGCTCAACGACTCTGCATTTTCCGGCAAGCTGGTGTCTGGCAGCATCGTAATTGAGTCGCCGGCCAGCCATGGCACGGTTGATGTCAACCTGCGCACGGGTGCTGTTCGATATCTGCCGGACAATGAGTTTCGCGGTTTTGATGAATTCACCTATTCTGTTCAGGATGGCTCTGGCCAACCTTCGACTCAGGCGACCGTGCGGGTAAGCGTCCAGCCTCTGCAACCGCAAACGCTTTCCTTTCTGCCAACCGATGATGCGTTTGTGCGCTCATCTCGGCCGACCGACAACTTTGGCTCATCCTACGAGTTGCGCGCCACCAACGGCAAGGCTGAATTCTACAGTTTCCTGAAATTTGAAGTCGTACGCCTGACCGCTCCAATTGTCAAGGCAACGCTCAGATTGTACGTATTTGACGACAATGAAGGCGGCAACGTCTACTCCGTGTCTAACAATTACCGTGGCAGTGAATTACCTTGGCAGGAAACCGGTCTTGTCTGGGACAATGCACCTGTGATTGAGGGAGCGCCTGCAAACTCTTTCACTGGCGCCGGCCCGGGCCAGACTATCGAGATCGATTTAACCCAGGCGGTCCATGACGAAGGGTTCTTCAGCTTCGGCCTCAGCAGCCATTCGCCGGACGCTGGCAAATACGAGTCCAAAGAGGCGTCAAATCCGCCCGTGCTCGTGGTTGAGACTGGGGAAGTCGTCATTCTGGGCGACCCCGATGAGACCGCGGACAAGGGTGGCAGTCCGCCGCTTTTGCCGACCGAGATCCGTTTGCACGCAAACTACCCAAATCCGTTTAACGCCGGAACAACCATTTCCTACGACCTGCCGGCAGACGCAAAAGTCAAGTTGGATATTTACAATATTCGCGGACAGGTTGTGCGCACGCTGATCGACCAACCGCAAACCGCCGGCGTGAAACGGATGCAGTGGTTTGGCAAGAACGACAATGGACTCGAGGTCGGAAGCGGCGTGTATTTCATGCGCCTTGAGGTAGGGCAGAAGCGCTTCTCGCGACGGATCGTTCTGCAAAAATAGCGATATCCATGCTGGTGTCGATCCAGACACGCGCGGGGATGCAGCAAGCGCTCCGAACGAAATTTTAACACCATGTATAATCTCCCGGGGATTCAGCCTCCCGGGAGATTTTTTTGTGTCGCAGTCGTGAGAGTGAACCGTACCGCCACAAATGTTGGCGGCGGTGCAGTTTCTTCTTCTTTTTGCTCACCTTTTGCCGAAACACACCTTATTGTCAGCACCCGCGCAGGCCGAAGCCATCGGCTCCGGCGATGCAGGACATTCGTGTCTTTGAACCGAAATGGCGGCCCAAACGCACGGTTTCTTAATTGCGCTCGTTATTGACATTGAACATCTTTATTTGTATATTTTCCGGATTTGTCCCTACACGAACAGGAAGGAACTGAAGCCGAAATGCAGCAAGAACTACCCAAGGTTTACAACCCGAAAGATGTAGAAGACCGTCTCTACCAAATGTGGATGGAAAAGGGATACTTTACAGCCCATGTCAACGCCGATAGGCAGCCCTACACCATTGTGATTCCACCTCCGAATGTCACGGATGTGCTGCACATGGGGCATGCCTACTGCAATACGCTGCAGGATATTCTGACGCGTTTCCGAAGAATGCAGGAGAAGGAAGCCATGTGGCTGCCAGGCATGGACCATGCCGGTATTGCCACTCAGAATGTCGTGGAACGCAACCTGCGCAAGGAAGAAGACAAAAGCCGCCACGATCTCGGCAGGGAAAAATTTGTGGAACGCGTCTGGGAGTGGAAGGAGTCGCGCGGCGGCATGATTATTGAGCAGCTCAAGAAACTCGGCTTTTCGTGCGACTGGAGCCGCGAACGGTTCACCATGGACGAAGGCCTGTCACAGGCCGTCCTCGAAGTCTTTGTTCGTCTCTTCGAAAAAGGTCTGATTTACAAAGGTAAATACATCATCAACTGGTGCCCTCGCTGCCAGACCGCTCTTTCCGATGAGGAAGTCGACTTCCAGGACCGCGACGGTAACCTCTGGTACATCAAATACCCAATCAAAGACAGCAGTGAGTTCATTGCGGTTGCGACCACGCGTCCGGAAACCATGCTTGGCGACGTGGCGGTGGCGGTGCACCCAAAAGACAACCGCTTCAATCATTTGATTGGCAAAACGGCGATTCTACCCGTAGTAGGCCGCGAGCTTCAGATTGTTGGCGACGAGATGGTAGACCGAGAGTTCGGCACCGGCGCCGTCAAAGTTACGCCTGCTCACGACCCCAATGATTTCCTGGTTGGCCAGCGCCACAACCTTGAGCCCTTGAATGTCATGAACGGTGATGCTAGCATGAATGAACATGCCGGCCAATTCGCGGGAATGGACCGCCTCAAGGCGCGCAAGCACCTGCTGAAAGAGCTCAAAAAGGGTGAGTATCTTGACAAGATTGAGGGTCACAAGCATTCCGTGGGCCATTGCTACCGCTGCAAAACCGTAATCGAACCCTATCTTTCCGAGCAGTGGTTCGTGAAAATGGAGCCTCTGGCCGCTCCCGCGCTGCAGGCTATTAAGGACGGCAAAATCCGACTGCATCCGGCACGCTGGCGAAAGGTCTTCATCCATTGGCTCGAGAATATTCGTGATTGGTGCATCAGCAGGCAGATTTGGTGGGGGCACCAGATTCCGATCTACACTTGTTCAAAGTGCGAGCATGTCACTGCCGCCGTGGCTGCCCCCACGGCTTGTGAAGAATGTGGCGGCGAGTTGGTTCAGGAAACGGATGTTCTCGACACCTGGTTCTCGTCGCAACTTTGGCCGTTTGCCACGCTGGGTTGGCCTCAGGAAAGCGAGGATCTCAAATACTTCTACCCGACGGACACGTTGGTCACAGGCCCGGACATTATTTTTTTCTGGGTTTCACGCATGGTCATGATGGGCCTTGAGTTCATGGGCGAAGTGCCTTTCACGGATGTCTATTTCAACGGTATCATCCGCGATAGTCAGGGTAGAAAGATGAGCAAATCTCTGGGCAACGGCATCAATCCGCTCGAGATGATTGAAGAATACAGCGCGGATGCCGTGCGTTTCTCATTGCTGGATTTGTCCGCCGAGGGCCAGGACATCAAGCTGTCGCCGAAAGACTTTGAGATTGGCAGGAATTTTTCCAACAAAGTCTGGAACGCATTCCGCTTCCTCTGGATGAATCTGGAACAAGAGGACTTGCAGAACGCAAACCTTGATTATATGAAGGAATCCTGGAAAGCAGGCAATCTCAGTTTGTCTGATAAATGGATTCTGAGCCGCTATCAGAAAGCAATTAAGCGGGTTACCCGCAGCCTGGAACAGTTCAAGCTACACGAAACGGCCGTGTTGCTGTATGCATTTTTTTGGAGCGAGTACTGCGACTGGTATCTCGAACTCAGTAAACCGAGGCTTGGCAGCGATGTCGTCCACGAGAAGCGTGCAACTCTGGGTGTTGCGACATTTGTCTTCAAGGGTATTTTGCAGTTGTTGCATCCATTTACTCCGTTTATTACGGAGGAAATCTGGCAGAAGGTTCGCAACGCAAGCGACGCCGACAGCATCATGATTTCACTCTGGCCGGTCGAGTCCCGCAGCCTGGTTGATGAACAAACGGAAAGCCAAATCAACACGATTCAAGGCTTGATCGGCGCGGTGCGCAACATTCGAGGCGAGATGAACGTTGCGCCGAATAAAACAGCGCAACTGGTCATTTGCCAAAATGCCAAGAATGGCATCGACCAGAAGCTTGTTTTGCAGAACAAGTCCTATCTCGAGCAGTTGGCGAAAGTAGATTCGCTCGAGTTTCGTCCTCAGTCCGAGCGGCCTGCAAAAGCAGCGAGCGCCATTGTCAACCGGACTGAGATTTTCGTGCCGCTTGAGGGGTTGATCGATTTTGACCTGGAACGCGGCCGGCTCGGTAAAGAGATCAAACGGGTGGAGAAACACCTCGAGGGCCTCAACGCGAAACTCCAGAGCCGCGACTTCATCGGAAAGGCGCCGGAGGATGTCGTGGAGCGCGAGCGCAAGAAAAAGAACGATTTTGAATCCAATCTAAAGAAGCTCAAGTTAAATCTTGAAAGCTTGGGTAGCTAGGCTTTGTGGAGTCCGCGCTGTGGCAACGGCGCCCACAATGTGCCGCTAGCATCTTGAAGTGGCATTGATTTCAATGGACAGCATTCGGAGATGAGACGTCAGAGGCTGGCCGGCAGCACGCTGATGTCTGTCGGAAGCTAGGGAGTTGTCTCACTTTATGGAGGGAGTGTCAAATGTTTAGGCAAAGCAAAAGCCTGTTCTCGCTGCTCCTGGTTGCGGGACTGGCGCCGCAAAGTTTTGGTCAGGCTCACGATGTAGCTGTTACTATTTACAACAGCAATCTTGCTTTGGTGCGCGATGTGCGGCAGCTTGAACTGCGCAAAGGGCGTTCCGAAATCAAGTTTCAGGATGTTGCCGCCCAGATAGATCCGACCTCTGTTTACTTTTCTTCCCTGACCTCGGCTGAAGATGTCGCAATCCTCGAACAGAATTTCGAGTACGATTTGGTAAACTCTGCCAAGATCTTGCAGAAGTACGTCGATCAAGAGATTCGGCTCAGCACGAAGCAGGGCGGGACCTTCACCGGTACGCTCTTGAGCGGCTCTGGTCAAGATGTCATCTTGCAGGAGTCGGATGGTGGCATCAAGATTGTCTCTCGCAACACTGTGGACAATATTGCGTTTCCCAGCTTGCCGCAAGGTTTGATTACACGACCCACCCTGGTCTGGCTTCTCGACAACAAGAAGGCCGGCAAGCATCAGACCGAAGTTGGCTATCTGACCGGCGGCATTCAGTGGCACGCTGAATATGTCGGAGTGGTTAACGAAGGCGACACCGAACTGGAATTGGCAGGCTGGGTGTCGATCGACAACAAATCTGGCGCGACCTACGACAACGCAACTTTGAAACTGGTGGCTGGAGATGTACACCGAGCCCAGCAGAGGCTTCGGAAAACCTATCAGGCTCGGGTTCAGGCGTTAGAAATGTCTGCAGCTCCGGATGGCTTTCAGGAGAAGGCCTTCTTCGAATACCATCTTTACACCTTGCAACGCCGGGCAACCGTCGGCAACAATCAAGTGAAGCAGATTTCACTGTTTCCCGCCACCGATGTCAAGGTGGAGAAGAAGTACGCCTACGATGGCGCCAGAGACGCTCGAAAAGTGCGTGTGAATCTCGAATTCGATAACCGGAAAACGAACGGACTAGGCATGCCTCTGCCGGGTGGCAAGGTCAGGGCCTACAAAAAGGATGATGACGGAGCGTTGATTTTTCTGGGCGAGGATTTCATCGATCACACGCCCAAAGACGAGACCGTGCGCATCACTATCGGCAACGCTTTCGATGTCGTTGCTGAGCGGACGCAAAAAAAACGGCAGTCCATCGGCAAGAACACCTGGGAGGAAACCTGGGAAATCAAGCTACGCAACCACAAGAAGGAAGCAGTACGGATTTCGGTTGTGGAACACCTTGGGTCTGATTGGGAGATCATTCGGAAGTCGCATGATTTCCAGCAAAAGGATGCCAACACGCTCGAGTTTGCAGTGGATGTGCCTAAGGATGGCGAGACAATTTTGACGTATACTGTGCGCTACAACAGGTAGCGCCAGGCATTGCACTGTGACCGGTTCTCAGCTAAAATCTCTGGCCACATCTGTTCAATTTGTCAAGGGGGTCGGCGAAAAGCGTACCGGGTGCCTGAAAGAAATAGGAGTAGAGACGGTTCATGACCTGTTCTACTACTTCCCACGACGCTACCTCGACCGAAGTCACATCCCCGCAATTCGTGACTTGCGCGAGAATACTACCGCGACGGTGGTTGGCAAAGTGCAGTTTTGCGGCATCAAGCAGGGAAAGCGCAAACGCTTTGAACTCGTGCTTTTCGATGGAACAGGATATTTGAACTGTATCTGGTTCCATCGTGTTCATTTTTGGCAAAAGCTCTTTGAAAAAGGTGAGACTCTTGCGGTAAACGGCAAAGTTGGGTATTTTCGGGAGTTCCAGATGGTCCACCCTGACTTTGACCGCCTGAGTGACGCGGGAGACGATGATTTCCTGAATACGGGACGGATTATCCCGCTGTATCCATCGACCGAGGCGCTAGGGAAAGCCGGACTTGACAGCCGGGGCTTCCGGCGTATCATGCGGACTGCACTGCAGGCCTACGCCGGAGAGATAGATGAGACACTGCCGGCGGTCGTCAAAAAACGCCAACAGTTGATTGGTTTGCAGACGGCCATTCAGCACGTTCATTTCCCGGCCAGCAAAGACATGCTCCGCGACGCCCGACGCCGGTTGAAGTTTGATGAACTTTTCTACCTGGAATTGATGCTGGCCTTCCGCAAGCGAAACGTTGAAACTCGCGGCAAAGGCATTGAGTTTATAAAGGTTGGCGACCGCACGCGCCAACTCATCGCTGAATTGCCATATGAATTGACCGATGCGCAGAAACGGGTTATTCGCGAGATTCGTGATGACATGAGGCGTGACGCTCCGATGAACCGGCTCGTGCAGGGCGACGTTGGTTCCGGCAAAACCGTGGTGGCGCTGGTCAGCATGATGATGGCGCTCGAGAACGGCTATCAGACCGCTCTAATGGCGCCAACCGAGATACTGGCGGAACAACACTATCTGACTATTCACGAGTTATTGGAGTCCATCGGCGTGCACGTGGCGTTGCTGGTGGGAGGGCAGCCCGCTGGTGAGCGGCTGGAGATTCTTGCGGAAATCAAATCAGGCAAAGCGGCCATCGTGGTTGGAACGCATGCTTTGATTCAGCAGGCGGTCGAGTATCAGAAGCTGGGATTGGTGATTATCGACGAACAGCACCGCTTTGGCGTCCTGCAACGGGCAAATCTGATCGACAAAGGCGCCACGCCAGATGTTCTGGTCATGACTGCGACCCCGATTCCGCGGACACTTTCTCTGACCCTCTACGGCGACTTGAATGTGTCAACCATTGATGAGTTGCCGCCCGGTCGCAAGCCGGTTACGACCCATTGGCGCGGTGATAAGAAGCGGAATGAAATCTACCGATTCGTTCGCGACCAACTCGGGAGCGGGGATCAGGCCTACATCGTCTTCCCGTTGATTGAAGAGTCCGAGAAGATAGACTTGCAAGCCGCGATAGAAAACTACGAGACCATGAAGTCTGGTATCTTCGCGGACTTTCGGGTCGGCTTGCTCCATGGCCGTATGAAGAGCGCGGACAAGGAAGAAATGATGCGTCGCTTCAAGGCGGCGGAGATTGATGTTTTGGTGAGCACGACGGTCATCGAAGTCGGTGTTGATGTACCGAATGCCACGATCATGGTTATTGAGAACGCGGAGCGTTTCGGGTTGCCGCAGTTGCACCAGCTCCGGGGGCGTGTTGGCCGTGGAACCAAGGAATCCTACTGCTTCCTGATTGCCAGGTATCCAATTTCGGATGATGCCAAAAAGCGCCTCACCGCGCTGTCAGAGACAAATGACGGCTTCAAAATTGCAGAAGTAGACCTGGAAATCCGGGGGCCGGGCGAGTTTTTTGGCACTCGCCAAAGTGGTATGCCTGAGTTGAGAATTGCAGACATTGTAAAAGACACAGAACTGCTCATTCAGGCACGAGACGAGGCGTTTGAGCTTGCGGCGAACAAAGCTCCAATGCAGACCCTGAACAAGTTGCCGGGTCGAGCGCATTTCTTCAAGAAGTACCTGGAAAAATTTGAATTAGCCAGCGTCGGATAGGAGAACCTTCGACACAAATCGATCAGTCTGGAGGAAGGACATTTTATGGAACACAGGAAATTGAATCGAATCATAGCGGCGATTGTATTTGCGATCTCGTTTGTGGTCTATTGTGCCACGGTCGCGCCAACAACGTCCTACTGGGATTGTGGCGAGTTTATCGCCTGTTCTTACATCATGGGAGTCCCGCACCCACCTGGTGCGCCGCTGTTTATCCTGGTCGGACGGCTGTTTTCCATGGTGCCGTTTGTTGAGGACATCGGCCTGCGTGTCAACATGATCTCCGTGATTGTCAGCGCACTCACCGTCATGTTCACCTATCTCATCGGCGTGCGGCTCATCCGGGCTTGGCGCGGCATCCCCGAAAGTTCTGAAGAGAAGTTGATCGCGTACTCAGGCGCAGTGGTCGGCGCTCTGGGCTTCGCGTTTACGGAGTCTTTCTGGTTCAATGCGGTCGAAGCTGAAGTCTACGCCGTTTCCATGTTTTTTACCGCCATCGTGGTCTGGCTCATGCTTGTCTGGGTTGAAAAATCAGACGAGCCTGCCGGGGACAAGATTCTCCTGCTTATTATGTACTTGATCGGACTCGCAATCGGCGTGCATTTGCTTAATGTGCTTGCCCTGTTCTCATTGGCCATGATTTACTATTTCAACCGCCAGCAGCTTACACTCAACGCATTGTTGGGGGTCGGCGCGGGAGCGGTTGCCACCTTTCTGGTGATTTATCCCGGCATTGTTCAAGGTGTGCCGTGGATAATCAAGGAATTCTCCTTCACCTTTCTTGGGCTGGTGGTCATCGCGTTGATTTCGGGCGCCGTCTACGCTCTGAAGAACAACAAACGCGTCGCCAGCCTGGTGCTGCTCAGTGGGACATTGCTGCTGGTCGGGTATTCATCTTACACGGCGCTTTATATTCGCTCCGGAATGAAACCGGTCATCAACGAAAATCATCCGGACACGCCAGAGAAATTCGTGAGCTATCTCAACCGCGAACAATACGGCGACATCCCGCTGACAACCCGGCGGGCGCCGACCTGGGAGTACCAAATCAAGAAAATGTACATTCGTTATTTCGGCTGGCAGTTCATGGGGCAAGGCAACACACTTGGCCCGGACGGCTATATCGTTGAAACCGTCTCTGGCAGAGGGCTCATGTTTCTGCCGTTTATCGTCGGGATGATTGGGATGATATATCATTTCAGGAACGATTGGAAGGGGGCGTCGGTCATTGGCCTGCTCTTTGTCATGACCGGTGTGGCGATTGTCATCTATTTGAATCAGGAGGACCCGCAACCGCGGGAACGAGACTATTCTTACGTCGGGTCATTTTTTGCCTTTTCGCTCTGGATAGGGCTCGGCGCCAGTGCCTTGATTGAAGCGGTGCTTCGTAATATCCGGAAAAGTGCCGTGCTGAGAAAGGCCGCAATTGGCATGACTCTGCTGGCGCTGTTTTTCGCGGTGCCGTACAACCTGTTGAGCAACAACTACGAGTCCCACGACCGCTCCGGAAATTACGTCGCGTTTGACTACTCGCTCAACATCCTGGAAAGCTGCGAGCCCAATGCCATCCTGTTCACTAACGGCGACAACGATACTTTCCCGCTCTGGTTCTTGCAGTACGTCTACGGCTACCGCACAGACATCCGCATCGTCAACCTGAGCTTGCTGAACACGGATTGGTACATCAAGCAATTGCGTGACGAAGAGCCAAAAACGCCAATCACGCTCTCCGACGCAAGAGTCGATAAGCTGCAGGCCCGCCTGTGGGAGAAGCAACGGACCATTTCCATCCCGGTCGAGCGCGACATCATCACCGCCGAGCTCGCCAAGCAGGCAGGCAATTCAGGTTTACAGCCTGAGGACATCGCCGAGAAGCCGGTCTTTCAGTTCAAAATGAGCCACTCAAAAAAAATTTCAGGTCACCCGGTTGTGCTCGTGCAGGATTTGATGGTGATGCATATTCTGGACGCGAATCGGTTTCGCCGGCCGGTTTACTTTGCAGTCACTGTTGCCGGTTCAAACATGCTAGGACTCGGAGGTCGAAATGGCAATCCGAATTATTTGAGAATGGATGGCCTGGCGTTTCGCATCATGCCGTACGCCGGCCCGGCTGATTTCCTCTCGCACAAGAGAATCGAGACCAACTTATTCGAAAAATTCCAGTATCGGAATCTCGGTAATCCCGATGTGTTCCTGAATCGCAATATCAAGGGTTTACTGCAGAACTATCGGTCGGCGTTCGTTCGCTTGGCCAGCTATTACCAGGGCCAAAAAGAGTCGGAAAAGGCTGTGGCCGTGCTCGACAAAATGGAATCGGTGATGCCGGAGAAAGTGATTCCCTTGCGCGACTACCGGCTTTCGCTAAACTTTGGCCGCCTGTATTCGGACGCCGGTCGCCCTGAAGAGCTTGATCGCAGGCTGGATGCTGCTCTGGTTGATTATCCGCTTCGGCCGGCAGACAAGATGTTTATCGCCCAGTCTTATTCTTATGAGTTGAAGAATGACGACAAGGCCGAGAAAATCACACGCACCATTGTTGATGAGCATCCGGATTTCATGCAGGCTTATGCCTGGCTTGTCGGCCAGTACACCAAAAATAAGCAATATGACAAAGGAGTGGAAATCCTGGAAAAGTGGCTGGTGCAGCGTCCCGGCGACAAGAATGCGGAGACGCAGATGGCGTCTCTGAAACGACTTGCTGCCGCCGATACAACGAATTAGCAGCGTGCGGACCGCTGTCGTGATGTCGGAACAATGAGTCTATCGATGAACCCACAGCCCGTGGTTTCCATCGTTGTGCCACACTACAATGGCAAAGACATGTTGTATGTGTGCCTCGCGGCTCTGGAGGAAACCGAGTATGAGCCTCGGCAAGTCATCGTTGTCGATAATGCTTCAACAGATGGCAGCACGGACTCACTCAAGCAGGATTTTCCGTGGGTGGAATTAAAAAGAAGCCCGCAAAATCTTGGATATGCCGGCGGCTGCAATTTTGGCTTGACGGCAGCCAAAGGTAAGTACGTGCTCTTTCTCAATAACGACACGGAATTTGAGCCCGATTGGCTTGGCCGCCTGATCGCTTGCTGCGAGTCAGACAGCCAGATAGCTGCCTGCCAGCCAAAATTGCGGGCTCTGGCCGAGCCGGAAAAATTCGACTACTCCGGTGCAGCCGGCGGCCTGATAGATCGCTTCGGGTTTCCCTTTGCGCGTGGCCGCCTGTTCTTCACCCTGGAAACGGATGCCGGGCAATATGACAAAGGGCTGGACATTTTTTGGGCCTCCGGCACCGCGATGCTGGTTCGCAGACAGGCACTCGAAGAAGTCGGACCATTTGACGCGGATTTCTTTGCGCACATGGAAGAGATTGACCTGGCATGGCGACTGCAGCTCGCCGGCTACAGAATCGCCGCTGTCCCGCAGTCGGTCGTCATGCATAACTCAGGCTCAACACTACCGGCGGACTCGTACAAAAAGATGTACCTGAACCATCGCAACTGCCTGATCATGCTGGCTAAAAATTATGAGGCCCGGACGCTTTTGTGGATTCTTCCGTTACGGATAATGCTTGAGTTGGCCGCGGCCGGCTACTCGCTGGTACAGTTGGATGTTCGGCGCGTGGCGGCTGTCTTTGCTGCATTTTTGGGATTTTTGCGCCGGCTCGGCGCCACGTTGCGAAAGCGCAGAGTCGTGCAGGAGCGGAGGAAGGTCGGGGATGCAGTCATTTTTAAGAATATGTACCGGGGCAGTGTTGTCTGGGATTATTTCGTGCGCCAGGTCAGGACGGTAAGAGAGCTGGGGATTGAGTAGTTTGGAAACTCGACTCGAGAAGGTGAACTGCCCGCTCTGTGGCAGTCCCGAGAGCGCGCACAGACTCGATGCGCCGGACCGTTTTGGCATGCAAGCGCAAACATTTCGCCTGGTGGAATGCAGTTCGTGCGGATTCGTTTATGTGAATCCGAGGCCTGTGCCAGATGCCATTTCTGCTTTTTATCAGAACGAGGACTACCAGCCGTTTGTCTCAACAAAACAGGCCATTCCGCTCTGGGACCGGCTTTACAATTTCAGCAGAATGTTTACCATCCCCGGCAAACGACGCAAAGTACAGAAGCGCAAGCGCACAGGAAGCCTGCTGGATGTCGGCTGCGGAACCGGTGAATTCTTAGTTGAAATGCAGCGTTGTGGCTGGCAGGTCGATGGCGTCGAGAAGGATCAAGGCGCAGCCGCTCACGCGAGCGGGATTCTGGGCCGAGAGGTGCACACGCAGGAATTGCGCGACTGCGGTTTTCCGCGCGAGTCCTTTGATGTCATCACCATGTGGCATGTTCTGGAGCATCTCTATGACCCGCGTGCGGCCATAGGCCAGGTTGCACATCTGTTGCGCCGGGATGGACTGATTGTGATTGCGATGCCCAATATTTCGAGCGTGGACGCCCGGTTCTATCGCGAAAACTGGGTGCCCCTGGATTCGCCGCGCCACCTGTTGCACTTCACACCCGCAACCATGAAACGGCTCTGCGATGCGTGCGGCCTGACACTCGTAGGCCATCAACAAATGGTAATTGACGTGTTCTACAACTGCCTGATGAGCGAAAAGTTTGTCATGAAGGTGAAGTCGGCGCGTTGGTTCGGTCTGCCGTTCCGGTTGGCGCGCGCGCTGGCCGTGGCTTCCATCTCCACCGTGCGTGCGTCACGAATGCTCTCTGGCCACGAGCGGCGAGGTTCTTCAGTGTTGTACTTCATTCAAAAGAATACGGAGTAAACAATGGAATACAGACACTTTTCAAGGCTACTTTCAATATTCTGCCTGGTCCTGGCAATGGGATGTAACAGAAAACCGGCTGGATTCGGAGATGGCACATATCTGTTCGTCGTCGCCGACAAACCGACTTGGGAGGCCGTCGAACCGGGGCTGCGCACTGCGTTCGAGAGAACCATGAACACACCCATGCCCGAGGTTGTGTTCGAGGTGGTCTGGATCGCGCCGGAACGGTTCACCGACTTTGCCACCCGCAAGAATCTCGCGCTGGTCGGCGCCCTCGACTCAGATGGCGAGATCAGTCAGAAGGTTTCAGGAATGCTATCCGAGAAAGTGAAAGACAAAGTGATGGACGGTTCAGCATTTGTCTTCCCGAAGGAAAATCCCTGGGCGGAAGATCAACTTCTATTGGTTCTCGCCAGCAATTCAGTCGCTGAACTGAACGCAAAGCTTGAAGAAAACAAAGCTTACCTTTACAATTTGCTGAACAAGCGACTTCTCGATGAAACGCGTGAACAGATGTATCAAACGCTTGAACAGAAGGACTTTGGTAAGGATGTCCTCGAAAAATACGGTTGGACATTGCGGGTTCAGCACGACTATTTTGTCAACATCGACCGGGCGGATGAGAATTTTTACATGTTGCGGCGCAGTCTCCCTGGCCGTGAGCGTTGGCTTTTCGTGAATTGGGTTGATGATGCCGACCCCGCGCAGTTGACCGAGGAGTGGTTGCTCGACCGGCGCGACAAGCTGACGGTAAAATTCTACAAGAATGAAGGTATCCCCGACAAAATTAACCGCGCCGAGGAGTATCTGAAGATTGAGCCTGTTGATTTTCAAGGTCGGCCGGCGCTGCGCGTAGAAGGCCTGTGGGAGAATGCTCACGCCTCGCAGGGTGGCGGCGGACCGTTCCGCACCTACGGTTTCTATGACACCGAATCCAGCAGGATTTACGTCATCGATGTTGCCGTTTATTTTCCGGCAGGGAAGAAGGAGCCATTTATGAGACAGTTAGATGTCATGGCCCATACGTTCCAAACTCGGTCTGACATTTCCAAAGCTCAACACTCGGAGGGAAGCTGATGGCTGCCACTCAGGCAAAAGTAGCAATCGTCATGGGCAGTACTTCAGACAAAGAGAGAATTGCCCCCTGCAAGATTTACCTCGACCATTTCGGAATTCAGGCCGACGAGTTTGTCCTATCCGCTCACCGGACGCCCGACAAAACAGCCGAGTTCGCCAGGAGTGCGGCTGGCGAGGGCTATCAGATCCTGATCGGCGCGGCGGGAATGGCCGCCCATCTTGCCGGCGCACTGGCGGCGCATTCACATCTGCCGGTTATCGGCGTCCCGCTGCCGGGCTCGCATCTCAACGGCGTTGAAGCGCTCTATTCAACCGTACAGATGCCCAAAGGCGTGCCGGTCGCAACTGTGGCGATTGGTTCGGCTGGCGCGGCCAATGCTGCCGTACTGGCGGCTCAGATTCTGGCGCTAAATGACACGGAAATCCGTGATAAAGTGATTGAATTCAAGAGACGTGGCTGTAGCCTGTAGCCGTGGACCCGACTGTGCGAAAACGATGCTAAGGCAGATTCAACGATACTTTGAGTTCGAGAAACACCAAACGAGCTTCCGGCAGGAGACCCTCGCCGGGGTCACCACGTTCATGACCATGTCGTACATCATCGTCGTCAATCCGAAGGTGCTCGAGGCAGCCGGTATTCCCCTTGGCGCCTCGATGGTGGCCACCATTTTGACCGCGGTGTTCGGCACGTTGCTGATGGGGATTTACGCGCGCCGACCCTTTGCCATCGCGCCGTATATGGGGGAAAATGCGTTTATTGCTTACACGGTGGTGGTGACGCTTGGCTACAGTTGGCAGGCGGCGCTGGCGGCCATCTTCATTGGCGGTGCTTTGTTTGTCTTGTTGACGATATTTCGTCTTAGGCAGTGGTTGGTTGAAGCTGTTCCTGAAGGCCTGCGCTACAGTTTTTCAGTCGGCATCGGGTTGTTCATGACCTTCATCGGTCTGAATGCCACCGGTGTTGTGACAATGGGTGTTCCGGGCGCGCCAGTGCGAATCGGCGATGTCACCAGCGCGCCGGTGCTGCTCTCAGTCGTGGGCTTCCTGCTCATCGCGGTGTTGATGATCCGAAAGGTTCCCGGTGCGATCTTGATTGGGATGCTGGTCACAACGTTCCTTGCCTTCGTATTCGGGATTGCGGAGCCGCCAAGTGCCTGGGTAAGCTCGCCGCCGAGTCTGGCGCCGACTTTTTTGCAGTTGGATCTCGCAAGCGTCTGGGACTGGGGTTTCTTCGCGGTGGTGCTGACAGTTTTCATCATGGCCTTCGTGGATACCATGGGCACCCTGATCGGCGTGTCGTCGCGAGCTGGCTTGCTTGATGAACACGGCAATTTACCGGCCGTCGAGAAACCCATGTTCGCCGATGCCCTGGCCACGACGTTTGCAGGTCTCGTAGGAACGACTACCGCAGGCGCATACATCGAGTCAGCTTCCGGCATCGAAGCTGGGGGGCGTACAGGCTTCACCGCGGTCGTCGTGGCTTTGCTGTTCGCCAGTGCTTTGTTTTTCACACCATTTCTAACAGCCGTGCCCGTGCAGGCGTACGGCCCGGTACTGGTGGTGGTCGGATTCTTGATGTTGAGCCCGATCACTAAGATTAAGCTGGATGATTTCACCGAGCTTTTCCCAGCCTTATCTGTTGTAATTTTGATGAGTTTTACATTTAATATTGGAGTCGGCATTACTGCCGGGTTTGTGCTTTACCCGTTGTTCAAACTGGCCGCTGGCAGAGTCAATGAAGTCCGGTCGGGATTGTGGGTGCTGGCCGGACTGTCGCTGCTGTTTTACGTCTTTTATCCATACCATTGACCATGAAGATCGGTGTTGTTGGAACATTCATTCGCGATCGCATACTCCCCTGGCAGCGCCCTGAATTGCGCAGTATTGGCGGTTTGTTTTTCACAGTATCCTACCTGGCCAATCTTGTCGATAACGAGGTCGAAGTCTATCCGGTCTGCAATCTCGGCGATGATTTATATGATGAGGTGGCCGCAACTCTGTTGGACTACGGCAATGTCAGGCTCGACGGCATGACCAGGTTGGAGCGAGAGAATACGCAGGTATGTCTGCATTACACAGCGCCCCAGGAGCGCGACGAGATAACTACCGAGCCCATGCCGCCGCTGGATTCCTCGCAATTGTCTATTCTTGAAGATGCCGACGCTGTAATCGTGAACCTGATATCCGGTGTCGATGTTGATCTGGCTGCGTTACGCAAATTTCGCGAGCGGTCACCAGCCTTGCTCTATCTGGATTTTCATTCTCGCGCATTGGCAATCAATGCTGATGGAAAACGCTATTACAACCGGCCTGACGACTGGCGTGACTGGGTAGATCTGGCTGACGTCCTGCAACTCAATGAAATGGAAGCGCGGACCCTGGCTGGTGTCGGAGCAGATGCGCCAATTGACACGTTGCACGATTTCGGCAAGGAGATTCTTTTGACGATGCGCCCGTCTGTTTGCCACATCACCCTGGGAGAGGAGGGTTCATACACCTTTTTCCTGCACAAGGGTCGGTTTCAGGCCGAACACTTCGCGGCAGCGCAACCCGGCAGGGTTGTGGACATCATTGGCTGCGGTGATGCTTTCGAGGCGGCCTACATGGCTCGTATTCTGCGCGGAGCGAGTGTCGCCGATGCTACGATTTTTGCCCACAAAGTAGCAGCGGCGAATTGTACTTTTCTCGGAAGCTCTGGCATCAGTGAGGTCAGACAACGAATCACCGCTCCAGCAAGAAATCAAGAGGAGACGCATGGCTAATTTGAAGTTGCTCAAAAAGAAAGTGCTTATTTCTGGCGCAAATGGTTTGCTGGGCCAGAAATTGGTTGAGAGATTCTCGAAGGACCACGAAGTTCATGGTCTGGACATCACACCCGGGTCGCTTCTCGACATCGATGGCTATAAGTACCTTCAGGCGGACATCACAGAGCGCAGATCTCTGCTTGATGTTGCGAAATCTGTCGGCCCGGATATCATTCTTAACGCCGCGGCCTACACCAACGTCGATGCCAGCGAGGAAGACAAAGAAATTTGCTGGAAAGTCAATGTCATTGGTGTGCAGAACCTGGCGCACGCAGCCAAGTCGGCGGGCGCTTTTCTGGTGCACATCTCAACTGACTACGTATTCGACGGCGTCGATGGCAACTACAACGAAGAGTCGATACCAAATCCGCTGGGCTACTACGGTCGTTCGAAGCTTGCCGGCGAGAATGAGCTCGTTGGCAGTGGGGCTGAGTACGCGATTCTCAGGACCATGGTGCTCTATGGCGTCGGGCAGGGCCTGAGGCTCAATTTCGCGACCTGGTTGGTGGAGCAGTTGCGCGCGGGAAAGCCGGTCAAAATTGTTGACGACCAGTTCGGCCATCCGACTCTGGCCGATGATCTGGCGCTCGCAGTGCACAAGGTCGCGGAATTGAGGAGTACAGGCATATTTCACGTAACAGGTTCCGAGTACGGCAGCCGCTACGACTTCGCGGTGACGCTCTCAAGGGTGTTTGGGTTTGACCAAAGCTTGATTAGCCGAATCAAAACCAGCGACCTCAACCAGAAGGCGCCGCGACCCCTGAATTCTTCTTTTAATCTTTCGAGATGCAAGAATGAACTCGGCCTTGAGCTGTGCAATATTGAGCAGGGAATTCGAGCGCTGAAACAACAGCTTGCCGGCCAGGCATAGCCTTACTGACAAGGGAGACGGAGCAGGAGATGGAAAAAACGCTGGTCATCATACCGACTTACAACGAAATAGACAACATCGGCCCGCTGATTGCGGAAGTGCTTGCCCTGAATGTGCCCGACTTGTCTGTCCTTGTGGTGGATGACAACTCGCCTGACGGTACCGGAGACGTGGTCGCCGGCCTCAGCAAACAGGATTCGCGCGTTCACCTGGTGCGCCGCGAAGGCAAACTTGGCCTGGGAACAGCCTACGTCGCAGGATTCAAGTACGCGATTGAGCAGGGTTACGATTTCATTTTTGAGATGGACGCCGACCACTCGCACGATCCGGATGAGGTGCCCAAAATGCTTGAGAAGATCAGGGACAATGACTTGGTCATCGGCTCGCGCTATCTGACGGGCGTCAACGTCATAAATTGGCCCTTTTCGAGACTGCTGATCAGCTTGGCAGCTAATTTCTACACGAGACTGATCACGAGAATGCCGATCAGAGATTGCACGAGTGGCTTCAAGTGCTTTCGCAGGAAAGTCCTGGAAAGTATCAACCTCAACCGCATTTCGAGCGACGGCTATTCTTTTCAGATCGAAATGCACTACAAAGCCTGGCGCCGGAAGTTCAAGATCGTTGAACACCCGATTATCTTCGTGGACCGAACCAAAGGCACCTCGAAAATGAACATCAAAGTCATGCGTGAAGCCACCTGGATGGTCTGGAAACTCAGACTGCTCAGTTTGGTGCATCGGATAAAGTAACCGTCAGCCATGACCGTCACCGAACGACCGTCCTCCGAAAGCCAGGCTCGTCATGGGCAAGTCGAGCTTTCGATTGTGATTGTTAATTACAACGTCAAGGAATTTGTCGAGCAGGCACTGGTTTCCATTCGCAAGGCGCTCGCCGGGATTCGGGCCGAGATTATCGTTGTGGATAACGCTTCCAGCGATGGTAGCCAGCAGCTTATCCGCGAGAAATTCCCCGAGGTCAACCTCACCGCCAATCAAGCCAATCTCGGATTTGCGAAAAGTTCGAATATTGGACTGCGCCAGGCCACCGGCCAATTCCTACTGCTGTTGAACCCCGACACCATCGTTCAGGAAGACACTTTCTCGGAATTGCTGCGCTTCTTTCGGCAGAATCCTGACGCAGGTATGGTGGGATGCAAAGTACTCAACCCGGACGGCACGCTGCAGCTTGCCTGCCGCAGAAGCTTCCCAACACCGTGGGTTGCCTTTACCAAACTAAGCGGCCTAAGTCGGCTTTGGTCTGGCAGTAAATTGTTTGGTCGTTACAATCTGACATTTCTCGATCCCGACAAGACCTATGAAGTAGAAGCGCTCTCAGGTTCATTTATGATGGTGCGCCGAGAAACCATGGAGCAAGTCGGGTTGCTCGACGAATCCTTCTTCATGTACGGCGAGGACTTGGACTGGTGCTACCGGGTTGGGCAGAGCCAATGGAAAGTCATCTACCATCCCGGCACCCAAATCATCCATTTCAAGGGAGAAAGCTCCAAGAAGGCGCAGTTCGACAGCCTGCGGGTATTTTACAAGGCCATGGGCTTGTTTGCCCGCAAGCATTTTCGTCACCGCTATTTGCTGATGCCCTACTGGATTATCTGGATGGGTATCTGGCTGCGCGGGGGCCTGTCATTCCTGAGCGGTTTGGTCAAAGCATCAGCGGCGCCGGCGTTTGACCTGCTGCTGTTGTTCGCAAGCGTCGCGCTCTCCATCCAACTCCGTTTTGATAGTCTGGAACATCTCGACAGATTCATTCCTGTCATCGCCGCCTATTCCCTGATTTGGATGTCGCTGCTGACGATGTGCGGCAGTTACACCCGCGACACGTTTTCATCTTCAAAAGCGGCGATGGCCATTTTGGCCGGTTTTGTCGTCAACGCCAGCTTGACCTTTTTCTTCAAACAGTACGCCTTTTCGAGGGCTGTGGTACTGCTGAGTGGTGGTGTTTGTTTCCTCGCCATTCCCGGGTGGCGGCTAATGATTAAGATGCTCGCCAGGACTCGCCTGCTGCCTTTCAAGGGTACTCTGGGCAAAACACTGCTTGCCCGCAACACGCTCATCGTTGGAGATTTAGATTCAGGTGAAAAGTTGATTCAGAAGTTGAATTCGCAGGTCGATAGCGGCTACGACATTTGCGGGCTCATCAGCACAAACGGCGTGCACACCGGCGAGATAAGGTGCGGAGTCGAGGTCCTGGGCGCACTCGGAGATCTCAATCAGATAATCGCCCGGAACTATGTTCAGGAAGTGATCTTCTCGACGCACCAGCTCTCCTACGACCAGATTATGGCAATCATTGCCAACTCTGGTCAGCAGCGGGTGAATTTCAAGCTGATTCCAAGCAATCTGGATGTAATCATCGGCAAGGCTTCGATCGATCGCATTGACGACGTCCCGTTGTTGGAAATTGATTACAAGCTTCACAAGATGCACTACCGGGGTCTCAAACGTGTAATCGATGCTGTGCTGGCGTTTTTTATCGTAGTTGCAACTCTTCCTTTGATTTTGGGCAAAAAATATCTATCTTCGTCGATGCTGGAGACTGTGACCGTCGCTGGCTGTGCGAATCCGATTGTGCTTCGCCGCTTTGCGGGCAAGGCGAGGCCGTCGAGGTTTGACAGGCTGCCGTATCTTTGGGCTGTTCTTCGCGGCGATTTGAGTTTTGTCGGCCGGGAGCTTGACGATGGGGCCGCGACATCGTCCACCAGCAAGAGTTCTGGCCTCGCGTTGAAGCCAGGATTGACGGGCTTGGTTCAGGTCAACAGCCAGAAGCAACTGTCCGTAGATGACAAGACAAAGTACGAAATTTATTACTTGAAGAATTATTCGCCCCTGCTGGATCTTGAAATCATTTTTAAGGCCATATTCAGAATATAGAAATGTGAAATATGAGCGACTACGTCCTTGAATTCGAAAAACCGATAGCTGAACTCGAGCGGCGCATCCAGGAGATGAAGGAGTATTCCGAGACCGAGAATGTTGAAATCTCCGATGAAATCTCCAAGCTTGAGGAAAAAGCGACGAAGATGCGTTCGGATATTTACTCCAAGTTGAGCCGCTGGCAGAGACTGCAACTGGCGCGTCACCCACAGCGGCCCTACACGCGCGACTACATTGAACGCATGACCACGAATTTCTTTGAGCTGCATGGTGACCGGTCCTTTGGCGACGATCCGGCAATCATGGCCGGTCTGGCAAAACTGGGCGATCGAACGATCTGTATTTTGGGACACCAGAAGGGGCGCACAACCAAACAGAAACTGCATCGCAATTTCGGCATGCCTCACCCGGAGGGCTACCGTAAGGCGTTGCGGGCCATGAAGCTCGCTGAAAAGTTCAAACGCCCCGTGATCTGTCTGCTGGATACGCTTGGCGCCTTTCCGGGAATTGGCGCCGAAGAGCGCGGTCAGGCAGAGGCCATTGCCCGTAACATTTATGAGATGTCACGCTTGCAAGTGCCGATAGTCGTCGTCGTGATTGGCGAGGGTGCGTCGGGAGGTGCATTGGGCATCGGCGTCGGCGACCGCCTTCTCATGATGGAGAACGCCTGGTACTCTGTGATTTCTCCAGAAGGCTGTGCGGCGATTCTCTGGCGCGACAGCACAAAGGCCGAGGATGCAGCGGAGGCCATGAAGGTGACCGCACCCGACCTGCACGAAATGGGTGTAATGGACCGCACGATAAAAGAGCCGATTGGCGGGGCGCATCGCGATTACAAAGCCGCCGCAAGTCTTGTCAAGGAAAGCATTATCAAGGAATTGGATGAGTTGGAGAAGTTACCCGTAGATGAGTTGGTGAGCGCGCGTATCGAAAAATATGTCGCGATGGGCTTCGTAAAAGAGGAGTAAGTCCGCGTTGCGCATCTGGAGTTGCAGCGGTGGACGCGCTTCTCAGCAGCGCATGGTTTGGAGCCGCAGGGCCTTGCCGAACGCTGTCTCCCAATAGGTAACCGCTTGAAAAATACATGAATAACTCTTGACTATTACTGTTTTTTGTTTTACCTTTTTTGAATATTTTGCATCGATGATTTTGGGTTTCCGAAAGGATGGAGAATGAATCCTGGCTGGCAGTTTGTTTTTCAGAATGGCGTGTTTTTCGTTCGATTCTCCTGAGCCTATCCTTGTTGGAAGCCCATCTATTTTGAGTTTTGGGCTTTTTTTATGTCTTACAGAATTCACTTGCAAAATTTCGATGGTCCACTTGACCTGCTGCTTTTTCTCATCCGGAAGAATGAGGTGGACGTGTATGATATTCCGGTTGCGACCATAACGCAGCAGTACATGGAATATCTCGGGGTCATCGAGATGCTGGATCTTGACAATGCAAGCGAATACATCTTGATGGCCGCGACGCTGATTAGAGTCAAAGCGGCGCTTCTTTTGCCCAAACCTGAGCTAGATGATGATGACGACGCTGACGATCCGCGTCATGAACTCGTTCAGAGACTCCTGGAGTATCAGCGCTTCAAAGAGGTCGCGGACGGCCTCGAGGAAATAGAGACCGAGAGCCGCCATTTTTTCAGGTCGCTGAACTATAAGTTTGAGGATGATGAAAGCGAAGAAGAAGATGGTGTGGAGCAGAGTGAGGTAGGCATGTATGAGCTTATGGCCGTCTTTGTAGATGTGATAAAGCGTGTTCCGCCGGTGACAGAACACATGGTTGAGCGGATTCCAGTGACAATTGAAGACCAGACAAAGGTCGTGCTTGAGTTTTTGGAGAACAACAAACAAGTCCTTTTTCGCGACCTGCTCTTGACTCAGGTCAACGAAAAAATCATCCTGATTGTGACCTTTATCGCCATTCTTGAGTTGATGAAGAGCCGAAAAGTCACCCTGAATCAGAACAAACCCTTTGCAGAGATTTGGATTCGCAAGAACTAACAGAAGAATATAAACGACACATCGTCGAAGCCCTCATCATTGCGAACGATGTGCCGATTTCAGAAGCAAAAATAGCGTCACTGATTGAAGACATGACGCCCGCTCAGGCAAAAAAGGCCGTGGATGAACTCAACGCCGAGTACTCGGATAGCCAGCGGGCCTTTTTTATTGCCAGGGTCGCAGGTGGCTTTCAAATCAATACGCGCCGCGACATGGCGCCCTGGGTGAAGAAGATGTTTAAGGGCCGCATGCGGGGACGTTTGAGCCAAGCCGGCCTGGAGTCGCTGGCCATCATCACGTTTCAGCAGCCTATCAGTCGAGTTGAAGTCGATGCAATTCGCGGCGTCAACTCTGGAGGCGTCGTAAAGACGCTGCTGGAAAGAAACCTGATCACGATTGCCGGGCGCTCCAGCGGTCCGGGAAAGCCTTTGCTGTATGGCACCACGAAGGAGTTTTTGCGTTACTTGGGCGTGGACGACATTAAGAGTCTGCCCAAACCCAAAGAAATCGAAGAGATTATGGGCAAACTTACTACGGGCGATGGCGTCGGCGAGAACATCATTGAAGCGCTTGCCGGTCTCGAGGATGATGGGGTTGACAATAGTTCAGAGGCAACGGCCGCGGTTGATGGTGTAGCCGCCCCGGAAGAAAAGGCGCAAGCACAAACTCATCCCGAAAGTGACAATGGTCAGACTGAATAAGTATCTCGCTGACTGTGGCGTGGCGTCACGCCGCAAGTGCGATGCCCTCATCGCTGCCGGGAAAGTTGCGGTCAACGGCGCTGTCGAGCAACGCCTCGGCACGAAAGTGGAGTCCGGCGCCGATGTCGTCAAATTTGATAACAAAGTAGTAAAGCCTGTTGGCAGGCACGAGTACATCTTGCTGCATAAACCGAAGGATGTTATCACCACCGCGGTGGACGAGAGAGGGCGGAAGACGGTGCTCGACCTGGTGCGTTCAAGAGCGCGGCTGTTTCCGGTTGGCCGACTGGATCGCGACACGACCGGCGCTCTGCTGTTGACCAATGATGGCGAGTTGGCGCATCTGCTCATGCATCCCAGGTTCAATGTTGCCAAGACCTATGAAGTCCATCTTAATTCTGAGTTGCAGCCGGGCGATGTTGTCAGGCTGGAGGCTGGAATTGAGTTGGACGAAGGTACCACGAGCGAAACCACAGTGCAGTTTCCCGCGCCACAAGATCGGAGTTTCGTGGTCATAACCATTCATCAGGGGTGGAACCGGCAAATTCGGCGCATGTTCGAGAAGCTGGGCCACAGTATTGTCAGGCTGAAACGCGTCGGTTATGCGTTTCTCGATCTGCGCGGATTGAACCGGGGGCAGTGGCGCCCTTTGACCAATCCCGAAGTGCAGCGACTCAAAGGACTTAATCATGCAAATCAGTGAAAATAAAGTCATGGTTCTGGGTGGCTGGGGCCTGGTTGGCATGGCAATTTGCCGCCAGATTCTCCAGGAGAGCCCGAGCGAGCTGATCGTTCATTCGCTCAATGAATGGGAAGCAAAGGAAGCTTGTGATGAGTTAAGCAAGGTGGCCCACGGGGACACAGTCATCAAGCCTTATTGGGGCAACATTTTTGTACGCGATGCCATGCAGGACCTAAGCCGCATGGAAATCCTCGACAACGATACCTACCGTGGATGGCTCATCGATGACACGATGGAGGATTTGAGCGAGGATGTTCTTGGCCGCTCATATCTCTATCGCACCATTGACAAGATTCGACCCAATATCTTAATTGACTGTGTCAATTCCGCGACCGCCGTTGCCTACCAGGACGTTTTTCGTGGCTACCACAATCTGAAGGGCGAGCTGCAAAGCTTCAAACAAACCAAGACCTATTCGGACAACCTGGTTGCCGAAGTCGAGAAGATTTTGTGTACATTGTACATCCCGCAGTTGATTCGACATGTGCAGGTGATGTACGAATCCATGCGCCGCTCAAAGACCGGTTTTTACCTGAAGATAGGCACCAGTGGCACGGGCGGGATGGGCCTCAATATTCCCTACACGCATTCCGAAGAGAAGCCGTCTCGCACCCTCCTGAGTAAGTCAACCGTGGCAGGCGCCCACAGCATGCTCATGTTTTTGATGGCACGCACGCCGGACGCGCCCATCACCAAAGAAATCAAGCCGACAGCTGCCATTGCCTGGAAGAGAATCGCATATGGCGACATCCTGAAGGGAAACAAGCCTGTCGAACTCTACGATTGTCCGCTTGAAAATGCCGTGAGTCTCGGTGGCAAGTTGGACCTCAAGGACGCCACGCCGGCGGTTAAGCTTGATGGCCAGGTGCTAAAATCAGTCTTTGTCGATACCGGCGAGAATGGCACTTTCTCCTTTGGAGAGTTTTCTGCTATCTCATCATCGGGCCAGATGGAGCTTGTCACTCCCGAGGAGATCGCCAGAAACGTTGTTTACGAAATCAAGGGCGGCAACACCGGCCATGACATTATTAACGCGCTCGACAATGCGACCATGGGGCCAACCTATCGCGCAGGTGTCATGCGTCAGGCAGCACTTGCGAAGATGCGTGCTCTTATGGAAGAGCATGACTGTGAAAGCGTCGCTTTTGAGCTTTTGGGGCCGCCTCGGCTCAGCAAATTGCTTTACGAAGCGCATCTTCTGAAGAAGGTGTGCGGCACAATGCAGGAGATTCGCAAGGTCGATGCCGAGACTTTGGCAGACCGCGTAGATGCGCTGGTGTCCGAGAATCGGGAACTCCGATCGTCGATCCTGTCCATTGGAATTCCGATCCTTCTCAAGGATGGCTTGAGTTTGCTGCGTGGACCACAGATCAAGATTCCCCCCTTCCGTGGCAGCCACGAACTTGAAACCACACCAGAATCGATTGAAGTTTGGGCGAAAGCCGGCTGGGTCGATCTGCGCGTCAAGAACATGCAAAAATGGAAGCAAAGAATCGAGCTTGTTTTCAAGGAAATAGACTCGATTCCGGAAGATGACACCAGCTCGAGATTTGAGCGGGACCGTAATTTCTGGCTCGACGACAAGGAGTTGAACATCGGCAAAGTCGTCGGCTGGCTCTTTTCTGATGAGGAGCACGGTCTCCGCATGAAAGGTTGATGTGGTCGCTAGTTCTTTGCCACAAACGTCAAATGAAATCGTCGCCATCGACGGTCCGGCAGGTTCGGGAAAAAGCACTGTCGCCAGGCGGGTTGCAGAAAAGCTGGGCTTGCTCTATCTCGATTCAGGTGCAATCTACCGGGCCGTGACTTTGTCTTTCCTGCGGAGTGCGGTGAACATGGATGACGATGGCGAAGCAAGGCGGGCCCTGCAAGATGATTCTATCAGGGTTGAGGCGCGGGCTGGCCGACTTGTCGTCTTTCTGGATGGCGTTGATGTGTCGCAGGAGATTCGGTCGGAGCGCGTGACGCGGTTTGTTTCAGCCGCTTCGGAATTGTCGTCAGTCCGGGACTTCGTGAATTCAAAATTGCGCAGCATCGCCAAAACAAACGGCGGGGTGCTGGACGGCCGCGATATCGGGACTGTGGTTTTCCCGCAGGCCAAACTGAAAATTTATATGAGCGCCTCTCTCGACGAAAGAGCGAGACGGCGTCACAGCGAGTTACAGGGTGACGGAATCGAGGTTAGTCTTGGCGATATTCGGTCCGACATTGCCCGCCGGGACAAGCACGATTCCGAAAGAAGGCTTGCTCCTCTGAAACAAGCTGACGACGCCATCGTTCTGGATACGACAGACCTGTCCATCGACGGTGGCGTTGAGTTTATCATCAATGAGTATCATTCTGTTTTAACGCAATAAACATATTTAAGGAGGTAAATCTTCATGTCAAGTAACACCGATCAAACCCAAACCAATGCTACTGCGCCGGAAGGAGGTGATTCTAACTTCGCTGAAGCTGCCGCTCATGCAAACGAGCCAAAGGCCGCCGAAGCTCCTGTTTTCGAGGAAAAAACAATTTCCATCGATGACTTGCAGGACGAAGCAGAGTACTCAGAAGCTGAGTTCAACGAACTGTTTGAGCTTTACGAAAACACCCTGACTGACTTTGTGGAAGGCGAACTGGTTGTCGGAAAAATTCTGGCTGTCAACGACAAAGAAGTCGCTGTTGACATCGGCTTCAAATCCGAAGGCGTCATTCCCATCGATGAGTTCCTGCACCGGGATCAGATTATCGTCGGCGATGACATCGAGGTCTTTCTGGACAATGTGGAAGACAGTGATGGACAGCTCGTGCTCTCCAAGAAGAAAGCTGATTTTCTGCGTGTCTGGGAGAAAATTATCGACTCTCATGACAACGATGAGACCCTGAATGGAATTTGCAGCCGCAGAATTAAAGGTGGTATCGTCGTGGACCTCATGGGCGTGGATGCATTTCTGCCGGGTTCCCAGATTGACGTCAGGCCGATTCGTGATTTTGACGCGCTGATTGGTCGCGAGATGGAATTCAAGATCGTCAAAGTCAACGAGGCCCGCAAGAATATCGTCGTGTCTCACCGCGTGCTTGTTGAAGAGGGCATGAAGGAGCAGCGCCAGAAGATTCTCGACAACCTTGAGAAAGGTCAAATTCTGGAAGGCTCGGTTAAGAATATCACTGATTTTGGCGTGTTCATTGACCTTGGGGGCGTGGACGGATTGCTGCACATCAACGACCTGTCATGGGGCCGTGTCAGCCATCCATCCGAGATCGTGTCGCTCGACGAGAAGATCAACATACAGATACTCGACTTCAACGAGCCCAAAGACCGGATTTCGTTGGGTCTGAAGCAACTGCAGCCACATCCCTGGGACAGCATTCGTGACAAGCACAAGGAAGGGGATATCATCAAGGGCAAAGTAGTGAATATTGCCGACTACGGTTCTTTCATCGAACTCGAGAAGGGCGTGGAAGGCTTGATTCACATCTCAGAAATGTCCTGGACTCAGCACATCAAACATCCATCCAAAATCCTTTCCCTCGGCGAAGTGATCGATGCCAAGATTCTCAACATCGACCACGAGGGGCGTAAGATTTCTCTCGGGTTGAAGCAGCTCGAGCCGGATCCGTGGGATGGCATCGAAGCCAAGTATCCCGTTGGCTCGAGGCAAAAGGGCATCGTCCGCAACCTGACCAACTTCGGAGCCTTCATTGAGTTGGAAGAAGGCGTTGACGGTCTGGTTCATATTTCCGACCTTTCCTGGACCAAGAAGATTCGCCATCCCGGAGAGGTGGTCAAGAAGGGTGATGACGTTGAAGTGATGGTGCTCAACATCGAGCAAGGTAACCGCCGTATTTCCCTCGGCTACAAGCAGACCATGGACAACCCGTGGGACACATTCGAGGACACATACAGTCCCAAAACCCCGACCACTGGCAAGATCGTGCGTATGATCGAAAAAGGTGTGATCGTGGAACTCCCGGAAACGGTCGATGGCTTTGTACCAATGTCACAGCTCAGCAAGGAAGGCATCAAGAAGCCCGCGGATGCGTACCAGGTGGGTGATGAAATCCGGCTTCTCGTCATTGAGTTCAACAAGGAGAGCAAGAAAATTATTCTCTCCGAGAAGCAGATCTCAGATGATGCGCCAGCACTTGAGCCTGGTGACCAGGACGCGATTGCCGAATTTGAGAAAGAAGTTGGCGGTCGCGCTCCGGCCTCTATAAAAAAGGCCAAGGCGAAAACCAAGGCCGAGCCGGAAGCTAAAGCAGCAACCAAGGTCGATGCGCCTGCCGAAAGTTCCAGTGATGCTGCGGAAACGGAAGCAGTTGCAACCGCCGAGGAAGTAGCCGAAGTCGCTGAAAAGGCGACCGAAGCTGCTGAAGAAACAACGGAAGCTGCTGAAGAAGCAACTGAAGCAACTGAAGCAACTGAAGCTGCTGAAGAAGCAGTTGAAGCCGCTGATGAGACAGTCGAAGCCGCCGAAGAAGCAGTTTCGGACGCGACCGAGTCAGCGAATACTGACGAGTCGGATGACTCAGCAGAGAAAAATGCTGAAGGTGAGTCCGAGCCAAAATCAAAATAAGCGCCCTTCGATTCCGATGTGATGAAAGCGAAGACGTCAAGTTCAAACTGAATTATCAGAAGGAGAAACCATGTGGGCGATTAAGTGGTTCCTGGCTGTAATTATGATCCTGGTTATTCTGGGATTCGCACTGCAGAATAGTGGAACAAGCGTGAACGTTGTTTTCCTTGGTGATACCTGGCAATATAATGGCGTTCAACTTTGGATGGTCATTTATGCTTCGTTTGGACTTGGCGTCTTATTCTGGCTCGTCGTTTCCATTTTTCAGGTTATGGAGCTGAAAAATCAGATACGCAGGTTAAAGAAGGTCCAGGTCGAGATGCAAAGCGAGCTGGATAGTCTGAGAAACTTGTCAATTGGTGAAGATGACTCTGGATTTGATCTTAAGGCAGAAGCGTAGGTAGGTCGGGCATGGAAGCTACAGTCATTCTCTTGTTTGTTATTCTGAGCGCCGTCGCTGCCCTGGTGGTTCTTCTGCTGTTCAAGAAGAAACCTGAGTCGTCAGCTGACCAGGCATCCGTTCTCTACGCCGAGGGTCTGAATTTCTTGCTCTCAGGTGAGAAGTCGCTCGCGCTGGAAAAATTGCGGCAGGTGGTTGTTCACGACAGCCAGAATATCGATGCCTACCTCAAGGTCGGTGATATTCTACGTGAGCTGGGTCAAAATCAGCGCGCCATCAATGTGCACAAGTACCTTACTGTGCGAGCGGGTTTGAGCCTCAAACAGCAACGCGACATTCTGTATAGCCTGGCGCTCGACTACAAAGCCGCCGGCGACTACGACAAGGCCCTGAATGTTGTAGACAGAGCAATTGAGCAGGACCGCTCTGTGGACTGGGCGCTTGACATGAAGCTGTCCATTTATGAGGCGCTCAAAGACTGGCCGAAAGCGTTTCAAACCTACAAAGATGCCAAACCCAAAAACGGAGAGTTCAAGCGGACCCGACTGGCACGCTACAAGGTTCAGGAAGGCGCCCAATTGCTCCGGGATGAGTTAGGCAAAGATGCGCAAGCCCGATTCAAGGAAGCGATCAAGATTGCTCCGGACTTTCCCCACGGCTACATTTTTCTTGCGGACTGCTACTTGAAGGACGACCGGAAATCTGAGGCGCTCAAGGTGTTGAAGGAGTTTGTGGAAAAGGTGCCGGCGCAATCATTTCTGGCCTTTGATCGCATCAAGCAGTTGCTGTACGATGGCGGTGTTTACGGTCAAATCAAAAATCTCTACCTTGATATCATCAAAAGTCAGCCGGACAATTTGATGGCGCGGCTGGCTTTGGCAGAAAACTATGAGAAGAAGGGTGAGCTAGGCAGCGCAATTGAAATGTGCCAGGAAGTGCTTGATAAGGAGCCAGGTAATAAACCGGCAAGAAAGCATCTCGTCCGGCTTTTTCACAAGTCAGGCGACAATGATGAAGCGCTGCGTTTTGCACTGGAGTTGATCGACGAATCCTTCAAAGCGATGGAACCGTCGAGTTATGAATTAGACCCGCTTGAGTCAGAAGAATAGACAGACCTTGGACCTTCAGGAGGAGAATGAGTCAGATTACCATCTCAGGCTGGCAGAGATCGTGTGATTTGACTTTTTTATTGAGATGAAAATACTTGTCGTTTACACCACAACTTGGTTGCTAACCGTTTTCTCGGGTATGCTGACAGCCCAGACCCGCGGATTTGATTTGGCGCGTGAACTCAGACTCAAGCGCACCGACGACGTGATAGCGCAGGCCGAGGCGGTTATCGCTCAAACAAAAGGTACGGCACAGGCTCTCTATTTGCAGGCCGTCCTGGTCGATGACGCCAGGCAGGCCTCAGAATTGTATACGAAACTTATCGCCCGCTTTCCTACATCTGACTATGCGCCGGAAGCACAATACCGCAACGCACTCTACTACTTCTCCAGAGGGCTCTACGTCTCAGCGCAAAGCAGTTTCGATAAACTAATAAGGACTTATCCAGCTTCCCCGTTCGCTGTCAGCGCGCGCTACTTGTCCGCAGCATCGTCCTGCGCATCGAAGCAATCTACCGCTTGCCTGGACAGCCTGCGTTCATTCATTGAAACGTATCCCGGTTCAGATTTCGCCACGGTCGCCAGACAGGATTTACGGGAATTTGGCTCTTCGGGCAAACTACCGACACCCAGGAAGAAGCCCAGGCCGGAAGAAGGTAAAGGTAACTTCACGTTGCAGGTCGGGGCTTTTAGCCGGGCCAATAATGCACTCAACTTACGAAATGCCTTCGTGAAGGCCGGCTATCCAGGGGAGATCACGGAAACCAGCATCGGCGGCCAGGAAGTGTTTCTGGTTCTGGTAGGAAGATTCGAGTCCAGGAAGTCAGCCGAAGCATATGGGGACAAAATCAAGCGTGAGTACGGTAAACCGTATCGCGTTGTCTCTAGATGACCACGATGATATCCCTCAGCGAAGCTATCCGAAAAACACTTGAGATGACCAGCCGGTTGCCGGTCGAATCCGTCCCTCTCAGCGAAGCTAGCGGCCGAATTTTGGCGGAGGAAGTAGCAACGGACATCGACATGCCGCCGTTCGACAAGTCGTCTATGGACGGTTTTGCGTTACGTGCCCATGACTGTGCCAAGCTTCCGGCAACCCTCGAAGTTGCAGGACAGATCCCCGCCGGCACTTATCCAGATTTCCAAATCTCAAAAGGACAGGCTGCGGGAATCATGACCGGCGCACCGATGCCGGACGGGGCAGACAGCGTACAGCAAGTGGAAAAAACTCAGAGCCCGACCCCGACCTCTGTCAGTATTTTGGAACCGGTTCGACCAGGGCAGAATGTTGCCCGTCGAGGGGAAATCATGACCACGGGCCAGCGAGTGCTGGCATCGGGTGTCCGAATAAGTGCCGCTGTGGTCGGTCTCCTGGCCACGGTTGGAAAATATCAGGTGCAGGTCTACAGGCGACCGACGGTGGCCATTCTCGTGACAGGGGATGAGTTGGTGGGCGTGGATGAAATACCCGGTCCAGGGCAGATCAGAAACAGCAATGGCTATGCCCTTTGCGCCCAGGTCTTGGCCGCGGGTGCTATTGCAGAAACAATGGGTGTCGCCGCGGATGAGCGTGATGAGTTGCGCGAGAAGATTCGCATCGGTCTTGAGTGCGACGTGCTGATCCTGTCGGGCGGCGTTTCCATGGGTGAGTATGATTTCGTGGCGGAAGCTCTCACCGAGCTAGGGACAAACATTCACTACAACAAAGTGCGTGTCAAGCCTGGCAAACCAACGGTCTTCGGTCATCGCGGCGATACACTGGTTTTTGGTTTACCAGGAAATCCCGTGTCCGCCAGCACCATCTTTGAACTCATCGCCAGGCCCGCTCTGCGCAAAATGATGGGGTTTGCCCAGTTCCAGAATCTTCAGGTCGAAGCCGTTCTGGATGGTGAATTTGTCAGCAAGACCAACCGCGCGTACTTTCATCCAGCACACACTTGTTTTCGGGACGGCGCCTACCACACGACGCCGTTGCAAACCACAGGTTCCGCGGATATTTGGGCTTTCGCTCGAAGCAATTCTTATGTCATCGCCCCGCCGGAGCAGGATTATTTTGAGGTAAGTCAGAAGGTGGGCGTTCTGTTTCACGGAGATTCTCATCCTGCCAACTGCGAAGAAGGAAGCCCCGCCTAGATGTCACGCAAGCACCTGACATTGCTTTTCTTCACTCTATCATTCCTCGTCCCTTCCTTATCTCGAGCGCAATTCGCACTTGATGTCGTCTATCCAAAAGAAAATCAGACAGTTCTGGCAACGGATTCGACCTTTGTTTTTGGAGCGGTGAGCAGTTCCGCTGCCACCGTCTTCGTTAACGGCAACCGAGCCCGGATGTACCCGAACGGTGCTTTTCTCATAAACATTCCAGTTGTCGAGCGTGGAGATGTTGTATTGCGGTGCAAAGCCATCGCTGGCGAGGATACGATTTTCGCCCTACGCAACGTTGCCATCCCCAAGTATCCTCAGGTCTTACCGCTGGACTCCCTCGCCATCGACAGCGCAACGCTCCAACCTGTCGGAGAAGTCGAGTTGCTGGCAGGCGATGAGCTACTTGTTTCCGCGCAAGGCACGCCCGGCCTCACCGGACGCTTCTCAATACCGGGATACATCGAAAATGGTGAACTGCGCGAGACGTTGCGGCCTCAGACAGCTTATTGGGGAGAGGTCGTGTTTGGCGCAGGCGCTGAGGTTCATGAGCCCATGGTTGCGGGAATTTATCAGGGTACATTTCGGGTTCCACATGGAAAGCTCAGCGACAGCGCAAGGGTGCATGTCACCCTCAGCGACAGCATTGGGCGCGAGGTTTCGGCAGTGGCGCCCGCGAGACTTTCGATACGTTCCGCCAGCTCGCCCCGCATCGCTAAACTGACCGCTCCCATGACTACTGCTCGCACAGGGCCCGGACTTGGGTATCAGATGTTTCTGCCGGAAGGTGTTAAACTAGCAATCAATGGAAAGAAATCAAACTTCTACCGGGCTGATATTTCTGGCGCAATGAATGTCTGGGTGCCAGCGACCAGCGTCGCTTTCCTTCAAGGAGAAACATCGCGGCCACGCAGTCACGTCGATGCTGTCAGAGCGGATGATCATGGTGATCGAGTTGCTATCAAGATTTATCTGCAGGAGAAACTTCCATACAAGATAGAGCAAAGCGCGGCGCCCACGACGTTGAAAATCACGCTTTACGGAGCGGTGGCAAACACAGACTGGATTCGACACGACTTCAGGCAGAAATTCGTCAAAGAACTGACCTGGGCACAGCCGGCAGACAATGTCTATGAGTTGACGGCCAGAATATCTTCCGGGCAACAGTGGGGGTATAACCCGTTTTACGACGGACGCGTTCTGGTGGTTGAAGTGCGCAAACCACCGCACAAATTCTCTCTGAAAGACAAACTGATTTGTCTGGATCCAGGTCACGGTCAACAGGATGGTGCGATAGGGCCGAAGCGCACGACAGAAAAAGCCGCCTGCCTGCAACTGGCTCTTGTGTTGAAAGAAAAACTGGAAAAGAAGGGAGCCAGCGTTTTTCTTACCAGAGATGGACAGAACGGAGCCACTCTCGGTGCGCGGGTAAAAATGGCGACACTTCTGGGTTCAGATCTGTTCTTGAGTCTGCACTACAACGCGTTGCCAGACGGCGTCAACCCGTTCAGCAATCGCGGGACCAGTTCCTATTACTACCACCCTCAGAGCCGTCCGCTCGCAGCCGCTATTCAGAAACGTTTGCTCGAGAAACTAAAGTTGCAAAACTATGGTCTATTCTATGATAACCTTGCCGTCTGCAGGATCACGCAAATGCCGTCTGTTCTTATCGAGCCCGCGTTCATCATGCATCCTGAAGAGGAAGCAATGCTGAGCACGGCCGAGTTTCGTGGCAAGACAGCGAGTGCTATCGTTTCTGGCATAGAAGATTTCTACAAAAGAGCGCGCAAGGCGCAGTGAGGTGTACCATGAGTCGAAGCTTATCTTGGGTCGTGTGGCTGGGTATCATCTACTTGATTGGCGCAGCATTTGTGTTTGTCTCTTGCGGCCGCTACGACAACATGCGCGCGCCGAGTTCAGGAGGCGAGTCGGATAAGGCCCGGAAATCGGTTTACGTTGAGAGCGTGGTCGCGCCCGCACTTGTGTCTCAGTCCCACGAGCTTGAAATCAGTGTCTCAGGTAACCTGCCATCGCCAGCCTACAGTTTTTCCGGGTTCGATGTTGATGTTCGCGATGGCGTGATTGAGATAACGCCACTTGCGGACTTCGATGAAGCGAAGATGGCCGCGCAGGTCCTGGTGCCGTTTGATCGGGTGTGCATTGTGAAGGACTTGCGGCCCGGTTCTTACGAAGTCCGGGTAGTTGGGCGCACGGGCGAGATTCAGAGTAGGCGGGTCGAGGTGACGGCAAAGAGATGAAGCGCACCGGGTTCTTTTATGATGCCCTTTTTCTCGAGCACGACACGGGGGACGGTCACCCTGAGCGCCCTGCCCGATTGCGAGCCATCGTCGAGAACCTTCGGAGCGAGCCACTCTGGGAAGAACTCAAGCATTCTGCCGCCAAAGACTGTGATCCAAGATGGCTCGCAGAAATCCATCCCCCAAGCTACATTTCAGCAATAGAAAATGCTTGCAAAAGCGATCGGCGTTCTTTAGATTCTGACACCATCATATGCAAACGTTCTTTCGAAGTTGCCAGACGCGCTGTTGGCAGTGTGGTGAATGCCTGTCGGATGGTGGTGCTTGGCGAGTTGGACAATGCCTTTTGCGCGGTCAGGCCACCCGGACACCACGCCGAGCCTGAACGCGCCATGGGATTTTGCCTGTTCAACAACGTCGCTGTCGCCGCGGGCTATCTTCAGTCTCAGCATAACATCGAGCGCGTAAGCATAATAGACTGGGATGTTCACCACGGCAACGGCACACACGCCGCCTTTTACTCGGACGCCACTGTGCATTACACAAGTTTGCACCAGCATCCGCTGTATCCGGGCACGGGGTTCGAAAACGAGACCGGTGAGGGTGAGGGAGAAGGCTTCACTCTGAATATTCCGCTCGCTGGCAATTCCGGAGATTCGGAATACATGTCCTGTTTCGCTGACAAGGTTGTACCGGCGATTCGGGAGTTCGATCCGGAGTTCATTATCATTTCATCAGGCTTCGATGCTCATCTACGTGACCCTTTGGCAGGCATGAATGTCACCGAACTAGGCTTCCGGGGGATGACCAAATACGCACTGGAGTTGGCGCGGGAGTGTTGTGACGGTAATCTGGTGTCAGTTCTCGAAGGTGGCTATAATCTCGATGCGCTTGCAAGCAGCGTACATACTCACCTCAATTCGTTGCTGCATGATTAGCGGAAAGGAACCATCAAACTGGTGAGTCGCTATGATTGAATTTCACGATTGCTCCGAGCTTAAACTGGGTGATTCGCCGGCTCATTATCACCAGCGCAAGCGTATGCTTCGCTCGCAGGTTCTGGCTCGAGGCGTTAAGGACGAGCGCGTTTTGAAGGCTCTGGAGGTCGTGCCCCGTCACAGATTTGTCAGGGAAAACCTGGAGGGTTCGGCTTACGATGATACACCCCTGCCGATCGGAGAAAATCAAACCATCTCACAACCCTACATAGTCGCCTACATGACTGCAGCCCTACAATTGCAGGGCCATGAGCGTGTGCTTGAAGTCGGGACGGGCAGCGGTTATCAAGCTGCTGTCCTCGCAGAGATTGCGGCGCAGGTGTACACTGTGGAAATCAGCGTCAATCTCGCTATCGAGGCGGCTCTTCGCCTCAAGAAGCTGGGTTATGACAATGTTGAGCTTAAGTTCAGTGACGGTCACGATGGCTGGCCGGAAGAAGCACCGTTTGACAACATCGTTGTGACGGCCGCGCCGGATCACATTCCCGGGGTTCTGGTCGAGCAGCTCAAAGTCGGCGGCAGGATGGTTGTGCCTGTGGGAGAGAAAGAGCAGGAACTCCTTCTCATCACCAAACTAAAGGGCGGCGCCTACAGGAAAGAGACCCGCATCCCGGTTAGGTTTGTCCCCATGGTGCGCCACTCAGAGAAAAGAAACTGATTGATGAGAAAGCTTGTTACAGAGCGAGATGTGCTGAATGCTCGCAAACAGAGAAAAACATCAATCGCAGTGCTCCCCAATGGCATTGTCACCCCAGCTGCTGCTGATGCCGCCCGCAAGCACAGCATCACCATTCGCACCCAGGAGCCCGGCTCGACCAGCCCCAATATGGCGCCACAGTCTAAAGCCATCGGCCTGGTTGTGCTCGGATGCGACCATGGTGGCTTCGATTTGAAGATGGATTTGTTATCCCTGCTTGATACCCTCGGCTACAAGACTGAGGACGTCGGTACATTCTCCACGGATTCAGTCGACTACCCGGATTACGCTCATCTGGTGGCGCAACGCGTGGCTCGCGACGCCGCCACAGTTGGCGTAATTGTTGACGGCGCCGGCGTTGGCTCTGCCATGGCGGCCAACAAAGTACCAGGTGTTCGAGCTGCCGCTTGCTACGACGTTTGCACAGCCCGCAACAGTCGGGAACACAACTTCGCGAATGTGTTGACGTTAGGGAGCCGCGTAACTGGCATCGATATCGCCAGGGAAATTCTCAAGGCGTGGCTAGGCACGGATTTCGGCGTCGAGAGACACCGCCTGCGTGTAGATAAGATAATGGCTATCGAAGATACATACCGCCGCAAAGCCTGATTCGAAACCTCGCCCTCGTTTTTCCGTTACTTCATTCAGATTCTTAATTCACGTCACCCAATGTTGTTCATGCTAAACCAAGGGGCATCATGACCGAAGAAAATCAACTTGCGCAGGGGGACGGCTCTCCGAAACGCGTTTCTCGCTCTACCACGGATCGATGGATAGGCGGCGTCTGCGGTGGCGTTGCAGCCCATTTCGGCTGGGATGCGGCTGCGGTGCGAATTGTCTGGGCTATCGCGCTACTTGTCGGTGGGGTTGGCGCTCTAGCGTACATCCTGGCGTGGGTAATCATTCCCGAGGGCGAGACCGGAACAGGCGAGCAGGCAAAGCCCGAGAAGGTTAGCTCCAATCTGATTTGGGGCGGACTGTTCATACTTGTCGGTGCATTGTTTCTGGTGAGCCGATTACACTGGTTCGGGGGCTTTCCGTTTTACTGCGGCTGGGACGATTATCCCATCTGGAGTTTTAGATTGAGACTGGACTGGCTTCTGCCATTAGCTCTGATTTCGCTTGGGGCGTACTATCTTATCAACTTGCGCAAGCCAGCAAGCGGCCAGGGCGCCCCAACGAAAAATGAACCTACCGGAGAAAAGACTATGGAAAAGAAATTCATGCGTTCGCTTGATGACCGAATGCTCGGTGGCGTCTGTGGCGGCATTTCAAAATATTTTAACATTGATCCATCATTCGTCCGGATCGGGTATGTCCTGCTTTCACTTGCTGGCGGTGGTTTTATCGGAGTCATAGCCTACATCGCAATGATGTTTATCGTGCCCGAAGAGTCTGCTGGGCCGGCTGCTCAGGCGCCAGCCCCTGCTGCTACCGCTAAGAGTAAGCCCACTGCTAAAACTACTCCAAAACCTCGCGCGAAGACTGCGCCCGCCGCCAAGAAAACTTCGCGGCCAAAGGGCAAGAGTAAAGACTCGACATCAGAAAAGGGCGAATAGCGAAGCAAATTTTGGAGGAAGGCAAATGGCTGATAAAGACAGATCCGTTGTTCCAGGCGTCGTTCTGATTGTGGTCGGCGCCTATTTACTCCTTCGTGAATTCGGGGTCATCCACCTGCGGTGGCAGCACGTGTATCCCGTCTTAATGCTGGGTGTCGGTGCGCTTCTCATTGTCCCTGTGGTGCGAAACAGAGACAGCGGCCCGGCGTTCCCCGCAACGCTTTTGATAGTGCTGGGTACTTTCTTCCTTCTTCGCAACTACGATATTCTGGCTTTCGATTACTATTTCTATAGCGCGGGAGAGTACTGGCCCATATTCCTGATTGCCTGCGGGGCGGCATTTGTTGTCCAGTTTCTGATGCGCACGGATGACTGGGGACCGCTGATTCCGGGAGCAATCCTGCTGTTTCTAGGTTCCGCCTTTTTGTTGCGCAATTTTGACCTTTACTGGTTTGATTTTTCGGATTACTGGCCGGTTATTCTAATTGCAATTGGGGCTACATTGATTTTTAGCAGCCTAAAAAGACGAAAGCCTTAGCAATCCGCCGGGCGATCTCCGAACCCCTTCTCGGTTCTTTGTTCATGAACGAGCGGGGGTTCTTTTTGGGGCCAGGACTCCATTTGATGGCATGATTAAAATTCATGCTTTGCATTAAAACAATCCATTTCACTAATACGTCTGCTTTTCGTAAGATGACGTCAAGCGGCCTGGCAGTCAAAGCGCAACTTTCGGGTGGTTTGTCTGGTGGCGCTCTGCTAAATTGGTTCAACTTACGAAAGGACCGGACATGTCATCTCGAAATTTTTTCTGGCTTCTGCTACTGGCGGCCATGTGGGGCCCATCCTTCCTGTTCATCAAGGTGGCAGTGGCCGAGATTCCGTCCCTGACACTGGTGACGGGGAGAGTTGGGATTGCTGCGGCTGTGCTCTACCTTTGCTTGCGTCTTCGCGGTGGGCGGCTGCCTTCGGCAGCACGAATGTGGGGACATTTCATGGTGCTTGGCTTCTTCGCGCATGCCTTGCCATTCGTCTTGTTCAGTTGGGGAGAGATCTACATCGATAGCGCCATGGCATCTATTCTCAACGGCACAACGCCCTTGTTTACCATCGTTCTGGCACACTTTTTCATTTCTGAAGAGAGAATGACTGCATCGATGTTGACTGGCACAATTGCGGGAATGTTCGGGCTCTTGTCGCTCGTCTACCCGTCGATACGTCATGGCGTCAATGCATCGAGCCTCGGAGTTATAGCCGTGGCCGCTGCAGCGTTCAGTTATGCGGTGGCGATTGTCTACGCAAGAAGACGCCTGACCGGCCTGCCCCCGCTGGTTGCGCCGACGGCACAGTTGCTCTCCGCTAGTTTGATGATTGCGCCGTTGGCGCTGGTCCTGGAAAACCCGTTGCAGTTGGCGACACCTTCGATGGCGGCATTCGGCTCTGTTGCCGCCCTCGCCATTTTCGGGACGGCCATCGCGTTCGTACTCTATTATCGAATCATGGAATCTGCCGGAGCGACCTACCTTTCCATGGTCACCTACATCGTACCAGTATTCGGCGTTGGCTTAGGTGTTTTTCTGCTGAACGAACGCTTGCAGTGGTCCACTTACCTTGGGTTCGGGCTGATTTTGCTGGGCGTCATGCTTGTTCAAGGAATCCTGCGCATGCCAGCTCGTCGCCTGCTTTTTTGGCGTCTGCAGGCTCAAACGGAACCGGAATAGACGCGGCCGCTGACTCTAAAATCAGTTCTTGTATCTAGCCAGGTTCTATTCGCTTCACAAAGACAGGGAGAATTTTATGTTGATGAGAATGGTCGCGCTATTATTGCTAATCCAGACATTTGGTTCTCAAGTGACGGCAAGGCAGGAGACCGAGTCTTCTGATTACCTTGGAACGCAAGCCCCTCGGCTGATGCAGGAGGCCAAAGCCACTGGGTCGGGAAATAGCATGGACGTCTACCAAGGATTCGCGCGACTTGTGGTGGATGAGTTGAAAAAGCGAGGCAAACAAGAAATCGCCAATCACATCACCGCCGGTCAGTCTGGACAGAAACTGGAAGGTAAGTCGCTAGCCACCTACGCCTGGCTGACTCGCACATTTGCGAGGGAATTTTATAAGGACGATATCATTTCAGCCACTTCAGATCTGATTAAATTCAAGACCTTTGCTACCGACGTGCCGAATCGCCAGAATCCGGAATTTATCAAACAAAAGCAGTATTTAGCGATGCTGGCATCGCGCCTTGGTCTTGGATTCCGCGACGTCGATGGCTACGTCCAGGAAATTTGGATCGGTGACGAGGAACGCTCGCTGGGCATCATGGTTCATTCTGACGTTCAACCTGTCGATACCACCGCGTGGAGCGTGAATCCGTGGGGTGGCGAGTTGAAATCCGGTGCATTATGGGGCCGTGGCGCCATTGACGACAAGGGCCCGCTCGCCGCTATCATGTATGGTATGCGCGCGGTGCTCGACAGCCGCATCCCCCTTCGTCGCAAGTTGATTCTGCTGGTCGGGACTGACGAAGAATCGGCAAACGAAGATGTCAGCACTTATCTCAAAACCAATCCCGCACCAGACCAGACGATTGTCGTCGATTACGGCTACCCGGTTATCTGCGCGGAAAAAGGCTGGTGTGGTGTCTGGCTGAAGCTGCCAAAGCCAGGAGCCGAACCGGATTCCAACGGCTTGGTCATTGAATCTCTTGATGCCGGTTTCTCACCATCAATAGTTCCCGGGAAGGCCACCGCGATGTTGCGTGCTTCCGGGAACCAGGATCTTGTGGAATCCAGAACAGGCCTTCTCGACGCCATCGTGGGCTTCGAGAAGCAACGGGTTGGAAGCCGCTTTGACTTATCAGAAACAGATGGAGGACTCTCCATTACCGCACATGGCCGCACGGTGCATTCCAGTGTTCCCGCTACTGGGCACAATGCTTTGATGGACCTGATAGTTTTTCTCGACCAAAACCTCAAGCCCGCGAAGAATAGCATCTCTCTGATGGTGAAATTCGCGGCACAGTTTGTCGGGCTCGAACTGGACGGTCGAAGCCTTGGGATTGCTCACCACGACGACTTCATGGGCGACGTGACGGTTGCCGGCAACATGTTTCACACCGAGGCTGACTCGGTCATGTTCATGTTCAACTTCAGAATTCCGCGAGGAATTTCTTTGGAAACTGTCCGACAATCAGTAGCTGCGCGTAAGACAGATTTTGAACAGCAACATGAAGTGCGGTTTTCCGAGGCCAGCTACTACAGCGAAGCGCTGTATAACGATCCTGATGGACCGTTCGTGCGCCGTCTGCTTCGCATCTACAACAGCGTGACGGGGGAGAACAGGGTGGCCGAATCCATGGGCGGCGGCACCTATGCAAAGCGCCTGCCTAACTCTGTGGTCTTCGGTCCGAAATTGGTTGGAGAAGAGTATCTGGGACATCAACCTGATGAACATGTCAGCCTTGAGACCTTGACCCGCAACATAGAGATTCTGACCCATACGTTGGCTGAATTTGCATTTCAGGCCGAATGAAGTGCGGTTCTGACCGACATCTTGAGTTCTGTCTGAGGTGCATGTGGGAGAATTCCCGGCTGCGTGAGTTCGCCGGGGTCACGTTGGGAAGTGCGTCAGCAGGAGTTCGAGTGCCCCTCCGTTGCACTCGAAAGCTCCTACCAAGCTACAGAGCGAATTTCTCAGGTTAAGCGCAAAGCTCGGCTGGCAGAACGTCTTTCACATCTACCTTGCGGGTGGTGTACTGGTTGTATGCCTGGACCAATTCTTCCAGCATGGTCCTGTACTCCTGCAGCTTGCTTTCGTTGGCTGCTTCCTCGCTCTCTCTCCGGGCTGCCAGTATGGTGTTGCCGATCTTCTCAAAGTAATAGTTGGACATCGAGGTGTTGATCAGTGTGTCTACCGATTTGTCAATATCCTTGTTGACGAGATTCTTAAATGGGTTTGTCGCGGGCGCCGCATCCTGATTTTGTTCCGACGGTTTGACCGAGTGAAACTGTTTCAGGCTGTTGATGAGTTTGTAGTCGATTCCAAGATAGTCGAGATTGGTACTGCCCCAGTCCGTCGCGGGTTCGCTGACAACATTCTTGAGCAAATATTTCTCGATGGTCGCACGCTCGTCGTCTTTGAGTTGTCTGTGGGAAGCGTAGCGGAGCGATTGCGCCTGGCTGCTGTACTGAACCTGAATCATGACGTCGGACTTGGAGAAATAGTAAAGCTCTTTCATGTGTTCGCTCCGTTTTGAATTGCGATTACTGCGGGTGTTCAATTGTTGCACTCATTTAACAACATCCGTGCCACGCAACGGAGTATACAATGTATGGCGTAAGTTGTTGATTATTCGACTCCCAATGGGTCATCATATTGTTCAACAATGTCGAAAGCCGTGTTATTTCATGAATCACCGCGGTTCTCTTGAGACAATTTCGGATGCCAGAAATCCGAACAAAATAGTGGCCTGGTCGGTTTTGTGCTTGCCCAATCTCAATTGATCAGCAAGATGGCGCCGGTACTACTTGCAGGGCAGAAACCGAACCGTGGTCTCCATTTCTTCCAGAACTTCTGCCAGGGCCGCCAGAGTCGCGTCAATGTCTGCTTCCGTGGTCTGGTGAGAAAGCGAGAGCCGGATGGCGCAGTGCGCCTCTTCATCACTCTTGCCCATGGCCAGCAGAACGTGCGTGGGGTCAGGCGAGCCAGCTTTGCAGGCAGAGCCCGATGACAGCGAAATGCCGTGCTGATCCAGGGCCACAACCAGCGATTCGCCCCGCAACTCAGGGAGCGTGAGGTTGAGCGTGTTGGGCAGGCGGTTTTCTCGCGGACCGTTGAGCCGGGCTTCCGGGATAAGCTCGGTTATGCCATTCTCCAGGCGGTCTCGCAGCCGGTAAAGCTCATCATTGTTCCGTGAAGCAAGCCTGGCAAGGTCGGCGGCCTTGCCAAAGCCAGCAATCGCCGCCACGTTCTCAGTGCCCGCCCGCAGCCCGTTTTCTTGCTTGCCGCCATGCACTAGGGGTTCAATATGAACGCCTTTCTTGACGTAGAGTGCACCAATCCCTTTTGGGCCATGAAATTTATGACCTGAGAGACTCAACAGATCGACATTCAACTCCCTTACGTCAACCGGTATCTTTCCCGATGCTTGGACCGCATCCGTGTGGAACAGAGCGCCGCGTTCGTGAGTTACCGCACATAGTTCTTTAATGGGAAGGATGGTTCCGACCTCATTGTTGGCCATCATGACAGACACAAGAATGGTGTCCTCGCGCAGAGCATCATAGAGAAGTTTCGGGGCCAGCCAGCCGTTTTCATCGACATCAAGATAGCTGATTTCGTACCCTGTCCGCTCCAGAAATCGGCATGCGCCTAGAATCGCCGGATGCTCAATCGTGGTCGTGATGATGTGTTTTCCCTCCTCGCGATGCGCGAATGCCACACCTTTGAGAGCCATGTTGTCCGCTTCTGAGCCGCCGCCGGTGAACACAATGCTGCGAGGCCTGGCGCGGATAAGTTGCGCAACAGACCTGCGGGCAGTTTCAATCGCTTCTCTCGCATCCCGGCCGGCGCTGTGAATACTCGAGGGATTGCCATGCACCGTTTGCAGGTAGGGCGCCATGGCCTGATGAACCTGTTCTGAGGCTTCGGTCGTGGCGTTGTTGTCGAGATAAATCCGCTTGCCTGGCTTGCGTTCGGATTTTGGTGTTGCGAGAATGACAGGTCCGCAGGCAGCCGCGACCGTCTCAACTCTGCGCCGGTCTCTGCTTGTGCCGGCCTCGACCTTGACGACCTCAGCCAGCAGCGCTTTGTAGACCGGGAAACCGGAAATCTCGTCATAGTTGTTGATGTCGGTCAAGTTGTTGACGTTTCTTTCCTGCCAGGCCTTTGGGCCGACCGGGCCGCCGCCGCCCATATTGCATTCAATGCAGCCCCGGGAGATATCGTCCGTCACCCGGGCGCGGAATGCCACTGCGCCCCGCGGTGTTTGGACCTGAACAAGGTCGCCGGATTGGATCTCCCGCTCAGCGGCGTCCAGCGTGTTGAGTTCGACAGTGGGTTCCGGGTTGTCTTTCGCCAGCCCCTTAATGCCGTGGTGCTGCGAGCGGAAATCCGTTTGTGGTCTTGCGCCGGAATTGAACACCAGTGGGAACTGAGTGGCGAGTTCAGAAGCGGCCCGAGGCCCCTCCGTGGGTTCTGTGTATTTCGGCAGCGGTTCATAGCCGTAGTCTTCCAGAACCGTTGAAGCTATCTCAAATTTGCCACTCGGCGTGTCAAAGCCAGGCTGGCCATCCGGGCGTAAACTGCCTTTCTGCCATTTTTTATACTCCATCATTGGCGTCGCGATTTTGACCCAACCGCCAGCCTCGCGCACATCTTCAAGGGTGTAGCCGGAGCCATCGAGCGCGAAACGGATGAGGTCTTCTTCCGTCTGCGGATAGAGTTCGCCATAGCCCAGGCGGTGTGCCAGCTCCGCCATAATCAGGTAGTCGTTGCGTGCTTCACCGATGGGCTCGACCAGCTTCTCTCGCAGCCTGAAAATGGGGCCGTAGACCATGTAGGAGTCAATTTCGAACATCGTGGTAGCTGGCAGGACGACATCCGCAAAAGCGGCGTCTGCGGTCAACTGGCGGTCGATACAGACCTGGAAGTCGAGTTTCGACAGTGTTTCTCGCCATATCGGTGTTTGCGGCCAGGAAGTCAGCAAGGATGCGCCGTGCACGATGAGGCCGCGGATGCGGTAGGGGTCGCCATGCAGTACGGAATCCACCAGGCCGCTGGCATGAGACTCGCCACGGTAGGCGCTGTAAATCGGCACCTTGTCCCGGGCTACTGCGAGGTCGATGTCAGGATTTTCCTGGTTGCAAGAGCGATTAATAGGGAAGTGCGTGTCGAGCATGGCCAGGCCGATGCCGCCAGGCACGTCCAGGTGGCCAGCGAGCGCGAACAAAGTCAGTACCGATCGAATCGCCTGAATGCCACTGTTGGAATACTCCAGGCCCGTGTACATCACCGGGCAGGCGCCGGTTGCCCGGCCGATCCGGCGAGCAAGGCCGCGTATCGTTTCCGCCGGAACGCCTGTGATTTCTTCGACCACTTCTGGCGTAAAATGTTGGGTGTAAGTGCGCAGCTCGTCGAAGCCGTGACACCAGTTTTCCGCAAAGTCTTCGTCATGAATATCTTCTTCGAGCAAGACTTCAATCATGCTGAGAGCCAACGCGCCGTCGGTGCCTGGGCGAATGGGAATCCACTGTCCGCCCGTTCGGGTTACGGTCTCGGTCCGGCGCGGATCGATGACGACAATGTCCGCGCCGCGCCGGGCCGCCGCTTCAAGGCGGAACATGTCGAGCGGCGGCGAATCAGTAGCCGGGTTTGCACCCCAGACTACCAACATTTCGGCATTTTCCATGTCCGTAAACATATTCACCAGCATCCGGCCCATGGTGACGTGCGGTGCGATCATTGCAAAGGAGACATAGCAGAGCGCGCCAACCCCCATGGTATTCGGTGAGCCAAACGGGAAGAGAACATTGGATGCGGAGGAAACCGCAACCCCTTTAGGCTGAAACATATCACAGAGCGAAAGCTCGAACGCGCCCCTGCCAGTGTACACAGCAACTGCTTCCGGGCCGCTTTCCTGCTTGATCCGGTTGAGATTTTCCGTAATGATTGAGTAGGCTTGGTCCCAGGAAATACGTTCAAATTTGTGAGTTCCCTTCGGACCGACTCGCTTCATCGGGTAGCGCAGCCGGTGTTCCGAGTAAATCATCTCGGGCGCGTGCTCGCCTCTCCTGCAGATCATCCCCAGGCTGTGGGAGGTGTCAGGCCGGATATCAACGATCTTGCCATCATCTTTCTGTACTTCTACCCAGCAACCCGCCGGACAGATGCCGCAGATGCCGTTCTCCCAACCCTTGTTGTTTCCCTGGCCGTTTCTGCTCGCCATGTTCCCTCCTTATTTGTAAGATCTTTCGACTCTTGAAGATACTTCTGCCAACCCCAATGAGCGGGCTACGGTGCAGAATATCCGCTGACGCTCATCTTGCCCAGATGCCTGCCGAAGGTTTCTCTCTTCCGTCTTTTTTCATAAGTTGATGGGGGCACGAAGTTGCCGCTTCTGAAAATTTTCAGTAGGTGACTCGAGCTGAGAGCACGAAATTTCGTCCCGGGGCGTTGAAGCCACTCAGATGCTCGCGATAGTTGCGGTCGAACAGATTTGCGATTGTGAGATTCGTGTTGAGGTTTGGGTGAAGTTGAGCGCCGAAGCGCAGATTGAATGTCCGCCAGGCAGGTGTGCCGCCTTCCGGAATGCGCAGGTCTTCCTGGTCTTCGTCCGCCAGGCGCGTCTGCTTGCCGGCAAACCTGGCGTTTAACTCCACCCGGTAGCGCGGAGTATTCCAGCGAATACCCGCCAGCCCGGATAGCGGTGGCACGCCCGAAAGTGGCTGCTCATCCGTCTCGTTCTGTCCGTAGGTGTAGCTGAGGTTGGTGAAAGCCACAAGGCGCGGGGCAAGCGCAATTTCGGAGGAGAGGGCGAAGCCGGCGGTGAAGGCCTCTCCGGCATTGGTCTTGTGGAAAACACGCAGGCTATCGGTTCCATCCAGCACAAATGGTGAGCCGTTGAGTTCTGCTGGCACCCGAGCCAGCAGGTCGCGCAAAATGTTGTAGTAACCGAAGAAATCTACCCGGCTGCGATTTGAAGTCCATTTGAAACCGGTATCCAGGTTGAGCGATTTCTCGGGATCCAGGTTAGGATTTGGGATGTCGAAGAAGCTGCTGCCTTTGCCCGGACCAAGCTTGCCGACGTCATCGAGATTGGGTGAACGGAATCCCTGGGCCAGATTTGTCACAACGCTCAGCCGCGGCGTCAGCCTGTAGAGAGAGCCCAGGCTTCCGGTCAGGGCAGTGGAAACCTGCTCAATATTTCCGAAGGTGTTGTCGCTGGCCGGGTCGCTTACGAAGGGTGCTTTGAGGCGGACCACGCTGAACCGCGCCCCAGCCGTGACACGCCAGCGCTCTGAGATGTCCATGGCATCCTGAACAAATGCGCCGACATTGAGCATGGTTGAACCATCAGGGAACAGAGGATGCGCCACGGCGAACGCTCCTGTGCCGGTGTTCAACACCAGGGAAGTGGTTGTGATAGCATCGCGATAGAGTTCGGCGCCGTAAACTACCTGGTGGATACCGGCGATGGACTTGTCAAGTTGGGCCTGAATACCGAGGGTGCCAGTGTTGAATTCATCGGAAGTCCTGGTGACGCTGCCAAATTTCTGCCGGACTCGGCGTTCGCGCTGCCGGTGATAGGAAGCCGTCAGGGAGAATGAATCTGCCAAGCGCCGGCGGGTAAAATTCTGGTAGCGAAGCGCGACTAGATTGCGCTGTTGCGGGTCGAACAACCGGATGGAGTCCTTGCGCGTCTCGACCACGTCGTAGCGTGGGACTTCGTCCTGGTGGTTGAATTGATAGCTCAGCGCGAGCCGGCTGGTTTCTGATAGCCTGGCGATAGCGCGCGTGCTGAAGTCGTAAGCTTGGTAGCCATTGGGCGATTGATTTTTTTTCAGGATGCGCTGGGTCCGCGAATCGTTACGCAGGCGTTGCATCAATTCGTCACCGCCTTTGGCCCCACGTGTGACATCGCCAAATGACCTGAGCCCGCCGCTGAACCTGAGCCCCAGGCGTCGCCATGCAAGGCTGACGGTCGCGTTTGATGTTTGCGTGTCGTCCGCGCTTGAGGCAGATGCACTCACTGCTCCGGAAAGAGCCAGCCCGGCCTCTGAGTTGAGCTGTGGGGCCAGAGTTCGCAGGTGGATTACGCCGCCAAGCGCGTCGCTGCCGTACAGTACGGAGCCGGGTCCGTGCACGATCTCCACACCTTCGAGCGTTTGCGAGTCAACCGTATTCAAGTATTGGGTGTTACCGCCGCGGTAGGTCGCATTGTTCATGCGTACGCCATCCACCAGCAGCAAAACTTTGTTGGCTTTCAGGCCGCGCAAGATGGGTGAGCCACCCCCCTGATTGGTCTTTTGTACCACAACCCCGGGCTCTTCGCGTAGCAATTCCGGCGTTTGCTGGACGTTGCGTTGCCTTATTTCCTTCGGTGTCAGCACAGAAATCATTTGCGAAAGATCAGAAGTTCGGTCCGGGTGGCGGGTCGCCGTCACTACCAGATTGCTCAACTCGATAACCTCTGGAGCCATTGCCACATTGAGTCTCGCGACCTGACGTTCAAGTAGCCGGACGTTTTCACTCTCATGGGTTTTGTAGCCCTGCAGCCTGAAGACCAATCGGTATTCGCCTGGCGGTAGATTAGGTATCTCGAAAACACCTTGGTCATCTGAGACATCTCCCACCTGTAGGTCTTCCACAAAAATCTGGACATGCGCGAGAGGAGTCTTCGCCTCAGAATCCACGATCCTGCCTGTGACTTTGGCAGTTTGGTTCGAGGCCAGCGCCGGGTGTTGCGGAACACAAATAAGGAAGAGCGGGAGCAGGGCAAAGGTGAGGCGGACAATCATGACAACCTATTTATGGCACGTGTGTGTGGTTACTAACTAAGTAGGTCTGAACCGTCTGGCCAGGCTCCGCGAAGAAGATTTCACGTGGCCTGATGCTCTGACGGGATCACTGACCCTCAACCGGCATTGATTACAAAAGATAAACAACCTGACCACTTTAACAAAGGAAATGTTCCTTCTATCTTGCGCAGGTCAAGTGTCTGCCGCCATCCACGCTAAGGGTGACTCCGGTTACCCACTCCGACTTGGAGGTGGCAAGATAAAGAATGGCTTCCGCAATCTCGTCGGCCTCGCCAACACGTCCAAGCGGGTGAGTGTCCTTGCCGTGCTCGAGGAATTTATCGTACTGGGTAGCGTCGAATCCACCTCGGCGGTGTAAGTTGGTCACCACCACGCCCGGATTGACCGCATTGACACGCACGCCCTTTGGGGCCAGGTCGAGCGCGGCGCAGCGGGTGAGCTGGTCCACTCCGGCCTTGCTGACGCAGTAGGAAAGCACATTGGGAAATGCCCGCAGTCCCGTGATGCTGGAAACATTGACAATCGCGCCTTTTGTTTTTTCGAGATGAGGCGCCGCGAGCTGCATCATCACGAAAACCGCGTCCAGGTTGACTTGCATCATCAGGCGCCAGTCCTCCAGCGTCGTGTCGAGAATTGTGCCGGAGCCGATGACTCCGGCAGAGTTGACCAGCACATCCAATCGGCCGAAGTGCTGAATGGCTGAATCGACGGCTCGTCTACAATCTTCGACCTTGGTGATGTCCGCAGCCACAGGGAAGGATTTTCTGCCTGTCTGTTCCACGCTCGCGGCTACTTCGCGCAATGCCTGTTCATTGCGCCCCACGACAACAATGTCAGCGCCGTCGCGGGCCAACCGGCCTGCTGTTGCCTTACCGATTCCGCTTGACGCGCCGGTGACCAGCGCGATTTTATTCTGAAGTTGCATGGGTACTCCCCTTCTTCTGTTTTCGAGTGGTATCGTCTGTTGTTGCCAAGATAAGGCTGAGATGGGGAGGTTTCAACGTTTATTTTTGGGGGACGCGGAAAGCGGCCTGGACAGCAACTGGATTGAATCTAATGTCAAGCGAATTATCGGAAGGAGAGGAGCAGGATAGGGAGCAGGGCGCCGTCGGGTCGTTCCCCGCAGTATCAGGAGAGTCGCAGACCTTCACCTCGGACACAGTTGCGCCCGTTCTGTTTACATTTGTAGAGAAATCTGTCAGCGAGGTCGATGAGTTCGCTGGTGGAGATCTCGGTCGGGTTGCTGTTCGGCTCAAAACCGGTCACACCAAAGCTCGCGGTAATGGTTAGCTTGCGGTTGGGAAGCGCGATGGGGGTCTGCGCGATGGTTTCACGGATACGCTCGGCCATGGTGACCGCGTCGTCCGGTTTGGTTTCGGAAAGCAGAATAATGAATTCCTCGCCGCCATAGCGGAACACCAGGTCGATGCCGTCGCGTATCGACTCCTGAATGGTGTGCACGAAGCTTTTGAGAACGACGTCGCCCGCCTGGTGGCCGTGCATGTCGTTCACTGATTTGAAGTGGTCGATGTCACACAGGATTATCGAAAGGGGCTGTTCGTTGCGTCGCGCACGCTTGATTTCGTTGGGCAGGCGGTCGGTGAGGTGGCCGCGGTTGTAAGAACCCGTGAGAGAATCGGTGATCGACAGCAGCTTGATTTCTTCGTTTGCGGACTTCAGTGTTCGCTCCAGTCCGAGAATCCGTTTGGCTGTCCGCAAGCGGGCCTTCAACTCCGCGTTGTTAAAGGGCTTGACCAGATAGTCGTCCGCTCCGGCTTCCAGGCCGGTGATGATGTCCTTCTGGGAGTCCTTGGCAGTCAGGAGAACGATGAATACGTAACCGGGAAGGTCGCTGGCACGCAGCTTCTGGCAAAGCTCGACTCCGTTCATTTCCGGCATCATCCAGTCGGTCAGCATGATGGGGAAGAAACGATCTTTGTACAACTGCAGTGCCTGGTGACCATTTTCGGCTGACACAACTTCATGGCCCAATGGCTTGAGGGTCATCTCAAGAAGCAGACGGATTTCCCGATTGTCCTCGACAATCAGGATTGGCAGGTCGCTGCTATGCGCCGAGTAGTCTTGCACCATGGTTTCTCGCTACAAAATATCTATTGATTCTACTTGACTACTATCGGCAAATGGCTGGAAAATGATAGAAGTTCACAGGGTGTCTCATCGTTATCTGCGTGTCTGTACCTGCATCGCGCCGTGGATGCGGGAATCAAAAATTGATGTGTGGCCTGGATGTTTACAGGAGGGTGTAACCGTGCCTCTGCGCGGGTTTCGACCGACTTCTCACTCATGGGCGTCAGGTTTATCTGGTAGGAGAAATAAGGATTTGCTTTCAGGGCCCGCCTAGACCGAAGGCTGTTGGTTGCGTTTCGGCAACAGCGGCGTCGAAAGCGGCTCCTGTTCCACATCAGGCTCCGGCTTTCAGTTGGTATTCAGAAGACTTCGTAATTCGGAAATCAGATCTTGAACTACCAGCCGGATGTCGCTTGCAGACAAACTGCCTAGTGTGATGATTTCCAAATAAGCGAACTCTGACAGGGTTTGATGTTAACCGTTTCAGACATAAACAAAGGGTCTAAACCCTGTCAGAGTTTTGTTCGGGAAATTAGAAATCGTGACACTAGTGACGCGGAACGCGGATGCGGTTGATCATCTCCCGGACTTCCGCTGGCGGCGGAGAGGTGAATTTTGCCACCGCCAGCGCGACTGTGACGTTCAGCAGCATTCCCAGGGTGCCAATTCCTTCCGGCGAGATTCCGAACAGCCAGTTCTCGCTGGTGTTGGCGGCCGGGTCGATGAATTTGAAATAGCAAATGTAGCCAGCGGTAAAGATGATGCCAGTCAGCATGCCGGTGATGGCTCCCTCCTTATTCATTCTCTTAAAGAAAATGCCGAGAATGATTGCCGGAAAGAATGACGAAGCAGCCAGTCCAAACGCAAACGCAACTACCTGAGCCACAAATCCGGGCGGGTGTGCCCCAAAATAGCCAGCCACAAGCACTGCGGCGCTTGCGGCAATTCTGGCATACATTAGCTCCTTGCGCTCGGTGATCTCCGGCATAAACACACTTTTCAGCAGGTCATGGGAGATCGAGGTCGAGATGACAAGCAGAAGGCCGGCGGCAGTTGACAGTGCTGCCGCCAGCCCGCCAGCCGCCACCAGTGCAATCACCCAATTTGGCAGCCTGGCGATTTCAGGGTTGGCCAGCACCATGATATCGCGATCTACGCTCAGTTCATTCTTAACGGGTGCGCCCGAGTTTTTGGCGTGCTTGCCTTGATACTGCATCAGACCGTCGTCGTTTTGGTCCTGCCATTTCACCAGGCCGGTCTTCTCCCAGTTTTTAAACCACGACGGCGCTTCGGAGTAGGGTTTGTTATGAATTGTCTCAATGAAGTTGGTTCGCGAGAAGGCTGCCACTGCCGGCGCGGTCGTGTAGAGAATCGCGATGAAGAGCAGAGCGTATCCCGCGGAAAGGCGTGCGTCCGAAACCTTCGGCACTGTGAAAAAGCGAATGATGACGTGCGGCAGGCCCGCTGTTCCAACCATCAGGGCCGCGGTGATACACAAGACGTCCAGCGTTCCTTTCGAACCGTTGGTGTATTGGTCGAAGCCAAGATCGACGTTGAGTTGGTCGAGTTTGTCGAGCAGGGAGATGCCGGAACCATCGATGAGCGTGCTGCCGAAGCCGACCTGCGGAACGGCGTGGCCCGTGAGCAGAATCGAGATAAAAATGGCCGGCACCATGTAGGCGAAGATCAGGATGCAGTATTGCGCTACCTGCGTGTAGGTGATGCCTTTCATGCCACCGAGCACGGCATAGCAAAAAACAATGGCCATGCCGATGATGACGCCCGTAGTGATATCCACCTCCAGAAAGCGGGAGAACACAACGCCAACGCCGCGCATTTGACCAGCGACGTAGGTGAATGAAACGAAGATGGCGCACACCACGGCCACAAGCCGCGCAGATTGCGAGTAGTAGCGTTCACCGACAAATTCGGGCACGGTGAACTTCCCAAATTTACGAAGATAGGGAGCCAGCAACAGGGCCAGCAAGACATAGCCGCCGGTCCAGCCCATGAGATAGACACTGCCATCGCGGCCCATGAAAGAAACGATGCCGGCCATCGAGATAAATGACGCCGCCGACATCCAGTCCGCTGCGGTCGCCATGCCGTTTGCGAGCGGGTGCACGCCTTTGCCCGCGACGTAGAATTCGCTGGTCGAGCGCGCTTTCGTCCAGATTGCTATTCCGATGTACAGCGTGAAGGACACACCAACCAGTGCTGTGGTCCATGCTTGAATGCTCATGATTGCTCCTTGCTTCAGTTTTCTTCCTTGTTTGTGCTATTCTTCGTTCACACCGTACTTTCTATCGAGGCGCGTCATTGCCAGTACATAAACAAAAATCAGAACCACGAACACGTAAATAGAACCCTGCTGGGCAAACCAGAAACCCAGCTTGAAGCCCGCGATTCTGACCTGATCAAGCGCATCCACAAATAGAATGCTGAAGCCGTAAGAGACCACGAACCAGATGACCAACAGCACGGATACGAGTTTGAGGTTTGCGCGCCAGTACTGCTGCAAATCCGGATTCTGCCTCGGGGTCGTCGCCATGTGCGAACTCCTCCAGGTTAGGCGAGTGCTGTTTTCGCCGAAGTGAACTTCGACTGCGAGAATGCGTTTGTGCTTGGAAAGGAAATGAAGTGAAAAGCAATCTGGATTAGATACGAATCTGTGAAGAAAATGTCAAATGTTTTTCGCAGGCGGTTGCCAATCCGGATAGTCCGGAATCACTTCGCGGTGTAGGATGTGCCGTAGACCGGGGCCACGATAACTCCCTGGACTGTTGAGAATTTGGCAGGCAGGCTCTCTGTTCGGATGCCGTTCACTGCCTTCAGAACTTCAAAGTGCAGGTGTGGGGCAAACGAGAAGCCCGAGTTGCCCGATTGGCCAATAACCTGTCCGCGCTCTACCTTTTGACCGATTCGCACCTTCACACCATTCTGTTTCAGATGGTAGTAGGCTCCGAGCGTACGGTCGCGGTGGCGAATTAGAATATAGTTGACGCGTTTCGTGTACGCTTCATTTGGCCCGCCTGCGGACCAGTCATCATACAACCCGACCACAACGCCTTCGCGGGAAGCGCAGACGGCGGCCCCAATTCTCATCGCAAAGTCCACTGCGTAGGTTGATGCTTCGTCATGACTGGTGTTTCCAAAGTGCCCCTGCACGACTCGATGCGCGGAGCCGTCGCGATAGGGGAGGTGGTAAACGTACCCGGAATCGTGTACGGCATCCCGATTGCCCATGACAAAGGTGTAGCGGGTCGCGTAGCTGCCGCTACGGTCCTGGTTCACGATTTTGAGGTCAAGGGCCTTGATTTTCTCTTTTCCTAGCAGAGTAGTGGTCCAAGGCAGGCCCGTCGAAGCCACCAGATTATCGAGGTCCATTTCCAAAGTGACCGTGACGTCGAACATGGCGAGGTTTTCGATGATGACTTCGTGGTTGTTGTCGTGCTGCGCGACTTCGACTTTGACGAAATCCTTCGTGAGAGATTGGGGATGGGCCTGCGAATACAGCGTCGCCAGGATAAACACAAGCAGGCCGGTTGTCTGAACTCGCTTGATCACGCCAGACCAGCCTCGTATTGTGATGGAGATGAATGGTCGCTCGAATGCCTTTCAAAGTCTTGGTTTTCCGATTTGCGACTTCCGATTTTATAATCGTGAAAGCTTCGGTTGTCCATGGCGCCTCCTTGAATCATCCGGCTGCCTGACGCCTAATCTGCCGCGACTGTCACCGTATTGACCTGAACATCCCCGCCGCAGTAAATGTTGAACGCCATCGCCGCCTTGATGGCCTTGCGCGCGATGGCTTCGGGATCGCTTTCCATCTCGTAAAGCGCATGCAGCGCTCCCAGACTATAGTCCGCGCCCGATCCGATGGCATAGTATTTTTGAAAATCGACCACACTCATGTCCGCGGACACATGGTAAATTCCGCCGGCATTGACAACGAGAAATGAGGCATCCAGGTCGCCGAACGGGGAATCATCATCGTTGCACTGCTCGTTGACCAGTGAGTAAGTCTCCTTCATTTCGCCCCACAATTTCAGGAAGAACGCAAAAATGGATTTCTTGTCTTCTAACTGCTGGTCGCCGTGTCGCTCAAGAAAATCGTCTAGAATGTTATCGTAGAGACTCCAGCCGGTTGAGGCAAACAGAGTCTTCCCGATCGGCCGGATTTTGGACACGCTGTGGTTGTCGAACGTGACGATTTGCGAGCCGAAGTTCGTCTGACTGTCGGCGGCCACCACGATTTGATTGCCTTTCTTTACGGCGAGAACTATGGACATTTTTGATTTCCTGCGTAGTTGGTTTTTGTTGCGAGAATTCCGGTTTCGTGCACGGTTTCTTCGAAAACAATCTTAGACGTTTCGGTTAGGCTTCAGGTTCTGAGATAAGAAGCACCATTGACATCGACAATGCATCCAGTCAGAAATTCCGAGCCTTTCGAGGCAAGGAAGAGAACCGTTCGCGCCACCTCCTCGGGCTTCGCCACGCGGCCCAGGGGACTTTGATTGCGCACGTCGTCGCCGTCCGGGCCGTTCAGGATGGGAGCGACGCGGTCGGTTTCAACAAAGCCGGGGGCCACGGCAAACACGAAAATACTGTCACCGGCGTAGGCTTTGGCGAGAGATTGACTCATCGCGTTCAGGCCGGCCTTGGAGGCGCCGTAGGCAGGCGCGTCGGGTTCGCCGCGGAAAGCGCCTCTCGAAGTGATGTTGACGATTCTGCCGCCGTCTCGCTTTTTCATTTCCTCAACAGCGCAAAAAGAGAGCATCGCAGGCCCGAGAAGATTCGTGTCCAGCGTGCGCTGCCAGGCCTGTTGCCATTCGGCGTAGTTGAGCTTGGCCGGCGGGTGGAGGTCGAAAATTCCGGCGTTGTTGACCAGAATGTCAATACAGCCATATTCAGCTACCACATCCGTAATCAGGCTCTGAGCGGCAGGCGGTTCAGTGATGTCCGCCTGGAAGGCCTTTGCGCTTTCGGCTGCCAAAGCCTTGACTGTTTTCTGGGCGCCGGCTTCATCGCTATGGTAGTGCACAGCCACTTTCGCACCATTTTCCGCCAGAGTCATCGCAATGGCGCTTCCGACTCCTCCGGAAGCGCCCGTAACAAGAGCAACCTGGCCAGCGACATCCATCGCGTGCTTTGGCGAGGTCATGCTGCTCTTTCCTTTTTTGCGGCGCGCCCACGTTTGTTTGCGTCGAGTTCCATCTTGCGCAGCCGAATGCTATTTGGTGTCGCCTCCACCAACTCATCGTCGGAAATGAACTCAATGCACTGGTCAAGTGAGAGCCTGCGTGGTGGCCTGAGCGTGACCGTTGTATCCGAGGTTGAGCTGCGCATGTTGGTCAGCTTCTTTTCTTTCGTGATGTTGATGTCCAGGTCAGTGCCGCGATTGCGCTCGCCGACAACTTGCCCGCCGTAGACTTCGCTTCCGGTATCGAGGAACAGCTCGCCGCGGTCTTCCATGGCCAGGCAGGCATAGCCGGTGACCCGGCCCGCGCGGTCAGCAACCAGAGCCCCGCTGTTACGGTGTGGAATCGGTCCAAACCATGCGTCAAAACCATCAAACAACGTATTCATTACGCCGGCGCCCTTCGTGTCCGTCAGAAACTGACTCCGGAATCCGATGAGCCCACGCGACGGAATTCTGAATTCAACATTCGCTCGGCCGGTGCCGTGGTTCACCAGGTTGGTCATACGCCCTTTGCGCACCGCAAGCTTCTCTGTCACGGTGCCGATGAATTCTTCCGGGATATCCATGAAAACCTGTTCTACCGGCTCCAGAAGCTTGCCGTCTTTCTCTTTCGTAATCACGGTTGGCTTGGAAACCATGAGTTCGTAGCCTTCCCGCCGCATGGTCTCGATCAGGACAGCCATCTGCAGCTCGCCCCGGCCGGAAACTTCAAACGCGTCGGCCCGCGCCAGTGGTTTGATCCTTAGAGCGACGTTGCGCATGGTTTCGCGTTCAAGCCGGTCGCGCAGATGCCTGGAAGTCAGGAATTTGCCTTCCTTGCCAGCAAAAGGTCCGTTGTTGACATAGAATATCATGGAGACGGTAGGTTCGTCAATCTTGATTCGCGGCAGCGGTTCAGGCTCTTCCAGAGAAGAGATAGTATCGCCGATTTTCATGTTTTCGACACCCGCGACCGCGATGATATCACCGGCTTCGACCTGCTCCACCTGGTTGCGCCCGAGCCCGGCGAAGGAATAAAGGGCGGAGAATTTTACCGCTGGCGAGGTTCCTTCTTCCGTGCAAAGCGAGTAGGATTGGTTCATTGCCAATGAGCCATTTTTCAGGCTGCCGATTGCAATCTGCCCGACGTAGGTGTCATAATCCAGGTTGGTGACCAGGAATTGTGGCTTGGCGTTGTCGTTGGCAGTGGGACCTGGTATCTCCGAAAGCAGCATGTCAAGCAGTGGGCGCAGGTCCGTGGAACTGTCGGAAAGCTCGCGGTAGGCAACACCCTGTTTCGCATTGGTGTAGAGAATAGGGAATTCAATCTGCTCTTCGTTGGCGTCCAGATCGATGAACAAGTCATAGACCTCGTTCACGACCTCGCTGATACGGGCGTCGGCACGGTCAATTTTGTTGATGACCAGGATGATTGGCAATTTCTTGGCAAGCGCCTTCTTCACAACAAATCGTGTCTGAGGTAGCGGTCCTTCACTGGCGTCTACCAGCAACAGGGCGCCGTCAACGAGATTAAGGCTGCGCTCGACTTCGCCGCCAAAATCGGCGTGTCCGGGTGTATCAACGATATTGATTTTGACATCGTTGTACAGGATAGCCGTGTTTTTTGCCATGATCGTGATACCGCGTTCACGTTCCAGGTCCATCGAATCCATGATCCGATCTTCGACTTGTTGATTCTCCCGGAAGGTGCCGCTTTGCTTCAAGAGGCCATCGACCAGGGTAGTCTTCCCGTGGTCGACATGAGCGATGATGGCGACGTTCCGAATGGTTTCTTTGCGCATGAAATTCTTACTCCAATACTTCTCATAATGTTTTGGGTGGCGTAAATACAAAAGCTCTGAATATACAAAAAAAAACGATTAGCACAAATGCAAAAGTTGTATGATTTTTGTAATTTCTTACTATATTACTCAGCCGAAAAAGGCGATGTCCAGATCTCTTGATTTTCAGAATGAAAAATAGTCAATGGAGGCTCTTATGAAACACCTGTGGGTGGCCGCAATTCTGATTCATTTTTTGCTGCTGTTTCAGGGCTGTGAATCGAAAGTTGAGCTGAAACAAGGCACTGAGCTTTACAAGCTGGCGTCGGCGCTCTCTTTGAAATTCTCAAATCTGCAGCCGGACTCAAACAAAGTTCTGGTAAGAACCAGGGATTTTGATTTGCGCTGGGCCGAGCTGCTCACCTCGATGTACGCCGCCGAGGGCGTTAAGCTGAAGCAGTACCAGTTTTTCAGCCCAAACAAGCTCAAGGCGACGATCAAGGACCGCGCTGAAACCTCCGCTCTGCGCAAGCATTTGTTTGCGATGGCACAGCAAGCTGACATTCAGGTCAATGATGCCGTGCTTGACAGTGTTTACCACAAGCAGTTTGAGGACCAGGGCACCGAGGACGACTTTCTTGTTAAATTGCAGCACATGGATGTCTCGGTGGAGAATGTCAAGATCGAGCTGAAGAAGAATTTGATGATCGAGGCGTATGTGAACGGGGCTTTGGAGGAGTTGGTGGCAGTCTCGGATGAGGAGATTGAGCGTGTCTACGACCAGGGAAATGCCGCGACATTCCGGCACATTCTCTTTGCCACACACGGCAAGAGCGATTCAGCCAAGGTTGAAATCCGCAAGACCGCTGAGGATGTTCTCGCCCGGATCAAGAAGGGCAAGGCCATCGCTTCGCTTGCCCGAGAGTACTCAGACGATCCCGGCTCAAAGACCAAGGGCGGAATCTATGTTGATTTTGACCGGAACCAGCTCGAAGAAAAATTCGCGGAGGCGGTTTTCACCCTGCCGCTCAACGAGGTCAGCGATTTGGTTGAAACCTCGTTTGGCTATCACATCATCAAGGTCGCCAACCGCAAGAAGGAAGAAAGGCCATTTGATGAGGTCAAGGAGGAACTGGGAGCCAGACTTAGAGGCATGAAGAAGATCAAGGCTTACGCCACCTTCCTCAAGGACAACCGAGAGCAAATCAACCTTGAATATGTCGGTTCTGACTAGCCTTTCAATTCAGATATTGAAGATTGCAAGCAAGGCTAGCAATACAAAACCCGCGCCTACCGGGAAAATGTACAGGAAAAGCAGCGCATTCAGCTTGATGAAGGTCCAAAACCGGCTCTGTCTGTAAACATTTCTCATACCAACGAACAGATGGAGCCAGGTTGCGACCGCAGCCAGCCATCCGAGATAAGGATGCTGCCAGAAAACCAGCGCCAGGAAGTAGATGAACACCATCGTATGCGCGTGCAATGCGAAGATAAGGTGGTTGATGTAGAATATCTTCTCCCTAATAAAGAGAAGTTTCAGAATGAGCGCAAAGATCGGCATCACAAAAAACAGAACCTTTGGCATCTGATTCAGCATTTCCCGCCAAAAGACAGCGCCGCCATAATCGCCCATAGCCGCAAGCTTGTTCGCCCTGTCTGAGATGGCTTTTCCAAACCCAGATTGAGTCGTGTCCGTGTTCTGAAATGTCAGTTCGATATCCGAGCTGGGCGTCACGTCGGCTTGGTACAATGTGTTCGTGAATCGGAAGGAGGAGTCGATCGCAGCAGCTACCATGTTGCGCTGCGCTTCGTTCAAATGGGCGCGTTCAGACAGCATCTCTTTCAGAATCGCCAGCTCAAGATGAGAATTGTCTACGTCATCGGCTTTACGTCTTAAGCGGAATCGCTCTGAGATGGCCTCTTCAAGTTCTCTGGTCTTCTCTTCAGCCAACTTAAATCGATCTTCGCTAAGCAGAGATCTGAGCGAGTCCGACTGCGCCCGTCTTTTTCTCTTTGGCCGAGCCAGCAGCTTGTAGCTCCGGTCGATGTCGTGAATCAAGCGCTCCTGCACGCGGTTGGTGATTTCGCCGTTGTATTTGGCCAGAAGCACGGCCAGAGAGTCTTGTGCCGCAACCGGTGTTGCGATGTTTTCGACGTCATTTCTGCTGAGCTTGCCGGTGGCGGTAAGTACGAAGAAAAACAGCACGGTGGTGAAAAGGTAGAGCCGCAGTGGAAGAATGTAGCTCGTGCGACGGCCCGAATTGTACTCGTTTGTCAAATACCCGGGCCTGCCAATGAGCGGGATGAAACTTCTGAAGAATTTGGAATCGAACGTCAGATAGTCCCCTAAAAAATCGTTCAGGAAAGCTCGCAGCGAAACCTGCTTTGTCGTGTTCAGTTGTCCGCAATCCGGGCAGTAATTGCTGTCCGCCATTCGCCTGCCACAATTCAGACAGTTGTCAGTTTTTCGAAGTTTCTTCGCCATGTTTTCAGATGTTCTCGCTCTTGTTCGCGTCGGAAATTGCAATGTAGCGTTTCGTCGCTATGAGATCAACTGTTGTATCATGCAAATATTGGATTTTGGTAATATGCGAAGGCTTGAAGCTCGAGGGGACGATAGTGAATGTAGGGACGGCAACGTCCTGGAAAGGGAAAGGACACCCGGTTGGATGGTAGTATTTTGAGCCGCTTTCATCAAGATGAAGAAAGCGGCTCTTTTTTTGTGGCCGATCTGTCTATCGGCTTTCGACTACACAGAAATCTGATTGGGCTCTCGTATTGAGACGGTGGAGTGACACGTCACCGGTTTTGTGAGTGGTTTGAGTAAGCTGAGAAGCGGGCGGCGATGAGGGTGAAGATGAACAAGCGGAGTCAGGTTTACGCGCAGTTGAGGCGTTAATTCTGCGTGAAAGGTGATTCCAGTTCGGCGATGAGCGAGATCAGGAAATGAGTCTCGTTGTTCTGATCCAGAACCTTGATGAAGGTCTTGTACCCGAGGTAGAGTTCGTCCGTATGGACCCGGATGAACTTGACGACGTTAAAATGATTTTCAATATTCAGCAGTTTCACTTTCTGGCCTCAGTTGTTCTTCTTTCAGTTATCGGCAACCGAATTTGAATTTGTTGTTCTGTTTTGAAATTGTTTTATTTCTTTTCAGAAGAGGATGCTTCAGCGAGAAATTCGCTTTCTGTCGGTCACAAAGTCGGTGACAAAGTCGGTGACAAAGTCGGTGACAATTGATCTTATGTTTGATTATTCCTATAATGCAAGTTCCCTTGCAGCCCAATCGAATCCGAGCGGGTAACAATCCGCACGGCCTGACGTACAGGATTGAGTTTGGCTGGAGATATCAATGTAAATGGGAGGCGACCTCAAAGAATGAGCAAGAATAACAGCGGCAAAAAAAAAGCATCTCTTGGGACAGTCCGGTACGCGTTCAAGAGCATCATTTGGCCGCGCAGGAATTTGGTGCTGCTGGGCCTCGTCCTGATCATCATCAACCGACTTTCAGGCCTGGTGTTGCCTGGCGCCAGCAAATACCTGATGGATGAGGTTATCGCCAAAGGCGACACACAGCTTCTAAAATGGATTCTGATTGCCGTTGGTGGCGCCGTGGCATTGCAGGCCGTGACATCTTTTTTTCTGACAAGATTGTTGAGTGTCGAGGCGCAGCACCTGATCTCGCAACTGCGTTCGAAAGTCCAACGACACATCATCTATCTGCCCATGCGGTTTTTCGACAATACAAAATCCGGCGAATTGGTCTCCAGAATCATGCATGATGTCGAGGGCGTTCGAAATTTGGTCGGAACCGGCTTGGTGCAGTTGTTCGGGGGCGTGCTGACTGCTGTGATTTCTCTCATTCTGCTCCTGAACATCAACGCGCTCATGACTCTCTACACGCTGTTGCCACTCATCTTTTTCGGCTTCATTTCGCTCAAGGCCTTCGGTTACATTCGGCCGATTTTTCGGGAGCGAGGCAAAATCAATGCGGACGTTACTGGACGTCTCACCGAGTCGCTTGGCGGCATTCGCGTTATCAAGGGCTTCAATGCAGAAAATCAGGAAATCCGGGTGTTCGAATCCGGGGTCGACCGCATTTTCCAGAATGTCAAGAAATCGCTCACTTCGACCAGCCTGGTTACCAGTTCGGCGACGCTTCTTTTGGGGCTGGCTGGCGTCGGAATCATGGGCCTAGGTGGCTCAATGATCCTGGATGGCAAGATGACCGTCGGTGATTTCTTTGCGTTCACGCTCTACCTGGGATTTCTGGTCGCGCCGATTGTGCAAATGAGCAACATCGGCAGCCAGATTACGGAAGCCTTTGCCGGCCTGGACAGAATGGAAGAAATCCTGACCCGTGAGAAGGAAGACGAAGATCCAAGACGGACGCAGAGCCTCGACAAGGTGGATGGCGCGCTTGCGTTCAAGAATGTCAGTTTTCACTATGACGAGGGTCACGAAGTGCTGAGCGAGGTTAACTTTGAAGCGCCGGCGGGCAGCGTGACGGCTCTGGTCGGAAGTTCGGGTTCAGGCAAAACCACGATCGCCGGCTTGGCGGCTTCATTTCTGCAGCCCAAGCAGGGCGCGGTCACCATTGACGGCCACGACCTGGCGCAAGTTACTTTGGATTCCTACCGGTCCAGGCTCGGTGTCGTGCTGCAAGACGATTTTTTGTATGAAGGTACGATCCGTGAAAACATCATGTTCGCGCGCCCGGAGGCAACCGAGACCGAAGTATTGGCGGCGGTTGATGCGGCGCACGTCAAGGAATTCACCGACCGCTTCGACAACGGTCTTGAAACCCTGATAGGGGAGCGTGGCGTCAAACTGTCCGGCGGCCAGCGACAGCGTGTGGCCATCGCACGGGCCCTGCTTGCGGATCCGAAGATTTTGCTGCTCGATGAGGCGACGTCGAACCTGGATACGGAGAGCGAGCTTTTCATCCAGGAGAGTCTGGCGCAGCTGATGAAGGGACGAACGACCCTGGTGATTGCCCACAGGTTGAGCACGATCCGGCAGGCAGACCAAATCCTGGTCATTGAAAATGGCAGAATCGCTGAACGTGGCACACACGACGAGTTGATAAAGAAGGAGGGGCGCTACTTCCAACTCTATACTTACCAGGCGCGCATTTAGTTTTAGCTTGACTAATTTTCCAGCTTTGCCAATATTGATCTCACTTTCCGAAAATGAGGCGACCATTGCGGCGGACTTTCATGTGGTCTTGCGTTGTCACTGTCCTCGGTTTGAACGCCGTGCATTTGCAGGCGCACGATTCGACGCTGGTGGAGTTTGCGCTGGAAGACCAGTTCAAGCACGAATACACGCATGCGGATTACCTGGAAAGTTGCTGCATTCTGGTCGGCAGCGATCGCGGCGGCAGCACGTTCAACGGCCAGTGGGGGAGAGCCATTGCTGATTCCCTAAGAAACTTGAGTTTGCTCAGCCAGGTAAAATTTATTCCAAACGCAGACCTGCGCGGAGTGCCGTTTTTCCTGAAGGGCTTTGTACGCGGCAAGTTCTCGAAAGACGAAAGCCAGCCGGTGCTTCTCGACTGGTCGGGATTGTTTGCAAGGTCGTACGAATTCAACCCGGATTCATCGAACATCGTGGTCTTTGGGCAAGACGGCAAAGTGGTTCACCAAACTGCCGGTCGTGAAGTTGAGCCGGCAAAAGTCCACGGAATTGTGGAAACATTACGGCGTCTGCTGGCGCCGGAAACCAATCAGGAGTAGAAAATGCCCTCATTCGACATCGTTTCAGAAGTCAACATGCATGAAGTCACAAACTCGGTCGACCAGGCCAACCGCGAAGTAACGACCCGGTTCGACTTCAAGGGTTCAGGTGCTCGATTTGAGCTGAGCGACGGCGACATCATCATGCATGGCGACAGCGAATTTCAGTTGAAGCAGATGCTTGACATTTTGTACAACAAGCTCACCAAGAGAAAGATCGAGCTAAAAGCGCTCTTGCTCGAGGAACCGGAAGTCTCCGGAAAAGGCGCCAAACAGACAGTGAAAATCCGGCAGGGTGTGGATGGCGATATCGCGAAAAAACTGGTGAAGATGATTAAGGAAACCAAATCCAAGGTTCAGGCAGCGATTCAGGGAGACAAGATTCGCGTCACAGGTAAGAAGAGAGACGACCTGCAAAATATCATCGCTCTTTTTAAGGATGCTGACATCGAAATTCCGCTGCAATATATTAATTTCCGAGACTAATGCCAGAATCGACGCTTCCCTGCCAGCGGGCGCTGTTCGAAATTCCCGATGAGGTGGCTTATTTCAACTGTGCCTACCTTTCGCCCTTGCTGCGTTCCGTGCGGCAAGCCGGACATCGTGGCGTGGATCGGAAAGTCCGCCCATGGCAGGTGTTCCCACAAGATTTTTTTGATGAATCCGAGCGCGCACGCGAGTTGTTTGCGCAATTGATTGACGCCCGGGCAAAAGATATTGCCCTGATCCCTGCCGTCAGCTACGGCGTTGCAATTGCGGCAGCCAATCTCAAATTGACCGCCGGCGATGAGATCGTGGCTCTGGACGAGCAATTTCCCTCCAATGTTTACCCGTGGCTGGAAGTGGCGAAACAGACCGGCTCCCGACTCGTTTTCGCAAATCGGCAACCCGGTGAGGCCTGGACCGAGTCGGTCCTGCGCGAAATCAAGCCTGCCACAAAGCTCGTCACCATTCCCAGCGTGCACTGGACCGACGGACGCCTGCTGAACTTGCCGGACATCGCGCAAGCGTGCAAACAAGTTGGGGCCAATTTGGTTCTCGACGTGACCCAATCTCTTGGCGCCGTCCCGTTTGATATCGGGTCGGTTCAACCCGACTTTTTGATTTGCGCGGGGTACAAATGGCTGCTCGGCCCGTACAGTTTCGGCTACCTGTACGTCGCACCGGAATTTCAGGGTGGCAAGCCGATTGAGCACAATTGGATCAATCGAAGGGACAGTGAAGACTTTGGCGGTCTGGTGACTTACGTCGATGAGTTTCAACCAGGCGCAAGACGTTTTGATGTCGGGGAACGCAGTAACTTCGCGCTGCTGCCCATGGCCGTGGCCGGCTTGCAGCAAATTCTGGACTGGCGGGTTGACCGAATCAATGCTTCGCTGGCGACACTAAATGAGAAAATCACAAACGTCGCCGAGGATCTGGGCTTGGACGTGACGCCGGCGCCGGAAAGAGCGGGCCACATGCTCGGCCTTCGGTTTCCCCAGGGACCCCCTTCAGGCTTGCTGGATCGGCTGAAGCAGCAGAACGTCTACGTCAGCTTGCGCGGAGACTCGATGCGGGTGGCGCCGCATCTCTATAATAATGACGCTGATGTCGATAGGCTGGCGGCTGGCTTGCGGGAATTTATGTAGCCAACCTATCTCTGGGAAAGCACTGTTCAAACCCTAAGAACAGAGTCATCGTGACGCTTGGAGAGCGATTGTCTTGTGTTAATGAATTAGTTCATTTAGACTGCGACGAAGTTGTAGTCGCAACTCGCATGAAATCAATCAAATCGGGGTCTGTCCAGTATTGCCCCAGTCTCTCCCAGTAATCATAGGCTTCGTCTGCACCGCCAGATGTAACGCTTCCAGGAAACTCGCTTTCAATCCTTTTGTGTCGCCTTCTTGCCAATTCTTTCGCAACCAAAGGGCAGTAGTCGATGGCTTCGTTCAACGCCTCCCTGGCTTTTGGCATCTTGTTGAGTCTATAGTACGCAATTACTTTTCCGTACAAAGTATCAGGTAAGGTGTCTTCCGGGTACCGACTGCAGATTTCCAAAACGGCATCGAAGCCTCCCAATGCGAGGTTGCAATGAATTGCCAATGCTCGAATCCCTTGATTGTCGCTGGGATTGTATCCCAGTATTTTATTGAAGATTTGCAGAGCCTTTCCAAAATCATTTGTGAATAAATGACAAAGTCCTAGCCCTTTCATCGAGCGTAGGAAAGGGCGGTTGTCAATAAATCCCCAGATAATCCGTCCTGAGAAATCCTTCGGGATGACGCCGTTACCAGTCCTAAACGCTTTCTCAAATAGTCCTTTGGCGTTGCCATAGTTTTCAGAGTCAATTTCCCACCAACCAAGACTGTTGTATGCATCTATGAATTGTGGATCCTGTCTTATGATATTGTTGAGTTCTTGACTTGCCAATTCAGGGTCAGAAAGTTCTTCCGCGTAATAGAATTTGTCAAAAAGCTCGCTTCTTTCGGGTCCCCAAACGAACGCGCCATCAACTGTGTTATCAAATTCATTAGCCGCAAAATCGAGAGGCGCTATCTTCTTGTGTGTTCTTCCCTTATTCATTTTCATCCATCATATTCGAATCCGTCGTTCACATATTTCTTCTATAACGCCCACCCACTTCATAAAGCGCTTCGGTGATTTGCCCAAGTGAGCAGAACTTGCAGGCCTCCATCAACTCTTCGAACACGTTTTTATTATCGACCGCTGCTTTTTGCACCTTGGCCAGAGCTTTGCCCGCGGCTTCCTGGTTGCGTGCATGCAGATTCTTGAGCATGGCGATTTGGTATTGTTTCTCATCTTCCGTTGCGCGGATGACCTCCTGCGGAACAGTCGTGGGTGAGCCTTTGGAACTCAGGAAAGTATTGACGCCAATGATGGGGAATTCCCCGGAATGCTTGAGTGTCTCATAATGCAGACTCTCTTCCTGAATCTTGCTGCGCTGGTACATCGTCTCCATGGCGCCAAGCACGCCGCCGCGTTGCGTCAGCCGGTCAAATTCCGCAAGCACAGCTTCTTCCACCAGGTCGGTCAACTCTTCGATGATAAAAGAGCCTTGTAACGGGTTCTCATTCTTCGCCAGGCCAAGCTCTTTATTGATGATGAGCTGGATGGCCATCGCTCGCCGCACCGATTCCTCGGTAGGAGTTGTGATCGCCTCGTCGTAAGCGTTTGTGTGCAGGGAATTGCAGTTGTCGTAGATGGCGTAGAGCGCTTGCAACGTCGTGCGGATGTCGTTGAAATCGATCTCCTGAGCGTGCAGCGACCGCCCGGAGGTCTGGATGTGGTACTTTAGCATTTGGGCCCGTTCATTGGCGCCGTATTTCAGTTTCATGGCTTTCGCCCAGATTCTGCGGGCGACCCGACCGATGACGGCGTACTCAGGATCGATACCATTTGAGAAGAAAAAGGACAGATTCGGCCCGAACTTGTTGATGTCCATGCCACGGCTGAGATAGTATTCGACGTAAGTGAAGCCATTGCTCAACGTGAGTGCCAATTGCGTGATTGGGTTCGCGCCAGCCTCAGCAATGTGGTAGCCTGAGATCGAAACCGAGTAGAAGTTCCGCACCTCGTGTTCGATAAAATAGGCCTGCACATCGCCCATGAGCCGCAGGGCAAATTCAGTCGAGAAGATGCAGGTGTTCTGTGCCTGATCTTCTTTCAGAATGTCGGCCTGTACGGTGCCGCGAACCTGCGCCAGCGTTTTCGTTCGCAAGGCGCGGTAGACATCCTCGGGCAGAACCTGATCCCCGGTTACGCCCAGCAACGTGAGCCCAAGGCTGTCGTTGCCCTTCGGGATCTCTCCCTGGTAAGTCGGGCGCGCCATGCCTTTGCGGCGATAGATATCGGAGATTTTGCGCTGAACCTCTTCTTCGAGGCCCTGCTGTTCAATATAGATCTCGCACTGCTGGTCGATGGCCGCGTTCAGGAAAAAACCGAGCAACATAGGCGCGGGTCCGTTGATCGTCATCGACACCGAGGTTTTCGGGTCCACAAGGTTAAAACCGGAATAAAGCTTCTTGGCATCGTCGAGACAACAGATGGCAACCCCGGCGTTGCCGATTTTTCCGTAGATGTCCGGGCGGTCGTCCGGGTCTGCGCCATAAAGCGTGACCGAATCAAAGGCAGTGCTCAGCCGCTTGGCAGGCATGCCGTAGCTGACGTAATGAAACCGGCGATTCGTCCGCTCCGGACCGCCTTCGCCAGCGAACATGCGCGTCGGATCTTCACCCTCTCGCTTAAACGGGTAGATACCGCTGGTATATGGAAACTCTCCTGGCACGTTCTCCTGCAGGCCCCACCTCAGCACATCGCCCCAGGCCTGAAAACGCGGGACCGCCACTTTCGGGATTTGTGTTCCGGAGAGACTCTCCGAACGCGTTTCGATGGCGAGTTTGCTCGAGCGCACGCTAAAGGTGAAAACCGGTTGTTGGTAGCGCTCGCGGATGGCAGGCCAGGAATCGACAAAAGCCTGGTTCTTGGGATCGAAATCGAGAGCCACCTGCTTGTAAGCTTGGTGCAGGCTGTCAAGCGCATCGCGGTTTGCCTTTTCGTCCAGTTTCTCGAGTATTTGAATCGACGTTCTGATGGCGTACAGGTTTTGGGCCGCCTGACATTGTTTCTCGACCCAAAGGTCGTAGTCGCGAATCTTCTCTGAAATCTCGGAGAGGTAGCGCACACGCTCCGCGGGAATGATGTGTTGCTTGCGCGATTGCGCATCTGAAAGCTCGCACCCGGAGGTCAGGTCCGCACCGGTTGCTTTGGTGATCTTGGACATCAAAGTGGTGTAGAGCGCGTTCATGCCCGGGTCATTGAACTGCGAGGCGATGGTTCCGTAGACCGGCATGTCATCGTCTTTTGCATCCCAGTACTCGTGGTTGCGCTTGTACTGCTTCTTTACGTCGCGCAAGGCATCGAGCGCACCCCGTTTGTCGAATTTGTTGATGGCGATGACGTCCGCGAAATCAAGCATGTCGATCTTTTCGAGCTGTGTCGCAGCGCCGTATTCCGGAGTCATGACGTAGAGGCTGACGTCAGAATGGTCAACGATTTCCGTATCTGATTGGCCAATGCCCGAGGTTTCGAGAATGATCATGTCGTAGGCCGCCGCCTTGAGTACCAGCAGCGCCTCTCTCACGTAAGCCGACAGCGCCAGGTTGGATTGCCGCGTCGCCAGTGAGCGCATGTAGACCCGCGGGTTGCTGACGGAATTCATCCGAATCCGGTCACCGAGAAGAGCGCCCCCGGTTCGGCGCTTCGACGGATCGACGGAAATGACGGCGATGGTCTTTTCCGGGAAGTCCAGCAAAAAGCGCCGTATGAGTTCATCGATGAGCGATGATTTGCCGGCGCCGCCGGTGCCGGTGATGCCGAGAACAGGCGTCTTCACCATTTCGGCCAGCTTGTGGACCATCGCCAATTCAGTCTGGGTCTCAGTCGGAAAGTTCTCGGCTGCCGAAATCAATCTGGCAATAGCGTTGACGTCTTTTTCCTGGAGAGCTGCCAACTCGCCGTTTACGTTCGTGCCGGCAGGGAAATCGCATTGTTGCAGCATGTCATTAATCATTCCCTGCAGCCCCATTGCTCGCCCGTCGTCTGGGGAGTAAATTCTGGCGATGCCATATTGGTGTAACGCCTCGATCTCGGCAGGCAGAATTACGCCGCCGCCACCGCCGAAAATTTTGATTTGGCCGGCCCCGCGCTCCTGCAGCAGGTCGTACATGTATTTGAAATACTCATTATGTCCACCCTGGTAGGATGTTAATGCAATGGCCTGAGCATCTTCCTGAATCGCGCAGTTCACGACCTCTTCGACACTGCGGTCGTGGCCCAGGTGGATGACTTCGACGCCGGTGGACTGGATAATCCGGCGCATGATATTGATTGCCGCATCGTGGCCATCGAACAATGAGGCGGCGGTGACGATGCGAATGTTGTTTTTGGGCTTGTAGTGTGATACTTTTTTCATATGGGCTATTGACCTGATCAATTCATAAAAGACTCAACGCAGAGTTCGCCGGGAACGCTGAGTTGCGCAGAAAACGTTCGTGAGATTGAACCCAAATGGTTATGCCAGCTGGATTCCTTTATTCTGAATTTCATTCGCGAATGGATGAGCTGCATTGAAATCTGATTCTTCAAATGGATGAGGTTCAATTCGTGTATCAAATTTTCGGCCTATTTTCATCAACTCAACTTGTGTAGTAAAACTATTCGACAGCTTGTTCATGACTATGGCCAAATCAATATCACTGTTTTCGTCATACTGTCCATTCGCGTAGGAACCAAATAGATAGGCCTTTTGGACATTGAATTCATTCTTCCTTAAATAGTCAATATATTTGTTTACTACTTCGATAGCAGTCTTTTGATCCATTTTCTCAATCCTTGTGCGGAGCGAGACCACCTGCCGGTTCAATTTGGGCCTTTCGTTAGGGCAGTTGATGTTTGCGCCACTCTGATTAAAGACATCAAGGCTTCGTTCACAGCTTCTTCCGTCGGAAACGCTTTTGCGACTTCTGGCTTAAGCAATACTACGTTGTGTGACTCTTTGTACGCTTCATAGTACTTTCCGCGTACTCCAACACCAAGGTCTTCTCTTCTATATTCAGACCTCATTTCGTCTTTCTTCTTAGCTTTGTGACAGGAACACCTGAATGAGCCGATCGGCTGCTGCCCGGGCTGGCAATTCCCCGCTCCGCACCGCTTCTTCAATTTTGGGAAGCGCTTCGACAATGCTGCGATTTTCGAGGAAGCGTTGCCTCAGTTCCAGGTCGATGGCTGAGTGCAGCCAGGCGCTTGCCTGTTCCTTTCTCCTGCTTTGAAACCCTCCGCTGGCGACGGTTTTGTCACGAAAGCTCTGGATCATCTCCCACAGTTCCGGGATACCCTGGCCGGTCTGGGCTGAGCAGGTTCCGACATTGACCTGCCAGCCAGCCGTCGCGGGCCGGAGATAGTGCAGGGCCATCTTGAGCTCCTGACAGGCGGCCTGAGCCCGCAATTCGTTTTCGCCATCGGCTTTGTTGATCAGAATAGCGTCGGAAATTTCGATTACTCCCTTTTTGATGCCTTGCAGCTCATCTCCGCCGCCGGGAATTTGTAGCAGCAGAAAGAAATCGACCATCGACCTCACGGTGATTTCGCTCTGGCCCACGCCCACGGTTTCTACCAAAATGACATCGAAGCCGGCGGCCTCACACAAAAGCATGCTTTCACGGGTCTTGCGCGCCACGCCCCCGAGCGTTCCGCTTGCGGGAGACGGCCGGATGAAGCTGTCTTCCTTGCGGCTGAGATGCGTCATTCGGGTCTTGTCGCCGAGGATGCTGCCGCCGGTCAAAGAGCTGCTGGGGTCGATTGCCAGCACGGCGACTCTCTTACGCTGGTCGAGAAGATGCAGGCCGAGAGCTTCGATCAGGGTGCTTTTGCCGGCGCCGGGTATTCCGGTAATCCCGACCCGAATGGAACTTCCGGTCAGCGGCATCAGCTCGGTCAAGATTTCCTGCGCCTGTTCTTGATGTGCCACAATGCTGCTTTCAACCAGCGTGAGCGCACGGCCGAGGATTGTGCGGTCGCGCCTTCGAATGCCATCCACAAAGTCGCTGACGCCGGGAGATTTTGGTTTACGCGGCATCGTGTCCCAGCCGTTTTGCCAACTTGGCCAGCAATTCTCGCGCGGCTTCAGGGATGACGGTTCCCGGGCCGAAGATGGCCGCGGCCCCGTTTTCATAGAGAAAATCATAGTCCTGTTTTGGGATCACTCCGCCAACGACCACCAGGATATCGGAACGGTCCCTATTCGCAAGCTCCTGCACAAGTTGCGGCAGCAGGGTTTTGTGACCGGCGGCCAGCGAACTCATGCCGACGATGTGAACGTCGTTTTCCACAGCTTGCTTCGCCGTTTCTTCCGGAGTTTGAAACAGCGGTCCAATATCCACGTCAAAGCCCAGGTCGGCGAACGCGGTAGCGATGACTCTTGCGCCGCGGTCGTGGCCATCCTGACCAAGTTTTGCGACCAACAGCCGAGGCCGCCGGCCCTCAACCATCTCGAACGCTTTCACCGATTTTCGCACCGCCTCAAGGTCGCGGCCTTCTCCGAATTCGCTGCTGTAAACGCCTGATATGGATCTTGTCACGGCTTTGTGCCTCCCGTAGACTTTTTCAAGTGCGGCAGAGATTTCTCCCAGTGATGCGTGTGCGCGAGCGGCCTCAACAGACAATTCCAGGAGGTTACCTTCTCCGGATTCGGCGGCGTTGGTTAAGGCTGCAAGTTTCGTTTGGGTGGCTATCTCGTCGCGTCCTGCCCGCAATTCCTGTAAGCGGGCGATTTGCGCTTCACGCACCGCGCTGTTGTCGATTTCGAGGATATCGATCGGCGTTTCTTCTTCAACGCGATATTTGTTAACGCCGACGATGATTTCCTGGCCGGAGTCAATCAAGGCCTGGCGTCGAGCCGCAGCTTCCTCGATGCGCATTTTCGGAATGCCGGTTTCAATGGCCTTTGCCATGCCGCCTAGCGCCTCGATTTCTTGAATATGCTGCCAGCCCAGTTGCATCAAGTCGTGGGTTAGCGACTCCACGTAATAGGAGCCACCCCAGGGATCGATGACACTTGTGATGCCGGTTTCTTCCTGCAGAAAGAGTTGCGTGTTGCGCGCAATTCGTGCGGAAAAATCCGTTGGCAGGGCAATCGCTTCGTCGAGTGCATTGGTGTGCAAAGACTGCGTGTGGCCGAGCACCGCGGCCATTGCCTCCACACAAGTTCTGACGACATTGTTGTAGGGGTCCTGTTCGGTAAGGCTCCAGCCTGATGTTTGTGAGTGCGTGCGCAGCGCCATGGATTTCGGATTCTGCGGATGAAACTGCTTCATAAGTTTGGCCCAAAGAACTCGCGCGGCTCGCATCTTGGCGATTTCCATGAAGTAGTTCATACCGATGCCCCAGAAAAAGGATAATCTTGGGGCGAAATCATCAATCGCTATGCCGGCCGCAAGTCCGGTTTGAACATATTCTAGCCCATCTGCGAGGGTGTAAGCCATCTCCAAATCCGCAGTGGCGCCGGCCTCCTGCATGTGGTATCCGGAAATGCTGATGCTGTTGAATCTTGGCATTTGGCGCGAGGTGTAGCGGAAAATGTCCGCGATGATGCGCATGGACGGGCCCGGCGGATAGATGTAGGTGTTGCGCACCATGTACTCTTTCAGAATGTCATTCTGAATCGTCCCGGCAAGCGCCTCTGGCTTGATGCCCTGTTCCTCGGCCGCCAAAATATAGAAGGCCATAATCGGTAGCACGGCGCCATTCATGGTCATTGACACCGATATTTTGTCGAGCGGGATTGCATCGAACAGGATTCGCATGTCGAGGATGGAGTCTATCGCCACACCTGCTTTGCCAACGTCGCCGAGCACGCGTGGATGGTCGGAATCGTAGCCACGATGCGTGGCCAGGTCAAAAGCGACGGACAAACCTTTTTGCCCGGCGGCAAGGTTGCGTTTGTAGAAGGCATTACTTTCCTCCGCGGTCGAAAAACCGGCGTACTGCCGAATGGTCCACGGGCGCGTCACGTACATCGTGGCGTACGGGCCGCGCAAGTAGGGTGGAAGTCCCGCCGTGAAGCCGAGGTGGTCACAGTCATGGAGGTCCTCGGCCGTGTACTTGGCTTTTATAGCGATACCTTCGTTGGTCGTCCACTCCGGGAGCACGCTCCGCGCGTGGCTCTTGGATGAAACGTGCTCCGAGCCGCTGCTCCGTGGCATCTGCAAGCTGATTTTGGTGAAATCTGGACCTGTGCTCATGAAACACCGCCTGGTTTGGTCGAAGCTTCAAATTGTTGTGCAAACACCAGGGGTTGCAGTTTTTCTACCGATGTCTTTTCGCCGGTCCCGTGGAGCGCCTGGAGCATCTGCGTTGTGTCAGCACCGGCTCTTGCGGCGCCACTCAGAATTTGCAGGGTGGAATCTTGAATGTCATCAGAATTCAGAGGGCGGATTGCACGAAGCGCGTCAAGGGCCGCGCGGGTTTTCGGCGACTCCTCCGATGGTGGTTTTTCGGATGTGCTCCCGGGAGCAGTTGTTGCAGTCACAGCAGCTCTGTCCAGCGGATTGGTGTAGGCATTTGACCCAATTAGTTTGTCACTGCGGTTGGCGTGTCGAGCCCGCCTGCGGTCGGCTGTCCGGTTGATTTGCGCCTGAACAAATCCGGAGAGCAACGCCTGGGGCAACCCGCCTTGCGATTCAATCTCCTGAAACAGAGACCAGGCTTTTTCCGCCAACTCGGCGGTGATGGTTTCAACATACCAACTGCCGGCGGCAGTGTCTGACACTCGGGCCGCGTGCACTTCCGCGCCCAGAATCAGTTGTGTGTTTCGCGCCAGCCGGTGCGATGAGGCGCTTGGTGCTCCGATGATAGCGTCAAATGGCTCAACAGACAGGCTGTCGCAGCCACCGAGTACGGCTGCGAATGCCGCCATTGAGTTCCGCAAGATGTTGACATGTGAGTCGTAGCGCGTGTTGCTTCGGGAAGATGTTTCGGCGTGTAACGTCATCGTGCGTGCTGTGGCATCGCCCCCAAACTCCGCAATGACCTGGGCCCAGAGAATTCTGGCTGCTCTCAGTTTGGCGATTTCCATGAAGAAGTTTTGCCCGACGGCAAACGAGAATTGCAGGTGGCGGGCAACGGTTGTAATGTCGATGTTGCTTCGAGTCTGGATTTCGCGCAGGTAGGAGACACCTGTCGCGAGCGCCAACGCGAGTTCTTGGGCCTCGCTGGCGCCGGCATTGTGGTATGGCCTTGTGTCGATTTCTACCGTTCTGACGTTCGGTGCGGTCGTGGTTGCCCATTTTGTCAGCGCTGACAGTTCCTCGAAAGCCACGGTCAGGCCCTGCTGAACGACACCAGTTTTTGCCAGCGTGCCGAGCGGGTCTCCGGCCACGCTGCCGTTGAGTTTGACAAGATCCAACTCGCGTTCGCTGCAGAGTTCTGCGAGAATCGCGGTGAGTGGCGGTGCGGAGCTGCCGGCCAGAAGGAAGATTGGGAATTCCGTCAGATTCACATCCTGCAGAACGGTCCGCAGGTCCGCGAGCGTGACACTGGTGTCTAAATCGACTCTGATGGCGTTTTGCCCGCGGGCAAGGCCCTGACGAAGCTGGTCATTCAGAGCCTGCGGGCAGGTGGCGTCGATTTTTTGTGCGATCAGCCAGGTAAAATCCTGGTGCGAGTCTGGCGATCCGTCAAATCCCGGAATTTTGTGTGGTGGCCGGGAGCCTGACAGACCCGGTGTGTTTGACTGAAAATAAATGGGGTTGAGTACAATGCCGGAGTAGGTTTCTGTTAGGAGCACATCTTCAAATGAAGCTCCTTTCAGCAGTCGCTCCGCCGACTGCCGCCAAGCGTGGTAGTCGCTCGTGTTGAATTTTTTTCCCAAATCCAGGGGTATTGGTGTGCTGTCTTCCATGCGCTGATTATTGTGCCGAGTTAAAACTATGACCGCCAGAATGCGAAACGATGGATAACGCCGCCTGTTCGGATAGGTCTTCGACGCCGGCGATAACCTGGTGTCGCAGCCGACCGCGGACCTGGTTTGCCGCGTCCGATCAGTGGACGAAAGTAAGCAATGCGCCGGTTTTTTGCAACAAGTTTAGGTCAACCTTTGGCCAGATCAACAAAAAGCTTGACAATAGCCGCAGACGCTATTATATTTCCGCACTACAAATAGCGGAAACAGGTAATTCCCACACGTTGGGAACGGAAGTCCGGTGAAAGTCCGGCGCTGCCCCGCAACTGTAAGCAGCTACGAAAGCCAAAATTACCACTATTGCGAGAGTTATTCGGATTCGGAATGGGAAGGTTGGTGAGTAGGTTTGAAGCTGTAAGCCAGGAGACCTGCCTGTGGATTTCTTCGAGGGAAGGATGCGCTGACCTGCAAAGGTGAACCCATCCTCAATTTCCATTTCGGAGAGCGGGGATTTTTTTTGCCCGCCTTCGAAAAGGTTTCACGCCACATTTTTCCGCATAACTTCTAACTCTCATGCAGGAGACCAACATCCATGTTGCGTCCTGGTCTGAGAATCGTCGCGCTGGCAATAGCATGCCTGGTGATCCCGGGACAACTGCGAGCGCAGTCGACGGTCAAGATTGAAGGTTACGTCCATTCATCGACCGGTGAACCTCTGGTCGGAGTCAACGTTGTGGTTCTGGGCACCGCGTACGGCGCCACAACAGAACCTGGTGGACGGTTTTTCATCGAAAATCTGTTCGCCGGGCAGTACGAACTTCAGGTGAGTCACATCGGCTACCAGTCGGCCTCGCCCGTCACAGTTACGGTCGAGAAGACCGGCCGTACGACCTGCCGGTTCGTGATGACGCCAATGGCCATCCCATTGGAAGAAGTTGTGGTTACCGGGAGGCCGGTCCGGCAGTCATCATCTTCTGAACTGTTTTCACGGGAAAGGATCGAGCGCAGCGGCGCGACAAGTCTGGCTGAGCTTCTGGTTCGGGCCGGAGGCGTCGAGATTCAGGACGATGGCCAGGCATCGGGCGCCAGCCGGATTTCAGTGCGTGGCAGCAACTCGAACCAAGTAGTGGTGCTCTACGATGGCATCCCGCTGAACGACCCCCTGACCGGCGAAGTTGACCTGAGAACGGTCGGTCTGGCGACGGTCGAGACTGTCCAAATCCACAAGGGTGGTGCAAGCAGCAGTTTCGGTAGTGGCGCCCTGGGTGGCGTGGTCGAAATTACATCGCGCAGATACAGTGTCGATGAACTGAAGGTTAATCTGAGTCGCAGGAGCTTCTCCGGCTACCGGATTCAGCCCTACCTCGCCGGTGGACTACAAAGAATGTCTTATGTCTTTAATTATGAACACATGCAGGATGGCGGCCGTTACCCGTACACTTACATTCGCGGCGCCGAGACTCTTGGAGACACCCGCATCAACGCCGACTTCACTTCAAACAGCTACTTCGGAAAGGTCGGATTTGAAAATGGGCCAGACCGTGCTCATGTGCAGGTCAACATTAACCGGTCAGATCGGGGACTGCCGGGCTTGGTGTTCTCCTGGACTCCCTACGCCCGGGCGACAAATGACCGCAGCTTGATAGCGGCTCGTTATGTGCATCAGCGCTCAGGCTGGAGAAGTCAGTGGCAGGGTTCCTACCACGTCAGCAGGAGTGAGTTCCTGAATGCGCCCCCGGCCGACGCTGCGCTCCGTTATCGAGTTGTACCGCCGTACCATTCCAGCTACAGGGTCAAGTCGGCCCGGCTGGCTTCTGAAAACGTCGTTCAGGCTTCCGCGACTAGCCTTCTTCATCTGAATGTCTCAGCGCTATTGATGCGCTTGCAAGACCAGAACCAGCTTAGCGGATTTCTCGATGATGACAAGCGTGTTGAACAGTCGAGTGCCGCGGTATCGGTGTTGGGAGAGTTCAGCCTGCCCAGGCCTGCTTTCCTGCAATCCCTTGAACTACGGCCTGAACTGCGTCTTGATTTCTACCGTTTCGACAATGTCGGGACGGTCCGGGATGGTCAGCATTTGAGCCCGAGGCTGGGCTTGATTGCCGGCGGCGGACTCGCTGTGCCGATCCAACTGCACGTTACCGTTGGACGGTCCTTCAGGTTGCCAACATTCGCCGACCTGTTTTTTCAGGATTTTCGGATTAGCGGCAATCCGGAACTTCTGCCTGAAACGAGTTCGGATTTCGAGGGCGGGCTCAGTTTTCGCATAGCTGCCTGGCCATCTTTGAGCTTGGCGGCCAGCTATTTCCACCAAGCAGTAGACAATCTCATTATCTGGGAATTGGGCTCTTTCGGCGCCTGGCAGCCCAGGAATAGCAGAGCCCTGAGGCGTGGGCTGGAACTTGATGGCAACCTGGGATTATTTGCCGATCGCCTGCAACTGCGTGGCCACGCAACCTTCCTCGATGCGCTCAACAGAAGTGGCGAACCCAACCGGCACAATCGGAGATTGCCGTACCACTCTCGCCGTGCGTTTAAGGTGAGCGCGCTACTCAATTTCAATTGGCTTTTGTTGGAGTATCGTAGACAGGCGGTGTCCCCCTGGTTTGTGCTCGCCGCCAATACGAAGGAGATGCCTGGTTACGTCACCGATGACGTTAACATTTCGCTCGTCGAGGCCACTGGCCGCGGCAAGTTCACCATCAAAGGCAGCCTAATCAACGTCTGGGACGAGCGCTATGAACTGGTGCGCGGAGCACCGCTTGCGGGTCGTCGCTGGAGATTGAGCCTTGAGGCCAAACTAAACTGACCGGACGGCGGATTGCGGTCAGGATTAAATCATTCAAACTAAACCAAGGGAGGGAAGATGATTCGAACGTTACGTTTTGGAATTCTGCTACTTGTTGCATTAATGAATTTTGGCGAGATTTGGGCCCAGGATTCACCGCCTAGGCTATTTGTCCTGAATGGTCTTGGCGAAAGCGTTTCTGTGCTCGACACCGAGACATCAAGCGTTTCCAACGACGTCGTCACCGTCGGTGTGACGCCAAATCGCCTGCACGCTCATGCAGAACGGATCTATGTGGTGAACTCCGGCGGTTTTGGCGGCTCACCGGGGCTCAGCGTCATCGACGGCAAGTCGGCCACTCTGATTCGTGAAATCCCGCTTGCGGAGGGCAGCAATCCCTGGGACATGGCATTCGTCGGCGCCGAAAAGGCCTATGTTACCAACCTCGCCGGCAACAGCGTCACGGTAATTGACCTGGCGTCGGGCGACTCACTGAATTCTATTGCAGTCGGACGTGCGCCGGAGGGCATTCTGGTGGCCAATAACACGGCCTACGTGAGCAACACCGGCGGCTGGCCAACCTACTCGCCATCAACCATTTCCGTGATTGATATCACTGCCGACTCTGTGGTCAAAACTCTCACGGTTCCCATGAATCCACAGGACTTAGCGCTTGCCCCCGACGGGAGAATCCACGTGGTTTGTACCGGCAATTTCGGCGATGTCGGTGGCAAGGTCGCCGTGATAGACCCGTTTGGCGATAGCGATTTCACAGCGCTGGTGGTCGATTCGGTGGAAATCGGCGGTTCGCCCGGTGACATCATTGTGACCAGAGACGGAATTGGCTACTTGCCCGATTTTGGCGATGGCGACAACGGCTTCCTCTACCAATATGACGCTGCGTCGCTGGTTGTGAGTCATGGCGCCGGCTCGCCCATCCGGGTGGGCAATGGGCCTATGACGCTGCTTTACGACGCCCGCAACGATCAAATCTGGATCAACAATTTCAGCGACGATGCGGTGCAGCTGTTTGATCCCGCGACTGATGCCGTTCTGCAAACGCACATCGTTGGTGACGGCCCTCAGGCCATGGCCCTGCTGGAGAGAATTACCGAAAGCGATCGCTGGGCGGACGAAGTCGTCTCCTTCACGCCAGGCGATGGCGCTGGTTTTGGTCAGAATTACTTCCCCGGCAACGTACTCGGCCCGCCTGATCCGGATCCGAATCTCAACGAATTCAATCCGAGCACAAAGCCGCAGGAACTGCTTTCCCTGGGCGCTGGCGGTGAGATCGTGCTGGCCTTCACCGACAATGTCATCGTCAATGGCGAAGGTCCGGACTTCACGGTTTTTGAGAATGTGTTTTTAAACGCTTTTGACGACAACAAACCCTTCATAGAAGCTGCCTTTGTTTCGGTGAGCATGGATGGGGAAAACTTCCTGACATTTCCGGCAGACACCGCGACTTTCGAGGGGTTCGCGGGCGTCACACCGACATTGGACAGCAGTCAGCCCTGGACCCCGGAGGTTTCAGGAGGTGATTCTTTCGACTTGGAGACTCTCGGCCTGCCGTTCGCCCGTTTCGTCAAACTGACTGACCTCGGCACGCTGAAACAGGAAGGCGGTTTCAACGGCGATTTCGATCTCGATGCAGTGGTTGCCGTCAATTCCAGCGAAGACCCGCCGACGGCTGTCCGCGGTGATTCCGAATCGCGGCCGACCGGCTTCACCTTGTCTCAGAACTTTCCGAATCCGTTCAACCCAACGACAACCATCGCTTTCACTTTGCGCCGGCGCTCGCCGGTAACGCTTCAGGTCTTTAACCTGGCCGGACAACTGGTTGCCAAACTGCTTGACGCTCAGGTCGGGGAAGGGCGACATTCGGTTGCCTGGAACAGCAACGACGAAGCCGGAATCGCGGTTGCAAGTGGTGTCTATTTGTATCGGCTACAAGTTGGCAGCTTGCGTCTGACAAAACGCTTGACCCTCATCCGGTAGTGACTTGAGCATTAACGCCCTCTGACTCCTGCGGTACGTGATTGGCGGAAGTGGCACGCTACTCCGCCAATCACGGCAATTCTCTCAAACTGAAGCAACTCGTGGGTCAACGATTATTCCTGAATGCGCGGTTTTAGTGCATTGCTCGGGTAATTTGTACCACCTTGGCCCAGTTTTCATGCGCAATTCAGGTTATGTGGGTATTTCATAGCGTTCACGAGAATAGGTTTCGACCGGTTTAGCTAAGAGCCTGGTTGTGCTGGTAAAGTTGTTAACATACTTTAATTTGGGTCGTCCAGATACTTCTTGACTAAATAGCTTTATAATTGTATTTTCATGTTCGAATTTGGCCGATAATCGGCCAGTTATGTTACAAACTGGATAAAATGTTCGCTTACCGCAGACGAGTTTCCTCCGGATATTGCAGCGAGTTCCCGACAGCTCTGAGTCCAGAGACAAGCAGTCCTGAAGTGATTACCCGACCCCAAAGAAATGGCCAACAATACCCCCAACAGAATTCTTGTCGTTGACGATGTTCCGGTAAATATTCAACTGCTGACCACTTATCTTTCTTCGGAGGGCTACATCGTGGTATCAGCCAGAGATGGCAAGGAGGCTCTCGACTTTGTTCGGGACGTGCGGCCAGACTTGGTCTTGCTTGATGTCATGATGCCCAAAATGAATGGCTTTGACGTATGCAAGATTCTTAAGTCAGATGTCAACACCAAATTCATCCCGGTAATCATGGTGACTGCTTTGAATGAATTGCAGGACAAGATTAAGGGCATGGATTCCGGTGCGGATGATTTTCTCAGCAAGCCATTTAACAAGCTCGAGCTGCTGGCGCGGGTCAGATCACTTTTGCGAATCAAGTATCTGCATGATGAGTTGCAAGAGAAAGTTATTGAGCTCCAGAAAACCAAAGAGGAGTTGCGTCAGCTGGCGATCACGGACGGCCTTACAGGTTTGTACAACTACCGCTATTTCAAAGAGCATCTGCAGCAGGAGGTCACCCGTGCGCTACGACACCGGTTGCACGTCTCACTCATCATGATAGATATTGACCATTTCAAACATTACAACGACACCAATGGGCATCCGGCAGGCGATGTTGTGTTGCGCAATCTCGGACACCTGCTGAAGGACAACATTCGCAGTATCGATGTGGCCGCCCGTTACGGAGGCGAGGAGTTCAGCCTCATCCTGATTGAAACCAACAAGGATGCCGCCAGAGTTGTCGCTGAAAAAGTACGACGCCTGGTCGAAAAGCGCTCGTTCGAATTTGAAGGAAAACAACCACTTGGGCGAATAACAATTAGCACGGGAGTAGCTACTTTCCCGGATGACGGCCTCGATTATGATGTTTTGGTAACGCGGGCCGACCAGAGATTGTATCTGGCGAAACAAGCCGGAAGAAATGCAATCATCGCAGATTCATAGGTCATGGGGAATTTATGAAGGTACCATTTTTCATTAGAAGTTCGCTGTTCAAGAAGCTGTTCATCGTCACCCTGTTTGCGGCTTTTGTGCCCATAGGCCTGTCCTGGTTCTATTTCATTTACTTGGCCACTGGCGCGATTCAGGGCACACAAAGTGAATTGATTGCCTTCTACTACGGGCTTTTCGCTCTGGCCTTGCTGCTGGCGGTATTCGGTTCTTACTCATTCAGCAAGCACGTCAGCACCCCGTTAACCCATTTCATCCAAAGCGCGACTGAGATTGCGCGCGGCAATTTTTCGTTGCAGGTCAAGGTCGAGTCGAGCGATGAGATCGGCAAGCTCGCGAAAATCTTCAACTATATGGTGCTGGAGTTGCGCAGGCTTGATGAGATGAATCTCAATAAGATTATCAATGAGAAGAACAAAACAGAGACCATTCTGAAGAACATCGCCGACGGGGTCATCGTCACCGATCCCCAGAACCGAATCCTGCTGATGAATTACGTGGCGGAGAACTGGTTCGATCTCGGTGACAACAATATCGCGAATCAGCCGGTCCAGTCCAGGATTGCCGACCCGAGGCTGCTCGAATTCATCAATGACATCTCAAGAAAGGGTGAAAATGCCGTTGAGAGTATCGAGATTTCGGTTGAGCCGGAGGGTATTCCAAAACCGGTTGTGTTGCAAGCGCGGGCGGCGCGCATCGCAAATGAAAAGCAGGAGCTGATCGGGATAGCGACGATTTTGCGTGACATCACTCGTGAGAAAGAGATCGATCGCATGAAGACAGAACTGGTTTCGATGGTGGCTCATGAGTTGCGGTCGCCGTTGACCTGCATCTCGGGGTTCACGGAACTGCTCATGGACTCATCGATTACTAGGAAGCAGTCCGAGGAGTATGCTTCCATCATTCTGAAAGAATCCAGCCGTCTCAATGACCTCATCACCAAGTTTTTGGATATCTCAAAAATTGAGGCAGGGAAGAGTCAAATACACAAGAGTCCGGTCGATATGCGCATGTTGGTTGAGAAGGTGCTGGACTTCAATTCTCAGCTCGCTGACATGAAGAACATTGATGTTACGTTTGAAACCCCTGAAGACGTCACAATTCTGGATTTAGACCGTGACATGATGGAGCAGGCCATTCTGAACTTGTTCTCGAATGCAGTGAAGTACGGCCCTGAGAAAGCGACCGTCAAAGTCCGCCTGGTTGAAGAAGAGGAAAATATGGTCGTGGAGGTAGAAGACACCGGTTATGGCATTTCCGAGATTGCGCTGCCGCACATTTTTGAAAAGTTCTATCGCGTCACCGATAACGACGAAGTTCGCGAGACCACGGGTTCCGGGTTGGGCCTGCCGCTGGTGAAGGAGATTGTCGAGATTCATGGCGGACGTATCGAAGTGACGAGTGTTGTCGGCAAGGGATCGAAGTTCCGAATCTGCCTGCCCAAACAGGAATTGGCTTCTGCCGAAAACAGCGCCGAACGGGTCTTGAGCTAAGATGAAACCCTGCAAAGTTTTGCTAATAGACGACAATCAGGATATGCTTTCCATCGGAGAGCAAATTTTTTCAGGTAGCGGCTACCAGTTTTTTTCAGCCGACACCGGCAAAGAGGGGTTGACGCTTCTGAAAGCGAACAGCCCTGATGTTGTTGTCCTCGATTATCTTCTTCCTGATATGAAAGGCGGCGAGATAATCGGTGAGGTCGCAACTTCTTCGGAGTACGATAATTTTCGGACCATACCTTTTCTGGTGCTGACGGCCTGGGACGAAGATGTTTCACAGCTTGACCATCTCTACCGAAATGGCTTGGTGGCTTACCTGACAAAACCTTTTGGACACCGGGAGTTGCGTTGCGTGGTTGAGAATGTTGTTAACCGGCAGCGAGCCATCGGCAACCCGGCTCAGAAGAAGCCGGCCGAGCAGCCACAGGTGCTCTCGCCAAGCGAAGAACTGACGGATCTGGCCAACTCGGTGGTGGGACTGGCGCATACGCTTCTGGAAGATTTGGAAGGAGAGTTGCTCGCCGAGCAACGAAATGATTTGAACGCCATTTTTAACTGCGGACGCCGATTGCTGACGCGACTCGAACCACCCGCTCCGAGCCGTCGATGATGCCCAACATGGGGAATCGCGTGCACACGAATTCGCCAAACACTCTTGCCGTAAGCAGTGATGTGGCTGTCGGCCTATGCGCTGCGCAGAACCACCTGGGAGCGAGGGCAATCTGCATGTCAGGCAGTCCCGGCGATGGTGGAAATTTGTGCTCCCGAGGCTGGATAGCGCTCTGTAACCGGGCCATCGACATGCCCTCTGATGACACAGGTCGCACCTTCAAGTTCACCATTTTACGTGCTCAGACCGTCGAGGCGACTTCGCCGCAGATAGTCCACACTCTGGTTCGATAACTATGGCCTTGGACAGAACAATTCTTTTCGTCGATGACGATTCCGACATGCTCGAGATAGGCGGCATCATCATACGCAGGGCAGGCTACAGCTACCTGCCGACCGCCTCGGGTGAAGAAGGCCTGCAACTCATGCTCAAGAAGAAGCCGGATTTGGTGATTCTCGACTACTACATGCCTGGAATCAACGGCGCCGAATTCTTGCATCAACTGATGTCGAATCCGAAATACGCACCGGCTAAGGAAACTCCGGTTATCATGCTAACGGCAGCATCAGAAGATGCTGTCGAACGAAAAGAGCTGTTCGAACTCGGCCTAAGTGCTTTTCTGCTCAAGCCGTTTGGAAATCACGAGCTTATCAACGTCATCGACAACGTTTTTATCCTCAACGACCTGCGGCTCAAGAATAAAGACTTGGAAGAGCAGGTCAAGCGCACGGAGTACAAATACCAGGACTTGATCGAGAACGCCAGCGACTTGATCTTTACGCTTGATCCTGAGGCCAATTTTGTCTTTATCAATCGTCGGTTGACATCCATCGCCGGCCTGGAGCAAGTGGAATGGTTTGGCAGGAGTTTCTACGAGTTGTTGTTGCCGGAAGACATTGAAGCAGCGCGCGCCAATGTCGGAAAGACGATTGGCGGAAGGTCAACGATATTTGAAGTCCGGCTGTTTCATAAGGGCGGCGAGTGCATTCATCTTTCTATCAACATCAACCCGATTTTCGAGAAAGGCCAGGTGATCGGCTGCGTCGCGATTGCGCGCGACATTACCGAAAAAAAGGAACTCGAGCACGAAATCATCGAACTCAAGAACTTTAATGAAAGCATCATTCAGAGCATGGGGTCTGGCCTGATCACCATCGACCTGGACCACCGCATCACGTCTTTCAACAACAGCGCCTGTGACGTGCTCGGATATGCCGCCGAGGAGATTCTGCATAAGCGACTGGAAGAGGTCTTCCCCAAGGATGATTGCGACCGCCTGCTCCTGAATGTTGATGATCCACATCAGGACCTTCTCAATCGTGAGATGCCTCTGACCACAAAGCAGGGAAAAGCCATTTTCGTCGGATTTTCCGTGACCCCGAGGTTTGATGTGCAGAAGCAACGCGTCGGCACCATCATTTCGTTCAAGGACATCACGCAGATCAAGCAAATGCAGGTTGAGGTACAGCGGATGGACAGGCTGGCCTCGATGGGGGTACTGGCTTCAGGCATCGCGCACGAGATTCGAAACCCGCTGGCTGGCATCAAAACCATTGCGCAGACGCTCGAAGAAGAGATTGACCTCGAAGACTCACGTCGGGAGTACATCTCGCGCATTGTGCGGCAGGTCAATCGCATGGACGACCTGCTTAAGACCATCTTCTCCTACGCCAAACCGCGACAACCAAAGCGAAGGTACCATCGTCTGCAGGAAATTATTCATGAGGTCATTGCGTTGCTTGACAACCGTTTGCGAGGGCAGAGCGTAAAATACGTTGACTCTTTTCACCCGGATTTGCCCTTGCTGTACGTTGACTTCTACCAGATTCAGCAAGTTTTTATCAATCTTTTTCTAAACGCCCTTGACGCCATGCCAAAGGGAGGTGAGCTGAAGCTGACCGCCAATCCGAAGGTCACCTCGCTGAACAGGGTGGACCGTCGGGGCCGGGCTTTCCCAATTCAGACCAAAAATACCCTTTATGGCGAAGTGGTTTTGACTGATTCCGGGCAGGGCATCGACACCAAGGCGTTACCTTCCATCTTCAATCCTTTTTTTACGACCAAGCCGCAGGGTTCAGGACTCGGCTTGTCTATTTGCTACCGCATCATGACTGAGCACGATGGTGAAATTCAGGTGGAGAGCCAGGTTGGCGAAAGCACGACTTTCACCCTTTTGTTACCAACGGAGGAATAAAGCACCATGCCGAAGGCAAGTATCCTGATTATAGAAGACAATGAAGACTTGTGTCAGACACTCGCTGACGTGCTGAGGAAGGGCGGCAACAAGGTGCGGACTGCCTTCACTGGTGGGCACGGACTGGGCATTCTGTCCAAGGATCTCATCGATCTCGTCCTGCTCGATGTCAAGCTGCCGGACATGAACGGCATTGACATACTCGAGGCCATCAAGGACAAAGATCCGGATATTCTCGTCATCATGATCACCGCCACCACGGATGCCCGCCCCGCCGTGGATGCCATGAAGAAAGGCGCCTACGATTACTTGATGAAACCGTTCGAGCTTGACCAACTCAAGCTTGTGGTAGGCAAAGCTCTTGAAACACACAACCTCAAGCAGGAGGTCTCTCGCCTCAAGAACCAGCACAAAGACCAGTATCCGGACAATGAAATGTACGGCGAGGCCAAGTCGATGCTTGAGTTGAAGAAGCTCATCAAGATTGTGGCCGGAACGCCCAAGACCTCAGTGCTGATTCAAGGAGAGAGTGGTACGGGCAAGGAGCTTGTCGGCAATGCCGTACACAATTGGAGCGCCAGGGCCGAAAAGCCACTGGTGAAGATCAACTGCAGCGCGATTCCGGAGAACCTGCTGGAGAGCGAGTTGTTTGGGCATGAGAAGGGGGCTTTCACAGACGCCAAATCTTTGAAGAAAGGCATCTTCGAAATGGCGAACAACGGCACAATTTTTCTGGACGAGATTTCCAGCATGCAGATGTCTATTCAGCCAAAATTTCTGCGCGTGTTGGAAACGCAGTCGTTTCGGCGGATTGGCGGCACATCAGACATCCAAATTGATGTTCGAATCATTGCGGCGACCAACCGCAACCTGGAAGACTGCGTCGAACAACAAACCTTCCGCGAGGACTTGTACTATCGACTGAAAGTCATGGTTTTGAATCTTCCCGCTCTGAGGGAGCGCGCGGAGGACATCATCCCGCTGGCCAATCTGTTCATACATCGAATGAACAAGGAGTTTGGCAAGGAGATAAAGGCCATCTCGCCAGAGGCACAGGAAACCATGCTGCAGTATCGCTGGCCCGGCAACGTTCGGGAACTTAAGAATGTGATTGAGCGCGCTGTTATCCTTTGCAACGACCCCGAATTGCAGGGAGAGCACCTGCCGCTTGAGTTGCAGCAGGGTAATTCCCAAATGGCCACTTCCGGGGAGTTTTCAGCCTTCAGCAGCGACGCCGATTCGTTGGATGAGATGGAAAAGCGTCACATTGCAAATGTGCTCAAGAAGTATAGCGGCAACAAGTCCAAAACTGCCCGCATGTTGAATATCTCGCGTTCCACACTGCGTGAGAAGATGAAAAACTACGGTATCACCTGATCGAAAATTGACCACCTGTTTGGAAATTACTCCAACATTCGCCTCCAACCGCATTCAAGACCCACCTGGTTTGGCTCTCTTGTAGCCACAAATTTCACACCCTTTTAGGTAAAGCTTTCGCCCTCGCCGGTCGAAATCTTGTAATAACGCACCGGCTGGCTCTGAGCGTGGCTACTTCAGGTTTGGTATGACGTTTGCATTTAGCCTGCCTGCGTAACCTTCCATCGCAAGGAGATCTATGACCGACACGCATAAAAAAGTTCTAATTGCCGACGACGAAGAAGATATATCCTGGGCAATTTCGCGGAGTCTGCACAAGGTTAATCCTGATATTGAAGTCACTTGTGTTGATAGCGGAGACAAAGCCTTTGAACACATTCAGGACGAGCAGTTTGACCTGGTTGTCTCAGATTTGAGGATGCCTGGACGTACTGGCCTTGAGTTGATTGCGGAAATCCGCATCCGTCACCCTGAAACAAAGATTATCCTAATGACCGCTTACGGTTCGCAGGAAGTCATGGATAAGTCCGATGCGTTGGGCAGCTTCTTCTACCTCGAAAAACCGTTTGACATCGGCTACCTAAAGCAGCTCGTTTTGGAAGCTCTGGAACTGAGGGGCGACGGGTTCAATGGCGCCATCGATCGAGCCGGAATTCGTGAACTTGTCGAGATGAACTGTTCCAACAAGAGCAGCTCCTCACTGATCATTTTCAGGATGGAAGAGAACGGAGCAATTTATTTCCGGAATGGTGATATTATTCATGCCGAGTGCGGTAACCTGGAGGGGGAGCGGGCTTTCTTCAATATCCTCAACTGGAACAAAGGAACGTTCCGCATCAACAGGGATGTCTTTTCCATCCAACGAACGATTTCCAGAGATTGGAGGTCGCTGCTTCATCAGTGCGCCTAGCTTGACTCACAAAGATTCTGAGGTTCCAATGGGAGAAGTAATCGCGATTGCCAGCCAGAAGGGCGGCGTCGGCAAGACGACAACCGCCATAAATCTGGGAGCCAGTTTCGCTTCACTGGGGCACCGGGTGCTCCTCGTTGACCTGGACCCGCAGGGGAGCGTTGCCTCAAGTTTTGGATTTACCCGCTATGACATCAATGCCGGGATTCTGGACGTCTTCTTGAGTGATATGCCAATAAAAGAGGCCATCCACCGGACTGGCCTGTATAATCTTGATTTCATTCCGACCAACCTGTGGTCAGATGAGAACGAACGCCGAAGGCTTGTCGGCAGTGCTTCCAAAATCAAGCTCAAAGACCGGCTGGCGGAGATTCGCGACGGCTACGATTTTGTGCTCATCGACTGCCCGCCATCCCTAGGCAACTTGACCTTCAATGCGCTCAATGCGGCTGATTCCATCATCATTCCGATCCAATGTGAATACTACGCCTTGAAAGCACTCGGCAGGTTTCTGAAACTTACTCGAATCATCAAAAACGATTCAAACCCAAATCTATCTTACCGCGGCTTTTTGCTGACAATGGTCGATCTTCGGAACAGATTGACTAAAATTGTCATCGAAAAGGTCCGATACACTCTAAAGGGCCTTGTGTTTGAAACCATGATTCCAAGGAATATCAGGCTGGCGGAGGTCCCGTACTACGGCCAGCCTGCTCTGTCAATCGACAAGAGCAGCAAGGGTGCGACGAGCTACCTGCAGTTGGCTCACGAAATCCTGGGAGACGGACGCAACTCCAGTCGTTATGCTGCCGATAAGGAAGGAGTGGTTGAGATTTGAAAGGAAAACCTGTGATTACGATACTGATCGTCGAAGATGACCCCAACACGCGCCTGGGCCTGGGCGAAATCCTGAGCGACGAGGGGTTTGATGTGCACCTGGCCGCAGATGCGGAGATCGCCCGGTCGTACAACGCGCAGGACTTCGATATCGTGCTCTCCGACTTGCATCTCCCGGGGAAGGACGGCCTCGAATTGCTGACAGCCATGAAGCGGGAGAATCCGACACTAGCTACGATAATCATGACCGCCTACAGTACCACAGAATGCTATATAGAGGGGAGAAGACTAGGTGTGGATGCATGGCTGACCAAGCCTCTGAACATTGAAAGTCTTGTGTCTTTGCTTGGAAGAGTCCGACTTCACAATGGTTTTGAACCATCGCCATTTCCTGAACCCGAGGCCGTCGTTGACTAATAAGCTCGATCGCAGACCGTTGAAAGGAGACTGTGCATTGTGATCTCGTCTATCCTGCTTAATGTGCTGAAGAAACTGACTTTTGTCACGTTGATGGTCATGCTATTCCTGTCCAGTCTGAACTTCTCGAAAAACGTCAACAGAATCGAGGAGGACCAAAGGAAAGTCCTGAACATCGCTCGTCACGTTTCGGACCTGCAAACGGGTCTGAAATTGGACAGCGCCAGGACGGCCGCGATTGAGAAGATCACCAAGATTATGACACGCTACAACAAGACGTTGGATGCCCAGCAGCAGTATCAGATTGCCAATGAAATCTACACCATGAACGTCAAGTACGACAATCTGGATGTCGATTTGATTTGTGCCACCATCACACACGAAAGTGCGAGGAGCTGGCGTCCCGACGTCCTTTCTCCAGCCGGGGCGGTGGGCCTCATGCAGATCATGCCGCATACGGGTGAGTTTCTTAGCAGGCACGAAGGTATCGAATGGACAACCCCTGAGGAAGTGTTGCACAACCCCATCAACAACATTCGCATGGGTTGTCGCTACCTATCGATGCTGATCGAGCTTTACCACGTCGATGGCGGATTGGCGGCGTACAACGGCGGCGAGCGGCGTGCAGCCAGGTGGTTGGCCAGTGGCCGAGATGATGAGGTACTTTTTGAAGAAACACGTGGCTATGTGCCTGCTGTTTTGAAGCTTTACCGCATTTACAAGAACTAGGCCAAAGTCAGTATTACTCATGAAAGAGCAAACGCTGTCTAACGAAGAGTTCTATCGAGAACTCACCAACCGGTTCTTTAACGAGAACAGCTACTTTTGTCATTGCATCAAGAATGAGCTGGGCGGCGCAATGCACGATATCCAGACCGCCAGCAAGCCCGAGTATATGCTGCTGGGAAACTTGATCGACCATCTGTTTTCAGCAAATGACTCTGCCGCACAACTAGACAGCATCAACGGCACGGGGGCGTTTCAGGAGTTCAACGACAGGCTGCGACAGGGGATCACCTTCCTTCAGGAAACGGACCTGGATTCCGAGCGCATGAGGATAGAAATCGAAAGCCTTGCTCACTCCCTGTTCAATAGCCTGCTGCTGGCGTTTCAGGACAATGCGGCTGTCCAACATCTAGAGGACATTCTGGACTCACGCGGGCAGGAAGATGCTCCACCTGGCCCGGAATCATCTTCACAGCGGGCGGATTTCGCGTCATCTGAGGAACTTGGGCCCGAACTGGAGTTTGGGCTGGGTGACGCAACTCTGGATGTCGGATTGGAATGGCAGGATGACGAGTTGCTTCAGTCTGAGCAGATTGCCGGGGAAGCCTTCAGTCTTGACGACCTGCTCGCACCAGAACCTGCCTCAGACGAGCCTGGCGCGGCAAGTGCCGGGTCGCGGGATCAGGACAATGACTCTATCCCGGAAGTCGAGCCGCTGGACCTCTCTGACGCCCTGGCCGGGTCGGAAGAAGCGCCCGCTGTTGAGTTGAAATCGATGGATGAATCAGATGTTGGGCAGTTGCCGGGCGAGTTCGAGGTGGCGTCAGATACACAATCTTGCGATGGGCCGACGCAGGATGGTGGTGGGACCGATGAGACGTCTGCGGCGGACAATCCGGCGGATGACCTTGGAGCATCGAGCCACGTACTACCCTCGCCTGGTTCCCACGAACCGGATGTTGTCCTCCGTTATTTTGTCGAGGAAACAAGGGAACATCTCGATGCGCTGGAGGAAGTGCTTCAGAAGCTCCAGAAATCTCCTGACAGCGCCGAAGCATGGACAAGCGGAGATACGATTCTCAACTCTCTCGTAATGACTGCGGTGGTCTATGGTTTCGAAGCATTTGAGCAGATCGCAGGCAAGTCCCGAAAGTTGATTGCAGAGACGTTGAAGAGTGGAGACAGCGAGCATGAGCGCGCCTTGGTCATGTTGCTCAAATCGAGGCAAATGCTTCTCCGTTTCATTTCTGACGATCCGGAGACCGTTGATAGCTCGCTGGTCAAAGATTTCACGTCGAGATTGCAGACACCCAAACTCAGACCGCAGCAGGAACTCGAGCCGGCACTGGACCGGGTTGCTGAGCCTGAATCTGAACCAGAGCCTGAATCTGAACCAGAGCCGGTGTCGGTGTCGGCGGTTGAACCGGAACTTGAGCCAGAACCGACACAGGTCTCAGAGCCGGATCCGGAGCAGGGAGATGATATAGAAGAAGCTCAAGGACAGGGTGATGAAGGGGACTCACCCTCAGCCGACACGGCCGAGGACATCCCTCCGTTGGATCAAGAAACACTGAGACTGCCAGGCGAAGATGACCAGGACGTTATCAGTCTCATCGCCGAAATCTCAGGCGAGGAAGTGCCTGGCCCAGTCCATTCTCAGGAAACTGTCGGTGGAAGCCAGGACAATATCGAGCGCAACGACCTTTCCGAAACTGTCACGGCTGTTCACGACAGTTCGGATCTGGAGCCCACGGGAGGCGATACAGTTCTGGACACATACCACCGCGGTGCTGAATTGTACTATAGCGTAATTACCGAAGCCTTGGACGCGTTGGAAGGCCACAAGGGCAGCAAGACGGCTCTTGACGATCTGGAACTTGCCGCGAACGCGCTTTACGGCCTTGCATTGAAGTTAAACCTTGAGCAACTTGGTCGATTCCCAGACCTCATCCTGAATTTGACTAAGGACGTAGTTGCGACCAATTACTCTTTCGACAAGAGTGAACTGGAGCAAGTGAAACGCGCGTTTCATGTATTTAGAAATATGAAAAATGTTGATGAGGTGCAAAGCCATAGTTTTCAACAACTGTTGGTGTCGTTAATTGAACTTGGTGTTGGCATCAAACTCGGGGCGACGCCTCAAGGCGGAGAAGCTGTGCCCTCTTCTGAAATACCAATATAGAGTTACCATTCACAAAGGGTTTTCGAAACATGTCGGATCATCAATCTGAGACAGATAGGGAACTGGAAGAAGTTCTTGGGTCGCATAGAACCGTAATCAAAATTATTGGCGCCGGTGGCGCCGGCAACAACACCGTAACCCGATTGCTCGAGGTGGGCATCCGGGATGTAGATGTGATCGCGATTAACACGGATGCTCAGGATTTGCTCTACGCCAAGTCAGATTACAAGATTCTGATCGGCAAGAATATTACGAATGGGCTTGGCGCTGGTAGTGACCCCGTCAAAGGCGAGGAATCGGCACGGGAGAGTCTCGAGGACATCGAAAGCAAACTGGCGGGCAGTGATATGGTCTTCATCACCTGCGGGCTTGGTGGTGGAACCGGTACAGGTTCCGCCCCAATCATCGCGGGACTGGCGCAGAAAGTCGGGGCGCTCACCATTGCGGTTGTCACTCTGCCATTCAGCGACGAGGGCGTGGTTCGCTGGGAAAACGCACGCAAAGGTTTGCAGGAACTCAAGGAGCATGTGGACACCGTGATCGTTGTTCAGAATGATAGATTGCTCGAGTTGGTGCCTGACATGCCGTTGAACGCGGCCTTCAAGGTGGCGGATGAGATTCTTGTGAACGCAGTCAAGGGAATTACCGAACTGGTGACAGAAAAGGGGCTTGTCAATTTGGATTTCGCTGATCTCCGTACCATCATGGTCAGCGGTGGCCTTGCTATGATCGGGCTTGGAGAAAGTGACAGCGAAATGAATGCTGAAGACGCTGCAGAGAAGGCGCTGCAGAATCCACTGCTTGACGTGGATATCACCGGCGCCAAGAGTGCGCTCATCAACATATCAGGCGGACAGGAGTTTTCTCTTAAGGCGGCTAAGACCATCATGCGGATTGTCGCCAAAAAGCTTGATCCCACCGCTCGCATCATTTGGGGAGCGAGAATCGACGAAACCATGGGGGCTTCGTTGCGCGTCATGTTGATAGTGACATGCCTTCAATCTAGTCGTAAGACCGCCTCCGACATAGAAGTAGCACTGATGGGGGCGTCGGGAGCAGAAGATATGCATACTCCGACGGATGTCGTCGAGGGCGCGCAATCATCGTCCGGTGAGGCGACTGTTGATAACAAGAAAGCCGGCAGCCGCGTGTTCGCCGAGATTTTTATGGAAGAATCCGACTCAGACCTCAACTTGCTTGAAGACGCCATCACGGGCCTCAGCTTTGGTAAGACGCCGGAAAACGAGGCACTGCTGAGAGATATCCGCGCCGCATGCACTGCGATTCATGGTTCGTCTGAGCTTTTTGGCTATGACAAGATTTCGAATTTTGTTGAGCTGGTTGGCGACGTCACCGAGTTCGCCGCAGAAGGAGAATTTGAACTGTCTAAGAGTGTTCTCGAGTTGTACTGTGATGTGCCGTCCACGCTGCGCTCAATTATGACCGAGGACGAAATCGCATACGAAAAGGCGGATGAAATCAAACACAAATTCGCGAATATTCTTGAACTTCTGACTCAATCACGAGATGCTGAGCCTGAGTCCGATGGAGTCGCATCCCCCCATGAAGACAGTGTCCCTGAGACGGCGGCCGCAATCCGCACAACAGAGGCGGAGGTAGAAGCGGCGAGCAGTTCTTCTCCGGACGATGACAAGAAATCGGAATTCTCCAACGTCCGGGAAGCAGTCAAGTATTTCGATAAGCTTTTCTAGCACCATTCCTTTTCCATAGCCGAGAACGGATTGCAAATGATCGCTGAGAGCCAAAACTACTATTTTGCGGAGCTAATGCGGGGCCTGCATCGTATCAGCCGCGTCGTCGCGAAACTCAGGCTGGGTGCGGAGAAGGGCGTCTCTCTGCAACGTATCAGCGAGAGCTTTCGGAACATACGCGACCTTGCCATGATTCATGGTTACGAGGGCGTGGAAAAACTCGCAAGCAAGATCGACGCGGAACTCAAGGTGAAGGCGGCAGATTGCCCAGCGCCAACCGCTGGGCTGCTTGACCAAATCACGGCCGCCATCGTGGCTATTAAACAAATCGCCGGTTTCGAGGAGGCCATGGAGAGCCAACTGACGGTGGACCGCATCGATTGGAAAGCTGAACTTCTCCGGGTTCAGCGAGGCGCCGCACTGGTCGCCGGGGAAGCCGAATGGATGCGCCACCAGCAGCTCGATTTGTTTCAGAGACCCGCACTATTCACCATCCCCAAACCAACCGATGCAGCATTCGAGATTTGCGAGTGCGACTCTCTTCTGGAACTCTCCGCTGCCGAAACTGCACTGCACAACGCAACGCTCGACCTCTTCGCATAATCCAATTCCGGACACCATTCATCCTTGCAACTGTTGGCCATTTTGCAAAGGTGCATTTCATTCTCATCACCTAGAAACAAGTTGCTTCTTTGGTGCGGTTTTGCTAAAATAAAAATTTCCGTCACGAAATGGAGAATGAAATGACCGATAAGGTGATTGGCGAAGCACTGACATTTGACGATGTCCTTCTGGTGCCCGCCTATGCGGACTTCCTGCCTCACGAAGCGACAACAACATGCCGTTTGACCCGCAAGATCGAGCTTAATATTCCACTTGTTGCTGCGGCAATGGATACCGTCACGGAATCCGGCCTTGCCATCGCTCTTGCGCGTGCTGGCGGAATTGGTATCATACACAAGAATATGTCGATCGACAAACAGGTGGAAGAGGTGGACCGCGTCAAGCGCTCGGAAAGCGGCATGATCTACAATCCGATCACTATGACAAGTGACGAACCGATCAGAGAAGCTCTTATTCTGATGAAAAGATACCGAATTTCCGGCATTCCAATCGTGGATGGGGAGCGCCTGGTCGGCATTCTAACAAACCGCGATCTGCGATTTGAAATTGACCAGAATCTTCCCATCAGCGCGGTCATGACTTCATCGAACATGATCACTGCACCGGTAGGCACGACGCTTGAGCAGGCGGAACAAATTCTCCAAAAACACCGGATCGAAAAACTGCCAGTTGTTGATGGCCATGGTAATTTGAAGGGATTGATCACGGTTAAAGACATTCAGAAGAAGCGCCGCTATCCAGATGCAGCAAAAGATGAGCACGGTCGACTCCGAACAGGTGCTGCCGTTGGTGTTTCAGGTGATGCTCTGGAGAGAACGGCCGCCTTGGTGGCAGCCAACGTTGACGTCATCGTTATCGACACGGCACATGGACATAGTCTTGGAGTGCTTGACGCGATTTCCAGGGTACGGGAGAAATATCCGGACCTTCAGATTATTGCCGGCAACATCGCCACCGCAGATGGGGCGAGCGCGTTGATCGAACGCGGGGTTGATGCCGTAAAAGTCGGGATGGGGCCTGGCGCGATATGCACCACCCGTGTGGTTACAGGTATTGGTATGCCGCAAATCACGGCGGTCATGCAGTGCTCTGAGCCCTGTGCGAAACATGATGTTCCGCTCATCTCGGACGGAGGAATCAAGCAAACGGGCGATATACCGAAGGCAATTGCTGCCGGGGCCGACAGCATAATGATCGGCAATCTGTTTGCTGGGACGGAAGAAAGCCCGGGTGAAAAGATTTTTATGTCTGGCCGTAGTTTCAAGATGTATCGTGGTATGGGCTCGCTTTCCGCGATGCAGCAGGGTAGCAAAGACAGGTACTTTCAACAGGCTGAAACTGAATTGAAGAAGTTGGTTCCTGAGGGGATTGAAGGCAGAGTGCCTTATCGCGGTCTGCTTGGGGATATTGTCCACCAGATGTTAGGTGGGCTAAAGGCGGCTATGGGTTACTGCGGCACTCGGAATCTTGCAGAGTTGAAAACCAATGCCCGGTTCATCAAGATCAGCAATGCGGGACTGAAGGAAAGTCACCCACACGACATCATGATTTCACAGGAAGCACCGAACTACAACATGTCCAAATAAAAAGAAACCGGGTTTGCAATCACATCGGAATTAGGGGGAGTTACCGACATGAACGCGCTCGCCCGGTTTCATATTTCTCGGGGTTGGACTAACTGCTTATGCCATTTACGAAGAGTGCTAGTCTGGCTTTCTGATTGGCTGCTTTGTTTTTGTGAATGATGCCCTTCTTCGCGAGCTTGTCAAGCAGAGACTGAGTGCTCGTAAACAGTTTTTCAGCGTCCTCTTTGTTTTCGCAAGCAAGCACTTGCTTAATTGCGGTCCTCATCGAAGACCGGTAGTGTTTGTTGCGTTGCCTGGACTTCTCGCTTCTTCTGATTCGCCTTACTGCTGATGCGTAGTTCGCCATCTTTCGACTGCCTTCTCCATACCTAGTTATTGTTTTTTTGACGTTTGGAATATACGCAAATTGAATACTCTTGTCAATAGAAAAATGAGCTTGCGGGTCGCCTGTTGGGGCAAACTTTTTCTTGACTTTCTTGCACCATTATCTTATTATGATGTGTCAATTTCGTCAAACCAGAACTGTCATTTCATCACTGAATAATTCCACACACGGACTGCATTATTCCCATTCTTTAAGGAGGGTTCATGAAGGTAAATGAGCGTTTGGTTGGAGACGTAGCAATCCTGACATTGGGCGGAAAACTGCTCGGCGGGCCACCTGATTCCGAGGCGTTCAAAGACTGTGTCTACGCTCTGATCGATAAGGATATTACAAAAGTCGTGGTCGATCTTGGCGACGTGAAACGAATGAACAGTTCGGGTTTGGGAATTCTTATTTCCGCGCTCACTTCGTTGCGTAACAAGGATGGGGACTTGAAACTCGCCGCCATTGACGAGATGATGGAAGGCATTCTGGTGATGACAAAGTTGAACACAATTTTTGAGACCTACGAAACTGCCGAAGGAGCTGCACAGAGCTTCTGAATTGAGCGCTCAATATCTGCTGTTTGCTGTGAACTGCGTCGCCACACCTATCGGCAGCCGGAGGTTCGCACTCATTCTTATTCAGTATGATACTAGACACGTTCCATAAGGGAGGCAAATAGTGAAAGAATACGCTCCGGAGAACATCAGGAACCTCGCGATCATCGGCCACTCCACCGTCGGCAAAACCACGCTTGCCGAGGCCATGCTATTCTCTGCTGGTGAACTCACGCGACTGGGTTCCACGGATGATGGTTCCACTGCTTCAGACTATAACGGCGATGAAATCGAGCGAAAGATCTCCATCAATACCTCACTGTTGCACTGCAGTTGGAAAAATAACAAAATCAATATCTTAGACACCCCTGGATACTCCGATTTTATCGGCGAAGTAAAGGGCACACTGCGTGTGGCAGACATGGCACTCGTTGTTCTGAACGCCGTTTCCGGCGTCGAGGTCGGAACCGAAAGTACCTGGGAGATTGCAGATGGCTACGGGGTTTCAAATGTATTTTTCCTGAACCGGATGGACAAGGAGCACGCCAACTTCGACACCAGTTTTGCCGCTATTCAGGACAGGTTCGGCGGCAAGGCCGCGCAAATGCAAATACCAGTCAACGCCGGTGAAGGCTTTGATTCGTTTATCGATTTGCTTGAAATGAAACTCGTGAAGTACGAAACCGATGGCTCCGGCAAGTTTGCTACCAGTGACATTCCTGATTCGCATAAGGAGGTCGCTGAAACCTTGCATGAAAAGATAGTTGAAATGGCCGCGGAAAGCGACGATGAGTTGCTTGAGAAATTTTTCGAGGAGGGAACGCTGACGGACGAAGAAGTCGTTCGAGGACTTCAGGCCGGCATTGCTTCGCGTACGCTTTTCCCCGTCCTGTGCGGGGCGGCAGCATCAAACATCGGGGTCCAACACCTGTTGACTTTTGTCTCGGATTATGGCAATTCACCTCTTCAGCGTCCATCTGAAATGGCGAAGAAGGCCGGCGGCGTCGAGGAGATTGAAGTCGCGTGCGATGTGAGTGCACCTTTGTCAGTGCTCGTCTTTAAAACGGTATCAGAGGCGCACATTGGCGAGATGTCGTTTTTCCGGGTCAAGTCCGGCAAACTTTCGGCAGGCGACGATGTTCAGAATACCAGCCGAAAAGTCACGGAGAAAGTGGGACAAATCTTCCTGATGAATGGTAAGAATCGCAAAGAAGTTGGCGTCCTGAATGCTGGGGACATCGGTGCGACCGTGAAACTCAAAGACACACATACCGGCAACACGTTGAGCGACAAGCGTACTCAGGTGGTCCTGGAGGGTATCGACTTCCCGCCGCCGGTCATTCGTGTGGCGGTCGAACCGAAGGCCAAGGGAGATGAAGACAAGATTTCCACAGGCCTGCACACTCTGCATGAACAGGATCCAACATTTGTCGTCAATTACGATAGCGAGCTTCACCAGACCATCATCTCTGGCCAGGGCGAATTGCATCTCGATATTGTTGTCAAGCGGTTGAAGGAGAAGTTTGGCGCCGAAGTGAAGCTAGTCGAACCACGAATTCCCTATCGTGAGACCATTCACGGCAAGACGCAGATGCAGCATAAGTATAAGAAACAATCTGGCGGTCGCGGGCAGTACGGTGACGTCTACATCCGGATCGAGCCCCTGCCAAGCGGTAGCGGTTTTGAGTTCGCTGACGAGATCGTCGGTGGCGCCATTCCGAACAAATTCATTCCGGCCGTTGAAAAGGGCATTCGCGAGGCGATGGAGGACGGCGTCCTGGCTGGTTACCGTGTTCAAGACGTGAGGATAGCCCTCTATGATGGAAGCTACCACAACGTCGATTCTTCTGAAATGGCGTTCAAGATCGCCGGTTCCATGGCGTTCAAGAAGGCATTTTTGGAAGCTCGCCCAGTTTTGCTCGAGCCTGTTTATGATGTTCAGGTCAAGGTGCCGGAGGAATACATGGGAGACGTGATGGGGGATGTTTCCAGCCGCCGTGGCAAAATCTCGGGCATGGATACGGAAGGTCCGTTTCAGATTGTCAATGCCAAAGTCCCGCTTGCGGAGCTTTACAAATATTCGACTACGCTACGCTCAATCAGTCATGGCCGCGGCATCCACAAGCGCAAGTTTTCTCATTATGAAACCGTGCCACAAGACGTTGCGAAGAAGATAATCGCAGAGTCCCAGGAGCAAGAGTAGCTGCAAATTTTTGTCGCATCGACTCTGAGGGTGAAGGGTTGTTCGGGCTACGGACAACCCTTTTTCACTTTTGGGCCCCGAGCCGCGTTTTTTCATCTTGCTTTATCTCGTTCCATTTCGCGTCCATTTCTTCGAGCGTCAACTCGTGCAGGTTGGCGCCACTCGATTGGAATTCGGCTTCAAGTCGTTTGAAGCGGCGCACGAATTTGTTCGTCGTTCCACGTAGCGCATCTTCAGGGTTAACATCGAGAAAGCGGGATAAGTTAACCAGGGAGAACAGCAGGTCGCCGAACTCTTCCTCGATCTCGGCCTGGTTGCCGCCATGAATTGCCTCGCGGAGTTCTTCTGTTTCTTCATGAATCTTATCCCAAACCGGTCCCGGCTGCTTCCAATCGAAACCAACAGTTGCGGCTTTTTGCTGAATTCTCCAGGCGCGCAGCAACGCGGACAGCGCCGCCGGCACACCGTCAATGGTTGAGGACTTGCCCTCGGCCTTTTTCATTTTTTCCCAATTGATTGTCTGCTCGGCGGCGGTCCTTATCACGGCGTCGCCAAAGACATTGGGGTGCCTGCGAATTAATTTGGCAGAGATCGCCTCGATGACTTCGGCAATGTCGAAAGAGCCCGCCTCGGATGCGATCTGAGCATGGAAGACAACCTGGAGCAACAAGTCGCCCATCTCTTCCGTCAGGTGTTTCGTGTCGTTGTTGTCAAGCGCTTCGAGCACCTCATAAGCCTCTTCCAGTAGGTATTGTCGTAACGATTGGTGCGTTTGCTCTCTGTCCCAGGGGCAGCCCTGAGGCCCACGCAGGTGAGCCATGATTTCAACGAGGCGGCTGAATTTTGTGCCGACGTCACTCTTTTTCATCTAATCTCCTTAGCGGAAGTTGCTTCCATTTTGTGAGGCTGAAAGTAAAAATCTGTTGCCATATTGTCAATCAAAATACAAGGATACCCGCCGTTTGATGACCGGCAAAATGCTTGACTCTTTGACTTTTATTATCTATTTTGGTCAGCATTTTCCCAGTAACTTTACTTAAAACGCCCGCTGTTGTCGGTATAGATATCTAAGACGTCATGTTCGGTAAGGATTTTTTCGCAAAACGGGAGCCTCGTAAGTTTAGATTTACGCCCTATCACTACGAGATCGAAGGAAATGAAAAAGAGCCCGGAAACAAAATCAAGTTCACCGCGCTACGACATCGAGGGTCTGTTTCGAAGAAGTCCGTCACGGGGATGGTCTTGCTGGTCGGGCTTCTGCTGTTCTTCGTGATCTATTTTTGGCAGACAATCGAGCAGGCAGGTCGTGTTTACGACTTAGACAGCATCAAGATAGAAGATACAACAACGGGCAAGTAGTCGAGAACCGGCACCAAAGGCACAACAGGCAGTGTTCCACTTCATTCGAAGAAACCACGAAACTGAGCACGCTTCCGCAGATTGGCCAGTCTCAAGCCAACCATCTGGAATTCCGCAATCACCAGTTCCTCGACAAGCTAACTGGCTGCTCAAGAAGTTGCGCGGTTATCGGCATGCGTGTGTTGAACGCTTCAGGTTCTTACCGATTCGGTTCAAATTAGGTTTGATCATAGCGGCAATTGTCGTATTTGTTCTAACCTCCTTCAGCTTTATTGTGCTTCAAAACCAGGAAGTGGTGCTGATGAGCACGATCCGCCAAGTCAGCAGAATGCTGGTCACAAACATTTCGGAGGCGGCGAAGGGAGACCTGATTCTTGGCAATGATGGCCAGATCAAGGAGATGGTTCTGCGTCAACTGAACACACGTCGTATTCCCGGCCTGAAGGGTGTAGCGGTGATTAATCGCAAAGGCGAAGTCGTCGCGAGTTTCGAGGGAGATGGCGAACAGCGTAGTATTGAGAACCCGAAGGCATTGTTGAGCGTCAGAAGATTCACTGAGGTAAAGAAGGCCAAGCGCTACGAATACTACTACCCGATCACCACCGAAAAGCGGGAAAATAACAACATCAAGCAAGTGCCACTTGGCGTCGCTTTCGTGAGTCTGTCGAGACGTGTGGTTCTGGCGCCAATCCAGCAGGCTCGCAAGGTCGCGGCCTTGACGGTGGTGACCATAACCCTGCTTTCTATCCTGGGCATAAATCTGCTCGCAAAAAAGATGGCTAAGCAGATACAATTGCTTTCCAATGTTGCGCGCGAGGTGGGGGCTGGCAACCTCAATGTGCACATCCCCGTGAACTCCAAGGATGAGCTGGGACAGCTTGCCCATGAGTTCAACAAGATGGCCCAGCATCTCCGAGAGAAACTCCAGATGCAGAAGTTCGTGTCAAAGCTCACGGTGCAAATGATTAAGGACACCGTTGCGACCGACGGTCACCCTTCGCGGGCAGTCAAGCAGGATGTCACCGTCTTGTTTTCTGATGTGCGCAATTTCTCGTCGATTGCCGAACATCTCGATCCCGGAGAAATAGTCAAGCTCATCAACGTCTACTTTGATATCCAAACACGCCTTATCGAAGACCACAAGGGCATCGTGGACAAGTTCATGGGTGATCAAATTATGGCCATTTTTCAGGGTCCTGCCATGGCAGACAATTCACTGCGAGCAGCAGTGGAGATTCAGCGTCAGATCCGTCAGATCAACCAGCAGCGGTTACAGAAGAACAAGACCACGCTGGACATGGGGATTGGAATCAACAACGGCTCCGCGGTCATGGGCAATATGGGCTCTTCTGACCGGATGGACTACACCGTAATTGGTGATGTCGTCAATGTGGCGGCCAGGCTCTGCGCCGTCGCGAAAGCCGGCCAAATCATAACCTCATACGACGTAGCCAAGAGAGTCAATGGCTCATATCCTACTTCCCGACTCAAGTCGATCTCCGTAAAGGGCCGAATTCAGAAGATTGAGGTTTGCGAAGTCGACTACGAGAGCGATATTCTGACCTGATGCCCAAACGGCCAATCACTTCAACCCGGCTGCTTCGGAAGAATATGGCAAAATGGCTAATCCCAATTGCTGCGTTATTGAGCACTTGCTCTCCCGGCTCCCTCGCAGCTCAACTGACTCAGGACACCGTTACAGTCGTGTCGGGTTTTGTGCCCGACGCCCGCTCAGCGTCGCTTGGTGGTTCTTTGGTTAGCCAGGTCCGCGACGCCTCAGCAGTGTTCTGGAATCCATCCCTGCTCTCAGGGCAGAGAGACCGCTCTTTGATGCTCAGCATCGACGAACCCTTCGCGTTTGATTTTGCGGCTGTGACTCAGTTTGTACCGCTCTTCGGAACCTTAGGACTGAGCCTCGCCAGAGTCCAGACATCATCAGAGACGATTGACCGTGGTACGGCCGCATGGGGAAAGTCCGTGACCAGGCGACTTTCCCTTGGCGCAAATTTCAACTTAGAGAAGCAGGCAGGGGATTGGGCGACATCTCTTGGGCTCGCCGGCTTTCTGGGTAATCCGCGAATTGGAACGCTGGATTTGGGATGGCAGGATGTCAACAGCCCTTCGTTGTGGGACCGCCTGAATTTGGGGATCATGGTTCAAAACATCCCGCTCATCGACAACCAATTGCAGACATCTGTTTTGTTGGGTGCAAGCTATTTGCTGCCTGCCCCCGGCTTTCTCTTCAACGGCGGCTATCATCTGCTTGACGGCGCAAGCACCAGCCATCTGGGGCTGGCTTATCAGGTGAACCGCGGGTTTAGGCTCTCCGCCGGCCTTGATGATGGTGATCTGGAAAACTGGGCTGTGGGATTAGGCTATCAGCAGCACAATTTCGCTCTGCACTTTTCCTACTCCGCGCAGGTCGAAAAACTCCTGGTGACGACATCTGCCCGCATCGGTCCGGCGCCGGTCAGCTCGGCTCGGCCTCATTATTCAAAAGCAACCGAGCACGCAAGGGCCGGTGACTTACGTGCCGCGAGTCGGGAATTTAAGAAATACTTATCCTTTGACCTCGATGAGGCCCGCAGCGACTCGGTCAAGCGCATTGTGTATTTTCTCGACCGCCGGCTGGCGAGGGCGGGCGCACTGGCGGACTCCCTCATGCGGGAAGCGAGAAAACAGCTTGCCAAGCGAGAGCCCCAATTCTTGCGCGCGGCATTGCTGCTCATCCGCGTCAGACAGGTCGATCCCAGCCATGAGGAAGCCGGAAAACAGTTGCTGACTCTGAAGCCCGCGGTAGATTCGTTTGTCAAGCGCACCATCCAGAGGGGAATCGACAGGTATGATGCGAACGAGTATGACGCAGCCAAACGACTGTTCAGCCGGGTGCTGGTCTTCGAAAAGAACAACGCAACGGCGAACTATTACATTGACAGCATCGCCAAAGTCTTCAGCAGTATGGGAGATGAGCACTTCTACCAAGGCGTTGGCTATTATCAACAAGAGGACCTTGTGCGAGCGAAGCAGGAGTTCGAGAAAGCGCTCGAACTTCACCCGGAACATCGCGATGCCGCAAAGTTTTTCAGTAAGGTTAGCGCGGAGTTGACAAAGAAAAGGGGAGAGATTGCCGCCCTGCTGCAGAAAGGAAAATCGCTGAACGCTCAAAAAAAATACTCTGAAGCGACCAACACCTTTGTTCGGGTTCTTCAGATAGACAAAGACAACCAGGAGGCGAAAGCCCAGATTGCAAAGCTCCGGCCCAAGGTAGCGGCGTTTGTAAATTCGCGTTTTTCTAAAGCGAGAACCTACTATACAGCGGGTCAGTTGCGAGAGGCCGAGAAGGTTCTCAGACACATCATCTCTATCGATCCGGCGCACCGTGAAGCCAAAGCCTATTTGCGCAGAATAGACAGTGAAGAGCAGGACTTAGTTTCAGAGTATCTGACTCAGGCTGACCTGCACGCAAAGGCTGGCGAGTGGGACCGGGCTGTTGCGGCTTTTGACCAGGTGCTGGATATTGATCCGGGAAATGACGCAGCGGAAAAGGGTAGGGAAGCGGCTGCCCGGAATCTTGAAATAAACACGCTTCTGTCCAACGCAGACAAGCTAGGGGTGGAGAACAAAGTGCTCGAAGCACTTGCCGTTTACCAACGTGCCTATGCTCTGGACTCTACTAGTGCGGTAGTCAGGGCGCGTATCGCCGATTCAAGGAAGAGAATCTCGGAATTGGCTGAGGAGCACTTCAACAGGGGGATAAACTACTATACCCGCGACCAATATGATAAGGCCATCGAGGAGTTGAAGAAAGTGTTGACCTATGATTCCGAACATAAGGGAGCCAAGGACTACATAAGCCAGGCCAATGAGCGGCTGGTCGCGTTGAGAAAGTTGTGAGATGAATCCCCCTGCATTGGAAGTTCTTGGCATTCTAACCCCGGCGACAAGACCCTGATTGCGTTCTTGCTTATCATTGCCGTGGCCAGTTTTTGGCTACTCAGCACGGGTGGCTCATCCGCGAAAATCGGTCGTCATCCGGACAGCGGACGGGCACGAACGCGTGTGTGCCTTTAACCCGCATTATCTTCAACGGTTTTCGTTGCTGCAGACTGTCGTGTTCTCCGTCTTCTGCCGGCCATGCCTCTGTCATCACTTTTCTCTGGATTTTTAGTCGGAATTTTAGCACATTGCAGATCTGTTGGATTGAAGCGCGTCGGTCATTTCTGACGCCGCAGATTTCAGGGAAAAACTATTCTGAGTTGAAACAAATGAGAAACAGATGTCTGCGTCCCGTAGTGTCAGCCCGCACAATCATGCTGGCTTTGTCGCTCGCGTTGCTCAATAGCTCCTGCGCTTATTTTAACACGTTCCACAATACGAAAAGTCTTTACAACAACGCAAAAAAGGAACGTGAAAAACGCAAGGACAACAAGATAACTCCCGCAGAGCGCAAACTCTACGATGAGACAATTACCAAAGCATCCAAAATACTGGAACTCTATCCCAACAGCAAATACGTCGATGATGCGCTTTTCATTCTCGGAGAGTCGTTCTATCACAAAGGGGAGTCGATTAAGGCCCAACGAAAGTTCCAGGAACTCATCACCTATTTCCCCAGCAGCGACTACTTTCTAAGAGCGAAAGTCTGGCTCGCCAAAACAAATGTTAAGCTGCGCGATTATGCCGCCGCCCGAGTCATTCTAAATGAGCTTCTGGCCCAGTCCGAGCTTGACAAGGAAGCGGCTGAAGAAGCACATTTCAACCTCGGCGAGATTCAGTTCAGTCAAGGTTTCTATGAAGAAGCGGCGAAGGCCTACCATGCCGCCGCGCAGATTGGGAAGAATCGTTCTACCACGTCGAACGCCTGGCTGCACCTGGGCGAATGCCAACTGTTCTTTGGCAACAACTCAGCTGCCGTGACGAGTTTTCGAAATGCTGTCAAGACCAGCCCTGACAATTTGCAGGGGTTTGACGCTCGCCTGAATTACATCAACTCACTGAAGTTGTCTGGGGATTTCAAGACTGCTGCGCGATTGTGCAATGAACTCCTCGATAATCCGGTTTTCCAGCGCAAATCTGGATTTCTGAGGCTGGAACTCGCGGACATCATCTATTGGGAAGGGAAGGCCCTGAACGACCGACTAAAAGGTACCGACCTGAAGTACCTCGGCAAGATCGATGAGGCCATTGAGAAGTACGAAATCGTGATTCTCCAGAACAAGAGGAGTGAAGTGTCGGCAACTGCGCATTACCGGATTGCGGACATTAGAGAGCATGACCTGCGGGATTTCGCTGGCGCTAAAGAGCACTACGAGAAGGTGAAGCTGGAGTACAGCCGGTCTGAGTACGCCGAACAAGCTCAGGAAAAAGCCAAGAATATCGCTGAGCTTATCAGACTTAACAACCTGATCAACGAAGACCAGGGAGGTGGAGGGCCCAGTCAGGGTGGAGGCTCCGGACAGATCACTGAGCTGGAAATGCTTTTGCTGGAGCATGGCGTGCATCCGGAGGTTCGATTCATGCAGGAGCAGCGCAGGGTGAGAGAGTTGGCGGATGCGGTGGACGCACCAGAAGCCAATGTAGGGGGGCTTTCCAGCCAGGATGTGCTGCAACTGGGCAAACTGAATGAGCTGGTTGCCAACAAATTGCAGTTGGCTGAAATCTACCTGTTTCAGTTTAGCCAGGTGGATTCGGCGCTCAAAGAGTACAGCGATGTGCTGGGCCTTTTTCCCGACCATCCTGATGGTGCAAAAGCGCTCTATTCCAGTGCTTACATCTACGAGAATGTGCGACACAACAAATTCAAGACTGACTCACTACTCTATGAGTTAATCGAGCAGTTCCCGGAGTCACGACAGGCCCAGGACGCACACCGGAAAATGGGCCTGGAAGTAACCACCAGCGATGATCCCGCCGCGGAGCTTTTTCGCAGGGCGGAGTACTCTATGGTTGTCGATAATGATGTATCCGGGGCTATTCGTCAGTATCAGCGCGTCATCTCCACCTATCCGGAGTCTGCTTTTGCGCCAAAGGCGCTGTTCGCGATGGGGTGGCTCTACGAGAATCGCAGATTCGACAATGCGGCCGCTTCCAAATTCTACTTGGAGCTTAAGAAGAACTATCCTGAAACAGAATTCTTCAACGCCGTGAATCAGAAACTCATGGCGCTTGAGGCGAGTCAGGCGAAACAAACCCCGGCGCCTCAGGATTCCGCTAGCACGGCCAATCCTGCGGTCAACGATGAGCCAGAGGAACCTGACCTGCGGCAGCGGCGCGAAGAACCGCAAGCCGAAGACCCGGATGAAGTCCATCGACGGCCAAACAAAGCGACTGTCCCTGGTGAGCCTGACGAGTCGCCTCCAGTCAAGAAGAAAGAAAGAGACGATTGAGTGCACTACCGTCCCGGGCAGTTTGTGACTGTCCTGTCGATGCAATAACAGAAGTGGCCGATGGCACCCATCTTTTGCGGTTTCGGTCGCCCGTGATTTCCAATCAATCCCTCCCAGGTCAGTTTGTAAACATCAAAGTGAGTGGCGGCCAACACCCGCTGCTACGGCGGCCCTTCAGCGTCTGCCGGGTAAATGCCCGGGAAGGATGGTTTGAAGTCCTGTGGAAAGTCGTGGGGCAGGGTACAGCTATCATGGCGCAGGCCAGGCCCGGTGACACGTTCAGCGTGATTGGTCCTCTTGGGCGAGGCTACACAGTTCCGGAGAGCACCAGGACCGCACTTTTGGTAGGAGGTGGACTTGGGGTCGCGCCTCTACCTTTTCTTGCCGAAAACCTGGCCGCGGCTGGCACGTCTGTGGAGGTTTATGTCGGTGCCCGTTCCAAGGGCGATTTGTCCATGCTGGAGGCATTTGGGTCGCTTGGCCTTGAGCCCGTCATTGCTACTGAAGACGGCTCCGTTGGGGCATGCGGGTTTGTGACCGCACCGTTGACAACGAGGCTGAAAGAGCTGCAGGGAGCCCCTGACGCACACTTGTTTTCCTGCGGCCCGACCGGATTCCTGAAGGCGATGACAGCTCTATCCAAGCAGTATGAGATTCCTGGTCAGATTGCCATCGAGACGGTCATGGCATGTGGATTTGGTATCTGCGTCGGTTGTGCTGTGCCGGCAAAGAGGCAGGTGGGCACTGGGCGGCGTTATAAACTGGCATGCATTGACGGCCCGGTCTTCGATAGCGATGAGGTGGAATTGGATGGCTGACCTGACTACAACTATTGGACCGCTGCAATTAAAGAATCCTGTCCTGGTGGCTTCGGGTACCTTCGGTTACGGTCAGGAAGTGGTCGGCTTGATGGATCTGAATCGACTCGGGGCAGTCGTTACCAAGTCCGTCAGTCTTGAACCCAGGCCCGGAAATCCGCCACCCCGGATTTGCGAGTTGCCCGGCGGCATGCTCAATTCCATCGGCCTTGCCAACGTGGGGGTCGAAGCATTTGTTGAACAGAAACTGCCGTTCCTGGCGGCTCTGGACACCAAGCTGATCGTCAACATTGCCGGACGCACGCCAGATGATTATGTCGCTGTTATCCACCACCTGGAAGACCAGCCCAACATAGATGGTTACGAGCTCAATTTTTCCTGCCCGAATGTAAAAAAGGGCGGTCTTGAGTTCAGCCAGGACCCGACGACGACTGCGGGGGTGGTCAATGTCATCAGGAAACAGACCCAGAGGCCGTTAATCGCCAAGCTGACGCCGAACGTGACGCGCATCCGGGAAATTGCTCAGGCCGCGGCTGATGGCGGCGTTGACGCAGTCTCTTTGATCAATACCCTGGTGGGTTTTGCGGTCGATGTCGAGACCCGCAGGCCACGAATACATGCTGGGGCAGCGGGCTACTCCGGGCCGGCCATCAAACCCGTGGCTCTCGCGAAGGTCCTTGAAGTCGCCGAACACGTAGACATCCCGATTATTGGCATCGGCGGCATCTGCAATGTGACAGATGCTTTGGAATTCTTAATCACGGGTGCTTGTGCTATTCAGGTCGGCACTGCAAATTTCATCGATCCTGGCTCGGCGCCCCGTATCGTCGACGAACTCGAACAATATATGAACGCGCACAAGCTCGCGGCGTTGCCGGAATTGATAGGCTCGTTGAAGAAGTGGTCGTGAGTTGGAGCACCGGCTTCGAACCGACCGTTCTGCTTGACCGCGAATAATCAGCCTGCCTGTTTCAGCCGATCTTTGCGTGTGCGCGCCAACGAGACCCTGTAAATGCCGCCGCTGCTATTCGCAAACCGGGTGAGCATTTCCCGGATAGACTCAATTTTTCAGGAGGGAGGCTTAAGATGGCTTTGGAAACACTTGGCATTCGTGCGCTCGTCACATTCACCATGGGGCCGCTCATTCTGTTCTGTGCCTGGCTCGGTGGGTGGTATTTCATGGGAGTTGTCTCTATTATCTCCATACTGGCTTTGCACGAATTCTACGGTCTCGCTACTCATAAGGGAGCAACGCCAGCCACGTGGCTCGGGCTCTCGTCTGCGCTCGTTATCGATCTGATGCTATTTCTGGGCGAGTCAGCGACAATTCCGGCATTTCTGGTGGCCATGTTTATGACTCTCGCGACCATCGAGCTTTTCAGAAATAAGAAGAACCCAATTTTGAACGTCGCCACGACCCTGATGGGCTTATTCTACATTGCGCTGCCATTCGGCTTCCTCATTCTTATTCGGCAGTTGCCGGGAACAGGCGGCTCGCGTGGTGGGCTCATCATCCTTATTTTTCTAGCTGTCTGGATTTGTGACTCTGCCGCCTATTTGGTCGGTTCGAGATTTGGCAAACATAAACTGTTCCCCCGGGTGAGCCCCAACAAGACCATCGAAGGCACGCTGGCGGGGTTTGTGTTTGCGATCATCACCGCCTATGTGGCTCACGTGACCTTCCTGCCGGATGTCAATGTGTTTGCCGTTCTGGCGGTTGGCGCAATCTGCGGCAGCCTCGGGCAGGCAAGTGATCTGCTGGAGTCTCTTTTCAAACGGGATGCAGAGGTCAAGGATTCTTCCAGTCTCATCCCGGGGCATGGAGGAGTACTTGATCGCTTCGACAGCGAGATTCTGGTGGCGCCGGCAGTTTATTTATTGTTTCGGCTGATCGCCGTGTGAAACTGCTTGCGCCTGAAGTTCATCGTAGTCGCGCAGCCATTCGCAGCTCGGTTTCATGGAATTGTGGCCCAAATAGGAAAGGGCATAATCAGGAAGATGTTGCCTTGTTAGGGCTTTTGTGGAGGGAGTGCAGTGGGTCCAACCGGGTTTGCCCGTCAAACGACAATCTGACCGTCTTCTACAACGCTGTGGCCATCGATTAAGACCGTGGGTCTCAAGACCAAACCCTTCAATGCCTCAACGACCTTGCCGTGCGTGCGTTTGGCGTGACTCTTACCGAAAGAGAAGTAAACCACCCCAAGGGATCTTTGGTCTTCATCCTCTGAGTTCCCCAAAATCAGGTCGGGATTTGCGCCTACGCCAAGTTCTCCGAGATGACGCCCATCAGGCCCGAACTTGCGCAACTGCTTCCGCAATAGCTCCGCATCTCCACTGCCTTTGATTTGCGTGATGTGGCCATTGTTGATATTCAGAGCAATGGGTTTGACCAATTTGCGCCTGACCCCGGCGATTCTGTCCAAGACAATTCGACCATCGGCCCCGCTGTTGAGCACAGCGCTTGCCTTGCCAGCCGGTAGAGATGACAGCTCGCCCGCGGATCGTGCCAATCCCGTTTCCGCCGTGCCGAGAATTTTGTTTATGGAGAAGGTCGCACGTGTCCCGGACGGCGAGCGAAGCTCAATGCAGGTCCCGATGGTAAAGAGGTCCGCAAGTTTGCGGCTAATGTTCGATGCTTTCACGGGATCTGTTTGCAGGGCGCGCTCCATCAGAGCCCGCGAGGCATTCTGCAGCAGAAGAACACGAGCGCCGTTCTGTCGAGCTTCATCGAAGATGTGTTCGTCGAGGCACACAGGCGACAGCACGATGCAGGCCTTGGCGTCTCGTAGCGATCCTGCTACTCCTGGCGAAATCCCACGCGTGTTTGAATTCACATGTGAGTATTTGATGTGCACAAGGTTGCGGGTCGTGCGTTTGGCGTGATTCCAGATCGCATCCCCAATTTCGGAAAGCGATTCGTGGCTGACCACAGTCAGATTTTCTCTGGGCTGAAGATTGATGCATTGCCTGACGAGAGTTCTGACGGTTTTTTTGAGCGTGACCATGCGATGATTCAGTGTTTGATGTTTAGCTCTTAAATGTGTTGCTGAACGCCCGGTGTTCAGGTCATGACGACTTGGATCAAAGAAAGAGTTGGCGTTGCGAGAGGGGTCGGGTTCGGACTAAACTAGTTTCTGCAGGCTTCGATTTCACGGTCACGGGAGCAACGCGATGTAAGAAAACACTTTTGCGTCGTTCAGTATATTTGAAATTTTGACGTATTCATTGGGCTCATGCAGAGTCTCGTCCTGAGTGGCCCATACCACTGCTGGGAGTCCAGCTTGGCGGAAGTAGGCTGCCACGGTGCCGCCGCCTATTCCCATCGGACTGGTCTCCTTATCCATTATTTCCGTTATTGCGGCTTGCAGAGCCTTGACCACGGGAGCATCAACCGGGGTTGGCGCCGGTGCCCGCAAACACTGCTCGATACTGATCTCGATTGTCACCTTGTGGCTGGCTTCAATTTGTTCGCAGGTATTCTGCACCTGGGCCTCGAGGGCGGAGACTTCATATTCGGGCAGGAGGCGGCAGTCGAGGTAGAAGACGTCCTCGCCCGGTATTGTATTTACATTCGGTACGTTGGCTTCTTTCTTTGTGGGTTCGAAGGTGCTAATGGGTGGCTCAAAGACCGCGTTCGAACTCGAAAAGCGCTCATAGAGCTTTGATAAATGCACCACCAAATCTGCCCCGGCGCGCATCGCGTTGATACCAAGCTCAGGAGTCGAGCCGTGCGTTTGTTTGCCCAGCACCCTGAACTTGAACCAGACGATGCTTTTCTCGGCGACTTCTACCAGAGTGCCATCTTCGTTGCCCGCATCGGGAATTAAAATGAAATCATCTGCCGAGAACAAGTCGGAGTGTTCATTCAGCAGGTACTGGATTCCAAACTCGCTGCCGGTTTCTTCATCAGCCACCAGCAGCAGCGCGATGTCATGTTCCGGTGTGATGCCCTCATCCCGCAATGCTTTGGCCGCCAGTAGCGACGACACGATGCCTTGCTGGTTGTCTTCGGTGCCTCGTCCGTAAATCTTGTCGCCATCCACGCGCACGGTCCACGGGTCACTATCCCATTTGGAAAGGTCTCCGGGCGGCACCACATCGGTGTGCGACATAATCCAGATTGTACGGTCGCTGCTTTTGCCTTTGATTCTACCGACGACGTTCGGTCGCACGCCGGCGGAACATCGTGGGTCGGGCGCGTTGTAGGTCTCCATCTCATCACATTTGAGAACGTCTCTCAAATAGGAAATGAGAACGTCTACCTTTGCCTGCTCACCGTCACCACCGCTAGCCGGCGACAATGCCGGCACAGCCGTGATCGCCTTCTGAATGTCAACAGTCTCTTGCGAATAGCTGTCAATTCGTTTGCAGAGTGCGTTGAGCGTGTTTGAATCAGCAATCGTCATGAGACCTCAGGTCCAGGTAATCGCTTTGCTGCGTTCAAGAGTTTGGAAAAAGGTAGCCAATCGTTCCTGTACAGGCTCAACTTGATTCCCGAAATGCTCGTGCAGACTCTTCCCGATTTCAGCGATGTCAGTGGCGCCATCGCACCTCGACCAGACAAAGCTGCCCACGTCATCGAGCTTGATTCTGTAATTTGGTTTCGCCATTCGCTGCATCAGCCAATTCCCAAGTTTGTGACTCTTAAACTTGGGCACCAAAATCACCGCCAATCCACCATCGAGTTGTTCCCACTTTCGGTTCCATAGTGGGCAGAGAGTCTGTGGTAGTTCCGGGTTGTTCACCGTGTCGTCATTCATTCGAGTTGCAGAGAGACAAAAAAGCCCGTTTCCGTAGTAGCTCCGAAAACGGGCCGGTTTGATTCTTCTATTCTTTAGTTGCGTTCTTCACCGGGAGCTGAATCAGGGTGTAAATCAGGGCCCCGAAGATTGCTAGGCCGAGCCATGCGGTGGTGCCTGGCGACAGGCCAGCCAGCGTGAATGAGCTTTCGGAGACGTTGAGACCAAGCACAACAAACGCCAGGATGACCGCCATCAGCGACTCACCGGCGATGAGACCCGAAGCGAGCAGGATTCCAGTGTTTTCCGCTTTGGTTTTCTGCTCTTTCGCTGCATTTCTTGCTGTCATTTGACGGTCGAGCAGCCACTTGATCAGGCCGCCCACAAAAATTGCTGAAGTGGAACTGAATGGCAGGTACATGCCCACCGCGATCAGCATTGGTGACGGCGCCTTGATGAGAATCAGTCCAATGGCAAAAAATACTCCGACGATGACCAGCGGCCATGCCATCTCGCCACCCACGATGCCCTGCGACATCAAGGCCATGAGTCCGGCTTGCGGGGCTGGCAATGCAGCGCTTCCGATTACATACACTTTGTCCATGACCGCGATGAACGGCATAAGAAGTGCGCCGGCAACGATGACGCCGATTATCTCACCAAGCTCCATTCGCCATGGCGTGCCGCCCAGGAGGTGTCCGACCTTTAAGTCCTGCAGCATGTCGCCGGCAATCGCCGCAGCGCAGCAAACGACGCCCGCAACGGCCAGCACGGCAGCCACTCCCTTTGGGCCTGTGACGCCGATGGCGACCATCAGGATGGCGGAAATCAGCAATGTGCTGAGTGTCAAGCCGCTGATTGGGTTATTCGAACTGCCAATCAGACCGACAAGATATCCTGCAACTGCTGAGAACAGGAAACCGATAATCAGCAGAACCACGGTCAAAAGAATCGAGCCGAATAGCGACCCACTGAAATAATGGTAAAGCATGTACTGCGGAATCGCCAGAATAGCGATGGCGATGATGATCTTCTTGAAGTCCAGATCGACTTCCAGTCGTGAAACCGGACCTGCCGCCGCTTTGATTTTTTGCAGATTCTTGAAGGCCTTGCCCATGCCCTCAATGAGCGAGCCGCGCAGGTTGTACAGCGTGTAGAATGCCGCGACGATCATGGTTCCGACAGCGAGAGGTCTGATCTGTCGGAACCAGACTTCATCACTGATTGCCATCCAATCGTTGGTAGCCGCGAAATCCTGCAGTGTGGGGTTCAGAAAAATGGCCAGCGGAACGAGCAAGAGATGGCCAAGCACCGCTCCGGCAAACAAGATTGACGAAATGTCGAACCCGACAATGTAGCCGACTCCAACCAATGCTGGTGATGCCGAGGGTGTTTCCAGCTTCATACCGCCTGAGAAGAGCTTTGAAGTGCCCAGAAATTGAATTTTCGATTCGGCAAAACTGAAAAACTTGGCCGCGGAGTCATGAACGATGTGAATGCCGTTGGCATTCTTCAATATCTCGATTAGTCCGGCCAGCCCCATGGCGCCGAAAACATAACTGGCGCCTGTAGCGCCACCCTGGCCTGCCTTGACAATCTCGGCAGCGGCGACACTCTCAGGGTAGGGCAGGTCTGCCTCTTCCACCATGGTCTTCCGCAGCAAGACAATGAACATGACGCCGAGAGAGCCACCGATGAGCATAATCAGCGCACCCTCGACCAGATGGTCCATCAGATTCTCCCAGACGCCGCTGATCACAAAGGCCGGGATAGTAAAGATGGCGCCAGCCACAAGCGCCTCGCCGACTGAGGCCGTGGTTCTGGCAACATTCTCCTCCAGAATCGTGCCTTTAAACGCTCGCAGAGCCGCCATTGCCACGACAGCAGCCGGGAAGGTTGCCGCAACGGTCAGGCCTGCTTTCATACCGAGGTAGGCATTTGCGGCGCCGAGGACAACAGCCATTATGACGCCCAGAAAAACCGCTTTAAACGTGAATTCCTTAAGATCAGACTCGGCCGGAACGTAAGGCTTAAACTCCGGATTACTCATAGTTCCTCCCTTCCGAAAACTACGGATAATGTGAGATCAAAACTTGATGATATAAGCTGTATAAGAATGGTGAGCAGAGTGGATAAGTCCTCCGAACTCGCGACCAACATAACGGAATTTGACAATAAAGTCAAGAGAAAACTTAACGCCCTAACCAGGCTCAGCTTTTTCGTTTGATTTTGATGAAAAAGGGTCTTATATTGGCGTTCGTCATTCTTAACGATTACATGGCACTTTTACACGATATTACACTCGGCCAATTCTACCCTGGGAATTCTTTTGTTCACCGACTCGACCCACGTAGCAAGCTAGTCACCGGTATGCTCTTGATGACGAGTTCTTTGGTTGTAAGCGAGTTCGCGATACTTGTGGTTGGCATCCTGATGTGCGTCGGAGCCTGGGTGGCAAGTGGAATTCCTTTCGGCGCCCTGATCAGAAACTTGATGGCGTTTTTTTGGCTGTTTCTAATCACGATGGGGGTACATGTTTTTACGACACCAGGAGATGTCCTGGTGTCAGTGCCGTTGCTGGATTGGAGTGTCACGGTTTCGGGTATTTCGAAGGGTGTCTTTTACACGCTTCGATTAACGCTGTTACTTGCCCTGGCGGCTCTACTGACTTTATCGACCAGCCCATTGGCGTTGACGGACGGCTTGGAGCGTCTGCTTTCGCCGTTGAAGCGGCTGAAAGTGCCAGTGCATGACTTTGCCCTGATGGTTACTCTGACATTGAGGTTTGTGCCAATTTTGCTCCGACAAGCGGAACGTGTCAAGAACGCCCAACTTTCGAGAGGGGCGAGCTTGGATGGCCCTGTGTTACAGCGCATCCGCACTCTGGTTCCGATGGTCTTGCCGCTGTTTGTTTCTGCGTTGCGCCGGGCAGATGAATTGGCGATCGCGATGGAGGCCCGTCATTACTCTGGCGATTTGGTGCGGACCAGTTACCATCGTCTGGTTTTTAAGTCGGGTGACTACTTGGTCATGGCTGGCGCAACAGGTTTCGCCGTGTTCGCGCATGTTGCTGGTTGATGCGCAACATCAAGTTGGTTCTGGAGTACGATGGGACCAATTACTGCGGTTGGCAGTTGCAGGCCACAGATGAAACTGTTCAGGGGGAATTACATGGTGCACTACAAAGCCTGCTTGGCACAGTGCCAAAGGTCGTCGCTGCGGGTCGGACCGACGCCGGTGTCCATGCGCGATGCCAGGTGGTCAATTTCAAAACCGACAGTCGTCTGGCGCTTGATTCGTTGCGTGCGGGGCTCAATTCTTACCTGCCACGGGACATTGTGGTGCTGGATGCCAGCGAAGTGCCGGACACTTTTCATGCGAGATTCGACGCCGTGAGCCGAGAGTATCGATATTACCTTTCAAAGAGTCCACGCGCTGTCGGACGGCAATATGCCTGGCACTGCAAATATGCTTTGGAAGTTTCCCCAATTGAGCACGCTTCAGAACAGATGCTGGGCACACATGTCTTCAGCGCATTCTCCCGGGTTATCGAGAAAGAACAGCACTACCTTTGCGATGTGCGCAGAATGCAGTGGCATGATTCGGATACCCAGCTTGTGATGGAAATCTGCGCGAACCGGTTTCTTCACAACATGGTTCGAATCATTGTCGGAACGATGATTGATGTCGGCCGCGGCAGGCTTAGGCCTGACGATGTAGCCGAGATTCTGGCTTCTGGCGACCGAACCCGGGCAGGCAGTGCGGCGCCACCACATGGACTATTTCTTCACCGTGTAGAATATTCGTAAATGACTTACTGATGAGTTACTTCTAGGGAGATAGCAATGAAATTTTTTCTGGATACTGCGAACACCGATGAAATCAGACAAGCCGCCAGCATGGGAATTATCGACGGCGTAACGACCAACCCAAGTCTTGTTGCAAAAGAGAACCGGAAGTTTAGAGAGATTCTCATTGAGATTTGTGACGTGATTGATGGGCCCGTGAGCGCGGAAGTTGTCTCGACCGAGTTCAACGGCATGATGAAGGAGGCCCGTGAGCTTGCCGCTTTGCATCCAAATATTAATGTCAAGGTCCCATTGATTCGGGAAGGCTTGAAAGCCGTAAAGGCGCTAACCTCCGAGGGCATCAAAACTAACGTGACACTCTGTTTTAGCCCGAGTCAGGCCCTGATGGCTGCAAAGGCAGGCGCGACGTTCATCAGCCCGTTTATCGGCCGTGTGGATGACATTAGCGGCGTTGGCATTGAGATCATACGGGACATTCGCACCATCTACGACAACTACGGCTTTGAAACCGAAATCCTGGCGGCCAGCCTTCGGCACCCATTGCACGTCATGGACGCAGCACTGATCGGAGCGGATATCGCCACAATTCCTTTCAAGGTTTTTGACCAGCTTATCAACCACCCGCTCACTGACATTGGCCTGAAACGCTTCCTTGCAGACTGGGAGAAAGTCAAGGACCAGGTGAGTTAGTTGCAGTCAAGGTTCAAACAAAATTGGATGGTCGGTGGCGGAGAAGATAGCCATGACAATTTCAGCCGGAGTTCCGGAAATGATTAGAAAACTCTTTTTTTTCAGCCTGACGACCCTTTTTGTGCTAGTTGGTTGCGGCGACAAGGAAAAGGACTCAAGTCTCGAAACTCTCGATGTTGCTGGTCTTAACGCACAGCCTGCTCATCTTGCCACTCAGGCCGGCAATCGCAATGACCAGGTCACCAACAGCCGAAGAAATGCGATCACCAACGCGGTCGAGCACGTGAGTTCGGCAGTCTGCGGTATCAGCGTGACGCAGATAACGGAATCCCGGCGCGGGGGCTACTATGATGACCCCTTTTTTCGTTTCTTCTTTCCAGAGAGAATTCCGCGCCAGAAGAGCCTGGGTTCAGGCTTCCTGATATCGTCTGATGGCTTCATTCTGACCAACGAGCACGTGATCCATAATGCGGCAGAGATTACCGTCTCACTACCGGACGGCACGACCGCTGAAGCGAAAGTCATTGGTTCCGACTACATCACCGACATCGGCTTGATCAAGATAAAGGGAACAGGCTTGGCTTCGGTGAAGCTTGGAGATTCCGACGATGTGATTATTGGCGAGTGGGTGATCGCTGTCGGCAATCCATTTGGCCTGTTCGAGATCAACGCCAAACCGACGGTCACTGTGGGTGTGGTCAGTGCGGTGGACCGTGATTTCGGACGGCAGCGCAACGACCGCGTGTACCAGGACATGATTCAGACCGACGCAGCCATCAATCAGGGCAACAGCGGAGGCCCTCTGGTAAACGGCCTTGGAGAAGTTATCGGTATCAACACGTTCATTTACACAGGCGGTGACTACAACTCCGGCTCCATCGGGCTCGGGTTTGCCATTCCCAGCAACCGCATCAAGCGAGTTCTGGATGACCTGAAACAATTTGGTCAAGTCAATCGCAAGTGGACCACCGGGCTGGTGGTCGAGGAACTGCCGCCGATGGTCGCGCGTTATTTCGGTTTGAAATCGACCACCGGCGTTATTGTGACTAGCGTTACAGAAGGCAGCGCCGCCGCCCGTGCTGGAGTAGAAGGCGGTGATATCATTATTGAAGTAAACGGCGAGAAAATACGGAACGAGCACGATATCTGGCAGGTCATCGACAACTCCGACTTGCGGGGTGGTGACCACCTGAAACTCAAAGTGGTGCGAGAGCGACGTGTGTTCGACGTCAGTCTTAAGCTCGAGGAATTGAATCGCCAATAAATCAAGGGACAGGACTGTTCGGTGATTGAACGATATTCCAGGCCTGAAATGGCCGGCATCTGGAGTGACGAAAGCAAGTTTCGCAAGTGGCTCGAGGTTGAAGTTCTCGCTTGTGAGGGAATGGCCGCTATCGACGCCATCCCGCGGGAAGCGGTTGAGACGATTAAGGCGAAAGCCAACTTCGAAAAGAGCCGAGTCCTGGAGATTGAAGAGACCGTCAAACATGACGTGATTGCGTTTCTGACCAATGTTGCAGAACATGTCGGGCCGGATAGCCGGTTCATTCATCTTGGCATGACATCTTCCGACCTGCTTGACACCTCGCTATCCAGCCTCATGCGACAAGCGGGTTTGATGCTTCTGGAGTCGCTTGAAGCGTTGAAGAATCGACTTGCTGAGCGTGCGCGTGAGTTTAAGCACACACCCTGCATCGGTCGTTCTCACGGCATTCACGCCGAAGCCACGACATTCGGCCTTAAATTGGCACTGTGGTACGATGAGGTCAGGCGTGGCATAAAACGACTCGAGAGCGCGGTTGAAACCATCTCGGTCGGAAAGATTTCTGGCGCGGTCGGCACCTTCTCGCATATTGACCCAAGGGTGGAAGCCTATGTTTGCGAACGACTGAACTTGAGGCCGGCCCCTGTTTCGACGCAGATCATTCAGAGGGACCGGCATGCTGCATTCATGACCGCCCTGGCTTTGATCGCCTGCTCTTTGGAAAAATTCTCGACAGAGATTCGTAACCTGCAACGGACGGAGTTGCTTGAGGTGGAAGAGGCCTTTACCAAAGGTCAGAAGGGCTCTTCTGCCATGCCGCACAAACGCAACCCGATTGGCTGCGAACAAGTTACGGGCCTCGCGCGTATCATCAAGTCCAACGCCACCGCCGCGATGGACAATGTTGCACTGTGGCACGAGCGCGACATCACCCACTCATCGGTAGAGCGCGTGATTATTCCGGACAGCACCATCGCCCTTGACTACATTCTACACCGGTTCACCAGAATCATCAGCACTCTGGTGGTGTACCCCGACAACATGATGCGCAACCTGCAACAGACAAATGGCCTGGTTTTCTCGCAGTCGTTCTTGTTGGCCCTGGCGAAAAGCGGCATCACAAGAGAGGAAGCTTACCACCAGGTACAGACCTGCGCTATGCAGGTGTGGGAAAAGGGAGGAGATTTCAAAGAGACCCTGTTAGCTGACGCCAAGATTCGCGAAGCTTTGACAGAGCGTGAAATTGAGAATTGCTTTGACCTGAAGCACAATTTGAGAAACGTAGATTTTATTTTTGATCGAGTGGGGCTGGACCAATAATTGAGAATCCTTTAACCAAACAGGGTGATGAGACATTGAAAGAAGCCAAGGTTAAAAAGAAGAAAAAGCTTTACGAAGGTAAGGCGAAAATTGTCTACGAGACAGACAACGAAGATATCTACATCCAGGAGTTCAAGGACGATGCCACGGCATTTGATGGCCAGAAGAAAGGCAAGATCAAGAACAAAGGCACAGTGAACAACCAGATGTCCGGCCATCTGTTCAATTATCTCGAGAACTACCACGTACCAACACATTTTGTCGGTCAGCAGGCAGACAACGCCATGGCGATTCACAAGCTGGAGATGATCCCGGTAGAGGTCGTGATGCGCAACATCGCCACCGGAAGCCTGGTCAAGCGCTATGGTGTTGAAGACGGCAAGGAGTTGGAGCACCCCATCCTGGAATTCTATTTGAAGGATGACGAAAAGCACGATCCCATGATCAACGAAGACCACGTGGTCTCTTTCGGTCACGCCAATGAAGATGAGATCAAACTCATCAAACGCTACGCCCAGAAAATCAATGCCGTGCTCAAGTCATTTTTCTTCCGGCGTGATATGCTGCTGGTGGATTTCAAGCTTGAATTTGGCCGCAGCAAGTCTGGGCGCATCAAGCTTGGAGATGAAATTTCACCTGACACATGCCGCTTATGGGATGTCGAGTCGGGTGAAAAGTTGGACAAAGACCGTTTCCGTCAGGACCTGGGTAAGGTAGAAGAAGCATACCAGGAAGTCTTGAAACGCGTCTACAAGTAATTATTCTGAACTAACAATAGCGAGGGAGTTTTGGCTCGAGACGGTCTGGGTATTATCATCGGGATGGTGTTGTTTACGGCGGTCATCGTCTGGGGGGCGTTGATGACCCCCTATCTGTTTGTCGATATTGTTGCTGTTCTCGGCGTTCTGCTAGCGGGACTGACAGTCTACTTCTTCAGAGACCCCGAGAGAGAGGTACCCACCGGCAGCAATAATGTTATTTCGCCGGCCGACGGCAAGGTGGTCGAGATCGAAGATGCCTACGAAGGTGATTTCATGAAATGCGAAACCACACGAATCGGCATCTTCCTGAACGTTTTTGACGTGCACGTAAATCGTATTCCCATCTCGGGCAGCGTTGAATTCTTTCGCTACAAAAAGGGCGCCTTCCTTCAAGCATACAAAGCCGATGCTTCGGACATCAATGAGCAGACCGTCATCGGCATTCAGGGTGACGAACGCAAAGTGTTGTTTAAGCAGATTGCCGGTCTCATCGCCAGGCGAATTGTTTGTCATGTACGGGAGGGCAACAAGGTTACGCTGGGCGATCGCTTTGGGATGATTAAGTTTGGATCGAGAGTTGATATTTTTCTCCCCAAGAATGTCAACGTTCAGGTGGAACTCAATCAAAAGGTAAAAGGCGGGAAAAGTATCCTAGGAGTATTTACAGATGAAGTATAGCCGAAACATCGTGCCGAGTATTCTCACAATGTTGAATCTTTTTTTCGGGTATTTCGCGATAGTTCATGCCTTACAGGGAAAATTCGTAACTGCGTCCTGGCTGATCATGGTCGCTGCAATTTGGGATGCCCTTGATGGCAGAGTCGCGAGACTGACTAACACCTACAGCGAGTTCGGCGTTGAGTTCGACTCCATTACTGATGTCGTTTCCTTCGGTGCGGCCCCATCCATTCTTATTTACGAGGTTTTCTTGCACCGCCTGGGCGCCGTCGGACTGATCATCAGCTTTCTGCCACTTCTGTTTGGGGCGATTCGGCTGGCGCGCTTTAACGTAAACACCGATGGATTCGAAAAGGAGAATTTCACTGGCCTGCCGATCCCGGCCATGGCTGTCACCTTGTCGGCTTATGTGATTTTCAATTATGATTTGTGGGAAGGTTTTCGTTTCGCCTTCGAAACCATACCTCTGGTGCTTTTCCTTTGCTATTTAATGGTGAGTAATGTGGAGTACCAGATGCTCCCGAGTTTCACCTTCCATGCAAACAAGCGCAACTCGATTGTTCTGTCGCTCCTGATTGTGGCGGTCGCGCTGCTGGTAGTGTTCCGCGAGAAATCGATGTTCCCGCTTGCTTTTGGTTACCTTTTGTTTTACTTTTTGCGCTCGCTTTTGACAAGCAACAAGGGCACGGAAGACGACGAGGAAGTACTTGATGCTTCCGTGCCGGACTAGCAAACACGAACCATCACCAAAGGTCAAATGATCTCGGCAAGAATTCACATCACGCTTAAGAGCGGCATCCTCGACCCACAAGGCAAGACCGTGCTGCATGCTCTTGAGAACCTCGGAATCCAGGGTGTCGATGAGGTTCGTATCGGCAAACTGATAGATATGGACTTCGGCGAGGTTACGAAGGACAGGGCCGAGGAGCTGACCCACGAAGCCTGCAAAAAACTGCTGGCTAACCCCGTCATTGAAGATTACCGAATTGAGCTGGTTAGCGAGGATGGTGGTTGATTCATGAAATTCGCCGTTATCGTCTTTCCGGGTTCCAACTGCGACCACGATTGTTATTACGCTCTTAAGCACGCGCTGAAACAAGACGTGGAGTTTGTCTGGCACAAGGAAGCCAGCCTCAGCCATTACGACGCAATTATTTTGCCGGGTGGATTTTCTTACGGCGACTACCTGCGCACCGGCGCTATTGCGCGGTTCTCACCAGTGATGAGGGCCGTCGTTGAGTTTGCCAACGCGGGTGGTATCGTGGTTGGCATTTGCAATGGCTTCCAGGTCCTGTGCGAGGCAGGATTGCTGCCGGGTGCTCTCATGCGCAACGACAGTCTGAAGTTTGTCTGTAAATTCGTGAACCTGCGGGTCGAGAATAGCGACACTGCGTTCACGACACTATGTGGGCCGGGTGAGATTCTCAATATACCCGTCGCTCACGCCGAAGGTCTGTACTACGCCGACTCCGTTACCCTCGAGTCCGTCAAGCGCAACAATCAGGTACTCTTTCGATACACGGACGAAAGTGGTGAACCCAACTCGGAGTCCAACCCGAACGGTTCTCTGGATAACATCGCCGGCGTGATGAATGAGCGTGGCAACGTTATGGGAATGATGCCGCACCCCGATCGCTGTTTCGAAGAAGTTCTGACCTCGACAGACGGCGCGAAAATATTTGGATCCATGGTAGAATGGCTCAGCGAGCGAACCTGAACTGAAGAGACGAAAGGGCTTACCGGATGGCGAAAAAATCGATTGGGCGTGTTGTTCTGATTATTGTTCTGGGCGCCATGATTGGGTCACTTTTGGGACAGCTAATCGGATTGATTTTGCCGGAAGGCGTGGTCAAGGATTTCTTTCTGCGCAGCGCAGAGCTGGAAGCGGGGCCGACGCCCCTGAACTTAGGATTATTCGCCATCACGTTCGGTTTCAAGCTCATTTTGAACGTGGTAGGCTTTATTGGTGTGGTCATCGCGGTCTATCTTTTGCGATGGTACTAACCGTCCCAATCTCATCTTAGGAGGTGCCAAAGTGGGATCAATAGGGATGCCGGAGCTGATTGTCATCATGCTCGTCGTTCTCATGCTGTTCGGTTCGAAGCGTCTGCCGGAACTGGCGCGAGGTCTCGGTAAGGGGATCCGCGAGTTCAAGCGGGCGACCAACGAGTTGAAAAGTGAACTTGATGTTGAGCCTTTGCGGAGGGATTTTGAGAAGGAGATCAAGGGCAACATCGATGAAGTCAAGAACGACCTTGACGAGTCGGTGCAGGTAGGCGCCAAGAAGCCGGTTCGCAGCATTGAATCGAAAAGCGATGATTCGTCTGATACTGGCAAACAGAAGTCGGGGGATGCTGCCTCCGATGCCAAAAAAGGAGAGTAATAGATGGGTTTTGGTCACTGGGAGATTTTGCTCATAATCTTCGTTGTCCTGCTCTTGTTTGGCGGGAAAAAGTTTCCGGAATTGGCTAAGGGATTGGGAAAGGGGCTCCGCGAGTTCAAGAAGTCCGTCAAGGAGCCGGAAGAAGACGAACGGTCGAAAGTGGAATCCGGAGACCGCAAGAAAGACCAGTAGGCTGCTCAAGCGGCTGAATTTAGGAGGGGAAGCAAATCAAGATATCATCAATCCGCGAAGCCCGGCAGGCGCTGAGCACCGGAACAAGCTCGTGTGTCGGCCTGGTTCAGAACTATCTCCGCAAAATCGATGAAGGCAGCGGTCTCAATGCCTTCATTTTTGTTTTGGGAGAACGCGCGCTGGAACGCGCCCGGGATATCGACGGCCGTGTTCAACAAGGTAAGGCGGGAAGTCTTGCGGGTGTCGTGATGGCGACCAAAGACATTCTCGCCATGAAAGATCAACCGCTCACTTGTGGCTCGCACATCCTCAATAACTACAAATCCCCATTTGACGCGACGCTCATCGAGAGACTCGAAGCGGAAGACGCGATCATTATCGGCAAGACCAATATGGACGAGTTTGCCATGGGGAGTTCAACTGAGAATTCGCACTTCGGAGCGGTGAAGAATCCGCTGGACACATCCCGGGTTCCGGGAGGCTCATCCGGCGGCTCGGCAGTCGCCGTCGCGGCCGACATGGCCTTGGCCGCCATCGGAACCGACACCGGAGGTTCCATTCGTCAGCCCGCGGCATTTTGCGGTGTGGTCGGCCTCAAACCGACTTACGGCCGTGTTTCGCGTTATGGGCTGGTAGCCTACGCTTCTTCTTTTGACCAGGCGGGCCCAATCACCCGAACCGTGGAAGACGCCGCGCTTGTTCTGGAAACTATCGCCGGCGTTGACCCGCATGATTCGACCTCCGCACCCATTGACGTCCCGCGGTTCTCCTCCGAAGTCAATCAGGATGTTCAGGGGCTTCGGATTGGTTTGCCAAAAGAGTACTTTGCCGAGGGCCTCGCGCCGGACATGCGTAGCTCCCTTAAGCAAGCCATCGAGCTTCTGGACCGGGCAGGCGCTAAAATCATGGAGGTCTCTCTGCCACACACCGAATACGCAATTGCGACCTACTACGTGCTTGTGACTGCTGAGGCATCGTCGAATTTGGCGCGCTACGACGGCGCACGCTACGGCTTTCGCAGCGAGAATCCGGCATCGCTCGACGAGATGTATATCCAGAGTCGCACGCAGGGCTTTGGCGAGGAGGTGAAACGGCGCATCATGCTGGGGACCTACGTCCTGTCGGCCGGCTACTATGACGCCTACTATCGCAAGGCCCAGAAGGTCCGTACGCTGATTCGTCGTGATTTTGATGAGGTTTTCAAGACCTGTGACTGCCTGTTGACGCCGACGGCGCCGACGACCGCGTTCAAGCTTGGTGACAAGCTTGACAACCCGCTGACCATGTACCTGGCCGACATTTACACGGTTTCGGTGAATCTCGCCGGACTGCCCGCCATCTCAGTTCCCTGTGGCAAGGACAGCAGTGGGCTGCCTGTCGGGCTGCAACTCATTGGAAAACCCTTCGATGAGTCCATGGTCATCCGGATTGGCGACTTTGTTGAGAAACAGATTGCAGACCAACAGAATGCTCCGGCTTAGAGCGACAAACGAACCCACCATGACGACCCTATGTCAACCGAAGTGAAATACGAGCCTGTCATTGGCCTGGAAGTGCACGCGCAACTTCTGACCAAATCCAAGATTTTTTCCACCAGCAGCGCGGCATTTGGCGGGGAGCCGAACACGAAGGCCGATCCGGTTTGTCTGGGCCTGCCCGGAGTCTTGCCCGTGCTCAACAAGCAGGTGGTTGTATTCGCCATGCGCATGGGCCTAGCGACGAATTGCAGCGTCGCTCCCATATCGATCTTCGCCCGCAAAAACTACTTCTATCCGGATTTGCCGAAGGGCTACCAGATCTCGCAATTCGAGGAGCCAATCTGTGAGCACGGCCATATCGATGTCGAGCTAGAGTCCGGCCGAAAGCGGATCGGCATCACGCGGATTCATCTGGAGGAAGACGCGGGAAAATCTGTTCACGCCGAATCTTTTGTCGCCAGCGATGAAACCCTTGTGGATGTCAATCGTTGCGGCGTTCCGCTGATTGAAATCGTGAGCGAACCCGACATCCGCACACCGCACGAAGCCTATCTCTATCTGACCCAAATCAAGCAGATTGTGCAGTACCTTGGCATCTGTGACGGCAACATGGAAGAAGGCAGTCTGCGTTGTGACGCCAACGTTTCGGTCCGACCCGTCGGGCGAGAACGGTTTGGCGTGAAGACCGAGCTGAAGAATATGAATTCTTTCCGGGGCGTGGAAAAAGCCCTTGAGTATGAGATAGAGCGGCAAACCAGGCTCATTGAGGGTGGGGGAGAAGTAGTGCAGCAGACCCTGCTCTGGGATGCCGACCGCGGTGAAGCTATCGCCATGCGCGGCAAGGAGGATTCGCACGATTACCGCTATTTCACGGATCCGGATCTCGTTCCGGTCAAGATTAGCTCTACCTGGCTCGACGAAGTTCGTGAGTCGCTACCTGAATTGCCCACCGCGCGCAAAGGCAGGTTTGTTTCTGAATACAGTCTGCCGGCCTACGACGCTGAGGTGTTGACCGACGACAGGCATGTGGCCGACTACTTCGAGCAGCTTGCCGAAGTCTGTGGTGATCCTAAGGCAGCTAGCAATTGGGTCATGGTCGAGGTGCTGCGGCAAGTGAAGGAATCCGGCGGCGGAATTCGAGATTTTGAGGTGTCACCAGCCGCGCTCGGCAAGCTCATCAAGCTGGTTCAAAAGGGTGACATCAACCTCAAGACTGGCAAGGCGGTTTTTGCCGAGATGGCCACCACAGGCGCTGATGCCGGTGACATTATTGCGCAAAAAGGACTTGCACAGATCTCAGATGCCGGCGAACTGGCAGGGCAGGTTCGTGAAGTCCTGCAACAGAACCCCGGGGAAGTTGCCAAGTTCAAGGCTGGCAAAGAACAGGTCATCGGCTTTCTCGTCGGTCAGGTGATGCGAGCGACTGGGGGCAAGGCCAATCCCAAGTTGGTGAACGAAATCTTGCGAGAAGAACTGGCAAGGTAGCTCTTCACCCGGCGACTTCCATGGCCTTTTTTCTGCCGCACAGGCAGGCAAGAGAGATGGTCCCTTAAAATTCGATTTTTTCAGAATTTCATTTTAGTTTTCCTTGTTTTTTTAGTTTCATTGTCTTAATCTTAATGACTCAGCATTACTTTCATTTCTATCCAGTTCGTAGACCTTTCTAAACAGTCATTAATAGCCAAAGTGGGGAAATCTCATGATCTTGTGGCGTGTGGCTCTACTGTTTTCACTCATTCTGTGCATCGGTTGCTCAACAGCATATAAACAAAAATCAAGTAAGGCCCCCTTGGTTCAGTCCGAAGATAACACCTCGCAGCAGTTCCAGATCTTGGCCAAACAGAAGTATCGAGACGAAATCCACTATTCATTCAATTCGAGTAACTCAGCGGTTCTTTGCATAAAAGGAGCGAAGGGCAACAGGGAAACGAGTCTGAGTTTCTTCTTGTACAGTCTGAGCGACGAACGCGTACTCCTGGATGAAGTGTTGCCGGTGGCTGAAGTCTCCTGGCTGGATGATGAACGCATCCGTGTGAAGACCGTGCCGGGCATCGTGCGTGGCGATGAGGCGGGTGACCGGCAGTCCAACGTATACGTCTACAATATTCGGCTCCGCAGCAAAGAGAACCCTACAATCAAAGATGCTGACAAATAGTAATTCATGCCTGTCAGAACCAAATCTACTGACTCGTTCAACCCATTAAACGGAAAGGAGTGATCAAGCTAGAACTCTTTTACTCGTGCATTCACTCATGCATTAAATGGTAAACTTTTTTTTTATTCATTTTATGGAGGAGAGTATGAGAAAGACTCTTACCGCAACTGTCACAGTGTTGTTCGCGCTCACGCTCAGTGGGACTCTGATGTTTCTAAAAAAGGCGGATGGGCCATCCACCACGCTGGCTCTGAATGATGTTGACAAAATGCCTGTTGCCGAGACAATTGACCCTGTTGCTGTCAAACGGGCGAAGTTGGCGCCCATGTCGGCGCGCAAGCAAAAAGTCAAGGGTGTGGAGGGCAAGGACAATCCCAATTTGTTCGCCGAATGGCACCGTGGCATTCGGACGCGCGCCGGTGAAACCGCGCCTGACTACGCCCTCAATTACCAGATGACAGCGCTTCTGAAAGCGCGCAACGTCAAATCCGCAAGTCAGCTCGCCAAGCTGCAAAGCAGCAGTGCGTTGGATTGGGTCGAGCGCGGCCCGGGCAACGTCGGTGGCCGTACTCGCGGTATTCTCGTCGATCCGAGCGACTCCAGTTATGGTACGTGGATCGTTGGTTCCGTCGGCGGCGGCGTCTGGAAAACAACTGATTCGGGCCAGACCTGGGCTCATTTGACTGAAGGTCTACCGAACCTGGCCACCAGCACTCTCGCTTGGGCGCCTGATTTTCCAAACTACATTTATGCCGGCACAGGTGAAGGCTTTGGCAATGTCGATCAGATCGACGGCAGCGGCATCTGGATGACCAGCGATGGCGGCGCGACCTGGAATCAAATCATCAGCACCGCCACCAATCCGGATTTCGATAATGTCATGCGCATGGTCGTCGATCCGGCAGACCCGATGACGCTTGTAGCCGCAACTACTCCAGGCTTTAATAGCGCATTGGCGACCGCGAGTATCTATCGCACCACCGACGCTGGCGCCACCTGGACTGAGGCGTTTGAAGTGCCTGGGGCCATCGAACACCTGATCGCCAACCCCGAGAATTTCCAGACGCAGTACGCTTCCATTAACGGCGTTGGTGTGGTTAAATCGGTGGATGGTGGTGTGAGTTGGAGCGACGCTTCTGAAGGAATCGGCGCCGTTGGCCGATTGGAATTGGCGATTGCACCCACTGACACCAACACGATCTATGCCTCGGCGCAAGGCGGACCGGCCGGTTCAGTCCTTTACAGCTCTACTGATGGTGGCGCAAGCTGGTTCTCGCACAGCGATGCAACTGGCAACGACGTTCACTGGCTACGCGGACAAGGTTGGTATGACAACACCATCGCTGTCAATCCCTATGACGCAAACAAGGTATTTGTTGGCGGTGTTAACCTGTTCGAGTTGACCATGGTCGCCGGTAGCGACACCACCGATGAGCAAGTTACTGGCATTGACTTCGAGAATACCAGTTCCTTTCTTGGCCTGGTGAACTTCGGCGGTGCTTTTGCCGGAGGCGGCATCGATTTTGGCGAGGGCTTTCATGGCCTGGCAACCGGCGTCACCGCGGATGACTTCACTACGGTGGAAGTCCGCTTTGGTCCCGGGAAATCGCAGAAAGGTCACCGATTTTTGTTTGCGGGCGGCTTTCAGTATCCCTACCAAGACTATGTCGATGTGCCGTTTGAAGTTTGGGATACCGAAAACAATCAGCAGTTGATGGTATCCTGGCGTGATGACGAAAACAACGGCGTTTATGAGTTGGAAGACCGCGCCTCGGATCTCGACGGCAGCGGCATCGACCGTGAGTACCTCTTCATTCATGCGGTTCCTTATGACGCTGCCAACCCAGACACCAATATTGCCAAGGTAGCGGGTGAGGCTTTTAAGAACACCTTTGTTGTTTGGCCGGAGGCGCCGGCTGGAACAGGTGTCATCGACCTGACTACTCTTACGGAAGATGCTACCCTGCGCATCAAATGGGGTCGCGTCGTGACTCGCCGTTTGAGCACGGAGCACATCACCGATGCCTATGATGATTTCGGCGGCGATCCAAAGGGTCTGCACGTCGATTTGCACAATCTGGTGCCGGTGAAAACCAATGAAGCCAACCAGGAATTTCGCCTTATCATTGGCAACGATGGTGGTGTGGCTTTTACGGACGACAACGGTGCCACCTTCTTGCAGACCGGTATTTTTCAAGGTCGGCCCGGGAGTTTCCTGAAGGGCTACAACACCTCGCAGTTCTACGGCATTGACAAGGTTAACGGCCAGGACCGCTACATCGGTGGTACTCAGGACAATGGTAGTTTCCTTTCACCTGTTGATGCTGACGACGCCAGCGAGTGGGCGCCCTTGCCAAGCGGCGACGGCTTCGAGGCCGTGGCGCACTATGGCGACGTCAATAAAATGCTCGAGTCATCCCAGTTCAACAGCATTCGCCGTTCGCTGGACGGAGGGGCAACCTGGACCTTTGCCGGACCGCCTGAGCAAAACGGCGACCCCTTCTTCACCAAGATCGCCGACTCCAAGCAGGATCCGGACCTGGTATTTGCAATCGGTGGTTCGGGTGTCTGGCGTTCGGACAATTTCGCGGATGACTGGACACTTACGCCGATGACCAGTGACGGCTGGAATGGTACCAGCAGTTTCTCTCAGGTCAAGATCTCGCTGGCCAACCCGCAGATCGTCTGGACCGGTAGAAACATGACGGACGCGAGTTCGCCGTACGTCTCAACCGACGGTGGTTTGACCTTTACCGCCACCAATGTTTTGGGCAATCTTGCCCGCATTACCGGCCTGGAAACACATCCGACCGAGGACAGCACTGCCTTTGTGGTACTGTCAGCACGCGGTACACCAAAGGTCGTGAGAACTCAAGATCTCGGGCAGACTTGGGAAGATCTTTCCGGTTTCGCCGGAGCCGGTCCTAGTTCCAATGGCTTCCCGGATGTGGCCACCTTTAGCCTGCTCGTCATGCCTTTTAACACTGACATCATCTGGGCAGGTACCGAAATCGGCCTTTTCGAGTCAACGGATGACGGCGCTAGTTGGGCTTTTGCAGACAACGGCGTGCCGGCAGCTGCCATATATGACATGATCATCGTCAATGATGAAGTCGTGATTGCGACCCACGGTCGTGGCGTTTGGACAACGGCAATGGCAGAACTCGCTGGCTATGAGCCCCCCCCTGCCATTCTGTCGCCGCGTATCGTAGAGGGCGGCGGTGGCGCCGATGGCATTGTTGGCGGAACGATTCTCTTGCCTTCTGCTTACGACTCTTCTGCTTTCATGGTAGATGGAGCACCGTTTGAGGTCTTTCCTGCTAACCAGGCAGGTGACGAGTTGGAGCGCGAGTTCCAGATTCCATTTGAGGGAGACCGGGACACCGTCTCTGTCAGCCTGGCGGCATGGAAAGATGCAGGAACGTTTCGCAGTCCAGCATTTGAGGTCGAGCTGTTTTCGCTCGGCGCGGCACGTGCTTTTTACACCAGCGACTTCAACGAGGCCAATGAGGACTTTGAACTCGGTGAGTTCACCATCGGGACAGGCTTTGCTAACGGTGCACTCGAATCACTGCATCCCTATCCGGCCCCCGGAGCAGGTGAAGGCAATTCGATCGCGCAGCTCAAATTCCCGATCATCGTCAATTCCGATAATTCGACTATCTTGTTTGACGAGATCGCGATCATCGAAGAAGGCGATCCGGGCACCGTGTTTGGCGACGACAATTTCTGGGATTACGTGACTGTCGAGGGCAGCAATGACAATGGCGTAACCTGGACTCCACTCGTGGATGGTTATGATGCCAGAGCTGACCAGGCGTGGTTGGCTGCTTTTAGAGCTGGCGCTGCCGGAGATGCGAGCATGTACCGGCCTCGTTCACTCGACCTGCAGCCGACATTTGCTTCTGGCGAGGAAGTGCTGATTCGTTTCAGACTCTTCTGGGACGCGTTCGCCAATGGCTGGGGCTGGGCTATCGACAACCTGTCGATTCAAACCGACCCTGTGTCAGTGAAAGGCGGCAGCCAATTGCCGACCAGCTTTGCGCTTGAACAGAACTACCCGAACCCCTTCAACCCTGAGACCAGCATCAACTACGACCTGCCGAAAGAGTCGGTCGTAACGCTGCAGGTGTACAATGTGGTTGGCCAGAAGGTTCGGAATCTGGTTTTCGAGCAAAAGCAAAAAGCCGGTCGCTACTCCCTGCAATGGGATGGTCGAGATGATGGTGGACAGCCGGTATCCACCGGTCTTTATTTCTACCGCATCAAAGCAGGTGATTTTGTGAACTCCCACAAGATGACCCTGCTCAAGTAGCAGAAATATCTGAGTTTCGAATGGGAGGGCGATTATTCGTCCTCCCATTTTTTTTGTCTTCGACTGTCTGCCACACACCCACTTTGATTTCAAACAACCTACTCAACATATCCAAAAAGATAGTAAGTCGATGAACAATAGCCCAAGCCCAAACGGGGCGGCTTACAACAGCCCAGGGCAGCGCCCTCGGTAACGATAGCCCAAGGCCCCAACGGGGCGAAATATTTCTAGATGACGAACTGGACGAACATAACCGGGCAATGGTAAAATCTGTCGCAGCACGATTTCGCCCCGTCTGGGCTGACCACCGACTGCCATTGTTTGCCTGAAGTCCATCTCTCACCCCACTGGTTGAATCGCGGGGGAATATTCAAAATCTTGCCGGACACTGCGCAGGAGAGAGAACGGAAGGGGGGGGAACACAAAATAGGAGAGGGCCGAGCCGACCCTCTCCCGGTTAGTCAGAACTTTTTCTCTATCACTTGATCAGCGACATCTTCTTGGTTTCAATAAAGCTGCCTGCCTTGATTTGATACAAGTACAAGCCACTGGTCACCTGCTTGCCAGACTGGTTTTTGCCGTTCCACTCAAGCGTATAGAAGTTGGCTGCCTGAGTTTCGTTAACCAGGGTCCTCACCTTTTGCCCCATCATATTGAAAACAGTCACCGAGACATTCTGATTGCCGTGCTTCGGCGGAATAGCATATCGGATAACCGTGGATGGGTTAAAGGGATTGGGGTAGTTCTGTGCCAGCGCATAAACCGTAGGCAAGGTCGAAGCCTGCCGACCCACTGAAGTCACAACCGCGGACACTTCATTGGAAGGATCACTTTCTCCTTCCGGGTAAACGGCGGTGACCTGGTAGAAAAGCGTGCTTGGGTTTAGCGCCGAGTCTACAAAGGCCGTTGTCAGGCCGTCAACGCTACCGGCGAGGCTGCCGTTGTTCACTGCGCCCGCCTGGCTGGAGCGGTAAACGTTGTACGAAAGGATCGCCGGACCAGCGCCTGGAAGCTCTGCCTCCACTGTCAGCTTGTAAGGCGAAGTATCCGATGCACCCTGGCCCGGGTCGAAAATCGTGACGCCGATCAAATAGCTGCCAGCCGCCTGATTGGGCAGGCTGATAGACTCCACCGCGGCTGCGGAATTCGATGCGGCAAGAATCGCGGTTGGTGGATTGTCCAACAGGTAGATGTCCAGGTCCGCCGAGTAATCAGAAAGGACAATGTTCAATCCTGCGGACTGGGTGTTGACGACGAACAAATCCTCAAGGTCATCACTGCTACCATCCGTGAAATTGATCTGGATGGCTCCTACATCCGCAACCTCTGCATTGCCGTTGACCACCACCGGCGACGCGCCCTGAAGCTCCTGCGCTGTTGCTGTCGTGTTATTGGGCTCGATTTCATCGAGATCGGCGGAAATAGCAGCAGTGGCCGGAGCGCCGCCAAGATCGGGCTCGCTCCAGTTCAATTCAACTTTGTCGCTGAAACCCGTGGCTTGCAGATTCAGCGGCACAGGCAGGTTGGGCTTGCTTAGGTCGGTCTCAAGTGTGTAGAAAAAATCAGCACCGCCGCCGTCGTTGAGATCAGCTATTGCCAGGAAGTAGGTGCCATCCGCTGGCAATTCAGCCTCGATGGCGGTGGAGTTCCGGGTCTGCAGAATGGTGCTGCCATCCGTGTCAAACACAGTCAACACGGGTTTGAAGTTGGTGAAGCCGCCGATGTTGAGCAATGCAGAGAAGATATCTTCGCCTACGCCTTCGAATGAGAAGAAATCAATGTCGCCGGGCACATCCAGCGCCGCGGAAAGTTCTTCACCGACGTTCAGCGGGGTGGCATCCGCTGGCGTGTCATTGGGCTCAAACGGCGGTGTGAATGTATTCAATGTCAGGGAATAGAAGAAGCTCGGGCCGCCAACCGGCGTGAGGCCGGCCGAATTCTCGAAGCTGTCCATGACCAGTAAGTAGTCGCCATCTGCCGGCAAAACCGCCTGAAGTTTGGGATCTTGCGCAACCCCAAGGTCTTCGTCATCATGAACCGCGATGGTGTCGCCGTTGGCAGCAAGCAGATGGATGAAACCGTCCAAATCCGAGCCGTATGGTTTGGCATTGACATCAGCACGAACCAAATCTCCGGCAGAACCTGTGAAGACGAAGAAATCGAGTTCACCGGATGGAGCTATGCTACCTTTGACCGTCTCGCCGTAGGCAATGGCGGTGGCGGTGCCGGAGTCGTCGTTGGGCTCGTTGTCGTCAACTTTGGTGTTGCCGACTTGGATGTCGAGCGTTACCGTCCAGTTCAGGAAAGTCGCGCTGCCGGCGCCGACGGTCGTGTTGTTCTCAGCGAAGTTGACACCGTCGGTGGAGTGCAAGTTGCCTGCAACGTATCCCATGGTCAAATCAGAGTCGCCTCCGATGGCCGGACCAGTGCCAGGATCTGTAATCGCTTCGCCGGGTGGAAACTGAATGACCACAAAAAGATCCTCGTCGCTATTGCGCTCTACTCCGAAAGGTACGTTAACTTCTGCAAGAGTGGCCGGTCCTGAAAAATTGGTGACTTCAGCGAGCGGACTTGACATATCAGGCTGCCCGCTGCCATCATCGGTTGTCAGCAAGATTCGCGGCCAAATCGTGCTACCGTCGTTGTTGAAGAAGGCCGCCGCGGCAACCGTGAACGGGGTTTCGAGGCTTGCTGGAATCGAGAACTGCACAGCGGCGTAGTCATTGTCGCCGTTCGGCGTGTCGAACGAAGTTGTGAGCGATTGCACGCTGCCAATGAATTCGGTGGTTTGGTCGGACCGCGCGATTCTGGCGAGCTGCGGTGAGTCATTGAGGATAATATCAATATCACCGGTCACTTGGTCGGCCAGAGGCGCCACCACTTCCATGTCTGCCGGGTCATCCAATGTCGAGTCGGCGGACTCACCAGCTCCGTTGTAGAACTCCTCAGGCCCAGGCAAAGGGATCAGAGTGCTGCTGCTGAAGCCGCCTGGCCCAATCTCGTCAATCTCGACCGAATACTCAGCGCCGGGAGTGAGGTTGTAGAGGGTGTATCTGCCGTCGAGATCGGGATCGACTGTGCCGCCCGCAGGGGCGTTGATGTCAGCTTCAAAAAGCGCACCAGAAATCTGCGATACGGCATCGTCGAAGATGGTAGAAGCGCCGCCGCTGGTGTTGCGGGCGATCACGTTGACTCCGGTTGCAGCCGTGACACTGTCAGAAAAGAAAATGCGGCCGGTGATCGCTGCGGTGCCGCCCAATGCCGCTGCGCTATTGGCCGAAGGGTTGGTGGGGGAGGCCGGATAGAGAAAATTAACCATCGCAATATCGTCCGCATGTGGTGTGACTTCGCTGGTCGAGGTCAGAAAGGGGTACATGGTCTCCACACTTGTTTCTGGCGGAGGTCCGAACCCTTGAATGTTTTCGCCGGCGGAAAATGCCAGACCATTGACCTGCGTGTGCGCGAGATTGATGTAATGGCCAAATTCGTGCACGAACACGGTTTCGAACAGCTCGATGGAAATCTCGTTGTTGGTAGAGTCGCCATCGATCCAGCCGCCGTCAAGAAATGAAGAGCCTTCCGTAATCGTAAACGGCGCGGTGGTAGTAAAAAAGTCGGGCCCGGCGAAGCCGAGCACACCGCTGTCCTCTCCGAACAGCAGATCGAAGATAGCGCCGTCTTCATCAAAAACGATTTCACTCTGTCCATTTGAGGCCTCCGGAGAGAAAATGGGGCCGAAGTTGGTCTCATCAATGTCGGTTGGATTTCCTATTGAGTCTGCGATCTGGCCGGTGTTTGCAAATGTGATTCCGGCGGTCTGGATATCCGCCCAGCGCTGAAAAGCGCCTTCGACAAAAGCAACGGCCGCTGCGTTGTCCAGCGTGCCGAGTCCGCCACCATCGGGATTGAACGGTACCGGGCCTGAGCTGATGTCCCAGCGATAGGCTTGGCCAGTGGTTGACACAACCAGGGGCTCTCCGCCAAACAGAGTTGTCAACGCGCTGACCATAATCACCAGGACAACGCAGGTTGAGAATATTGTATTTTTATTTCTCACGGTTCATTCTCCTCTTAAGGGACTGAATTTTGAGGTCACTCGTTGTTCGGGAAGGAACAAGTTAGCGAGCAAGCTTCTGCAGCAAAGAAACGAAGGAGCCGAACGCAAGTGCTCCCTGCTTGTTCGAGAGAAGCCGGACCTCATGGCCCTCGAGTGATGTGGCTAGGGAACTCTTGCCGGGTTCCATCTTGTTGAACAGGCCGGCATTGTTCAGACCGTTGACCACTTTTTTCTGCCCGGTCTGTGCGTCAAAGTAGGTCTTGAAACTACCTTGCGCCATGCCAACAGGTACGGTCAGCCCCAGCCGGCTTTCCTTAGTTAAGAGAAGAACGTATTCTTCGCCAATTTTGTATTGTGGCATCCCCACAATGGTGCGATTTCGCCCCCGTACAAAGTCTGGCCTTTGCGCCCCAAGTTGCCGGACGCTGATGGTGGCGCCGATGCTGCCTTTGATTGCCTTTGTTACGGAAAACGTGTATTCTGTGTACGGCAGTTGTCCGCCGCCAGGGCCCGGTACGGTTGCCTCGGTGACTGACAAACATTTGCCGACGAAAATCCGGCCCGAACGGGTTGCCAGCTCGGCTAGATTCATCCGGGCAGTGGTTGTCGCCAACAAAGCCGTACCGCCAAGTAGGGCGATGACCAGCGACAACGCCGGGATGCGAGTTATATATCTTGGTAATCTCATAAGGGATTCTCCTTGGTTTGTAACACGGGTGGCGTGTAAGCGAGGCAACTGCCTACCGGTGTGCTTCTTTGCTCACCCGGACATCTTTGACTTTCGCCTGCCGAGCCTGTTGCTTTAGGTCTGCCACATCAACAGGCTGGTCAGCCTGCTTGCTTGCTCTGAAATGACGCGTCAACGCCTTGACTTTGTCGGCGGCTGTCAGCTTTGTAGAATTGAGTTGCGCTGCAATATCAGTCTGAGTGATCTCCAGGGCATGCGTTGCAAGTGATTTTTCATTGTCGGCTTTCAGCGTGTCTTGCTTGCGGTCGCCGGCGTACAGCACGGTGAGCAGAGCTACAAGCATACAGATTGCCAAGAAAATGAATGAAGGTTTTCTGATCATGTTCGCCTCCTGGTTATGAGAAATTGAGTTAATTTGGTGCATTGATGGTCCCGAATAGGGCTGGAATTTGCCGCCTCACAAAATGCAATTGTAGGAATGATGCACTGAAGATAGGATCACTGTGTCGCAAAGTAAACTGAAATATTCAGACGGGGCTAAGAAAATCGGATTGACTTTTGAAGAGGCGATCGATAGGTTGGTTTGCAATATATCACAACCTGCAACGAGGCCTGCAGATCGCGGCTCATGCAGGTAAAGATAAGGGATGCTTCGGCTCAGTCACCACACTCCGGTAATTCTATTAAGTAAGGACTGAAGTTATGAAGAAACCAAGCATGGTTTACAAAATCGCCCTGATTGCAGGACTCGCCTGTACGGCTTTCGCCTATTGGCAATACAGCGCTGGCAGTGATGAGACCTCGCGTGTTGCGGAGAGACTCATCGGTCAAGAGCAGTTGACCAGTTCGGATTTTATGCGCCGGGAGTTCGGCATCATCAAAGAAAAGAAGCGCGCGACGAAAGCCGAGATGTTCGGCCAGCCGGACAAGTTTGATGCCTACTACAGAGATATCACCCAGGGCGGCGCCGGGGTCCAAGGTAAGTCGTATCCCGCGCATCATAAACAGTTGGCCCTTACTGATGCGTTACAGCGAAAGTATGCCGGCAAGGATAGGAGGGTGGCACGGCTAGCCATGAGTCAACTTGACTGGGTTTCACGCGGCCCGGGCAACGTCGGTGGCCGCACCCGGGCCATTGTTGTCGATTTGGACGCGGATGCAGCGGGGAACACATGGTTCGCCGGCTCAGCCTCGGGTGGCATCTGGAAAACAGTGGACGCCGGGCAGAGTTGGGCGAACCTCACTCCTGATTTGGCTTTCCTATCGACGCAGGCATTGGTACAGTCAGCTTCGAACCCGGATGTGCTCTACGCCGGAACCGGAGAAGACTGGATGCCGGGCTTTCCGAATGTTAACGGCAATGGCATTTACAAATCCATTGACCGCGGTGCAAGCTGGACGCATCTCGGGAGCACGGACAACCAAAACGCCGAGAGCCAGTTCCGCAATGTCAGCCGCCTGATTATCCATCCATCCAATCCGGACATTGTTGTGGCTTCGACGGGTACAGGCATTTTCAAAACCGCGGATGGCGGTGCGAGCTGGCAGGAAGTTTATCCATCAATTCTGGCGCCGGTCTCGCAAGTGATATTTGATGGCAGTGATTTCCAGGTGCAGTACGCTGCCGTGACTGCTTTCGGTGTCCTCAAATCTACGGATGGTGGAGAAAATTGGGATGTTGTGTTTCAGCCCGAGGTCGGTCCGGCGCCGTCCGGCCGAATTGAACTTGCGATTGCGCCGACCAAGTCTTCGCGACTGGCTGCGACCGTGGAGACGATCACAGGCTCGAAGAATGATGTCTACGTGTCTGATGATTCCGGGCAAACCTGGATTCGCAGCGTTGAGACTGGTGGCGACTTTGTCTGGATGGCCGAGCAAGGCTGGTACAACAACGCCGTGGCGTTCCACCCGTTCAGCGCGGACACGCTTTACTACGCTGGCATTGAAATCCACCGGGCATCTCTTGACCTGACTGCCTCGACCGTGGCTGACATCAGTTCAACAACGACCAACACAGAGTCGTTCTTGAATTTCATCGACTTTGGCGGCGACCTGCTGGAGGGCGGTGGCTCTTCTGATGCGGCCCCTGAGTTCGGCGCACAATCTTTGGTGCAGCCGCAAGACTATACCAATGTTCAGGTTCGGTTTGGCCCCGGGCGCAGTCAAAAGGCACACCGGTTTTTTAGTATCACCTCCGGCGGCGGCTATCAGGACTACATCGATGTCCCGTTTGAAGTCTGGAATACCTCGAACAATCGCCAGCTCATGATTTCAATATATGACTTCAACCGTAGCGGTCAGTTTGACCTGACCGACCCGGATGGCGATGACAGCCAATTCATTCTGATTAGCAATCTGCCCTACGATCCGGATGCCGCAAATGTGGACATTGCCAACGCCGGGCCCCTGTACAAACTCATCTATTTTTTATGGCCCACGACCCCGGAAGGCGTGACTTGGGACCCTTTGTCGCACCCAGCGGCCACGATAGATTTCCAGGTTGGATTGGAGCAGGAGTTCAGCAGGACTTCGATGCAGATCTCGTCCTTTTCCTTCCGCGAGCCGAGGCCCAACAACACTCATGTGGACCACCACAACCTGACGCTTGTGCCGATGGACTCAGTCGCCGGCAGCTTCCGCCTTCTTGACGGAAACGATGGTGGCGTTACCTACTCCGACGATGGCGGCCTGACTTTCACGGCAACGCTGAATGGTTACGTCACCACACAGTTCTACGGCGCCGACAAGCGACCTGGACGCAATGAGTATGTGGGGGGCATGCAGGATAACGGCACCTGGCAGTCTCCGGTAGATGCCGAAGCGGCCTCGCCATACATTTTTCAGATAGGCGGCGATGGCTTTGATGCCGTCTGGAATGGAGCCAACCCGGAAGAGTGGATCGGCGGCGCCCAAGGCAATTGGTTCTGGCTGGTGACCAACGCCGGGGCTGGTCCGAATGCCACGTTTACGCCGATCTTCGACAAGGTCGGCAACGGTCCGTTCATTTCCATCCTGGCCAACACCAAAAGCAATCCCGAGTTGGTGCTCACAGTTTCTGAAGAAGGAGTCTACCGCAGCGATGATTTTGGGCGAACCTGGAGTCTGGCGCCCATCGAATCCGAGTCATGGCAATTCAATTCGCTGCACACGCAGATCGTGCAGTCCATTGCCAATCCGCAAATAGTCTGGGCGGGCAGCCGGTTCAATCACGTTACTTTCAGAGATGCGCGGCTGCAACTTTCCAGGGACGGCGGCCTGACGTTTTCGCCGGTTGACAAGCAATATACGCAGGTGCCCAACATGTTCAGCATTTCCGGACTAGAGACCCATCCACTGCAGGACTCGACGGCCTATGTTCTGCATTCACGGCCACAGTCTCCGAAGATCATCCGGACCACTGACCTGGGCGAATCCTGGCAGGACATCTCGGGCTTCGGCGCAAACGAGAACAGTGATCGCGGTTTCCCGGACGTGGCGGTGTTCAGCCTGTTGGTCTTACCGCATGCTCCGGAGACGATTTGGGCCGGCACGGAAATCGGTACCTTCGAGTCTAGTGACAATGGCGCGTCCTGGTCGTTTGCTGACAACGGTTTGCCGGCGGTTGCCATTTATCAAATGAAGGCGGTAGATGACCAGATCGTCGTTGCCACGCGTGGACGAGGCATTTGGTCGGTGACAATCTCAGAGTTGCCTCAGCCGCCAATCGTGACCTTGCCACCACGGCTGCGCGCGATTTCCGGTGGCGGTGGTGGCCGTATCGAAATGACCACCGAGTTTCGTTCATCCTATGATTCTTCGTTTGTGTTAGTCGATGAAGAACCTGTCTTGAGATTTGCCGGTAACACCGCGGCCCTGGACACGACCTTTGAATTCATCGCTGCCGTGACAGAGCCCAGAACTGTGGCTGTCTCGCTGGCGTCTTATGATGATGGAGTCACCTATAAAACGGCAGACCGCCTGATAGAGATTTTTCCGCTGAGCAACGCCCGTGCCTCTTACGCGACTGATTTCGAAGACGCCTCCGATGATTTTCGCCTCGAAGGACTGGCGCTCACCGCGCCCGAGGATTTCAGTGGCAATTCGCTAAACTCGCCGCATCCGTATCCTGCCTCCGGAAGCACCGAGGGTGACCTCGTGGCGACACTCGAGTTTCCAGTGGTCGTCAGCAGCCAAAACAGCACCGTGATGTTTGACGAGATTGCCATTGTCGAGCCGGGAAATCCCGGCAGCACGTTTGGCGATGATGACTTCTGGGACTACGTTATTGTCGAAGGAAGTTCTGACAATGGTACGACCTGGGAGGCTCTCAGCCCGGGTTACGACTCGCGTGAGTATCAGGTTTGGCTCGACGCATACCAGGGCGGAGAGGATGGCCAGCCATCTCTGTTTCGAACCCGGTCCGTTGATTTGCAGAATGTATTTGCCCCAGGGGATGAGGTCTTGCTGCGCTTCCGTCTTTTCTACGATGCCCTTGACAGCGGCTGGGGTTGGGCACTGGACAATCTGTTCATCCAGACGGCTCCGGTTTCTGTTGCGGACAAAGAAGTTGTACCTTCGAGTTTCGTGTTGTCGCAGAACTATCCCAATCCGTTCAATCCTGAGACGACGATAACATACGGCATCCCCGCCCTCAGTGAGGTGACGCTCGATGTTTTCAATATCCGGGGACAGAGGGTGAGACGGCTTGTCGAGCGGCAAATGCAGACGCCCGGCAACTACGCAGTGCATTGGAATGGTCGCGACGAGGTCGGCGGCGCGGTGAGTAGCGGCCTTTACTTCTACCGAATTCAGGCAGGAGACTTTGTGCGGGTCTTAAAGATGACACTGTTGCAGTAACGACATTTTCCTTGATTTTAGATTCGGTTCTTCTTATTATAGCGCCTGAACTGAACGGCAGAAGGGGCGGCCCACCGACTATGTTTCATCATCGGCGGACCTGGCGAGAAGCGTTTGCAGCCGCAAGTGACGCGGGGACACTGTCGCACATGAACGTAGGAGCGGGAATAGGAAGGATGACTGAAATCACGCGATCCATCGAGATCATGGCGTCAAAGCACCATGTCTGGTCACATGTCCACCCGAAGAATTGGACCAGGATATTCGATTTCGTGAAGAGTGTCAATGGCTATTCCGATGATGGCGAAGCCGGAGTCGGCACTACTGCGGATATTGTTGCCGGCGGTGCTGATGCTGCGGTCAGCTACCACATCGAGATCACGGAATTCGTTAAAGACTCCCGGATTGTGTATCGGAGATATGGTGGCCCGCTCAGTGGTCGTGGCAAGATTGAGGTACGCTCGACTGGCTTTGGAACCACTGTGCAGCGCACAAGCTATTACGATGACGCCTTGTCTGAAGACACGATCAAAAGTCTTGGCGCCGGCATCGATAAGGACAATCTCAGACTCAAGCGAGTTGCCGAAGCGGGCGATCTGGCTGAGTGACAGCTCGGCAGCGTGGCGCCCGCCACTTAAACCGCCCGTGCCTGCGGGCCAATTCCTTGTCGCGGGCATTCCTGCCCGTTGCATCGTCCAGTTTTCATCTTGCTAAAATCGAAAAATGCGTGTCTTTGGCGCGGTTACAACCGGAGCGATATGAGCGGAATATCCTGGAGAGCAATTATCTGTAACACTTTTTCTAGCTATTGTCGAGCGGATGTAACTTCCGCATCTGCGACGGTTGAATTTCACGTTTCGCGGTCCGCACGCGATCGCTACGAATTCGATGACCAATTGTTTTCCACGACCGGCAACGTGATTTTTGGAAATTTTCACGCGGCCAGGCAATTCACGCACAAGATGAACGCGCAACGTGACTTGCTCAATCATCCCGAGCAAGCACTACGCGCCAGCGACATTTACGCCATGGGACTGATGGACGAGATGTTTCATGGCGTCGTCAACTGGTATCGGCAAAATGTCAACCCGCGCGTCATCGCCCAGGCAGATGAGTGGTTGCGCGACCGACTCGGACCGACAGCGGTCGATGAAACTCTGCTGGCGTTTGTAACTGAATTCCCCACCGTCGAGCTGTATCGTGGCGGGAAAGAGGCATCGATCTACCTGGCGCAGACCACGGATGGCATCCCAAATCGTCTGGTCGCCCTTGAAGAACTGCTGATGCTTTGGCTGGCGAACGCCAATCCGGCGTTACGTCAGTTTCACGAGTTGTTCGACGACAGCGTTCTCAGGCGCGAAAGCTCTTTCGCGCAGCTTACCGAAAGTCTGCGGCACTTCTTCACGACCCAACCCGGGCTGGGTTCCGGTCGCGGCGATCTTCTCGGCTTGTTGACCGAGCCAATTCGCAGACACCCGCACTCCCTGCAGGATCAATTGCGCTACATGGTTGGCCACTGGCAGGACTTGATCAGACACCTCATTTTGCGCGTATTCGGTGGGCTCGACTTTCTGACGGAGGAAGGCAAGGCCACTTTTACAAGCCCGCCGCCTACCGAAGTTTCAACATACAGCGGTGGCCTGGAGGAGCCAGAGCAGTTCAGCCAGGACTGGGACTGGATGCCGTCTCTGGTTTTGATGGCCAAGAGCACTCTGATCTGGCTCGACCAACTCTCCCAGGCCTACGGCCGAACCATCAGCCGACTCGACGAGATTCCGGACCAGGAATTGGATAAGCTGGCTGGCTGGGGATTCACCGGACTCTGGCTCATCGGTGTCTGGCAACGTTGTAGTGCCTCGCGGCAAATCAAGCGCTCCTGCGGCAATCCCGAGGCAGAAGCATCCGCATACTCCCTCTTCGATTATGAGATCGCGGAAGAACTCGGCGGTGAGAGCGCGCTGGAGAATCTAAGAATGCGCTGTTGGCGCCGCGGCATACGCCTGGCCTGCGACATGGTGCCCAACCACACCGGCATTGACTCTGACTGGGTCAGAAAATATCCGGATCGGTTCATTTCCTTGCCGTATAGTCCGTTTCCGGCATATTCGTTCAAGAGTCAAAATCTCTCGGAAGACCCGCGCTACGTCGTACAAATCGATGACAAATATTACAGCCAGGAGGACGCAGCGGTTGTGTTCCGGCGCGAAGACACGTGGACCGGCGAGGTGCGATTCATCTACCACGGCAACGATGGCACCAACATGCCCTGGAACGACACGGCCCAGCTTGACTACATCAATCCTGAAGTCCGCGAGGCGGTGATCGAGCGGATCATCCACGTTGCACGCTTGTTTCCGGTCATTCGCTTCGATGCAGCGATGACCTTGGCTAAGAAACACATCCAGCGACTCTGGTATCCCGAGCCAGGTCGCGGCGGTGACATACCGTCGCGTGCGGAGTTTGGTCTACAGCGCAAAGCGTTTGACGATGCTATCCCGGTTGAGTTCTGGCGTGAAGTCGTAGACCGCGTGGCTGCGGAAGTGCCGGACTGCCTGCTGCTGGCCGAGGCATTTTGGTTTATGGAAGGCTATTTCGTGCGCACGCTGGGCATGCACCGGGTTTACAATAGCTCTTTCATGAACATGCTGAAGAACGAGGAAAACCGCAAGTACCGGCAGACAATCATCAACACCCTGCAATTCAATCCCGAAATTCTGAAGCGCTTCGTCAACTTCATGAACAACCCCGACGAGGACACCGCCATTGCGCAGTTTGGTGACAACGACAAGTATTTCGGCGTTTGCTTGCTGCTGGTCACGATGCCCGGCTTGCCTATGTTCGGCCACGGCCAGGTAGAGGGATTCCACGAGAAATACGGAATGGAATACGGCAGGGCTTATTGGGACGAGACTCCAAACGATGACCTGGTGGCCCGGCATGAGCGTGAGATTTTTCCACTGATGAAACGGCGCTACCTTTTTTCAGGTGTTGAAAGTTTTGTGCTTTACGACTTCATGGCTGCATCCGGAGAACTGAATGACAATGTGTTTGCCTACTCTAACTGCTTCGGCGCCGAAAAAAACCTGATCGTCTACAACAACAAGTTTGAAAACGCTTCAGGCTGGATTCGTGCTAGTGTTCCTTTTGCTGAGAAAGCCGATGGTTCCGATGAAATGAGACTGGTGCAACGTTCCCTAAGACAAGGGCTCGGACTCTCTGATGAACATGATTCTTTTCTCATTTTTCGGGACGACATCTCCGGGCTGGAATTTATCCGAAACAGCAAATCTGTTTGCGAGCAAGGCTTGTACTTTGAACTCGGCGCTTTCAAATACCAGGTGATTACCACCATGTACGAAGTCCGCGACGACGAGCGCGGCAACTATGCGAGGCTGACGCAGGAGATGAAAGGTCAGGGCGTCGCCAGCATCAGAGAAGCATTCACGGAATTGAGGCTCGGCCATGTATTGTCGAAATTTGTCGCTATCTTGAACACCCCCATGCTTCAGACTTTCATGTCGGCTGAAGCAGCAGGGCATGATGCGTTCCAGTTAGAGTTTGGCGGTCGTCTTGGTGAGTTTCTGGCTGCTGCAGCACAAGAGCTACAGCGCGAAAAGGACATCGATGTTGTTCTCCAAACAGTGCGAGGGCGTATGGAAGCATGCCTTCAACTCATAAGTCCGGCGCGCCTGCTCGCAAGTATGAAGCCAAACCAACGCAAAGTTGTGAATGACTTCCTCAAAGCCCATTTCGGGAAACGGGTACAGTCTCTGATTTTTTGTTGGCTTTGCACACATTCTGTTGGCCGCCTGACAACTGTAGCTGACTACGAAATCGCCAGCCTGGAGATTTTCGATGAGTGGCTGTTGCGTTCTCGAGTCGGAGATGTCCTGGCTGACTGCGGGCACAACGCTCAGCAGGTGACAAGTGATCTTCATCTTCTGCAGATATTGATCGCCTACCACCAGAAGTTGCGACAACATGACATCGCCGAGCTGAACGGCGCATTGCGCAGTATGCTGGAAGATGCGACGGTGCAACAGTTCATCGGAGTCAACAGGTTTCAGGATACGGTTTGGTTTAACAAGGAACAGGCGGAATTCCTGGTTGCCAGCATGATTGCTGTCGCGGCTGTGATGACTCTCGATGGCGGGGCGCCTGCAGCAGTGGGAGATGTTGTGACCTTGTGCAAGACCGCGGAGTCCTGGATGGAGAAAATAGCACAATCAAAGTACAGATTGGCGGATTTGATGTCTCTGCTTAGCGATGATGCGATGAGGGTTCCCGGCCGGAAACTTAAGTCTTGACTTTTAGCTTGAGATTCAGTATTGTTTTCACTGTGTTTCGCAAAAGAGGGGCCGTAGCTCAGTTTGGGAGAGCGCATGAATGGCATTCATGAGGTCGTGGGTTCGATCCCCATCGGCTCCACAAAAGCCTTCGCTTATGGCGAAGGCTTTTTTTTGTTTGGAGGCGCGCGATCTTATGGCCGGCGAAGCGTGCCTACCGTGATGAAGCTGTAGAGGTTCTTGCCGCAATTGCTTTCACACCTGAAGTCCTTGAAAATTCTTTCGGAGCCCTGCTCATCTTTGACCACGAACTTCTTTACATTCCCGCATGCTTCACAGGTGATGATTAGTTCCTTTACTTCGATGCCCTCCATACGCGAACTCCCTGCATTGATTCCTGATGTGGTTTACAACCAGGTAATAATATAGTATATTTTTATCTACAGTAAAAGTCAAAAGTTAGAAATACATCAACAAGCCATTTCGCTCAAATTGGGCAAAAACAGCTTGCATCGTATGGGCAATTTTGATATATTTGTCACTGTTGCACTCAGCGGGAGTGGCTCAGCTGGTAGAGCATCACCTTGCCAAGGTGAGGGTCGCGGGTTCGAATCCCGTCTCCCGCTCTAGATACGTAAATCAGAGTCTGAACAAGGCTCTGATTTTTTGTTGCTGTCAAGGCGGCGTAGCCAAGTGGCCAAGGCAGAGGTCTGCAAAACCTCTATTCATCGGTTCAAGTCCGATCGCCGCCTCTCCGCTTTATTCGTGGACGACATGGGTCGTTCTACGGTCGGAACAACGCCGGGGTGGCGGAATTGGTAGACGCAAGGGACTTAAAAACCCGTTGCTAAGAGGATAAGTATATAAAAAACAAGTATACGCTGTCCTGAAACAGCTTTTGTAGTTTTCTTACTTAAAGCACAGTAAAAGCACACTTTACGCACAAACCGCGCACGACAACTGCCGGTAATGAAACCGATTTGCGTAGTTTCCCCGAACAGAAATCTAAACTCATTTTATCGCCGGTTTTACCATCCTTCACACCATCTCCTCGACAACTTCTTGACTAGTTTTCATGGTTGCAGCCTTGAGACACCAAATAGTAGCAATTTTTGACTTCAAACATTGGTAACACACTGTTTCTTACGTGTGTGCCGGGCATGGCCCATAGCTAGCAGGGTGTGAGTCCCTGCGCCAGGTTTTCGCGGAGCCGAAGGCTAGGAGAAGGGCAAGGGCGTCGTCGCGAGACGGGGTCTGAAGGAAGCCCAATCCAAAGATGCGGGGCG
>JAJDAF010000018.1 GCA_029261995.1 Candidatus Zhuqueibacterota bacterium
CCAGGGAATCCCCTGCGGAACTGATAGATTGGGAATTTCATTCCCCAGCACGGTCAGAGCAGTTCCATAGCTCACGCGGCTGGCCCAAACGGGCTGTACTCTGTTTTTCCAAGTTCATGGTCGCGCAAATCCAGGAATCCGTCGACCTAGGATGAATAGCGCTTTGCTTCGGACCCGATTTTCTCTGATCGTAAACATGCGCAGCATGTGTTAGGGGATATAATCCCCAATTCAATCGTTCCGCAAGGGATTCCATGGTGGGACGAGCGCGGAGAGCAAATCTCTTGCGAGCAGAGAAAAGAATAGTTGCCGCTTTGTTGAATCCCTCAGCGAGTCTTTTTCAACTGCCTCCATGTTAAACTAGAAGATTGTGCGACACAAGGCACGTGCTGAAGCACGTGGCACACGATTTCCCTTGCGACCTGGCCACCCGGCCGACTTCGTTTCATGTCGATGTCACCCGGCGTGCCACACGGTTTGTCTCTCTCGTCAAGGCCACCCGCCCGGAGAGCAAATCCCTTGCGAGCAGAGGGTCCCAAGTCCCCCTCGAGTAGTATCTGGGGCTGGCGCTGCATTTGTTTTCTGGCGAACCGGACTGTCTTCACGCATAAATCAGCTGACCTTCTAGCTCAACTGAATTTTCCTGGGCACGCCCGGCAGGGGAATGAACTGATAGGGTGTAAGTGAACCTCTTCTCTTAAGGGTACACCAACTTGCTAGCAGGGGTCTTATTTCAGACATTTAACTGCTTTTCTATTCTTGTCAGTTGTTTAAGGAATTCCCGTGTATCCAGAAAGTAGTTGGGGTATGCTCTTCGTAAATCCTTAATAGGTCCAGCCGCAACTAGAACTGCCTGAACTGGTTCACCTTTTTCAATTTGTTGCTCTAGATCTGAATAATCACTATTTGCTTTCTCAAGCTCTTCTTTTCGGTAAGTTGTAACAGAAACAGTTTTCTTGCTATGGTTCAGAAGTACCAGGTGATAACTCCCTTGCTTACTATCGGTTTGCACTTTTCTCGCGGCCACAGTAAAGCCTAGCAAATGATCTCTGACCTGAAGTTCCTCAGCTTTTTGAATCACGGCGGAAAAAGTTTCTCGCTTCGGCATGTCTTCATATCCTGGTATTGGTGGCGTATTCTCTAAGTAGGCGAAAGCAGAGCCTGTAAGAGAAAAAAAGTCAAGCCAAACTTTGGGTCCTTCACTAGCTTTCAAGGCAGTAGTCATGAAGATGTCCATCGTTTCAACTGCCGTTGCAAAGGCATGCTGAAGCTTTGTCCTTATCTGAAGTTCTATCCGAAGATTATTGTACTCAGGACGAACCTTGTTCTTATATCGATATACGAGGTGGAAACTTCGGTAACCCGAGAGCTTCGGCCAAAGAATATAGTCTGATGATTTTACGAATTCGTGCTTAAACTGGCTCGATAAATAGCTTTTCTCAAGCAATCTAACTCTTTCTAAATTTGACACTACTGCCCTTAATCCCCCAATATCCTGCATGGTAGACAGCTTCATATTTTCATGACGTCGCAACTTTTGGACAATCGATTGCATTCGCTTAAGTCTTTGGGCAACTAGGGCATTCTTGTCAATCAACGCAACCTTCTGGCGTAATGTGGCTTGAAATGTGTTCATTGGGTACCCATGAATCGAACGCCAGTTACTTACTGTGTCAAATGCTTCAATAAAGTCTTGGACATCGTCAGGATTTTTGAAATCGTACTGGAGGTCGGCTAAAGTTTGACCCGCTTTGTTAACTTCTTTTCTGGAATAATGTGGTTTTGGCCAATTCATATTTTCCCGATTTTATCTCCGAAACATCAAAATCAGCCGACCGCCTTTTGGTTCGGCTGCATTTAAGACGTTAGGCACTTGTTTTGCGGTGGGTTACGAACCCACTACGTTGACTCCGGCTTCAGTTTGCGGTTTTTCAAGTTATTTTTGGGCGTTAGGCATTTTGTTTGTAGTAGCATTGTGAATCAACTCAACGAGAATAACCTTTTTTTTCAATAAAGCAATCAACTAAGATAATTGACTAGTTGCAGCTAATCTGGAATCAACTATTCTCGATCTAAATAGCAATATTCTTTTGCAGTTCAAGAATTAAATCGCCATTTGAACATCCCTGCAGGCCAGCATTGCCCTGACCAAGGAGTTTCAATTTATCCCCCACCTTAGAATTGGGCGGAATAGTTACTGCGATGATTTTCGTTTTTTTTATTCGTCTTTCACCATTACATGCTGTACAATTTAGCATTGGCGTTTTACCCACACCATTACATTTTGAACATTTTATAATGTTAACAAACTGGCCAAACAGGGACTGCGATACTTCCCTCACTTCACCAGTCCCATGACATTTTGGGCATTCCTTAGTAACTGAGCCACCGCTACAAACATCACAAGTCATTAAGTATTTTAGTTTTAGCTTTTTAATGACGCCTTCGGAGATTTCTATAGGAGTTAACTTCAGCTTCATAAGCAAATCAGTTCCAGGAATTTTCTTGTCGTTGTCAGTCGATTTTGAAAATATATCACCAAAACCAAACCCCTCTGACATAAATTTCCTAAGGGCATCTGATAAATCAGACTCAGAATCGTTTTTCCTTTTGAGACCAGTTTTTTCTGCCTGTGTGTTTTTTTCTGATCTTGTCTTCTTTCTTTTGTCCTCAATGGTACTTTTCTCTGCCGATGCTACTTTTGCTTTTGTAAATGGCATGTTGATATCCAATGTCTGGAACAACATTTCAACGCCTTGGTCAATACTCGAAAAGCTCAAGTGTGCTACGTTGATTAAAATTGCTGGTATTTTTGTTGAATCCAAGTTACAAGGGATAATCTTCCTTTCTAAATTTATGGCGCATGACCATTCACGTTCAACCCATTTGGATTCTTTTGCATGATCCGACCAGAGAAGTAGTACTGTGTTACACCATTCCAAGGCTTCACTTACTTTACTTGCTATAATATCGCCGCCCCGTACTTTGCTATGGTCAACCCACACCTCAACGCCAGCTCTTGTGAGTAGATTTTCCAGGCGGCGTGCAATATCTTTATCTTCCCATGCATGACTAATTAGTAATTTTAGGCCTTGTTGACGCATTACACTAATAACTTCCTTTGATTTGTTCCTGAGCTTTCATATTGCAAGAAAAGCGAAATAGGTAAAAAGCTTTTGAGATTCCGCGGTCAGTACAGAGAATAAACGCCTAACACGATGCTCACTGGTGGCGATACCAAAACACAAAAGCAAAGGATGAGAAATGAGTAACGAAAATCAAAAGACTGCTGGCAATCCACAAGAACAGCCATCCAGTGCAGCAAATGTTAGAGATAGGTTGGCTCATAAAGTTGAACCCTATTTAACTACAGACCAATATGCAACCACTCTAAGTGAATTACCAGAATACTCAAGTAAAATCACAAAGAGTGTCGAGCAACTAAATGATCTTCTAAAAGAAGCTTATAACAAAAGTCTGTTGCTCGAAATGGTATGCAACGACTCAGATACTCCACTTATCAAGATAAAGAGAATATATTCACAAGTAAACTTTGTGCCTATTCAAGATTAGTTGCGAATCCAATATTGGGTTTTTCTTTATTAGACTCTTCAGGTTCATTGTCATGTATGGACATGATAATTTGACATTGTGTATAGTGTATTAATAAAAAATCTATGTCTTTATTATCGTGATGAATTTGGCAAACAATAGTTTCGGGTGGTTCAAAATTGATGCTGTTTATTATTACTACATCGCCATTCAATAGCACCAATTTGACAGTTACGACTTTTGATATAACTTGTGCTTTAGCATTGATACCCTTGTATTGTGCTATAACATTTTTCGCAAAAATTTCTGCTTTGGTCTGGATCTGTATATTCATAGTATTCTCCTTGAAGTGAGGTCAAAGATGAATTTAAGAATCTATAATTTTTTGAAGCAACCATTTGGCTTTTATCTTAGATTTGCTGTTTTGAGCTTTTGGGTATTGTTTCTTCCAAATAGTTTGAAAGCTGATAACGGCGTCATTCCCTTTAGTTCTTTTAAGAACAGTAACAAAGTTGTTGTAAGCAATTGTATTAGCAGTTCTGTTGTTGGTGAAAATTTGACGAACTCCAATCATCAAACTATTATCACTGAGATCTTGTTGAGTCTTAGTTATAACGGTAATGAAGTCTTTTTTGGCATCGAAAAGTTCTTTGTCGAGACTATCAGTCTTTTGAGATTCAATCAATTTTTCGGTGTCTCTTTTGTTAAGCAATCTTTTGATGAAAAAACTAATCAAACCAAAAATGAGCAAGGTGGTGGGGATGAGAACTGCCAAAATGTTGGAGTTGAGATTTTTGATAACTTCGATAAAATTCACGGCGATGTCCGCTATATTTTAATATTTACTTGTATTGTTGCATCGCTGATGTTTTATAAATGTATAATAGAACCAGTTCTTAAAGCAATTTTTCCATACTCTAACACCAATTTCAGTGGTGTCGGAGACAACAAGATAAAGTCTGAAGAAAAAAAGAAGCCATGATTAAAGACATTCCTAATTCATGCAAGGTATTAGGCATTCACTGCAAATGTTTGTTAGGACTATTCATTGCGAGATTAAGAGTTTTTGCGATTCAACATGAACAGATTTTTATACTTACAGTATGTATCGTTGTCGGGGCCATCCCGGCTTTAGTCATTTTTTATGTCAAGCGTCTCTTCGATGATTCGAGCGATCTCTCCTTTATCTATTTGTATTTCCCGTCTGTTTATGGTTATGTGGTTGGATCGTGGATTTTTCAATTTATCATAAAGCCAAGCAGCAAGAAGCGCAAACGGAACTCCTGCTGTCAGCGAGATGATCACAGTAATCGCTTCTTCAACACCAAAGTCTTTCTTGACAAGGAAAAATGGGATAGAAACTGAGATGCCTTCTGGTACATCTTGATCAAATCCAAGAGCATCTCGGTTGTTTGATAAATAGAGTTCAATTTGCACAATGCTTCTCCTTAGCGAAGGTCAGAAAACTCGGAAGCCGAATTTTCGTACATGTTTCTCAGTTAAAGCAGAACCATCTTGCTTTTCAGTATCAAGTATTATGAGAACGACTTTATATTTGAAAGAATCGATTTTGCTGTTGAATGGAGAAGGAATCATGGCACGCCCACTATCAAAGACTACGAATGTCAATGTCTGAATCGAATTGTTGTCATAGACTATTTCGTAGTCATAAAGCTGGCAACCATTCTCTATGGACCACCAAGGTTCTGTAAATGGTTCAGATACTTGACCTTTTGCTTTAATTTGTAACTTAGGATCGTTATCAAAAATTATGGTATTTTCATTAGTCGGAGTACTCCAAGCATCAGTTGAATTGTCTAAGATAGTTTTTTTAATCTGGTCAAGAGTGATGTTCGGAGCCGATTTATCAAGTTTTATTTTATCATCGAGTGGGAGTAGTTCATTATGCCCAAGTCTGTAATCGTCATTTTTCTTATGGTCTTTGTTATCATGTTGCTTGTTATTTTGGATATCATTATGCCAATACATGAAGATGATAAGCACGCTAATATTGATGCTGCTACACAAAAACCAAATAGACAAAATTCTATTACTGCTCCAAAATATTCCGAAACACGTAAGAAGAATAGCGGCCAAAGAGATGAACAGATAAACTATGGCTTGAGAGATTGTCATACTTCGACTATTGAGATATTTATTTTCATATTTACAGGCGGCTTAATGGCTTCTGTATGCTGGTTAATATTCCCTAACAAGTGATTCTGTAGTTTTCCCAAGAACTCCCCAGCATTGGTTTGACCGTCAAACAAAAAGTGCCAATAGAGTCAAAAACCTAACTGCATAACACCCCTTCCCGGGTGGATATCGAGAAACTGGATAACTCCCAAGCTCGACATACCGCAAACAGGAATTGATTGCGGCTCACATCTGGTGCTCGTGTTTGTTTGGCTTTGTTGGATGAGTCCGCCATGTTCAATTCCCCATGTGCTTGGCATGAGACTCGCAATCCCCATCCGGTCACAGTCACAGATGCCGGAGTCGGTTGATGGGAGACGGTTTTTGAAACAGTGTATTTAAGATAGGAATGACTGGAGGTGTTGTCAAGGAGAAATTGTGGGGAAGGAGATTTTTGTGGATAGTGGATGGAGGATAGTAGGTAGTAGATAGAAGATCGTGGATAGAGGATGGAAGATTGGGGGGTCCTGAGGCGCTTGCCTGTGGTCTCGGGATCAGGTGAAGTGGGATTATGGCTTTGTTCCGTGGGCCTGCGGCTTTGCTATTTGGCCTGGAAATTCTGTTCTTTGGTCGCGATGGAGTGTTGTTTTGCCCGGATGGATTGTTCTTTCGTCAATAAATTCTGTTCCGTGGTCCGGAAATTTTGTCATTTGGTCCCGATGGAGTGTGGTTTTGCCCGGATGGAATGTTCTTTTGTCAATAATTTCTCTTGTGTCGTCAAGAAATTATGTTTCGTGGTCAAAAAAGTTTGCCTTTTGGTCTGTTTGGATTCTTGTTTTGTCCGGATGGATTGTAGTTTGGTCTCGATGGACTCTTGCGTGGTCGAAAAAGAGTGTTGTTTGGTCGAAAATTTCTTTACCGTGGTCAAAAAAAATTGTGATTTGGTCCTTATGGATTCTTGTTTTGCCAGGATGGATTGTACTTTGGTCTCGATGGACTCTTCCGTGGTCAATTAATTTCCTTGCGTGGTCCTGTTGGATTGTAGTTTGGTCGGAAAATTGTCAGGCGTGGTCCCGTTGGATTGTTCTTTGTTTCAGAAATTTCATGGCTTGATCAGGAATTTCTCTAATGGCGCAGACCGGTGTTTGTTTTTTACGATTCCCTCCGACTGTGCTCAAGTTTTGACCCGGCGGTGCCGAAAAGCGGGCCGATGGCAGAAGCCTGCATGTGAAGGGTCAACCGTTGACCTCGAGAATGAACTCGGTTCAAGACATCCATCATCCGTTGTCCCACAGCCGCCCCTGCCGCTCATAGATATGTTTGCTTCATCCTTCATTTCAGTTCCGTTTGTTCTTTTGCTTTTCAACATCTTCAATTGTTTTAGGTTTTTGCTTGCCTAGCAACTGGTATCCATCTGAGGTGATGACAAAATCTTCCTCGTTCCTGATGCCGCCAAAATCCTTGTAGGCTTCAAGGTTGTCATAATTTATGAAATCAGTAAAACGCTTTTCAGCTCTCCACATATCGATCAGTGAAGGTATAAAATAGATTCCCGGTTCAATTGTTAGCACCATGCCCGGCACCAACGGCTTTGCCAGGCGTAATGATTTTATTCCAAACTGAGTGCTTTTTGGTTTTCCGGCGTAACCAACATAAACTTCTCCCAGATTCTCCATATCTCGGCTCCCGGCCTGTTGCTCAACCACGACTTACACGAATAAAACACGGATTTGTTCGTCGAGGCTCTTATTGCAGTTTCTAATCAATGATTACGAATTGTTTTCGTAACAAACCCTCAGACATCAGTGAAAATCCGTGTGCATCCGTGGCGAGTCTCAAAAAGCTTTGGTTGCGGCTTTGGCCGCGCCGTGTCCATGCCTACCTGGCGCGCATGCTGCCGGCAGGCAAGAACGACCATTTGCTGCTGGCCTACGGCCTGCGCAAGAAGTTCAGGCGCGGCCACTCAAAGCCGCAGGTAACGGTGGTGAATGAAGATGCCGTCGAAGAAGAAAGCACACCCGAGACTTCCTGAACACCCACCAGTGGGTATCACATCACTCTCCAAAACCCACCTGCCGGACTGGACTCCCGGCAGGTGGTGCTTACGCCATCCTGCAATGACAACAAACAAAGACCTGCCAGGTTTTGAAAACCTGGCAGGTCTGGTTTTACCCCACAGATGACTTTGGTACATCCCGATAAACAAGCCCCAAAGGGGCCGCATATAATAGCCCGGGGCAACGCCCCGGGTAACGCAGGCCCCAAAACCCGAAGCCCTGAAAGGGCGAAATACGGCTGCACCACGAATCTGCCGTGCAAAACCGACAAGTCCGGGACCCGCCAAATTTCGCCCCGTTGGGGCTGGTTGTTCGGATGAACCAATGCACCCAGGGCGATGCCCTGGGCTATTACCTTGCGCCCCGTTGGGGCTTTATCACCTAGCCCCAACGCCATGAATGACGGACTGTTGCTTGGTTTCGATTTCCAATAGCCCCGTGCTCTCGACTGTCATGGCGAGGCCCGCGTGGTTTGCGGGACGTGGCAATCTTCCTGCATGTTCGAGGAGATTGCTTCGCGAAAAGCGCTCGCAATGACGGGGCCGTCCGGTGATTTGTGCTTATGATGATGATGAGCAGGAGAGCGAGCGGTGGTACCCACCCCGCTCCCAGGCGCTGAACGCGCCCGTGAGCTGCCCCTCCGGCGGGAGGGGATTTTTTAGGCAACCCAAGGGCCGGTTGTTGGACTCTTTGTCCGACCCCGTTGGGGCTTTATCACCTAGCCCCAACGCCATGAATGACGGACTGTTGCTTGGTTTCGATTTCCAATAGCCCCGTGCTCTCGACTGTCATGGCGAGGCCCGCGTTGTTTGCGGGACATGGCAATCTCCCTGCATGTTCGAGGAGATTGCTTCGCGAAAAACGTTCGCAATGACGGGGCCGTCCGGTGACTTGTTCTTATGATGATGAAAAGCCCCGCCACCACGGCAATCTTCCATCGCGCTTCCCAATCTTAGGAAAGCACTCGGACTGTCTTCCTATTTTCAGTAATTGCTCCCCCTCTTTTGAGAGTGTTGATGGCATAGCAAATTCATATCCTCAGTCATTTAAGGCTGTCCGATGATGTGACGATTCTGGCACAAAACTTGGTTCACTTTTCCATCGACTATCTTTGCCACGCCAAATCCACCAGTCACCGCGGTCCCGCGCCAATCCCCTGGCCGGTGTTTTTCTACTGCGCCAGCGGTTCTGCAATATCGATGTACAAATCAATGCTGACCTGTTGTAATGGAGAGGAGAATCATGAGTTCATTAGACAAAGAGACCCTCGATCTCACCCTCGGGGCCATCAAAGAATTCTCGGCCGGAAGGCTTACTGACGAGAAACTTCTCGAATACGACGAAAAAGACGAATTCCCCGTCGATATTGTGCACGAAATGTGCGGCGAGGGTTTGGGGATTCATCTGCTTTTCATTCCCGAGGAATTCGAGGGCATGGGCGGCGGCGCCTTCGATGTCTACCGTGTCTGCGAGGCCATCGCTGCCATCGATATCGGCATCGCAACCGGTGTGCTGGCGACCTTTCTCGGCAGCGACCCCATCATTTTTGGCGCAACCCACGAGCAAAAGAAGAAATGGATGACCCGGGTAGCAGAAGAAGGCCTGCTCATGGCCTACGGCGCCACGGAGCCCGACGCCGGCAGCGACCTCGGCGCACTGAAAACCATTGCGACACCGGTCAGTAAAAACGGCAAGGTCAAGGGTTACAAAATCAGCGGCAACAAACAATGGATCAGCAACGGCGGTTACGCCGACCTATACACGATTCTGGCGCAAACGCCCGGTGGCCCGACCTGGTTTGTGGTCGAAAAGGACATTGACGGCTTTAGCCACGGCCGGCCGGAAGACAAGCACGGCATCCGCGCCAGCAACACAGCGGCCCTGAATCTCGATGAAGTTTATGTCGATGTGGACCGCTTGATCGGCGAGGTGGAAGGCCAGGGCCTGCTGCAGGCCCAACTCGTGTTTGGCTACACCCGATTGATGGTGGCGGCATTCGGTCTCGCCGGCGGCTGGGCTGCGCTCGACCGCGCCATTCCCTACTCAAAAGAACGCATTCAGGCCGGCGGCCCTCTTTCTGAAAAACAGGGCTACACCCACAAACTCATCGTGCCGAACGTTGTCTGGCTCGAAGCCAGCCGCGCCTTCATCGAAGAGACAGCCGAGTCCATCGATGGCGACGGCGGCAATCTCAACACCGAAGGCGCCATTGCCAAATATATGGCGACCGAGGCCGGCAACGCGGCAGCCGACGCCAGTATTCAGGCGCTGGGAGGATACGGCTACACCAGGGAGTACATGGTCGAAAAAATCAAACGCGATGTCCGCATCACCACCATCTACGAAGGCACCTCTGAAATCATGGAGATGACCATCTGTCGCGACCGCTGGCAAATGCATCTCAAGACACGCGGCCAGCACTACCACGATGAAGCACGCAAGTCCGAAACACTGCACGCGAGCCACCCGAATGTCGGCTCCGATATCGCCGCCCTGACCTTCCACGCCCTGGCGGAAGTGATGGAGCAATGTCGCACGCACCGCCTGACCCGCAATCAGCACGTCCTGTTTCGGCTTGGCGAGCTGGTGGCTTATGCCGAGAGCGCGGCCAGCCTGGCGCGGCGGGCGGCACGAGCCGCTGACGGCAAACTCAGCGACAAAGCGGACACGCGTTTCGGAGCGCCGGCGCTGGCGGCTATCAGCCGCTGCTTTGCCCGGCAAGCGGCTATGAAAGTCGCTGAAGAGGGTCTGCGCTGGATTTGCGCGGCTGACGGCATCAGCGAGCAGGATATCGAGCAATTCGAAACTGCGCTCGGCCTGACAGCGATTCATCGCGCCCAAGCCGGACTCATCACGGATATGAATCTGGTGGCGGATTTCGTTTATGGAAGATAGACAAGTCTCCTCCCGGGAGGAGACAGAAAACGAACTCGTTCGTTTTCAGAGGTGGGTAAGGGCTGCCACCTGCCCCTCAAAAACAAGAAACAGAAAAATGCGGTACCCCAAGGAGAGACAGGAATGAAAGATTCTGCACATAAGGCAATTGCCATTGTCGGCATCGGAGCCGTGATGCCCGACGCACCTGACGCGGCTACTTTTTGGCAAAACATCAAATCGGGACGCTACAGCATCAGCGATGTGCCCCCCGAACGCTGGGACCCCGAACTGTACTACGACCCTGACCGCAAGGCGCCTGACAAAAGCTATTCCCGAATCGGCGGCTGGGTGGGTGATTTCCATTGGGACCCCCTGAAGTGGCGACTGCCTATTCCTCCGAAAGTAAGCGCCGGCATGGACCTGACCCAGAAGTGGGCCATCATCGCCACGCGCGAGGCGCTCGGCGATTTCGGCTACCCCAAACGCGCCCTGAACCCGGAACGCACGGCCGTGATACTCGGCAACGCCATGGGCGGCGATATGCATCTCTATAGCGCCTCCCGTATCTTTTTCCCGGAGTACGCTCTTGAACTCGCAAATGCTCCCAGTTTTGCGAGTGTCCCGGCTGAACTGCGCGGCAAAATCATAGAAGAAATGCGAGCCGGCATCGGTAAGCGCTTTCCAATTATCAATGAAGACACCATGCCGGGCGAGCTTTCAAATGTCATCGCCGGACGAATTGCTGCGCTTTATGACTTTCATGGCCCCAACTATGTTGCCGACGCGGCTTGTGCCTCCGCCATGGCAGCCATCAGTTCCGCTGTCGAAGGCCTGGCGGAAAATGACTACGATGCCGTGGTCACGGGCGGCATAGATGCCAACATGAGTGCATCGACCTACGTCAAGTTCAGCAAGATTGGCGCGCTCTCGGCTACCGGCACCCGCCCATACGCGAAAGGTGCGGATGGCTTTGTTATGGGGGAAGGCGCCGCGGTTTTCGTTCTCAAGCGTCTGGCGGACGCCGAGCGCGATGGTGACAAGATCTACGCCGTGATTCGTGGTCTCGGCGGATCAAGTGACGGCAAAGGCAAAGGCATCACCGCGCCCAATCCCATCGGCCAGACGATTGCCATGCGCCGGGCCTGGGAGAACTCCGGGATTTCGCCGGCAACGGTTGGCATGGTCGAAGGTCATGGCACCTCCACCGCGGTCGGTGACGTCGTCGAAGTACAATGTCTCAACGAAGTGTTTGGCCAGAACGGACTGCCCAAAAATTCCGTTGCCCTGGGATCCGTCAAATCGAACATCGGCCACCTCAAGGGCGCCGCTGGCGCCGCCGGCATTTTCAAAACGGCCATGGCGCTAAATGACAAGATTCTGCCGCCGAGTGTCAACTTCAATGAGCCCAACCCAAATATCGACTTCGCCGCCTCGCCCTTCTACGTCAACACAAAACTGCAGGACTGGCAGGCTGCGCCACAGGCTGTTCGGCGAGCTGGAGTCAGCGCCTTCGGCTTCGGCGGTACAAATTTTCATGCTGTCCTGGAAGAATATATTCCGGGCCGCATCAAAGCAAGCGAGACCACGCACTTCGCATCGACCGAGTTGCCGGTGCAGGCAGCGAGTGCGACCGCGGCCAAGATGCCATTGCGTGGAGCCATGCTCATCGGCGGTAGCTCTGACTCAGAAGTCGCCTCGCGCTTGCGGGGCATTCTGGCCGATGCGAAAAACGGGCAGGCGCCACCACCTGTGCTGCCGTCAGAAAGTGACCTGCGCGCCCCGGTGCGTTTGGCCCTCGATTACGAAACTGCGGACAAGCTGGCCGCCAAAGCAGGAAAGGCCCTGAAAGCTCTGGAAACCGATAATCCCGGTATGTGGCGTGTCCTGCGGGCAAAAGGCGTCTTCCTGCGACGCGGTCCCGCGCCCAAAGTAGCATTCCTTTTCACCGGCCAGGGTTCACAATATGTCAACATGCTGCGTGAGTTCCGCGATGCCGAGCCGCTGGTGCGCGACATTTTCAAGGAAGCGGACGAAGTGATGACACCGCTTCTCGACAAGCCGCTGACCGAGTACATCTTCGTCGATAAGACTGACAAGGCGCAAGTCAAGCAGGCGGAAGAAGGCCTGCGGCAAACCGCCATTACCCAGCCGGCCGTGCTCGCCGTTGACTCGGCGCTCTGTGGCATGCTTGCGGCCTACGGCGTTGAGCCCGACATGGTCATGGGGCACAGCCTCGGCGAGTATGGCGCACTCGTCGCTTGCGGCGCCATGCAGTTTGCAGACGCCCTCAGAGCCGTCAGCGCCCGCGGCAGCGAGATGGCCAAGGTTTCCATGAAATCCGATGGCACCATGGCTGCTGTCTTCGGGCCGGTGGACAAAGTTGAAGAGATCATCGCTCAGGTAGACGGCTATGTGGTCATTGCCAACATCAATAGCAATGGCCAGGCGGTTATCGGTGGCGAGACTGTGGCGGTTGCAAAAGCGGTAAAAGCCGTGCAGGCAGCCGGTTTCACGGCAACCCCGCTTTCCGTGAGCCAGGCCTTCCACACCGAGATCGTGGCGCCTGCCAGCGAACCAATGGCCAGATATTTGGAGACAATGAACTTGCAGTCGCCACGCATTCCGGTCATCTCGAATGTAACTGGCGAATTCTACCCCACGGGTTCCGGGTTCAAGCCGTTGATGATCGACCTGCTCACCCGCCAAATCTCATCAGCCGTTCAGTTTGTGAAAGGCGCGGAGACACTCCACAAGGCCGGCGCGCGAGTCTTTGTGGAGGTCGGCCCGAAACGGGCATTGCATGGTTTTATCGAGGACCTGTACGGCAAGGACGAGGACGTACTCGCGCTCTCGACCAACCACCCTCGGCTTGGCGACTCTGGATCGTTCAACATGGCCCTGTGCGGCATGTACGCCGCCGGCCTGGGAAATCCACAGCCGTCTTCCGTCACTTCAATCAACCTTGACCGGGCAGAAGCCAAACCCGGCGCCGTTGCCATGTCTGTTCCGGTAGAGCCGCCCGCGAATGGCGCTGGAGCCCCGGAATCGCCATCGGCGCCTAAGTCAACAACACTTCCAGCTCCAGACAAGTACTCAGAACTTGGTCATCTATTCGCCGACTTTCTTGAGCGTGGCATGGAGGTTTACAGTGGAAAGAAAAGCTCTGCAACGCCTCCCATGCAGCAGGTTGCCACCTGCGTGACTGGCGCGGCGCTTGGCCTGCCCGGCACAACAAGAGTATTTGATGATGAAAACATCGCAAAGATTCTGCGTGGTGAGCAATTCATCGGATCCATTCCACAGGAATTGCGCCAGGCCACAGTTGACAAACATATCACGCGGGTAGTGAAAGACAGCAATGGCAACGGCAGTTTCGAGACCATTAACAGCACGGCCGACGTGATAAAACTAGCGGCCCGGGCTGGCGCATTTGACTTGAGCGATGAGTTCGGTTACCCGAAAGACCGGCTGGCCGCACTCGACACCGTGACCCGACTGGCGATTGCAGCGGGCATAGACGCTTTGCGTGACGCCGGCATCCCGCTCATGCTGCACTACAAAACCACGACCACCGGCACGCAACTACCCGACCGCTGGATGCTGCCAAACGCATTGCGCGACGACACCGGCGTCATCTTCGCGTCTGCCTTTCCAGGGTATAATTCCTATGCCCAAATCATGCGAGATTATTACCTTGACCAGGCTCGTCGTGAGCGCCTGCGGGACCTGGAAGATCTACACGCAAAGCTTGCCGGCCACAGCCAGCCGGACGCCAGTGCACTGGCAGAACTCGACAAGCGCATTCGGACATTGAGTTCTGAGATAGAAGAGAACGAATATGTCTTCGACCGACGCTTCCTGCTCAGAGTGCTCTCGATGGGCCACTCTCAATTTGCCGAGTACATCGGCGCCCGTGGGCCAAACACGCAAATCAACGGCGCCTGCGCCAGCACGCCGCAGGCGGTTTCCATTGCGAATGACTGGATCGCAGCCGGCAGGTGTCGCCGAGTGATCATTATTTCCGCTGATGACATCACCGCGGACGACACGCTGGAATGGTTTGCCGCCGGCTTTCTTGCCAGCGGCGCGGCCGCCACCGACGATATCGTGGAAGATGCCGCCATCCCGTTTGACCGGAGACGGCACGGCATGGTTATTGGCATGGGCGGTGCAGCGCTAGTCGTGGAGAGCAAGGAGTCCGCGGACGAACGTGGCTTGCTGCCAATTGTTGATGTGCTCAACGCTGTCACAGCCAATAGTGCTTTTCATGCCACGCGGCTGGATGTGAATCATATCTGCAACGTCATGGAGGGGTTGGTAGCGCAGGCGGAGTCGCGCTGGGGCATTGACAGAAAAGAGATCGCCTCCCAAACCGTGTTTGTCTCTCACGAAACTTACACCCCCGCTCGTGGCGGCAGCGCTTCGGCGGAAGTGAACGCGCTACGCCAGGTGTTTGGGGAAGTTGCCGACCAAATCGTCATCGCCAACACCAAAGGCTTCACCGGCCACGCCATGGCAACCGGCATTGAAGATGTCGTAGCCATCAAAACCCTGGAAACCGGCATTGTGCCGCCAGTGGCGAATCACAAGGAAGTCGATCCGGATCTCGGCGTCTTGAACCTGTCGAATGGCGGTAACTATCCCGTCCGTTACGCGTTGCGGCTTGGCGCTGGCTTTGGTTCGCAAATCGCCATGAGCCTGACGCGCTGGGTTCCCACCCCGGACGGCCAGCGCCGGGCCCCGCAAAAGCTCGGATTCGACTACCGCATCTATGACCGCGCGCGCTGGCAGGCGTGGCTGAAGAAGGTGTCTGGTGACGATATGGCCGAAGTGCAGGTCGAACGCCGCACATTGCGCCTGACTGACCACGGACCGGCCGCGCAGTTTAGCAAGCCCGGGGTTACGGAAGCAGCGCCGCTGCCTGTGCCCCCACCGGTAGCTCCCGCTCCGACGCCAGCCGCCGTAGCGAAATCAGCCGCTCCTTCGACACCTTCAGTTTCCGTTGAAATCAAAGCGCCACTGCCGCCAGCTTCGGCGCCAGCAGCAGATGGTGTGCAAACCAAAGTTCTTGAAATCATCGCCGAGAAAACCGGCTACCCGCCGGACATGCTCGATATGGAGCTTGACCTTGAGGCAGACCTCGGCATCGACACCGTCAAGCAGGCGGAAATGTTCGCCGCCATCCGCGAAGAATACGACATTCCGCGCGACGACAATTTGCAGTTGCGTGACTTCCCGACACTGAAGCACACAGTCCAGTTTGTTTACGATCGCAGACCAGATCTGCAGGCACAGGCAGTAGCTCCGGCTGTTCAGGAAGCTACGCCAGCTGCCGGCGACGAGTTGGACACCGTCAAAGACAAGGTCCTGGCGATTATTGCGGAAAAGACCGGCTACCCACCCGACATGCTCGACCCCGATCTCGATTTGGAGGCAGACCTCGGCATCGACACCGTGAAGCAGGCGGAAATGTTTGCCGCCATCCGCGAAGAGTATGACATCCCGCGCGACGATAATCTGCAACTGCGGGATTTCCCAACGCTGGCACACACCTTCCAGTTTGTTTATGACCGGCGACCCGATTTGCTGGCCGCGAGAACACAGCGAACACCGGCCCCGGAGACTGCTCAGAGCACTGCTCCTGACATGCCACCACAACCGCCGGCGACAGTTGCGCCCGCCTCTAACGCAGTCCAGGAAAAAGTCCTGGCGCTCATCGCGGAAAAGACCGGCTATCCTCCAGAGATGCTTGACCTCGATTTGGATTTGGAAGCCGACCTTGGCATCGACACGGTCAAACAGGCCGAGATGTTCGCCGCCATTCGGGAGGAATACGACATCCCGCGCGACGACAATCTGCAACTGCGTGACTTCCCGACCCTGGCGCATACCATTCAGTTCGTATTTAACAACCGTCCGGATTTGAAGCCAATCGCGCCTGTGCCGGGCAACGGTGCGCCTGCAGCGGTGGCTGCGACCGCCCCTGAATCCGCCGCAATACCACAAACAGATGATGCAGTTCGCAACAAAGTTCTGGACATCATCGCCGACAAGACCGGCTATCCCCCGGAGATGCTTGACCTTGATTTGGACCTCGAAGCCGACCTCGGCATCGACACCGTCAAACAGGCAGAAATGTTCGCCGCCATTCGGGAAGAATACGACATCCCGCGCGACGACAACCTGCAACTGCGCGACTTCCCGACTCTGGCGCATACCATTCAGTTTGTGTATGACGGGCGGCCGGACCTGCAACAAGCCGCTACGCCCGCGGTAGCGCAGTCAGACACCGTGGCTGGAGTTGCCGCGGAAGCAGCAGGTGATCCGGTGCAAGAAAAGGTTCTCGAAATCATCGCCGAGAAAACCGGCTACCCGTCTGAGATGCTCGACCTCGACCTGGATCTGGAAGCCGATCTCGGTATCGACACCGTGAAGCAGGCCGAGATGTTTGCCAGCATTCGCGAAGCCTATGACATTCCGCGTGATGAGAATCTACAATTGCGCGACTTCCCGACTCTCGCGCACACCATCCAGTTCGTTTATGACAACCGCCCGGATTTGAAGACGGAGTCGGCAGCGCAAGCCGGGATTACCCCGCCAAGTGATGCGAGGGCCACAAACGTTGACAGCCCAGCCGCATCGGTACCTGCCGCAGCCACAGAAGCGCCGGCAATCGCCGCTGACATGGAAGCGGCAAACCAGGTACCCCGGCGCACACCGGTCCCACAACTGCGGCCGAGCCTCGAGTTCTGTAAATCCACGAGCGTCAGCCTTGGCGCTGAAAGCCGGGTGCTGATTCTGAGCGACAGCGGCGGCGTTGGCAAGTCGCTGGTGAGCCGCCTGGAGAAGCGCGGTGTGCAAACGCTAGTGGTCGATGATACGCCATCGGCAGAAGAGATTACCGAACGCATTGCGACATGGCAGAAGGACGGCGCCATCCAGGGCGTTTACTGGCTGCCGGCGCTCAATCCGGATTCTGCGCTGGCCGACATGAAGTTGAGCGACTGGCGCGCGGCAACGCACCAAACGGTTAAGCTGCTGTACACGACCATGAGAGCGTTGTACGAGCAGGTTGGCGGCGCAGGTACTTTCCTGGTATCCGCGACCCGGCTCGGCGGCCAGCATGGCTACGATGCTGATGGTGCACTCAACCCACTGGGTGGCGCAGTTTCAGGCTTGACCAAAACATTCAAACGCGAGAAGCCGGAAGCCCTGGTCAAAGTCGTGGATTTCGGGCAAACCCGTAAAACCGCCGCGCTGGCTGAGATGCTGATCGCGGAGACCCTGTCCGACTCTGGTGCTGTCGAAATCGGCTATAAACACGAACGGCGCTGGACCATCGGTCTGGAAGAACAACCCGTAAGTGAGACGAAAACCGCACTTGAATTGAACAAGGACAGCGTCTTTGTCATCACAGGTGCCGCGGGCAGCATCGTTTCAGCCATCACCTCCGACCTGGCGACAGCCTCCGGCGGCACCTTCCATCTGCTCGATTTAACGCCAAAGCCTGACCCCAACGATGCCGACCTACAGAAATTCGTCACCGAGAAGGAGAATCTGAAACGGGATATTTTCCAGCGTCTGAAAGAAAGCGGTCAGAAAGCTACACCCGTCATGGTGGAAAAAGAACTCGCCAGACTAGAACGTCTGCAGGCAGCTTTGAACGCCATTCAAGCGGTCGAACGCGCGGGCGGCACGGTTCACTACCACTGTGTAAATCTGCTCGACGGCAAAGCGATGAAAAAAGTCATGCAGGCCATCCGCAAAACCAGCGGGCGCATCGATGTCCTGCTGCATGCCGGCGGTCTGGAAATCAGCCATCTCCTGCCGGATAAACAGCCTCAGGAGTTTGACTTGGTCTTCGATGTCAAGGCGGATGGTTGGTTCAATTTGATTTCCAACCTCGGCGACATGCCGCTGGCCTCGGCTGTGGTATTCAGCTCCATCGCCGGTCGTTTCGGCAACGCTGGCCAGACAGATTACAGCGCGGCCAACGACCTGCTGTGTAAATCCGTCTCTGCCTTCAAGACAATCCGGCCAGACACCATCGGCGTCGCCATTGACTGGACGGCCTGGGGCGGCATCGGCATGGCGGTCCGCGGCTCCATCCCAACCGTGATGAAAGCTGCCGGCATTGACATGCTGCCACCGGAAGCCGGCATTCCAATCGTGCGGCGAGAATTGACACTCGGCGCGACAAACAAAGAGGTTGTCATCGCCGGTAGTCTCGGCATGATGTTGGGTGAGTTCGACGACAGTGGCGGTCTTGAGCTGAGCAAAGGCAGTCGATTGGGAGAACAACCGGTGGGCAATCGCATCATGACTGGCAAGGTTCGGAATATGGGCTTGTACAGCGGCCTGACCGTTGAAACCACGCTCGATCCTGAGCAGCAGCCCTTCCTGCACGACCACCAGATCAGCGGCACGCCCGTGCTGCCGGGGGTCATGGGTCTGGAGGCCATGGTGGAAGCCGCCATGGTTCTCTTCCCCGATCTGCATGTCGAAGCTGTCGATAACGTGGCCTTCATGGCGCCGTTTAAATTCTATCGCAACCAGCCCCGCACTGTTACTGTACAGGCGACCTTTTCCGGCAAAGACGATACGGTGTTTGCAAACTGCAGCCTGATAGGAGAACGGACCCTGCACGGCAAAACAGAGCCCGAAGTGACCACGCACTTCAAGGCCAGAGTTAAGTTAAGCCCAACTGCGCCAGCGAGCAAGAAGATGAAAGTGCCGGCTGCGGCAAAATCCAAACAGGTCGTTGCTGAAGACATTTATCGCATTTACTTCCACGGGCCGGCTTATCAGGTGCTGGAAAAGTCCTGGCGCTCGGGCAAGAAGCTCGTGGGTCGCTTCGCCAGCAAGCTGCCGGCCAATCACCTGCCGGCAAGTGTCGAAAGCGTGAGCGCGCCCAGGCTGGTGGAACTTTGCTTCCAGACAGCGGGTCTCCTGGAAATGGGCGAGCAGGCGAGAATGGGCCTGCCGTTCGGCATTGATGCAATTGCGGTTCTGCGGCAGCCAAATGAAAGTGAAGGGAAACTGTTTGCAGTCGTAACACCGAAGGCGGACGGCTCATTCGATGCCAACGTTTTGGACGATAAGGGAAATGTCTATCTGGTCTTGCAGGGCTACCGCACCATGGAGCTGCCGAATCCCATCTCGGCGGAATTGCTGGAGCCGCTGAAGGCTATCGTTTAGTAGGGGAGAAGCTCTACCAACGTGGAGTTCAGGATCACTCCCGGACTCCCCGGTTCTCCAATCCGACCGCAACGCCACCCGCAGAATTCGGGTAATCCCACGGCATTGTTGCGTCATTCCTTTGTTTGCTGAATGACGCACCGTGCTACCGGCCTGCATCCCCAGGTAACTCAAGAGAAAAATCATTCGACCACGAAAAACATATAATACCTATATTTTCAATTAATTAGCTAGAAATTGAGCACTTAATTTTCCATTCTTGTCACCCAAAGAATGACTTGACTATTATGACGCAGTGTGTTATTTTGCAGTTCTTCAATGAACAAACCGGAAAAGATTATGAGCAGAATCATCAAGCGTTACGAGAATCGCAAGCTCTACGACACCGGAGAGCGCAGATACATCTCGCTGGAGGAAATCGCAGCGCTGATTCGCGACGGCGTGGATGTCAAAGTTATTGACCGCACCTCTGCAAAGGACATCACCACACAAACCCTGACCCAGATCATTTTCGAGGAGGGCAAGCTTGGCCGCAATCCCTTTTCCACGGAAACCCTGCACGGCGTGATCCGCTGGGGCAGCTCGGTGATAGACGAGGGCATTCATCAGGCAAAGCGCAGCCTCGACGATATCGTCCCCAAGTCTCTGAGCAAACTGTTCGGCGTCAGCCATCCTGGCCAGATCCGCGAGCTGATTCAACGGGTGGAGTCGCTGGAGAGCGCCATCGACAAGCTGGCCGGAAGCGCGGGAAAATCAGTTGAGCCAAACCGTGAATCCAAACCTGACAGCAAATAGGAATTCATCAAAATATCATAGCAGGAGAGAATCATGTCGAAGAAAAGTGACACTCGCAAAAAGACTCAAAATGGCATGCCGGATATTACACACGACATCTGGCTGGCCGGGCTCGGAGTTCTGTCATCTGTCGAAGAAGAGGGCAGCAAACTCTATCGCAAGTTCATTGAGCGAGGCGAGGAAATCATCGAGAAAGGCAGAGAGTTCGAAAAGAAAGAAAAGATTCAGGGCATATCATTGAGATTGAGCCAGGCAGCGAAAGCGGTTGAAGAAAAAGTCCAGGCCTGCACAGAACCTCTTGGTCTTTCCTCACGCGAAGAAATCAAAGAACTGAATGCCAAGATCGACAAGCTGGCGGAAAGCCTCGCGGTGTTAACTAAGAAGCTCGACAAGTAGGCCCCGGGTTGTCGATGGACGAGGTTCACCAGATCACCTGCCTTTCGCTATCCACCTCCGAGGTGTCGGGCGACGACGGCTGGCTGTCGCCGGTTGAGCATGCCGTTCAGAGCAAGCTCCATCTCCCGAAACGCCGGGCTGACTGGCGTCTTGGAAGATGGACTGCCAAACATGCTGTGCAACGACACTACAGCGAATCCAAGACGCCGCTACTCCTTAATCAAATAGAAGTGCTGGCTGCAAGCGATGGCGCGCCGGAGCTTTTCATCAACGGACGTCGGGCTGAGCTGGCCATCTCGATCAGTCACAGCGGTGGCCACGGTTTCGTGGCACTCGGCGCCAACCAGCACGCGCTTGGCTGCGATATCGAAAAAGTCGAGCCGCGCTCCCCGGCATTCATTTCTGACTACTTCACCGAAACCGAGCAGGCAATCTACCGCGAGACCGAGGCAGCACATCAGCCTGTTCTGGCCAACCTGATCTGGAGCGCGAAGGAATCCGTGTCAAAAGCACTGCGGCAAGGGCTGCGGCTCGACACCCGCTCGGTACAAATCGAACTGCTTGAAAGCGGCCGACCGGACGCAGGCCCCTTCCGCGCGTCTTTCTCAATGGATGGACAGAGCTTCCGCGGGCGCTGGTGCGTTAGTCATGGCTTTGTCCGAACGATTGCAACAAACTCTCCTACCCTGAACATCCGCCACTTTCAATCTTAAGATTTCGTCTAGCAACCGCCAACACCACCCTACAAAAACAGTGGAATGGGCTGCCCTCAAAGTTGTAGTTTTTAAGGGACTTTTCCGTCCTTTGACTTTCCCCTGGCCAGCTCGCCTATACATTTTTGGAGAGGTCGCTACTGTTGCTTGCCGGCGTGGTGTGAACGGACCAAGTGAATAAGGTCGTCTTCACCGGGTACTCTGACAAGGTAATCGGCTTCGATACCGAGACCCTGAACCAAACGGAGAGGAGCGGCAATGAAAGTAAAACTTTTCTCGATAGGGAACCCACGTGCGAAGGAAAGCAAGAACCAATCAATCCTGGAGGACCAACTCAATCGCTGGTTGAGCGAGAATGCGTCTCTGCGGATTGTACACATCAAACAATCAGTTGCCGGTGGAAGTTGGGCCTACCCGACTGTATTTGTCTCCATCTGGTATGAAGACAGTCCGTAACCTGGCGTCGCCTTTCCATTGGGGCAGCAACATCCCATTTGGCAAATATCCTAAACGACCGTTTTAAGGAGAAGACAAAATGAAATTGCATTGCGCCGTACCCTATGGCGCTTTCCTGAGTCTGAGCTTGCTGTTGTGGTCATGCCAAAATGACCCGGCAAGCTCCAACCCAACTAATCCCACGACCTGGCAAGAATCGACACCCGTGGCTCAGGGCTTGGACTCCCAGACGCTCGATGCAGCATTTGAAGAAGGGAGCCGACGCCCTTTCATCCGAGGACTTGTTGTAGCCAGAAACGGCTACCTTGTGGCAGAGCGGTATTATCGCGGATTAGACAAAGACGACCACCACAACGTCAAGTCGATCTCCAAGAGCTTTCTTTCAGCCATGGTTGGGATCGCGCTGCGGGACAGCATCTTGACCAACCTGGATCAGAAAATGCTGGACTATTTTGCGGAAAACGTCACCACGCAAATGGACCAGCGCTTACACCAGGTCACCCCTCGACACCTGCTGATGATGCGCATGGGTATCGAACATGAACGCAACAACTACATGCAAATCTACAACAGTCGCAACTGGATCCAGACCACCATCGACTGGCCGTTAACCTACAACCCTGGCACGCGATTCTCCTACAACACTTTTCAGACGCATCTCCTGTCAGTGATTCTCACGAAAACCACAGGCAGGAGCACGCTGGCTTTCGGCAAAGAGGTCTTGATGGAGCCCCTCGGCATCCGGGTGCACGAATGGGAGAAAGGCCCGCAGGGCTACTACTTCGGTGGCAACAGCATGCGGTTCACCACCCGGGATATCGCCTGGTTTGGACAGCTCTATTTGCGTGGCGGTAAGCTCAGGGATGAACAAATCGTGCCGGCGGACTGGGTGACACTGTCCCTGCAAAACAATACCGGCAACAACGATTGGACCTGGGGCGAGCTGAACGACATCGCCTACGGCTACCTCTGGTGGATGGGTGAGCTGAAAGGCTACACGGTGAAAATGGCCATCGGCTTTGGCGGGCAATTCGTCATGCTTTTCCCCGAGCTTGACATGGTCGTAGCGACAAACTCAGAGTCGGATGTCGGCTGGGACACGGCCGATGCGCAGGAACAATCCGTGGTCGAACTCGTAGCGAACTACATTCTGCCTGCGGTGAATTAGAAGCTGGATACTCGAAGAACAGCAAGTTTGAAGGAGGAAGAATGAGCTTTGGAGCTGGAATGTCAACTGGTTTTGCGGCGGGATTTGGCGGCGGCATTGGCGCCGGGGTGTTGATTGGACGTAAGCAGGCGGCGGAGGAGTTACGAAAGCACATTGAGCAAAGAGAAATTAAGCTGGAGGCACGGGACGGCAAGCAGGTTCTCATGGAAGAATTGATCCAGGTCGTGGCAAAGGGCGAGTGCGCCCAGCTCAAAAAAAAGTCGCTTTACATTGCGCTGGCACTTGGAATTGCGGTCCTGGGGCTACTGGCTTTTTATGTTCTTTATCGTGGAATCTAACCCGAATCAGGAGACAATCATGACAGTAAAGACAATATTGGGTTGCATGCTTGCAATTGGCTTGTGCGGCTGCGTGCAGCAAGCTTCCCAACCAGTATTGCAGGGTGACTATCTTGGGCAGACCCAGCCGGGTAAAGCACCTGAGCTGTTCGCCCCTGGAATCGTGTCAACCAAGTGCGATGAGCTGAATTCCCTGTTCTCTCCGAACGGCAATGAATTCATTTTTTCGATAAAAATGCCGGCCCAGCGCGAGCACACGCTCGTTCACATGCTGAGGCAAGGAGACAGATGGACTGAACCTAAGGTACTTCAGTTCTCTGGGCATTACGACGATGCCGACCCCGCTTTCTCGCCGGACGGCCAACAACTCTTCTTCACCTCCAGGCGTCCGCTGAGCGGGAGCAGCGAACGCAGAAGCGACTGGGATCTCTGGGTTGTCGAACGCAGCGGGACGGGTTGGAGCGAGCCAAAGCATCTCGAAGATCGCATAAACACCGACCGGCTGGAAGTCTACCCATCCTTGACGGCCAGTGGCACACTCTATTTCTCCTCCGGCCGCGAAGGCGGGATGGGCCGCAACGACATCTACCGCTCAAGCAAGGTCGATGGCCAGTACACAGAGCCGGAGAATCTCGGCGAAGCCATCAACAGCAAATACAGCGAGGGTGACATCTTCATTGCCCCTGACGAGAGCTACATCATCTTCGTCGGTTCCGGCAGGCCTGACAGCCACGGCAGCGGCGACCTCTACATCAGTTTTCAGGGAGAAGACAGCGCCTGGACAACCGCCAGAAATATGGGGACGGAGGTCAATTCAAGCATGCTGGAGTACTGCCCAACGGTTACGCCGGACGGCAAGTATTTGTTCTTCACCAGCCACCGCGCTATCAATGAGGTCCCCATGCAGCGGCCACTAACCTACCGGGCGATAGCCGATGCCTATGACAGCCCGCACTACAGTCTCGGAGATATCTACTGGATGGATGCTGGTGTGATCGAGGAGATGAGAGCTGAGGTCATGACTGCCAAAGTGAAGTGAAAGCGAGTGGTGCATCACCCACCCGGCTCGGTGCATGTCGGCGTTCTCGTCGTCGTCCCTCCAAATTGCTAGATGATGTCGGCATCCTCTTGAAGGCGCTGCCACATCTCGTCAACGCCTAGACGGATTGCCCAGCTTCCGACATAGCCCAAATCCAGATTGCCATGCTGCACCTCGAAAACACGTAGGGCGTCTGTGTACTGCTTCTCGCTGCCTCCCGACTGCAAGGCCCATTGTAGTTTTGCCAGTATCGTGTCTTCCGGGCTGGAGACCTTGAGCTTTATGCCCATCGCCTCCTCGACATACTTGCGCGCAAAACGCGACCGGTCGAATGGCTGGTCGGTCAGAATCCAGAAATCTACTTTGTCTCCGTCTACCACGTCAATGAGGTTGAACATGGATTTGCGGGAAATTGCTTCCTGGATCGACTCAGCACTCAAGTAGTAACTCGGAGCAGGAAAGGCTTTGACCAGCAAATCGATATCCGTCTCCTGAATCGCGACTACGACATCGAGGTCATGTGTCGCCCTTGGTTCTCCTTGCAGGCTGGAGGCCACCGACCCTGTCACCATGTGATCGATGCTGTGGTCGCCAAGTGTCGCGATGACTTTTGTTAATAGTTCCTGTTGTGACATTTGTCGAGACGACTTTTGAGAAGCTGAGCAAAGTCTTCGGCTGAAAGGTCGGGGTGTGCCTTTCTGAGACCGTGAATGAAAAGCTGCCTGGAAAAAGAGGATAGCTCAAATGCCTTGAGCAATCTTCTCTCCGGGGTCATCTTACGGAGAATCTCGATGTACTTTCGGTGGTTTGGACGGGACTTTGGATTCATTCTACTTTCATTAAATTGGAGATGTTACCCACCAAGGTTATTGAATTCCAGTTGAAAAGTCAATGCTTTCGTCGCACTGAATTCCAAGCGCGGTAAAGCCCCGCAATAATGCGCGGGATTTTGACATCGAATGCCATGGCGGGACTCCTGTTGTGTCGGGGACTGGACTGACAAAGTATAGAAAACCCGGGCGGAAAAGTCAACTGTTCAGTCGGACTCAACAGGTGGGAGACCGAGGCTGGACATGTCGGCGGCAAGCTCGTTGGCCGGACCCGTGAACCATGATGGCTTCCTGCAGATGACCGGGTCGTCGATCTCGTTTCCACGCTAACCTCGAAAGCGACGGGCTGTGCTCCGGAGTTTGGCTTGCTTTTTTCATTTAGAGTTGAGGCAGTCGGCCAGGAATCGCGCATCTGAGGAGGCTTGATCGACTGCTTCCCAAACCGTCTGGCCGCTGCCTCTCTCATCGCAGTTCAATCCCTGGCCCTTGACTTCCCGTACTCGATTGTTTACATTTTGCCTACCAGAACTTCTAAGGGAAGCAGCATGAAAACAATGAATCTGAACAAACGGTTAAAGTCGGCGTCCCGGAAATTTCTCGCGGGAATGGCGCTGGCGCTGCTGTCTGCGCCTTTCGCGTTGATTCCTCTTCTGAAATTGGGCGACGTCGCCAGCCCGTCGCAGGAATTCGCCGCGTGGCTTTGGCAGACCACACCCGACATCTCTCTGGACGGAATATCCAGCGGCGCAATGTCCTCGGGCGAAACCGTTGCGGTCGTCGGTTTTTTTCTTCTGGTTGCGGGCCTGTTCCTGATGTATTTGTCGCATAAGGAGTGGTTGAGATATGAAAAATTCCGCGATGAAGCTGAAAAGAGACTCCTGATCGACGGCTATGCCAAAAGCAAGACTTCCGCCAAAGATTGAGCTGCGTAGAATAGAAGACCGCTCATCTTACAGCACTCCAAAAACATGGTGCAAGCTCAGAAACACGCCCAGCAGGATCATAACTGACCCAGCAACCAACCGCAGTTTATCTTCCACCGATTTCCTCACAAAATCCGAGCGTTCCAGAACGCGAGAGCTGCGGGAAATAAACACAACCATAATGATCAGCGGCAGGCCTGAGCCGAGGCCGAACAGAGCCGGATAAACCAGGATGGCATGGTTTGAAATCGCGAGCGGTAGCAGTACGCCAAAAAATATCGCCGCGGACATGGGGCAGAAAGATAATGCGATTAGCACACCCAGGATCAAGCTTGCCAGCAAGCCTCGATGACCTGATTTTTTCAGGAAACGGTCGCTCAGGCGCAGCGTGTTTTGCGCCGGAAACAGAATTCCCGCGACAATCATCCCGACAATCACGAGCAGAGGGCCAAGCAACTGGCGCAAATAAATCTGCAAAAAATTGGCGACGGATGGCACTTTTATCATGCCAAAACCAACCAGGAAACCCAGTGTTGTGAAGGTGAGCATCTCCGCCAGCACAAACACCAGTCCGGCGGCCAGCGTGCCGCCTGCGCGTTGCCGCCAGCCGGAGAGCAGGGAAACGGCTGCGATGTTGGTGGTCAACGGGCACGGGTGCACCACGGTAAGCGCCCCGAGACCTGCTGCGGTAGCGGCGCCAATCAGAAAGGAACTCATTTTCCGGCATCCCGGAACGAATTCAACTCCACGCGCAGCATCTCGATGAACGCTTCTCTGCGGTCGGTCAAATCCCAGGCCGCCGCTACAATCCTTGAGCGCACCTCAGCACCTCCAGCAATCTCGACAAAAAGCAGCGTGCTGGTAAAAATGCCATGCTGTCTCCGCATTTGCTCGAATTGCGGCTGTTCCATGTTGACCAAACGATAGGCGAGCCGCTCCTGGCTGATTTCATCCGCGAAATAGAGCGCCAGGGCGTCGCGGGTGTGCGCTTCCATGTCATCACAGAAGGCGCAGCGTTGCGGCCGATGAAACTGCAGGACAAGCACGCCGCTCTGAAAAGGCAGACTCAAGTCGTGCACCAGATTCCCCGTAACGGTCTGGTCACTATTATTTCTGTGCGACAGATTGGCCGCAAACACGCCGAGCGTGGCGACGACGAAAAGCAGCAGGACCCAACGCAGCACGGTCAGAAATCGACTGGCGCCGGAGGTGGAATTGACAAGCAGATAGTCTTTCACTCGCTCACGAAATTCCGGATTTCTGGCAAACTTCGGAGTCGGCTCAAAGCTCTTGATCTCCCCGCTGAAGGCGTAAATATTCACGGGGCAGGAATCCGGCCCTGTGTCGGTGCGCGCACACTGCAAAATGCCGGCCTCCACCAACCGGTTCGCCGTACGAACGCCATCGGATGGGCAGCATCCATCCAAATTGCGGGCATCGCTGCCGGTCATGATAAAATAGTCGGAGTCCGACTCGACCACAGCCAGCAGCCTGTCCTTCATCTCGGCGGGGAGTTCCTGCAGAATGGTCAAGTCGGCACTCCGTCCCGCTTCGAACGCCTCCTCCAACTCAAAGCCTCCGACCAGACAAAGGGCGCCATCTTGCCGGTAGCGCTCCGCAAAGTTCTCTGGTGATTTTGCCCCGGCGGCAAGCTCGCCTTGCATCGGTATGCAACCGTCTGAAGCTTGCAGTTGGCGCGCCACCGCTTCTGAGACGTGGGTTGGCGCGCCGCGCGCAATCATGCTCCCGTCCGCCAGAATGAGCAGCTTGAAGGGTCCAGGATAGAAAATAGCGGTAGAAGCTTCACTTGCGTCACTCCGCACGACAGCGTCGGCCAGTCTGCTGGCATCTTCATCAAAGGTATCGCAATCAAACTGCGCCGGGTTGGTTTTAAGGCGTGTCTGCAATTCCGGTTTTGCATGGGAGACAGTGACATATTTTTTGTAGCAGGGCAAGCAGTAGATCGTGGCCGTCTTTTCGCAGACCCGGGTGTCGCCAAGCAGAAGATGATGGTCATCATCCATCACCGCAAGGGCGATGCTACGGTAAGTCGCGGATCTGCCGGTATCGAAGCATGGCTGATCTTTGCCTTTAAAAGCGATGATGTGTACGCCCCGAATCAGGTCCGCCGTCGTTTGAACAGACAAACCAAAACTCCCGACATTTTCAAGACTAGCCAGAACAGAAGACAATTCGGCGAGAGAGCAGGAAACTTCGATGCAGCCAATTGCGGGCAGACCGACGAATGCGGCTGCGATTTCACTCGCCTGCGGACAATGCAGAGTTATCTTGTTCGCAAGAAAATCACGGATGTGTGTGGGTTGAATTGTGTTCATTTCGGGTCCTGACTTTGCATTTCTTATGCGCCGCTAAGTCGTGTCGGAGTTCACGCGACGCAAGAACTTCGTCCGGCATGGCGTCAGCTCTGGCCAGGAGGGCGCTCGCGAGTCGGATTGCTGTTGTACTCTCCGGATTTGTCGCGCGCGATGCTTAGCGTTTGCCAGTCGCTACCGGCGGTGATCCGCGCCATCAGGACAATCTGTCCGACATGGTAGCTCAAATGCGCAAGAGAGCGGTGAAGCGCTTCAACCACAGACAGCGCCTGCCCTCGGATTGAAACATCAGTGTCGAGGTCCGCGTCGGAAAGCTCAGACAACGCTTCGAGCAATACCTGCCAACCCTCCTCCCACACATTCAGAAGTTGCGCTTTGGTCAGGGCGCGTTCTTCGAATTCGCCGTCTCGGTTGCGCCAGAGTTTCTCACCATCTGAAGTCAGAAAATCTGTGAATCTCGACTTGAGATTGCCTGAAATGTGGCACGCGATGACCTGGATTGAATTGTTGTCATCGCCGACAACGCGGGCCAGCTCGTTGTCCGGGACTTGAGCGATGGCCCCTTCCGCCAGTTTCTTGTAGCGCAGGAATTCGCCTGGAATGGATTTCAGAATCATTTTAAACTCTAGTGGTGATAGTATGTTTTCAATCTGAGCATTGACAACACCCCGGAATCAGGCGGATGAAGTCGCTTCGAGTCTTCTGGTACGCGTAGCGCCAAAAAGGTTGCCGAGCAGAGCAGCTGAAGAAGCCGCAAGCAGTGCCCCGCCCAGGCGCAGGACGGTATCCGACCTCAAAAGCAAGCCGGCGGTAAAAATGACGAACATTGCAATGAACAACTGCCATTGTCGCTTTGCGAAACGGTCTGGCAGGATGTCTTTGAGCAGCGGCACGCCCGGTTGACCTGCCAGCGAGCTGTAGCGGTGGAACCAGACCAGAAACGGCACAATCTTGTAGAGCATGCCGTTGGTGATGGCCATCACAAAACCCATCAGGAAAAGCAGCCCGAACAGGAAAAGCGACATTTCATCCTGCGACAATGGTGAAAGCAGCAGGAATCCGAAAGAAATGGGAAAGGCAAACAGGCCGATTTGCCAAAAGCGCAGGGTAACATCCACGATCTTTCTCTTGCGGTGACGCAGCATTTGAAAAGCGCCGAATGAGAAAAGAAGAATGCTCGACAAGCCAGGAATCCCCGCAAGTATGGTCCAGCGGGTGTCAACTTCGGCAAGGAAACAGACGGTGACCCATGTCAGACTGACCATCACGCCGCGCAGAATCCACTTCGCTCTCGCGGCCGGGAAAGAGTCGGTTAGGTAAAACATGGGGATGACATGGAAGCCAACTCCCATCACCAGGCAGCCGATCCAGCCCAGCAGGCCGACCGTCACATGGCCGGCTTTGACGGCGAGCCGGTGCACCGGGAAGGTCCACCAGTTTGCAAGAAAACCCACAAGATAGATTCCCAAAAGCAGAGTGGCCGCCAGAGAGACGATAGATATCCGCATTGCGATGACCACGGGTCGGTCAGCTTCCACGCTAAAGACCGCGATTGAGATCTGAGCAATAAACGCAAGCAGCGGCAGTGGCAGACAGATGGCCGCAAGCAGGAAAAGAGCTTCGGTGTTGAGCAGCAAAGCGAGAACCAGCGCGAGCGTGCCCACCACCAAGGCGGCGTGCACCAGTCTGGCGAGCCGAATCATTGGAACTTGGCCACCCACCAGGACCGGGACCATCTGGTAGAAAGCCCCAATCATGACCATGGCCAGCCAGCCCAGGGTTATCAGGTGCACCATGGCGACGGTCTCGAGCTGAATCGTGGCCAGAATAAGCGCATCACCACGAACGGCGAGCAACAAGCCGGCCGCGACGCCAAAGATGGGCGCCGACAGAAAGAAGCGGAACGGGATATCCTGCGGCGGGGCCTGATCGAGGCTGAGGCCTGTCATCTTCATGGCGAGTCTCGCCAGATTAGGAGTTCGATGGAGCCGTCGTCAAACTCCTGCATTTTGTACTCCAGACCGCGCTCATCCAGTTTGGGAAGCAGTACGCAGGGTTTCTGCCGGTGCAGCATCTTGACCGTTTCGCCGGCTTGCATCCGCTCAACCGCCTGCATCACCTTCACCAGCGGTTCGGGCGGAAGCAGCTCTCTGCAGTCAATGATTGTAGTCTTTTGTGGCCCTGCCATTGTTATATTAGGTTTACCTGTTGGCAGCCGTTGATCTCAACTGTTAGCGGGAAGACTGCATTGTCACCTTCGCTCTCACGTTCCAACCAACTGCATTTGTTTTAGAAGGTCTTCGGTAATGTCCGGTATCTGCACGTCTCCCATCGGGTAGAGCATGTTTTCTTCTTTAACATTGTGTTGCTGCAAGAGAATCAGGAGGGTCTCACCCGCGCCCAGCACAGTCTCGGCATCGTCTGCCTGCAGTGCACGCCGCATCTGCCCCAGGACATTGCGCATCTGCTCATGCTCCATGCGCATGACTTGCGTTGGTCCCTGCGTCATCCCGGTTCGTTCTTCAAAAGCGGGGAAGAAGAGCTGCTCTTCCATGGCGAAATGGCGGTGCATGCACAGGTCGAAAGCCGTCAGCAACTCTCTGCCAAGCTCGAGATTGCCCTCAGAAACAGCGGCTTCTCCTGCGGCGTAGAACTGGTCGCAACGCGCATGGTCCGCCTCCATAAAATGATGAATGGTTTCCGGGCCGGTTTCCGCCTCTTTGCGCTTGATGAGTTTTCCCCTCCAACTGGTGGGGCCGGCTGCCATTGGCATCCAGTCATACTTTCTCCAGAACTGCGCTTGGAATTCACGCAAAAGCTCTTGCAGCGACTCATTGCTGATGATGGTCACATCGTGCCCCGGCTCCAAAGCAGCAAACGCCTTTGTGACGCTCTCCAGTCTTTGCCCCGCCGAAATTTCAGAAATATCTAGCTGCTTCATTCTTTCTGCACCTCAATACTTGATGTTTATGCTTAAATCTGCGTTCTTCAAATGTGGGTGAATATACAAAGAGAAACCTGATAAAGCAAAAGTATATGTGATTCATAGCCGCTCTGTTCCATATTAATTGGATATATCAGTCTGAATCTTTTTGCGACAAGCGACGTATTGCTACTACACGTGTAACAGCATCCGCGGGTTACAATACTCATTTCTTGTTACTTAGCCACCTGAGCCCGCCGGAATTTCGTTCTGAGAGTCACTGAATTTGACCTTTTCTTCGAAGTTAGAGAATAGTTGGAGTTTGGCATGAGGCGCTACATCTTATATATTCTTTTGGTTCTGGTGGAAGCTTGCGCAGTACACCAGCCGCCCAATCTGTATCACGGTTTTGGTGAGTCTTATGAAATTGCGCCCAACGACACGCTCATCACATTCATACAAAGATTGTCTTGCCGGGGGGGGTGCCCAGCATATGATCTTGTCGTATACGGTGACGGTCAGGTTGTTTTTAACGGGAAAAGACATGTGAAAGTTGAAAGACGTGCAGAAGCGTATTTAGCCTGGAGTGACGTGTCTGCACTAATAGATGCGTTTGACAGGGCAAGTTACTTCTCTCTTCATAACGATTATCGCTGTGGCAGCCCCGAATGCAGGTGTTCCGGCACTGCTGCTGCCTCTACCTCTACCATTTCGTTAAGATTGAGCTACAGTAAAAGGAAGGTGGTCGTTCGCGATCATAGGTGCAAGGGCTTTCCTGGGAGAAGTCGACTCCTGGAATTGGAGAAAACAATTGCCGACCTGGCCAGAGCGAAACAATGGCTCTAGCTATTTGCCGCAAGGGATGTTGCCGCTCCAGCGAATTGGTGGGCAAACTCCGTGGCCCGACTGGCAACACCGGTGAGCATCTTGTTATGCTGGCCAAACCGCTGTAACCGCATGACGACAGAAACTGACAACAGATTTGCAACCTTCTCTGCCTGCCTGACTGGCCTGGTAGCTATGGCATGCCTGGTGTGGTGGCTGTCATACGATCCAACTGCCGATCTCGTGATTCAGGTTCCCGGCATGGATGGACGCCCTAAAAATGCAGCAAAGCCAGTGTCGAGCGAAATCATTACTATCGGCGAATTCGAGCAGGCGTTTGATGGCGTTGCAGCAACTCTGCCCGGCGCCTGGCCGAGATTTCGCGGACCGGGTTTTGACAACATCGACTCCAATTCCGCAAGCCTTGCCGACAGTTGGCCGGAGTCCGGACCCAAGATCCTGTGGTCTGTAAAACTCGGCGAAGGACATGCAGCGCCAGCCGTGATGAACGGCCGAGTCTACCTGCTGGACTATGACGAAGAGAAGAAGGGCGACGCCCTGCGCTGCTTTTCACTGGCGGATGGCAAGGAAATCTGGCGCAGATGGTACCACGTCCGGGTGAAACGAAACCACGGTATGTCGCGGACCATCCCGGCTGTGACCGACAAGTATGTCCTCACCATGGGGCCAAGAGGCCACGTCATGTGCGTGGAAGCTACGACCGGAGATTTCCTGTGGGGCAAAGACCTCGAGCGCGAGTACGGTACCGAGATTCCGTTCTGGTACACAGGTCAGTGCCCGTTGATTGAGGATGGTGTGGCAGTGATTGCGCCTGGCGGCAAAGCCCTCATGTTTGGGGCGGATTGCGCCACCGGCGAAATCCTCTGGGAAACGCCAAATCCGGACGGCTGGCAAATGTCGCATTCATCGGTCATGCCGGTGACACTGCTGGGCAAACGTATGTATGTTTACTGCGCCACGGGCGGTATTGTGGGCGTCTCCGCGGAAGATGCTGACCGTGGCGAGCTGCTTTGGGCATCAAGCATTTGGAGTCCATCCGTCGTGGCGGCCTCGCCCGTGGTGTTGGATGATGCCCGGCTGTTTGTCACGGCAGGGTACGGCGCCGGCAGTATGGTGCTGCAGGTGTCCGAAAAAAATGGTGGCTATTCTGTCGAGAAACTGCTAAAATATAAGCCCGACATGGGGATGGCATCTGAACAGCAGACGCCCATTCTCTATCAGGGTCACCTGTTCACGATTCAGCCGAAGGACGCGGGTGTGCTGCGCAAGCAACTCGCATGCTATCATCCGGACGATGTCACCAAGCCTGTTTGGACAAGCGGCAAAACCAACAGGTTCGGATTGGGCCCTTATCTTATTGCTGACGATAAGATGTTCGTCTTGAATGACGATGGCGTTCTGACATTGATTGCGGCCTCAACCGCCGGATACAAGCAATGGGCGCAGGCCAAGGTCCTCGATGGCCCGGATGCCTGGGGGCCGTTGGCTTTGGCGGCAAACAGACTACTGCTGCGCGACGCCCACAGGATGGTCTGTCTCGATGTCGGCGCCGAATAGAATGCAGAAACGCTACAAGATTCATATCACCTTCCCGTTAAGCATCTGCTGCACTCAGTGCGCTGAGACAGGGGTTTCACTGCACGGTTCACCTCAATTTAGCCGGAGCACAGCATGCGGCAATCTACAAATGTGATGAAATACGTCTTCATCGCGCTTGCGGGCGTAGCCTTTCTGGCCGGCTTTTTGTTCAAGGACGGCAGTCTCGGCCGCCGCGCTGCCCGCGAGAAAGAGACCCCCCTGTTGAAGCAACTGGATTTCCAGAAGCCGTCAGATCCCGCCTTGGTCGGCTACAAAGAAATTGCCCAAATCAAACTGAATCTGGATTCGCCAAATGCACTTGCGGTCGGTTCTGATGACAGATTGTATGTGGCGGGCGATGCGGAACTGGTTATTCTGGCGAGCGATGGCCAGGAGGTTTCGCGGACTTCACTCAACAACCCTGCCAGGTGCCTCACGGTGGCCCCGAATGGCAGCGCTTATCTTGGCAGCGAAGACCATGTGAGCGAACTTGGTGCGGATGGCATGGTCACGCATGACTGGGCGAGTCTGGGCGAGCGTGCGATAATCACTTCCATCGCGGCAACTGAGTCGCACGTTTTTGTCGCCGACGCCGGCAACAAGGTCGTGTGGCGATACACCAGTAACGGTGAACTGCTCGGCCGCTTCGGTGAAAGAAACATGAAGGAAGGAAAACTAGGCTTCATCATCCCGAGCCCCTATTTTGACATCGCCATCGGAGACAACGGCGGACTGTGGGCGGCAAATTCAGGCCGACATTCTCTTGAGAATTACACGCTGACCGGCGAGCTGCGAACTTCCTGGCAGCGCACCTCCTACGATGTTGACGGATTCTGTGGCTGCTGCAACCCGACACACATTGCGATTTTGCCTAGCGGCGCATTTGTGACCAGCGAAAAGGGCATCCCACGCGTCAAAATTCATGACCGGGGAGGAGATTTCCGCACGGTGGTGGTGGGCCCCGAGCACTTCCGTGAGGGCACGCTTATCGCGGACTTGGCCGTGAACTCGAAAGCCGAGATATTCGTGCTTGACTCCGATAACGGGCAAATCAGAGTGTTTGTGAAGAAAGATTAATCGTAGTTTTCGATTATCGGATCTGCTGTGGCCAGCACGGAACCAAACCGCAACAAGAAAAGAAATCAGGAGAGGAGCAATGCCAATTCTCACGGAAATCCAGAATCGCAGAGAATTCCTGCGCACCTGCGCACGCAACCTGACCTTGACCGGGCTGAGTCTCTTCGGCGGCGCAATGCTGCTCAGAAAGCACGACGACCGCTCAAAGCACGTCTGCATCAATGAATTCATCTGCAGCGGCTGCGGCGTCTTTTCCGACTGCATTCTGCCGCAGGCCATGTCGGCTAAAGTAAAAAATACGCCGCAGAGGTAGCCATGTCACTCCAGCTTAATATCCACAATCCGGGATTTGCGCGATGAACGATAAGAAAGAAAAGAGGACACGGCGTGACTTCCTGCGCGACGGTTTGCGCGCAATCGCGACCCTTCTGCTTGGCGGAATTGTCGGTGTGGTGGTTCGCAAACTGCACGCCCGCGACACGGTTTGGCAGCTAGACCCAAATATCTGCGTGCAATGCGAAAAGTGCGCCACGGAGTGCGTTCTCTCGCTGTCCGCCGTAAAAGCTGTGCACGCGCACGACATGTGCGGCCACTGCAAGTTGTGTGGCGGCTACCATCGGCCTGATGCCAAGGTGCAGGACACCGCTGCCGAGAACCAGATTTGTCCCACCAAGGCCATCAAACGCACCTTCATTGAGGACCCCTATTATTCGTACCGAATTGAAGAAGAAAAATGCATCGGCTGCGCGAAATGCGTCAAGGGCTGCAACGCGTTTGGCAACAGTTCGCTCTATTTGCAGGTGCGGCACGACCGCTGCCTGAACTGCAATCAATGCTCGATAGCCGAGGCGTGTCCCTCCGGAGCCTTTCGCCAGATACCTGCTGAACAGGCTTACATTCTTAAGGGTCAGCAAGCCAACACCTGGCGGTCAAGGGACACGGCATGAAACGGAGTCTTTCCTGGTTTTTCACACTTTTGTTTCTGGCCGCCGCCATTGGCCCTCACCTGGCCCAGGACCGTTTCCCCCGGCCTGAATTCGAAAGCGCCTACCAACGCCCGTTGACGACGACACCAGGTCCCGCGGGCCGAATTCTCGAACTGCTTGACGTCGTCCTGCTCGCCACGGCGCTCGGGCTGACGAGTTTTTTTGCCTTAAAGAAACGCTCACGCCGGGCCATCTTCTGGCTGACGGTTTTCTCTGCTCTCTATTTCGGTTTCTACCGCAACGGCTGCGTTTGTGCGGTCGGCTCTATCCAGAATGTCTCGGCGGCGCTCTTTTATCCGGGATACGTCATGCCGCTGGGCGTGGTGGCGTTTTTCGTGCTGCCGCTGATATTTGCCCTGTTCTTCGGGCGCACGTTTTGCGCGGCGGTCTGTCCGCTCGGCGCCATGCAGGATTTGGTGATGCTCAAGCCGGTGAAGGTGCCGTCCTGGCTCTCTGAAGTGTTGAGCGTCGTTCCCTATCTTTACCTCGGCTTCGGCGTGCTGTTCGCTGCGACTGGCGCCTCGTTCATCATCTGTAAGTACGATCCATTCATTTCCATATATCGCATGAGCGATAACTTCGGCGCTATGCTTTATTCTGCCGGATTCGTGGGTTTGTGCGTCTTTGTCGGGCGCCCCTACTGCCGTTTTCTCTGCCCCTACGGTGTGCTGCTGGGCTGGCTGTCAACGCTCTCCAGGAAACATGTCACCATTACCCCGGATGAGTGCGTGGTCTGCCGCCTGTGCGAGGATGGCTGTGATTTCGGTCACATCCAAAAACCGGTTGTCGGCAAAATACCGGAGCCTCGCGCACAGAGCACGAAACGCCTCTCCCGGCTGGTGCTGCTCATCCCGGTCATGATGGTCGCCGGCGGCTGGGCGCTTTCGCAGATGGATGTCATCTTTGCCCGCGTCCATCCGCAGGTGCAGCTTGCCGAGGAAATCGTGTTGGAAGATGCCGGGCTCTTGTCTGAAACCACGCTCGAAACCCGCACCTTCCGCACCGCCGGCACGCCAACACAGGAACTGCTGGACGAGGCGCTGGCGATTCAAAAGAAATTCTACTTCGGCGGATGGCTGCTCGGAGGTTTCCTGGGTCTGGTGTTCGGCATCAAACTCATCCGGCTGGCCGTTCTGCCGCAACGAGCCGAGTATGAGATCGACAACACCGGCTGTTTTTCATGCTCGCGCTGTTTCATGTCCTGTCCCAACGAGCACGTGCGCTTGGGCCACATCGACAAAGATTGGGTGTTGAACCTGGAAGAACATGCAAGCAAACGATAAAAAACTCTACGACCTCGCGCGCGGCGCCGCAATCGTGGCCGGCATTTTTTCGCTGATCGTCTGCACGTTGATGATTGCCAACTTCCTGCAGACAAAATTGCAGGATCCGGTCAACAGCAAGCCGCTCGAAGTCCTGCTAGAGCAGCTCGGAGACGACCCCTCGAACGAAACTTTGCAGCAGCAAATCCGTGCGCTGGACCTGCTTTCCAGAAGAGCCTATTTCGTCAATCAGTGGCAACTTCGGGCCGGGGCCTACATGCTGCTGTTCGGCGTGATCGTTCTCATCGCAGCACTGAAAACGATGTCGAATTTGCAGACCAAACTACCGGCGCCCGAAGGGGTTCCAGACGACCATGAGGCCTGGGGCGTCTCTTCCAAAGCCCGGCAATGGTTGGCTGGCCTGGGCGTGTTTTTGTTCGGGACTGCTGTCATTTTTGCCGGCTTCTCCTACAGCGAACTTGGAGATGACGAGTTCGATACCACCGCCGTTGCCGCACCGACCGCAGCCGATTTTCTCAACAACTGGGCCAACTTTCGCGGTCCGGGCGGGCTCGGAATGACTCCGGCCGAAAACCCGCCAAGGGTATGGGACATCAGCAGCGGTGACGGTGTAAAATGGAAAGCTGAGGTTCCGAAGCCCGGCTACGGCTCGCCGATTGTCTGGGAAGACCGGCTCTTCCTGCCGGGTGGCGATAACCAGTCGCTGGAGGTCTACTGCTTTGACGTTGAAGACGGCTCGCTGCTCTGGCAGAAGCAAGTCAACGCCCCCAACGATGGCAGTCTGAAAGAAGTCAGGCTGCACCACGACACCGGATATGCTGCCCCGACCATGGCTACCAATGGCCGCCATGTTTTTGCGATTTTCGCCACGGGTCAGATTGTCTGCCTGGACTTTGAAGGCAATCAAATCTGGACGCAGGATCTGGGCGTGCCGGAAAACCACTACGGCCATTCATCGTCACTTCTCGTCTACGAGAATCTGCTCATCGTGCAATACGACCAGTCGGTAGATGCCAGATTATTGGCGCTTGAGGTTGCCACCGGCAGCACGGTCTGGCGTGTCAATCGCGAGATCATCTCATGGTCTTCGCCCATTCTGGTGGATACCGGAAATCGGCAGGAGTTGATCGTGACAAACAGCAAATTTGTCGAATCCTTTGACCCCAAGACCGGCGTTAAATACTGGGAGGTGGAATGCCTCGACGGCGAGCACGGACCAACGCCCGGTTATGCGGATGGCATTGTGGTGGCCGCAAACGAGTACTCGACCGCAACCGGCATCCGGCTAACAGACGCGGGTGCTGAAGTAGCCTGGGAGTATTTCGAAGGCCTTCCCGACGCTGCCAGCCCGCTGGTGACTGAAAAGTTCGTCATCCTTGGCGCCAGCTACGGCGATGTCGCCTGCGTAGATGCCAAGACCGGCGAGGAGCTTTGGATACATGAGTTTGACCAAGGTTTCTACGCCTCGCCCATTCTGCTCGGTAACCTGATCTATTTTGCGGAAAAAAGCGGCATCATGCACGTGTTCGAGGCAAGCAGCGAATTCAAGAGCGTTGGCGATTTTGACTTTGGGGAGAAGATATTCAGCACGCCGGCTTTCGCAAATGGGAATCTTTTTGTGCGGACAGACACGTATGTTTATTGCATTGCCAAACAATAAGACCCCAAAGAATCTTGAGAAACCACGTTCATGATATGAAAGAACTCTTGTTATTTGCCACCCTCTCCTGCCTTGTGATGCCGAACTTTTATTGCACTAAAGGCTCTATTGAAGACGTCAGCCACACAACAACCGAAGTGACGCTGGCCACCGAAGATCAAGTGACACTGAAGGGAACATACTATTCCGCCGCCAAACCGGGTCCCGGCATTTTGTTATTGCATATGTGCCTTGACGGCGCTGACCGCAGTTCATGGTCTGGCGTCGCCACCAGGCTTGCCGGAGAAGGTTTCCATGTTCTGGCATTCGATTTTCGCGGCTATGGCCAGAGCGACGGCGAATGGCCGGCGTTCCAAACTATGCCGGAATTCATCGAGGTGTGCCGAAACACGGTAATGAAAGATGTCGAGGCCGCATACCAATTCCTGCAGTCACAGCAAGATGTAGCAAAGGACAGCATTGGACTGGCGGGTGCAAGTTGCGGCGTCTTTATGGGGATTGATGCAGCTCACAATCACCCGGAAATCCGCGCCCTGGCGCTACTTTCAGGACCGTTCGATGAACAGGCGAGAGCCAACTTAGAGACTCTGGACAAAGTTCCTGTTCTAAGCGCGGCGAGTGAAGATGATGCTCGGGCATTTGAGGCAATGAAGCGTGTCTTCGCCGCCACGAAGCACCCGAACAGCACGCTGGTACAGTATAAGGGAGATGCACACGGCACGAACATGTTTATCAAACAACCGGACCTTGAACGAGCCATTGTCGAATGGTTCAAGCGCTGGCTTTGAGGCCCTTTGTCAGCAATTCAATCAAACAGCAATGCCAGATAGCAAAACTGACATCAACCTAACCGACATCGACACCATCGTCGCCGAGCACGGACATGCGGCCAGTGATGTCATCGCCATCCTGCATGCGGTGCAGCAGCGCTACCGCTATCTGCCGGAACAAGCGCTGCGACGGGTCTGCGAAATCAGCGACATCACGCCGGCGGCTATTTCCGGGGTTTCGACTTTCTATTCGCAGTTCCGCCACCGGCCGGCCGGCGAGCATTTCATCAACGTTTGTACCGGAACCGCCTGCCACGTTAAGGGCGCGCCGCTGGTGGTGGATGCCATCCGTCGCGAGCGTCACATAGCGCCGGACAACGACACCGATCCGGATGGACAATTCACCGTGCAAAAAGTGGCTTGTCTCGGCTGCTGTACTTTGGCGCCCGTGGTTCAAATCGATAGCGTGACTTACGGCCACACAAAACCGGATGGCGTGCGCGAAGTGCTGACGGATTTCACCTGGCGCACGACCCAGAACGGCGCCAACGGCAAGAGCCGGAGCACTTCCAAGAAACAAAAAGTCGCGGGCGAGGTTCGGGTTGGACTCGGCTCCTGCTGCGTCGCCGGAGGTAGTGCCGCCGTGCGCGATGCACTGGTCAGCTCGCTCGACAATGCTAGAGTCGATGTCTCCGTCAAACGGGTCGGCTGCGTCGGCATGTGCCACCAGACGCCGCTGGTGGAGATGAATCTCACCGGCCAGCCGTCAACGCTTTATGCTCGCGTTCAGCCCGACGATGTGGAGCAGATCATCCAGCGCCATTTCCGCCCAAAAACACTGGGGCAGCGACTAAACCGGCGCGCGACACAGTGGCTCGAAAGCCTGCTTCTGAATGGCGCTCCTGAGCAAGGAAAGCGCCACCCGCTAAATGTGCGCGACAAACCCGTGGCGGCGTTCCTGGGCCGGCAGAAACATATCGCCACAGAAAACTGCGGCGTTCTCGACCCGCTCGATTTGGATGAATATCGCGGCTTTGGCGGCTTCCAGGCCCTGCAAAAATGTCTGCTCGAATTGTCGCCACAAGCGATCATTGAAGAAATCAAACAAAGCGGTCTGCGCGGTCGCGGCGGCGCCGGCTTTCCGTCGGGGCAGAAGTGGGCCATCGTGCAGGCTGCCAAAGGCGACAAGAAATACATCATCTGCAATGGCGATGAAGGCGATCCCGGCGCGTTTATGGATCGCATGATTCTGGAATCCTACCCTTACCGGGTCATCGAGGGGATGATGGTCGCGGCATTTGCCGTGGGCGCCGATGAAGGCTATTTTTACATTCGTGGCGAATACCCGCTCGCGCTTGCTCGTGTCCGGCAGGCACTTGCAACCTGTCGCGAGGCCGGGCTTCTCGGCAAGAACATTCTCGGCAGCGATTTTTCTCTGGACTTGAAAATTGTCGAGGGCGGCGGCGCTTTTGTCTGCGGCGAAGAAACGGCGCTGATTGAATCCATCGAAGGCAAGCGCGGCATGCCACGCATCCGGCCACCCTTCCCGGCACACTCGGGCCTGTGGGGCCAGCCCACACTCGTAAACAACACGGAAACCTACGCTCTTGTGCCCTGGATTATGCGCCGGGGCGCCGCGGCCTTTGCCGAGCTGGGCACTGAGAAAAGCAAAGGCACGAAAGTGTTTGCCCTGGCCGGAAAGATTGCCCGTGGCGGGCTGATCGAGGTGCCCATGGGCATCACCATTCGCGAGATCGTGGAGGAAATCGGCGGCGGCATCGCGGATGGCCGCAGGTTCAAAGCCGTGCAGATCGGCGGCCCCTCTGGCGGCTGTATTCCCGCCGAGCTTGGACATACATCCATCGATTTCGAAGCCCTGCAGGAAGTCGGCGCCATGATGGGCTCGGGCGGTCTGCTGGTTCTGGATGATTCCGATTGCATGGTCGATATTGCCCGCTACTTCCTGAGTTTTACGCAAGACCAGTCCTGCGGCAAATGCACTTTCTGCCGCGTGGGAACGCGCAGGATGCTCGACATTCTCGAGCGCATCTGCGCCGGCAAGGGCAAGCCATCTGATCTGGATGATTTGGAAAGCCTGTCGCACGAGGTCAACGGAGGCAGTCTGTGCGGTCTCGGCAAAACCGCGCCGAATCCCATTCTCACCACTTTGAAATATTTCCGCAAGGAATATGAAGCCCACATCCAGGGACATTGTCCTGCAGGCAAATGCGCGGAGTTGATCACTTATTCCATCAACGACGACTGCATCGGCTGCACCAAATGCGCCCAGGTCTGTCCCGTGGACTGCATCCCCATGCGGCCCTACGAAATCCATGAGATCGACAGCAGCGTCTGCACCCGCTGTGATAGCTGCCGCCAGGTTTGTCCGGAAGATGCCGTTGAGGTCAATTAGATGATAAGCGCACAAATAAATCAAACGCCGATTGAGGTTCCCGAAGGTACGACTCTGCTGCAGGCGGCCCGCCAACTCGACATCGACATTCCGACTTTGTGCTATCTGGAAGGCTTGCCGCACTTTACTTCCTGCATGCTCTGTTTGGTGAAAGATGTCGAGAGCGACAAACTGGTGGCCTCCTGTTCCATGCCGGTGGCAGAAGGCATGGTGGTTGAAACCGACAGTGAAGAAGTGCACGCCGCGCGCAAGACCGCCCTGGAATTGCTCATGAGCGACCACGTCGGCGACTGCATCGCACCGTGTGAGCGCACCTGTCCGGCCCACATGAACATCCCCTTGATGAACAAACACATCGAGGCCGGTCGCGACCGTGAAGCGCTGGTGACGGTGAAACAGCACATCGCGTTGCCGGCTGTGCTAGGCAGAATCTGTGCGGCGCCGTGCGAAAACAACTGCTATCGCAGCCGGATCGATGGCGCGGTTTCCATCTGCGCGCTCAAGTGCTACGTCGCGGACCAGGATTTGGCGAGCGGCTCTCCCTACCTGCCGGCCCGCAAAACTCCATCCGGAAAGCGGGTTGCCATCATCGGTTCCGGGCCAACGGGTTTGTCAGCGGCCTACTATCTGCAACTTGATGGCCACGCCTGCACCATTTTCGACGACCACCCTGAGCCCGGCGGCATGCTGCGCTACGGTGTTGCGGAGACGGATTTGCCCCGCGACATTCTCGATCTTGAAATCGACGTGATTCGCAAGCTTGGCGCCCGTTTCGACATGCAGCAGCAAATCGGGCTACAACTTTCACTCGCCGAGTTGCGGGAGACGTTCGACGCTGTCGTCCTGGCCACCGGGCAAGTCCCTCCCGAAGAGTTGAAGAAGTTCGAAGTAGACTCCACCACAAAGAGCGTGCGCGTCGATAACGCAACGTTTGCCACCAGCACGGAAGGCATTTTTGCCGGCGGCGGTGTGGTTAATCCCGGCAAGATGGCTGTGCGCTCAGTCGGACACGGCCGGTCTATTGCCATTTCCGTGGACCGCTATTTGTGGAATCAGGTTCTGCCGGTCATCAATAACCGGTCGCAGTCGCGCGTCGGTAAACTGCGGGAGGGCGAACTTCTGCCCGTCATCGAAGCGATGCACGACTTGAAGCGGTTGACTTACGAACGAGAATTCGAGCGCACCGGGCTTGACCACAGCGTAGTCGGCATCGCCGGCGCTCAAGCCATCGGGGAGTCCGGGCAGTGCCTGCAGTGTGGTTGCGCCAGTTTCCACGGCTGCGACCTCAGGATTTACTCAGAGCAATACGGCGCCAATGCCCAGCGTTTCAAGGGTGAGAGGCGGAAGAGCGTCGAGCGAATTCTCGACCATCCGTTTGTGGTTTATGAGCCCGGCAAGTGCATTCAGTGCGGCCTGTGTGTCCGCATAACCGAGGCCAAAGGCGAAGACCTGGGATTGGTTTTTGTTGGCCGCGGTTTTAACGTCAGAGTCGAGGCGCCGCTGAATGGGACGATGGATGGGGCACTGCAAAAGACGGCCAGAGAATGTATCGCGGCCTGTCCCTCCGGGGCATTGCTTTCCCGAGACATGCTGTGCGAAAAGATGCTTGATTCCGGTTAAGAGCTGATGCAACAGCACTATTTCGACTATGCCTCATCCTGCCCGCCATTTCTTGAGGCGCTGGCGGAATTCAGTCGTGTCTCCGCTGACTTCTATGGCAATCCTTCGTCCGCTCATACCCCCGGCAGAGCCGCCCACAAAATCCTTGAGACGGCCAAACACCGGCTGAAAGAGTTGTGCCGGAGCAGCCATTCCAACCTCATTCTCACTTCCGGCGGCACCGAGGCGAACAATCTCGTCATCCGCGGCATTATGGAAAAGCATCCGAAGGGCCGCTTGCTGCTGGCGGCGGATGTCCATGCTTCAGCCTGGTTCGCAAAAGATCTCTACCGCAAGCGCGTTGATGTGCTACCCCTGGAGCCGGACGGCAAACTGTCACTTGAAAAGCTGCAAAGGGCGATAGGCAGGCGAACGCTTCTCTTCAGCGCAGTCCACGTGTGTAACGAAACCGGTGTCGCTCATAACATCGCGGCTTTTTCGGATATTTGCCGACAAAGCATGATCAGGTTTCACTGTGACGGCGTTCAGGCGCTCGGCCATGTTCCGGTGAGTTTGCAGGATATTCCGGTGGATTTCTATTCCTTTTCCTCACACAAATTTGGCGGACCCCGGGGAACAGGCGGCGTGCTGACCAATTCACCGGAGTTCGCGCCTCAGATCATGGGAGGCGGGCAGGAGCACGAGTGGCGAGCCGGCACGGAAAACCTCCCCGGGCTGGCAGCGGCCGTAAAGGCCCTGGAAATCACCACCGCAACAATCACGAATGAATCGGCGCGGCTTGCCGGATTGGCGGAATCCCTCCTGAGTACGTTGACTACTGAAATCCCTGACGCTCGTCTCAACTCAAGCGACGCCGGGCTACCCGGATTGGTTTCCATTTCCATTCCCGGAACAATCGGACCCAATGTTGTCGCGGAAATGAGTCTGCGGGGATTCGCGATTTCGGCGGGCTCCGCCTGCCATTCGGACGCGGTCGAGCCCTCACGGGTCATTACATCCTTGGGGCGGTCAGCCGAAGAAGCACTCGGGACGTTGCGAATCTCCATGGGGAGAATGACGACGAAAGCTGAAGTTGAACAACTGGCAATCACGCTGGTGGATGTTGTGAAGCGGCAGAGAATGCTAACTTAGCTGTAGGTAACAGCAAAATCCACTTGCCCGAAGCGATAATCCACCTGGATTAGAGCGCAATCCAGTTGCCCGAAGCAATAATCCATCTGGGTAACAGCGAAACCCATCTGCCCGAAGCAATAAACCACCTGGGTAGCAACTAAATCCAGTTGCCCGAAGCGATAATCTATCTGGGTAGCGGCCAAATCCAACTGCCCGAAGCGATAATCCACCTGGATTAGAGCGCAATCCAGTTGCCCGACGCACTAATCTATCTGGATATCAGCCAAATCCACCTGCGCGAAGCAATAATCCATCTGGGTAGAGACCAATTCCATCTGCCTGAAACGACAATCCATCTCGATTATAGAGAATACCACCAGCCCAAAACCCAATCGAGAATCACCCTGCTACGCCGCGCATCATATCGTCGCCAGCCACGGTGGTGAAATCAACGTTTCATCTGAAGTTGGGACGGGGACGATTTTTTCGGTTTTCTTGCCTGTGAAATGACCAGCCGAGCGGCCAGGTCCATCTCACGAACTCCTAGTCCAGCAGCCTACGCCTGCGGTACCGGAATCGGCGCCCGACAATTCTTGCAGGCGATGATCGTGCCGGCGTGTTTGTCGCGGACCTTGTATTTCGAGTCGCAGTTGCTGCAGCGTACGCGGATTTTTGTGTCGGGGACAACCATGCTGTCTGCACCCTTGTCTTTGAATTTAGGCACACGGATTTCCGCGTTACAGTATTTGCAGGGGATAACAAGCCCTGCCTTTTCTGCATTCACCTTGAATTTCATCTGACATTTGTCGCACTGGAAGTGGATATCCATTGAATTCCCCAGAGTTGAGTTACATATTTGTACTTGCAAAAGGGAGTGACTGGGTAACCGGGTGAGCCCATGAGATGCTGGATATTGCTTCACAATGCTCGCCTTGCAGCACTGTCTCTGATATTCGATCCGGAATAAAATCCTCGCTACGCTGGTATCTTCCCAACACCTATCCCACCCTGTCGCCGTGCCCTATCTCAAATTGCCGGAGGTTACCATGAATCACCACAGGTTTGCGTTGTCCGTTCTTCTGTTCAGCCTGTTTCATCTCATCCATTCTGATGCCTGGTCGCAGGGTACCTGGTCAACCCGCGCACCTTTGCCGACGGCACGACAGGAGATGCCGCTGGCCGTGCTGCAGGGCAAAATTCACGTCCCAGGTGGCTTTGAGTTGGGCGGATTTGCCTCGCGGCGAATCGAAGTCTATGACATCGCGAGCGACAGCTGGCAATCCGGACCGATCCTGCCGCTACCCTTGCACCATCTGCACCTGGGTGTGGTCGACGATGTTCTCTATGTGCTCGGGGGATTTCAGTCATCCAGCTTTTCGCCCAGTAATCGCGTCTTCGCCTTGGATCTCGGAAGCAACTCGTGGGATGAAAAGACCCCGATGCCGGCCGCCAGGGGGGCAGGCGCAGCCGTCGTCCTGGATGGCAAGATTTATGTTATCGGTGGCAACCCGCGGCTCACAGACAACATTGCCTACGACCCCGCATCGGACAGCTGGGAAGTCCTGTCGCCCATGCCCACCCGGCGTGAGCACCTGGCAGCCGCGGTCATTGATTCGAAGATCTATGTCGTGGGAGGCCGCGTTTTGAGTCTGCAGAGCAACACCAATGTCCTCGAAGCCTACTCGCCGGCAACTGACAAATGGGAGCAACTGGCCCCCATGCCCACTGCACGCGGCGGCCTGGCTGCAGCTGCTTCAAACGGAAAACTGTATGCATTTGGGGGAGAATTCCTCGAGCCGCCGCCGAACCCGGGCGTGTTCAACGCGACCGAAGAATACAACCCAGCCACAAACACCTGGCGTAGAATGACACGCATGCCCCATCCCGGACATGGGTTCTCTGCTGTAACCGTGAACGGCGCCATTTACCTTATTGGCGGTGGGCCTCTTGCCGGATTTAGCGTCATGGATGTCAACGCGGTCTTCCTGCCGCCAGGCGTGACCACGGAGGTCGCCTCATCCGCTCATGTTCCAGAAACCATGCTGTTGCATCAAAACTACCCCAACCCCTTCAATCCGGAAACCACCATTCGGTTTGAGCTTGCCCAGGCCGCCAGCGTGCGACTCGACATTTATAACCTGCTGGGCCAGAACGTACGCCGGCTGGTGAATGCTGATTTGCCCGCCGGCGAGCACAAGTTCAGATGGGACGGCACGGAAAGCTCAGGGCGAAAACTTGGCAGTGGCGTCTACGTTTATCGTCTCCAAAGCCGAGAACTCGTTTTGTCCAAAAAAATGGTCTATGTCCAATAAGAAAGACCTTTCTGTAGGTCAAAAAAATCAGTTGCTTTTGTCTGGATGGTTGGTCACCTTTTGCACAATAGGCAGCCAGCCCAACTTCGGCAATCATCTCTCCGGACAACAAACAAATGAAACTCGCTTCAAAATACACCAGCGCTCTGCAATCTCAACAATTCGATGCCATCATCATCGGCTCGGGAATCAGCGGACTGGCAGCGGCTGTTTTGTTGTCAAGGGCCGGCAGGCGGGTTCTGGTGCTCGAGCAGCATTTCAAGGTTGGCGGTTACACCCATGCCTTTCAGCGCAAAGGCTATGAATGGGATGTCGGTCTGCACTACGTGGGTGATCTGCATCGTCCGCATTCCATTTCCAAAGTGATATTTGATGAGATTTCCGGAGGCAATCTCAAGTGGGCGCCCATGGGCGAGGTGTACGATCGCATCATCTTCCCGGACCAGTCCTACGACTTTGTCGCCGGCCACGAAAACTTCCGCAACAAGATGATATCATACTTCCCGAGGGAAGAACGGGCCATCTCGCGCTACCTTGATTTGGTGCGCGAGGTCAGCAAGAGCATGAAGAAATATGCCATGAACAAGGCGCTGCCATCGGCCGCGGCAAAGCTGGCCTACCAAATGATGAGCGCCGGCTTCCTGAAATACGCCAGTCAAACCACCCTCGAAGTATTGTCCAGCCTCACCAGCGATAAGAAGCTCATCGGGGTTCTCACGGGACAATGGGGCGACTACGGCCTGCCGCCCGCGCGCAGCAGTTTTGCCATGCACGCCATCCTGGCCAACCACTATCTTGACGGCGCCAACTATCCCGTCGGCGGCTCGGGCAGAATCGCGGAAACCATCGTGCCCGAACTCGAGAAACTCGGCGGCGTCGTTGCGGTCCATGCGCCGGTCGATGAAATTCTGCTGCACAAGAATCGAGTCGTGGGTGTCAGGCTGCAAAACGGCGACGAGTTAAACGCGCCAGTTGTCATCAGCAGCGCGGGCGTGTTCAATACGTTTGGCAAGCTGCTGAAATCGGCTACTGGCAGCGACACAAGCAAGAACCTCGAACGCGTGCAACGGTCAACCTCCTACGTGTGTCTCTATCTCGGCTTCAAACACAGCGCCAGAGAATTGGGGTTGGAGAAAACGAATTTGTGGGTCTATTCCGGCTATGACCATGACCGGACGCTGGCAGACTACCTCGACAACCCCGGGACAGCGCAAGTGCCGTTGACCTATCTGTCTTTCGCTTCCGCCAAAGATCCGAGTTGGGAAGAGCGCCACCCCGACACCGCAACCATGGAGGCGATCTCTGTGGCGCCGTTCGAGTGGTTTACGAAGTGGCAGGACACCGGCTGGCAAAAACGCGGCAGCGAGTATGAAGCGTTCAAGAAAGAACTCACTGACCGCCTTCTGGAAAAAATCTACGAAACGCTGCCACAGATTCGGGGCAAAATAGACCACGTTGAAACATCCACACCGCTTTCAAACCGCCATTTTTCCGGCTACGAATTCGGCGAACTCTACGGGCTCGACCATTCACCGGAGCGATTTCAGCAGCGCTGGCTGCGGCCGCAAACACGCATCAAGAATCTCTTTCTCACCGGACAGGATGTGGTCAGCTGTGGCATTACCGGCGCACTCCTGTCGGGCGCGCTGACGGTGTCGGCGATCTTGCGCAAAAATGTGATTGGGGAAGTCCTGCAGCGGGCCGGGAAGAAGATTTAGACGAAGTGCTGCCGGGCTCAAACGGTCCGCCGTCGATACCCACCATCCCTTGACATTTCACATCTTCTTTGTAACTTGTTTAACCCGACAAACTCGGTGGCAGCGGATACAAGTCCGGCAACCTACTGCCCTGGAAATCGAACCGCGCAACAATCGCGACTAAGGAGGAAAACCAATGTACAGACGATTCTATTTGCTACCGGTACTGCTGACAATGGCTGCGCTAATTTCCGGCTGCACTACAGAGCAACAACGCAACGAGAATGCGCTGGCCCACGCTCACAAAATTCTCGCGGAAACACCCTTGATCGATGGCCACAACGACCTGCCCTGGACCATTCGCAATCTGGAAAAAACACCCATGGACGTCGAGGCTTACGACCTGCGCCAGCGTACTCCGCACGACACGGACATCGAGCGCCTGCGCCAGGGTGGAGTCAGCGCACAGTTCTGGTCTGTTTACATTCCGGGAGAAAAGCCCGAACAGGGCTACGCAAAAGTGCAACTGGAGCAGATTGACATCGCCAGACGCCTGATTGAAAAATATCCCGAGGCTTTTGAATTGGCGCTGACCGCGGATGACATCGAGTCGGCGCACGCAGCCGGCAAGATAGGTTCGCTGCTGGGAATGGAAGGGGGCCACGCCATCGAAAACTCGCTGGGGGCCCTGCGCTCATTTTATCGGCTGGGCGTACGCTACATGACCCTGACCCACAACGTGACCCTGGACTGGGCAGATGCCGTCATGGACAAAGCCAGACACGGCGGATTGACGGAGTTCGGCAAAGAGGTGGTGAAAGAAATGAACCGGCTGGGAATGCTCATCGATTTGTCGCACGTCACACCGGATGTGATGCGCGACGCGCTCGAAGTCAGCCAGGCGCCGATCATTTTCTCACACTCTTCCGCTTTCGCCCTCACAAATCATCGCCGCAATGTGCCTGACGAAATTCTGACAAGACTGCCTGAGAACGGCGGCGTGGTCATGGTGACTTTCATTCCATCGTTTGTTTCCCAGGAAGTCAAGGACTGGAATGTCGCGCTGCAGAAGCTACTGCACGGCATTCCGTTTGATGATGAGTATCGCCGCATCACCAATGAATACAAGGCCTCACATCAACCGGTTCCGAAAGCCACGGTCAAGCACGTTGCCGACCACATCGAGCACGTCCGAAAAATGGCGGGCATCGACCACGTTGGCATCGGCAGTGATTTCTACGGCGAGGGCGACGTGCCGGAAGGGCTGGAGGATGTCTCTAAATTTCCCAACCTGTTTGCCGAGTTGATTGTAAGAGGATGGACAGACCCGGAGCTTAAGAAACTCGCCGGCCAGAATTTGCTGCGGGCCATGCGACGATCTGAGGCCGTTGCCGCGAGCTTGCAGCAGAGCCGCCCGGCTTCCACTGCCACGATTGAGACTCTCGCGAGCAATTAGTTTCTGAGTCAAATCTCGTTCGCCCCAATCTGCGTGGCGAACTCGGGAGCTTCCTTGAATGAACTCACACTCCGCGCGTAGAAGCGAGTAAGAAACTGGCATTTCTTTCGAATTTGGAAAATGTTAAACTGGGAGCATCGTAAGCATGAAGACTTTTCTTAGACCATCAAATATTCTGTTCTATTTTCTTTCGGCGTTGGTGTTTTTCCTCATTGGGCTGATTTTCGCGGGTGTTGCAGGCGCTGGCAAGGGGCAAGGATTGGCAGGCGGCGCCATTATACTGGGGTACGGCGTTTTGGCCGGGGGTGTGGCTTTTATCGCAGCTATTTTGGCCGCGCGCTCTATCGGGGAAACCCGAGTGGTTTTATTCAATAAAATTCTCGGCGTATTATTTGCGTTTTTCATTGCCGTTTCCACATACCGCTTCCTCACGCGGGAGGAAAGCCAGGCCGGGCCGGACAGGTCGGTGCCACGGAAAACTACTGCTCCCGCTGCTCTCGCGGTTCCCGTAAGTTACCAACCTGCATTGCATCGACAATATCGACCTCCGATGGGGCTGGGCATGCTTAAGCCTGCCTTTTATAATTCCAGGGTGATATACTTTTACGGAAACCCAAATTTGAAAAAACCGGTTTCTGACCATGCACCAACCGACAGCCTGGTCTTCAAGCGCTCCGAAAGGGGAGTAGAGATTGCCCATGCGCCTCCGTGGTTTGTACCTGTCCATCTCAAACTGGACTATGGTGTTCTTTTTCTTCGGGCGGTTTCGGTTCACTCCGACTTTGTAGACGTTATCGTTAATGAAACCAACGGACGAAATGCCTATTTGGACCGCCACAAGAGTGAGCTTATCTATTGGCCGGAATTCTTGTTGAGCATAAACAGTGTCGAGCCTCGGTCTCGGCAAGACAAACCCATCCGTGTAAAACCACTGTCGCATGCGGGCCATGTTTCAACGCAATATGCATTCCTTAAACCCTTGCAGATTTCAAACCAATGGATGCAAGTAGAACTATTGGATGATAGTTTTAACTCCCATGGCCAGGGATGGATTAAATGGCAAGAAAATGGAGAATTATTAATCACTTACTCACTGTTCAGTTAATACAGGAGAAAAGCGGACAACCTGGGTTGATCGCGTTTCGTGACGATCAGCCATCTTTTTTGAAACGGACAAAGTTCTTCGTGGATATCAAGACACTGACTTCCCCTCAAGACCAACGTCTTCACCCGAATATGAAGCCCAACCGCAAACGAAAACCGAGATTGCGCAGCCTGGTTGCAGTAATTCTGTCTGTCGCCCTTGCCCAGGGCTGCGGAGACAACCCAACCGGGCCGCCGCAAAACCCAAATCCGGAATTCCTGCAGCAACCGTCCGTTGTCTCCATCTCTCTAAATGGTTTCGGCTTTGCGCTGCGCACCAACGTTGACGGCGTGGTCTACTTTGCCGTTCTTGAGAACGGCGTGCCGGCACCCGCAGCTCAGGACGTCATCTCCGGGACAGATGCCGTCGCAAGCTCCAGTTTCGAGGCAACAGCCGGCGCCACGCACACGCTGGTTGTCGGCAGTCTTGCCAGCGGCGTGACCTACCATCTTTACGCTGTGCTGCAGGATGAACAGGGCAATCTAAGTCCGGTATCACCCCGATTGGCGGTGACCACGGGATCGCCTTTGCCGCGCTTCCTCGACCAGCCGCTGGTGGTCTCTCGGACCACTTCGGGATTCACTTTCTCCGTGCGAACCAATGCGGACGGCCAGGTTTTCTACCTGCTGCTGCCGGTCTTGGCCCTGGCTCCGGATCAGGAGGCCATCCGGACCGGTTCAGGGGGCACAGCCTCGGGCGCCATTTCCGTGACCGCCGCCACATCCGTGGAAAAAGCCGTCGCAGGCTTGGACGCGGGGGAAATGTTCAAACTCTACGCCATCTTTCAGGACGGCTTAGGAACGGTAAGCCAGATATCCGATCCGCTGCAAGTCACCACCCGGCTCTCGCCGCTCCGAACTTCAGGTAACCAAATCGTTGACGAGCACGGCCAGGCCGTGGTGCTGAACGGCGTCGCAGTGGTGGACCCCTTGATCTGGCGACAGTTTCATGGCGGCGGCGCCCCCATGCGCGAAGATGATTTCCGGCTGCTGGCGCAGGAATGGCGGGTTGAAATCGTCCGGGTGCCCATTCATCCCGACCTGTACGAGCACAATCCTGGCTACTTGCAGGACAATGTCGATCAGATTGTGGAGTGGGGAGACAAGTACGGCATGTACATTTTTATCGGCTATCACGCCCATGGCAACGCGCTCACCGGCGAAGTGGAAAGCACGCCATGGGGCGACACCTTCCCATGGCACGGCAATCCCTACAACCCCGACGCGGACCTTGCGATTGCCGCGCTCACCGAGATTGTCCAGCGCTACAAAGACAACCCCTGGGTGATTTACGGCACCTTCAATGAGCCGGCTTTCATCTCGTGGACGGACTGGCGCCCGGTGGCAGAAGAATTGGTGGACGTGATTCAGGCCTTGCATCCCGATGCCCTGATCACGGTTTCAGGCGTCAACTTCGCCAGCGAGATGGATGGCATCCTGAACGACCCGGTCAGGCGCGACAACGTCGTTTATGAAGTGCATCCTTATCCCTGGGTCGGCGAAGGCTGGAAGTCGGTACTGGTGCAACTCAATCAAACCTACCCGGTCTTCCTGGGCGAGTGGGGTTTCGGCGAAGGCCAGCCGGGCACAGCCGATGGCTACGGCGAGCCACTGGTGGATTTCTGCCGCCAGAACAATTTTGGCTGGACCGCCTGGATCTGGGATAATGTCTGGACGCCAAAGATGTTCAACGATTCACCGGAGCAACTCACGCCGTTTGGCGCCGTGGTCAAAAACGCGCTCAACACAGATGGGTCCGCCATTCTCTCCGCACGGCTGGAGACTGCAAGGTATGACCGGGGAAGATAACGAGAGGCCTCGATATAAGAGAAACCACGGATTTCACCGATTAACACAGATTTGATTGGGATTATTTTATTTTTCTATCCTTGAAAATCCGTGTCATCCGTGGTTAAGTTTTTTGCTTTTTGTGCACACATTTGTGGTTCATCTCAGGTTAGCTCAAACTCGTGTCAACTCCACCAGCGACTGCAAATCCGGCACTTCAAAATCCGGCTTGGCTTCCGCCGGCGGTGTCGCGCCAGGCCCGGATTTGCCCTGCCTGCGATTCACCCAAACCGTTTTCAACCCCAACTCCTTTGCCGGTTGATGGTCGTGGAACAAGCTCTGCGCCACATGCAGGATTCGGCCCTTTGGCACGCCCACGCGCGCAATGGCAACCTTGAAGTTTCGGAGCGCCGGTTTGTAGGAGCCAACCTGTTCCGCCGTAATCACGTCATGAAAACGTATGCCGAGTTTTTCTTGCGAAAAGGCAAACAGGTCGTCGTCGATGTTCGACAAGATGACCAGCTTGAACTTGCGCTTGAGTTCCGCCAACGCCCGGGCGGAATCGGGAAATGCCGGCCACATGCGCACGCAGGTTGAGAATTCATCCAGTTGCTCTTGAGTGGGCTCGAAATGCAGTTCCCGGCCAAACGCTCGCAGAACCGTTTCTAGAACCTGCTTGTACGGCTGATAACTTCCAGACTCGGCCTCCGTCTCAAATTTAGCGTAGTATTCCAGAATCTTTTCGTCCGTCAGCTCGATCTCGTGACCGGACAAGACCGGTCGCAGTGCCCGCAAAAGGCCGGTTTCCCAGTCGATAAGCGTGCCATAACAGTCAAACGTCATGACCTCAAACTGCGCGAAGTTCATAAATCATTACCCTCCTTTGAATGATATGCTTGGGCGACCCGAATTGTCTAACTCATAAACAAGTCGCGCCCCAAAAAGTTCGGAAGGTGGTGCGGTAGTCAACTCGGAGCGCTCGGCCAGCACTAGCCGCCGAACATTGGAGGGTCTATGGGCGCAGAGATAGCCCCGTCTCCAGCGCTAACGAGGCTTCGCCGCCGCGTTTTTGAGGCTGGCATTTTTTCGGTGGGGCAGCATCAGGCTAGCATTCGTTGACTTCCCGGCAGCTATTGCCAGCCGAAACCAAAGTCATTGCTACGACGAATTGGTGCTTCATCTCCCGTTCCCTTAGTCGCTAAACACGGATTCGCCTCTCTCCAATCTTAAGTCCACCAACTTGCTGGCGATGACACTGTCGGCGAAATGGTCGACAATCTCGATGGTGAACGATACTCTGATAGAATCAACTTCACTGGGGATGTGCACCGTTCCGAAGCTTACAAAATGGCCAAGCCAGCTCCTCGGGTTTATGAGGTTTCTGACTCCGTCCTCACTGAGCGGCTGCTGTGTCGAACCAATGAACTGCGTTGCAACGAGGCGATTCTCCTGATTGAACTCGCAACCTGGGAAGCTCACGGAAAAAGAATCCACCAGCACGGCCGGGCCGGGATTGAAATTGCGGAATGTATCCGTCACGGCCCTCAGGCCGGTATAGGAAGGGTCCAGCCTGAAACAGCCGTCCGGGCTTTCCGTGATGACAGTACGAATTCGGCCGCCTTGCGGGCCGGAGCCTTCAATCACATCCACGGAGCTTACGAACTGCTTTGCAGCGATGTCAACGCTAAGTCCCTGGCCGATGAATTCCATCCGCAGCGTGTCTACATGAAAATCCGCCTGCCAACGCGGGAAAGGCAGTGAGTCAATGCGATAGCCCGCCTCGATACCAACCCGGTGATCACCGGTAAAATTGGGGCTGGAGGAAGTCTCCCGCGCGTCAAACGAAATGCTTCTCCATGACTCGAACTCACCCCCCAGAACCCTGCCAAACGATGAGGTGTATTCCTTGCTGGGGTTCAGCAAACTGCAGCTAGCCAGAAAAAGTTGAAAGGCGAACAATACCATTAAGAGTGAGATAGACCGTCTCATCATCATACTCCGGTGATAAATCGTTCTGTTGGTTCCCAATCCACAAGTCTCACGTGAATTTGCGGGTTGAAGGCAACCGGCGTTCCAAGAAGCGTTGAAAACGCTTAAGTGTTAAATTTTCAATCACCTGAAACAGAAGTGCAAAGCCTGCCGGGAAAGGTGTAGTGTGAACCTGTCGGCTCATCTGCGAACATCATTCACAGGCTGAGCGCTGCCGCACGGCATGACCCGTTGCTGGTCGTCATGCACAAAAAAGATATCATCGGACAGCCGGCGCACCGGCTTGCAGTTGGGCCAAGACCATTATTGACGAACATGTCGATGTTTATGCATGAATGCCGGAACCGGCCAGGCCGCTGGTCCGATTTCTTTGGCCTGCAGGTAGGAGAAAAATCAATCAAATTGTCTCCAACCAATGGAAGAAGATTTCCAAAATTTTGTATCTAACCACAACTACTCCTTTCAGCCAATCGCTCTTCCCGGAAACCAAACATGAGGTTTTCAAAAGTGATTATGAAAGAAGATATTGAGCGATTGACGCGCGACCACCGCCGGTCAGGCCTCTCCAGGCGTGACTTTATCAAAACCAGCCTGGGTGCACTAGCTGCGCCGCTTTTCCTGAGTTGCAGCAACTCCCCGACCGAGCCCAGTTTCGAACCAAGGCTTGCAGCCAGGCCAGGAACGCCGAGCATAACGCCCACACCGGGCCTCAGCCAACTCGGTCTTGCCGAGCCTCGGGATGGACTCCTGTACGTACCGGAAAGCTATTCTCCGGAAAAGCCGGCGCCGCTCTTCATCGCCTTACACGGCGCCGGTGGCGATAGCGACAACTGGGCCAGCTATTACGCACGCGCCGAGGCGCGCGGCATGATTTTCCTCGCCATTGACTCACGTGCAGGGTCGTGGGATTTGGCACGGGGCGGCTTCGGACCTGATGTCCTGTTCCTCGATCGGGCGCTAAAGCACACCTTTGACCGCTGTCGCATCGACCCGACGCATCTTGCCTTGGCAGGGTTCTCGGACGGCGCCTCCTACGCGCTGTCACTCGGGGTTTCCAATGGCGACCTTTTCAGCCAGTTGATTGCCTACTCTCCCGGTTTTCTAGCGCCAGACGATCCCCTGGTCGGCAAACCGCGCATCTTCGTTGCACATGGCACGCAGGACACCATTCTTCCGGTTAGCGGCAGTCGACACCGCATCGTGCCATCCCTTCTCGATGACGACTATGATGTGACTTACTATGAGTTTAACGGTGGCCACACGGTGCCTGCCGCTGTTTCCGAGTTCGCGCTGGATTGGTGGGCGAAGAGCTGACCAACTTTGACCTTTATAATCCAAGGCTCAGTGTCAATGCTGGGCTGACTCTGAATGGCCCTCCGGCCAGTGTTTCCACCGCCGTCTGGAGTGTTCCGTGCCCCTGCGGCTGGTGTTCCCACCACCGTCGGGAGTGTTCCCTGCCCCTGTAGCTGGTGTTGCGACCGCCGTCGCGAGTGTTCCGTGCCCCTGTGGCTGGTGTTCCCACCGCCGTCGCGAGTGTTCCGTGCCCCTGTGGCCAGTGTTCCCACCACCGTCGGGAGTGTTCCGTGCCCCTGCAGCTGGTGTTGTCACCGCCGTCGCGAGTGTTGAGTGCCCCTGCAGCTGGTGTTGTGACCGCCGTCGGGAGTGTTGAGTGCCCCTGTGGCCAGTGTTGAGACCGCCGTCGGGAGTGTTGAGTGCCCCTGTAGCTGGTGTTGAGACCGCCGTCGGGAGTGTTGAGTGCCCCTGTAGCTGGTGTTGTGACCGCCGTCTGGAGTGTTGAGTGCCCCTGCAGCTGGTGTTGAGACCGCCGTCGGGAGTGTTGAGTGCCCCTGTAGCCAAGGGTTGCTGCCGGGCGCCGAGGGCGATTTGTGCCTGGAATGACGCTTGGCTGCCGGTGTTCCCGAGTTCGCGCAGGATTAATTTTTTGATGTGAGGTAATTGCACCTGGGGTGGAACGAGACGCCCGTCAAGTCTCTCACTAACCAAATCTCTCGGCTCCAGCATCGTCGAAATTAGCGCGCCTTTCTTGTTCGTCAGAAGCTGCTTTTTGATTCGAGTTTATGCAACTTTTTCTTGAAATAGAGTGTTCGACAATTGAGTATCGAGGCGGATTGTTTTGGACGCAAGTCCTCTCATTGGAGGCATACCAATACAGATGAAAACAGTCGTGACTCCCATCTCCGCATCATTAGCTTGAGTTATTAGCTGAGCACTCCTTCTCTTCCGACTCTCTTGACTACAATCGTCGCGCCTACCGCCTCATAGCACTACCTGTCAGTTCTTCTCAAACGTCTTGCACCGAAGATCATCAAACGAGTAGGAATCATAACGTTTACTTGGCCTGGAACGGCTTGAGTCCAGTCGTCTATTTTGCTGTAAAACCGGCAGGGTATCTCACGGTGAAGGCCCGGTTTTCGTTTTCCTGTATGGCGGTGAGGCCATGTCCTTTTTAGCAACAATCTTTGAATTGTGCGGCACCGACCAGTTGGCAGTAGGATGCAATTCGTAGCCGGTCAACCCAATGTTGAGCGCCGTATTGCGGTTCACACAAATGGAGAAACAGCCATGAAAAAATCACAGAACTATCTCTTGCTGGGCTCCTTTCTTGTAGGGGTCATTCTCATTTCTGCCTGCAACCGACCAGAAAGCCCTACTGCTCCGGAGGGGAAGCTCAGTTATTTGGCCAAGGCTTCGATACAGGCTTCAACCACTGACTGCCTTCCCGTTCCATCCGGTCTTGTAAGCTGGTGGCCTGGTGACGGCCATGCGAATGATATCGTCGGTGAAAACCACGGAACATTGCAAAATGGTGCGACGTTTTCCACAGGCTTTGTTACCTCAGGCAATGGTCAGGGGTTTAGTTTGGACGGTGTGGATGACATTATTGACGTCGGCTCACCCCAGGCATTGGATGATCTATTTAATGGTATCCATGATTTTACTGTTTCCGTTTGGTATGTATTGGAAGTAGAAGAAGTAGGGCGCACATCACCCTATCTAACACTTTTTACAAAGGGAAATATTGGCAGTTGTTGCGATTATTCAGGGACCCTTTCTTTTGCTTATGATCCGTACGTTCGTGGCTATTCTTTTGAAATCTATGATGGCGGGTATGGTAATGGGCTGGTGAAAAAATGGTCTGCCTCTGACTTTCCGTTAAACGAGTGGGTGCATTTCGCTCTGGCCTATAATGCATTCCTGCATGACCCGGAAGTGTACGTCAATGGCCAAAAGTTAACCGGCTCGTATTTTTACAATCAGTATGATGGAACTGTCATTGAGAACATCCTGGATCAGGACTTCAAAATAGGAGGAGAGTTCTTGACCGACAGCAATGTTTGGCCGGGAAACCATTACTGGAAAGGTCTCATCGATGAATTCCAGGTCTTTGACCGTATACTTACCGAGGCGGAAATCCGTGCGGAGTATAACGCCGGCAGTGCAGGCAAGTGCAAGTTCATTTCCGTTGAAATTGACATTAAGCCGGGCAGCGACCCTAACTCTATCAATCCCAGAAGCAAAGGCGTGATCCCGGTGGCCATTCTAACTACAGAGGGTTTTGATGCCACCACCGTCGAGCCATTATCTGTCGAGTTCGGCCCAGACGGCGCATCGGAATTTCACGGTAGGGGCCATATCAACGATGTTGACGGCGATGGCGATGATGATTTGGTGCTGCACTTCCGCACCCAGGAAACAGGCATCGTTGCTGGTGACACAGAGGCTTGTCTGGCAGGAGAGACGACCAGCGGTGACCCGATCAAAGGATGCGACACGATTCGGACGGTTGGTCGGTAATCAAATCGGTCATCAACCAGAGGGCATGCGGAGCTCCGGCGAATGAACTGCGCTCGTTGCACATGGCACGCAGGACACTATTCTGCCGGTTAGCGGCAGTCGACACCGCATCGTGCCCTCCCTTCTCGATGACGATTATGATGTGACTTATTATGAGTTTAACGGCAGCCACACGGTTCCTGCCGGGGTTTCCGAGTTCGCGCAGGATTGGTTTTTCGATGTGGGCTGAGAGCTGACCAACTCCGGCGAAACTTTTCCTGGGATGAGTATCAAACCTGGGCCGACTCTTATAGGCATATGTGTCATAGTTTAGCCTTTGCCGATGGTGTGCTTGTTGCATTTCTCATCCTGCCACACAGCAGACAGTTTCTATGTCTGCTCCGTGAAACTGCCATTGATGCTTGAGTTCCCGATACCCTTCGACTCAATCACGCATCCAACGTGGTTTGACACGGCCTCCAAGTAATTGAGTAAAGACCTCCCCTGCTGGTGCACGAGATTATTGGCGATTGTAGACAGGAGCGGTCAAGAATCAATCGCAGTCTTGACTTTTGCTCCAGGAATGCAATACTGGTCACGAAGAAGGCATAGCGTAGCGTAATCACAAAATTGATTGACAATAACCTACGTCTGGCTTACCTTTAGGGGTCTTGAATTGAGTTTCCGACCAAATTACATCACCTTAACTATAGGCGAGGGTTTCTTGTGGAATTCTCATCTCTGCCCCCAGTTGGGTCTTGGGAGCTTATTGTTGCTACAGCGCTTATCACGGTAGCCATCACTCTTTCGGCTACACTATTTTTTAAAAAGCTAGTAATCCCCATTGTGACGGTTCTCATCAAACCACTTCTTCTCATCAAAGAAATGATTTATAGATGGTTTGCTCTACGCAACCCGGTACCCATATCACTCTGGAATTATCGAAGGCATGTGCTCAAATCTTGGCTCGCACGAATAGAAAATCCAGTAGGACCAGCTATCGAAGTATCTCTTGAGAGTGCCTTTGCGCCTCTTAGACTTGTTTCGTCTGATGAAGATAGGAATATTGACCTTCTTGAACACGCTGGCGAGCATTACCGCACAATGATCCTTGGTGGAGCTGGAACTGGGAAAACAACCTTAATGAAAAGTCTAGTAGTAAATATCCTCACCAACAGTGCTAGCCCTAGACTTAATGACCTAATCCCAGTTTTCATCAGGCTTCGACACTTGGGAACTAGGCAACATAGTGTTATGCAGGCAATCATCGCCGCATTCGAAGATTTTCATTTTGCAGCCGCTGAAAAGTTTGTTGAGTCGGCGGTGAATCAAGGAAAACTCCTTATCGTCTTAGACGGTTTGGATGAGGTTGGAGTCAACCGCACTGAAGTAGCGGAGGCAATACAAGATTTTTGTGAAAAAGATGAACAGCGAGATTTGAAGAACCGAGTCATTGTCACCTGTCGTGAACACGGATATAGAACTCAGGATCTTCAATCCGCGATAAAGGTGGCTGTTCGAGTAGAACCGTTCAGCAACCATCATATGAGAATCTTTCTTCAAGGTTGGCCAGAGCATAATGGCAAGGCTCCCATCAATTTATATTCTAAAATTCAGGACGATCCCAGAATTGTCGAGATTTGTCGGAATCCTCTTCTATTGACTATTCTAACAGGACTATTCCTAGAGATAGACGCAGAAAATTTCAAGATGCCATCATCACGTGACAGTTTTTATAATGCTTGCTTAAATGAATTATTAGTACAGCGCCCCGCACGAAAAAAACAAACACAAAAATTTGATGCTGATCTGAAGCTGAGGACGCTTGCAAGCAGTTCCCTAGATCGACTTGAAACAGCTAGTCTCACTGACGATCCTGAAGAATTGCACATTGAGATCATCAGGAAGCATGCCATCAAAGCTTTCATGAAGAAAGAAGATGATTTGGACATTCTCGAGTTGATCAACGAACTCACGGAAACGAATGCCATTCTCAAGCATACCGGGGCGAGTACTTATACATTTGCCCATCGCACCATTCAAGAATACTTGGCAGCTCAAGAAGCATTAAGAACTCGGACAACGGATCAGGTTCTAACCCATTTCGGTTCACCGCAGGACTTAAACGAGGTGTTACTTTTTTACTGTAGTCTAAACAGAAACATACCTCAGCTGTCCGAAGTCCTGGCTTACTTTGCTTCAGCTGATGAGTGGCGGCGTCCAGGTGAATGTTTGATTAATATGCAGGAGGTTCCTGACATAAGAAAGGTCACGAGAATTTGCACGGAACTCTACGGGAAAATTGTAAACTTAGATGATCATCATTCAAATCTAGAAGTTCTTGCATCGATCGCTCAACTTCATGGTGATGAAGTTGGCACAGCTAGAGAGTTGTTTTCAAAGGCTATCGACTTTCTATCACTAGGGATGGAGCATACTGGAACAACGGCCCTCGAGTCTGTGCTCGCGACAAAGCCGAAGATGGCTTTCAAAGTTATTTCTGCGCTTCGCGGTCATGGTTCCCCATCTGTACGCTCCGCAGCGGTTCGAATGCTTCGAGACATCGGAACCGACGAAGCACTTGACCAACTCATTGAGATTATCGGCGGGCCTGATAAACTTGAAAAGACTGAGGCCGCCAGGATGCTTGCTAGCCTCATCTCTACTCGAAAGGACGAATTGTTAAAACGGGCAATGTTATTTAAAGATAGAAGGGATAGCGCAGTATGGCCACTGGAAGATTATTTCCCAGGCAGACTAGCATTACCTATTGCGGAAGCTATTTCAAAGGAGGAAACTAAGTCTGGCGATCCAGCAATTAATGTAGCTGCTCAAGCCATTAGAGAACAGCGCAAAGGAATTAAGTTCTTACCTCAGTGGAAAAATGTGCTTCGCGACGCAAGGCTGAGGCACATTGAACGGTTCATTGAGAAAACTTTTGATGAGATATTTTTTTGGGGTTCCGGGCTCTATATACTTACATATGTCTTATTTACAATGTGGGGGCAATACTCAGGTCAGCATTTCATAGTAGAGAGTAATCCCATAGCAATGTATTCAATCAGTTCTAAGAAGCTTGAAAAAGTTCGACTAGAGGCAATAGAGCTAAGAACAAGAATCAGGTCACTTTGTCCACCGAATGCTACAGGGTTTTCCCGCGTTCTTCCATGGAACTGGTCGGTGGAACCCATTGTGCCACCAAGTATAGCAGAGGGGTATAAACATGTCAATCGACTCTCAGAAATTGATTTTGAACCGTATTATCTCTCGGCTGCTGAGTTGGATTCCCTAGAGGCACTAGTGTACCCGAACGAAATCCAACGCCTCACAACAGCTATTCATATACTCCAAGAGGAACGGTTGCCAAGCCGAGATACATCATATACTGCGGTTGGTACGATGACTCCGTGGTCTGGAATCGTCTTTATGCTTATTGTGGTCACAATACTCGTGGCAAACCTGTTGGCCAGGGTGAGACATCCTGACGACTATTTATATTCGCGCGGGCTGTTTCTGGTGATAGCGTGGTTGGGCTTCCTCTTTATGCTCATTCATGTGCGCGGTTCACATCTATTGGTATTAGCCCCATTTGGCCTATTCGGATTTTTCTTGCTTTGCAGTAACCTTCTTGGCTTAAGGCCTAGAAATCCATATTTGAAAGATATCACTCACCTAGTTCCTTCTTCATTGGCCCGGGCTAAGCGTTTTCACCACCGACGGGCGCCTCGAATTTGGTATCAACAATAATCTCCCAATCATCTTCCACCTCAACCATTCATCATAATCCAATCCACATACGGCACCAACACCTGCTCTTCAACTCCCGGCGCCTGGACGGCGGCAACCCATTTGTCTGCAACCTGGTCGTACACCTGCACTGCATATCATGCCTGGCCACGCCTGACAACCCTGGTCCCGTAGTCCTGACCCCATCAGCAAACCGCCACTCTCCATCCTTGCCAGCTGGTTTCTGTCCAAACCGCGATGGCTGTGCCTCGCGCGAAGGTCAAGCGTCGCATCGCAGACTCGCTCAAGCTCAATACCGGAACGACCGTTGAAAACGGTTTCCTGACCCTGCTTGTGCGCCAGCGACTTTGACTTCTACCCTTCTGTCCTGGTTTCTTTGGACTCGTAGCCGAAGGCACGCTTAAACAGGGCGTTCTCGACTTCCGAGTCGGCTACTGCCTTGCCTTTTTTTAGGGCTTCCAGAAATGCTGGTTTTTCAGATTCCCAGACCTCGAAGGTTGACAACGTGACATCCAGGTTCTTGGCCATCTGGGCATCGGTTAGGCCCTGTTCGCCGTGCTCCCGGACTCGTTTTGGGAAGGTTGACTGATATTTTGTCTTGCGACCTGCCATGTGAGAAACATAGCAGGAAAGCGCCTAATGTCAACGGGGCCTTTAACTAAAGATCAAGAGTCAGCTGGCCGACGATCAGGATACGGATCATCGGCGATCTGTAGTCTGCTTCTCGATTTTGAAGAACTCGCCGAGCTTCAGGAGAAAATGGTCAGGCAAGATGTAGAGTACTAATCCCGCGACGGCTACAGCGGCGGCAATGTCCAGACGCTGAATTATGGCGGCTGCACAAATGGCAACGAGCAGAACGAGCGCAAGAGAAACGGGGATTTTACGCATGAGACCTCCAAGTCAATTGTGCGCAGTACTATGAATAAGTTGGCGGTCATTGTAGGTCCAACAATTATGCCGCGTCCACCTTGCCCATTTATCAAGAGACGTAAGGCGTTGTTTTGTATTATTTTGTGTGATGGGAATAACTCGGTTTGATTACAGGAAGGAATTACATTCTTGTATGTACATCACCGGGTAATTACGCTTTGGGTAAGCACGAGGCTGGCATACGTCTTGCACTGTGCCACCAGGTACACTCTTTTCGACATTCCAAGTCCCGCAGTACTATGGATAAGTTGGCACTTTTTCAAGTACTTGCGGGACTTTCTTTTTTTGAGGATTTATCAACGTAACACTTACATTGTGGTGATAGACCAGCTTTGTAGAATGCGCCTGCAGATTTCTTGACAATGTTGTCAAATATAGTATGTTGTCATCAAAGCGTTGCTAATAAACAAATGGGCATGACAGAGTAGTCGTAGCGTCGTCCTGCAATAACAATGGTTAAGCTTTATTCTTTCAATTACTTGAGTGACTTTCATTGGGGAATACTCCAGACTTTCCACTTTCCAGAGAGACGCTGTATCTCTGCCATGATTGATGTGACTTTTCTACCGCTATTCTTCTTCCTGGTGGCAACTTTACGTCCGAATTGGTTGGCTAGAGTCTCCTATTGACATTAGGCGCCTTTTTCCTACCTTCAACTGGGTAAAGCGACTGGTTCTCTTTGCCTAACTAACTAGTAGGCTCCAATGGGATCTCACTAATCAAATCGCTCGGCTCCAGCATAGTCGACATCATCGCACCCCTTCTGACGCCCCTAATCAAGGGCATTCTCACCGACCCACAAAAGTAAAGACCAAGCCCTACGGTGTCTGTGATTTCTGACCATTGTAGAAAAATTGTGTGAAAAAATCACAGCCAGTCTTGACTTTTGCTCCAAGAATACCCCACCACAAAAACCACACAACCCCAATTCTTGTTGGGAAGAAGGCTAATGGATAGGAAGGCACGGCGCTTGGTACTCCCCCAGTTCAGTTCATGATCTTTTCTCTTGCAGGGCATCGAGAAAATTGTAATCTTCAGAAAGACCAGCCAAACACAACTGCAGAACCGGAAGGATGGTAACGAAATGTTCACTGACGATTTTCTAGAATCACTCCCATCTGATCCTGAATGGGCGCTAATGGCCCTTTGCGAAGAGTTCCAAAAACGAGACGCCGCTATAGAAATGGTGGATGATGGGGAGTTGCAGATCGACCTCTATCTAGAAGCGTATGCGGCTTTCGAAGCCTTCGTTGATGCGTTTGGCTTGGATTATTTAGTTCCAGAGCTTGTTGACGACGAACAAAGTACCGTCACTCGGATTCGCGCCTACGCAATAAATACAATCAAAGCGATTAAAGGGGCGCAAAATGATAAGAAGTTCTCCGACGCTCGCAGTAAGTACCGTGCGCGGTTTGGGAGCGGATTTATTTACGAATTCTCAGATGGTGATCTATCACGGATTCAAACTCTGCTGAACGAACTGCGCGATGAGATTGAGCGCAGCGAACTTTTTGACGCCAAACATAAGCAAAGACTATTCAGCAAACTGGAGTCCCTGCAGCTTGAGCTTCACAAGAAAATTTCATCTCTCGACAAGTTTTGGGGATTGATTGGCGATGCAGGAATTGTACTTGGCAAATTTGGCAAAGATGCGAAGCCGTTTGTTGACCGTGTAAAGGAGATTGCGCAGATAATCTGGCGAACACAGGCGCGTGCCGAAGAGTTGCCGAGTGGTACCACGCTGCCACTGCTAACTTCAGGAGAAGCGGAACAACGTGATGACGCCTAACAATGTCGTACCACCGCCTACGCGCTTCGTATCCTAAGCCCCAGCCTCCTCGCTCGGCTGCTTAACAAACTTATTCCGCCAGTCCGCATCACTCCGCTTCTCGACCGGCGGCTCGTTGTAATCCCCTTCCCATTCGCCCTCGTGTCGTTCCAGTGGTTCGTAGCGGAACGGAAGCACGGCCTCGTAGCGGCAATCATCCATGAAATGCTTGTATTTGCCCTGCAGCGCTTCACTCGGGCTGTCCCACTCGCCCCATTTGCCTACGTGCTCCCGTCAAGCGTAGCGCCGGGAGCTCAAATATGTGTTCTTACAGCTTGGATCGATGGATAGCAGAGGTTATCGATTGAAACCTACGGGCCAAACTCACTGAGCTTTTTGAGAATCAAGGGTTTAAGCTCGCTGTTCTCCCATGTGAGCTTTTGTGCGGTGGGAATCGAAAGTTGTGTTTCCTGAGAGCTCATGTATAGAATACTAGCAGGAAACCGCCTAATGTCAATAGGAGTTTTTGGTTGACTATTCCATCAACGCTGCATAACTTTGTCAAGCCACCAAGTTGCTGCAAGTTATTTGGAACCAACCGAGGGGATGTAAGATGAGAGGTCGGAAGCCAACCAGTCTCACTGGTCTGATTGCCGGAGCGTTGTTATTCTCGGGCGTTCTTGTCTGGATGATGTCGTTATGGAGTACGCGCGACCCATTTCTGGACCCAATTCTTCTAGGGACGAGGCACAGCACTATCGACGATGTACATAGAATAGCAATTCTCACTGATTCGCTTACTCTCCGTCTCAATGAGCTTGAAAGTGAACTGATCACTTCTCGAAATGAACCACCCATTGACACAAGTTCATATCTTCAGTACTCGCAACTCGATACAATCATCAATGGAATCGCCAAACAAGTGCAACGGCTTGGTTTGTCCGTATCGGCGAACAACAAGGCAATCAACAGTTTTGAGAGCCTTCTAATCAGCGATGCAGAGAGATTAGTTACCTTGCCGCTATTGAAGGGAGAGATTAAGACGGTTCGGCAAGAGTTGGTGGCGTCGAAGAACGAAACTCAGGCACTTAGATTATTGGTAGCCGAAATGAACAACCAGAACAGATTTCTTGTTGGCACAGTTGCGCTTGTCCTGCTAGCTGTGGCGACTTCACTGATCATCCCTGCGGTTAAGAGTCTGTTTGCCAGTAGGCGCGAGGAACAAGAAGAAGGTGGAACGTCTGACACTTAATTACGTTTCCAAAAACAGCCTCTCCAACTTCCACCCGAAATCCCCAACGTCAAACGTAATCTTAAAGCACTTGACGTCACTCACGCTCACTGAGAAGTGGTGGATTTCGGTTCTACCGTAGCCTAGCTTCCAGACGCCATTGAGAGACGTTACCTTGTAGGCTCTCCCCTTCCATCTGAACCTGAGTGGTTCAAGCTTCCGGTCGTGGAACCAGGCAATAACGTCGATGTTTTCGTGGATTTCTTCGTACATTGCTGATGGTGTTCAAGTGTCCACTCAAATATATGAACACCATCGGTAATCGCAAGATTTTTTAGGAGGCCAAGGTCAAAAAGAATCGGCCCGCCTTCGGCGGGGAAAAGAATCAATCCCCCCAACCACCCTAAAATGACCAAATGATTCAAAGGATCAAATGATCGATGATTGTCCTCAGCGTACTGCCCGTACGTAGTTGGGGATGCCGTGGTCGACGTCACCCTGACCGCAGCCGCCATCGCGGAAATCGACGAACCACGCCTGCCAATCGCCCTCTTTGACTGATGTCCAGATCCACGGCTGCCTGCGGTCAAACAGCGCGTCGATGAACAAGCTCTCGTTCTTTGTTGGTTCCATCAGCGACATGGCTTCCTCAAGAGTTGGCAAGCGCCAATCCGAAAAGCCTGCGTATTTGTCTCGGTTCAATCCCTGAACATGCTCCTCGGCCGACGCAAAGGTCATGTCTTTCGGCGACCCTGATTTCTGCCATGTCAATCCTGAAGCCTTATCAAAGACAATTACTCCTCCCAAGGCGTCGATAAGCTCATATGTGTGCTCAACACCCTTTCCGCTTGGATTCTTCTCTCTATCATAGAAATCTCGACGCCGGATCATCTCACTGGCAGCCTTCTCGCTTAGAGATTCAGTCGTACTCTCCCCTGGATTTGTCCTTGGTTCCTCAAGTTGCCCGGACGGCACACCCAACTTCTCAAATACGAACTGAACATCGCCCCCTTCTTGACGGATTCTGCTAATTGCGTCAGCGAGCCGTTGTGCAGCATCAGCAATTCGCTCGATTTGTTCCGCATCAGCTTCCTTGCTCTGTTTCTCCAATTCGCTGGATTTTTGCCTGTTCTTCAACTCAATCTGTGCTGCTTCCTGGCGCTCCTTTTCGGCTTTGGCATGGTTAAGTGTTGCTTCTGAGTCAAGCCTGCGAGCATCACTAACTTCCTTTGCTGCCTGGCCTTCGAACTTCTTGAGAGCAGCCTCTTTGAGCCGGAGCGCATCATCCTCGGTAAGACCGCGAAACTTGTCCCAGAGTATCTGGAACCAAAGCCTTGTGGCTTGATCTTGCTGCGGTTGAAGGTCTGAGTGGACTTCGGCAGGCACAGGGTTCTTCTTAATCAAAGCGCCCTTTTTCTCTTTCTTATTGCTCAGCCAACTCATGCCGGTACCTCCGCGTTGGCGAACACTTCGGTCTTCTCGTCTCTGAAGACTACACCGGCGCCACCGCACGCTCGATGCAGTTCTGACAGTGCGTCATAGAGTTCCTGCAAATCGTCAGCGTTGGCATTACCGGGATCAATCCATACTTCAATGTCGTCTGCAGCATCCATCGTTGGAATGAATCCGGCATCTCGCATCACTTTGAGCCTATCTCGCCAAAGGTGCCAACCCGGCTCTTCCTTTGACGGTTCTTTCCCTTCCTGCATCATTGCCTCCTAGATTATTTGAACAGCCTCAACACTTCCGGCAATATCCACGACAAAATAAACAACCCAAACAGAAACAAGACAAGAGAACCGACCACCAAATCAAAATACTTTCTCGGCGCATCAAAGATGTTCAGCTTACCGTGTGCTCCCCGATGGCAGTGGTCGCAGCGAGTTTCAAGCAGATGGTCCGGCGTATCCCAGATGTTCGCGCCCTCATAGGCCAAGTGGTGCACGTGGTAGCCCTTACGGCCACATGACTGGCAGCGATGCCTATCCCGTTTGCGAATGCGCTTTGCTACCTTTTTCCAACGTCTGTCTTTGTATGGAGACTTCATCGGCACGTCCTCCCGGTTTCGGGATTATACGCCAATTTTGGAGCCTGAGTTCATAATGTTGGCGGCATTTAAGGGAGTCGAACCCTTTCCGCAAGCTTCTTACTTGCGAGCCTTTCCGGGCAATGCCGATTTTGCTATGTCATAGCTCCCTAGTACATGCAAAGGGAGCTGTCTTGCGGGTTCTTCTCTTATGAAAATTCCACAGTCCATCAGTCTGCCTATTTACATTTAATTCAGCGTCTTAATCCAATCTTGAGTTCATAATCCAACCTCGAAGCGTTGCGTTTCTCAAGCTGCGCCCGGTGGAGAAGCACATCCCTGTTGGTCGTGAACACCTGAGCGTCGTGCTTGGCTCGGGTCGGTACAGGACAAACCTGTCTCATTCGACAACAATGTACAACACCTGCAACACAACCTGTACCCTTGCGTCATGCCGGTTCACCCGCCCTATCTTCCTTAAAAAACAATCATCAAACGCCGAATACACAGTTGTGGCACGCCCTTTTTGTCTAACTGGTCGGCAAATAAGTTTCCCGAAGTCTCCTGAGCGCTCAAGCATTCATTCTAATATAGCTGTAAGTGCCAGGGGAGGCTGCTGACCTCAGCAGAACGGACGTGACGTGAACAAAAGACAAGCACAGCTTGCAAGCAAACTCTCTCCATCCCGCGAGCCAGTCATTGGCTTATGCTGCTACCCGCCAATGCGCTTGCGTCACGGCCAACCCCGGCAACCGCCGCCACAGCGACTTCACCCCTTTAAATGGTTTCACTTATTCACCTCTTAAAGAAACGGAGACCATCATGGCGAACAAAATCACTGCTGTAGGCGCCTACCGTCCCAAAGTCAAGCTCGGAACTACCGTGCAAGATGAGCAGCTCGCCGGTTACATCGCTGACCGCACCGGGCTCAACCGCGGCGACATCCGCCACGCCCTGAGCGAAATCCTGGATGCGCTGGTCTTTTTCGCCTGCAACGGCCAGGGCGTAAAACTGGAGGGCGTGGCGACCTTCCTGCCCAAAATCAGCCTGGAGGGCAAATTCAGCATGAGCACGCGCCTGAGCCGGGAAATGACGACCAGACTCAACCAGGGCGGCGTCTTTAAAGGCACCATCGACCACCGGGAAAGCATCGGCAAAACCCCGGACGAGCTGGTGACACAATGGAACACCGAACACCCGGACGACCAGGTCGTCTAGCACAGCCTGTTACTCCTCACAGCCAGGGGCTGTCTCAAGACCGTGGAGCAGGCGGGGCAGTCCCTGAGTCATTCTTCACCTCACCACACATCATCCAACACGACAAGCAGAGTAGCGGATAAGTCTCATAGCGCCATTTCCTGGCAAACGTCTCGCGCAGGTCAGGTTTGAACCTGGCGCGGCCAAAACCGCAACCTAAGAGTTTCGCCACGGATGCACACAGCGCGGCAGAGTCGCAAAAGGTCAAAGAAGATGCCAGTACAATCAGCCACGGATACGCACGGATTGAACACGGATAAAGCGAGTTGAGAACATAATATGAAGAGTTCTATTGTTTGTTTGGTAACAAGATCCGTGAAATCAGCGTGAATCCGTGGCTGGAATATCTTCCTTTTTGTTCGAACTGTACAACAGCTTAACTCAAGACTTTGCCAGGAAAACACAATGTTGTCGGCTTGTAGCACGGATTTTCACTGATGCCTGAGGTTTTGTTGCGAAAACAATTCGAGTGCTTTCTAATTATTGAAAGAAATTGCATTGAGAGCCTCACCGTACAAATCCGTGTTCATCCGTGGCTCAAAAACTTGCTAAAAAACACAGCTGTGCAGGTTTGTAGTACGGAGTAACTCTATGTGAAAAGATACTCCGGCCGGCAATCTGTCTGCTGTTGCATCCCGTGCCGGTTTTGGAAACCATTTACCCTCCACTCAATCAAATCATGTAAACCAAAGCAAAACAACTCGATAGCCCGCCACTGCACACATCGTCAACCCAATGCTGTGATTTCTCGGGGAGAAGCCGATCGTTTCTCAGGCAGAAACCATGAGTTTCCCGGGGAGAAACCACGGGTTTCTCGGGGAGAAACTGCAAGTTTCTGGGAGAGCAACCATGGGTTTCCAGGGAAGAAACCGAGCGCCTGGTGTGAGCACGGCTTATCTGACTGTCAGACTGGGTGAAAAGGCCTGCTTTTCAACCACAACCCGGCGAAGCCGGAACCAAAAATGTTTTAGACGTGATTAACAGGATTTTCAGGATTAGTTTTTAAGCCGACCATTCACAACATCCTGTTGATTTTGTAAATCCTGTCCAAAAAATATTTTGCCAAAAAGTGACAGAACTGGAACTAAAGGGCTGAGTTGGTTGTAATTGGCACCCGGAATCCCAGCCATAAGTGGCGGAGCTATTGATTTGTCTTGTGATTAAATAGCCCCGTGCTTCAGCGCGGGGACCCGGTTGAATACAACACGACCTCAGGGCTGTCGCCCCTTTTCACACACTTGTGCCTGTGAGGCCACAATGCCATGGTCTGCCGGGATCGTCTCGGGGTGACATCACCAACCTGCGATGGCCCTGGATTGGCACAGTCACCCCAACAAATTGCTTGACAATCCTGTGATTTTTGCTTTCGTTTGAGCACTCTCCATGGCACCAGTGACTCGCAGAAGCATGTAGCGGGATGAAAACGGGCCTATACGGTTTCCCCTTCCCGGGGTGATTTGCAGTTAGATCTCGTCGGGATTCTTCTCGTTGCGTAAGGACCGTATACTTGAGAAAATGATCGCACTACTTCTGATGTGTAAGAGGAAACCACAGAACCAAGGCAGGCAAAAAATGAGATTTGAAGGCTCAATTGACATTAACAAACCACGTAACGAAGTGACAGAGCTTTTTGCTGACCCGGAAAATTTGAAAGAGTACCAGGACGGATTCAAAAAGAAGGAATTGGTCAGCGGAAAGCGAGGGCAGGACGGTGCAGTTTCCAGGATGTATTACAGGTACGGCAAACGTGACATGGAATTAACGGAGACGATTACTGCAAATCGACTGCCCGACTCCTTTGAATCAGTCTATCATCACAAGCATATGGACAATACAATGAAATGCACGTTTGTTGCTCTCAATGACAATCAAACAAGATACGAATACGAATTTGAGTACACTCGTATAAGTTGGGTTCTGCCAAGACTGATTGCAATACTTTTCCCGGGCATGTATCGGAAGCAAGGTGAAAAATGGATGAAACAATTCAAAGAATTTGCGGAGAAACAATAGCATGTGGCAGCAAAAATTAGAACTCTACGATCAATTGGTTGAAAAATGCCCCGGATTTGACAGAAAAGGGAAAACCATGCCCTACACATCTGCAAATGGACACATGTTTTCGCTGCTGAACAAAGATGGTGAATTGGGCATCAGATTTTCAACGCAGGTTCAGCAAAAGTATCTGCAGGAATTTGGTACAACACTATTTAAGTCCCACGGAGCCGTCATGAGAGGGTATGTGCTAATCCCTGACCACATGCTTGAAGATTTGGATAGATTATCAGAATACCTTAACGAAAGTTATGATTATGTGATGACCCTTGAACCGAAATGACCACTACGAATAACGCCGAACAAACAAGAAAATTAATGGGCAGATCGGATGGATTAAGAGGTTCGTATCGTACTCTTATTTTTTCGTGGTAGAATGAATCTCGTTGTTCTCGTAACGGCCGGCCGGATGGCCATGACACAACAGCAACCTGCGACTTTGCCATGGAAATCGATGAAAAAAAACCGGAAACATAAACAGGGAGGATAAGTGCTAATGGTTGTTCCGGAACATTCCGTTTACTATCTTGAAATCGTAACGCCTGATGTTAAAGCCATGTGCGATCTCTACACAAAGTCTCATGGCTGGAACTTCCAGGCAATGGACCCCGCATTGGGGAACGCCTGTGTCGCAAATCTTCCGGGTGGGGCGCTCTGCGGCATTCGTGCTCCCATGCACTCCGATGAAAAGCCAATTGTGCTTCCCTACCTGCGCGTGGCTGATATCCAGGCATCCGTTCAGATGGCGGCTCAACTGGGGGCCAGGATTCTGCTCGAACGCATGGAGCTACCGGGACATGGAATCATAGCCATATATGAACATGGTGGCATCGAACAGGGGCTTTGGCAAGTCCCATAAATGATTGCCTGACCAAGCGCGGTTGTCAAGCTGGTTTTCCGATTATGATTGATGTAAGATTCAAAAGTGGCGACCTCACGCCAAGCGAGCAGCAGGCAATTACCGCCGGCTTCGCCAGGCATACAGAAGAGCTTTCAGCACCGAATTATGAAAAAGAGAGAGTGAATTGGCTCGCGTTCGATGCTGACGGGACTCTTGTTGCGGGGCTGACAGCCGACTTACTCTGGGATTGGCTTTACATAGATGAGCTTTGGGTAAGTGAAGGACTGCGCGGAGGGGGATTGGGCAAAAAGCTCATGAAAGCAGCCGAGAGCTATGCAAGCTCCAGAGATCTTACCGGTCTTTGGCTTTGGACCCAAAGTTGGCAGGCTGCTGATTTCTACCAGCACCTGGGTTTTGTCGAATTCACGCAATTTCCCGACTTTCCGAAGGGGCATCTCAGAATCGGTTTTAGGAAGCAACTTGTTCCCGATAGTTCCTGATGGCCAGAATACGACTGTTGCAAGCGGATAACGACATGTTTGAATTGCTGCCATCAAGCAACTGCTCAAGGGGGACTTGGGACCTACCTGCCCGACCGGCCAAGTAGTCCCCCTCGCGGAATTGAACAGGGGATTGTATCCCCCAAAAGAAGCCGTGAGTATTGGCGCAACCCGGGCGCGTAAACACGATACGATATGGGCAGACACAAGATCCCATTCGGGCGGGTGGCCAGGATGTAATAATAAAAATTGTGTGGCACGTGCTTCAGCGCGTGCCGAACTCGTGGCTTGTGCCGACCTTCGTGCGTGATTTCAGGGATTCGGTGGTTCGGCAAGCCTTTGGGTTCTCATTGAGTCAATAGTAGAAAAACCGGCGCGGTACAGCCGGTCGTTTAGAGCGCGCAACTGAAAGATGAGGCTACTCGTGATTGCTAAGTATGTGAAACTCAGAACCATCCTGTTCGGCGGCATATTACTGACAATGAGTTGTATGACTCCCTCATCGGGGGATCCCGAGGTCACATTCAAAACACTTGAAGAACGATTACTGAGCGCCCAGATTGTTCAAATGGCATTTCACGTCATGGCTGAGGGCGTGTTAACGGTCGATATTCATGGAACCTTACAGGCCGACGCCAGCAGCAAACTCCAACTTAGGGGCAATGGGATGTTCGCCGGTGATAGCGTCGACCTCCTTCTACGCGCTGACGTTGACGAATTCGAGTTTGGCAACGGGCCCGACCGCAAGAAGGACAGCAAGCCGCGCGAACTGCGCCAGGCGATTCTGATTGGGCTGACACGTATGGGAATTCTCCATAACCTGGCCCGCTTAGCAGGAAATGCACAACCAGACCACGCAGAAGGCGGCGTGCAAGATTGGGTGCTGGTTGACTCCTTCACCGTCGATCATCAGCACCACTCAGCTATCTCCTTCGCCATCACCGTGGCCGGCGAACCCTCAGGATCGGCAACGCTCGATATTGGGAAAGACGGCCAACCTGTCGAGCGCCTTCAAACCGTGCGCTTCCCATCCGGAGAAATGCGAGTCGTTGAACGATATTCGGCCGTGACGATTGAGCCGTAAATGAACCACAATTGAGCTGCCCGCGCCCCGCTCTCTTTTGGCGCCCGGTCAAGCTAGCGTTTCGGCGTATGAGGAATAAGCATGAAGGAATCGGATCTCTATCTTCCCATAAAACGGTTCCTGGAGTCTCAGAATTATGAGGTGAAGGGCGAGGTGCAGGACTGTGATGTCCTGGCAGTGCGCGGCGAGGAAGTTCCAGTCGTCGTTGAACTGAAGCTCTCTTTCAATCTCAACGTGGTGCTGCAGGCTGTTGAAAGGCTTTCACTGTCTCCGATAGTGTACGTCGGCATTCCGAGACAATGTAAGACTCTGAAAAGGCGACGCCGGCAGATCATCAAGCTGCTCAGGATGCTTGGCCTGGGCCTGGTGGCGGTCGATCCGGAGCTGGAGACCGGCAACGTAGAGGTGCTTCTCGATCCCGGTGAGTATAAACCGCGCAAGTCAAAGCGTCGGCAGGAGCGTTTGCTTGGTGAGTTCATGCGACGGGTAGGCGACCCCAATCTCGGCGGCACAGCGAAGAGAAAGGGCATCATGACCGCCTACCGCCAGAGAGCGCTGGCCATTGGCGGCTTTCTCCGGGAGAACGGAGCGACAAAAGCCTCACACGTCGCCCAAACTCTGCGCGAGCCGAAAGCCAGGGATATCTTGTACCGGGACGTGTACGGCTGGTTTGACAGAGAGGCGCGCGGTGTGTACAAACTTTCCCCTCGGGGAAAACGGGAGATTACTCTGTGGCAGGGAACGGCAGAGGAAACCAAACTCGACCGATTTGCGGAGTGAGGTTCCTGCTGCACCATCTCAGATTTACGTAGAAGAAAAGCACCGTTGGATTCACGAGGGTGTCGTGTCTGGATAATTTTTGATTATGCTAAGCGAACAAACAGGAGGTTCAGGAATGCGCAGAAAACCGCCGGCGTACCTTGCCGGAAAAATTGCCAGCCGCACGGCAGTGAGCAAACGTTTCAGAAGATTGTGGCTAACGACAACCGTTCTCCCGCTCACCATCGCACTCATGGCTTGTGGGAAATCCGCTTCTGATGATTGGGCGCAATTCCGCGGGCCAAATGGCTCCGGAGTTGGCGAAACCACAGGCTTGCCGGTCGAGTTTGGGCCGGACAAAAACGTGGTTTGGAAAACGCCGCTACCACCCGGCCATTCGTCGCCGGTTCTGACACAAGATTTTGTTTTCGTGACGGCCTTTGAGCAGAACCAGCTTCTGACCTTTTGCCTCAACCGCAAGAATGGTGAAATCATTTGGCGCAAGCAGGCGCCAAGGTCGCGAAATGAAACGGTGGATAACCGCAATACTCCGGCCTCGCCCTCTCCCGTGACAGACGGAAACCAGGTTTATGTCTTCTTTCCGGATTTTGGCCTGCTCGCGTACGACCTCCAGGGCAGTGAGCGCTGGCAGCTTGCGCTCGGACCGTTTAACAATGTCTACGGCATGGGCGCCTCCCCCATCCTGGTGGGCGACAAAGTTGTGCTTGTCTGTGATCAAAGTACCGATTCTTTCATTATTGCGGTACATAAGAACGATGGCAAAGTCGCCTGGAAGAAGAAACGCCCCACGGCCACAAGCGGCCATTCCACGCCTGTGGTTTATAACGGACAAACAGGCGAGCCGCAAATTATCGTCCCCGGGTCCTTTCAGTTAACATCCTATTCGGCGCAAACTGGAGAGAAGCTTTGGTGGGTCAAAGGGCTTTCCTTTGAGATGAAGTCGACTCCAGTTATAGACGACGACATTTTGTTCATCAACGGCTATGGCTCGCCCATGAACCAGCCTGGCAATCAGGTTGAGGTGCCTTCCTTTGCAGAGACGCTGTCGAAGCAGGACGCTGACGGGAACGGCATGCTCGCCAAAGAAGAGCTGCCGGACGGGCCTGCAAGTTCGTGGTTCGGCTTTGTGGATCTCGCCGGCGACGGCCACCTCGATTCCGATGATTGGAACTATCTGCAGGCTGCACTCGCGAGTTTGAACGGCATGCTCGCCATCCGCCTGGGCGGACATGGTGACATGACCGAAAGCAATATCATCTGGCAACACCGCCGTGCGGTGCCGCAGCTTCCGTCTCCGTTGTTGTACAAGAATGTGCTTTATATGGTTAATGACGGTGGTATCGCAACCTCTTTCATCCCTGAGAAAGGTGAGGTCATTAAAAAAGGTCGCCTCAAGGGAGGTGTGGATCAGTACTACGCTTCCCCGGTCGCAGCCGACAACAAAATTTTTATGGTTAGCCGTCGAGGGAAAGTGACCGTGTTGACTCCCGACGGAAGTCTCGAAGTGGTGGCTGAAAACGACCTTGGAGAGCAATGCTACGCCACGCCCGCAATTGCCGATAGCAAGATCTATATCCGGACGGTGAAAGCCCTGTATTGCTTTGGTCAGCAGAGCCAGCGCTCCGAATAGATCCGTCATTTCATGCCGTGGATTAGTTGGTCATGGATTTTCAAGAAAAGAACAAGAAACAAATCGAATGGCTGTTGCAGGGCGATCCTGCGATTCGATATCAAACACTTAGGGATTTAGTAGGCGCAAATCTTAGGGATATCAATAGAGAAAGGCAAAAAATTCTGAAAGAAAGTTGGGGCAGACGGTTTATGGGCCTGCAGGAAGAGGATGGCACCTGGTCTAATGCCCTCTATTCTCCCAAATGGACTTCAACCTTCTATACGCTGCTTGTATTGAAGCGTTTTGGTGCAGTCAATGACAAAAATACTGAGAGGGCTTGCAGAATTCTGCTTGATAAAGGCTTTTATGCAGAAGATGGCGGAATAAATTACTGGAAAACCTGGAAGCAGGGTGAATGTTGTGTTACAGGCATGCTGTTATCCATGTTATGTCATTTTCAGATTGAAGATGATCGAATAGATCGAATGGTTGAGTACCTGATATCGGAACAAATGCCCGACAACGGTTGGAACTGCGAACGTTACAGAGGAGCAAAACACAGTTCATTTCACACAACCCTATCTGTATTGGAAGGGCTTTGGGAGTATGAGAAAAAAACTCCAGACAGTGATTTACTTAAATCAATTCAGAAGAAACAAGAAGAAGGAATTGAATTCTTACTCTCACATCACTTGTACAAATCAAACAGGGTTTGGAAAGCTGTTGATCCTAAGATGACAAAGCTTTCATTTCCACCGCGCTGGCATTTTGACATCATGCGAGGTCTGGATTATTTCCAGGAAAAGAATGTAAAATGGGATAAACGTATGGCTGACGCCATGGATCTTCTCATCAATAAACGCACACCTGAAGGGTTCTGGAAACTGGAGATTAAATATCCTGCCAAGACTTTTTTTGAAATGGAAAAGGTGGGTAAGGAGAGCCGGTGGAATACGCTCCGAGCCCTTAGAATTGTAAAATGGTGGGAAAACAGTCATTCCTGATTGGTTTGTTCCTCAATTGATTCCTGACGCATAGCCTCAAATAGCCGAGAAATCTTAACGACCCCAAGGGATTCCTATGCAAAGAGTTGTTTTGGTTACCGGTAGCAGTCGCGGTATTGGGGCTGCAACAGCGATTCAGCTTGGAAAGCAGGGTTATTCGGTTTGTGTCAATTACGTGAGTAGCGCAATAGCAGCGAATAGGGTCGTTACGATAATTCAGTCTTTTGGTAGCAAAGCCATTGCGATAAAGGCTGATGTTTCAAATGAAAATGAAGTTGTTCAGCTTTTTAAGAAAATTGACAACTCACTGGGTCCACTGACTCATTTGGTAAACAATGCCGGTATTCTGTTGCCACAAATGCTTGTCTCTGAGATGACAGCAGAGAGAATTAATAAAGTCCTGACCACCAATGTCACGAGCTACTTTCTTTGCAGTCGTGAGGCGATTAAGCGAATGAAAAAGGGAGGCTCATTCGTCAATGTGTCATCCGCGGCTTCGCGACTGGGTTCACCTTCTGAATATGTGGATTATGCGGCTTCAAAGGGTGCAATCGATACGTTGACAACCGGCTTATCTTTGGAAGTGGCCAGTCAAAATATCAGAGTTAATTGCGTGCGGCCCGGCTTCATTTATACGGGCATGCACGCGGATGGCGGTGAGCCGGATAGAATTGAGCGTGTGGAAACTTCAATACCGCTTCAGCGCGGTGGTAAACCGGAAGAAGTGGCTGCGGCAATAGCCTGGCTGCTATCTGATGAAGCATCCTATGTCACAGGTACATTCGTTGATCTGGCTGGCGGCAAATAGTCGTGTAATCGGGTAAGCAGAAGCTTCTCTCCCACGCTCCTGCAATCATGAGAAATGGCAGGCTGTCGTGGTTACTCATACCGTAACGCTTCCACCGGATTCGCCAGCGCCGCCCGAATCGTCTGGGTGCTGACAGTCAGTAGCGCGATAGCCATAGCCATGCCGCCCGCCAGAGCGAATGCCCACCAGGAAATATCAGCTCGATAAGCGAAATTTTGCAGCCATTGGTTCATGGCGTACCAGGCGAGCGGCCACGCCAGGACATTGGCAAGCAGCATCAGTTTGGCAAATCCGCTGGACAAAACCACAAGCAGGCCAGGCACCGATGCGCCCAGCACTTTGCGAATGCCGATTTCACGGCGTCTCTGGCTGGCGGTGTAAGCCGAGAGGCCCAACACCCCCAGGCAGGTCACAAGGATCGCCAGTCCGGTGAATGTCAGGAAAACTCTTAAAAACCGCTTCTCGGCACTGTAAAGCTGCTGGACATTCTCATCCATGAAATTGAAAATAAACGGCCGCTGCGGGACCAATTGCCGCCAGATGTTTTCGATAAACCCGAGCGTAGACGAGAGCTGAGCGCCATTGAGCTTGATGACCATCAGGCGAAGTCGTGTCGTTTGGGGCGTAGAAAGCGAAAACGCTACGGGTTGAATTTCCGTGTGCAGGGACGCCATGTGAAAATCGCGCACGATACCAATTACTTTTGCCTGTTTCTCTCCCCAGGTAGTCCCGTTGTAGATCCGTCCGGTGAGCGCGGCGCCCACCGGCGATTCCAGCGCGAGAAATTTCGCGGCCGACTCATTCAGGATGTATGCCGCGCTCTCATCTGTCGGAAACGAGCGCTCGAAATCACGCCCGGCCAGCATATCAGCCTGCAGGGTGGTGAAAAAATCGTGGGTGACCACCATCGTCGGAATCATGACTTTTTCTTCCCGGCCTGTGAGTACATATTCACGCCAATGGGAGACGCGGGCAGGCAACGGGTTGTTGCTTGCCGCCACCTGCTCAATCCGCGGATTGTTTAGCAGCGCTGTGCGGAATTGCTCGAAGCTGTTCGCAATCTCGCTGGTTGGCAAAGGTATGGTCAAAACCAGATCGGCATCGATACCGAGTTTTTTGTCTTGCATAAAGGTGATTTGACGATAAACCAGCAGGGTGCTCGCCAGCAGCGCCACCGAAGCGACGAACTGCACCAGCACCAGGCCTTTGCGCAGGCGCAGCGAATTCCCGCCCATGTTGGCAAACTGGCCCTTGAGCATGCTAATCGATCGCATTCCGGAAAGAAACACCGCGGGATAACTTCCTGCCAGCAGCCCGAGCATGAGTGAAAACCCGACCAGGCCTGCCAAAAGCGGCAAGTTTTGCAGCAGGTCGAATTGCATGGACTTGCCGGCCAATTCATTAAAATATGGCAGGCACAACTCAACTAAAATGGCCGCGCAAAGAAGCGACAGCAGCGCGACCACAATCGATTCGCCGAGGAATTGCAGTGCCAGTTGCTTGCGGCTCGCGCCCACAACTTTGCGCAAGCCAACTTCCGTCGAACGGCCCACGGAGCGCGCAATGGCCAGGTTCATGTAATTGACGCAGGCCATGAACAGTATAATCAAGGCGACCGCCGACAGCAGGTAAACATACAGAATGTCGCCATTGGCCTCTATTTCATCGGAAAGCCTGGAGTGCAAATGGATAGCGTGCAGAGGCTGGAGAAAGTAGGTACGGCTGGCCGCGAAGCGTTCGTCTTTTGCGTGTAGATATTCGGCAAGCCGGTTCTCAATTGTCGCGGATGATACGCCGTCCGCCAGTTCGATGTAGGTGTAGTGGCTGGCGCCAGTGGCATTGGTCAAAATCCAGTTGGCATAAAACGGCTCCGCTGTTTTCATTGAGATGATGAAGTCGCCGCGGAAATGGCCGTTGGCGGGCATGTCTGCAATCAAGCCGGTTATTTTGACCGCCAGACCGTCTACTTCCAGCATTTTCCCCATTGGGTCGTCTTCACCAAAATAATTCTGCGCGGCTGATTGCGTCAGCACCATGCTGTTCGGCTCCGCCAGCGCGGTTGCGGCGGCACCGGCCAGCCACTGGTAAGAAAAGATCTCAAAGAAATTCTCGTCGACATAAAGCAGATTGGTTTCCTGAACCAGGCGGTCACGCTGTTTCACCACGCCGGTGTTGCGGGGCTCGAGGCGCACAACGTTTTTGATTTCCGGGAAAGAGGTGTCGAGCCAACTTTTCAGGATGTAAGTCGTCAGGGCGCTGCGATTGCGGATGTCGCCGCCCTGGTCGTATTCAGCGGCAACGCGAAAGATGCGGTCGCCTTTTTGGTGAAACCGGTCGTACGAGAATTCATTCTGCACGAACAGGAGAATAAGCACCGAGCAGGCGATGCCAATGGCCAGGCCAATGACGTTGATGGCTGAATTGGCCTTGTTTCGGTTCAAGGTCCGCAGGGCGATTTTGAGGTAGTTTTTGAGCATGCTTCTCCATTCTCGATTGCACAATTCGGTCACGAAGAGCCGGAACTGCCAACTATTGTGCCACGACATGTTTTTCAAAAGCTTGAGTTGAGAAATGGAAAGAGGTGAGCCGGTGGTTATCCGCTGGCATTACATGCGGTGTACGCAAATGAACAGCACAATCACCGCTGCTTACATAAAGGAATCGGTTTCATTCTTTTCGGCCCCGAGACATTGTTCGCGCACAGAGGACCTGCTGGTTTGCGTAAGAATGATTCTGTTCAGCTACTTGCTCGCAAGTCCAGAGATATAAAACATGTTGGCATACCTGCCGCCCGACAGCATCTGCTCACCGGCAAACGGGATGACATTCGATGCGTTGACTGACGCGGCTACCCGGTATTGGCCGCTTGCCAGCACGACGGATCCGGTTGCTTTTGGCGCAAGCACGAGTTTCCGTGACCGTACGCCGCTGAACCTTACAGTCAACGTGTAGGCAGTGCCGTTCTCAATTTCCATTGTGTTTTTGACCCCGCTTCCGGCGCCCGAGACTTTTTGTGCCGGCGGCAGCGCCCCGTGCTTTCCAGCAAAGATCTTGTTGACCTCAAGATCAATGATGCGGGCCTCTGCCTTGGCCGCAAACCGAGACGCAGGGTGTTTCTCCAAGAAATCCTTGAGTACCTGAATGGACTTGCTGTTCTTTGCCGTCTGCCAGTCCTTTGCCGCCCGCAGTTTCTCAAGGCTGTTTTCCAACTCCTTCTGGTGGCGGCTGGACGAGTAGATCTCCCGGAACAACTGGTAGCTTTCGAGCGTGCCCGCCCCGTTCGCGGCTTGCCAGTCGATTTCCTGTTTCAGGCTGTCTCGCATCATCTGAGCAGTGTGTGCAAGGGTGGTTTCGCCGTACTCAAGAAGAAAAGAATCCAGTCTTGTGATGGTTGGTGCGGCCTCGACTGCTGGCCACAACGCGCCCGCCTGTTCTTCCCGCATTTCGCGCTGTTGTTGTTGGTAAACCTGAAACCCGGCAAAAGCGACAAGCAGCAGGGCGACGATAGCGATGAGAGTTTTCATTGGATCGTCTCCTGGTTAGTGGACTAAAGGATGATGTCGTTTTCCTCAATCCCGCGAGATTTGCCCGGAGTTTTGGCTCAAGAGTTGTGTGCTGAGGATTTGATGTTGGCTGAAAGTAACGTGGCGATGGCTGCCAATCAAGAGAAATCGGTATGAGTTTGATGCTGCGCGGCAGGTGGCAAGCAAAGAAACATGGGGTGTGAAGACGAGCTGTGACGGCGCCCGTCTGCCACGGGACCGTCGAATAAGTAACGGAATGTCATTGCGAGTCGCGCTTTTTCCAGCGCGGCGTGGCAATCTCCCTGCGAAAGCGAGGGGATTGCTTCGCAGAAAACGCTCGCAATGACATACCCGTCGAGACTTTTGGGACAGCATTGTCTCAGGGCAAGCTCAATCAACATAGACCGTCTTGATGTTCACGAATTCCCTGATACCGAGATGCGACAGCTCGCGGCCATAACCGCTCTCCTTGATGCCGCCAAATGGCAGGCGCGGATCGGACTTCACAAAAGAGTTGACAAAGCAGCAACCTGCCTGCAATTGCTCGGCGGCGATGCGTTCGCCTTTTTGCCGGTCGCGGGTAAACACGGCGGCGCCGAGGCCGAAGACGGTGTCGTTGGCCACGGCAATGGCTTCGGCCTCATCCTTGACGGTGATGATGGCCGCCACGGGACCGAACAGTTCCTCGTCGTACGCCGGCATGCCTTTGCGCACTTCGCTCAGGACGGTCGGCGGGTAGAATGCGCCATCCCCGTCCGGGAGTTCGCCACCCAAAAGACATGTCGCTCCGGCCGCGATGCTGCGCTGCACCTGCTCATGCAGCTCATCACGCAAATCGTGGCGGGCTTGCGGTCCGAGTGTGGTTTCCTCGCGCAGGGGATCGCCCATGACCGCGGCCTGCATTTTTTCGACAAAGAGTGCCTCGAACTGCGTTTGCAGGGGTTCGACGACAATGAAGCGTTTGGCGGCGATGCAGCTCTGGCCGCCGTTGATCATTCTACTGGTGACGCAGGCGGCAACTGTTTGCTCCAAATCGGCATCTTCCAGCACGACATAGGGGTCGCTGCCGCCGAGTTCGAGAACGGTCTTTTTCAGCATCTCGCCGGCTTTGGCGGCAACAGCTTTTCCCGCAGGCGCACTGCCGGTCAGGGTTGCAGCTTTCACCAGCGGATTCTCGAGCACGGCGCCGACCTGACCGCTGCCGATCAACAGGGTTCTAAAAATGTGTTGCGGAAAACCTGCATCTCGAAAAATTTCTTCAATTGCCAGCGCGTTGCCAGGTACGTTGGATGCGTGTTTCAACACCCCGGCGTTACCCGCCATCAGGGCTGGCGCCGCGAAACGGTAAACTTGCCATAGCGGAAAATTCCAGGGCATAACCGCGAGCACGACACCCAGCGGCTGGTAGGTCACAAAGCTCTTCGAAGCATCAGTTGTAATCTCCTCATCACTGAGCATGCCAGCCGCATTGTCAGCGTAGTATTCGCAGACCCAGGCACATTTTGCAGCTTCGGCCCGGCCCTCGCGAACCGGCTTTCCCATCTCGACGGCCATCAGTTCTGCTAGCTCCTGCTCACGGTCGCGCAGAGCCTGTGCGACTTTTTTCATCAACTCAGCCCTGTGAGCAAAGCTGGTGAGGCGCCACTCCGTAAAGGCGTCGTGAGCGCTCTGAATTGCCTGCCCGACTTGCGCGGGACTCATTTCATCGTAGGATTTGACTTTCTGCCCGGTCGCTGGATTTATGGATTCTATCATGAGGATTCCCCTTCCAATCGGTAGTGTTATGCAGCAGGTCGGGATTCTCTTCGCACAGATCTGGGAACATTTCACATGTCCGTGGACTCCCGGCCGTGTACAAAAAAGTCTGAAGCTTTCACTTGGTTTTCTCTCAGAGCGAAGCTCGACTTACGGCAGATTACGAATTGTCCGTACCCTGCTGGAACAATGTGTGGGGAAATATACGTGACCGCGAGACTTGGGTCAACGAAAAACTGGCGCACTCAGCTCAGGCTTGGCGTGGCCCTTTAGATTTGACTCGGAGTTGCTGCAACTTCGTACCCGACCGGTATCCGTAGATTGCCGACGCGGGGCCAATACCGGCATAAATCCAGCCAGACATTGCGGTGAACTTCAGTGGCAGGAACAGAATGATGGCAACTGAGAGCAGACCAAAGCTAATGTGAATCAGCTTGAAATATAACGATTGTCGCGTTTGGTAGGCCTCAACTTGAGTCAATTTCAGCGCAGCGCGGGCCTGGTACGCGTGAAAATAGAGAAGGGCAAAAATCAGGAACACGGCGATGTAGCCGCAACTGTAGATGACCATCAATGTTGGTATCTGAGCGTTAGAGATGACCGGCGTCTCGATGCCATTTTGTACGACTATTTGCGAGATACCAAGCATGGCATTAATAAGCCAGCTGAACAGAAATTTTAGTGGATAGACAAAGAATAGAACGAGGAAAAGCAGCACCGTGTTGAGGACTGTCGTGAAACGGTCAATAATGCCGTACCGGCGAAAATAAGCGTAATGCGAATACCAAATCCCTATCAGAAAAGCAAAGCTAATAGCGAAGGCCACGAAGCCGCGTATCGTGACCAGGAGGTCATCGAACGTGCGTGGCACCTCAAGAGAGACCACCAGCAGCGTCAAAGCAAACGCGAAGACAGCGTCGCTAAAGCCCTCGAGTCGCGTGACATCGGTGCTGCGCCAACGGAAGTCGTTAGACTTAGCCAGGTTTTTTTTGATTGCTTTCTTTCTGAACATGGATTCGAACTTTCACTACGCCCGAAATATAGCGCTTCACCGTCTTAGACGCAACAACGGGTCGGTGAAATCTGATGATTCATGCAAAAAGATAGATTCGGACGCTGCGTGTTGGCAGCTCACCTCGGCATTCTTGGCGGAAAGGGAATATGGGGAGATGTTCAGTGGCCGGGTTTGCTGGTACAGAAGAATTCGCTCGGGATAGCTTGAGGTTTGGTCTCTGGCAAACCCTCAAATTGCTTCGACGCCCGGCTTCTCAAAAACACCTTTGAAGAAGCTACGCATCTTCGACATGATCTGCCTTGCCATGCTTTCGGTCTCTTCAAGGCGTTCCTCGGCGGTGGCGGTGGCCATCTGTTGTGAGTTGCGGACCTTGCGTTCGGCTACGACCTGGCTGATAGTCCGTGCAATCTGAGGCCGGCGGCTGAGCAGACCGTTCATGGCCTCTTTGGTAATCTCATGCGCTATCACATCCGTGATTGCCACCAGCGTCGCACCGCGGGGCTCTCCGGTCAGCAAAGACATCTCTCCGAAGAACTCGCCCGGAACAATCTGGCCGACCTTGACCTCGTGTCCGTTGTTAACCCCGGACAAATAGGCGTAGAGCAGGCCCTCCGACAGAATAAACATGGAGTCGCCGGCCTCACCCTGCATGATCACTTTGTCGCCTCGGATAAACTGGCGCTGCTCCATCTTGGCCGCCAGCATCTTGATCTCGCTGGCCTCGAGTTGGCGAAAAAGTTCCGTGCCGGCGAGCAACTGGGAGCGGTCCTCCAGGTCGGAAAGGTCCATCTGGCGGGTCGGCATATTGGCGTGATAGATGTCCTGCTTCGGGTAGGCGAGCGTGATGCCGGCCTGGCGCAAATGGCTGAGGATGCTGTTGGTGATGGTCGAGCGGGCCAGTGCTTGCGTAATGCCTTCCCCCCAGCCACTCATCCAGTAGCGCACCGTATAGTCGATGCCCATTTCCGTCGTGCGGTTGATGATGACGTTCGGCGCGGGCTGCTCCATGATGCCATCCTGGCCAATGACTGACCGCGCACCTGCCAGCAATATTCTGAGCGCACGCTCCGTCGGAACGGAGAAATCCAGACAAAAGCTGGTATCGAAGCGGCTATGCGGACCGGCTCCCCAGAAATTCGTAACCACCATGGTACCCATCAGGCTGTTGGGCATGATGACGATTGAATCATCCTCGGTCTCAAGCCGGGTCGTGCGCCAGTTGACTTCGACGACCTTGCCAACAATGTCTCGGTCCTGACTGGAGCCGTGAACTTTCACCCAGTCTCCGAGTCTGTAGGGACGGTCAATGTTAACCGCCAGTCCCGTAAAAACGTCGAGAATAATATTGCGTAGCGCGAAACCGACGATGATACCCACCACGCCGGAGGTCGCCCAGAAGCCGGTCACCGGCTGGTTGAATACAACCCCCATAATTCCCGTAACCGCGATCACGTACAGAACGATTGACGAGATATCTTTAATCAGGCGGGGAATCGGAGCGCCGATGGTGCGGGCCACCAAGCCGTCCCAAACGAAAACCAGAATCAGGCGGTTCAGGAAATGCGCGGCGGAAAGCCAAATCCCGACTTGAATGCCATAGGCAATGACTTTTTGTGACTGGCTGAGCGCCTCAGAGCCAAACTGCAACAGCAGATCGCGGTTCCAGAGGGTAAAACCGGCGAATAAAATAAAAATTCCAAAGGGACGCCAGAGGCGCCGAACATCCAGACGATGCATGAATCCTCAACTGCTTCTGCTACACGGTAAGATAGTTTGCTAGAATTGCGCCCCCGAATTGCACAGGCTCTGAAAGCCCTGACTGTTAAATGTACCTGTCGGGGTGGGAATTTGCGCACAAAGTCGAGGTGTTTTCTGTCGCAGAGTCTATTTGATGCGGCGACCAGCGCCTCACTGTGGCACTTCGATGTGACCAAGCAGTGTCGTAATCAGGAGCATACCGCCGAGACCAACCATGACGCCCCAGGCGGTAAGACTGCGGCCTCCCTCTTCCAAAGCTTCCGGAATGAGTTCAAGCACCACCAAGTAGATCATGGCGCCGCCGGCAAAACCCAAACCGGTTGCAAGCAGAGGTTGAAATAGCCAAACTGCCAATGCAGCAGGAACCGCAGCCAGCGGTTGTGGCACGCTTGATAGCACGGACAACGCAAAGCACTTCAGGAAGGATTGACCTTCGGCCCGGAGTGGCAGGGAGATGGCAATCCCCTCCGGAATGTTATGCACGGAAATCGCGAGCGCGATTAGCAGGCCGAAATTGAAATCACCCGTGGCGAAGCCGACACCGATGGCCACGCCTTCCGGAAAGGAGTGAATGAACATGGCAAGAAAGATAAGCATGCCGCGACGGGAAGTCTTGCTGGAGAAGCCGCCCACATGGAGGTCGGTGCTGCTGAACTTCTTCTCGGCCAGCCAGAAAAAGGCGGCGCCCAGCATGAGACCGAGAATGACTTCATAAGGCGCGGAAGGTCGCTGCGACTGCAGTGAAATGCCTTGCTGTGCCAACGAAAAAACGGAAGCGGCGATCATCATGCCGGCAGCCACGGCGCCTGAAAAGGCGCGCACAATTGTGGAACCGCGGCTGATAAAAGCAACCGGTATGGCCCCCAGTCCCGTAGCGAGGGCGCTGAGTACGCCGGTCCAAAATGTCCAATAGAGTAAGCTCGCTTTATCCATGATGCCGCAAATCTACGACTCTCCGGATTCTGTTGCAACAGAGTTTATTTCTCGCTAACTTTTTTTCAACCGCACGACTTCATCCACCTTTCAGGAGATTCCAGTCATGTGCAGATTCATAGCCTACATTGGCGCACCGATGGTCATGAACAAACTGCTCTACGAACCGAAGAACTCGCTTATCCACCAAAGCTACAAAGCTCAGGAGCGAGAAGAACCCCTCAACGGCGACGGCTTTGGCGTCGGCTGGTACGAGCGCGATATCGAGCCAACTCCGGCGGTTTTTGTATCGGTTTCCCCGGCATGGAACGACAGAAATCTGCGCTACATTGCTCCCAAACTCAGGTCGCGCTGCATGTTCGCGCACGTGCGTGCCGCCAGCGCCGGCGGCGTGACTCAGGGCAACTGCCATCCGTTCCACTTCAAGAATTTGCTGATGATGCACAATGGCGATATCGGCGGCTTCTCCAAATTGAAACGGCTATTGCGCCGCCGACTCTCCGACCCGATTTACGACTGGATTCAGGGCGAGACGGACTCCCAGCATTTCTTCGCGCTCTTTCTTGACAATCTCACAAAATCGGGAGCGGTTTGGAATACCAAATCAGTAGTCTCCAGCATCGAAACGACAATCGCGGATATGCGGGAATTGGCCGGATCTGCTGGTATTGCCGACCCAGCCCTGCTCAATGTCGCCATAACGGACGGCAATTTCGTCGTTGCCAGCCGATATGTATCTGATCCAAAAATGGCCGCGAACACGCTGTACCATTCCGAAGGCGGCCGGTACGAGTGCCATGACGGCGTCTGTTCCATGCTGCAAACGGACCCGGCGGAGCACTCGGTCCTGATTGTCTCCGAGAAGCTCACAGATGTGAAGGAAGACTGGCATGCGGTGCCAGTAAATCATTTTGTGACGGTGGATGAATCGCTGCAAGTGGGATTGCGTCCGATTCAATCCTGAGGACTGCCCACGTTGCCGGGACACGCCAGATTTGCGAATTCAGGGAAAATGGAGGAGAGTTCCCCACTTTTCCCTGTGCGCAGCTTGCGGGCCTGATTGATTCTCCCCAACGCTATCCCCATTTTCCTGCGACTCGTCCCAGACATGTAGTGCTCTAACCCATCGCGTTTGGATAACAACCTGCGCTGGCTATATTCCTGCTTGCAGTCGTGCGCAACACTTGAAATAGCCATGGAGACGCTACATGTATCGTACTGTTAATGATGTTTTACGCAGTCTGTGCACAGCAGGTCTGCTTGCTTTGCTGCCATCAAACCCGGTTCTTTCCCAGACGTTCACGCAGATCACAACCGGCGCCATTGTCAACGACAACACTGCTTCAGGCGGCGGCGCCTGGATCGATTTCGACGAAGATGGGCTCTTGGACTTGTTCGTCGCAAACGGCAACACAGCAAATCAAGCCAATGCTCTGTTTCAAAATGTGGGTGGCGGGCAGTTTACAAAAGTAAGCGAAGGTCAAATTGTGACCGACGCCGGTTCATCTATCGGCGGCACATTCGGGGATTTCGACGGTGATGGCCTTCTGGACGCCTACGTAACGAACCGCGGCACGGCCTTCCCCAATTTGCTTTACAGGAATAACGGCGATGCCACATTCACGCGTATCACCAGCGGTGCACCGGCCACCGACGCTGGCGATGCCAACAACAGCTACTGGCTCGACCTTGACCGGGACGGTGATCTCGATCTGTTCGTGCTCAACTTTAATCAGGCCAACTTTCTCTACCTGAACAACGGCGATGCCACATTCACGCGCAGCACAACCGGCAGCGTGGTCTCGGACGCCAGCCTCTCGATCAGCGGCGCCTGGGCGGACTACAATGATGATGGAAACCTCGATTTTTTCATGGCCAACGCCGGCTCGCAAAACGATGTGCTGTATGTCAATAATGGAGACGGCTCCTTTTCCAAAAGACTTTTCGCTGACGCTTCCGCCTCTCTGGGCGCAAGCTGGGGTGATTACGACAATGACGGTGATCTCGACCTGGTTGTCGCCAGTTTTCTGGGGCAAAACAATTTTCTCTATGAAAACAGTGGCGCGCCTGACTTTGCCCTGCCCCCAGTTGCGTCGGTGGTGGCAGCAGACGGCGGAAGCTCGGTCGGCACGGCTTGGGGAGACATCGATAATGATGGCGACCTGGACCTGCTGGTCGGCAATGACGATCGCAGCAGCTTTCTCTACCTGAACAATGGCGACAAGACATTTTCCCGGGTGACCACCGGTGCTCTCGTGACCGGCGGCGGCAACACTTTTGGCGCAAACCTGGTGGATTTCAACGGCGATGGCTACCTGGACGCTTTTGCCGCTAACCGCATCGGGGTTAACTTTCTCTATCGCAATGATGGGGGCTCGAGCCACTGGCTGAAGGTGCGCTGCGTGGCGGAAGGGCACAACACCTCAGGATTCGGGGCGACAGTGCGCTTGAAAGCGACCATTTCCGGCAAGACGGCATGGTTGCGGCGTGACGTTTCTTCGCAATCCGGGTACAACAGCCAGAGCGACCTTGCGGTCCATTTCGGGCTGGCAGATGCGACAGTCGTTGATTCACTGATTGTGAGTTGGCCATCTGGCGCCACCAGCATCCTGGCCAATCTAGCGGTCGATCGCCGCGTCGTAGTCGAGGAGAATGAGATGCCGACTTCCGTTTCATCTCCGGGAACACCGCGCCCGACAGTCTTTCGACTACTGGCGAACTACCCCAATCCCTTCAACCCGAGCACCAACATCGTGTTTGAGCTTTCCCGGTCGGAACATGTTCGTCTGGAGATCTTCAACCTTCTGGGCAGCAAAGTCCGTACACTGGTCGATGCGAATCTCATACAGGCGACTCACACGGTCACCTGGGATGGCCGCGACCAGGGCAACCGGATCGTGCCGTCGGGAGTTTATTTCTACCGATTGGCTGTCAGTGGCGCAGTTGTGAGCCGAAAAATGGTGTTCGCAAAATAGGGAGACACTTGTGGCTGTCCGTTCTATGAGACAAACCTAACCGCTTCAGCCAGAGCGAGGACTCTGGCTGAAGCGGGTGGTCTGACCGTCAAAGGCAAATTGGATAGCAAAAAGGCGTTGAGTCGGGCTGGGATAAATCCACTGGATTCCGGCTCAAAAGATCGCCGGAATGACGGAAATAAATGAGCTGCCGGTCAATCGCTCATCTATCAATTGAACAAATACCGAATTCCGAACTGCGCCTGCCAGCGCGACCTCAAGCCAAGATCATCGACAAACGTCTCCTGGGCCCCGCTCCGAAACTGAAACAGCGGCGCACCCTGCTCATCAAATTGTCCGGTAAACCGTAGCGGAGAGCGGGCGTCGGCCTGGGGCAAAGATTTCACCCCCCAACTCGAATTGAACATGTTGCCGATGTTGATCAGGTCGAGGCTCAATTGCAGAGCCTGTTTTCGGCCACGGAAAGTAAACGACAAGTCCTGCAGGATTCTGAGGTCGATGGTGGTGACCCAGGGCATGAGTGCGCCATTGCGCGCAGCAATTTCTCCACGGTGTGCGCTCAAATAACCATCTTGTTCAATAAACGCGTCGAGGGCCTGCCATTGCTCCTCCGGTGTGGAGATGACACTGGCATTGTCATCAAGAATCGGAATCAGGTTAATTTCACTCGAACTGCGCGGAATGTAGATCAGGTCGTTACTGGCCGAACCGTCGCCATTGACGTCGCCGGCATAAACATAGGAAAAGCGACTGCGGTTCGTCGTCAAGGCAGCGTCGCCGTCACCGGCTTCAAACACAAAGCCAATGTGGGTGGCGGTGCGTTCCGACCAGCGTTTGCTGTAGGTGGCGCTGCCAATTAATCTATGCTTGCGGCCGAATTCAGTGAAGCTCACCTCCGGGTCGTTGGGGTCGCCCTGCACCGGATTCTCCGCCCACAACGAACGTGCGAGTCCATTTGAATTCAGTTGCGACTTGACGACGGAATAGTTGTAACCCAATTGTGTTTTCAACTTCGGGCTGAACACATGGCTGGCCTGCGCCGTGATATTCAGGGAGTGACCCTTGCTCGAATTATCCAGCACAAACACGCCGCCGGCAAAATCGGTGTTCAGTTTGTTGTTCCCTGGTCCGCCGAAGTAGGGCCGGTTGTCCGGACCTGGCAGGCGGCGTTCGACACGTGTCAGGTCGGCATTTCGTACTACCACGGCGTTGATGTCCTGGCCGTAGAGCAAGCCCAGGCTGCCCAACACGCCTCCGGGTAACTTGCGGTCGATGGCGAGATGAGTCTTCCACACCTGTGGCCATTTGAAATCTGGTGCCAGAACATTGATGTCGAGCGAAGACGACTCGGGTTCCGGCTCCAGATCCGGATCCGTCCCTTGGTTGGCCACCTGGTTGCCGACCCAGATAAACGGCAGGCGTCCGGTGAACAGGCCGCTGCCGCCACGAATTTGCGTGGTGCGCTCGCTGTTGAGCCCCCAGTTGAAACCGATTCTAGGAGAAAAAAGAGGTCGGGCCGATGGAAACTTGCTGGCATCGACGAACTCGGGGTTGCCGGCATTATCGCGTAATCGCAAAGACTTTGAAAAATTGTTCTCCGGAATATCCGTGAAATAGATGGGGAAATCGATGCGCACGCCGAGGGTCAAATTCACGCTTTCCGACGGAGCAAACTCATCCTGAATGTGCAGGCCAAACTGCCCGACCCGAGTCTTGTCCTGCCTGAAAGGCTCCTGCTGCTGCTCATCGACCTCATCGTTAAAAGATCTGAAGTTCGGGCTGTTGGGATCGGTGACATCAAAAAACTCTTCGAGTGAAGAAAACGACGTGCCTCCCAAGTTGGGCGGCAGGAAGTGCAGACCATGGTAGAACAAGTTAAACGAATTCGAAAAAGAAAAGACTTCAAAATTGAGACCGGTGCTGATAAAATGCTTCCCTCGGGAAAAGGATAACTCGTTGCCAAATTGCCAGATATTCTGGTCAACGGAGTTGTTCACCGAAAATGGCTCGTGCCCGAGAGAGGTGTAGGTAATGCCGTCAGCCGCAATTTCCAGTAGAGGAAACGGCTCGCTGAATGAGTCGCGAAAGGCCCTCAGCGCTGTAAAACTCGAGAAAAACCGGTTGGTGTATTTTTCATACCAGGAGTTCATTTCCGCCGTAAACGAATGCACTCTGTTGTTGATTTCATAACCCGCGCTTCGGAACGGCAAGCTGTTTGCGCTCGGCCCCCGGCCTGAATTGTTGATGGTGATGGCGAAGGGCTCCGGCAACCTGTCCTGACGGGCGCCGAGGTAGTTGTAGCGGAACGCGGCCTTGCTGCGCTTGTTACGATTCCAATCCAACTTAATCAAGAACTTTTCGTTGTTGGTATCACTGGTGTAATTTTCGAAAGGACCGGTGTCGTAATTGTAAACCTGGAACATCCGCTCGCGAATTGCCTCCAGGTCAGAGGCCTGCACCCGGGAAATGCCGGGACCCGTCGAACCCGAGCGTGAGGCAACGAAATCACTGGCCAGTTCGCTTCCCCGTTCCAACTCGCCGTTGGCAAAAAAGAACAGTTTGCTCTCAATGAGCGGCCCACTGACCGTGAAGCCGGTTTGTTTGAAGGAAAGATCCCGGCTGCGGGTCTGCAAGCCACTCAGCTCACTACCGACCAGCGTTTCACCCCTTAGAAAAGTGTAGGCCGCGCCGGAAAACGTATTGTTGCCACTGCGCGTCACCATGTTCACATCCGCGCCTGTGAAACCACTGCGGGCGACATTGAAAGGCGCCGCCGATATCTGGATGTGGTCGATGGCGTCGATGGGCAATGCCTGGGCATCCGCCTGTCCGCCAGGAATCGGATTGTCGGCGTCAAACATGTTAATGAAATAGGAGCCATCTACCGTGAGGTTGTTGTTGAGCCAGCTACGGCCGCCAAAACTGAAATTGCCATCGGCGCTCGGTTCCAGTCTGAGAAGATCGCGGCTACTGCGGTTCAGTGATGGCAGTTGGTCAATTTGCAGAGGCGCAATCCAGGTCGTGGCGCCGATTCGCCCGCTGCCGAAGGTCGGCTCTTCCTGGGCGGTAACGTGCGCACCGTTCTTCATCTCCAGCGGCGAAAGTGTGAAATCGAGCGTGATGGTTTCGCCCAGGTTCAGTTTGAGCTTGGTCTTGCGCAGAATCTTGAAGCCCGTGTGCACGACAATGGCTGCATAAGGCTCGCCCGGACGCATGTTAGTCAAATGATAATGTCCTGTGTCCGTCACCTGTGCATGGTAAACGGTCCGGCTTGGCACATGGACAGCGACGACTCGTGCGCCAAGCATTGGCTTTCCACCACTATCCAGCACCCGTCCCATGATGGCGCTGGAAGTCGCTCCCTGAGCGAACAGGCTTCCGGCCGCAAGCAACGTGGCCAAGACCACAATCCTGGTTGTTTTCTGGAAGCTCAAAGCAGGCCTCCTTCTCCGATTGTACAAAATGAAACTGTTGAGCGATACCGAGGGTGTAGATGCCGTGGATGAGGTCGCTAAGCAAAAAAGTCGTTTTGCACTACGTAAAAAACGACTAGCAATCCGTAAGGTTAAAAATTAGTAAGATTTAACGAGGGAGTCAAGCTTTTTTGCGGTAAATATTACAGATTCTGAGCGGGTGAGATTTTACCGGCTTGCAGTTGGTTAGTTCTGACTTAGTTATTGATTACATGCGCCATCCACGCTTTTTTCGCCAGAGCCGCCATGGCTATCGGACACCCGCAGCGTAATGGTTGTGACAAAATCCGTGTGCGAGCGCGTGAATGTTGGTGTCGGAACGGTCTCAGTCTGCTCAACGCCGTCCAGAAACCACTGGTAGGTCAGAGTGTCATCGGGATCCGGGTCGCTCGAATCGTTGCCCTGAATGCGGTAGACGATCGCCTGCTGGAAGGCCTGGAACTCGCAGGTGAAGTCCGCGGTGGGGTCGCTGTTGAGCACCACCATGTTTTTCCAGGTTGTGTTGCTCTCACTGCCTTCTGAATTGGTGACTTTCAGGCCGACTTCATATTCTCCGAGGGGATGGTTCATATCAATTGCCACCGAGTTTGCCCGGCCCTGTCCAATGGTCGTGGATGGTTGTCCGGCAGGACGCAGAAACCAGGTATAGTCATCGATGCCGCGGCTCTCGTTACCGGCAATGGAGCCTCTGCCGTCAATAATGAGAATCCTGCCGTTGCGCGCTCCGAAGTTATCTTCGACACTGTCGGGGAAGACAAAATGCGCTTCGGGCACACCGGGCACACTGACATTCTTGTTCGCCGAAGCGGAGGCGCCGTGATTATCGGTGGCTGTCAGAGTAAGTTGGTAGAGGTCGCCGCGCACGTCAAAAACCGGCAGGAGAATATCGTCCTGGTCTGTAAGGCGGGCGCCGTTCAAGAACCAGGCGAACGAAAGCGAGTCACCGGCATCAATGTCACGGGTCGGGTTTGCCGTTACGGTAATCTTCTCCAGAGCGGTTGTGAAGGAAAACTCCACCTCAGGAGGCTGGTTTACGACACTCAGAGTCACCCAGGTACTATCCGAGGTGTTGCCTTCCGCATCCTGCACCACCAGCCCAACAGCGTTGTTTCCTACCGGCATGCTGACATCGTAGCGAAAGATATTCTGCGTCACTTCCGCCAAAACATTGAGCCCGCCGCCTCGCGGCCGGCTCAGCCATTTGTAACTCGCGATATCCGCATGGGGAGAAAAGCTGCCGGAGGCATCGAGCGTCACCTGCTCGCCATTCCTGGCCTCGGCGGCTGGCCGGATGGCAAAGCTAGCCAGCGGAAGCGAGTTGTCGATAGTGATCGAGGCCTTGTTTGTCGCCCCCAGTTGGTCTTCCACGGTGAGTTCGATCTTATAATCCGCATAGTAATTGAACGTGTGGGTTAGTTTCTGGTCCGGGGTTGATTCAACTACGGTTCCGTCCAGATCCCAAATAGCTTTCACAAGGGGGCTGTCTTTGTCGAGCGATTTGCTGCCGTCGAACTCGTAAGTGAAATTCCTGTTGGGGATGTCGCGTGAGAGTTGCTGGTATTCTATGACAGCTACAGGGGCATTGTTGTCGCCCATGAACACCCTGATTTCACCAGGGGTTGTATTGATGCCGTCAGTCGCGGAGACCTCGATGATGTGGCCGCCCTTTTGAAAGGGTTTAAAGGTCGAGCGATAGAGTCCACTCGATGTTTTATCCTGGATCGTCACTTCACCGGTATTGCCGACCACACTGGCGCTGATCTGCGGGTCTCGCGAGCCGTCATCCGTTACCACGAACTCAAAAGGATAGCTCTTGTCCCGGACGTAAACCAGCGTGTCAGCTTCAAAACCCAGGAGTTGCAGCGTCGGAGCTAAATCATTTGTTGTTAATGGGTTTTCGTCTTTTGTTGCGTCGCAGCCGGCGACGAGGAGCAAGGCTGCCGCCGGGAGATAAAGATGCCAGCGCATGGGTGTCTTCCCTGATTTCATTACATCGTGCCTTTAGAATTCAACTTACCCGCAGTCACGGCAAATGCGAACGACTTTCGTTGCACAATCATGCTTTTGGCCTGAAAAACTTCGAAGTGACTCTTTGAATCTCTCCAAATGCGTCGCGCGCAAAGAACAGGTGCTCTCTCACAAAGTTGACAGGGCCGGGATAAGCCGGGTGAGGACGGTTGGAGCGAAACCGGACCAAACAGGAGGCCAGCCGACAAGCTGGAATCCCGGTCGTCCACCCGAACCGGAATAACTAAAGCACGACTCGAAGCCCACCGCTCACGAGAAACTGATTATCGAAAAACTCGGAGCCGAAGAAAAAGAACTGCTTGGCTTCTCCGAAAACACTAAAACGCCAACTCAGATAATACTCCACCTCAGTCCGGAAGTCTATACCGAAGCTGGTGTCGTCAGCTTCATTTGCAGCCACACTTTCGGCGTTGGTTTGCATGATGAAACCGCCGGCCCCGGCGCTCAGGTAGCCGTCCTTGACTCTCACCAGCCAGCGGTTGAAGCCGAGATTGGCGCCGAAGTTATCGGTCGAGACAACCTTCTCTTCATCTCGAAAATAAAGTCCGCCAAATGTCAGACTGCTGCGGTTGGTCATTTGCTTGCCCCAGGTTGCCTGGATGTGGGATTTGGCGCCGGCAACAAAGAGCGAGTTTGACTTGACCATTTTCTGATACTGCGCATGTGCCGTGGTGTTCACCAGAAAGCAACAAAGCAAGGTGAGACCGTAGCACAGGGCTTTGCCTGAGTGCGCCCTGCGACGAGAAACTGTTGGTTTGTTGAGCATAACGATTGAATGTTTGCCGTTGTTTGATCTGGAGTCGATTCACTCCGTGATGTGAGATGGAATCTCAAACGCGAAATTACGGGTGCCGTTTCGCTCAAGGAGCAGAAAGTAGAACAGCCCACCATCTTGCGGGCTGAGTTTGGCGGTCACGTAGACAATGTGCGATTCCGCGCCAGGCTCTACCACCCGGCTGCTGTATTCCTTGTGGAATGGCGCCAGCCTGATCGCCTTCGATTCGCGCCGGTTCACCATCGGCACGCCGGTGCGTTCCTTGTAGGTCACGGACATATCGAGTATTTTATAGGGTACTTTCGACTTATTCCAAAGTGTGGCCTTGAAGACGATCTTGTCTTTGTGATGAAAAATGTGGTCGATGGCCAGAACCATGCGGTTTTGGATAACCGCATGAGCATGTTTGTTCGGCTCGAGCAACTTCGGCCGTTCCACCATCAACTCCTGAATAGCGAAGTCCGACGTGGATATTCTGGTTGCGTCTGGTGTCCCGTTTTTCTGACGGCCATTTTGACCTGGCTGGTTGTCTTCGCCCTGCCAGCGCCGCTGAGAACTGACATGGCGGCCAAGGTCCAGCCGGTCCGTCACCCTGGCGTTGCTCTGGTTGAGCAAAAGTCGGATATTGAAGCTGTAGTGTTGGGTGTAAATCCGGATATTCGTGCCGGTTCTTTGCGGCACTACCGGGTGTACGGTAATCACCTTCTTGTTGCGGCCCGGCACATCCCGCATCTCGACAATTTGTACGGGAATTTGCACGGTTGTGTACGGCTCCGGAATGGTGATTTCTGACAGCGTACCAATCTCGAGAAACATGACGATATTCTCGACAGCGCCAGCAGGTTTCTTACCATCCTGGCTATTTGCCTGGGCAACGGCGAGCAATGTACAAAGCACCAATCCGGTCGCTCTGCTCACAACAGTAGCCATTCTTGTTATCGCCTTCGAATATTAGCCAAAACCATTGTGCCCGCATCGAGCGTGGCAAACACTTCTCTTCCCAAATCAGGATCCTGAATGAGCGAGCGCGCAACGTTGGTCCGGGACGGGTCGAGCAGGCCAACCAGATCGGTTGCTTCCCGCTTCAGCCCCTCCGCCAGCGTACTTTCGCCCTGCAGAAAGACCTGAAGACCGCGCGAGCGGTCGACGGAGTAGGCATCGCCTTCGATGTTGATGGTCTGCTCATTGGTGTAGATGCGATTGAAACTGATGAGAACGCGCCCGCGCCCGCGGCTGACCTGAGCCACACCCTCCACAGTCGAAGAGGTGGGAACACTTATGCCGTCGAGGTCAAACGCTTCGGTGACATCCAGAGAAACAACCGACTGGTCAAAGACTTTTTGCTGCTGGCTCAGGCTCAGCGTCACCCACTTCAGCGCGTCATTTCTAGAACCGCCGCTACTCTGATTGAGCAGCTCGTTCTGACTGTTGTTTCGAATATATCTGGTGTAATCAAAACCCGCGGTGCTCTTTTTCGTTTGCGTTTTGCGCGCCGAACGCGAGCTTGTCCATTTCTTCCGGGTCGTCGGTTTGGCCTTCTTCTTGCCGGCAAGCTGTTTTTCAAGCTCGTGATTTTTGATCACCAACGCTTTGTATTGTTCGAGCAGAATGGCACAGTTGACAGCCAGTGTGTCTAAAGTGCCCTGACGGTAGGAGCCGTCGGTGTTCGATACCGTCCTCGTGTTTTGCCGGCGCTCTTCATCCTTGCCGGCGATGTCGGCCAATACATCTTTCTGCGACTTCTGATTCTTTGGCTTGTCTTTGGTCAACTCCTGGTGCAAACGTTCGAAGCTCGTGTCGTCATAGAAGCTCACCGGTGTCTCTGTGTCAGGCCCGTTTTTATTGTACTCGTAGTAAGACGCTACAAATGTCAGAGCCAGGAACAGAAACACGACGCCCGCGACAATCAGGACGATTCTCCCCTTACTAAGCTCGAAGTCCATTGTAGGCAACTGCACTAGTCAGTCCTCCTTCCGAGATTCCAAAGGTTATCTATGTTGATCATGGCGAGGCCAATTCCATTGAGGTCGTAGTTGGTTGGTATAATCTCAGCCTTGTGCTCACTCACATACCTTTCGCTGCCATCCGGCACATCAATCTGCAGCACTTCGCTGTAGCTCACGGCAATGACACTGCCGCGGCGCTCTATCTTGCTGATGACGATGTCGATGATTTTCGCCCGCATCGTTTCCGATTGCACAAGTTCCTTCAACAAACGATTGCCGGAAGCCTTCTCCGCGGTCAGGACCCGCTCCATCAGGCTTTTGCTCGATAGCGTCTTCAGGGTTTCGCGGTTGCCGGCATAGTTGGCGCTGGTTACTTCGAGCAGCAGCCTTGACCAGGTCTTGACAAAAAAAGTGATTTGCTCGTCAACCCGGACATCGTTATCAATCAGGTTGGCCAATTTTGGCAATCCGCCATCGATGACGTAGATGGACTCCTGCGTCTTCTGGTTGTAGAGCAAAAAGCCTAGAATACCGTTGATGACGATGAGCAACATGATGGAACTCTTCAGGAAGTCTTCCTTCTTCTTGTTGCCCACAAAAGTTCGCCACATGAAGCCAGAAACCTGGTCATCACTGGCCTCTTTGGTTGGCTCTTCCTGGCTTTGCTCTTGAACCTTTTCTTCTTCGAACGAGATATTCATAGTCCGTTAGTTTGTTGTGATTAGCCCGACTTGCCGAGTTTTCTGACGAGCGCGCCGCCAGCCTGCTTGCCGAGTTTTGCCGCACCGCCACCGACAGCGTTGGTCATGGAGAAGATTTTGTCAGCGCCGAGAGTTGCGCCTGCTCCAATGATGTAACTGATGCTGGCGAAACTATGTTTGGTAAACCAGCCGGTCATCGCCGGAATGCGGACGATTGTAAAAAAGAATGCCAGGCTGAACAGAACCAGTTTCATGGTAACGAAGGCCTGCCCACCGACATCGAGACCGCTTTGATTATCAACCCAGAGGTCCGCGAAGGTCTCAGCGATGAGAGCGTTAAAAATTTTGGTAGCGACCATGTAAATGACGGACCAGAATCCAACGGCAATGAAACGATTCAGCCAATTGACAAATGCCCCTTTGAAATTCGGGAACAAACTCATGACGATGGCAAGTGGACCCAGAACCCACAGGAACGCCTGGGCCCAAAACTGCAGCATTTCGAACACCACCGTAGCAATGGCCACCAGCGCGACGCTTATCCAAAGCAAGCCATAGTAAAGAAATCCCCGAAATTGCAGACCGACTTCGTACCACTGAGCTTCCTTGCCGGCATGTGTCTTAAAAAGCTCTATGATCACGCTGTAATACTCGGACACACCGTTGGTCTTGAAAAGCTTGGCGATCTCGATGATCAAGGTCGCGAGTTCGACACTCCACCATTTGTAGCTCACCATTCCGAGGACGGCAATGCCAATTCGAAAGAAGAACTCGGTGTAATTGCCGCGGTTATTCTTAAAGGCCTCAAAAACGGAAACCAGGAGAAGAATCATCACCACGAATGGCAGCACGCTCCATGAAATATCCAGAACCTTGTCCATGGCGCCATAGGTTTGGTCGTAGATGCTTTCGATTTGATTAAACATGTCAACCCCCTACCTAATAGTCTTGCCGTTTGACATAATCAGTATCAAAAAAACCCAGGTTGCGTTCAAGCGAGGTTCGCCATTTATAGAAACTCTCGAGTTGTGCAATATCCGCTTCAAGCTCAGATTTGAGCATCAATGTACGCTTGACTTTTTTATTGCGATTCTGCAAACGGTCGCCGAGATCCTGCTGGTATTTCAGCGCTTCAATGAGGCTCTCTTCGCTCTTGGTCAACAGCATCACACGCTGGCCCTGATCGAGTTTCACGCTGGAATCTTTGGCTACTTCCTTGAGTCGCCGGCTCTGTTCAGTCAAAGCCGCGATCAGATTCTCGGTACCCCGAACCTGGTAGAGATCCATCATGGTCGATTCCACGCCCAATTCTTTGACCAGGGCCGCGGCCTCCTGCGGCGTGATGCCCAGTTCAGACAAAGATTTTTCGTCATTGAGCAGGGCCTGCAGGATTTTGGGATCAACCACGCCGAGCCCGTCCATGGCTTGCAGAAAGCGCTCGCCGTATTGTCGCTGCTCGGCGAGATTGTACATGCTGCGGTTGATGGTGCCGGTCAGGCTGCGAAAATAGAAATCAGCGCGGTCGCCGTAGAGCACCAGCCGCTCAAGGTCATCGAGGCGGCTTACATCCAAGCGTGAAATGAAGCCGATGTCACGGCGCAGGGATTTCTCGTAATCGTCGAGATTGCGCAGCGTCCGAAATGTGCTTTCAATGCCTCGCGCCGATCGGATCGCCTGCACCAGATTCTCCCGGTGCGTACGCAGAATGTCACCGAGCTTGGCCACAATCGCCGCGTCAGATGGATTGAAGATCTGAGCTTCAACGGGTTGTGCGGCAATCAGGGCAACGAATGCAGAGGAAATTGCCATTTTTCTGCAAGTGCGGAATGATAGCATGGCTAGCCTCGCGTTACATTGTTTTCCACCAGCGCTGAGATGGCGCCGATGACATTGGATTCGCGCTCCATCTGGCCGTTGCGCTGTCTGACTTCATCGGGCTTGGTGGTCCAGGTCCAGTAATCCGCCTGGGAGAAGGGAAGTTTGAACACCACTGGCTCACCTTCGCGGCACAAGCAAATCTCGTGCTTCTTGAGATTGCGAAATGCCCGCTGCTCAGCCTTGGTCATATCCAGAATTCGAACGGCATTCTCCTGGTCTTCGCCGACATGAGGCAGAAGGAATTTGCTAAAGCTGTTGGTGAGCACCGACGCCGCCAGGTCGCCGCGTTTCAAATCTTCAATATTCTGTGACAGCGCAGCTACGGAACCGAAGTGCTTGCGCGAGGTTCTGCCCGTCTCTTTCACCAGGCCGTAAACGATTTCCGAGTTGTCGAGAGCTTTCCAGGCCTCATCCAGAATGAAGAAGAAACGGGACAGGTCGTGATGCAGGGCGTTCATGACGAGCATGCTGAGCAGGTTGGCGTACAACGGCATCAAATCAATCTCGCGCTCAATGCCTTTCAGATCGAAAACAATGAGTTCGAAGCGCTCTTTGGTGTTGAGGCGCAGCGGATTGGGATTCTTCGGATCAAAATAGACCTTGAGGGCGGACTTTTCAAGATAGTAGCCGAGAGTTTTTATGACGTAAAGATAAAAAGACTCATCATCGAAGATGGCCCGGCCCTTTGATTTCAGAAAGTCTAAAAAGGCATGGATATGCGTGCCATCAGGGCGGGGCGTCTGAAAAAACTTCTCCAGCGCCGCATACAGCATTGCCTTCTTGTCTTTGCTGAGCCCGCTGCCTCCGCCCTCGTCCTTCAGCATGAGATTAATAAAGGACTGCAGGTAGGTCAGGGTTTCTAAAAAATCGGGGGAGTCAAACGGGTGTTGTGATGGGTTGAAGTAGTAAAATGGGTCGAGAAGCGAAGGGCGCCGCTTGTCGATCTGCACGTAGTCGGCACTCAATACGTCAGCAAGCGGCTTATAGCTCCCACTCAAATCAAGGACAATGACTGGCACATTCTGAGCGATATAGTTAAAAATAAGTGCGTTGCAGAAGAAACTCTTGCCTTTGCCGGAGGGACCGACAATCAGTGTGTTGTAGTTGTCGTTGTCGCTTGAAAACAGGTCATAACGAACAAGCTCGCCGTTGACATTGATGATGGGCACGCCACTGTTCATGCCTTTGTAATGGTCGCTGAAACATATGAAATGCCCGAGATGGGCGCCTCGCACGGTGACTTTTCGGTAGGGGTAGTTGCCCGGGGCGTTGGAAAGAAAAACGTTCAGAGCATCCTGCCCTACTTCGATCAAGCCTTTAGAGTTAAAAAAGCGTGTAAACGTGGAGATGATTCGGTCCTGGCGTTCTGCCACAACCGCTCGCTCCGGATGCCAGGTCCATAAGGTCAAAGACAAATCGGCGAGATAGTCTTTGTCAAACTCAAGTAGATTTGCGATGCCCTCGAATTGCTCGCCATTTTCGTCGCCGTCGATCTCAACCATCTTCATCTCAGCCACGTTGTTAAACCGTGGTTTATTGACCATTTTGTTGAGATTGACGTATCTCTTTGCCTGGTCAGAGGGCAGTTTCTGCATGCGCACGGCCAGCCGCAGGGGGAATGGCAAGTTCAGGAAATAGTCGAGCGGGCTTCTGAGAAACCGCCTGTCGGCCTCAACCGGGTTGACGACCTTGTCCGGCAACTCGATCATGGAAGCCACCAACACATGGTCCATACCGATGACGAAATCATCGTAGCGCGGTGCATAGCTTTTGTAGACCAGGTCGCTGTTCAAAGTCTCACTGTTGACATCGCGTTCTGCCGGCTCATGGCTGAGATTGTAATAAGCCTTCAACAGGTTCGTGATCTCGTCGCCATTCAGGCGCTTGAACGAAAAACCGCTGAGTTCGTGCTCGACCAGCGCAGCTGTGTTCTCAATTTGGCGCACGTCTTGCTCAAACTTCGAGCGCGCAAGTCGCCCACCATGTTTGCTGCCAAAATTGAAGAAATCTTGCCGGACGGGAGGCTTGTAGTCAATCAGGTGGTTAAAGGTGATGGTCAGATAGATATCGAGCGCGTAGTAGGAGGTGGCGCCAATCTCGCGCTGCCTGATTTGCATGAGCTTGGCGATTTCAGGGCGGCGTGTCTGTGAGTCGGTTTTGAGTTGGTTCTCCCAGGTAAGCTCATATTTATCGTACAGAAATTCAAACTGGGTGTTCTCGCGGGTGAGATTGATGAGTTTGGAAAGATGGGTTACGTGTTGCTCAAAATCGGCGGGGGTAAATCGTAACGAGTTACCGGCACTGATGCGCCAGGAAATCGAGTTTGCGCCATCTTTGCGCACGTGATAGCCCTTGCCGTTGACGGTGAGCACGCCGTGCGAATGAAACTGATCGGTCAGACTGTTCTTCTTACTGAAAAGCATCATCTCACTCGCTGAACATGGGCGGCAGTTTTTTCGACTGCCTGGTATCCAGATTGGTGTTGGTAACTATCCAGATGTAGATCGACGACCAGAAGTATCTACGCTTGCTCTTGTTGACAACACGAAAGATGATAATCAGCGCAATCAGAACGACGGAAAGCCAGGAACGGGGAACAAAAAAATTGCCTACGGTGGCAACGGTAAACAGCACGAGATAGTCCAATGGACGCAGGCCAAACTGGAGGGTTGGCTTGGATAGGGTCTGTTCGATGAGCTTTTCCATCTTGGTTTACTCCCCTGAACGCAGGTGTTCAAGCATAATTTAGAGGCTTGAAAGTATCGGCTTGATGTTTAGAAAGGTTGTCCAGCCGCCTGTTGGATGAACGTGATGAGTAAGGGAGCAAGGTAGAAAAGCATAACGCCGCCTAAAACGTACAAGGCTTTCTTGCGGTTGTCAGGGGATGCGGCAATCACGATCGCTGCGGAAACGCCAAAAAACCAGAAAATCCGCTTACCCCAGCTCCAGATTGTCTCCTGCCAGATGCGGAGCACGTCATCAATCGGGTCTGCCATGAGCACGGCATTGGCGAGCAAAACGAAATAGATGCTGAACACCGCAACTATCCAAAACTTCTTGTCTTTCATTTCGAGCCTCCGTGAATTTCTTGTGCAGCCATTGATACAGAAGAAAAGGGATCGCTCTCTGCACAGTTTCAATGTAGCAACGATCGCAGTTTGTTGCTGAAAAAGCGGAGATAATATGACAGTATTGTTACTGTAAGTAAAAAATGTAAACAAAACAACAGAAATTAACTTTTTTTTACAAAATCCAGTCAAAATGGCTATGATCCGGCGTGATTTGACAAGCAGATATGCCCGTTTGGTAAGCCATGGGCGGAGATGGCGTCATTTTAAGATATAGCAAGAAATCAATTGCTTCTTGCTTTTGCGCACAAAAATCTTCATCTTTTCCGACACTTGATCGGCGCTTTTCACATGCAATCACAACAAACCCACACACAACAACTCTTGGAACGGATCAGCCGAACGACACAAGGCGCATCCGACGAGACGGAAATGCTCATCCAACTCATGAAGCTGGCAAGTCTGGGCAAGCTGATGGGCGGCATCGCTCACACATTCAACAATGTTCTGGGAGGGATTCTCGGTTACTCACAACTCATGAAAGAAGAACTTGAGGAAGACTCTGAGGCCTTCCGGCAGGTCGAGGTGATCGAAGGCGCTTCCAAACGAGCCTCTTCGCTGGTTTCCCAGATTCAGATGTTATCTCATAAGCACTCGGGCCGCAAAAACTATGTTGATCCCAGGGCTGTCGTGGCGGAGGTGCTTGCAGTTGTGCGCAGTTCGTTCAGCCGAAATATCGCAATTGAGTCGAGCCTGCGGCATGGCAAAGCGCGGATTTGCGTGGACGCCACCGCCCTGTGCCACGCCCTGCTGAATCTATGCATCAACGCCAGGGAGGCCATGCCTCAGGGCGGCAAGCTCAAGCTCTCGACTGAAGCCGAGACATCTACCCAAACAAGCGATGCCCGGTTTGAAACCGCGTCACTGATTTTCCGCGTCAGCGACACTGGGTGCGGCATCGCCGCAGGTAATCTGGAACGCATCTTTGAACCCTTCTTTTCAACAAAGCAGGAAGACCTGGCCAGCGGACTGGGGCTGAGTATTGCGCGAAGCCTCATCCAGGACCAGGAGGGCCGGATCGAAGTCAGCAGCAGCGAGGGCCAGAACACCATTTTTTCTATTTGGATCCCGGCGGTGGCGCCTTTAACTGCGCACGTTGTGCCAGACGCTTCGGAAGATGCTACCGAAGCGACTGGTGGTGGGCAACTGATCATGGTCGTGGATGATGAAGAGGATCTGCGTCACATGGCCAGGCAAATCCTTGAAAAAAAAGGCTATCGTGTTGTGGTCGCCGACTGCGGCCAAAGCGCCATCCGGATCCTGGAAGACAGGGGCAACGATATTGCACTCATCATCCTGGATATGAACATGCCGGGTGACGACGGCACCCGGGTCTACGAAGCTCTTCAAAGCCTGGACTCCACCGCCAAAGTCATCATCACAAGCGGCTACACACACAATTCTCCCTATCAGAGCCTCATCGATAGTTGCGGTGCACCATTCATTGCCAAACCCTGGGATTTGCCCGATCTGCTCGATGAGACCCGGCGAGTTCTGAACAGCAACTAACCTACGATTGGGTTCGACAAGCTCACTCGCCAGGTTCACCGCCATGGCAATATGACGCGATCAACCCAGTGGTTTGCGCCGGCGGGCCAGGGCTTTTCACTTGACATTTTACACAAATGTCTCTATATTCTCCACATTTTGAAGCTGTAACCATTCCGATTCTCTTTAGTGCACGCCATCTTTTCTTCACAACATTAGGAGACACCATGCAGGCCTTTATTGAAAAAATGAAGGATAGCGCCACCAAATCGCAAGTTTGGAAATCGATGTTTCGTCACAGCTACGAAGACACACCTCGCAATCGCTACCTGCAGGTTCTCGACAACGTCTGGCTGCATCTGCACCCGACGCGCATTCCCCGGCATGCTGGCGCCATTCGTTTCACATGGTGCATGGGCGGCATTACCTGGCTGCTGTTTCTTGTGACGGCTGTCACGGGCGTTCTGCTGATGTTTTACTACCGGCCGACCGCGGAATATGCTTTTAACGACATGAAGTATCTGGAATTTGACGTCCCGTTCGGCATGTTCCTGCGCAACATGCACCGCTGGGCCGCACATGGAATGGTGATCACCGTTTGGCTGCACATGTTCCGCGTCTTCCTCACAGGATCATACAAGCCGCCGCGGGAATTCAACTGGGTAGTTGGCGTCATTCTGTTGACCGTGACGCTCTTGCTGAGCTTCACCGGCTACCTGTTGCCGTGGGACCAACTCTCGATTTGGGCAGTTACCGTAGGCACAAACATGGCGCGCGCAACACCCCTGCTAGGCCACGAAGGCCCGTTCGGTCCGGAACTCGGTATGCGTCCGGACAACGATGTGCGTTTCGTCTTGCTCGGCGGCACTCAGGTAGGTCCACCAACACTGCTAAGATTTTATGTTCTGCACTGCATTTTCCTGCCTATTTTTCTCTCCATTTTTTGCGCTGTGCACTTCTGGCGCATTCGAAAAGATGGCGGGATTTCAGGACCTCTATGATGCTGAAAGCGTGAGTATGCCGTGCATACCGTGAGCCATCAAAGCGAAACAAGACAGCCTGTCCAGCTCCTGAATGAACCTGGACGCCAATATGCAATCTAACTGAAATATCGGGGTTCCGGCCTGAGGTCGGGGCACTCAAAGCAAAGCTAGGAGCGTTATGGAAAACCTAATTCTAATTCTGAGCAAGCCGGACAATTTGCCGATTGCGATGATGGTGGTGCTGCTTGGCTACTACACCCTGCTTTGGTGGCGGCAAGCAAGGAAGAACGATGGCATTATCTCCGACGGCCGCTATAGCGAATTGCAGGATGAGAACAATGACCGCATCTTCGTTTGGCCCTACCTGGTACGCATTGAGTTCCTGGCTGCCATCCTCGTTCTGCTTATCCTGACGGTCTGGTCGGTAGCTTTGGATGCGCCGCTCGAGCATCCCGCCAATCCATCCAAGACGCCAAACCCGTCAAAAGCGCCGTGGTACTTTCTCGGCTTGCAGGAAATGCTGGTCTATTTTGACCCATGGATTGCCGGCGTGATTTTCCCAACCCTGATCATCGTTGGCCTGATGGCCATTCCGTATATTGACAAGAACCCGAAGGGCAATGGCTACTACACCTGGATGGAGCGCAAATTTGCACTATCGACGTTTCTCTTCGGCTTTTTCGTGTTGTGGGTTGCATTAATCTTTGTTGGTACATTCCTGCGCGGACCGGGTTGGAATTTCTTCGCGCCCTGGGAAGCATGGGATCCCCACAAAGTTGTTGCCATGGTCAATGTCGATCTGCACCAGTACTTTGGCATTCGCAGTTCAGTTGTTGCGTTCCTGTTTGGCGGTTTCATCGTGACGGCTTATTTTTGCCTGGGCATCGTCTACTATTATTGGAAGAAAAACACTGACTTCATCAAAACCATGGGGGCTGCCCGGTTTGGCGTGATGGCCTTTCTGTTTCTCTGCATGATGGGACTGCCAATCAAGATGCTGTTGCGCTGGGCTTTCAATATCAAATATGTGTGGGTCACCCCGTGGTTCAACATCTAATTCGCCTGGTTTTGCCAACGGCATACTTACTTACGAAAAACTAAGCCGACCAACGCAAAGGAGGACCTAGTGTCAAAGCGATCTCAAACCCCGGTGGAAGAAAGGGAATATGGCCACCTGTACCTAATTCTGGCCGGCTTGCTAGCGCTTTCCACTTTTTGGGCCATCTGGGATATGATTCGCGAACGCGCGCCGTGGCAGCGCTACCAGATGGAGTTGAATGCCCAGGAAACGGCCAATCTCAGCGCAGACCTCGCCATCACGCAAGAAGACTTCGATTTTGAGAGTGGCGAAGAATACGAGGAATTGCAGGCACAACTCGCTGAAGCTCAGTCGCAGCTCAAAGGCGAAGCCTACCAGGCGGTTCAGACTGAGCTGGCTCAGGCGGACGAACGCATTCAGGATGCCATGCAGGAGTATCGCTTTGCCAAGAGCGAATACGATGCGCTCTGGTATCGCTACAAACACGCGGACCACGAGGGCCACAGCGAGGAGTTAGAGAGACTGCGACCGGAAGTTGATACTCTGAACCAGGAAGTAGCCGTGCTCAAAACTGGCTGGGATGAAGCAGAAGCGGCCAAGGTTGACATTGAAAAACGGATCGCCGAGCAGCGTGCGGAAATTGACCAACTGCAGGCGCAGGTGGCCGAAATGCGCAAACCGATCGTACAATTAGGCGACAAGATAGAGCGCATCGCGGATCGAAAAATCGCTATTGAACAGTTTGTCCTGGCCGACTTTGTTAAAGGCAATTTTCAGAGCTACCTCGACCGGGTCGATCGTTGCACCAGTTGTCACGTCAACGCCGATAAAGGTGGTTACGATGAGTATGAAGCGCCATTTCAATCCCACCCCAATCGTGAGGTGCTCTTAAAAAAACACCCGATCAACCAGTTCGGTTGTTCTCCCTGCCATGACGGTCAGGGCGAGGCCCTGCAAGACGACCCGGCGCACGGTTTCGCGGAGTTCTGGGACCACCCCATTCTCGACCCGGAATGGCTCGAATCCGGCTGTAACAAATGCCATAACTCAGAGATGAAAGTTGAGCACGCCCCAGAATTGACCCGCGCCAAACGCATGGTGTTCGACCTTGCGTGTTACGCCTGCCACGACATTGCCGGTTACGAAAAAGCTCGCAAAATCGGACCGCCGCTCAACAACATCACTAAGAAAACTGATGCCCGCTTTATCTACCGCTGGGTGAGCGACACAAAGTCCTTCCGCCAACACACTCGCATGCCGAACCCACAGTTCGCAGACCAGGAAGCTATGGCAGTCACCGCTTACCTTAACAGTGTCAGCCAGGGCGGCGCCTATTCAGCACCAAAATCTCCACGCGGCGGTAGTGCCGGAAATGGTGAGAAGCTGGTTGAAAGCATCGGCTGCAAGGGCTGCCACGTCGTTACCGAGCAAGACCGTGAGGTCCGCACCACGGATGTGACCTACGACATCGCGCCTGACCTCACAAAAATTGGCAGCAAGGTCAACCGGGATTGGCTCTACACCTGGATTCGCAATCCCAAACAATATCATCCGGGCTCAACCATGCCGCGGCTGCGACTGACGGACGCCGAGGCTCTGGACATCGTCGCCTATCTGATGAACCAGAAAGAAGCAAACCCGCCTGCGACAACCTTCAGGGAGTCAGAACTTGATTCGCCGGAGTTGATTGCAGAAGGCAAGTCCGTGATTCGCAACTTTGGCTGCCACGGCTGTCACGAGATAGAGGGCATGGAACGCGAAGGCAAAGTCAGCGTTTCGCTCAATGAATTCGGTGGCAAAGCTCACGACGAATTATTCTTTGGCGACGCCCTTGCACGCGGGCAGGTCGCGGACCAAACCTGGGATGCCTGGACGCTCGGTAAGATGCGCAACGCGAGGCTCTACGCCACCGAGGCAGTCATTCAGCGCATGCCTAACTTTGAGTTCAACGACGAAGACGCTCGCTCGCTCGCCATGCTTCTCAAAAGCTGGGATGGCAGAGTCATCGGCAACAAGTACGTGCACGACACCGGCACCCTCGGCGAATCGATTGAGAAAGGCCGGCGACTGGTGCGCCAGTACAACTGTGTCGGCTGTCACATCGTAGAAGGGGAAGGCGGCTATATCCGGCCCACCATTGTCGAAGCCTTCAAAAAGAAAGGCAGCAGCAACGATGAAGCGCTTTCTTTTTCCCCGCCGGACTTGATTGGCGAAGGACGAAAAGTACAGCCGGACTGGCTCTTTCAGTTTCTCAAGAACCCAACGACTCAAATTCGACCCTGGGTCGATGTCCGCATGCCAACGTTCGATTTTAATGACGAAGAAGTCAATGCACTTATCGAATATTTCCAGGCCCTGGAAGGCATAAGCAAACCGTTTAGCGAACTCGACATCGAGCTGACAACCACGGAAATGCGAGCTGCCGAAAAACTATTCTCAACCGATCTGCTCAGCTGTTTCAGTTGCCACCAGGTGGGCAACAAGAAACCACAGGGGCCGCCGTCTGGTTGGGCGCCAGACTTCCTGCTTGCCCCGGACCGCCTCAACCCCGAGTGGGTGTACGACTGGATCGCTGATCCACAGAAGCAGCAACCGGGTACAAAAATGCCTGGATTCTATCCTGACGCCGCTCCACCCGATGTGCTCGGCGGCGACCCGGACAAACAGATCCAGGCTCTGACCGACTATTTAATGAGCATTAGAAAATTTGCAGATAGACTTTAGAGTCTAACAAACCCAAATAAACTCAGGAGGAAGCAAATGAAGAAGGTTCTCAATCTTGCGATTTCGGCAGTCGCTTTGTCGTTAGTGTTTGCCTGCGGTGGAGGAGACGCCGGTGGTGACAAGCCTGCCAAAACGAGTAAGCGACCAAGAGCAGCGGCAGGCTATAAAGCCGGTCCGGTGACCGATGGTGGCGCCATCTCAGGTCGGGTGACTTTTGCAGGCGCCATTCCGAAGGTCAAGAAACTCGAAGTCACGAAAGACACCAATGTGTGCGGCAAACAAGCCCACTATGACGAATCCGTTCTTGTCTCGGACAATAACGGGCTGGCGAATGTCGTTGTCAAGATCACCAACATCACCGCTGGCAAGGAAATGGAAGCGGGCGACTACTTGCTCGACCAAAACGGATGTACATTTGAGCCGCATATCAGCATCGTTCCCGCGGGCTCACCACTGACCATTCGCAACAGCGACGGCATTTTGCACAACATTCATACTTTCGCTGAAGTTAATAAGTCGGTGAACGTTGCGCAGCCTGGTTTCAAGAAGACGATGCAGCAGACTTTCGAGAAGGCTGAGGTCGTTCGCATCGCCTGCGATGTTCACAACTGGATGACGGGTTACATCGCGGTCAGCGACCACCCTTACTACGCCATCACCGGTGCTGACGGCAGTTTCGAGATGACAGATGTTCCGGCCGGCACTTACACCATCGAATACTGGCAAGAAAGCCTTGGCACGCAAACCATGCAAGTCACGGTGGAAGCAGCCGCCACTGCCGACGGCAGCGCGGAGTACGCAGTCGGAAGCTAAGCATCAATGCACCCATTTCAACGGGCATGTTCTTCAATTTGAACATGCCCGTTTTTTTATGCCAAACTTGTTGCCTGACACTCTCGTTTTGACTATCTTCATCCCGAATTCAACGCAGCAATCCCGGTTAGAACCCGGGCTCTGCAATCGTCTTGTGGGAAAAAAGAATGGTCTGGAAATCAGTCGCTGCTTTGGCGGCCTTCGCTGCCGCGACCTATCTGATTTATACCTGGATTGACTCTCTGCCGGACGTCGCGACGCAGTCGGCTCCGGATATCGTAGTCTCCGCGGCTGCAGGTGAGGAACTGTTCTGGGGAAAAGGTACCTGCCACGTATGCCACCGCATCGCAGAGCGTGGCTACGCTCTGCGCGGCCCCAACCTGGGTGATGGCGAAAACGGCATGCTCCTACCTCTGCGCGCCGTGCAACGCGCGGACAGTCTCGGACTTGATGGCCCGGTCGCCTACGTCGTGCAATCCATCGCACAACCCGGCGCCTTTGTTGTACCGGGCTTCAAGAACGAAATGCCGGAAGTCTACCGCGCACCGGTACGCCTGTTCCCGTCTGAGATCAAATCGATCGTGACCTACCTGATGAGCCTGGCCGGCGATACTCTTGCCACGGAAATCATGCTGCCCGATGTCCTCTACGCCGGCTACCAATCTGACTCATCTGAGCCGGACTACCCCACAACCGGGGATGCCAGCGCAGGGCGAGATCTGTTTTTCGACCCGCACGGCGCCGCCGCCTGTGCTTCCTGCCACCTGGGTTTGGCGGCGGATGGCAGCCCGAAAGGTGACTCAGTCGGCCCTGATTTGACCGCCATCGCCAGCATCCGCCGCGGCAGCCATCTCTACTTAAAAATCGTCAAGCCGGATTCGAATATCGTGAGTGGCTATGAGCAAATGTTGCTCAAAACAAAAAATGGCCGAATGCTGGTTGGAATGATTGAAACCCAGGATAGCAGCATGGTCAGGCTGATCGACAGCAAGAAACAAATCACAAGCGTGGCCCGCGGCCAGATTGCCGCGCTTGTGCCACAAAACATCTCAATCATGCCGGGCAATCTGACCGAGTACCTCTCTGAAAATGAACTTGCTAACCTGCTAGCCTATCTCCTGACCTTGAACGGAAGCGAACGTACCGAACAAGATAGCAAGACGAAGTCAATCTCACCGTCGCACTAAGTTCGACGGCGTCAATCGTATGATTCTTCTTGTTCATACCCCTCTTCCTGCCCAGCATCATCTGAGATCGAATCCGCCGGCACGGTTGCATGCACCCAGTCGCGCAGAATCTGACAATCCTGGTCAGAGAGCTTTGCTTCTGAATGCAGCGGCACATAAAACCACAACGGCATTTCGCCCTCCTCTACTTCTTCCCAAATCTCTTCAAGCTTGTGCATCTGCCTTTTCTCGGGATATTGCTCCCAGGCCGAGAAATTGAGGTGCTCTCGCGCTTCTTCGACATCGTGCGCCACCAACCATGAGACCGGCGCCACATAAGCGTACCAGGGCCAGCGCGTCTGATGCGAATGACAATCGTAACAGGCCTTTTGCAGCACGGCCTGAACTTCCGGAGGCGGCGCGAGTCTGCCTTGTTCCGCAGGGTTGCTCCTTTCCACCGGGACGACTTGTATCACAATCAAAATCGCGACAAATGCATACAGGATCTTTTTGCCCATAAGGTGCTTCTCCTCCTCTGTAAGTGGTTAACCCAGAAACAATTTGACAGCAAAAACAGCAACCGCGGCCATGACGAACCAACGAATGAAACCATGTCCTTTTTCCACGACAACGCGGGTCGCAAGCCAGGCGCCGGTGGCGTTACCGACAGCCAGCACCATTCCCATCGCCCAATCTACCTGGCCGTTGGCAACAAAAATGGCAAGGGCAAACGGCGTGAAAACCAGCACCACCAGCACTTTGAGCGCGTTGGTCTTGACCAAATCATATCCGACCAGAGTCAAAGCGGTGATGATGAGAAAACCAATGCCGCCCTGGATAAAGCCGCCATAAATGCCAATAAGAAAGAAAGCGCCGCCGAGAATAAGCTTGCGGCGCAGACCAAACACCATTTCGTCCTTGAACTCCTTGTGAGTTGGCCCGAAAAAAGTGAGCGCGATCACCAACACCATGATCATTGCCAGCAGTCGCTTGAACAGCAGCTCATCGATATCCACGGCAATTTGCGCCCCGAGAACTGCCCCGAAAACGGCCGGGCCAGCAACCACCAGGATGATTCCCTTTGGAATAACCTGGAACTGGTGGAAGCGCGCTACCGCAAATACATTCTGTACAAGAATCGCAACGCGGTTGGTGCCATTGGCCATAACCGGCGGCAATCCAAGAAATATCAGGAAAGGCAGAGTCAGGAGAGAACCGCCGCCAGCCATGATATTTAGAAATCCAGCAACGGCGCCGAGCATCGCCAGGGCAATCAACTTAAGGACTTGTTCCACAATCTCGCGCCTAGGACTTCTTAAGAAAGGTGTCGTAATTGCTGACCTTCCACGAGCCATCTTGCTTCATGGTCGTCAACACGACTTCGCGTTTGGTCTCCGCACCGCCGGGATTTTCGATGGTGATGTCGTAAACCAGGGTCACCGCATTCTCCGAGCGCTTCTGGCTGGTCACCAGCTCGTAGTCCAGAAAAGGCTTGGAGCTCGCCAGGTCGAGATTTGGCGTCATGCGCACGCTTTGCGTCAACTCGATCTCCTCACGCAATTTGTCCTCCGCAAGCCCTGAGCTGAGTTCGAGTGCGCCGCGCTGGTTCAATTCGATAAAATAGCGGAACAGGAACTCACCGGCAACACCCTCCGGTGAATTGGAATGGCCGCACGCCGCACTGAGCAGTACAGCCGAAAAAATCAAGGCTCTAGCCGTCATTGGGTCTCGCTGTCGTTTGTTCGGTATCAAGTCTGAAGTTATGATTTTGCAGTCAAAATTCAATCAAAAAGATGCCTTGTGCAAAACACTTAGAGTTGATAAGGGCGGAGGCGTTGGCGACGCGTTTTGCCCAGAGACTTTGATCTCAGTCCTAATTTCGAGATCATTAAGTTCAACACAATAATAAGGTGGAAAGTTTGATTACAAATCACTACCCTGGGATGATGCCCAGAAATCATCTTAACTTTATTCGTTGACCAAATTAAGGAGAGAGTTATGGCTGACAGCATTTACAAGGTTGTTGAGTTAGTCGGAACAAGTGATACCTCGTGGGAGCAAGCGGCCAAGAATGCTACTGAGACCGCCGGCAAAAGTCTTAAGGACTTGAGAATCGCCGAGATTACCAAGCTGGACATGAAGGTTGAGAACGGGAAAGTTGTCGCGTACCGTGCAAAAGTCAGCCTGTCCTTCAAATATGATACCGGCGATTAATACCCAATCGTGCAAAGCGTTGGGCATGAAGTGACAATCGGCCATCGTCGATCGAACCTTTCATAGGCTCAACGCTTTGCACGATTGCTGCCTTAGAGATTCGAAAGTTCTTCTCTGGCAAATGCAACGTGCTTTGAGACTTTTCTCCTGACGGTACTGACTGCATAGCCGGTTCTCCTTTTGGGCTGAGCGGGAAACAGAGAAAGCCTGACCTCACTGCGCTTCATGCACGTGCTGCAAGGCAGTATTGATGCAACACAAAATCCGATTATTCTGACTCCCGCTCGATTCGAACGTCTGTGAACAAGGAAGCGGTCATGCAAGACGAATTCCCAAGCGTGAAAGCGGCGGTGGTGCAGGCGGCTCCGGTACTCTTCAATAAAAGCAAGACGCTGGACAAGGCGTGTGAACTCATCTCCCAGGCCGCCGGGCAGGGCGCACAACTTGTCCTGCTGCCGGAGGCATTTGTGCCGGCCTATCCGCGTGGCTTGAGTTTCGGGGCAGTGGTTGGCAGCCGCAGCCTGGAAGGCCGCAAGCTCTGGCAGCGCTACTGGCAAAATGCCGTCGAAGTCCCGGGTCCCGCCACCGCGCAGTTAGGGGCCGCCGCCAAAGAAGCCTCGGTCTTTCTGGCCATCGGCGTAGTCGAACGCGAAAAGGCGATGCATGGCTCCACGCTCTACTGCACTCTGCTTTATTTTGGCCCGGACGGCAAACTGCTGGGCAAACACCGCAAGCTCAAACCTACCGGTAGCGAGAGGTTGATCTGGGGCGAAGGAGATGGCAGTACGCTTGAGGTGATACAAACGGATTTCGGCAGAATTGGCGGCTTGATCTGCTGGGAAAACTACATGCCGCTGGCCCGCAGCGCCATCTACCAAAAGGGCGTTGAAATCTACCTGGCGCCGACCGCGGACTCGCGGGAGACCTGGCAATCGACCATGCGCCATATTGCATGCGAAGGCCGCTGTTTCGTGCTGGGGTGCAATCAATTTGTCCGCAAAGACATGTACCCCGCTGACCTGGAGGGCATCGAAGAGCTGACGCAGCAGCCGGAAATTATCTGTCGCGGCGGCAGCGTCATCGTCTCGCCGCTGGGCGAAATTTTGGCCGGCCCTCTGTTTGATGAAGAAGGCATCTTGCTCGCGGAACTGGACCTTGCTGACATCGCCCGTAGCAAACTCGACTTCGATGTGGTGGGCCACTACGCCCGGCCAGATGTGTTCCAGTTATCGGTGAACGAAGGACCGAGGCCTTAGGCTTGAACCTCCTCAAGATTCTGCCATTCGTAATTTTAAATTCTCAATTCGCGGCTCTGCCGCGTTAGGTTCACCATGCTAGATCGCTTAACTGCAGACTTAGTCGTGGCGTTGCACTTCGCCTTCATCTGCTTCGTGGTGGTTGGCGGTTTTATCGCGTTGAGATGGCGGTGGGTTGCTTTCCTCCATATCCCCGCAGCGGTGTGGGGCGCACTGATTGAATTCCAGGGCTGGATTTGCCCGCTCACGCCTCTCGAGCAGCGGTTCAGACTTGCGGCTGGCCAAGCAGGATATGCCGGCGGATTCATCGAACACTATCTGCTGCCAATCATCTATCCGTCCGGGTTAACGCGTAGCGTTCAGATCGTTCTAGGTTCGGTGGTGTTGGCGATCAATTTAGTTGCATACTGCTTGTTGGTTGTCCGGGTGGCAAGGGCGGGAGAACCGGCCCAATAGCAGCATAATATGGTATAATATGAAGAAGAAAGGACTAACCGATTAAATCTGCTTGGGCAAAATTCAGGAGGAGAGGAATTGGACATCTCGACGAACTATCTCAGTTTCGATCTACCGAATCCATTCATCGCCGGTGCCGGCCCTCTGGCAGACACGCCGGCGCATGCAAAAGAGGTTGAAGATGCCGGTGCTGCTGCAATAGTAATGCACTCGCTTTTTGAGGAGCAGGTCAATGCCGATGATGTTAAGCCGGTCGCAGAGAAAGCGTCGTCAACAACAGCAGTCGGGGTTCTTGACCAGTATCTGGAGCAGCTTCGAAAGATCAAAGAAGCTGTCGATATTCCTGTCTTTGCCTCGATTAATGGCCACACAGCAGGTCCGTGGCTCGATGTCGGACTTGCGTTCGAACAGGCAGGCGCCGATGCTTTGGAGCTAAATATTTATTACGTTGCAACGGACCCACAAGAGTCTGCCACCACTCTTGAGCAAAGGTCGGTCGAAATGGTCAGAGGGATTACCAAGGCCATCAAGCTCCCGGTGGCTGCCAAGCTGTCTCCTTTTTACACTTCACTGGCGCAATTCGCCGGTAGCTTGGAGAAAGCAGGGGCCGCCGGCATCGTTTTGTTCAATCGATTTTTTGAATCGGACATCGACCTTGGCTTGCTCAAAGCGGTATCCAGACGGGAATTTTCCAACTCCGGTGAACTACTATTGCGGCTACGCTGGCTTTCGGTTCTGTCAGCTAGTCTGGACTCAGCAACTCTTGCCGTCTCTGGCGGCGTGCATTCCGGCAAGGATGCCATAAAGGCAATCATCTGTGGCGCTTCCGCAGTGCAAATGGTTTCAGCACTGCTGAAAAACGGTCCGGGCCATTTGTCAAAGCTGCAAGATGAATTGACTCAATGGATGCAGCACAACCGGTATGAATCGCTCGACCAAATGCGTGGCAACGTGAACATTTCCCGCACCCGCGCCGACTACATGCGCCTGCTGCAAACCTGGGCGTGGCTCTACGGCGGACGCGGCTGAGCCGCACACTCAAAATTCCTGATTGTTGGTTCTCCCGAGCATGAGTCCGGTTCACAGTGCTTCGTCGGCTGTTACAGACAACCTGGTAGCGGTTGTCTTGTCCGTTATTATTGTTAAGCCCGCACGCAAGACGCTTCGGTCTTACAAGGATGATCGCATTCGTGCGTAAAAGCAAAAGGAGATTCCCCCCATGAAAACAGCTTCAATAGAAAAAATTCGCTCTGCCTTTCCCGCACTGGAGAGAAAACACAATGGTCTTGCCGTCGCTTATTTCGATGGGCCTGGCGGCACTCAGGTGCCACGCCCAGTGGCTGAAGCAATGACCGACTACCTCTATCACCACAATGCCAACAGCCACTGGGCTTATCCGAGCAGCGCTGAGACCGACGAGATCATCGCGAACGCACGTCAAACATTCGCGGACTTCTTAAATGCCACGGCGGAAGAAATCGTCTTCGGGGCGAACATGACCACCCTGACTTTCCATTTGTCACGCGCTCTTGGAAGACAATTCTCCACGGGTGATGAAATCGTCGTCACCGAGCTCGACCATCATGCCAATGTCGATCCCTGGCGTGAGATGGCCAAAGATTTCGATCTGGAAGTCAAAACCGCTCGCATGATTCCCGAAACCGGCCAGTTAGATTGGCAGCACTTTGAGTCTTGTGTTACCCCTAAAACGAAGCTGGTGGCCGTTGGCGCAGCGTCAAACGCGCTTGGCACGATATCCGACGTGCAGCGCGCTTCCCGGCTGGCGCGTTCCGTCGGCGCGACGGTCATGGTAGATGCTGTCCATTATGCGCCACATGGGCTCATCGATGTGCAGGAATTTGATTGCGACTTTCTCGTTTGTTCAGCTTACAAATTTTATGGACCACATATCGGTATTTTGTTTGGCAAGCAGGATTTGCTCAACGGCCTGGAATTCCCACGTCTGCTCCCGGCGGCCAACAAAGCGCCTGAACTGGCCGAGACCGGAACACTCAATCACGAAGGCATTGCCGGCGCAGCAGCCGCAGTGGACTTCCTTGCGAACCTCGCCCCTGGAGCGACGCGACGCGCTTGTCTTCAGGCAGCTATGGTGGAACTGCACGGTCGTGGCAAGACACTGGTGCAGCAAATGTCGTCCGGATTAGCGGCGTTGCCGGGTGTTAGACTCTTCGGGCCCGAGCCCAGCGCAGCACGTACGCCCACAATCTGTTTTGCTGTAGCGGACATGCCATCAAAAAAAGTAACCGAACATTTGGCGGAAAAAGCAGTATTCACTTCCCACGGAGACTACTATGCCACCACCGCCGTTGAACGTCTTGGCTACGCGCAAGACGGGTTGGTCCGGTCTGGATGTGCCTGCTACACAACCAAAGATGAAGTTGACAGACTAATCGACGGTGTCACGCAAATTTTGGGAGTCCGTCAGTAGCGGAAAGTGAGTACGATATGACGCTTCTATCTTTGTTTGCTCTAGCTGCCGCCATGCTCCTGCTTGCGATAACGCCCGGCCCGGGAGTTTTTGCTACGGTTGCCAGGGCGCTTTCGATAGGTTTCTCACGTGCATCGGTGGTGGTGTTGGGTATCGTTGCAGGAGACCTGATTTTCCTGTTGCTGGCGATATATGGTCTGTCCGCGGCCGCGGAACTTCTGGGAGGATTCTTTGCCGTAATCAGATATCTTGGCGCTGCCTATCTGATATGGCTGGGAATTAAGCTCTGGAAGGCAAAACCCAGGGCCGCTGGTGTGGATGATACTGGGAAGCATTCATGGCAAGCAACTTTCTTTAGCGGATTGTTCATCACACTCGGCAACCCAAAAGTCATATTGTTTTATCTCGGCTTTCTTCCGACATTCGTCGAACTGCCAACGCTCACGACATTGGATGTGTTTGCTGTCACGACCGTAGTCTCAGTGGTGCTTGCCGCAACCCTGCTGGCTTATGCCTACGCAGCTTCCAGAGCCAGAAAACTCTTTCGAAACCCTGGAGCAGAGAGAATATTGAACCGTTCTGCCGGGAGCGCAATGGTCGCGACAGGTGCTGTGCTCGCTGCAAAAACCTAACCCGGCGAGGCCGGAACCAAAAAGGTGAACCACTGATTTCACGGATTTCTTGAGTCCACAGAAAGAGCAATAGCAAAACAATTTAGAAGAGGAGTTGTAGGCTAATGCGTATCGACAGCCATGGCATCAAGCTAATTGTGCCCATTGTCCTTGTTCAGCTATTGGGAAGTTTCACTATTATTCAAGCCCAATCAAATGAGAAGAAAAATGCTCCCGATACAAAACATGCATATGAAATAGGAGCGCCACCTGGAACATACAGGGTTTTGTCAGAAAACCTGGGAGATACCATTCCCTTTGAATTTTACAGGAACAAGTTTCGGTTTAAAGCTCAGATCAACGGCAAAGACTGCAACATGATGCTTGATAGTGGTTCTTTGTGGGATGAGCTGCTCTTCTTCAGCAGTCCCAAAGTTGATTCGATCGGATTTAGATTCACGGACGAAACTTCAATCGGAATGACACAAGCAGATGTTGATACGAATATTTCCATCCGGGTCAACAATATCATTTTTGATCAACAAAAGGCCATTGTAAGTCGGTACGAAAGTAATCGTCCGAATTTATGGGAAGGATTTGACGGCCAGTTTAGCGCTACTTTCTTCAAACATTTTGTGGTGAAAATCAACTTCGATGAGTCAAATATTGAATTGATACCGCCCGAGGCATTTGCATATTCTGGTAAAGGACAAGAGCTTGCAATGAAAGCAGGGCCATTCAATTCCAGAACAATTGCAGCAGAAGTTGAGTTGTTTGATCGGACAGCCACTACAGTCGATCTATTGGTCGATCTCGGATGGCTACACCCACTTAATCTGCTCATTGGCGGACATGAAAAGATTACTCTGCCTGCGAATGCTATTGCAGGCGGATTCGGAAGTGGGTTCTTCGACCAGAAAGGTTCTGTCGGCAGGGTTAAAGGTATTCGACTCGGTAAGTATGTGTTAAAGGACGTGCTAACAGCTTTTACCATGGTCGATCAGAAGGCCAATGTTTTTGGAAACTCCATGCTTGGATTGCCACTATTGCAAAAGTTCAATGTCATTTTTGACTACTTCAATAATCGGATTATCCTTGAACCTTCGAACTCATATGATGAACCTTTCATCTTCAACACTACAGGGTTGGAATTTGCCCCTGATGGGCACGGCAACCTGATAGTCAGAAAGGTCTATCCAAATTCTCCTGCCAGTGAGTCAAACATTGAAGTAAATGACCTGATTACGCACATAGATGGAATCGCAATCAGAGAATTCAAGCCCGGGGAGATAAAAGCTTTGTTAATGAATGAAGGAGAGAATATTAAGCTGAGTATTCAAAGAGAGAATCAGTCGCGGGAAACAAGATTGAAGTTAGAGGACATCTTGTGATTCGTTGAAAACAATCCTATGAGAGCATCAAATTCCGCATGAACGTGGCGACTTCCGGCGGGCAAGTGTCACAATTTATCAGCCGGGAGTTGACAGCCGACCAGGCAACCACTGTCGTCTGCGACCAGATTGCGAGCGATTTTGGCATTATTTCCATCCACGGCATCGAAAGACCGGCAACGGTCGCTCGCGTCGACCGCTGCCAATAAATATACCTTCCATTCTAGACCATCGTGGTTTGCTCCGCGTCCGGTTCCGGCGCGGATGATGTGGGCCATTTGCTTTCGAATAATGCCAGATGGACCGGGTCATCGCGGAAGACCAAGCGTCCGACCTTGTTGATTCTTGTGATGGTGTCATAAAGTCTCAGGAACAGCTCATAGCGGGCCTGGGTGGCCTGGAGTTTCTCAACTTTGCGGACCTCCTGGGCCGCATCCGCGGTGCGCAGGTCTGCCAGCACGGTCGGGCCCTGCGCCAGGATCTCCGGCGTCTGGCCGTGGTCGGCGAGCACGGCCTGGTGTTTGTCGGCCAGCTCGATGAGCAGCGGCATGACAGACATCATGGCATTTTCGCTGCTTTCGGCGGCGTTGAACTGTTTGGCGGGAAAAGTACCAAGCTCGTGGGAGCCCCTGCCGAACGCCAGCTCCAGCCGCATTCTGAGTTTCTTGCCCCACTGCTCGCAGACGAACAGAGCGTCATCCTTGTAGTGGGTGAGGTACCTGAGCTGCACCCGTTGATTGGCTTCACGCGGCAGCGCTTCCGCCTGCCCAATGTCGGCCTCGAAGGCATCGAGGCTGATGGCGGTGATGCCAAACTCCGCCAGCGTAGCGACTGTGCTGCGGCCGCTTGCCAATGTGGTTTTGGCGACGGAAAGAATGGTGGCTTCGGAATACTTGGGTCTGGTCATGATAGATCTCCTGCGTTTGGTTTGTGACTGTATGTATTTGAAGTGTGAGCGTTGATGCCGTTATCTGCTTCCGTTTGCGGAAGTCCTGCTTCGGCTTCGACAAAGGCTGCTTCAGCGTCCGGAAAGCCTGCTTCGGATTCGGCAAGGGTTGCTTCAGCTTCGGGAAGTCCTGCTTCAGCTTCCGCAAAGGCTGCTTCGGCTTCCGGAAAGGCTGCTTCAGCTTCCGGAAAGGCTGCTTCGACTTGCGGAAAGGCTGCTTCAGCTTCCGGAAGAGCTGCTTCGGTTTCGGCAAAGGCTGCTTCAGCTTCCGGAGGATCTGCTTCCTTGTGCGGAAGAGCTGCTTGCGTGTCGTCAAAGGCAGTCCGGCGGCGCAGAAGGCGCCGTATGGTGCAAGCCATAAAAAGTCTGTTGTCGCGGGACTCCTGCTGCAGGGCAAAGGCCAATGGAAATGCATACAGGTATAGCCCGGCGCCTGGATGGCGCATGGTTTCCGCTTTTGGTCTGTGTACAATTCTCGAGAATATCAGGATTGACTTCGTCACCGCCGCTTGCCCCTTGCCCGAATCGTGTGTGGAGTTTGTGGGAGGCGTTTCCCCGTTTTCTATATAGATGAGATGAGTGTCAGATTTTTTTCAGATTGTTTGGGATGTGACAGAATCTTAATGGGCGCCATGGCCGGGTTGCCATAAACAACTCGCGGGCGTTGTGGGCAGCCCTGCCCGACTTAAAACCCTTTCTTAACATTACTTCTTGACATAGCGACTGCGCTTTGCTATCTTTTGCATGTCTTCCATCTGTTTCCTAGCAACCGGCTCCGGCATCTGTGATTCTGACCAGATGGAATCTTGAGTCTTGTGCCAAACCCGTGCGGTGATATTGTGAGACACTTTCCAAACCAGCCATGCGAAAACTGAAACCCGGCCAGCCGGGCACAAAAAAACTCGTCAAACAATATGGCGAGCGGCTTGTCTGTGTGCGCTATCGCTATGACCGCGAGCAGGAAGTACGGACAAAAACTGTGGAGCTGGTAGTGGAGCAGGGCCCGTGGCAGCCGCCGGACAGGATCACCCGAGTGCGAATCCAGTATGGCGAAGTGGCGCTCGGCAAAAAAGTGAGGGCTGCCGGTGGATTCTGGAATCGCGAGCACCAAGTGTGGGAATTGGCTTACAAGGAGGTCGCACGCCTGGACCTGATAGACCGGATCGTTGAGAATGATGGAAAGCAACGCTGACATAGTCATGGATGCGGACCGCAAACCGAAGCTTCTGGATCAGGTTCGTCACGTCATCCGAGCCAAGCATTACAGCCGACGAACAGAAGAGGCGTATGTGGGCTGGGTACGCCGATTTGTCCTGTTTCACAACAGGCGTCATCCACGCGAGATGGCGGCTGCGGAGATCACGAAATTCATCACGCACCTGGCTGTCAATGGCAATGTGGCCGCCTCTACACAGAACCAGGCGCTTAACGCAATCCTTTTCCTGTATCGCCAGGTTCTGAAGGTTGATATTGAAGCCCTGGGCAGCGACCTGATCTGGGCGAAAAAGCCGAAGAAGTTACCGGAAGTGTTCACGTCTCAACAGGTGGGTGAGGTGCTGGGCCATCTGCAGGGCGCCTATTGGCTCGCGGCCATGCTCCTGTACGGCTCTGGTCTGCGGCTGATCGAATGCATGCGGTTGCGGGTCAAGGATATCGATTTTGAACAGAGAAAACTAGCGGTACGCGAGGGCAAGGGCAAGAAAGACAGAATCACCATGCTTGCCGCTGCCGTTGTCGGACCTCTGCAGGAACATCTCACTGCGGTCAAAAAGCAGCACGAGCAAGATTTGCAGGATGGTTATGGTACAGTATACCTGCCCCATGCTCTGGCCAGAAAATATCCCAATGCAAATAGGTGTTGGGGCTGGCAATATGTGTTTCCGGCATCGAGACTATCTGAAGACCCGCGCGCCGGCACCATCCAACGCCATCACTTTGATGAAAGCGCAGTGCAAAAAGAAGTCAAAAAGGCCATTCGCAAGGCCAAGATACTCAAGCACGCCAGCTGCCACACCCTGCGGCACTCCTTCGCGACTCATTTGCTGGAGGCGGGCTATAACATTCGAACCGTCCAGGAACTGTTAGGGCACGAGGATGTCAGTACCACCATGATTTACACCCATGTTATGCGGAACAATATCACCGGTGCCTGCAGCCCGGCCGACTTTCTTGGCAAGGAGGGTCAGATGCGCCTTAATTCGTTATTTGAGAGCTTGCCTGCTGAAATAGAGCAGCGCTTCGAATCGCTGGTAAACAAACGCTATCATGGCGATTTGCAGGCGGCCATCCTGTCATTCATCAACCTGCATGAGTAGTCGAATGATGACAGAAGTTTCTAATAGTAGAAACATTCAAAACTTACTGATATTAGAAAGTTGTTTCTATTATTAGAAACTTGTTTCTGGATATAGAAACTTTTTTGCGGCCAGTTGGCCGGATACTACTGCGTTAGGCGGAATAGACCGAGTTTAGTTAGGCGGAGTAAACATTAGTTAGACATACATAGCAGAACCCACAATACTTACGACGAATTAATGAGAATTATACCTACAAAGAATCAATGGAAAAATTGGTCCCTCCCAAGCAAGCTTACTGCAATCGGAACGTATGTTGGCTTGTTGAGCTTTTTTGTTACAATAATGTTTTTTGTCTTTGAAGATAATGCAGAGCTCCCCCAAAGCTGTCGATTCTATGGAGTCGTTAGAGATATACAAAAGAATCCGCTGCCCCACACAGAAATTGAAGTTAGAGAGGTATCAACAAATGGCAGGTTAATTGGTAAGGGGCAAACAAAAAATAATGGAGAATTTGACTTAATTGTTAGAGCAAGACCTCAATCTACTGTCTGGGTTAGATTGACTAGGAACAACATAGTTGGTTTTGAAAACTACATCTTGTTAATCGGAAATCACGAAATTATTTTTGGAAAACAACAATGAGCACTTTATTCAAGGCATTGATCATAATTCAATTGTTCGCATTGAACTCTTTGGCCCAATATAGAATAACGGGGCGTGTTATTGATACAGATTCTAGTGGCATTCCTATGGCAAAAGTTCGCATTTGGGGGGTAGGAGAACAAAATACTGATGATAATGGTTTTTTCTCTATTGCTGTCTCTCCGTCTAAACAAAAGGGATATTTTCTAAAGGGCGGTGTAGATTTATCGTTTGATGTAGAAAAAAATGACATGGTCATACTCGAACCCCCTTCACACAAAATAAGATTGCCTTTCAATCCTGATATTCAACCTAATTTTAATATCGTTTTGTGTAGAAAGGGTTCTAGTCTTCTGATTAGAAACGAACGTATGCTTTACTATATATTTCAAGAGAAAATACGAGTTGCCATGGCCGCCAAAGAAGCCGAATTCGCTCAACGAAACTTCTTGGCCAATGAAGCAACAAAACTAGGTTTGAGCGAGACGGAAATGATAAACGCTATAAGACTTTATAAGAACAAGCTGCAAGCAAGCTCTGATTTTAGTAAGCGTGGACTAGCTTCCTTATATGATGCCTTTGAAGCTCATGAAAAGGAAAATATGAATTTGCATTTTAAAAAGGCTATAGATAATTTTTGCGAATCAATTCGTATGGATGAACTCTACATTGAAAAAGCAAAGGAGGCAGAATCGCGCTTGGCTGAAACTTATTATTTTGTAGCCGAAGCTTATATGGCTATAGGAGATACTGACAGCTTTTTTGTTTATATTAGGAAGTTCAATAGTCTAGGAACAAATTACACTAATAGACTGAACCAGCTCTTTAGCACAAGAGATAAGCTAACTGATTATTCAAACAAGATCTGGACAACGTTAAGGAATGTAGAGAGACAGGAAGTAATTGAGTTAATTGAAGAATATCAACAAACTCTTTATGAATTCGAAGTATTTTTTGGAAAGAACCATCCAGATGTAGGACTAATATTGATGGATATCGGGGAGGTTCTTAAATATTTGGGGGAGTATGATTCTTCATTAGAATACTCGCGTCAGGCATTGAGGGTTTATGAAGTAATCGAAGGCCCTAAGAGTTCTATAGTCTCTCATTTATTGGAGGAAATTGGAGGAACCCTTTACTTAAAAGAGGATTACGATGAGGCATTGTTGAATTACTATAATGCTCTGGAACTGAACATACAGCTTTTTGGCAAAGCGCATGCAGCCGTAGCCGTTGTGTTGGAAAAGATTGGACAAGTTTATCTTGCTAAGGGAGACGGTGATTCTGCAATGCAAACTTTTAAAGAAGCAAAGGCCAAACTTGAAGACGCTCATGCTATAGATTATGCATTTGTTAGTTCGTGTTGGGAACGTATTGGCAGGTTACTATCAGCACAGAAAAAATACGATGCAGCCTTAGCAGAGTATCAAAAGGCACAGACAATATATGAAAAGTTGTACGGCCCAGATCATTATATTGTTGCTAAGATAGTAGAATACGCTGCTGATGTTCATTATGCGAAGGAGAGTTATGATTCGGCTCTTGAAAATTATCTAAAAGCCGATAAGATCTTTACTACTGATAGTATTTCGGTCCCTGAAGATAAAGCCAAATGTCTGCAGAAAATCGGTCACGTATATTTCAAGCAAAGCGCTTATAGCGAAGCTATTGCTAATTACAATAAGGCACTTGAAGTATATAAGCACTCCACTAGTACAGACTATAGTGCAATAGCTGAAATAATGGCGTACATAGGTTCGGTTCACTTCATGAAGGGAAACCATGATTCGGCACTCAAAAATTATTTTGAATCAGTGGAAATTTTAGAGGTTAACGAACCTTCAAATACCTATGAAATCGCGTCTCGTTTACGCAGCATAGGTCTTGTTTTGTTTAAAATGGGTGATTATAGAGAAGCGTTAGAACACTATAAAAAGGCACTAACGACTATAAGGGATAACCCACCCGCTTCTATTGTTCCAAGACTTAAAAATTTGCTAGTTGGTAGAATACTGGAAAATGTAGCGGAAGTTCATGGGGTCGAGAAAGAGCATGATTTAGCTTATCAAAATTATAGTGATGCTAAGAAAATTTTTGTGGATGATTATGGGTTATTTCATGAAAAACCAGCAGACTGCATGATGAGGATAGGACATATATTATATGATCAAGGTAATTACGATGATGCATTAAAAGAATATGAGAAGGCTTTAAGAATATATGAAAATGTTTTTGGTGCAGATAAGATTCAAGCTGGAATTAGCCAGTTTTCAATTGGTAATGCATTATTTGCTAAGGGGAATTACAGTGTAGCTTTGGATAGATATACCAAAGCATTGAATATTTATGAGAACGTTCTAGGCCCGAGGCATCCATCTACCGAAATAGTGAGAGAAAGTAAGTATGTCGCGACTATTGGCCTTCTTCCGGATGATGAAAAATGGCTATTACAAACCCAATACTCCCGTTCAAGATTGAGAAATTCAGCAGCTCATCAAATGACTGAAAAGCAAAGATTGACTTTATTGAACTCTATAAGCGTAGGTTATATAAAGCAGGGAAAGGGGGATTCAGCTATAGTTTATTTAAGGCAGGCAAATGCATTAGCAAAGAAATTAAAAGATAGGGAAATGATTGGAACTGTCTTGAATAATTTTGCGGCAGCGTACAAATCTGAGAATGATCTATCTAATGCGGAGAGCTATGTGCGTAAGAGTATTCTTTTTAATCGCACCTTAGCGGGTGATAGTGCAGCTGTTCTTGCCTATAGTTATTTTCATTTAAGTGACATTTTAAATAGAAAAGCACAACTAGATAGTGTCGCCTATTACGCACAGAAAAGTATAGCTATTGCTCGCAAGTATGGATTTGTAGGATTATTGAAGGAGGTTTCTTCGGTCCTTGAGGATCAAAAATTCGGTGATAAACAATAGGAGAATAGACTGATACATTTTGAACATTGGTGGCCATATATTAACTAAATTTTTGTCTTGAGAAGAAACCACTTTGAATAATTCTGAACACTCATCTTAGATAGGTTATCTTGATAAGTGAATTTGTCGAACTTTGCATAAAATATTTTATTACTTGTGATGTAGTTTTTATTCTTCGTGGAAGTATTGCTATTTTTCAGCTTCTTATTTAAGCTCTTGAGCATAATTACACGATGGTGGTTTTCCCGATTTAAGGGACACCAAAGTCTAACTCAAATTTCAACTCGGACTAAGCCACGAAGGGCGAATTCTGGAAATCGAAAAACGGTTTGTGGCTTGGCCGGTTAAATTAAAGTTGGGCAGCTTATATTCAATTAACTATCATTTACTTAATTCGCAGCATCGCTAAACATTGCCCCACCCAAAAACAAAAGATGGAAGCAAATGGGAATCATCACAAGACAACGAGTCTTCAGCGAAATAGAAGAACAGGGTCTCGATACAATCCAAAAAAGCACTGCTTCGATGAATCGAGAAGCAGCGACTCTTTACGACAAACACATCAAGGACTACGAAGAGTCCAAAGTCTTAGAGCGACGAGAAGAGCGAGAAGAGATCACCTTATCGATGTCGCGTAAGGCTCTACGTAATTCAAGATTCGCTACTATCATTGCGATAGCAGCAATTATCAGCGCGATTTTAGATATCATATTAACCCATAAATAGAAAATTCGAGAACAGAAATCATGCTAACTTTATTAGAATATTTAACAATTCATAAAGACAAAGAAATATTACGAATATCGTTCCGTTTAATAGCAGCTCTGACACCAATAGTTCTCGTATGGACATCCACTTGGTTAGATGACAACGTTTTACAAAAAGTACCACATAAAGTACTGTGGTCAATATCTGCAATATTAGTTGCATCTGTTTGCATATTGCTATCATATATTAAATACATCCACAGGGAAATTGAAGAATCGTCTGGGCCCGGGATTATAGCTGGCGGCATCGGTGATCCTTTCCCGGATAAGTTTTAAATCGTAAAAAACCAAAACAAACGCCCCAAATGTTTAGCTTTGTTCACTTAACTAGCTCCTGGTTAAATTCGCAGCAAGCTTGCCCAACAACTGCATTAAGCGGAGCCAAACAACGGCCCGCTTATGCTTGGCCGTGTGTGCCGGGCATGGCCCATAGCTAGCAGGGTGTGAGTCCCTGCGCCAGGTTTTCGCGGAGCCGAAGGCTAGGAGAAGGGCAAGGGCGTCGTCGCGAGGCGTTGTCTGAAGGAAGCCCAATCCAAAGATGCGGGGCG
>JAJDAF010000019.1 GCA_029261995.1 Candidatus Zhuqueibacterota bacterium
GTAGCGGCATTTGATTATAATTCAACATCTATTGACAGGCAGCTAAAAAGAAAAACACTCATAAAATGATTTCAAATAAGAAAATTATATTGGGCGAAGGAATTGCTGCTTTTCGTGAGCTTTTCCTACAGCCTCGTTAGATTGCTAGTAGAAAGAAAAGTGATAGAATATGCCAAGTGACAAAATAGTTGAGGTTCTACTGAAATCAATCGAAGAGAGTATGGTGTCTGCTCGACAGGCAGAAGCACAAAGGGCAACCATCACAAATTATATAGTGACGATATCAGCCGCATTGCTAGCCTTTGTCGTTCAGCAACGTTTTTTGATATCGACTCTTCCTGCTAGTCTATTCATAGGTTTGATCGGATTATTTGGAATTCTATCATCCATGAAATTTGGCCAACATTATCATATTCATTGGGTACGAGTATACTTGTTTCAGAAACGCCTAGATGAGCTATGTCCTGAAGCTCGACTTGAGGCAATCCGAAAGGAAAGTTATGAAATGAACCATCAACTCTTTCCTATAACAGGAAAGAGAATAAAGATAATACATCTGTGGTCTGCACTACATATTAGTATAATAAGCCTTGGTATTGGGTGTGCAATTGCTACTGCAATATTGAACAATTGAAGATCAAAGCACAACAATAGTCTCGAAGGCCATTGACGGCTGTCGGGACGAGTGCTGCCGATATTGTCAAATTTATGAAAGCAGGTGCCTGTGACTACTATACAAAGCCATTTGATATGAAGGAACTACAAATGGCAATTAGCCGCTCTTTGAGAAATCGTTAGCCAGCATGGATGCAGCCATGCAAGCTGAGCAGGTTCTGGTTAATTCCAACCACGAGGTAATAACGCAATAATATCTAACAGGCAATGTAATTGTGAGTGTATTAGAAGAAATCCTTGAATGGTCGCCAGGCCGTCCGGTGTGGCAGCGCGACGCGCTACGGCGTCTTGTGTTGCATGGCGAACTGTCCAACGAGGATATTCGAGAGCTGACCCAGATTTGCAAGAGTGCATACGGCTTAGCTGATCAACAGGACGTTGTCCCATTGGCTGCACATCACATACCCGAGACGGGTGCGCGATCAGAGCAAGTCACGTTACTGTCAATTTTTCATCACCGCGGCGTGAATGCGTTGGCGGAAGACCAAACGCTAAGGTTCGTGCCTAACCTCACTGTGGTTTATGGTGACAACGCCGCGGGTAAGACCGGCTATATCAGGATTCTCAAGAGCGCGTGCCGGGCACGAGGAACGGAAGAAATCCTAGGTAATGTCGTATCTGGCGCGGCTCCGCACATGCCAGTGGTGGCGATAAAATACAAGGTCGGGACGGAGGCAAATGCCCGCGAATGGGCAGGCGGAGACGGCGATGAAGCCATCTCCCGTGTTAGCGTCTTCGATAGTCAGTGTGCCGCCGTCTATCTCACAGAAAAAACCGATGTTGCGTTCCGTCCCCTTGGGCTAGACCTGTTCGACAAGCTCGTCAAGTCATGCCAATCGGTGCGAGCGCAACTAGAAACAGAACAACGTTCGTTGCGTTCGCGCGCGATCACAGCTATTGAAGCGCCGGAAGGAACGGCGGTCGCGGAGCTCATAGCTGGATTGTCCTCTCTAACTAAACCAGAAACCGTGAAGTCTCTTGCCAGCCTGTCACGAGAAAAGGAATCCCGACTTGAGCTGCTGGAGAAGTCGACTATGGATTTGCAGGCGAACGACCCAGAGAGGCTAGCACGTCAACTTGCGCTACGCGTTGGGAGGGTTCGGGCTCTTGCCCATCATCTGAAAGACGTGGAGATGGCGCTATCGGCAGATGCCGTGTCCAAAGCGTTTGAGGCACAGAAAGAAGCTCGTCGAAAGGGCAAAGAAGCACTACGCCTGCGGACTGCAACGTTTCCAGAAGGGTTGTTCTCTGGAACCGGCTCGGAGCGCTGGTCGTACCTGTGGGAATCGGCCCGTCAATTTTCGGAAGAACTTGCTTATCCCCATAAAGCGTTCCCCGTAGTTGATGATGATGCGCGCTGTGTGCTTTGCCAACAAGAGCTTGACCAAACCGCTGGCGAGAGACTCAAGCAGTTCGAAAGGTTCGTCATTTCGACCACCGAACGTGAACTCCGGGAAGCCAGAGCAGAAGTAGCACGACTGCAAGAAGCTTTCACCGAACTCAAAACGACAAATGATGCTGCGGACGAGGCAGTCAAGGAAATCCATATCGAACACGAGACCTTAGCAGAGAAAATATCCGGTTTTCTTTCATCCAGTGAAATAAGGAGGCAGGCCATCGCAGAGGCGCTGTCTTCGGAGCAAGAGAATCCTCCCGTTCTTCCTACCTTTGTAGCTGTCTGGACGGAGACCGATAAGCTTGTCGCAGAATATGAGGAGAGGATCAAGACACTGCGAAGCAGCTCGAACGAAGAGCAAAAGAGAACGATGAGTGCAGAATTGCAGGAGTTGCACGCCCGTAAGGTTCTTGCAAAGCATGAAGACCGAGTTCTGGCTGAAATCGAGCGTAAGAAGAAAGTTGCTGCTTATGAGCTTTGCCTTAACGATACGAGGACTCAGAGCATAACGCTGAAGAGCACAGCCGTGACTAAGACGGCGGTCACCCATAAACTTAAGAAGAGCTTCCGGGATGAGCTAGGCCACCTTGCCTTTCGGCACCTCGAAGTCGAGTTGAAGGAAGTCGGCGGAGAACAGGGAGTCCTATATCATAAGCTTATTTTGACGCGGGCGCCGGGCGTAGAACTGCCAAGGGTCGTTAGCGAGGGCGAACAGCGATGCCTTTCAATTGCTGCATTTTTTGCCGAGCTCAGCACTGCGGACGACCCCTCTGGCATTGTGTTTGATGATCCGGTCTCATCGCTCGACTACAAATGGCGTGAGAGCGTGGCACTAAGGCTAGTCGAGGAAGCAAAGAATAGGCAGGTCATCGTTTTTACACATGACATTGTTTTCTTGCTGCTTCTGAAGCAATTCTCGGAGGAACTGAGGATCGAGCAGCTAGACCAGCACGTCCGGCAACTCTCCAAGGGTGCGGGCGTTTGCGCGGAGGAATTGCCTTGGGTGGCGCTCAAGGTGGGAAAGCGGATTGGCCATCTGAAGAAACTCCTGCAGGAGGCTGAAAAACTACATCGAGACGGGCACCAGTCGGCTTATGAGAAACAAGCCAGCCTGATTTACGGTTACTTGCGTGAGGCATGGGAGCGCGGCTTGGAGGAGGTGCTTCTCTGCGGTGTCGTCGAACGTTACAGACCTGGCGTTCAGACCCAACAAGTCATCAAGATCGCGGATATCACCGAAGAAGATTGTAGGGCGCTGGAAGCCTCCATGACAAAATGCTCCAAATGGTTGCCCGGTCATGACCAAGCAGCGGCGGCCCGGGCAGAAATTCCGGAACCAGCCGTTCTCAAAAGCGATATCGACGCGCTGGATAATTGGGTGTCAGATATTCGTAAACGTCGCACCTGAAGAACCTTGGGCAAATGCAAGATAAGCCAGGTTGGCATAAGGCGAGTCAATGGTGGGTTGGTGATCCACCGCAAGCAACTGGCTAACTCTTAAATCCAGCAGACGCAAAAGCCGCACAGCTGATTTTAGTGTGTTGGTGTGGTCACACAATATGAGGTTCCTATGAGTGACAAAGAATCGTTTGATTTAGCTACTACTTTGGAAACACTCTTGCCACTATTGGATTTCGAAGATCTGCGTGAGAGTGTAATTGAGCTAATAAGAAAACTTGAGCCTTACGCAAGCGAGCAGCATCTGGCCAGCTTGCCTAGTTATAGCTTTGACAATGTGCAAGCGGTCGCATCCGCATTCCCCAGTCGTCCAACTTATAAACAAACCCCTAGGTATAGACTGTATCTTGTGATAAACAAGTACCTTCAACCCATAAACCTAATTCGAGAATTCATTAGGATGGTAGGAATACTCGAGGACAGTCTACCCGAAGTTGAAATAAATGTGCCTAAGTCAAATGCTTTCGCAGAAACTTATGATGAAGTGCTTAAATCGTTTGAACACACTGACGTTTACCAAACATTGCAAAGAGCGATTTTACCCTATGTTCTGGTAACTGACATGGAATTGAGAGACTTCAAACCAGATGAACATCGTTACGAATTTCTCCTTTTCCCAAAGGCGATCTCCGATCCAATCTATTATGTTGAACGGCTTGAAAAAATAGAGAGCATGTTGGACTCCGATAGCGACTTCTTTCACCTCTTAGAAGAGGAAACTCGTATTCATAGACGCAAAGAAAAGCTAAACAAATTCTGGGACGCTATGGACTTTAAACCAGGATTCTTTTGGCTTCGTTTTGACATCAAAAACCTGTTGCTAAAGAGCAGGGAACCCGGACTTGCAGGAGTTCCCAAAGGATGACGTCTTTGGTCATCATCTAACTTCGCGTGCACTCGACCTGCTTCTGTAGGTGAATTCCTACGGGCTGGTGGCCCTGACAAGAATCAATAGAAGACCGTGTGCCACGTGGCTTCAGCCCGTGGGGTTTGCCGCCCAACCCTGCGCGCGGTGGATGCTGCTGAGAAGTGTCCCAAGACGTCGGCCCATGCACAAGTTGCAGGAAAAGGGCGGGTCCCGGACCGTGATAACATCCTGTGCTGATGAAATGAGCATTTGCCACGGCTTGAAAGCGTGTGGCACACGTTTGTCAATAACAACGCGGTAGGTTGGCGTGGCCACCCGGGCCGTGGGGGATTACCTGATGGGCGAAGCAGGTGGGCGGCAAATCCCACGAGCAGCAGCCTGCTATCTGCAAGGGTTAATGCTACATTTTGGCACGCACCTGAGTACAGGCCCATTACAAAACAAAGCATTACGGATCGGACAGTATAGCGGGAAGGTCAAAAAAGTTACATGGACATAATCACTCAGGGTTTGTTAGGTGCAACAGTTGCACAAGTTGGCGCGAAGCCCAAAGAAGTTCGTTTGGCCTCTTTAGTTGGTTTCTGTGCACCACTGGTTGCCGATGCCGATGCACTAATTCGTTCGGCTGAAGACCCACTCCTCTTTCTGGAAAATCACCGCCACTTCACCCATGCCCTATCGTTTATTCCAGCCGGTGCCCTACTTGCATCATTACTGCTCTGGCCGTTTTTAAGAAAGCGGCTTGGATTTAAGAGAATTTATCTTTACGCACTACTCGGATACGCCACAGCTGGTTTTCTGGATGCCTGCACTAGCTACGGCACCCACTTGCTATGGCCTTTCAACGACGACCGAATCGCATGGAGCATCATCTCCATTTTCGATCCAATTTTCTCCCTGGCGCTGATCGTCTCTATTGTCTTTGGTGTTGTAAAATATCAACCGTTGGCAGCGCAGGTTGGTATGGTGTTCGCTGCCGGCTATCTGTCACTCGGCGCGATTCAGCATAATCGTGCTGAATCTCTTGCACATATGGAGGCTCAGCAACGTGGCCACTTCATCGAGCGCCAGATCGTCAAGCCCACGATAGGCAACTTGCTGCTATGGCGTTCGGTTTATGAATCGGATGGCATATATTACGTCGATGCAGTGCGTGTGGGGCTGCCCAACAAAGGCAAGATTTTTACTGGTAGTATTGTGCAGGCCTTTGATATCAACCGTGACCTGCCTCAAGTGACAGGTCAGATGATGCTCTATCACGACATCCAGCGCTTCGAATTATTCTCTGATGGCTTTCTGGCTTGGCACCCGGAGCGCCCCAATGTCCTTGGGGATGTGCGCTACTCCATGATGCCGACCAGCATCCGTCCCCTTTGGGGGATCGAGTTGAACCTTGAGGCACCTAATGAGCACGTCACATTCATTACCCATCGCACGATATCCGATACTGAGCGCAAGGCCTTCTTTGCCATGTTGCTCAACTAATTTAGCCGAGGCCATGATGCCTGAATACTTAGAAATCCAAAACGGGCCGCCATGTTCTTGAAGAAGCTGTGGCTGAAAGAAATTTCAATAGATATTAAGGCTTTCGAATTGGAGTATTCGTTTAGACGGGCGGGTGGCCCTGACCTATAGAGATAACTAGTAATCCGTGTGGCACGTGTCTTCCAGACCGTGCCTTTCGCCGCACAATCTACCGCTTGCCATGGAGCGCGAGAACAAAGCAAAACACAGAAAGAAGGTCAAGCATTACAATACCCCCGGGCATTGCCATGAGTTGACTTTTTCTGTTATCATCGTTATCCTTATTTGGAATCACCGAAGCTGTGCTCGACCTTCCTGGAAGAGCTTGGCTGTGCCAGGCAGCAGACGTACAGAGTGGAGCGTGGAGGGTAGCGTGTGTTTTGAGCACTTTCTGTTAACCGCATTCACGCGATGAGTTCATACGCTCTACGCTTCTCTTGCATATATTGAAAACAATCCCGTGCGTGCCGATTTGGTTGATGCGTCTGAAATGTGGCCGGGTCATCGGCCCATGCACAAGTTGTAAAAAAAGGGCTGGTCCCGGACCGTGATAGCATACCTGTGCTGATGAAATGAGCTTTTGCCACGGCTTGAAAGCGCGTGGCACACGTTTGACACGAACAACCCAGGCAGGTTGGCGTGGCCACCCGCCGACTGCGGTGTTAGCTGGACAAAGCAGCAGTAGCGAATGCTCAAGCAATGGCACCTTGAGAGTCACAGAGCTACACGTTCTCGGCCGCTGAGATTGTTGAAACCGCGTTAGTATTTCCTACTTCGCTGATTCCGTCCGAAGTTGCAGCCATTTTCACTTCGGCATAGGTTGCATTCCCTTGCCACCACTGCTAACACCGGCACAAACCAAATAAGAGGCGCTCAATGAAATCTGAAATGACTCCAAACCTGAAAGAAAGACCAGATCACCTAACGCTCGAAAAACACATGAAAGCCAATGCCGCCGATCTCTACAAGGCTTGGACAGAGAATTTTGATCTATGGTTTGCTCAGCCGGGCGAGCTCATTATGACCCCCGAAATCGACAAACCTTTCTTTTTTTACAACCGACACGACTGGGGACGGCATGCTCACTACGGAAGGTTTCTTGAGTTAGAACAGGACCGACTCATTGGAATGACCTGGCTAACCGGCAAAGGAGGCACTTTCGGAGCCGAAACCGTCATTATAATTGAACTCATTCCTCAAGACCAAGGTACAATGTTGCGCATGACTCATTCGGGATTCGATGACGAGAAAGTGGCGAAGGCTCACAAAGACAATTGGCCACTCGCCCTTGACGAGCTCGATCAAAAGCTCACTACCTAGCCGCAGGCACATTCGCGATCAACGCGCGGGTGCCCTTGACGACCATAGATAACTGAAAATCAGTGTGGCACGTGGCTTACAGACCGTGCCTTTCGCCGCACAATCTACCGCTTGCCATGGAGCGCGAGAACAAAGCAAAACACAGAAAGGAGGTCAAGAATTACTATACCCCAAGGCATTACCATGAGTTGACTTTTTCCTGCTATCATCGTTATCAATTCCGTGCGTGCCGATTTGGTGGATGCTCCTGAGAAATGGCCATGGTCATCGGCCCATGCACGAGCTGTAAGCAAGGGCTGGTTCCTGCCCGTGATAGCATACCGATGCTGATGAAACGAGCATTTGCCTCGGCTTGAAAACGCGTGGCACAGGTTTGCCAATGACAACGCGGGTAGGTTGGCGTGGCCACCCGTCCGCTTCGAGCAATCAGGGGAAAAAACATTGATCAGTGGGGGGACTTGGGGGATGGCTACACGATGCCCGCAGTTTATGTGCGAAACCGGATATTGGTTGAACATCTCTTGGAGAAAAAATGACTGACTTATTCTGAGGTGATGAATAGCAACTTCGTCGAGGAAGAGCTTTGGAAGGAAATATTGAAGGCCGAACAAGGCGGTGCAGGCAGCACGGACAAGCCGCGTGCCCGACCTTGGTTAAGTTTAGCTGCACGAACCCAAACCAGATAGAGAAGGAGAGAAGACATGTCAAACGAAGTAGAATGCCCGTTCCATCACACCGCCGGTGGCGGGACCTCGAATCAAGACTGGTGGCCGAACCAGTTGCGTGTGGACCTGCTGAACCAGCACTCGGACAAGTCCAACCCGTTAGGTGAGAATTTTAACTACGCCAAAGAGTTCAAGAAGCTCGACTACAAGGCGCTAAAGGCCGACCTGGTCAAGCTCATGACAGACAGCCAGGACTGGTGGCCCGCCGACTTCGGCCACTACGGTCCGCAGATGGTCCGCATGGCCTGGCACGCAGCCGGCACTTACCGCACTCTCGACGGGCGTGGAGGTGGCGGTCGTGGCCAGCAGCGTTTCGCGCCGCTCAACTCCTGGCCGGACAACGTCAACATCGACAAGACACGCCGCCTGCTCTGGCCTATCAAGCAGAAATACGGCCAGCAGATATCCTGGGCCGACCTCTTTATCCTGGCCGGTAACGTCGCGCTGGAATCCATGGGCTTCCGCACCTTCGGTTTCGTCGGCGGCCGTGAGGACGTCTGGGAACCAGACATGGACGTGAGCTGGGGCGCGGAAACCAAGTGGCTGGATGACGACAAGCGCTTCCATGGCGACCGCGAGCTGGACCACAACCTCGCCGCCACCCACATGGGCCTGATCTATGTGAACCCGGAAGGTCCGAATGCCAGCGGCGATTACCTGGCCGCTGCCAAGGACATCCGTGCGACCTTCGGCCGCATGGCAATGAACGACGAAGAGATGGTTGCGCTTATCGCCGGTGGCCACACCTTCGGCAAGGCGCATGGCGCCGCGCCGGAATCGCACAAGGGGCCGGAGCCCGAAGGCGCACCTATCGAGGCGCAGGGCTTGGGCTGGAACAGCAACTACGGCAGCGGCCATGGCAAGGACACCATCTCTAGCGGCCTGGAAGTGACCTGGACCAAGACTCCGGCGCTGTGGAGCAATAACTTCTTTGAGAACCTGTTCAAGTACGAATGGGAACTCACCAAGTCGCCTGCTGGCGCCAAACAGTGGGTCGCCAAGAACGCGTCGGAGATTCTTCCCGATGCGCATGTGCCGGGCAAGATGCACAAGCCCACCATGCTCACCACCGACCTGACGCTGCGCTTTGATCCGGAATTCGGCAAGATCTCCAAGAGCTTCCTTGAAGACCCACAGGCCTTCGCCGAAGCATTCGCCCGCGCCTGGTTCAAGCTGACCCACCGCGACATGGGCCCCAAGGCACGCTACCTCGGCCCCGAAGTGCCGAAGGAAGACCTGATCTGGCAGGACCCGCTGCCGGCTGCAAGCAACAAGCCGACCGCCGCGGACATCGCCGACGTGAAGGCCAAGGTCGCCGCTTCCGGCCTGTCGGTCAGCGAGCTCGTGACTGTGGCCTGGGCATCCTCGTCCACCTTCCGCGGCGGCGACAAGCGCGGCGGCGCCAACGGTGCGCGCCTAGCCCTGGCCCCGCAGAAGGACTGGGCAGTCAACAAGGGCGCGGTCAAGGCACTGCCCAAGCTGGTCGAGATCCAGAAGACTTCGAGCAAGGTGTCACTGGCTGACGTGATCGTGCTGGCCGGCAGCGTGGGCGTCGAGCAGGCTGCCAAGGCCGCAGGTGTGGCGGTGGAAGTGCCGTTCGCGCCGGGCCGCGTGGATGCCACGCAGGCGCAGACCGATGTCGAATCCTTCGCCCTGCTCGAGCCCGTGGCCGATGGCTTCCGCAACTACAAGAAGGGCAAGATCGGCGCGACATCCGAAGCCCTGCTGATCGACCGGGCGCAGTTGCTTACACTGACCGGGCCCGAACTGACCGTGCTGGTCGGCGGCCTGCGTGTGCTTGGCGCCAACTACGACGGTAGCAAGCACGGCGTGTTCACCGACAAGGTCGGCGTGCTAAGCAACGACTTCTTCGTCAACCTGCTCGACATGGGCACGGAGTGGATGGCGGTGGACAGCGAGGCTGAAGTGTTCGAAGGCCGGGATCGCAAGAGCGGAAAGGTGAAGTACACCGGCACCCGCAATGACCTGATCTTCGGCTCCAACTCAGTGCTGCGCGCCTATGCTGAGGTCTACGCAAGCGCCGATGGCAGAGAGAGGTTCGTCAGGGACTTCGTGGCGGCCTGGGTCAAGGTGATGAACCTGGACCGCTTCGACCTGGCCTGATCGCAGTATTAATGCCTTCGAGGGCTTCTGACTGGGAAAAATGGCCAACTAATCGGGTAAGGGCGGGATTTTCCCCGCCCTCCCCACAACACTCAGCGCCCCTGGGCATGCGCGCCTGCCTGGATCCGAAAACAATTGAATCCTTCTACCCAATAAGCAGTAATACCGAACGTGGGCTGATGTCGGAAACGCGCGGATTCAGGCCGTTTGTTCGGCTCTCACAGATCGATCTGCCGTCTTGTTGCGCAACGGTGGCGTCACACTGGCCGCCCGGAGAGATGAAATGAAACAATCACTTCTTTTTCCAATGTGTTCTGTTTTGGCTTTTTCTTTGAATGCATGCTCTCAAACTCAAGATGAATTCATCGGCTTGAAAGGGCCCTACCTGGGACAACAGCCACCGTCCATGGAACCTAAGATTTTTGCGCTTGACGTTGTATCAACAGACAAGAACGAAGTCAATTCCGTATTTACTCCCGATGGCAAGGAGTTCTACTATTCGTTCTTCAGTCCGCAAAGGGGCTATACAATAATGGTCATGAAGGAAAATGAACAAGGTTGGAGCAAGCCCGGCATTGCCTGCTTCTCGGGAGAGTTCAGCGAAGTCGATATGTTCATTACACATGACGGGACGAGGCTCTTCTATATTTCCAAAAGACCGATAGAAAGAGATCAGCCGCCGCCGCGGGGGTATCAGATATGGGTAGTGGAGAGATTGAACGGAGAGTGGACCAACGCGACCCACCTTGGACCCGAGATTAATTTTGGATCGCGGCAGCTCTATCCATCTGTGGCCAACAGTGGCGCTTTGTATTTCAACTCCGATAAGAACGGATTTGGCAAAGGCGATTTCTTCAGATCCGAATATATTGATGGCAAATATGCCAACCCGGAGAACATCGGAAATTCAATAAACACCGAATATGATGAGACAGATCCCCTCATTGCGCCTGATGAGAGTTACATGATCTTCACCTCCGTGAGCAGGCCGGATGGCTACGGCAGTGGAGATCTGTACATAAGCTTCCGGAATACAGACGGATCCTGGCAAGAAGCGAAGAATATGGGTCAGACAATCAATACAAGCTCCTCCGAGTTCGCTCCACTGCTTTCGCCCGACGCTCGGTATCTCTTTTTCACGAGCGGCAGAAGAGGAAACGACGACATCTATTGGGTTGATGCAAAAATTATTCAATCATACAAATGAAACTTGGAGAAGTCTCGATGAAAAGAGCATGTATGAATATTCTTTATCTGATCCCTATCGTTTTTTTATTGACTCATTGTACTGAGCAGGATGATGCTGATTTGGCAATGGGAGAGTATTTGGGTCAAACACCGCCGGGACTGATTCCCGAAAAATTCGCACCCGGTCTAGTATCCACAGAAGAGAATGAATTGAATTGCGTGTTTACACCAGACGGCAGCGAGTGCTTTTTTGCTGTCTGGCAGGCTGGCGTAAACACCCTAATGACAATCAAGAAAGTGAATGGCCAATGGACCCAGCGATCGGTTGCATCTTTTTCGGGTGTCTATAGCGACGTTGATCCATACATTTCATCCGATGGGAAAAGACTCTATTTTTCTTCAAAGAGGCCTGTGCAGGGTAGCGGTGAATCTAAGGATTCGGATATATGGTTTGTGGAGAAGAGTTCAGACAACGAATGGAGCAACCCGACTCATCTGGAAACTCTTAATTCGGAAGGAAAGGACGATTACTATACGTCAATCACTCAAGATGGCACGGTCTATTATTCTATTTTCGAAACCCATGGCAGCCCAGGAGACATCTACAGATCGAGATTGGTGGATGGTGCTTATACAAGACCCGAGCGTCTCGAGTATTCAATAAGCACAGATTTTAATGATCATGATCCGTTCACAGCACCAGACGAAAGTTATTTGATCTTCACCTCCGATCGCCCTGGTGGATTTGGCGGAGCAGACCTTTACATTAGTTTCAAGAAGCATGATGGAACCTGGACTGAGCCCAAGAACATGGGAGAGAAAATCAACTCAGAGGCTTATGACTTCACTCCCATGTTATCCCCTGACGGCCAGTACCTGTTTTTTACGAAGAATCCTGGTGGCAACGGAGATATCTATTGGGTAAGTTCAAAGATAATTGACGCATACAGACCGGACCACTAAAGGACAGTCTGACAAGCAGGGCGGGTGGCCAGGGCCGATAGAGATAATTAATAATCCGTGTGGCACGTGTCTTCCAGACCGTGCCTTTCGCCGCACAGTCTACCACTTGCAATGGAGCGCGAGAACAAAGCAAAACACAGAAAGAAGGTCAAGCATTACAATCAGTGCCGATTTGGTTGATGCGCCTGAAATGTGGCCGGGTCATCGGCCCATGCACAAGTTGTAAGAAAATGGCTGGTCCCGGACCGTGATAGCATACCTGTGTTGATGAAATGAGCATCTGCCACGGCTTGAAAGCGCGTGGCACACGTTTGTCAATAACAAGGCGGGTAGGTTGGCCGCCCGCCCGTTGTTGCAGATGCTGCAGCGCGTTTCCGGGGAAAGCAATTCCCGAGTTACTCGTGCGTGGCGGATTACCTGATGGGCCCCGTGGGATAGTGCATGCACCGGGGCGACTCAAGTGAGTTGCTATTTCATCCAACGGGCGAGTGAGGCAGGTGGGCCGCAAATCCGCCCGCGAGCAGAACACATATTTCGTTTTCGAATCATGCCGAAGACAATGCCGCATAGCAAACGCACGCAGTCTCGACCAAAGTGCCCGCTGCGCGCGCACTTTGCCGTTGATGCGCATCGTTAGCGAGCTGTCTTCACAGCCGTCACCATAATCTCAACCAGTGCGTCCAACGGTAGTCTCGCAACCTGCACGGCGGCTCGCGCCGGCGGCGCTTCTTTGAAATAGGAACCATAAACGGCGTTCATGGCGCCGTAGTGGTTCAGGTCGGCGAGAAAGACTTTGCTCTGCACCACGTCAGAGAGTGAAAAACCCGCTGCCTGCAAGACCGCCTGAATGTTTTTCATCACCTGGTGGGTCTCGGCCTCAATGCCATCTCGCACCATTTCGCCGGTGGCGGGATCGATGGCGATTTGGCCGGAGAGATAGAGCGTGTTGCCAGCAAGAATGGCCGGAGAATAAGGCCCTATGGCTTTCGGTGCGCCGGGCACGGTGATGACCTTTTTCTTTGCAGATTCATCGGAATCCGGTGTGGTCATGCAGCCCACGGCCAGCGCCGAAACGAGAATAACGTTCATCCATTTCATGTTTTCGGTAAGCCCTCCTTTATGATGGTTTCCATGGCGTCCGCAAAGCGGTCCACCTCTTCAAGAGTTGAATAAACATTCGGTGTGACGCGAATGCCTTCGAATTCGTCGTGTTTGATGCCGACCACGATGATGCGGTGCTGCTGCCACAAATAGCCAGCCAGGTCACCCGGGTCGATGCCCTCAATCTGCACGGTTGCAAGGCCGCAGGCAAAACCGGGCTTCAAACTGGTGTGCAGACGCACGCGGTCATGCTGGAGTAGCCGTTTCGCCCAGCGGTCGCGCAGGTAGACCATTCTGGCTTCTTTGCGTTTGGCGCCAATGCCCTGGCTGAACGTCAGCGCATCCGCAATGGCGATATAATTGGCAGCCGGATGGGTGCCGATTTCCTCGTACTTGCGGATGTCGTCGTCCATCTTTTCGGGCGCCGCCATCATGGGCCAGAGGCCGGCGATTTTGTCTCTGCGGACGTAAAGCATGCCGGTGCCGTGCGGCGCGAACAGCCATTTGTGCAGGCTGGTGGCAAAGTAGTCGCAGTCGAGGTCGGCGTGGGTGAAATCAAAGTGCTCGAACGAGTGGGCGCCATCGACAATCACGGGAATGCCGCGCTTTCTGGCCATCTGCACGACCTGTTTCACAGGCAGGATTTGCCCGGTGATGTTGATCATGTGGCACATGAGAATGACCCGGGTCTTCGGCGTAATGTTTTGCTCGAACAGGCGAACGATCTCAGCTGGGTCCTCTGCCGGAATCGGGATGGAGAACTGCCGCAATTTAATGCCTTCGCGGCGCTCACGCTGTTTGAATGTGGTAATCATGCGCGGGTAGTCCTGCGTGGTGGTCAGCACTTCGTCGCCGGGTTTGAAATCAAAGCCGAGCTGGCAGATTTGCAGGCCCTCTGAGGCGTTGCGGGTCAGGGCGATTTCCTCGGCGTGGCAGCCGAAGCGTCGCGCCATCCGTTTGCGCACGCTTTCGCGCTGTGGCTCCAGAATGCGCCACATGGTGTAAACCGGCGCCTCGTTGGAGTAGTCGAGATGGCGCTTCATCGCTTCCTGAACCACTGCCGGCGCCGGACTGACCCCGCCGTTATTGAGATTCACCAGGGAGCGGTCAACGGTGAAAGCCTGCTGCACTTCGAACCAAAAAGACTCGTCTTGGGCAATCTCCGCTGGAGTGCCCTCGTGGCCGGAGATGGCGGCGAGCGCTCGCGCCGTTCCCTTGTGATGTAACACTGCCAAGGTTGCGGCGCCGGCAGCCGGTCGGCCAATTGCTCCTAAGAATTGACGGCGATTGAGCATGGTTCTCTCCTCCTCTTGATTGGAAACGAACTGCGGGTACCGTCAGTCTCTTGATGATGACTGATCTACAGGCGGGTGAATAGAAGATTATATGAGTTGGCAAATCGAAAAGCAAGCATTTTGCGCAAAGCAATTGCAGAACGCGCAAGTTCATTCGCGCCCGAGCAAACAGAGGCCTGCTCGTAATAAATACTGAACTTGACTTTTGCGCCAAACTGAACTAATTTTCTAATCATGAGCGTTCAGAGAAATGCAGACGACAAAGGCCTGACCGGCGCGATTCTAGCCGGAGGCAAGTCGTCCCGCATGGGACAAAACAAAGCCCTGGCCGAAGTCAACGGCCGCCCCATGGTCGCGCATGTGGCGGACACCGTGAAAAATGTCGCCCGCAACACCATCATCAGCAGCAACGAGCCGGAGGCTTTTGACTTTCTCGGCCTGCCGGTGTTCGTTGATGCCATCGAAAGTTGTGGGCCGCTTGCCGGTATCTACACCGCCCTGAAACATGCCGAGACCCGGCACTGCCTGGTGGTCGCATGCGATTTGCCTTTTCTGACACAGCCGTTGCTGCGCTTCCTGTGCGAAAACTGCCTTGACCATGACATCCTTGCCTTCGATTCAGGAAAGGGAGTCGAGCCGCTGTGCGCTGTCTACAGCAAAGCTTGTTTGCCGGTGATTGCAGAGCAAGTGCAGAAGGGCAATCGGCGCGTCCAGGATCTATTCTCACAAGTCAAGACCAGAATCGTGCAAATGGAGGCGGGATTGTTTTCCGACAGCGCCAACGCCTTTCTCAATGTGAACACGCCAGAAGAGTTGTCGCGGGCGCGCAAAATTCGCGATGGTCACACGCCGCAAGCCGCAAAAACCAACCGAGATCAGCAAACCTAAGAATCCTGATTGTCGAAGACGAAGCCATCCAGCGCATCACCTCGCGGGACGCCCGAGAAGCATCAGATCAACCAGGACCGCGCTCTCCACTTCTCTTGACCGAAGCAATTTTTTCCTGCCAACCCAGACTATTCATGAAGTCACTTAGAAGGTAACACAAGTTGTACGTTTTCAAGATATTCTGCTAATTCACTTCGCAAAGCCGAGTTTCGAGGCGGGTCCTTTAGCACCTCGCCGTTTTGTCCTTCCCTTTCAGGGTTGGCCCGATTGTACTCTCTTGCTTACCCAGGGTTGCCACGCAACCCTGGGCTATGGTCTGTAACGCCTTCGGCGTAAGGACTTACCGCAAAGCGGTCGTACATCAAAGCCCAGGGTTAAACGCAGCGTACTCTGGGTAAAATGAACCAGAATTCCGCACCCTGAAAGGGTGTCACAGAGCCAGGAATTCGTGAAATTCTCAGGCCAAGCCACTGTCAATAGAACCGACCGCCATTCCTAGTTTCAAATCGTGCCGTCCCATCAGCCGGCGGCCACCACTCCCGGGAGACTTCATTCCAGAAGATGGGAATCGGACACTAATTCTTCCTGATAATGGGAAACCCGGGAATGCTCATATCGCGCCGGGCTACTCCAAAAAGTTTGAGCCGCAACATGCTGTTTTAGTTACTTTTTTAGTGACAGTCGCGATGACAGAATTCTAGAGTACCTAGACGACGATTCCACTGGCACAATCTTTGTCCGCCTGGAGTCCAATTCTATGATTCTTAGAAGCATCATCTCGAACTCGACATCCAACGCCCAGACACGACCGCGACCTCGATAATGCACCGAACTTCGGAGGCAGACCGGATCCAGAATGGTGCGAAGCTTGGGCTTGGATTGGCAAACCTATGGCTAGCGCTTTAAACCTCTAGCGCCCAGGCCATCCATCTTGCGGCACCCATACGAGACGGTTGTAACACGGCGTGGTTAAATTGTAGTCAGGCGGCGCTGTCCTGCTACATTTACAAGCACAAGTTCTGGAAGCACCAGAGCCATGCCGGAAGAAACTCTGCCATTGTCAGTCAGCGCACGTTCACAAGAATCCGAACTAGCCCTTGGGTGGATTATGAATGAATTTGACCCGAACACTGCTTTGAGTTCTGTTGGAAGGTTCTTCCGAAGAATGCTGGAGCGCTGGAAGCAATTTCCCGAGCAAGTCAAGCGCTTGACCGTCCTGCTGGGTGTTGTCGTGTTTGCGCTGCTGACGGCCCGAACCATGCTGGTGCCGGCAGACTTCGGCAAGTATGGACACTATCGGGCATCGGCCGTGGATGAGATCGCGGCCCTGCCAATCCAGTACGCCGGCCACGAAATCTGCAATGAATGCCACGACGATGTGGTGGAGACCAAAGCAGCAGGATTCCACAAGAATGTTGGCTGCGAAGTCTGTCACGGTCCGGCAGCCGCTCACACTGAAGATGTCGAGGCTGGCGAATTGCTGGCGCCGCGTGGCCGGGAGGGCTGTCCGCTCTGCCACGAGTACCTGCCCTCCCGGCCGACGGGATTTCCGCAAATTGTGTCGGCCTCGCACAATCCGGTGAAGCCATGCATCGCCTGTCACGAGGCACATGATCCCAAGCCTCCGGAGACGCCAAAAGAGTGCTCGGCCTGCCATGCAACCATCGCGCGCAGCAAAGCGATATCGCATCACGCCTATGTTGCCTGCACGCGCTGCCACGAGGCGCCTGACGAGCACAAGGAAGACCCACGGAGTTTCCGGCCCAGCAAACCCGAGGCGCGCGCATTTTGTGCGGGATGTCACGACGATGATACCGCCGGCAAAGAGGGAATTCCACAAATCGACCAGACGACTCATGAAGAAAGATATGTCTGTTGGCAATGCCATTATCCTCATCTACCGGAGGCGCAATAATGAACAGAGCAATCCCTTCCGTGACCGATAAAAGCCAACAACGCCGAAGCTTTCTCAAGACACTGGCTCTGTCGTTTGCCGCGCTCATCATACCAGGCATTGTGGTCGCCAGAGACAAGTTGGACAACATAAAGGACTGGGTTGTCGGTGACGGATACCGTCCTGCCGACCACCGCTGGGGAATGGGACTTGACATCAGCAAATGCATTGGTTGCGGCCGCTGTGTTGACGCCTGCAAGAAAGAAAATAACGTGCCGCTCGAACCCTTTTTCTTCCGCACCTGGGTCGAGCGCTACCGCATTCTCAGCAAGGGAGAAACGCTCATCGATAGTCCGGGCGGAGCGATCGACAGTTTTCGAGCGGATGCGCCCGAGGACACGGTGCTGCGGAGCTTCTTCGTCCCCAAGCTCTGCAACCAGTGTGAACATGCCCCGTGTGTGCAGGTTTGCCCTGTTGGCGCAACCTTCTCAACACCGGATGGCGTCGTGCTGGTGGATGCAGAACACTGTGTCGGCTGTCGCTATTGCATCCAAGCCTGTCCTTACGGCGCTCGCTTTCTGCACCCCGAGACCCGAACCGCGGAAAAATGCACTTTCTGTTATCACCGGGTTACGAAAGGACTGGCTCCCGCCTGCGTAGAAGCATGTCCGACGCAGGCTCGCGTATTCGGCGAAGTTGAGAAAAAAGCGAGCCCGCTGGTGAGGTTTCTGCGCATGAACAAGATCGCCGTTCTGAAACCATTTCTGAACACCAAACCCCAAGTCTATTACACCGGCTTTGATATGGAGGTAAGATAAAATTGGAAGAACTCATACAGCATCTTGCGCCCTTGTTAAAAGAGGTGGTCGGATATATCTACCCGAACGAGATCGAACTGCACTGGGGCCTGCTGGTGGTGGTTTATCCCTACGTGACCGGGCTGGTTGCCGGCGCATTTATCCTCGCCTCTCTGGTGAAGGTATTCAATGTCACGGAATTGCAGCCAACCTATCGCATGTCTCTCCTGACGGCGCTGGCATTCTTGCTGGTGGCGCCGCTACCGCTTTTGGCGCACCTGGGACACCCGGAAAAGTCATTTGAGATATTCTTCACGCCAAACACCCGCTCAGCCATGGCCATGTTCGGATTCGTGTACGCGTGGTATCTGATGGCTGTGCTTCTGCTGGAGATTTGGTTCTGCTACCGCAAAGACTTGATTCAGTGGGCCAAACAGGAAACGGGGCTGCGGAAATTCATTCACAGGACCATGTCGCTGTTTTCCTCAGACGTGTCTGAACGCGCCCTGCGGTTCGATCGGAAAGCTGTCAAGGCCGTCACCCTGATCGGCATTCCGTCAGCCTTTCTGCTGCACGGCTACGTGGGTTTTATTTTCGGCTCCATAAAAGCAAATCCATGGTGGTCGAGCGTACTCATGCCTATCGTTTTCTTATTCTCGGCTATTGTCTCCGGTATCGCTCTGGTATTGCTTATCTACATGATCGCGACGCCGCTACGGGGCAAAGAAATGGACATGGCATGTCTCAACAAACTGGCGAGCTACCTGTTTTATGTCATGATCATCGATTTCTCACTTGAAATCCTCGACTTCGTGCATCGTGTTTATGAATCCGAGGAGTCTATCGAAATCCTGGCAGCCCTGGTCACCGGAAAGTTGTTCATCAGCCTGATCGTTGTGCAGCTGCTGTTGGGTATGCTGGTGCCGCTCGGCGCCATCGCCATGGCCAAACTTCTGCAAATGCCAAACGACCTGAAAAAGATGATCTACTTCGTGGCCGCCCTGCTGGTGCAGGTAGGCATCTTCTCCACGCGTTGGAACGTGGTGGTTGGCGGCCAGTTATTCTCCAAGAGTTTTAGCGGCCTGACGGTTTACAAGACGACCTTCCTGGGTCTGGAAGGGCTGCTGGTTTCCATGGGACTGCTGGTGATGCCATTCTTGATCTTGTACGTACTATTTGCATTGTTGCCTCCGTGGGAAGAAAGCAAGGCATCGCTCGAAGGGTCCTAATCAACCCGGTCAAGACCGGGTTCTTGCAAAAAATGTAAACACGGCGTAACTATTTTGCTTGATTCCCAGTCCTGCCGTCACTACTCTAGCACTGCCAGACTGTGAACAGCGCAGTGGGAGTCATTCACTGACTGAGTGAACTTGTCGGTCACCGATTTGTAGACTGACCCCGGCGCAAGCGCAAGCATCTGTCTTTGAAAAATTTGCCGTGTAATCCAAGAAAGAAAACTGGAAGAAAGAAAACTGGAAGAAAGCAATGGAAGAACTCGACAACACCCAGGAACCTGCAAACGTACCCCGCCGGAAGGTAGTCAACCTCATTCTGGGCGGTGGGCTGTTGACGACGGTGGGCTCCATCCTCGCGCCGATTGTCAACTTCGTCATTCCGCCGAAAGTGCAGGAATCGACTCAGACCAGCGTGGTTGCGGCCAAAGTCGGAGAAGTGCCGCTCAACGGTGGCAAGGTATTTCGTTTCGGGACCAAGCCTGGCATTCTCGTGCATACTCAGAGTGACGAGTATATCGCATACTCGGCCATTTGCCCGCATTTGGAATGCACAGTGCAATACCGCGCTGATTTCAAACACATCTGGTGCGCATGCCACAACGGCCATTTCGACCTGACGGGCAAGAACATCGTCGGCCCGCCACCGCGCCCGCTGGAGGCGTTCAAAGTCGATCTGCGAGGCGAGGATATCGTCGTAAGTCGAATCAGCTAATTTGTTTGCGAATTCATGGCATCGACCGAATCGTACAACCATTCGATGCAAACAAACAATCTCAAGATAGTGGAAGAATGAGGGAAATGAAAAAAAACAATGCTTCTGATGAAAGCCGCGGCCAACGCATGATGGCGTGGGTTTCAGAGCGATATGACCTGAGTGCCATCGAATATCTCATCAAGAAGAAAGAAGTCCCGATTCATAAACACAGCATCTGGTACTATTTTGGTGGGATTACACTGTTCTTCTTCATGGTTCAGGTTGGCACGGGTATCTTGCTGCTGCTTTACTACCGGCCAACCGCGGAGGCAGCTTTTGAAAGCGTGCAGTTCATCATGACTGAAGTCCGTTTTGGCTGGCTTATCCGCTCGGTCCATAGCTGGGCGGCCAACCTGATGGTGTTCGCGGCTTTCATCCATCTCTTCAGCGTCTTCTTCATGAAATCCTACCGCAGGCCGCGTGAACTGACCTGGGTCAGCGGCGTCTTCCTTCTGCTTCTGGCGATGGGATTTGGCTTCTCCGGCTACCTCCTGCCCTGGAATGAGCTGGCCTTCTTTGCCACCAAAGTCGGGACAGAGATTGTCGCTGTCGTGCCTGTGATTGGCGGATTTCTTCTCAAATTCCTGCGAGGCGGAGAAGACGTCACCGGCGCCACGCTAACCCGCTTCTTCGGCTTTCACGTCGCGGTACTGCCGATGATTACCACCCTGCTGCTCACCTTCCATCTCTGGGTGATCCAGAAACAGGGAATGAGCACACCACCGTCCATCGAACGCAAGCAGCAGAAGCCCAAATCGATGCCCTTTGTTCCGAACTTTCTGCTGCGAGATCTGCTGGGCTGGATTCTCGCTCTGGGCGCGCTGGCTGCCATCGCCGCGATCTTTCCTTGGGAACTCGGCGTCAAGGCAGACCCATTTGCCCCCGCTCCTGCCGGCATCAGGCCGGAATGGTTCTTCGTCTTCATGTTTCAAACTCTGAAAGTCATTCCCGCCAAGGTGCTGTTTATGGATGGTGAAGTGCTGGGTGTGCTCGGATTTGGTCTGGCCGGCCTGGCTCTCATCCTGGTTCCATTTCTGGATAAGAAGGCTGCGCTCGGCCAAAAAGGCAAGCTGTTCACCATTGCGGGCATCGTAGCGCTGCTGTTTATCATCATCATGACCTTAATATCCTACACCATGCCCCAAAACTTCTAAAGAGATGAAAGGGAAACACGTCATGCGGTTACGCAGATTCACATATTTGAATACAAGCCTTTTGTTGCTCTGGGCCGGCTTCGTCTACGCACAAGCAGAGTCTCAGACCCAGGATGAAGTCAATAGCTGCATCTCCTGCCATCTCGAAGTGGGAGACGAGTTGGCTGACCCTGTGGAAGGAATGAAGGAAGATGTGCATACGCGCCAGGGTCTGTCATGCGCTGATTGCCACGGCGGCGACCCCAAGGCCGGTCTCGACGGCGACATGGAGGCCTCGATGGATCCGGGCAAAGGTTACATCGGCATACCAAAGCGCACCGATATTCCGCAGTTCTGTGGCCGCTGTCACAGCAACCCTAATTACATGCGCCGCTTTAACCCGCGCGTTGCCACCGACCAACTCGACCGCTACCGCACCAGCGTCCACGGCCAACGCCTGGCGAAGGGTGACACGAAGGTTGCTACCTGCATCGACTGCCATGGCGTGCACGGCGTCCGCGGCGCCAAAGACTCGCGCTCGTCGGTGTATCCGCTCAATATTCCTGAGACTTGCGGCAAATGTCATGCGGATGCCGAACATATGGAGGGTTACAACATTCCAACGGATCAATCTGAAAAATACAAAACTAGTGTGCACGGCATTGCGTTGCTCGAAAAAGGCGACCAGGCAGCGCCAGCATGCAACGACTGCCACGGCAACCACGGCGCCAGTCCGCCGGGGGCGCCCTCGGTCGCTTTTATCTGCGGCCAATGCCATCTCAATAACAGCGAGTTGTTTTTGAAGAGCCCGCACCGGGTGGCGTTTGATGAAATGGGTTTGCCGGAGTGTGAAACCTGCCACGGCAACCACGGCATCCAGCATCCTTCAGACCAGATGTTGAGTACCGGCGACAGCGGCGTGTGCATTGAATGCCACGAGGAAGATTCGAAGGGCTACATCACCGCTGTGGCGATGCATCAGCAAATTATCTCTCTGGAGAACAGCATCCAGCTTGCGGACAGCGTGGTCAGCAAAGCCGAGCGCGCCGGCATGCAGGTGAGCGAGAGCAAATTCCAGTTGCATGACGCCGATGATGCACTGATCAAGTCGCGCACGATGGTGCACAGCCTATCAGTCACCAAGATCCAAGAGGTCTCAAAGACTGGATTGGACTTAGCCGAGGGAGCGCTGCAAGCTGGTTACGCCGCGCTTGACGAGGTACAATTCCGACGCAAAGGCCTGTCAATTTCGCTCATCTTCATTCTCTTCTTGGCCTTCGGCGTTTATCTTAAGATCCGGGAGGTAGACCAAAAACATCCGCCGAAGTAGAGGGTTCCGGAATCCACGGAATGAAAGCCTTGGGTAACCCGCCAATTGATGGCGAAACCACGGAACAACGGCTACTCGCCCGCCACCTGTATGCGCACGTTCACAGGTGGCGCCGGGGGAGGATCATTTTCCTGCAAAGCGTCGCTATGAAAGGTGACAGGCGAACCTGCTAAACCGGAGACGCTGGCGGTGACGGTGTGCTCCCCGGTCTCGCTGCCAAATGTCAACACGGTGGATGCCCGGCCGTTTGCGCCTGTTACAGATGTGCTGCTGGATAAAGTTGCGTCGCCGCGCGTGATCCGAAAAGTGACCGCAACGCTTCCCACAGGTCGATTGTTCTGATCTCGCACTTCTACCACAAAGGGCTGCGGCAGAGTTGAACCCACAGGCCCGCTCTGCCCGTCTCCTGACACCAGAACCAGTTGTGTCGCTGGGTCGCGTGGCGTTGTCGAGCCTTTGATGACAGTGAAGGTGTCCCGCACGTCGCCGCGGTCATCGAGGAAGGTCGCGTCGAGTCGATTGTCGTCAATGTCGAGAACCAGGGAGCCAAGCTCGTTCATCGAGGTCACCATGACCGGGTGGTCAAGGCTGCCGCCGCTGGTTTTGCCGGAGCTTCCGTTGACCAGGTAGACAGCGCCTTCGTGTGCGGCAGGACCCAAGGTCTGCTTTTCATAAGCGCCATCCCCCCCGTCGCGACCATCGCCGCCGTCCAGGATGTGGCTGTCCGACAGCGAGCCGGATTTGCCGTAGTGACTGTCGAGCAGGAACGAACGCTCATACGAGTGGCTGTGTCCACCCAGAACAAGATCTACGCCACTTGCTTCCAACCGCGGAACCGCGCGTTCCCGCATGTCTAGGAGTTCGCTCTCCTTGTCAGAATCGTGTGACCCTTTGGTGTACGGTGGGTGGTGCCAAAATGCGATGGTCCAGTCTTTGTCGTTGGAGGCCAGGTCCTCATCAAGCCAGGTCCACATGGCGCTGGTTTCCCCGCGCAGATTTCTGGTTGATGAATTCAAACAAATAAAATGAATGTTGCCATAGTCAAACGCGTAGTAGGCTTCCGTGCCTGACGGCATGCCACCCGCCTCACCGCTCTTCGGTAGGGTGAATATGTCATAATAGGGATAAGGGCCCGGACTCGAGCTGGTGCCGTCGTCGTGATTGCCGAGCGTAGGCCAGAGTGATGATTTTATCAGCATTGCTTCGTACATGTCCTCAAACACCGCCTTTTGATACTCACTGACAGAGCCTTTACTGTAGGCGTTGTCTCCCAGCATCAACCACAGATCGGTGTGGCGGTTGCCGGTGAACTGATAATAGGCATCCCGCACTGCACGAGCCTTGTTGTCCGCGGTGCCGGAATCTCCCAGTATCCAGATACGTGTCGGCTTGCTGGTCCCGGGGGTCGGCGAGGTCAGGAAAAAGTGGGCATCGTCCCCACCTGCCAGTACCGTGCTCGAACTGCCAACCGAGTAGAAATACCTGGTGTCCGGCGACAGTCCTCCTACCCTGACGATGTGCTCTTTGGTTTGCTCGGAATCATTGGCTGTGAGGCTCAGACTGCTCTTCAGGGTTCCGTAGGAAACACGACTGTCTGTTACTTTGTCAGTTTGCCAGCGCACGATGATACTGTGGTCAGTTCCCACCTGCAGGTACGGTCCACGCGTCACTCGCTGCGCGAAGGCGACCTGAGTGAAGAGCGCCAGGAACACCAGCGCCAAAGTCGTAAATCGTCTGTGATCAACCATTCTTCGTCTCCATGCTTCGGCGGCGCACAACCTCAGCCAGTGCTGCCCGGATTTCGCCTTCGAGCCTAAGGGTTGATTGCAGATTGCGCTTGCGCGATGTCAATGTCTCAATGCGGGAAAGTGCTTCTCCATAACATGCCTGCGCCTTGCCAAGCCGTCCCGCCGCGGTCAAAATCTGCCCACGCCGTAAAAGCCACTTTTCCTTGCGTGGAGACTGTGATTCAACCTGAGCGATGCGCGCAATTGCACCATCGTACTGTTTCAACTTGACTTCGAGGTCGATCGCCAGCAGTTGCAGCGTGACAATTTGGCCAAGTTTTTCAAGGCCTTCATCGAGGCCGGAGATGGCCGCCGGCCAATACTCCCGTCCCTCGGTGATGATGGCCTGCGCACGTTCGATGTAGTGCTCCGGCCGAGGCTCATGGCTTCCGGCCAAGGCTTGGGTGTAGTCAACAGCAGCCGCCAGATTCTGTCCAAGATGGCGCAGCACTCGCGCCCGTGTAAGCAGGCCTTCAATGTGGTTCGGGCTTTTCAGAAGAAAATGGTCTAGCACGGGTTTGGCGCGCTCGTACCACCCTGCCTCGAACAGTGTCTTGCCACGCCCGAGAACGACGATGTCAAGGTTTGCATCCAGGCGTGACGCCAGGTCAAAATCTGAAAGCGCCAGGTCCCAATCGCGGTGGTACCGGTAAAGCTCGCCACGTTTCAAATAAAGCAGAGCGTCGGTAGAATCTTGCTCTATTTCCTTCGTCACTTCCATAATCTGTTCCTGCAGCGCCCCGTGACTGTAACCGTTGCTGTAAAAGCCCAGGTAGTGCAGAAAACACATAAAGGCAGACGTGATGCTGATGATTTTTCCAGTTGCAGTGCTCATCTCTAGTTCTTGTTTGGTTGAAAGGTGAAGTGGTATGGTCAGTTATTTTGCTCTGAGGTTGCCTGAACATTTTTCGGTGGTGCGGGTGGCGTGACATCAGCCAACGGCGCCAATTGGAGATTCTGATTGGTGAGGTTCTGTCCTTCTGAAACTGAAACGGGCTGAGACGAATCAGCAAATCCTGGCTTGCTGGCGACCAAATCATAGACCGCGGCTGGAATGTTTCTCAGCTCGTAGGAACCGTCCGCCACTGAACGGGTTTCAAGGCGGACTTGCCCGGACTGTACTAGACGGACGGTGGCGTTGTCCACAGACTGCGTTGAATTTGCGACCTGTATCTTGCCGGAAATCGTGGCGCCGGTTCCTCTATCTTCAGGGCCGAGTCCTGTGGCTTCGAGAATGACATCCCAGCCTACACCAACAGTGGTACCATCGTTATTTATGCAGACAAACAAGCCAAGCGGATAGCCTGGCAGGGAGCGTTGCGTCGAGGCGATGCCGTCGGTATTCGACACGTCGTCAACATTCAACGCGCCGAGATGTTCCCATGTCTGGCGGTCAAAGAACTCGAAATCCGTCTGGTCGCTTTTTTGGTCGGAAACGACGATGAAGCCACTGCCGTCATCACTGGAGCCATCAGATGGGTAGGTGTAAAGCAACAGACCCTCTTCGTCAGAGTCAAAGATGCCTCCCCCGCCAAAATGGTCCTGTCCGTTCCTCGAGTGTGGCGTGCCGTCCGGATTGAACACAAAAATGCCCTTGCCGGTCTTCTCGTCCGGTATGTAAAGAAGATCGTAGAACTCATCGGCAATCACGGTCTCAACACTGGTGGTGGGCTTGAAATCAAACAGCGCTTCACCAGTTTCCGCATTGTAAACGTAAACGATGTTGTCCGCGGTCACGTAGGCGCGGCGTTCCCCGTTGTTGCCAAAGTAGAGGTCAAGGTTGGGCTCGGAACGCAAGTCGTGCGCCCCCTGAATAAATTCTCGTTCAAAAATCCCTCCCGGAAAAGAGAAGACACTGACGGTTGAAGCCGGCTTGGAGGTCGCGACATAAAGCCGGTCTTTTTCCTGGTCGAAGATGACGCCGTTGACTCTCGTGCCACTGCCGAAACTACTGTGGCGCAGCGGTGCTTGCTCATTACCGACGAACGGGAATTTCCAAACCTCGACCAACTGACTGGCCTTTGCGCTGACGAACAAGAGTGTCTGCTCCGGGTCAGGCGTCTCCCAAAATGTGATGGTATCGATATCCTGACCGACGCCGTCCAGCTCAAATGCTGGCTTGACTGAAACTCTGCCAAAACTGCTCTGGGCGCTCGCAGGGGTGGTCCCGAGGAGCGCAATTGCCGAAGCGCCCAGAAGCAAGACTACGATCTGAAAGGTGTTGGACAGCATCTTAATTCTCGCTTATTCGCCGTTCGAGGCTCTGACGTTGCGCGGTGGTTCGGGCGGTGTGACATCCGCCACGGGCCTCAGGCGGATGGTCTGGCCTGTAAGGGATTCTCCCTCGGCAACACTGACGTTGCCGACATAGTCTTCAAAGCCGGGACGCGCGCAGAACAGCTCGAAAGAACCGGCAGCGATGTTACTGAAGGCGAACTGACCGCCAGCGCCAGATGCTGTCTGGTGAATTGCATTGCCGTCTTGTTTCAGCTCGACAGTCGCATTTGCAACAGGGGTGCTGTCAAGGTCGTTCACCACGAGGCCCGAGATGGTCGTCACATTCGTGTCACCGCCATTGCGGCCATTGACGCAAACGGTGAGATCGCTCTCTGCAACTGCCGCCCAGTCATAGAGATGATAGCGCGAACCACCTTCGTCGTGGCCAATCAGGTAGCCATTAGGGAAGTTCGGACCCGCGGCGAAGGAGGTCACATCCAGGCCATCCGTGCCCAGCCCTCCCTTTCCCTTGTCATCCTTAGGCTCAATAGTCTTGACAAAACGGTTGTCGCCCTGGCGCTCGTACACTTTGTATGTGGAGTTTCCTTGACTGGAGAGGACAAGGTAGCCGGTACCGTCGGCACAACCGTAGAGAGCAAGCCCTTCGCGATCATCTTTGGTTCCGTCTCCTTCCGCGAACAGCAGCAAAAGGTCACTGCTGTTTTTCGGATCGGCGTGAAATTTATTAATGCCGCCCGCCTCCTCCGTGATGTAAACGTAGCCAAGCTCGTCATCCGCACAGAAACCCTCTGCCACGCCGCCGTTGAAGTTCAGATCACGGACCTGGCTCACGATGATGCCATCTGCGGTGCCGTTATCGGTGACGAGATACTGGCGAACGGCTCCGCCTTTCTTTGGCTTCTCGAAAACATAAAGGGACCCGTCTGTGGCACGGCGGTAGAGAGTGAATCCGTAGCTGTCGTTCTGAATGTCGTTGTTGTTGCTGTTCTTATCAGCAATCTGAACAAGAACGTCACCGTTGGTGTAGTTAGGATTGAACTTCAGAAATGCGAGCTTTCCAACTTCTCTCAGATTCGCAGCCAGCACATCCACGACCTCGCCAGCCAGCGTGATGCCGTAGCGAACGTCGATGTTGTTGGTGCGCGTGCCCTGCTCAATGTGTTGCAGCTCACGGCCATTCATGTCATAAACATAGATGCCGGCGTCCTTGTCAGAGCCGATGATGACGCTCCGCTCAGGCTGCGTCGGGTGAATCCAAATCGCCGGATCGTCTGCATTTCCGGCAGTGGGCTTGGTGCTGACCACCGGCTCCACGGCTACCGTCTGTCCAAAAGCCTGAACTGCAGCCAGGAGTAACGCCGCAGCAACAAACCATCGTCTTGATACCATCGATAAACCTCCTGTCAGAATGCAAAGTAGACTCAGATGCCTGCTTGCGTAAATGCTTTCTAATCCGTAATTCAGCGCGTGTAAATCTTACAATTAAGTAAGTGCGGAATCGACTGTAGCCTGTGGCTTCTGCCTGCAAGCACGAGCCTGCTGAATCGTGGGCATGTCTTCGCAAAACCTATGCCACGAGAGCAAGTCGGACGCAGGCAAGCCAAACCATTGTGCAACGCGGATATTTCCAAATGGGTCACAGCTCCGCAGGCATGGCCTGAAACAGAAAACAACTCGGTAAGCTGATATCTCGGGAAAGGCAGGCTATTCTTGTCTGGATAAACAGGGTTGGAGAACATCCGTGGTCCGGCGGCCGCCCGAAGCTACCACAGCAGTCGAACCAATCTGACATTCCCCGAACGAAGAGCTTGTGCCCCGAATGAAGTATTACCTGTGTAAACCCAAAACCATCCACAGTGAACGTGTAGAGTTCATTCACCGCAAGATATCCCTATTGAAAACGTTTCAGACCGGTCGATCCGAAGGGTTGGAAAGCCAGGGTCTGAATCGTGTGATCTCGGGCGACAGGTAGACGAAAGCGTCTTTCAGGACATAGGGTCTCGGGTTAGCCTGCGGCACTTGCGGTCAGCAAACCAGCAATCTACACAGCCAGCGTGCAAAGCCTGTATGTCCTAGCGTGGCTACTCCGCTTCTCGCTTCACGGTGTCAGCCGATTGCGAAGCAACCGCGAATTCAGCACCACCCGTCTTCTGCAATTGATGGTAAATAACGGTGACGGCAATGGCCGAAACCGCCAGATACACAAGCCCGACCGCTAATGAGCCGAGTAATATTTCTCCGATTCCAAACAGGGTCGCGTAAACAAGCGCAACACCGCTAATCCAATTGATGAACATCCCGCCGAAACCCGTATCCCCTTTTACATCGGGAAGCTGAGAAGCAATCGGCTTCCATCCTAACCCGCCCGGATGAACTTTCGTGTAAAACGTTTTCAACTGTTCAATGGTGACCGGCTTTGTCAGAAAGGTGACAACGACCCAGACGGCGGTTGTGCCCAGAACCACGGGGTACAGGGTGATCGGTGATTCAAGCCCGTAAGAACGGGCAATGGGAAAAATGATGAGCGGCGCGACCATGGCGGAAATCTCTGACCAAGCGTTTATCCGCCACCAGTACCAGCGCAGAATCAAAACCGCGCCCATGCCAGCGCTGGCGTTTATGATAAACTCCCATGCCCCGGATACCGTTGTCAGAAAATAGTTCGAAACAAAAAGTGAGGTCGCAACCACCAAGCCGATGCCGATGCGTGAGACGAAGACGTAGTGCTGCTCGCTGGCGGTTTTCTTGATAAACCGGCGATACAAGTCATTGACAAGGTAAGAAGTCCCCCAGTTGATCTGCGAGGCAATCGTAGACATGTAGGCGGCAAGAAACACAGCAATCAGCAACCCAAGCAGTCCGGGTGGCAAGAAACGCAGCATGAGTTTGGGATACATGACGCCAGGATCGACCGTGTTCTCATACTTTTCGTAAAACGCCCGAAACTCCGGTGACTGGAACCGGACATCTTGACTCGCCAGTAAGTCCTGGTCGTTGAAAGCCTCCACCGCCTGCTCGTACAAAATCGGATTCTCAACCTGCAAAACTTCAGGGCTCTCCGCGCGCGGCAAAATGATCAAAGCTGCCAGGGCAACCAGAATCCAGGGCCATGGCCTGAGCGTGTAATGTGCAATCGTAAACCAAAGCGTTGCGAAAAGGCTGTGCTGCTCATCCTTGGCTGACATCATTCTCTGCGCCACGTAGCCACCGCCACCAGGGTCGGCGCCGGGATACCAACTCGACCACCACTGCAGACCGACATGCGCCATAAAAGCGCCTGCGCTGAGCGTAAGCACACCGCCAGTCAGCCCGCCGACCGAGACTTCGCCAATTCTGGGAAAGAAACTCAAGACATGCGGTGCGAGCTTGTGCTTGATGTTGCTCACGCCACCAATCTCTGGTAGCCGCACAACAATTATCGCGAGCAGCACACAACCCAGCATGGCAAAGACAAACTGAAAACTATCCGTACGCGCTGTGCCCAGCAAACCCGATGCAGCAGCATAGATGGTAATCACAATTGCGGCAATGACTACCAGAAGAAAGGAATCGACCTGGGGAATCGTGACGTGAAAGATCTTTTCCATCGCTTTGTGCACCCAACCCATGACGATGGCGTTCATGAACAGACCGAGATAGACTGCCCGGAAACCACGCAGCACCGCCGCCTCCCGTCCGGAATAGCGGAGTTCGACAAGTTCGACATCAGTCATCACGCCAGACCGGCGCCACAATTTTGCGAAAAAGAACACCGTGAGCATACCGCCCAGGGCCAGATTCCACCACAGCCAATTGCCCGCGATACCGTTCTTAGCCACCAGCTCCGTGACCGCAAGGGGCGTGTCCGCCGCGAAGGTTGTGGCGACCATGGCTGTCCCGGCCAAATACCAGGGCAAATTCCGCCCGGAAAGAAAGAACGTTTCGGTATCCTTTCCAGCTCTTTTTGAATAGTAGGCAGCTATCGAAAAAATGACCACAAAGAAAGCAACAACTACCAGAATGTCCAACAAGTTGAGTCCGTGCATATTGTCCCTCGTGGGGTTGTCCTGAGTTTATATGAACACTGAGATTGAGCCGCATGGCGACCATAGGTCAAAGCAATCTGAAGAACTTGTGCAAAAAATGAAGACGGCAGCGTTGACTGCCTGATCATTTCTTGCAGGGCCATCTTTGTGCGCCAATTGTGCAAGCCACAAGACACACACTCACAACATTGTAGGTGAGTCGGAATAGATGGCGCGTGTACGATAATTTATTGGCAGCCTGTACGAACTCAAGACGATCTCAGTTGTTTGCCCCATTTCAAGAGCGTTCGACGGCTACGACGAGCTTTCGGTCGTTTCACGCAGAGTCCGCGACCACTGGTGGAATTCATCCAACCCCATTGCCTTCAGGTAGACAAAGCCGCGGGCAGAACGAATTCGGGAATCCGGATTCTGGTAAAAAAAATCCTGCCCCAATACCGTCTTCATAAACTGATATTGCTCCACTTGGATTTGCCTGGCCAGGCCGGAAAACGGACCATCATGGTCATAGCTTGGGAATGAGGCGTCAGCTTGAGAATGGAATGAATTTAGAAAAGAATCATTGAGAATGGCCATGCCATTGAACGTGACCGGTACAAACAGATTCGCCTCAGTCGGATGGTAGCGATACCAGACATTGCGGTAGCCCCAGACCTGAATGTCGCTCCGGCCTGATTCCTGCACATAGATTTTCAGAGCAGACGAAATTGCCTGCAGCACCTTGTAGTGTGTGTCCGGACCGCTGCCTTCGGGATCGAGCGCGACAGTGACGATCGTGGGATTCACCCGCTTCAACGTCTGCACCACAGGCAAGACATCGCGATCAACCTCTGGCTCCTCGGTAAAGATATCGCCTTTGTAGAATCCAAGCCGCGAGTGAATCACAGAATGAGAGAGAAACCCATAATAACCCCAAAGCACGTCCGCCTCCCACTCGCGCACCATGCCCTTTAGCTGCTGGATGTCAGTCGAGTCCTTCTTGCCAGGATACTGAGACTGAAAATAGGTCTCAAGAGTCAGCAGGCGTTCCGTAAGAGCACTCTGACTGTTATCGCCATAAAGTTCGTTGAGACAACGCAAGAACCGTCGTGACTGCCCCTCCCGTTTCATGAATTTGTCGTTGGCGGCCAACCCATCCAGATACCTGTAGACATCATTGTCCCGCTTCACTGAGTCTTTGGGCGCAAAGTAGTCCTCGTCCACGAGCCGTCCGAATTCACGGCCCTCGAGGAAATACCTCGCGTTCTTGAGTTGCCCGAGCATGAAGGAATTTGTGACTGCATTGAATCCGCTTGTCAAATAGTTGAAATAGTGGTCGTTGCTTTGCTCCCGCATGAGACGGACAAGATAAGGCAAATAGGCCAGCATGATGTCATCATGGTGCGGCGCTGTGTGCAGAAACACCTGATCCCGGACAGGTTCAAGGCCAGAACGTATGAGATCCGCATAATTCGCCATTGTTGCCTGCAACAGCGACTGGAGGTCCTGACCCATTTTTTTCAGGAACGCAGGACCCGAACGATGCGTTTTGATGTCGGCTTCGGAGAGACTGGTCAAGTTCTTGTTCAAAGTTAGGGCCACATCCGTGACCAGCAGCGCCTTGTCCAATTCGGATAGTTCGGTCTTGCCAACCAATTCGAGGTGTTTACGCTCGGTCAAGTGTTTGGCTCCGCCTCTTGTGATGTAAAACGAAGCATTTTCGAGTTTCTGCAGGATGGATGCCGGCACCTGATTGCACATTTCCGACTCAATAGCGGCTTTGACAACGTGAGCCTTGGCTTCACCAGCGGCAATGATTATGGCTGTGGTCTGAGGAGAATGCGTGATCGTCTGCAAGCCAATGGTAATCACCAGACGGCGTCTGGAAACCTCGATGCCGCCAAGGTCCGAGGCCGCGGCTGCCTGGGTCTCGTAATTGGTCTCACACAGCCGGGTTGTCGAATAGTGGTCTGCGCCTCTGACGTTGAAACCGATATGGCCGTCCGGGCCGATGCCGCCAAGGAAAAAACCGATGCCCCCGAGTTCACGAATGCGGGCCTCGTAATCTGAAGCAAACTGGTCAACTGCATCCAGCACTCGCTTCTGCTTATCTTCGATGGCTGTCTTCGGCGGCCGAGTTCTCAGGGTCAAATCCACGACCTGGCCCGGCCAGATTTCGTCCAACTCCTCTCCCTCATACAGTCCGATTTCGTTTGGATTGATCAACATTGCCCGGGCGGGATCCAGTCCGAAGCCGTCGATGTAGAACTTGTTGACGTAGTCGTAGAAACTATTGTGTTGCCAGGAATTGATTGGGTAAAACTCGTCGATCTGAACGAAATGGAAACTGCGCATGTCTGGCTTGTTGGAGGGGTCAATGCCTGCATCTTCGAGAGTCCTGACCGTCTCCGGGGTTTTCCAGCTGGCGAGCAGATGAGACACGCATTTGATAAAATGCTCTGGTGTTTTGCCGGTTGGCAGCGAAATCGTCCAGCCCTTGTTCTGTTGCGCCCATTCAACAAACCGCAGCGCCGACAATTTGCCGAGCGCCGGAAAGTGGTCAACTACGAGGGCCCGTACTTTTTCAGTCGGGCCGTACTTCGCTTCTGCATTCGCCTGTCGCAGTGCGAGCTGTTCAACATTTGACACTGTATCGTTTCCTCCTCCTAAACTGTGGTGCGAACAGTAATTCTTTTTGTGCTCTATTTCAGCAACATCGTAGCACCCAGGATGGCTGGACGTCCAGCGGGCATTTCTGAACTTAACATCGCTACCTTACCGCGAAAAACCGGCAACAAGTGGCATTCAAAGTGGCGGCGAATTGGCTCAAGCAAAAGCTCGCCGGTGTTGACTACGCCACCCATAAGAATGAAAGCCTCGGGGTCGAGGCAAGCGACGACATCTGCCAATTTTCTACCGAGTATGCTTCCCGTTCGTTCAAGCACTGCAAGGGCAAGTGGATCCGCCTTGTGTGCAGCGTCCGAAACCATCTTAGCGGTCAACTTGTCGAAAGAGACGGTGGCAAGCACACCATCATAAGGCATCTGACTCATTAACTCGATTGTGGTCCTGCGAATACCGTTCGCCGAAACATAGGCCTCAAGGCAGCCGGTTTTGCCACAGCCGCATTGACGGCCATCAACCACGACGGTCGTATGGCCTAGCTCACCCGCCATGCCACTCGAACCGTGCAGAATTTCACCATTGATAACAATGCCACTGCCGAGACCGGTGCCAAGCGTGATGACGATAAAATTCTTCATGTCTTGGGCAAGTCCGAATCCCATTTCTCCCAAAGCCGCAGCATTCGCGTCATTTATGATTCGAATCGGCTGTTCGTAGTCATCACCCAGAATCTCGACAAGATTCACCGTGCCCCAGTTGAGGTTGGCTGGCGCCTCAATGGTGCCGTTCAGGTAGTTCACATTCGGCGCCGCAATGCCAATCCCCCGGCAAACATAGCGGTCAGATAGTCTCGCACACTCCTCATCGATGGTCGATTTCAGCTTATGTAGAAATTTCTGGGCGACGTCGTGAGCATTGGTGGCAAACGAAGTACTCTTGACGACGTTCCCCGACTCATCGACAAATCCTACTTCCGTATTTGTACCACCGATATCAACTCCAACCAAAACCGTTTGTTTATCCATCGTGCTCATCTAAATAGTTATTTTGTAGTCGTTGAAAAACTCTTTGATCGCCAGCGTGGCTGCGCCGAGTAATTCAGGTCGAACCGTCAGCGAAGTGGGGAGAATCCTGACATCATTTGACTTATCCAGAAATGCGCGCCGATTCACGACTCTTGCTATCTCAGGATACAAAATATCCCAAACCTGAGTCACTCTGCCACCGACGATGACCGCCTGCGGATCGAGCGCTTTTAATATATTCGAAATGCCCAGTCCCAGGTATCGGCCGGTTTCGGCCAACACTTCCCTTGCCCTCGCGTCACTCCCAACGGCCAGGTCGATGATATCTTGCATGTTGCCGGCGCCGCCACCAAAAGCATCCGAACCGGACAATTCAGAAAAGCGTGTGACCGTGGCTTTGTCGGAGGCGTATGCTTCCCAGCAGCCCAGATTGCCGCAGGCGCACTCATGACCACCCTCGAACAGTGTCATGTGTCCAAACTCACCTGACGCGTGGTATTGCCCGGCGAGCAGCTTCCCCTCCACCACGATCCCGGTACCAATTCCGCGGCCAACCGAAAGAAAGACAAAGTTTGAAAGCCTCATGTCATGTTTGCCGAACCAAAGCTCGGCGAGCGCAGAAGATTTCGAATCGTTATCGACGGAAATCACACCTTCATCGGCACACAAGCTCTGCAAAAGTGTCCCAATGGCGAAATCCTTCCAGCCCAGATTTGGCGCAACGGTCACGATTGAATTGACGGGATCAACAATGCTGGCCACGCTGACGCCAATTCCCTCCAGGCACAAGACTTTGGCCCTCTTGCGCAATTCAAGAAGAGAAGCCACACAGCGCCTGACAAATGCCTCCGGGTTGCCCGACTCGGTTGGTATGGAAAGCGAGTCTTTGACGGAGCCATCTATATCGGCGATCGCAAGCCTGGTGGTACCTGAATCGATGTTGATCGCCCCGACAAAATGCTCACCGAGCTTCAGCCTGAGATTGATCGGGTTGCGTCCTACATTGCGGTCCTGATTCTCCTCCTCGAATACCAACTGTTCACCGAGAAGCTCTGCCACGATACTCGAAACGGTGCTCTTGTTGAGCCCCGACATTTTTGCGAGCTGCACACGCGAAATAGGCTGCATCTCCCTGATGATGTTCAGGATGACGGAGCGATTGACGTTCCGCACTACTTTGGCATTGCCACTGATGATGTTCCCGTTCCTGAAATGCATTGAGCCTCTGAACTGATATTAGTTGGTTGTTTTGACCAACTTTTGAAATATATCAAAATCCGGTATGATTGTCAACCCTTTTCTCAAAGACGCCGTGGGTTAAACTACCGACGTTTCAGTCCACTTGTTGTGCTTCTTGATCAATGCGATCAAACGCTGGTCAGCATCTGACTCCGGTATGTTGCGCTCGACACACTCTTTTCCCACAAACAGATTAATCAGTCCAGGACCAGCGCCAACATACCCGAAGTCGGCATCCGCCATCTCCCCTGGCCCGTTCACGATGCATCCCATGATCGCGATTTTCAAGCCTTTCAGGTGGCTGGTTATGGACTTGATTCGCCGTGTTGTCAATTGCAGGTCAAAGAGTGTTCTTCCGCACGAAGGACAGGAGATATAGTCGGTTTTCGAAATCCGCAGACGTGTCGCCTGCAGAATGTCATAACCCAGCTGCAACTGTTCGCGAATTGGTAAGCTGCAGTGCAGCAGGATACTGTCTCCGATGCCGTCGCACAATAGGCTGCCGAGTTGCGCAGAGGCATCCAGGGTAAGACGCTCTGCATCGCTGTCGTCGCAATCGAAACGCAATACAATCGGTAGAGTGACGCCAAGCTTATCCAAACGGCCGGCGAGATAGCGATGTTGATGCACCAAAGCATTGCCGCAGTTCTCGCCCTGCAGCGAAAACAGAATATTCCAGCGGTCAAATTCCGTGCAGACATCCAGGATCTTGTCGAGAACGGCGTCTAGCATCTCGAAGCCGGCCGAACCGCCAGATTCTCCTTCCAGAACGACCACCCACTCGACCGGTTTATCAAGAAGACAAGCCAGGCCAACGGCCGTAGCGACAACGGATGTCTCAGTCCGGCAACTCACCCGGCAGACAAGGCGGTCAATGTTGCGCGCAACAACCGGAATGTCCGATGAGAAATTGGTCACATTCATAGCGAGTCCGACATTCAGGCCTTGCTTGACCATTTCGTCACCAAGCTTGTTGAGATGTCGAATGTCTTCTGATGTAGCGACCGTTACGTGTACGAGATCACAGCGGACCTCGCCAGCGTTCGACCCGGAAGGCAATGGATGCAGTGCGGTTTCAGGATTCTGCCCAAGCATCAGCTTGATCTCCCGCACGCAGTCTGCAATGTCCGAAGTCGGTGAAGACAGGGGCATTTCGACACGCGGCACTTCCGTACCGCCCAGGGCAAACGAAAGATGTTTCGCACTCAAGGTCTGTCGTCGGGAGTAGTCAAATGGATTGGCCGGTACGATTCCGGCTACACCTGACAGCCTAACGGCCTCGCTTCTGCCATTCAAGGAACGCTTGTTATATTTTTCCACAAGCCGGAAGGCAACGGGCACCTCCGCGACCGCATCTTCTGTCAGGGAGACGCGGATGGTGTCACCAATGCCATCGTCCAGCAAAGCTCCGATACCGATTGCGGATTTAATGCGCCCCTCGGCCCCATCGCCGGCCTCCGTCACTCCAAGATGAAACGGATAGTCCATGCCAAGCTCAAGCATTCGCGCTGCCAGGAGACGGTACGCTTGAATTGCGACGATTGGATTGCTCGACTTCATCGACAGAATGAGGTCGTGATAACTGTGGTGTTGGCAAATTCGGACAAACTCGAGGGCGGACTCAACCATGCCCTCGGCGGTGTCACCGTAGCGATTCATCACGCGGTCTGAGAGAGAACCGTGATTGGTTCCGATTCGCATCGACCGGCCCAGCTTCTGGCATTTCTGTACGAGCGGCGCAAATCTGTCGTGCAGGCGCTCAAGTTCCAGGGCGTATTCCGCATCCGTGTAGTCGTGTTGCTCGAACCGTTTCTTGTCTGCGTAGTTTCCGGGATTGATGCGGACTTTATCCACGTGTTCAGCGGCAATTAGAGCTGCATTCGGAGTAAAATGGATGTCAGCAACAAGAGGAATCCGTATACCGACAGCGTTCAGGCCCGATTGAATCTGCTTCAGGTTTTCGGCTTCCCGAATTGACGGTGCAGTGATTCGAACGATCTCGCATCCCACTGCAACGAGCCCCTGAATCTCACGAATTGTCGCAGCCGTGTCCATTGTGTCGGCAATCGTCATCGATTGCACACGAATCGGATTCACGCCTCCAACACCAACATCGCCGACCATCACCTGGCGGGTTTTGCGGCGTTGATAGGCTAAAATATTCTCACAGTATTTCATTCGTCTCCGCCGTACGGCTCAAAGTATGACTTGTAATCAGGGAATCTCGTCTGTCGTGCATGATTCTCACCCCAACTAGAATCATAGGTCACAACTCTGTTTTTTGCGAAGCAAAATAATCAAAATCGGAATGCAAATCAACAACAATTCACCACCACATGTTCTCAGATGTTACTGCAATGTAACTCTTGATTTTCTACATTCTATTTTCTAAATTCGTCCACAGATTCAGGAGCAACACAAACTCCAGTATCTGGTTCAAATGGCTTGTGACAGATAGCCAAAAATTCAACAACGGCAGTGACCTCGTTCATGACCGGTCACGCCAAGTTCCAGAATTATTAACCAACCACCAACCAACGCCAAATGTCCTCATTACGAAACTTCCTCAAGCCCGTGGCAGTCCGGGAATGGGTTGCCCTGTTGCGAGAACACGGGCTGAAAGAATTTGTCCGGCAGAAGGGCTGGAAATTCATAGTAGCGATATTCCTTTTCTATCTGATTCGCGATACAGCCTTGTATCTGGTAGTGCCGTACCTTGCTGCAAAAGGACTTTTCGGCTGTTGAATCTCACCTGAAACAAGCAAGCGAAAGGCAAAGTATGACAGACCGCTCAGATGGCCGCGTCGCAATTCTCGGTGGCAGCCGGACACCGTTTGTTAAATCAGGCACTGTCTTCAAAAGACATAGCGCTCTTGCGCTAGCAACACACGCAGTCAAGGGGCTGATCCAACAACAGGACATCTCGCCGGAACTGATAGACGAGTTGGTTTACGGCATCGTCGTTCTCGAACCGCACCTGCCAAACATCGCCCGGGAGATTGCCTTTGGCGCAAGCCTGCCAAAAGAAGTGAAGGCGCACACGGTTTCCAACAACTGCATCACCGGCATCCATGCGATCACTGCTGTTCATGACTCGATTGTTGCTGGCCGCACCGAGATTGGGATAGCGGGCGGCGTTGAGTCGATGTCAAATCCGCCTATCGTTTTTAGAAAGGCGTTCGCTCGCATTCTGGTGGATGCCGGAATGGCGAAAAGCATGGCCGAACGCCTCAGCCGGCTGCTGAAAATCAGACCGTGGCATTTCAAGCCGGTTGCGCCTGCCATCGCGGAGCCATCCACGGGATTAAGTATGGGCGAACACACGGAAATCATGGCCAAAGAGTGGGAAATAGACCGTAGCGAGCAGGACGAAATTGCGCTCCGCAGCCACTTGAACGCCAGCGCCGCGACAAAAGATGGGCGTCTGAGCGATGAAATTTTTCCGCTGGACGGAATCGATAGCGACACAATGGTCCGCCCGGATACCAGCTTTGAAAAACTGTCAAAATTGCGACCCGTGTTTGACCGCAGTGACAACGGAACCATCACGGCCGGCAACTCCAGCGCCCTGACAGATGGCGCCTCCGCGGTTCTGCTCATGTCTGAAAGTCGGGCCAGTCGCGAGGGTAGAGAAATTCTGGCGACGATCAAAGCCTTTGAATACGCCGCAATAGACCCGAATGACGGTTTGCTCATGGCCCCCTGCGTTGCTGTGCCCAGGCTTTTGACAAGAACAGGCATGCAACTGAAAGATATCGACATTGTCGAGGTGCATGAGGCTTTTGGTGCGCAGGTGGCTTGTAACCTGAAGGCTTGGGAGCTTGGCTGGAAGGAGAAAGCCATCGGCCGGGTCGATCTTGAAAAACTCAACCCTTTGGGCGGTTCAATCGCTCTGGGTCATCCGTTTTCAGCCACAGGCGGGCGCATCGTCACGACGCTGGCAAATGAGATGAAGCGCAGAAACGCCAGGTATGGGCTCGTGAGCATTTGTGCCGCAGGAGCCATGGCGGCAGCAATGATTTTGGAGCGGGATGTCTAAGAGTAGCCCGTCGGTGCTTCCCGAGTGGACTCAGATGATATAGAGACGTTTCAAGGCTTCACGTGCGGCAGACTGTTCTGCCCGCTTCTTGCTGTTGGCAGTGCCACGGCCCAGAACATCGTCCTGAATGTTTACCTCAATGGTGAAGATCCGTTCGTGGTCGGGACCTTCGACGCAGTGAACATGATAGCAAGGCGTCCCCAGACTGCGGCTTTGCGAGTACTCCAGCAACATACTCTTGAAATTCGTATGCAGTTCGTCTTTGATAATGTCATCGAAGTTTGGCAGAATCTTCTCCTCGATGAACCGGCGCGCAAACTCAAGTCCGCCATCGACATAAACCGCACCAATGATCGCTTCAAGAGCATCCGAATTGATCGACGCCCGATTCCGGCCCCCGGACTTTTCTTCAGCCTCGCTCAGTAGAAAATACCGTCCAATTTTTAGTGCCCGCCCGATCTTGGCCAGAATTCGGCGGCTGACGACGAGCGATTTCATGTTGGTCAGCTCACCTTCCTCTTTGTGCGGGTATCGGTTGTAGAGATACTCGATCACGACCAGTCCCAGAACTGCGTCGCCAAGCAATTCCAGACGTTCGTTAGAGTGAATTCGGTGTTCCTGAGTGATGGGAAGATAAGAGCGGTGCTTTAGTGCCTGGACGAATATCTCTTCGTTCCTGAAGTCGTAGCCAAGGGTTTCCCTTAGAGCCGCGAACTCGATATTGTGCGCGTTCTCGCTGGAAGAATGAAACAACCCCGTGAAGTGAACCTTGATCCAGTTGAGCATACAGAGTTGGCGCTTGATTATGACAGGCTTTCGGTGAATTGTTTCACAATGACGGACACATTGTGCCCTCCAAAGCCAAAAGAATTTGACAAGGCCGCCCTGATCGTTTTCTGCTGGGCGACATTCGGAGTACAATTGAGATCGCACTCCGGATCGGGTTCATCCAGATTTATCGTCGGGTGGACCCAACCGTTGACGATTGAGAGGACTGAGGTGATAAATTCGACGCCACCCGAGGCGCCCAGCAAATGGCCAATCATGGACTTCGTTGAGCTGATGTTCAACTTGTAAGCCTGCTCACCGAACACCTTCTTGATGGCATTTGTCTCGGCGATATCGCCTTGCCGTGTCGAAGTTCCGTGTACGTTGACGTAGTCAATGTCACTTGGCTGCATGCCCCCTGCCTGCAATGCCAGACGCATTGCCTGAATTGCTCCCTCGCCTCCAGGGGCAGGCGCGGTGATATGATGGGCGTCCGCCGTATAGCCAACGCCGGCCACTTCAGCATAGATTCGTGCGCCGCGTGCGATGGCATGTTCAAGGCTTTCCAACACGACCATGCCACCGCCTTCCCCTATCACGAAGCCATCGCGTCCGCTATCGAACGGTCGGCTGGCTTTTTGCGGTTCCTCGTTGCGTGTCGAAAGAGCTTTCATGGCATTGAAACCGCCAACGCCGAGTTGTGTGATGCACGCTTCAGACCCACCGGTAATCATGACATCGGCGTCGCCGCGCTGAATCGTTCTAAAGGCCTCGCCGATGGCATGCGAACTTGACGCGCACGCTGAAACGGTGGCAAAATTGGGCCCATTCAAGCCATAGCGGATTGAAATGTAGCCAGGCGCGATATCCGAAATCATCATGGGGATGAAGAATGGACTTATTCGGCGCGGCCCGCGCTCAATCAGCGTCCGGGTTTGCGCTTCGAAAGTACTCATGCCGCCAATACCGGAACCGGTGATGACGCCAACTCTCTGCTTGTCTTCCGATTCAAAATCAATGTTGGCATCATCAACTGCATTGACTGCAGCAACCACGGCGAACTGCGTGAAGAGGTCCATCTTTCTGACCTCCTTGCGGCCGAGCACATCATCCGGCTGAAAGTCCGGAATCTCGCCTGCGAACTTAGTGGCAAACTCCGTGGTATCAAACCGCTGGATCGGTGCAATCCCGCTCTTTCCCGCCAGCAGGTTGTCCCAGTAAGTGCGCAAGGAGTGGCCAAGGGCAGTGACGAGTCCCATGCCCGTGACCACAACTCGCTGCTTCTCAAACGTATTCGTCATCTTCGTTGGAGGTTCATGAGATAGTTGTGTATTGATTCAGTAAGTCAATCAGTCGGCTGAATCGACTTTGCCAGTCAAATACTTGACCGCATCTTCAACCGTGCTCATCTTTTCAGCGTCTTCGTCAGGGATCTCAATATCGAACTCTTCTTCAAATGCCATCACAAGCTCAACCGTGTCGAGCGAATCAGCGCCAAGGTCGTCGATGAACGACGCTTTGTCTGTGACATCTTTCTCTTCAACGCCAAGTTGTTCGACGATGATTTCCTTCACCTTTTCTTTGAGTGCCATCAATCTCTCCTCCAGTATAATGAGTAGATTTGTTTATGAGCTGAGTATCAAACTTCAGACTCGTTACATCACCATGCCGCCGTCAACGTTGATCACCTGACCGGTGACATAGTCTGACGCGCCAGAGACCAGAAAGGCCACTGCGGCTGCGACTTCATCTGGCTGGCCAATTCTCGCCAAAGGAATTGCAGTGTTTAGGCCCTCTTTGACTTCTTCAGGCAGTGCATCTGTCATATCCGTGGCAATGAATCCCGGCGCCACTGCATTGACTTGAATGTTGCGCGGAGCCAGCTCGCGCGCGACTGACTTCGTCAGTCCAATCACACCGGCTTTCGAAGCACAGTAGTTGGCCTGTCCCGCGTTCCCCATGATGCCAACCACGGACGTGATGTTGACAATCTTGCCCTGTCTTTGTTTCATAAAAGTTTTGGTCGCAGCGCGGATACAATTAAATGTCCCCTTGAGGTTGACCTCAATGACATCATCCCACTGCTCCTGATTCATTCGAATCAACAGATTGTCTTTCGTGATGCCGGCATTGTTGACCAGAATGTCCAATCTCGAAAACTCGCCGAGCGTGGCTTTCACCAAGCCATCGGTTTCACTGAAATCCGCGACATTTACCGCGAGCGGCAAGGCTTTCCGCCCAAGTTTGCCGACTTCCGCCGCGACTTTCCGGGCGCTTTTCAGCGTCGTGGCGGTGACCACCAAATCCGCACCGTCCTGTGCCAGGCGGAGCGCGATTGCTCTGCCTATGCCCCGGGATGCCCCGGTTACTACAGCAACTCTACCCTGCAAATCCGACATTTCAGCTCCCTTGCAATGATTCGAGCGATTCGAGACTATTGATAGCCTTGGCTTTGACAGAGCGGTCAATGCGACGCAATAATCCGGTCAGCACCGAGCCCGGACCAATCTCCCAAACTTCCGTGGCGCCGTCTGCAATCATGTTTTGCATGCTCTCGAACCACCGCACCGGGTGAGTCAACTGCTGCAGCAGGAGGGCGCCAATGTCGGCCGTCGAACCCGTGGGTCTGGCCGTGACATTTGAGTAGACTGCTACCTGATGGGCATTGACTTGCGCAGTATCGAGTCCATCCGCGAGGCCGGCCTGAGCAAATTCCATCAGTGGAGAGTGGAAGGCGCCACCCACAACCAGCGGCACCACGCGTTTCGCTCCGCGGTCTTTGGCAAGTTCCATAGCGCGCTCCACACCGGCAATGGAACCGGAAATCACGGTCTGCTGTGGAGAATTCAGATTGGCGACACACACAATTCCTGCCTGTGATGCATCATCGCAAACACCAATAATTGCGTCAGGCGCCATGCCTATCACTGCCGCCATGGTACCATCGTTGACTTCGCCCGCTTTTTGCATCAACTCTGCCCGCAACTTCACCAAACGCAGGCCGTCTTCAAATGACAGCGCGCCGGCATCGCACAGGGCAGAATATTCTCCGAGACTGTGGCCGGCGGACATGACACAGGTCAGGCCTTGTTCACGGACGCATCTGCTCAAAGCGATGCTGTGTACAAAAATCGCTGGCTGGGTCACGAGCGTCTGCTTGAGTTTCTCTTCCGGTCCTGAAAAACACAATTGCGCCAGATCGAATCCGAGGATATCACTGGCCGACTGATAAAGCTCTCTGACAGATGGCAATTCCTGGTAAAGGTCGCTGGCCATGCCCACATATTGCGAACCCTGACCGGGAAAAATAAATGCTCTCGTGCCTATTTCGGTTTCCTCCTGAATATTACTCTGCTAAAGGCGAATTGCTGCCGAGCCCCAGGTGAAGCCACCGCCAAATGCCACCATCACGACCAAATCTCCGGCTTTGACAAGTCCCTTTTCCTTTGCCTCTGTAAGCGCAACTGGAATCGATGCTGCTGAGGTGTTGCCGTAATTCTGCAGATTGATGTAGACCTTTTCTGCTGGTAACTTCATCTTCTTGGCGGTAGCATCGATAATCCTCTTGTTGGCCTGGTGCGGAATGAGCAGGTCGATGTCGTCCGCGGTTACGCCCGCATTCTCCAGAATATGAGTCGCTGCATCACCCATTGCCTTCACAGCAGCCTTGAACACCTCGGGGCCTTTCATCTTGATGTTGTTGAGATTCTCGGCAATCGCGACATCGGCGGGATACTTGGTGCCACCGCCGGGCATGCACAACAAATGGGCGAGCCGGCCGTCAGTCTTGGTGAATGTCGCAAGCACACCGCGACCAGAGTTGTCGGCAGGGACGAGCACGGCTGCACCTGCAGCATCGCCGAACAATACACAGGTGGAGCGATCTTCCCAATCCACGATGCGAGTGAGTACTTCGCAGCCGATTACAAGAACATTCTTGCCTTTTCCAAGCCCGATCAGGCTGTCAGCAATGTCAAGGCCGAAAATAAAGCCTGAACATGCCGCCTGAATATCAAATGCTGTGGCGTTGATGGCGCCGATTTTGTCCTGGACATAACAAGCCGTCGAAGGGAAAGTCACATCACCAGTCACCGTAGCAACGATAATGGTATCGACATCCGCTGCCGACAGACCGGATTCTGCCAGAGCCTTGTTTGCGGCTTCGGCGCACAGATCCGAGTTTTGAATCTTGTCATCAACGACATGCCGAACCTGGATGCCTGTTCTCTCCTGAATCCACTGGTCGGATGTGTCAACCATCTTTTCAAGATCAAAGTTTGTCAGAGTCTTCTCTGGCACGGCAGTACCGGTCCCCAGCATCATCGAGTTAATCTTGTTCGGCATCTGCCTCCTTTTTCATTGCCGCCACATCGTGGCCAATCTTTTCATTGACACGGCGCTTGATCATGGTGCTTGCTTCAACGACCGCGTTCCTGATGGCCTTCGGTGTGGAACTCCCGTGGCAGATCATGCAGGTGCCGTTCATGCCTAGCAATGGAGCGCCGCCGTATTCTTCATAGTCATAAATTCTGCGCAAACGGTTGAAAGTTGGTTTCAGCATGAAAGCGCCGATATTCGAAAAGACTTTTCTGCCGATCTTGCGCTTCAATGTCTTCGAATAAACTCCGTTGAAGCTCTCCGCGAATTTCAACACGACATTGCCAACAAAGCCATCGCAGACGATCACATCGACATTGCCGCCCATGACATCACGACCCTCGATGTTGCCAACGAAATTCAGATGGCTTCTCTGCAGTAGTTTGTGAGCATCTTTGAGGACGCCGTAGCCTTTTGATGCCTCTTCGCCGATATTCAGCAAAGACACCCGAGGCTCACCCAAATCATAAACGTACTTCATGTAGATGTTGCCCATCACCCCAAACTGCAGCAAGTCGGTGGATTTGCAGTCCAGGTTGGCGCCAACGTCAATCAGAAATGTCACACCCTGCCCATGAGGAATGAGTGACCCGATTGCCGGCCTTCTTACTCCCGGAATGCGGCCCAGGCTTAGAAGTGCTGATGCCATAGCTGCCCCGGTATGACCTGCGCTCACCACAGCATCAACATCACCTGATTTGTGAGCCTCCATGGCCACCACGATGGATGCGTCGCGTTTCTCTCTCAGTGCGCCCACCGGGGACTCACTCATCTCGATCTTCTGAGACGCGTGAATTACTCTGATTGGAAGTTCTTGAATTCTAAACTGGCGGGAAAGATATGCTTCGATGACAGCCTCATCGCCAACAAACACCACCTCGTACTCGCCTTTCCCGGCTCTTGCGGCCTCAACGCCTCCGTGGATGATGGCCTCCGGGGCATAGTCGCCGCCCATCGCATCGACAGCAATCTTCATGGGATTCAAAAACCGTTAGCGCAGGGCGTTGCTGAGCATAGCCACCAGCACCGACTGCCGCCTATGCCTCTTTCGGGATGAAGATCGATCTTCCGTTGTAGTATCCGCAGTTCGGGCACGCACGGTGCGGCATCATTGGCTGGTGACAGTGGGAACATTCCACCACATTAGGAACGCTCAATTTCCAATGCGTCCTGCGCTTTCTACCGCGCGCCTTTGACTGTCGTCTCTTAGGTAGTGCCAACTCTTATCTCCAGAATTATTTACGATTAACCGTTGCCCGACTCACCGCCGAACAATTTTTCAAGTCCCTGCCAGCGCGGATCTACCCGTTCCTGAGTGCAACCGCAGGCTGTCTTATTGAGGTCGGCTCCACACTGATCACAAAGCCCCTTGCATGCGTCAGAACATTTGTATCGCATCGGCAACGACAACAGCATGGACTCACGCACACCCTCGGTCAGGTCAATGCTGTGTGTCCCTGATGCGAGAAGCCTTGTCATCTCATCGTCACCCAGACTTTCCTTTTCCGATGCATACAGAATGGTGAACGAATCTTCGACCCGCCCGTCAAAAGCTTCGAGGCATGAGTCACAGGTCATTTCCACACAGGCCTTGATGTGAGAAGAAACAACAATGTTCTGCTCTCCCTTGTCAACCAAGCTCTTGACAGCGACCGAGTTGACGTTGAGGCCTTGGGAATCGAACAAAAGTTCTTCAACCGGGGCGTCAAACTCAAAAGCGTTGACACCATTTTGCAAACTTTGAATATTGACCTTCATTGATGCCCAGGCCACCTTTCAAACAAGAAAGGCCAATGTAATTAATCTTCTGTCAATAGTCAAGTACAAATTCGGAGGGCGAAGCCTCATGAATTCTCCACTAACTCCCTGTCTGAGAAGAAAAAGCCAATCTCGATCTTCGCGTTTTCCGGTGAGTCAGAGCCGTGAACCATGTTGTTCTGCTTACTCTCCGCAAAATCTTTGCGGATGGTGCCGGCGTCTGCTTCGGCGGGATCCGTGGCGCCAATGAGCTTTCGAAAATCAGCAACGGCGTTGTCTTTCTCCAACACGATCGGCACAGCCTTGGCGGAACTCATGAACTCAACGAGTTCGCCATAAAAAGGACGCTCACGATGCACGGCATAGAACTCGCCGGCGGTCACGGCCGTAAGCCTGACGTTTTTCATTCCGACAATTCGAAATCCGGCTTTTTCGATGCGATCGATGACTTTGCCCATGAGTCCTCTGCTTGTGCAATCGGGCTTAAGAATAGCTAGCGTACGCTCCACGAACATACTCCTTTCTTGTTTTCGTTCTGATTCAAGATATTCTCTTTGTTGATACTGATTTGTGGGTGCCAGGCAAACCGAACCTGACACCTAACACTTGGCATCGTGTGACCTTAAAATCAAACAGCGCTCGTAATGCTATGCCAGTGCCTTCTGCATCGTGATGCCGATATCTGCCGGGCTGTCAGCGACATGCACACCCGCATCGCGCAATGTTGAGATCTTTTCTTCGGCCGTGCCCTCACTGCCGGAAATAATCGCGCCGGCATGCCCCATTCTTCGTCCCGGAGGCGCGGTTCGACCGGCTATGAAAGAGACCACCGGCTTGCCGAAACCAGCCTTGACATAAGCGGCCGCTTCCTGCTCGGCGGTGCCACCAATCTCCCCTATCAACACGACGGCATCCGTATCCGCATCCTCTTTGAAGAGCTTGAGAGCGTCTGTGAAGTTCGTGCCGATCACCGGATCGCCGCCGATGCCAATGCAGGTGGACTGTCCGATGCCCAAATCGCTCAATTGCTTGACGGCTTCATAAGTCAAAGTGCCGCTTCTTGAAATGAGCCCAACTCTGCCCGGCTTGTGTATGAACCCGGGCATAATACCAATTTTGCATGTACCCGGGGAAATCACGCCCGGACAATTCGGTCCGACCAGGCGGGCAGTTCTTGACGTCAAATACTTGTGTACATTGACCATATCGATGGCAGGTATGCCCTCCGTGATGCAGACGACCAACTCAACGCCAGCATCGGCAGCCTCCATAATTGCGTCGGCGGCAAAAGGCGGCGGCACAAAAATCGCGGTTGCGTTCGCGCCTTGCTCCTCTACAGCTTCCGCGACGGTATTGAACACGGGCACTTTGCCTTCGAACATCTGTCCGCCCTTACCAGGAGTGACACCCGCGACCAGATTTGTGCCGTACTCCAGCATCTGCGATGAGTGAAAGGAACCTTCACCGCCGGTTATCCCCTGAACAACCAGCCTTGTATTTCCATCTGCTAAGATACTCAATTTAATATCTCCTAGATTTGTCTGAGCTTGTCGAGAATCTACTTGCCGACTGCGGCAGCCACTTTTGTCGCGGCCTCGTGAAAGGTTCTGCCAACTTCGAAAGAAATGTCTGACTGCTCGAGCAATGTGGCAGCTTCTTCAGCATTGGTGCCTTCAAGTCTTACAACAACCGGCACTTTGATGTCAATTTGCGAAGCAGCTTCGATGACGCCGCGAGCCACTCTGTCGCAGCGAACGATGCCGCCGAAAATGTTGATCAGGATACCTTTTACATTCTCGTCGGATAAAATGATATTGAAGCCATTTTTCACCGTTTCAGCACTCGCGCCACCACCGACATCGAGAAAGTTCGCGGGCTCAGAACCTGCGAGGTGAACCATGTCCATGGTCGCCATGGCCAGACCTGCGCCGTTGACCATGCAGCCTACTTCACCATCCAGCTTGATGTAGTTGAGATCATATTTCGATGCCTCAACTTCGAGCGGATCTTCTTCGCTCAAATCGCGCAGCTCGGACAATTCCTTGTGGCGAAAAAGTGCGTTGTCGTCAAAAGTGATCTTCGCGTCGAGCGCCAGAACATTGCCGTCCTTGGTAACCACGAGCGGATTAATCTCTGCAAGAGAACAGTCTGAGCTGACAAAGGCTTTGTAAAGAGCGGAGAAGAATTTCAGTGCATTCTTCACCTGTGCTCCTTCCAGACCCAGTCCAAAAGCGAGTTTTCGGGCCTGAAAACCCTGAAGTCCCACCGCTGGATCGATATGCTCTTTCAGGATTCGCTCGGGAGTTTCGGCTGCGACCTTTTCGATTTCCACGCCACCTTCGGTGCTGGCCATGAAAACCAACTCGCTCCGTGAGCGGTCCAGTACGATTCCCAGGTATAATTCTCGAGCGATGTCCAGGCCTTCTTCGACCAGGACTTTCCGTACTTCCCTGCCCTGCGGGCCAGTCTGGTGGGTCACGAGGTTCATGCCGACGATCTCGCTGGCAAGTTTTTCAGCCTCATCGGCTCCTTTGGCGAGTTTGACTCCTCCACCCTTGCCTCGGCCACCTGCATGAATCTGTGCTTTTACCACAACGGTGCCACCTAGTTCTTCGGCTATCTTACGGGCATCGGTCGCGTTCTCAGCGACAAACCCGCGGGGTACCGGGACCCCAAACGTTTTTAATAGCTCTTTTGCTTGATACTCATGGATCTTCAATTCAAGCCTCCAACAATTTTGGGAGTTAACTGCAAACTGTCAGTGCTGCATTTTGTGAATTAACCGGCGACAATCCGTGTGCCTGTCTTGCCATCTATCGCATCCCGCATCTTCTCTATAGAAGAAATAATAACGGTCTTTCCGCCTGACTTCAAAAAATCGATGGATGCCTGAATCTTTGGCCCCATGCTGCCAGCAGGGAACTGACCATCGTCAAGATATTGCTGGGCCTGCTGTACCGTAAGGCGGTCCAGCGGGCGTTCATTGTCTTTGCGGAAGTTGATTGACACCTTATCAACGCCGGTGAGAATATAAAGCTCACTCGCGCCAACGTCCCTGGCTAGAATGGCCGAAGCCAGATCTTTGTCGATGACTGCATCAACGCCCTCCAGCCGGCCAGACTCATCCAGACAAACGGGAATACCTCCGCCGCCTGAACAAACCAGAACGGTGCCGCTCACCATCAGCGCTTTGATTGTGCGGATTTCCACAATAGCGTGAGGCTTCGGTGATGGCACGACACGCCGAAATCCTCGCCCCGGATCTTCCTTAACGACCCACCCTCGCTCACGGACCACTTTCGCAACATCTCCTTCTGAAATCATTGGGCCGACAAACTTGGTGGGCTCAAGAATGGAGGGATCATCATTATCCACTACCACTTGGGTAAGAATCGTAGCGACCTCTCTGTCAATCTTAGAAGATCGCAGTTTGTTTTGCAGGGTTTGCTGGATCATGTAGCCCATGCCGCCTTGCAGATCAGCCACGATAACCCCGAGCGGCAAAGGTGGGACGAAATGGCGTGTCTCTTCCACCCGAATGAGCGCGTTACCAACTTGTGGTCCATTTCCGTGTATGACCGCAAGCTGGTAGCCGCGGCGTAAAAGCTCGACCACGCCCACCAAGCTGCTGCGCGTATTGGCGAACTGTTGCTTAATGTTTCCTTCTTCGAATTCGCGGGTTATGGCATTGCCGCCCAATGCAACAACCGCGACGGGTCCATCTGTCATTTCTGGTCGTCCTTGCTCAATCACTTACGAGAGATCGCTCAATACTTCCTGCAGTGTCGGATGTCCGATTTCAGCAAGCTCGTAGGTAACGCGTACCGCAGGCTTGTTGACGTCGATGAGCTTTCTGAGATCAATCGGTGTGCCTATCACGACGGCGTCGCAATCGACAGCATTGATCGTGTCCTGCAAATCCTTAACCTGCTGGTCACCGTAACCCATGGCCGGGAGTAGCGCCCCGATTCCCGGGTAGGTTTCAAATGTGCCTTTCAGGGTTCCTTTGAGAAAAGGCCGTGGATCGACCAGTTCTGCAGCACCATATTTGCGGGCCGCCACGACAGCAGCGCCGAGCTTCATCTCGCCGTGAGTCAGCGTTGGGCCATCTTCCACGGCCAGGACCCGCTTTCCGCGAATCACATCGGGATTATCGACGAAGATTGGAGAGGCCGCGTCAACAATCAGCGCATCAGGATTGACTTGCTGAATGTTGTCACGAACAGTCTGAATATCAGCTAGAGAGGCGCTGGTCTGCTTATTAATTACGACAGTGTCGGCCATGCGCAAATTGGCTTCACCCGGGTAGTAGGTAAGCTCATGCCCCGGCCGAAGTGGATCAGCCACAACAATATAAACATCAGGCTTGAAGAAGGGCGTGTCATTGTTGCCGCCGTCCCAGATCACGACATCTGCTTCTTTCTCGGCGCTACGCAGAATCTCTTCGTAATCTACTCCCGCGTAGACAATGGAACCCATCGCCAGATGGGGTTCGTACTCCTCACGTTCTTCGATGGTGCACTTGTGTTTTTCAAGGTCGCTGTAGACCTCAAATCGCTGACATCTTTGATCGACCAGATTGCCGTAAGGCATTGGATGTCTGACCACAACCAGTTTCTTGCCCTTCGCCTTCAAGATTTCGGCGACTTTGCGGGTCGTCTGGCTTTTGCCACAACCCGTCCGAACCGCACAGATTGCCACAACTGGCTTAGTGCTCTTGAGCATAGTTGCGTGTGGATCCAACAGCACAAAAGACGCGCCGGCAGCATTTACCTCGGCGGACTTGCTCATTATATATTGATAGGGTACATCACTGTAGGAGAAAATCACTTCATCTACTTTCAGCTCACGGATCAATGCTCCTAGCTCTCTTTCGTGGTGAATCGGGATTCCTTGAGGATAAGATGCTCCAGCCAGCTCAACCGGATAGATACGGCCTTCGATGTCTGGAATCTGTGTGGCCGTAAAGGCTACAACCTCATAGAGATCATTGTTCTTGTAGACGCAGTTGAAATTGTGAAAGTCGCGACCGGCAGCACCCATGATGATGACTTTCCTTCGCTGCATAACACCTCCATATTTCATATTTGTGAAGACGAATCCGTTCAAAAAACAGACTGACAATATAGCATAATTCGCTCCAATTTGCAAGGAGTTTTGGCTGGTGTTTTTGCCAAATTTTGCTTCAAAGTGGTCGGTTTCCGTCCGAGAGGCAAACGCATACGACAGCAGCGAATGGGTCGCAATTAATTACGGCCCGAAATGATGCACTGCCGTAAAATTCATTTCCAAACTGTATTATTCTGCAACAATGTGTACTGTTTTCGATCAGCTGAATGATTTCACGCCGTACAAATTGCGCTCACACGACCAGGCTCGTTGAGTATTTTTTACCAGAATCCGCCATGTTAGGCCTGACACAAAATCTTCAGATCTTTATTAACTACCTGAAACATAGTTAGATAGCCCATGTGACGCCGGCATATCCGCGGACCATGTCTAACGAAATTCACATAAAAACGAAAAAAACCAATAATGGCACAGATGTTGCGAAATGAGTCGCCAACAACGCAGACAGGCAGTCTCAACTTGACATCATGATGTAGTAACTAGTCATAGGCGGTTGGGTAGCAAGTAGTTCCGCTGCAAGAGCAAACCCATCGCCAGCAACTGGCTCAATCTATCCCCTTTGGAGAGTACTGGACGCAACAAAACTAACCAATGATTGGAGGCTCAACCATGGAAAAGGTGGAAAAAAACAATGTCATTCTTTTTGATAGATCGTTGTTGAATGGCGGGCGGGTTCTCGATGAAGTCCTTGAGAAAGATGGCTTCGCTCCAACACACTACGACAGCCTGAGAAACGCCCTGGAGATCACCATGACCGAGAAGCCCTCTGTTATTGTGATCGATATGGACGAATTCGGGGAAAAGGCATGGTCAACTTGCCTGGAGCTGAAAGATGATATCGGCACACGGAAGACCGGCATCATTCTGCTTTCCTCCAACAACGATGACATGCTGAAGATTAAAGGATTTGAGATGGGTGCCGATGACTTTGTCACGAAGCCTTATAACAAAAGGGAGTTGGCTGCAAGAGTCAAGGCCATTAGTCGTAGACTCTCCGCCACGGAAGGCAAGAAGATCAAGGTCAAGGATATCGAGATCAACCTGGATGAACACAGAGTTAGCAAAGCAGGAAAGCAAATCGACTTGACCTACATTCAATTCAAGCTCCTTTACCTGTTGGCGTCGCGTCGCATGAACGTTTTCTCCAGAAAGGAAATTCTGGAGAGGGTATGGGGCAAGAAAGTCTACGTCACAAACCGAACAGTGGACGTTCACATCAAGAGGCTACGTGAGAAACTGGGGGAGTATAAGTACCCATCTCAATATATTGAAACCATTCATGGTACGGGATACCGTTTCCTCTAATACACAAATTTTTCCTCCCTCCGGGCCCCTGGCTATGTTTTGCCGGGGGCTTTTTTTTATATCCCTGAACAGGATGCGCTCTTGCGGCTTTCTACCTCACTGTGGACCGTTTTTCCACTTGGTCGGTCTTCACTACCCGCCACTGAAATCCCTGATAAAACTGCTCATCCCAAAAACTGATAACGTAGGGAAGATTCTCACGCAATCTTAGTTTCAGGACCACGGATCCCCCGTCTGCGATACCGAAATCATTCTCTTTCCGACTAAAGAACACGCGAAGTGGTACATGCAGCCCCAAGCGGTCATGGGAATTGACGAGACGATCGGATAGAGAATCCTGAAATGCCTCATCGATGTCGAACAATTGTCTGCTTGGCGTAAACGAGCGCTTGCCATGGGTTTCAAGCGTAACAATCAAATTCTCTTCCAGAAAGGACAGCAATTGGCTGCGAGACCAGCCCGCATGAAATGGCAGCCGCAAATTAAGAGAGAACACGAGGAAGTTGTCGTGAATATCTTGAGTCCGCTTTATTCGTGCTTCAAATTCGTCGATTCCAAATTGAGCGCTCCGCCTTGCGCGTTCGAGGCTTGCGATATCCAGGACCTCAGTCACCAGCAACGCAGACGTGCGCTCTTCGAAAATGACGTCACCGATTTGTTTTCCATGGAGGCTGGCGACAAGAGCCCGATAACCCTCATCGTCCTCAATGCCCGAAGTGCCTGGCCGTGTAACCTGGCTTGATTGAATGTCGGAAACCGCCACCTTTGGTGGTCTGCTGCAGGCCCATGGAGTCGCAAGCATCATAGTCAGGAACCACAGAACAAGCTGCGAGGGAGTCGATAGAATCTTACTTCCTTCGTCGTCTGGGCTAAGCCACATGCTTGCTTTCCTTATATTCATACTGAAGTCGGTAGAGTTTGAAATATATGCCACGCTGCGCCAGTAATTCTTGATGCTTGCCTGCCTCCCTGATCTTACCTTTGTGCATCACAATAATGCGATCAGCGTTTTGGATGGTTGAGAGACGATGGGCGACGACCAGGGCTGTCCGGTTGGCCATGAGGCGCTCCAAGGCGTCCTGAATCAGGTGCTCCGTCGCGGTGTCCACGCTAGAGGTGGCCTCATCGAGAATCAGAACAGGCGGATCGTAAGCCAGAGCGCGAGCGAAAGACAGAAGCTGTCTTTGTCCCGACGACAACCCTTTGCCACGCTCGAGGACCAGGTTGTCATACTTTTGGGGTAATTTCGCGACGAAACTATCGGCATGGACACTGCGAGCGGCCTGCAATAGTTGCTCGTCAGAAATCGCCGCGTTGCCCAGACGGATGTTGTGCGCCACGGTACCATCAAAAATGAAAACATCCTGAAGCACCATTCCGAAACACTCCCGCAAGTCGAGAGGATTCAGCGAATTGACGTTGCGGCCATCGACAAGAATTTCACCACGGCTGGGCTCATAATACCGCAGCAGCAGGTTCATGATGGAAGTCTTGCCAGCGCCGGTGGCGCCGACAAATGCGATAGTCTCGCCCGGCTGAGCCTTGAACGAAACGTCCTGCAAAACGTAGTCTTCACCGTTGTAGGCGAACCAAACATTGCGAAACTCGATTTCGCCCCGAAAGGTGGTATCGCGTTTGCGTTCAACTGCATAGCCAGGCTCAGACTCCAAATCAAAGATCGCGAAAATCCGCTCTGACGATGCCATTGCCGATTGCATGATGTTGTACTTTTCGGACAAATCCATGATCGGCCTGAAGAACATCTCCGCGTATTGGATGAAAGCAACCAGAGCGCCAAAAGTCAAGGTGCCTTGCAGGATTCCGCCTCCACCATGCCAGATAATCATGCCGATCGCCAATGCACTAATCAGGTTGACAACCGGATAAAACGTCGCGTAGTACAGGATCGTGCGCAGGTAAGCATCAAGATGGTCAAAATTCAGCTTCTGAAACATCTCGAAATTTCGCTGCTCTCGATTAAAAAGCTGGACAATGGCCATCCCGGTGATATTTTCCTGCAGGAAGGCACTGATCCTGGCAATGCGGATGCGAATGGTTCTGTAGGTCTCCCGAACAAGTTTCTTGAACAAGAACGTAGCGTAAAACAGCAAGGGCAGCACTGAAAAAGTGACCAGTGCCAACTTGGGATTCAATGTCAGCAGCACGGCCACAACCCCGACCAGCTTGAAGATATCACCAAAGATCGCCACGGCGCCCGAGGACAGCATTTGATGCAGGCTGGCGACATCGGTGGTGACGCGCGTGACGATTCTCCCTACCGGATTTCTATCGAAATACGCGACCGGCAGCGTTTGAATATGTGCGAATATCTGGCTGCGCAGGTCATACATCGCCTTCTGACCTATCCAGTTCACCAGGTAGGCCTGCAAGAACTGGAAGGTAAACTCCAGAACGAGCATGCCGAGATAGAGCGCACACACGGACGAGAGTCCACTTACATCACCTTTTGAAATGTATTCGTCAATGCCAAGCTTAACGAGATACGGACCTGCCAACTGGCCAAGCGAAGCGATCAGCAAGGTGAAGACCGCCAAGACAACATGAAGTTTATACGGCCGGAGAAAAGACAGCAATCTCCTCATCAGGCGAGCGTCGTAGGCCTTGCCGAGAACTTCCTCTTCCTGAATACCGTTGCCAGTGGAGCTATGTTGACTTGCCATTCTACCTCATTGTCGCCTGGTCAGATGTTTTCAAGTGCTTCTTCCAGCAACTGTTTCTCGTTGAGGTCCGCATACTGCCCGCCCAGTGCGACGAGTTCATCGTGCGTGCCTCGCTCTACAATTCGACCACCGTCCAGAAAGATAATCTGGTGCGCCGCTTTCACCGTCGAGACGCGGTGCGAAATAATGATACTGGTGCGCTCTCTCATGACTCCCTGCAACTGCCGCAGGATTTCTTCCTCCGTGTAGGTGTCAATTGCCGAGAAAGAGTCATCCAGAATGAGAATCCGCGGCTTTTTGATAATGGCCCGCGCCAGGGCCGTGCGCTGCTTTTGGCCGCCGGAGATGTTGATGCCGCGTTCACCGAGTATCGTATCAAATGCCTTTGGGAATTCCAGAATGTCCTGTCTGATTTGAGCAATCTCTGCCGCATTGTCAATCTCGTTCCGCGGCTGCTCTTGGATACCAAAGCCAATGTTGGCGTCCATGGTGTCTGAAAACAGGAAGGTGTCCTGTGGCGCATAGCCGATGCATTCACGCAATTTGTACAGCGGCAGCCGCCGCACGTCTACACCGTCGATGAGAATGGAGCCTTCCGTCGCGTCGATGAGCCTGGGGATAAGATTGACAAGCGTGCTCTTCCCGCTGCCTGTCGGACCAATTATCGCCACCATACTGCCCTCTTCGATTAGAAGATCTATTTCGTGTAGTACCGGAATGTCATCATAAGCCAAGCTGACATTCCGAAACTCGATTTCGCCCCGGATGACCGGCAGGTCTGACGATTCTCCATCCCCGTCTGCGATTTCGGGCTCGGTAGCCATGATCTGATTGATTCGCCCCATGGAAGCAATGCCTTGCTGCACCAGGTTGATGACCCACCCGAGCGCTATCATCGGCCAGGTGAGCATACTCAGATAGGCAAAGAATGCCACGAATTCCCCAAGAGAAATAGTGCCCTGCACGACTTGCCGGCCGCCGTACCAAAGCACGATCAACGACCCGGACCCGATCAGCAGGGCCATCGAAGCGGTCAAAAGACCCCGGATTTTGACCATACTGAGGTTCTTGTCAATGAAGTCCTGGTTCAGCCCATCGAAATCAATCACCTCAGTAGCCTCGCGGCCATAGGCCTTAACGATTCGAATCCCAGCCAGATTATCTTGTACCTTCGACGTGATGGCGGCGTACTGAGTCTGAATAAGACGATGCGCCTTGTTCAGACGCTTTGCCAAACGGTTAACGACCAGCGCCATGACGGGAAACGGAAGCATAGCCAGCAAGGTGAGATTGAGATCGATATATACCATTGCCCCAAACGCAGCCATGGAGGTGAGCGTGTTCAAAGAATACATCACCGCCGGCCCGACGATCTGACGTACGGCTTCCAGATCGTTGCTGGCGCGCGCCATCAAATCACCCGTTTTGGTTCTGTGATAGAAAGATTGCGACAACCGCTGCAAATGGGCAAAGAAATCGTTGCGCAGGTCATATTCGATTCGACGAGAAGCGCTAATAATGGTCTTGCGCATGAGGAACCGAAAAAAACCTTCGAAAGCTGCTATGGCGACAATCAGCCCGGCGTACTTGAGCAGAGATCCGGCGGTCGCCTGCTGTCGCAGTGCGTCGATAGCCTTCTTGAGGACCCATGGCCCTCCGAGGGCGAAGAAGTTGGTGATTGCGACGAAGAGACACCCGAGAATCATCGGGCGCTTATACTTGGCGAGATACTGCTTGAGGGGTGCTAATTCCTGAATAACTGTCTCTCCTTCATCAAATCGCTAGAAGCGGAAGATCTAAGATACACAATTAGGAGAAACGTTTCAATCGATTTTTGGTCCGAGTTTGAGAAACGGTGTTGACAAGCGATTCAGTCCTTTCGTCCCGCTGGCGTCTTCTTGGAGCGAACACTGGGTTTGGTGGCGCCCGGGGACTTCCGGTGGCTAGCAGACTGACTGGTTGTGGCGGAACTAATCCGCGCTACAAAATCCACTATCTCCTTGCGGACCCTATCTTTTTCAACATCGACGGAGAGAATATGAAATGACTTTTCCAACTTCACCATGCGTTTGTCCTGCGACTGCACGGTCTGGAAAATTATGTCGGCGTTTTCGGGAGAAATCGTATGGTCGAGATTTGAATGCATGATCAGAATTGGGGCGTCGATTTCCGGCAAGTCCGCAAACGTGTGCTCCGTCAGCTGAAATAGCTGTCGTACTGCGCGGTATGGATAGCGACGATAGCTTCCTAATTTCCCTTTTGCATCTTGGTCACGGACATCCTCCCCACGTCGCTTCTTGCGATACCTTATAACTTGGCTCAAGGCCGTAACCCCGAGCCTCTGCCATCTTGGGAACATGACCGGAGCGGCGAGACAGACAATGCCCCGAACCTTTTTGTGGGCCGCAAGATGCAGCGCGAGGGTGCCTCCCATGGACAGGCCGACAACAAAAACCTCGTCACAGATCCCGGCAAGTTGCTCGTAACTCCGTTTCGCGCACTCAAACCATTCACGCCAGCCAAAATTCAACATGTCTCCGGAATACGTTCCGTGCCCGGGAAGTGTCGGGAGCATGATGGTTAGCTTCTTGCGCGCAAGAAAGTCAGCCAAATCAAGCAATTCAGCCTGGCTCCCGGTAAAGCCATGCAGCAACAGACAACCGGTCTTGCCCCCTTTCTTGAGAATGTCTTCGGCCATTGAATTTCCAGTGTGGCAAAAACATAGGGCTGGCGGCCCGGGGTTGTCTCCCAGTGCAGTAATCCCCGGCCGCTCGGGCGGGTACCTGGCGGGCGCCAGATTTGGATAATACCCATTTGCCCGGGGTTGCCACCAGCCCCTTTATTTCGATGGTAATTGTTGCGACAACTCAAATATAAGCATAATAATTAGGAAATCAAGGAGTTTCGGGATGCAAAAAAAAAGGGAATAAATTCAAAAAAAGTTTGCATTTGGTTGTTTGATGGCGTATTTTAGGCCACAGAATGGAGTGAATTGGGTGCACAATGGAGAGAAAGAACAAAACACCATCCAAACGCAAAAACACCTCGGAAGACTTTGTCGGTGAGTACAGTTGCACGCTTGATGACAACAACCGCCTGATCATTCCATCCAAATTCCGGAGAACGATCAACGACACCGAAAAGGACATGGACGAGAAATTGGTAGCTGTCCACATTTACAGCAAGGACTTTCTGACTCTCTACCCAATCTCCACCTGGAAATCGGAAATCGCAGCTCGCATGAGAACTCTTAGCCATGAAGACCACGACGCCCTTTTGAGCAGACGAAACCTAGGCAGGCGAACGGCCCACATCCCCGTAGACAAGCAAGGGCGTATCAGTATCCCACTCAACTTCTACAAGGCCGTTGGCATTGAAAAAAACGTAATTCTGATTGGCTCCATCGACATGATACAGATTGGCAGCCCAGGCAAGCTTGGAGATCCACTTATCGATCTTTAAGGGTTTGGCGGGTGAAGGGAGCGCATGTTCTCAAAACAGGAAGTTGAAACATGTACCACGAGCCAGTTCTTGTCAAGGAAGTCGTCGAACTTCTGATCACGGAACCCGGCGGCACTTATGTGGACGGCACACTGGGTGGCGGCGGTCATTCTGAGGCCATACTCAAACAAACTGATACAGACGCCCGGCTCATCGGCATCGATCAGGACAGCGATGCGCTTGACTTTGCCCACTCGCGATTGATCGACTTCGAGCGGCGAATTTGCCTGCAACAGGCCAACTTTCGAAACATTGATGACGCACTAATCAATTGCGAAACAAACCAAGTTCATGGAATTCTCCTGGACTTGGGAGTGTCATCACACCAAATCGATACGGCGAGCCGAGGCTTCAGTTTTTCTCAGGATGGTGAAATCGACATGCGCATGGATGCCCGGCGCGGCCAGTCGGCCAGCAATCTAGTCAACGAGTACGCTGAGGGTGAGTTGGAAAAAATATTTCGAGAGTTTGGTGAAGAGAGGCATAGTCGCGCCATCGCGAGAGCGATTGTCAGGCAGCGGCAACTTTCACCGATTCTCACCACAGGTCAGTTGAGAGAATTGGTTGAAAAGAATGTGCCGGCCAGAATGAGCATCAAATCTGTGGCGCGGATTTTTCAGGCGCTTCGCATAGCAGTTAACGATGAACTAGGGAACCTGCAAACGGCCTTGCACGCTTGCCTTGAGCGTCTGGCTGTGGGCGGGAGATTGGTCATTATCACTTACCACTCGCTGGAGGACCGGTTGGTGAAGACATTTTTCAAAAGTGAGGCCGCGAGCTGCGAATGTCCACCGGGTCTCCCGGTTTGCGTCTGTGACAAAGTGAGTCGAGTAAAAATCCTGACCAGGCGACCCATTTCACCTCTGGACGATGAAATGGCAAGGAACCCGAGAAGCCGCAGTGCAAAACTGCGTGCCGCCGAGCGAATTGCATGACCAAGGTGTAGCTATCAAGATGGCGGAATACACACAAATCCCTCTAATAAAGAACCACGGCCTGAGCCTGAAGCCGGAGATTCTGGTGCTGCCAGTCAGAAAATTTCACTGGCTCTTGCTCATTCTTGCTGGCTTACTTCTGTACGTGTGGTTGAAAGTGGAGACTGATCTGCAGTTGACCAGAATCAGCGCTCAAGAGGCCGAACATGGAGAAGTCTTGAGCGAGAACGAGAGGCTGCGTGCCGAAATCGTGCGGCTTTCAAGCTTTGAGCGCATACAACGAATTGCCCAGTCAAGACTGGGTCTGGAGTTTGTGTCCGATGAACAGATTATCGAAGTCCCCAAGAAATAGGTCCCATGCAGGCAGGACCCGTCTCGGGGTAGCGGCGCCGATTGGATCAGCCGACCAGGGCTACTGGCGCATTCATCTGAGCAAATATGCACTGATGCTGGCATTCATGGGCATTCTGGTAAAACTGGTGCACATTCAAATTGTGCGGCATGAAGCGTATGCAAAGCTGGCGAATGAGCAGTATACGCTGGCCCACACCAACAAGGCGGCTCGCGGACTCATCCTGGACCGGAACCAGGTCCCGCTGGCCTTCAACCGGCGGCGCTATGATGTGTCCGTCTACAAGAAAAGCGTCAAGGATGCGGCAGCAATGCTGACCTCGCTGTCAGCCATTCTGAAAGTGGATATCCAGCAATTGCGCGCACGCTATGCTCGCAACAGTTCATACGTGGTTCTCGCTCGAGGGCTACCGAAGAACCAGGTTAAGGCGATAGAAATGCAGCGATTGGAAGGCATTGCCATTACGAGAAGTACGGACAGAACCTACCCCTTTAAAAGAAATTTGGCCCAGACGCTCGGTTTTGCCAATGTTGACGGAACAGGTATCAGCGGCATCGAATTGCAGTACGACAAGCTCCTCCGGGGTACGGACGGCTGGACTTTCCTGCAGAAAGATGCTCGGGGCAAGAGGGTCATGCCGATAATGTCGCGGACGAAAAAGAGCCGGCGTGGTGGCAACGTAATCCTCACCGTGGACAATGTGGTTCAATCGATTGCGGAAGAGGAGCTTCGCAGGGCGGTCATCAGGCACAACGCCAAAGGCGGCACAGTTGTCGTCACCAACCCTGGCACGGGTGAAATTCTCGGGCTCGCCTCCACCCCTGGCTTTGATCCGAATCGAGCACGCAGGAAAGTCGATAGTGAGGCGTGGCGAATCCGTGGAATTACCGATATCTTTGAGCCAGGCTCAACCTTTAAAATCGCCACAATGCTAGCGGCCCTGACTTCAAGAAAGATCAAACGAGGCGATCTTGAGTTTTGTGAGAATGGCAGCTATCAAGTGTACAATGAGACCATAAACGACTCCGAAGGCCACGGCTACCTGACTTTCGATGACATCTTCATCTACTCCAGCAACATCGGAACCGCGAAAACCGCAGCCAAACTCGGCAAGCAACAGCTCTATCGCGCAGCCCGCGACCTTGGCTTCGGCAGCTCGACTGGTGTCGAACTGCCCGGCGAGGTTTCAGGGATTCTAAAGAAACCATCTGAGTGGACAAATTACACCTTGCTTGCAATGTCATACGGCCACGAGGTGGCTGTCACGGCGCTGCAAATGGCCATGGCCTACGGCGCAATCGCGAACGGTGGCATGCTGATGAAACCCGCAATTGTGCAGGAAATTCTCGACGAACGGGACCGGACTACTTTCAAGTTCAAGCCACAGGTTGTTCGCCAGGTCATGCAACCGAAAATCGCAGCGGAGATGGCTGAAATACTGACCGGAGTAGTCGAAAAGGGCACCGGCAAGCTGGCTCGAATCGAGGGCATCGAAATTGCGGGCAAGACCGGCACGGCTCAAAAAGTCAGGCGCGACAAGAAGGGCTATTCCAAAACCAAATTTGTGGCGTCATTCGCATGCTTCTATCCGGCAGAACAAGCCAGGCTACTTATTTACATGTGCGTTGACGAACCCAATCCGAACTACTATGGCGGTACCGTTGTAGCGCCGGCCGTCAAACGCATTCTTGAACGCATCAGCAGTATCCCGGACAAACAACTTCCCGACCGGCACAAACGTGTGCCTAGTTCGGAAGTTGCTTCTGACGCTGTAATTCCGAAATTGGTCGGCCATGACCGGATAACAGCTGAACGCGTGCTGCGGGAACTTGGTATCAAGTATCGAATCTCCGGAGCAGGAAATGTGGTTCAGAGTCAGCACATCCCGACGCTCGCGAATCCGGAAGAAGAAAAGCAGGTTCTGCTGGTGGTCGGCTCAACAGGCGGAGATAACGAACATGTGCTGATGCCGAAAGTCACCGGGATGTCTCTGCGCCAGGCTATCGCGAAACTGTCCGGCAGCGGCCTGAGCGTCAAGGTGACGGGAACCGGCAGAGTGGTCGGACAGCAGCCCTCGGCTGGCTCAGAAATGCGGGTCGGCGCAACATGTCACCTCGAATGTCGAGCGTCAATCCCGGCAAGTTTTTTGCCGAAACCGTAAGCGATGACCATGGAATTGAATTTCGAACAACTTCTACAAATCCCCGGATGCCGGTTCGAGTACCACGGTCACTCGGACCTGCTGAAAAAGCCAGTGGCGAACCTGTCGATAGACAGCAGAACGCTGCAGCCGCGAGATATTTATCTTGCGCTCAAGGGAGAAACTCACGACGGCCACGCGTTCGTTGACGCAGCCTTCGAGCGTCACGCAGCAGCCGCGATTCTGGATGCAGATTTTTTCGCAAGCGCGGCCGACTCCGTGAAGCAACGCAACGTGTTTGTAGTTAAAGATACCCTGCTGGCACTGCAGGAACTCTCGAAGTTCTACCGGCAGAGATTCCAGATTCCATTTATCGCACTTACAGGCACCAATGGCAAGACGACGACCAAAGAAATGATAGCCGCCGTACTCGGTCAGTCAGGCTCGGTCTGCAAGACCCAAGGCAATTTCAACAATCACATCGGGCTCCCGCTCACTCTACTCGAGCTTCAACGGAAGCACGACTTTGCCGTGATTGAGATGGGTACAAACCACTTTGGCGAAATTTCAAGGTTGTGCCAGATCGCCGAACCGGATCTGGGCCTGATCACCAATGTCGGTCACGGGCATACCGAATACCTGCTCGACCTGCAGGGCGTGGCAAAAGCCAAGATGGAACTGTTCGACTATCTTCAACCCGGCAAGCTCGTCCTGCTCAACCTTGACGACCCGGAATTGGCGCGGCGTGCAGATGCTGTCAATAGAAAAGTATCTTACAGTTTGACGATGAAGGCAGATATTACTGGCGAACGTCTCTCTCTGGACGCGGCTGGTCATCCGGGACTTCGCGTAGACGGCATAGACATCCGGCTTAACCTTGTTGGTTGGCACAATGTGCAAAATGCCGTGGCAGCTATCGCCACGGGAATACAATTCGGCATAGCCGTTTCCTCGATGAAAGAGGCCTTGGAGAACATCGAGTTGCCTTCAAAGCGCATGCAAATATCAAAGGTTGCTGGCGTGACGATTCTCAACGATTGCTACAATGCCAATCCCGAGTCCACCAAAGCCGCTCTGCAAACAATGGCTGAGATACCGGTGTCCGGGCGCAAAATCGTAGTGCTCGGAGACATGCTTGAGCTAGGCCCAAGCGGTGGAGAGATTCACACGGAAATTGGCAACGCGGTCGCCCAACACGGCGCGGATGCCCTGTTAGGCTTCGGCCCACTAACACGCCTGGCAGTGAGTGCATTTGCCAGCCGCGCAAAAACTCGTCCGGGCCACAACTTTGATGACAAGAACAAGCTTGTCGAAGCCTTGAATGAACTTGTCGAGCCGGGAGATATCGTCCTTGTGAAAGGCTCGCGAGGCATGAAAATGGAAGAGATAATCGACGGCTTGCGGCCAACCGGCTGATCGTCAGGGATCGATTTTTTGGTTGTGTTTAGATTCAACATATAGTACCTTAGGGCAAAACAACTAACAATATATTGAGCTATGTTATATTACTTACTCTACCCGTTGCGCGAGTATGTGTCTGGCCTGAATCTCTTCAGGTACATCACATTTCGCTCAGCCTGGGCTGCGATAACGGCTCTAGCGATTAGTCTATTTGTCGGACCCTACATCATCCGCAAGCTGAAGCAATACCAGATTGGTGAGGAGATTCGGAAGGACGGGCCGGAATCGCACCTGGCAAAGTCAGGGACGCCTACCATGGGCGGCCTGATAGTCCTGGCATCCGTGATCATCCCTACCCTGCTGTGGGCGAGAATCACCAACATCTATGTCTTGCTCATTGTATTCGCGACGCTGTGGATGGGAATCGTCGGCTTCATCGACGACTACCTCAAGGTCGTACGCAAGTTGCCCAAAGGCCTGGTGGGCAGATACAAAATAGTAGGCCAGGTCACGCTCGGGTTAATCATAGGCAGCGTCCTGTATTTCTCTGACCAGTTTGAGGGCATCAGCACCCTGAGCACGGTGCCGTTTTTCAAGGACCTTGAAATCGACTTTGGCTACCTCTACATCCCGATGGTGATTTCCGTGATTGTAGCAACTTCGAATTCAGTGAACCTGACCGATGGCCTCGATGGTCTCGCCATCGGCCTGGTCGGCATTTCAGCCATGACCTGGGCAGCCATCGCCTACGTCACGGGCCGCGTGGATTTCAGCGACTATCTCAATATCATCTACCTGAAAGACGCAGGCGAGCTTACCATTTTTTGTACTGCTCTGGTCGGAGCATCACTAGGCTTCCTGTGGTACAACTCTCACCCGGCGAAAGTTTTCATGGGAGACACTGGCTCACTCGCACTGGGCAGCGCGCTCGGCACGCTGGCGATTCTCCTCAAGAAGGAATTGTTTCTTTTCATAGTCGGAGGCGTGTTTGTAGCTGAAACACTATCGGTCATCATTCAGGTCTCTTACTACAAATACTCGAAGAAACGGATCTTCAAGATGGCGCCAATCCACCACCACTTCGAACTCATGGGCTGGGAAGAGCCGCGCGTCGTGGTACGTTTTTGGATCATTGCCATTGTGTTGGCGTTGTTTACACTTAGCACGTTCAAAATCCGGTAACTCAATGCTCGGCAAAGACAGCAAAGCAGACTCGACACTTATTCTCGCCGTCGCCCTACTCTTGGTGATGGGGGTTGTTCTGGTTTATAGCGCGTCGTCCTTTAAGGCGCAGGAATCATTTGGAGACGGCCACTATTTCCTGAAGAATCACCTCTATCGCGTGATTCTTGGAATCTTGCTTATGGTAATTGCTTCGCAAGTCAACTACCGCGTTTGGCTAAATATCTCCCCTTTTGTCTTGGGGATTTGCTGCCTGATTCTTGTTTATATGCTTTTTGCAGATAGCGTGACTGCCGTACGGGGTAGTCGCCGCTGGCTGACAGTTGGCTTCTTGACATTTCAGCCGTCTGATTTTGCGCGAGCTGCACTGATTCTGTTTTTGAGCCTGTCACTTGGGGCTTCGAAGCGAATTGCAGCGAAATCTTTGCAGAGTTTCCTTTTTCATCTGGGCATCATCTCGTGCGTCGTGCTGCCGATCGCTTTGCAGCCCGACATCGGAAGCGCTCTATTGACCGCATTTCTGGCACTGGTGCTTCTGTTTGTGGCTGGCGAGAGGCTCAGACACCTGGTCATGCTGGCCATGACCACAGCGCCTCTGGTGCTTCTCTACATCTTGCGCGAGGGCTACCAGCGTGTCAGAGTCATGAAATACTTGTCGGCTTTAAGGGGAGATGGTCTCGAGTGGCAGGCTAAACAAGCTTTCATCGCCCTTGGACATGGCGGTTTGTTTGGCGTTGGTCTGGGTGGCTCTCGGCAAAAATTGCACTTTCTGCCGGATCCGTTCACTGATTTCATCTTTGGAATCGTGGGCGAGGAACTGGGACTCATCGGTACAACCGCCGTGATTGTTTTGTTTATGATCCTTATCTGGAGCGGTTTCCGCATCGTGCGGCAGTGCGACGAACTCGCTGGTAAAATCCTGGCAATCGGACTTGTGCTCAACATTGGCATCTACGCTGCGGCGAACATGGCAGTCGTGGTCAGCCTGCTGCCGACCACCGGCATTCCGATGCCGTTTCTCAGTTATGGCGGCTCAGCCCTGCTGGTTAACCTGTTCGGAGTTGGAGTTTTGTTGAACATCGCAGACCAAAGTCACCGCGCGCACGAACTTCGGCCAGTGGGCAGGTACGCACATCGCCGCAAGCCCGGGCGCTAAATGGCCGAGCAGAAGACAGTGAGAATCGTGATCGCCGGAGGCGGCACGGGTGGCCACCTTTACCCCGCGATCGCCCTGGCCGAGGAATTCGAAAGACAGAGTGACGCACAAATCTTGTTTATTGGAACAAGCTACGGACTTGAAAGCAAAGTGCTACCTGGATTGCCCTACAAATTCAAGACTATCTGGATGCGTGGTTTGCACCGAAACCGCATCGCCAGCAACATCTTGTTTCCGGCGAGACTAATGGTGAGCCTGATACAATGTACCGCAATCTTGATGAAATTCCGCCCGGACGCAGTGGTCGGCACCGGAGGCTACGTGAGCGCACCGGCGCTCATGATCGCGATGCTGCTAGGCATCCCGACCGCCATCCAGGAGCAAAACAGCTTCCCGGGGCTGGTCAACCGCCTGCTTGGCAATCGCGTGAACCAACTCCACCTGACATTCGAGGAGTCCAGCAAGCACTTTGCAGGACAGAAACAGATTCGAATCAGCGGCAACCCGGTGCGCGGAAAGTTGAACGAGGTAAGCCGAGAAGACGGGCTGGCGAAGTTCGAATTGAGCGCCGGACGTGTCACGCTTTTTGTTTTCGGCGGCAGCCAGGGAGCGCGCGCGATAAACGATGCCGTCCAGGCTTCTCTGCAGCGGTTGATGAAAATCGAAAACCTACAACTCCTGTGGGCGACTGGCGCGCCCGACTGGCAAAAGATAGAAGCCGCGTGCCGGGAAGTTGGACAACGGGTGTCATGCCATGCCTACATTGATGATATGGCTTCAGCTTACGCGGCGGCTGATTTTGTTCTATGCCGGGCCGGTGCGACGACCTTGGCGGAGATAGCCATTTGTGGCCTGCCGGCGCTGCTCGTCCCCCTCCCTACCGCGGCGGCGGGACACCAGGATTTCAACGCGAAGTCGGTTGAGTCGGCAGGCGCAGCAGTTCTGCTGCCACAAAAAGAATTGAACGAAGATAAGATAGTCGAAATCATTGAGGAATGGGTATCCAGTCCCGAAAAACGCGCGAGCATGTCGGCGGCGGCTCGCAAACTCGCAAGACCAAACGCCGCCGGAGATATCGTCACGGAGGTGTTGTCTCTCACTTAGGCAGGATGCCGGGTGAGACGGCAAGGATGATAGACACAACAAGTAGAGGTGGGTTATGTTAATTTACTCCAAGTACAGCTCTGTTCCAGGGGGGAAAAGACTCAAGTTCCCGGTTATCACCAGGCGGGGTGGCCTGGTTGTCCTGGTCGTAACCACCACGTTGCTGGCCTTGCTGAAACTGGCAAGCTGGCTGAATGCTCAAGAGATGTTTGTCTTGAAACAGATTGAGGTAGAAGGCAACCGTTTCGTCAAGCAAACACAGATTGCGGAGATGCTGCATCTCGACGCATCGCAAAGCTTGTTCGAACTCGATCTGAAAGCTATTGCTCAGCAGGTTGCACGCCACCCCTACATCAAAAGAGCCTGGGTGAATCGTAAGCTACCGGATAATCTCGTTATCCGGGTTGAAGAAAATGAACCGTTGGCGGTACTCAATTCCGGCTCACTTTCGATTATCGGCGAGGACGGCAAAAGCCTGCCCAATTTGCAAGTCTTTGATTTGATGGATTTTCCGATCATCTCAAACATTGCTGTGGGAGAGAATGAAAGGCTCAACACGGTTGTCAGGTTTCTGCGGCAGATAAAAGACGACATGTTCCCTCTCTACAGCCAACTCTCGGAAGTGTCCTATTCCGAGTCAGCAGGACTCTATGTCTATTTGCTGGAAGGTTCCGTACCCATTCTCTTCGGAGAGGGCGATTATGCCAGCAAAAGCGCAAACCTGCTCAAAGTACTCAAAATCCTGCAAAAGGACTCGTCGTTGGCGCAGGTCAAAATGCTCGATTTGAGATACAAGGACCAGGTCATCGTTAAAGACCTGACCAGTTAGGAACCATCCATTTCCGAAAACAGGGATTGACATCATGGCACACTATATAACGGGACTGGATATTGGCACCACGAAAATTGGTGCGATCGTCGCCGAAGTCGATGGCGAGGCTCTGACTATCGTGGGTGTCGGCACCAGTCCATCCGACGGATTAAGGAGGGGGGTTGTCGTTAATCTTGAGAAGACCATCCGCTCCATCCAGGCTGCAATCAGCGAAGCCGAACGCATGGCCGGGGTTCCAATCAACGAAGTCTACGCCGGGATCGCCGGCGACCACATCCGCAGCATCAATGGCCGAGGCGTAGTGGCAGTCGCCGGCGAGAACAACGAAATTTCAGCGGCAGATATTCGACGCGTGATCGATGCCGCCAAGGCTGTGGCGCTGCCCATCGACCGGGAGATTCTGCATATTCTCCCCCAGGAATTCATCGTCGATGACCAGAATGGCATCAAAGACCCCACCGGAATGGCAGGCGTTCGGCTTGAAGCCGAGGTCCACATTGTCACCGGCGCCATCACTTCCGCGCAGAACATTTATCGCAGTATCGGGCGCGCTGAAATGAAGGTGCTTGACCTGGTTCTCGAGCCGCTCGCCTCGAGTTACGCCGTTCTCGGGGAGGATGAAAAAGAGCTAGGCGTCATCGTCATGGACCTGGGAGGCGGCACCACGGACATTGCGATGTTCTACGAAGGCTGCATCCGGCACACAGCCATCGTCGGTCTTGGCGGAAAAAATGTGACGAACGATGTCGCACTCGGACTCCGGACACCCGTGGAAAACGCGGAGTCCATCAAGGTGAATCACGGCTGTGCTGTTCACCGTGACGGTGACCGCGAAGAGACCATTGAGGTTCCGGGCGTTGGTGGCCGCCAGTCCCGGCGCATCTCGAAAGCCTACCTCGTGGATATCATTCAACCAAGAATTGAAGAAATCCTGAGCTTGGCTTACCAGGAAATCAAGAAGTCAAACTACGTGCATCTGATGACTGCCGGAGTTGTTCTGACCGGCGGCGGCTCGATGCTGCAGGGCACCATCGATTTGGCCGAGGAGATCTTCGACATGCCTGTCAAGCTCGGCGTGCCAAATGGCTTCAGCGGCTTGACTGACCTGGCTCAGAGTCCCATTCATGCGACCGGCGTTGGCCTGGTCCACTACGGCCTGCAACATCGCTTCGACAGAAATGAATTGCTCGGTAACGACGAGAACGGCCTGTTCAAATGGGTGATGAATACCATGCGTAAATGGTTCACCGCCTTGAACCGGCCTGCATAATAGAATATTATCACACACCAAGAAGGGAGACTATCATGAACCTGCGATTCGCATTTGACGAACGAAACACCGCGACGGCGAAGATGAAGGTCGTCGGCGTTGGCGGTGCAGGCGGCAACGCAGTCAACCGTATGATTGAAGGCAACCTAAATGGCGTCGAATTCCTGAGCGTCAATACGGACCTGCAGGCACTTGAAAACTGCCAGGCAACTTCCCGGTTGCAGATCGGACGGGCACTCACTCGAGGCCTTGGCGCCGGCGCCGACCCGGAAATTGGCCGTAAGGCTATGGAAGAAGACCGCGAAACCCTGTTCGAGGCTCTGGAAGACGCGGACATGGTCTTTGTCACGGCGGGTATGGGTGGTGGCACCGGAACCGGCGCCGCCCCGATCGTCGCCGAGGTTGCCAAGGATCTTGGAGCCCTGACAGTCGGCGTTGTCACCAGGCCCTTTCTATTTGAAGGGCCCAAGAGAATGCGCCGCGCCATGGAAGGTATTGCGCAGCTCAAAGAACGGGTCGATACGCTCATTATGATTCCGAATCAGCGCTTGCTGTCGGTGGTGCCCAAAGACACACCGCTCAATGCGGCCTTCAAGATTGCCGACGACGTCCTGTTGCAGGCAACCAAAGGCATCTCAGACCTGATCGCAGTACCAGGGCTCATCAATCTTGATTTCGCCGATGTGCGAACCGTCATGCTCGAAATGGGTGATGCACTCATGGGTTCAGGCGTGGCCTCAGGCGAACACCGTGCGAACGAAGCTGCCTCTCAGGCTATCTCCTCTCCCCTGCTCGAGGACATCTCAATAGAGGGTGCACTTGGCGTGATTGTGAACGTCACGGGCAACGAGGAGATGACATTGTACGAAGTAAACGAAGCCACAACCGTGATAACAGAAGCAGCAGGTGAGGACGCCAACATTATCTTCGGCGCTGTGATCGACAACGAACTGCAAGACGAAATGCGTGTCACAGTTATCGCAACCGGGTTCAGCCGCAACGGCCGTTTAAGCTCGTCAACCGGCCGCCACCAAAAGCGCTTCGAGCTGCCCGATATTCCGGCTCAGACATCGGCTGATCTGGAGGTGCCAACTTTCATACGAATGGAAGAGAAGACCAACGGCACGAGTCACGTCGAAAATGTCAGCGGGCAAGACTGGTCAAAAGACAAGAACGAGGACCTCGACGTGCCGGCTTACCTCCGCCGTCGCATGTAGGCATGGGTAACGCCGGGCCTCACTGAACTGCCCCAAAGAAAAAAGGCATCGAATCTAAGATTCGATGCCTTTTGTTTTTTCGAGTAGTGCCGAAGTTCTAAACGACTTTGACCACGCGGCCGCTCCGAATACAGCGGGTGCACACCTTGATTCTTCGCACATGTCCATCAATCCTTGCACGGACCTTTTTCAGGTTCGGTAGCCAGCGTCTCTTGCTCGTATTGTGGGCGTGACTCACGTTGTTGCCAACAAGCGGGCCCTTGCCACAGATGTCACATCTCTTAGCCATTCCAAGCTCTCCTGTCTATATAAAGTCTGGATCAGATTTTCGAGTCGAAAAACACAAGTACAACTATAGTGAAAACAGTCGAAAAATGCAAGCAGAAAGAATATCTCTCTGAATCTTGGAACCAATACGCCTGCGGCTATGGTCCGAAAAGCGATCACGACAGCAAGACTGCCCTTTCAATTCGACAGCTTCCATGCTCTTGGAATGCAGCAATGATCAGCCGCACTCGGTGTCCAATGGCCAAGAGTCACCTTCCCAAACGCCGGCTTGCCAAACAGAGGCTGTTCGACAAAGCCAAGGCGCCGCTCGGATTCCAGCGAATGAGAATAGAATCAGGTGAGTCGAGTCAACGGAAGAGGAACTTGCAGTCCGAAGGGTGGTCGCGATCGAGCATGGGGACATTATTTTTCCAGCTTTGTCCCGATCACAAGTTTCTTGATGCCACTCTTCTTGGCGATGTCCATGAGCTTGACAACAATTCCGTGCGACACTTCCTGGTCTGCCTTCAGAACCAGAGCGCCGTCGGTCATTTCAGGAAGCGCCTTTCTGAGCAGAGCCTCAAGATCATCGGTCGAGACCTCGTCGGTGTTCAGAAAGAGCTTCCCCTCTTTGTCAACAAACAGGGTGTGATCTTTCTGTTCCACAACCACAGCACTTTGTGCCTGCGGCAACTCAAGCTTGATTCCTGGCTGCTCGAGGAAAGTTGATGACACCATAAAAAAGATCAACAGAAGGAAGAGGACGTCAATGAGGGAAGTGAGGTTGATCATCACCTTCCTCGGTTTCTTTGCCTTAAACTGCATCCGCCTTCACCTTATTGTTGGTTTGAAAAGCGCTGACTTTCTTAAGCAGCAGGGACGAGTATTTCTCAATTTCGAGCACGAGCCCTTCCGCCTTGTTTGTGAATAGGTTGTAGACTACAAGCGCCGGAATTCCGATTGAGAGTCCAAGAATTGTGGTAATCAACGCCTCGGAAATACCACCGGAAAGTGCTGTTGCCTGTCCGACGCCCAACTCAGAAATGACATCAAAGACCTTCAGGATGCCGATGACCGTACCGAGCAAACCAAGCAGAGGCGCGATCCCGGCAATCGTTTCCAGGATGACCAGCCCGCGCTCGAGCGTGTGTACCTCCTGCCGGCCCTGGTCGGTGAGAATCTCCTTCAAATCATCTTTTGGCAGGTCACGGTTTTCAAGGCCGGCTTGAATGATATTTGCAAAAGGGCCCTCGTGCTTTTCGCAAATGGATAGTGCCAAACCGGCATCGTCCGCGCCCTTGATGTTGTCAAGTACGTTGACGATTTCGGGAATGATGACTTTCTTTCTCTGCAACGTGATGGCCTTCTCTATCACGATTGCCAGGCCAAAAATTGAGCAGAGAATGAGCGGATAAATAATGAACCCACCTTTGCCCAAAAAATCAAGAACTTGCTCCATCGGTACCTCGCGCTAGTTAACGTTGTCTGTCTGCATTATAAGTGAACTTCGCAGTCACCTCAAGATATTCCTCAGGAAAGTCAGAAGGCAGATTCGGAAACGGCCCTGAGACCTCGATCGCCCGGTAGCTGGTCTCCATCAAGGTCTTGTGGCCTTGAAAATCCAGCACTTCCAAATCCCGCACTTCACCTCCGGGATATATCTTGAAACGGAGGCGAGTTTCACCGCTGATTAGCCCAAGACGTGTGAAAGCCGGCGGCGGGAAAATGTTGCCTTCGACCTTGCGTTTCAACTCCAGCATATACGGCGCAAAATCCCACTCGTAGGTATTGAAAGAGAGCGCTCCCATGTCCGGCGCTCTACTCTTTTGATTATCGTGCCGGATGCGTTTCTTTTGTTCCTCGGCGCCTGCTGGAACACTGGCTCTGACCAACAGTTCCCGGCGAAAAACAGGAGAACGTCCGGTGGCCGCATATTTGCTGGGATCCGGCGTGGGAGAATCATCCAATTCGGTGGCTTCAGCCTGTTGCTCCACGGGCTGCTGTGGCTGCTGGCCCGGTGGCACCTGATTGACCGGCAGCTCGTGCACGTTGTAATCGCCGCGGGCAAAGGCGTCACCGATGGGCATGCTGGCATCCGTTTCTTCGTTCCGGGCTTGAGCCATTTTGTCCGAAAGAAAATCTGGATTCTCCGGAGGTTCATTCTTGGCGTCGTCGGGTGTCGCAATGACCTCCCTGGGTCGATTCCTCTGCTCGGGAGGCGATTGCAGTTCAAAAACAATCGGATCATCTTCCAGAAGTTGCTCTGGAGGAGCGCCGCACGTCGATAGCATATTCAGCAAGCCGAGAATAGCAAGGTAAGCCAATGCCTGAAAGTGAATCAGGAATGAAGTGAGCAGCGTGTATCTTCGAATGCTTTTCTTCAACATTGTTTTAAATCGTAACCTGCATCAAATCATTGGCAATTTCAACGGGACCGGAAAACTGCTGCCGGGCAGATGTCAGGATCTCGTGCGCATCAAATGGCGGATACAAATGAGTCAGAATCAAGCGACCGACCCCGGCATCGGATGCAATCCTGCCAGCCTCAGAAGGGGTCAGATGATTCGCCATTTTCTTGTCGTCCGGGAATGAACATTCCACAACTAGCACATCGGCAGCGCTGGCCAGATTAATGATCCCGCTGCAGAAATCTGTATCTCCTGAATAAACAAACACACGCCCGCCGCTTGCAAACCGGTAGCCGATGGCATGCTCTGTATGCTGCATCAGCGCGGACTCCACGTTAAACGCCGGAAACTCGATAGTCGTTTCAGCAAGCTCCGAAATCGTGATTTCGTAATCGACCTCCGCCATGCCGCTGCCAAACACGTCCAGCAGTTTTTCATAGAACTCAGTGAAGCCCACAGGGCCACAAATACGCAGCGGCTTCGTTCGCACAAAGCCGGGCGTGTACTTTGTGGCGAACAGGAACGGCACGAGATCCATCGTGTGGTCCGGGTGAAGATGCGTGTAGAATATGTAGTCAACATCTCTATATGAGATCCCGGCCTTGAGAGCGCGTTGCAAGCTACCAGTACCACCGTCGAGCAAACACAGCGAGTCAGCGATTCTCAAAGCATAGCCCGATGGCCCACGGTCTATCTCAAGCGCCGCGGTGCCACTGCCCAAAACAGTCAACACAATTCGAGTCTGTCCCAAATCCTCACTCCAATATTCAGGGCCCGAGGCTAAAAGCCGCAATCTCAGCTGCGGTCATTTCTAGAAACCGGACATCACAGACGTGGTATTCCATAAATTGTCCGTGGTCGCTATTCCCGGCCGTCGTGGCGCTCGCAAGAAGTCAACTCCGAAGAACATCAGGTATTAGACATCAGGCGGCTACTTTCTATTCCGGAAAGGTTGCGCTTTTTTGAAACCTTCCGCTGAATCCAACCAAGCTCATCGCCCAACGAGAATAACCAGAAAAACTTCGAACTTCATTGGCTGTGCCCTTCGGCGGACAGCAGATTACGCGGCCAATGGGTGAGATGATGTACCTGCAAGCAAAAAAAAATCAACACAACCGTGCTGATTTTCTTCGAGGCGTTGTTCGAATTGCCTTACAGCCGGCCAACCAGAGTGAAACGATTCAGCGCCCCGACCTCGCCGAATGACGAAAACGAATAGTCCACGTCAAATCGGTTGATCTTAAAGCCAAGCCCGATTGAGACGCCGGCGAACTTATCTCTGCTGGTGTCCACTTTTTGATCCTGGCCAACAGAATTATATCCGAGACGGGCTGCTAATTGCTCCGTGAGCCTGATTTCGCCGCCAAACCTGAAGTCGATGTCATCATCCTTAAACTTCACGACCGCGGCGCTTATCATCACCGGCAAATGCTGCAAAACCTTGGAAAACCCCAATTGCACGTTCAAGGGCAGCTCGTCTTCCGTCTCTATAAAAGCCGAAGTGGTGGTTCCAAGATTGAATACTGTCGCGCCTATGTTGAAGCCTCGACTGGAGATCGAATAGATCGCTCCGGCGTCCAGTGCTACAGCGGATTGCGTGAAGTTGTCAATCTGGAAACGAATGTATTTCGCGCTGCCGCCTAAAGTCAGATTTTTCATCACAGGGCGGCCGTAGGTCGCGGCGAGCACGAGACCGTTGGCTCCGAACTCTCCGGTGGAGTTGTCCTGCTCATCGCGGCCATCGAAACTGCCGAAATCGATGAAATTCAGAGAGGCCGCAGCCGTGCCGCCAGAAAACGGTTGTGCATAAGCCAAAAAGCCTGATTGAAAATCCAGCAGGTGGTTCAGGTAGGAAAAAGTGCCTGAGCGCTCGACAAGTGATGCAATTCCCGCCGGATTGTAGGCAACATTGTGAATGTCGCCGGGCACGGCCACGAAGGCTCCACCCATCGCGGAAGGCCTTGCGCCAACGGTCGTGCGCAGGAAATCATAGCCAACTACGGTCTGCGCGACGGCCATTGCTGGGAGAACCGTGAAAAGCAGGATGATGCTAAGTCGTTTGAGCATATTAGGAACCGGGTTGTTTTCAAATAAGGCCAAGTAAGACATATTTCATCAAAAACGCAAGATAAAATGGGGTTGCGCTCAAAACGTGGACAACTCGCGTGAGGCCTGATTTGCGATTGCGCAATCGCGTCACCCTCCCCCTTGCTGACGATGATTTCACAGCTGAAAGCAGCCTCTACCGAAGTAGAAGAAGCCGCCGAGATGCAACAAAGTCTCCGGCCAGAAGCTTGTACAAATAGACTCCGCTGGCGACGCGGTTCCCCGAATCGTCCCTCCCATCCCAGACGGCGCGATGAGACCCCGCTGGTTTTCCTGAATCCACTAAAAGTCTCACTCGCTGCCCGCGGGCATTGTAAATCATCAATGTCACATCGGAAGCCTTCGGCAGTTCATACGCAATAGTGGTGCCTGGATTAAAAGGGTTCGGATAGTTGTCGTCGAGGCGAAAGGTCGCGGGCCTCGGCTGCTCGATGGAGGCAACGCGCAATACCGAAGCGCCTGCCAGATCCGCGGTCAACGAACCAATCGTGAGGTCGCTAGCGGCGTGGAGGCCATTGCTTTCAAACGCTAGCTGAAACGACAGTTGGCCGTGGGCGCCGCCATCCACTCTGTTGCCAAACCCGCCGACCAGGAGTTCACCGTCTCCACTTGCCCGCGCCTCCAGGGCAGTCCATTGACTCGATGCGTTGAGAGGACGGAGTTCGATGAATCGCATCTTATCTTCGGGATACCGCACCTGAAAGCCAAACGCGGCAAGGCGGGCGTTTCCCACGGATTTAACCTCCAGCACAAGTTCACCAGGCCCGGCAGACGACACAGAACGAGACTCTGAGACAACCAGTTCCTGCCGCCGGGGCTCACTCGCGGTGGCGAGTGGCGATAGAGCACTGAAACACGGTGAAGGAGACAGATCATTCAAGGCTCGCTTGAAGATGTCAAGTGCATCGGCCGGGGTTACGAAGCCATCGCAATCGACATCGGCAGCCTTGACCTCACAGTAGAATCCGGGAACATCGCAGTCAGCGGGCAATGTGCTCCCAGCGAGATAAATCGTGAAGGCGCACAGGGCATCACCGGCGCTGAGTGTGCCGTCGCTATTTACGTCGCCGTCGCCAACACAAGCTTGAGCAACAGGTTCGAAGAAAACGGTTACGGTTTGATCGCTGGTCAGTTGTAGTTGCACAAGTGCGGTGTCAGCGAGTGCAGCACCCTGCCAACCAGCAAACCGGTATCCGGGTTGAGGCACGGCACGCAGCGTAACCGGGACATTTTCAAAATATGTACCCGTCCACGGCAGCGATTTCAGAGGAAGAGAGTTTACCTCGACGGCGCCGCCGCCCGAACCCAGGTCGAGGGTCAGCCGGCGATCCGTGCCGGCGTTGAATTTACTGCGCAGATGGTCACGCTGGTGGTCCTGCCGGTCATCGGCCCACTCCTTAACTGTGGAGATACCACGCTCCCAATCCGTGAGCCGGGCCTCGCTCCACTTCTCCGTCTCAAAATGCAAATTTGGGCGCAAGGCGGCTGCCATGTCGTCTACCAGAGCGCTAATATGACCGGGGTGCAGTGTTGTATTCATCACGTCGGCAAACCGATTGACAAACCGATGTTCAAAAACCTCGCTAGTGAGAAGTTTTCGAAGAATAAGCGTGGACCAGAGCAGGTCTTCTTCATCGAGTTGCCCACAACAGTTGAGCATCACGTTGCTACGCGTTGCCCACCGCAATGTCTTGTCGGAGGGTCGTAATCCAGAGCCCAGCGAGCCATAACTGATGTCGGTATCCCACATCACCCACCGCCACCGTGCCGTCTCGGCGCGCTCCCGAAACATGTAGATATTCGTGTGCGGCATATCCCAGTTGCCGGCAAAGACATTGAAAACAAAAAAATCAATAAAGTTATCGAGATCGATTATCTCCGAAATCTGACGATATTTGCTTTCGTTGTCAAAATCATTGTCCTCAATCAACGAAAACATTCGGTTCCAGGCCTCTTTGTCGCCAGCTTCGACAACGATTTTCTCGTCATTCGGCCTCAACAAGTCAGCATCTTCAATGCCATAGTTTGACTCGAGATAGTGCTCGTCCACGCGCTCACGAATGTGATAAATTCCCCAGGGATCACCGTTGATAAAAAGCACGACCGGACGAGCCGCTGAAACCACGCCATCATGTTCACCCCACATGCGATGGTTCAACGGATCGCGGATGAGAGACCAGTAGCGACTTGTCACGCCTTCCTTTCTGAAGAACTGGTCACTCGAACCACCGGAATGAACGACGAGGCGGTCGAACTCGTCGATTTTCTTCGTCTCAAACAGCCGGTATCGCAACTTGGATGGACCGTACTCGCTTCGGAAGTAGAGCCTGGTCGACACTTTCGGAAAGTCTTGCCGCCTGGACCGGCCGCCATGTGCTCTCATGCCAGCGTTGATCTGGATACCAGAGCCGTCACGCTCGACCAGATTCACAGACACGGCTCGCTCCCACTCCTTGCCGCTGCCGCCCGGGTTATCGAAAATACCGCGGCTACCAAACAGATTTCTGTTGTCGGTCGCATAGGAAAGTACAGGCAGTGTGCCATCATAATCTATGAGATAAATATGACTGATGTCGTCACCTACTGGCGCGCCACCGTCAAAAACACGCACCCGTACGACTGTGGTGGATGATATTAGAAGTTCGTCTCCGTATCTGGCACTACCCGCATTGACAGTCGAGCCATCAGTCGTGTAACGAATCGTCACATTATCCACAGGAGACGAAAGCCGCAGCTGCAGCGAATCCTCGAAGAACCCGCTCTTCGGTGAGAAGGTGACCGCAGCGCCACCTGGAACATCTACATCATTCGGCTCGGCCGGTGTTGGGTTGGCAGTCGCCACGAAAGCACCAAAAGCATCGGGAATGCGTGCCAAGGAAACATCCTCCACCTGCCGACCAAAGGTTACTGTGTCAACAACGCTGCCGTCAGATGCAAAAATCCCGATGAACTCGCCAACAGCGGAAAGTTTGAAACTGGCGTGAAGCTCCTGTCCTGTGAGATCTTTCCCGGATGCCCAAACAAGGAGATAACCGCCATCGGGCATGACAAATGACGGAAGGCGCCATTTGTCGGGAGCGCCAGCGTCATCTGTCATGGTATGTCCCCCGAGATCGAGCGCCGCGCCACTCACGTTGTGCAATTCGATCCAGTCGGATGAATCGCCGTCATGATCGAAATTAGTGCTGTGGTTCGAGGCCAGAAACTCACTTATGACCACGGACTGCGGCCACACTGGTTGGCACCACGCCAACAAGGCGCAGATTGACGGAATAGCCCACTTGAGAGGAGAAACTGATTCACGACGCATTTTGCCTCCAGGTGCGTTAGTACACAAAATTGAGTCCTGGGGCGGAGATTGTCGGGGCGGAAGCGAAAGAGACTTAGGTGCTCAAGAGCAGGTAACCAGTTTCAGAGCTCGCCAGGGAAACTCATGTGGTTTAAAGAACTACCGCCGGGATCGAAAACAAGTCGCAACCACAATTATACCGGCGCCAAACCAACAGGCCACGCAATAAGAACGACAGAACTTAAGCAACGTCAACCTCAGTGTCAACTAAAATAGCCGATGAGCTTGGAGGGACTGCGTGCTCCTGTCTCCCTGGCACCAAACTCACACGTCCGCTCCTAGGTATACAACTGCTGAGGACTTTTATTTCGAGGAAAGAAGATGCAAGAATCAGAAGGCCAGGCCTAAGGTCCAGGACGATTCAAACTTGAGCAACCTGTGATAAAGGGATAGAAATGTGGGACTTGGGAAAAGAGAAGAAAGAGCCACCTGTCGGAGTCGAACCGACGGCCTGCGCATTACGAATGCGCTGCTCTGGCCAACTGAGCTAAGGTGGCTGGAAAAACAAAGGCGAATATAACCGATTGCCGGGGCAAAAGCAAGTTATTTTTGAACCCTGTCGCGGCATCGGATTGACTCATAAAAAAAGTAACCGTAGCTATTTGCTATGGACTTCGTTGCCTCATAATTTATGTAACCCAAAGAAAGGAGTTACGAGAATATGAGTAACGAGTCCAAACAGGAGTATCTTCAGTCGGTTCGCTTTCGCTATCAGGGTGCGACGAAACAGCAAAAGCAAGCCATGCTCGACGAATTTTGTGCGGCTTGCGGTTACAACAGAAAGTATGCAATCCGCCTGCTCAACGCCGAGCAAAAGCCGACGGGCCAGAGCAAACTTGTTCGGCGTGGCCGGAAAAGAGTCTACGACGATCCGCTCATCGAACAGGTACTTAGGGAGCTCTGGAGAAAGACCAATCTCCCCTGTGCAAAACGCCTGGTCGCCATCATCCCGCTATGGCTGCCGCACTATGACGAATACGTGCTTGAGCAAGAAGTCATCAACAAACTCTTGAGCATATCGGCGGCCACCATAGACCGCATCCTGAAGCCCTTTCGAGCCAGGTACGGCAAATGCGGCCTTGCCACAACCAAACCAGGCTCCATCATCAAAAAGCACATCCCGGTCAAAACCAATCAATGGGATGAGACAGTCCCAGGCTTCCTCGAAGCAGACACCGTCGCGCCTTGCGGCAATTCCACCGCTGGCCAGTTCCTCTACACCGTCAATTGCGTCGATATTGCTACCGGATGGACCGAGCAAAGAGCCGTCTGGGGAAAAGGCTGGCAAGGTGTCATGCAAGCCATTGAAAACATTGAACTCAACCTGCCATTCGCAATCAAAGGTTTTGATTGCGATAACGGCTCTGAGTTCTTAAATTGGCATCTCGTTCGGCACCTCACCGAAAGAAAGCGACCCGTGCAATTCACAAGAGCCCGAGCATACCACAAAAACGACAACGCTCACATTGAAAACAAAAACTGGACACACGTCAGACAGTATCTCGGTTATCAACGCTTTCAACACCAGGCTTTGGTCGAAAAACTCAACGACCTTTACACAACTGAATGGAACACCTACTTCAACTTCTTCATGCCCTCGGTCAAGCTCATCGCCAAGAACAGAGTCGGCTCCAAAGTGGTCAAAACCTACGACAAACCCAAAACACCTATGCAGAGACTTATCGAGTCAGAACACATCTCAACAGAACAAAAACACCAGCTCACCAAAACCATTGAACAGCTCAATCCCTTCGAACTACAAGAACGAATGTATGCCAAAATCAAAACCATACTTAAAGAGGTTAACCGTTGTCTGAATACTTCATCAAATGGGAATCCCAATCAGGATGACAGCTCCGAAACAAAAGAAATCCCGACCACACACCCAGCCCTGACGGGCTCGCTGGCTACCGGGAAAATGCAGCATCAAGAGCCTTGAGAAAACTCATCATCGATCTAATTGGTATGCAAAAAATGGAAAAATCCATTCACCCAAAAAACAGAGGCCTTGGGTTACATTTTATTTTGAGGCAACACGGCATTATAGATGCGCCGCAAAGCCCTTGCCTCATATCTGCAGCCACAAGTCCTGCAAAGTGACTACACGGTCTTCCGCCGTCGCAAAACGACGGCTGACAGCAGAAGCAAACACACAAGCACGACTGCAAGGACGGGAATCAAGATCGGGCGACGGGCCACTCCGGGATCGCCGTAGAGAGTAAATGCGGCCCAGTAAAACGGGTGTTGGTAGTTGTGCCCGTTCTCAGCAGGAGCGGCAGATATCACCTCTTTCCTGGCGTGCCACAGTGCGCCAATTTTTGATTTCCCCTCAGCGAGGTAGTGACGATAGAATATCGGCATCATCCGCGACGCAAATCGGTCATCCACCTTCCAGAGTGACATGAGCACAGACTTCGAGCCAGCCGCCAGGAACTGACGCGGTAACCCAAGCAGTCCCTCACCAATCTGAACCTGACCACGCCCTGTTTCGCAAGCGCTCAAGGTCACCAATTCGCAGTTCAAGTCATAGTCCTGAACTTCATAACCCATCAAAACTCCATCGTCCGTCGTGTCATCACTGGCAGAAAGAACCAGGCCTGCAAAGCCCGCGAAAACAGAGTCGGAAAACGCATGCGTTGCGAAATGCAAAACATCGCTATCAGGCCCGTGCTGCCTCAGGTTTTCTTTGGTCGCCTTGCCGCGGTCCAACACCACGGTATTGCCATGCACGGACTGAATGTCTATCACTTCAGATTTGGCATACTCAAGCGCATCGAAGCGCCAGGAAACGTCGAAGCGCACCGCACCCTTGCTTGTCATGAGATCTTGTCCGGGACTTGCCCCGTTGCTGAACGCAAGCACACCGGCGTTCCATGGTGTTCGCCCAGGCATGGTATCGACAAACACACCTGCACCGTAGGCGACGGCATGCTCAGCTCCGAAGAAGCTGTCCTTGTAACCTGGCGGATCGAGCGGTGTATACTCGTGTTGACTCGCTGGAGCACTGAGCAGCATCTCAAACGGCAACTGCATCAGAGAGAAATCGGGCACGATGAGAAGATTGTCCGGTAGATCCAGAGAGACAACTGGCGCCAACAGCTTACGATAAAGAGAATGGGCAAGATCTGCCCGGAAGATCACATCACTCACCTTTCCCGCCTCAACATTGTGCAGAGGCAGCAACAGCATCCGAATGTCCCGGGCAAGGGAGTCCGGGTTGATGTCGAGCGGAACTAGCTCAAACCTGGATTTGTGCGCGAAAAGGACAAATGATCGGTCCCCTGAAATATGGTATAGGAGATAACCCAGATCCGCATGTTCGGTATACGCCTGTACCTGCTTTAGCGCAGCGGCCTCAGGCATTGCCACCGTACTGTCGCCTGTTGCTCGAAGCCTCTGCGCCTCGACGGTGAACCGCGCGGCCTCCAATGCAGTGTAAAGGTTAGCAAGCTCTGACTCGGGGCGATATTGCTGCTTGAGACTGCGAATACGTCGTTGCACTACTCTCAGATCCTCACAGGCCTGCAGGTAGTCATCACTTTGGTCCGCCCTACTCGAGTTCCGCGCGTCGTTGAGCACGCGGCTTCTTCCTCTCTGATAGTAGTAAAGCAGGCTATCAATATGTGCTGGCTGCCTGTCCTGCAGGTAGACGTTGGCGTAGCAATCCACCAAACCGCGGTAGGCCTCATGGCCCTGACTAAAAAAGCCCCGGCGCAGTTGCGCCACCTCGAGTTCAGCGCGTGTTCTCTCGACAATTTTGGTAGTCGCTGAGTAGAAAAGGATAGCCTCTTGCAGTTTCCCGCCGTATTGATGGATGTCACCAAATGTCACATTAGCGTTCATCACTAACTTGGAATTGCCAAGCTGCTTCCCGATTCCGAGGGCCCGCTGGCTGTGCTTCAAAGCTGAATCGACCTCGGCTCTGCTGAACTCAATCTCAGCAAGAACGTTTAGCGAGTGACCCTCGGAGGCGAGGGTTTTGGCGCTCCTTGCAAACCGAAGGGCTTTCAGGGTCTCAACCCGCGCACGCTCATAATTTCGCTCATCTAAATAGCACTCCGCGATTTTTGCTTGCCATCCGTACAACTTTTTGGTCAAGCCTTGCGATTTCAAATAGGCAATAAACTCACGGTACAATCGCCGTGCTTCGCCGAAGTCACCGCGTTCTTTTGCAATATCACCGAGTGCGGCTTTCGCTTCCTTCTCCCGATATATAAGGCCAGAGTTGCCCGCCATTTCAATGGCGCGGAGCAGGCTTTGTTCCGCCAGATCAAGTTGTTCAAGTGACGCGAGTATTTCTGCTTTTTCATATTGTACGAGACAGAAAGTTTCACCCAGATTCTCTCTTGCCAACAATCCTTCGCACTTGCTCAAAAGGTCCAGTGCGTCCTGATACTTTCCCTGCCGGTACCGTGAGTAGGCTAAACCCCGATACAGATCGATGACTTCCCAACTCTGATTAAGCTTCGTTATGTTTGAAATTGCTGAGGTAAAGTGGCTGTCGGCTTTGGCGTACTGCCCGATCTCGTGCTGAAAATACCCGAGTAAGCCCTCGATGTAGGCCAATTGTTGCCTGTCGCCAATCGATTTGGCCAGTGGGGCAGCCCGCTCGCAAATCACGATTGCACCCTCGTAGTCGCCCTGGCGTTCTTTCAGATAGCCCAAAAAAGACTGGAACCGCACTGTGGATCGAGTGTCGTGGATGGCCCTGGCCTGCGCAGCAGCCTCGCTCCAGTACTTCGCCGATGTCCCGTACTCCGCTCTGACTGCATGGCAATACCCAAGCAGGCGCAGAATAATTCTGTCAGTGGCAAATGCGGTTGGAATGGGGTCGAGCAAATCGATGAATCTACCAAACTGGCGGTTCTCATAAAGATAGATTCCCTCAACGACCTCGAGGAGCGAAGAATCGCTGACGGTGCTTTCGATCAGACTTCGACTTGCATCCCCCCCGGCGCGGCCCACATCAAGATCCGCGAACCGCCAAATCAGCTCAATGGGAAGGGAATTCTGTGGTCCGGATTGAATGGCCTCAACAAAGAAACCGTAAGCGTCGTCGGGGCGCTTCTGAATTCTTCTCAGTTTAGCAAGCATCCATTGGCTATTTCTGCGGGCTTCTGGCAGGACAGACTGTTGCCCAAAAAAAGAACTCGCCCGTTCAGCCTGATCGTTGACCAAGTAGAAGTCAAGTAACGTGTGATAACCTCGCACAAATTCGGAATGCTGCTCCACAAACGTTTCCAATTCGGCCAGGATTTCAGCGGCCGGGCTTTCGAGCTGGTCCTGGAGAAGCTGATTCAGCGCGATGTGGTTGGCGGCTTCGCCAGAACCTGTTTCACCGGCAGAGACCGGCAAGGGCAGGAACATGCAGGCAAGACAGATGTGGACAAAAAGATGTCGAGAGCGGCTCAAGTTGCTTGTCATCATCGGAGAATCCTACAATCATTCTCTGTGGGGCGCCATTTGGGAGAAATCCATTCGTAATCAATCAATCTAGGTAAGAATGTTCTCAAGATCAACCGAAATGATTCAACTAAGTGCAACGATGTGTTGAAAGTACGCGACGGCTAGTCACGTTGAGGTGAGATGAGTTCAAGGGCAAGGGCAAGGGCAAACATAAGAAAATATGAAGTGATGGCGAAATCAATCCCTGATTCCGCCATCACAACTCAACCGAAGAAGTCTAACCGCCAGGTGTGGCAGGACCGGGATCCTGTGGTGGACTCTCCTGTGGCGGATCCTCTGGCGGCGTACTCTCTCCACCACCGTCCCGTCTGATCCATTGCATCTTGTCTCTGATCATAATGACCTCCATAGTTGAGTGAGTGTTTGTAATTATTTGGGAAAGGATACATTCAAGCGCAACAACTTGCGTAAACATTAAAAATATTGCTTAACGCAAGAATTTGACGTGTAGCGAGTAGAGGGAGAATGAGCAATTATTGGAGAAATTCGGATTCTGACTAGGGCATAGCCAATCGTTGGAGAAGTTCATTCTTTCGGTCGAAAAAATCGCTATTCTTTGGGATCTTTTGCAAATACTCCCGCGAAGATTGCAAATCTCCTGCCACCGCCTGAACCAACGCGATGAAATAGAATTCGCGCTCGATGGTCGAATCTCCTGAAAAAGCAAGAGTTTCCGCCTTCTCCAGGCAGGTCAGCGCTGATTTCATGAGCGCAGCGCTCTCTGCCTCGTTAAGATCGCGGGAAGGTGAACGTGCATGAGCAAAGGAAGAAATGCCAAGATAGAAATTCAGTTTGCGCGACAGTTTCACCCAAACAGAGTCAGCCCTGTCAAGATTTCGCATTTCCGGTGTTGATGCGAGCCAGGTCAGACTTTGCACAGCCGGGCCAAACTCTCGAACGTGGTAGTCGGCGAGTGCGTCATTCAACTTATTTCGGAAACTCAACTGTTCTCGCGTCCAAACACTTTCCAGCACACCACCTCTCAGCTCAGAAACTGTATCGGAGTCAAAAGGAACACTCTTGCCGTAGGTGTAGTCGGCAAAACGATCAGCTTTCCCAGGCCAGAGCAGGAATAGCGCAACCGCCACGAGACAGGCTGCCGTCGAGCCGGCAAAAACAGGACGCAGCCACAATGGTCGGCGATGCCGGGACCAATCGGAGACTGCCCGGCCCGAGGCCACAACTTCACCTTGGCCGTCCCGAAGAACATCCTCAACCTTCTGGTACAATTCGGCATCGCTCCGCTGCAAAATTTTGTCGAACCCCGGGATCTCGCGATCGACCAGTTCGGGGGTGACTTCGCGCAGTTTCTTGATAACACGACCATAAAAGACCGGAGACCGGGTTACTCCAGTCAGGAATTTTGTCCGGGTCGCTGCTGGCGCCGCGCCGGCAAGTACTTCATCCAGCAAAGCCCCAATCTCTTGAAAGGATGTGCCCACTGCCAAACGCCGATTGTCGGAGACTTCGTCGAGTTGATCGGCATACAACGGCCGCAAAAGCTCCAGCAATAAAGCGTACTCAGGGCCACCTTTCTTGAAGGGCGGCATGGCGCCATCGTCACTGGCATTTTTCTTCAACTCAGTCAAAAAGTCGCGGTGTGAAACCATGAGGCGTGCGACCTCTGGACTCCGCCTACTACTGTCCTTCCCCTTGATTGCCATCATCTTTCTCCCTTAACTAACCCTACTTGCCCAATTTCATGATAAAAATCCCGCATGACATTTGCGTAGATGCAAAAACACGGATAGCAATCATTGAGGTGCCGAATCAGGCGGGCGCAGAGATTGTCTTCGTTTTTTACATAAGGAGGAAAGCACTCCATGAGGTACGCGATGAAGAAGTCCTCATGATTTTCGAGAGTGCATTCTTCGCCGGTGCAACTGGTCGTTGGAATGCTTCGCTCAAGCTCCACAAGTCTGTTGAGTTCTGAAGTGAGCCAGACAAATCGATTGTGCAGATGCTCGAGATACACCTTGGATTGTTCATCCAATCGGTTGGGGCCAGCGCTGGCGTTCTCCTTTTCCGACCTGAGTATCGCGAGCGCTTTACCAAGGCTGAGTTGCGCACGAGCCTTGTGTTGGATCTGTATTCCAGCGGTCAACATTTGCCATTGCCTAAGGTTGCATTGCCATCTTACATATATAGTCTCAAAATCACCGAATTTTCTCTCACTTTTTTTTACCGCGTCCAAATTTTTCTCTCAGGCAGGTACGCAGACGGTGCACGACATCGTCCACAACTCTTCCTCCCAGGTCGCGGTAGCAGGGAATCGTTCTCAGCATGTCCATCGTGAAGTCCTCCCAGACGTAGAGCTTGAAAATGTTGATGTCGCGCTCAATGTTCCCGGCATGCTCGCGGCATGTTCGGAGAACTGTGACATGTTCCTCATAAAGTTCAGATAGCTCGTCAGGATTAATGCTGAGAAGAGCCGGCCGAATCTCATCGAGCGGACGGTAGTAGATGGGCGTGATATAGTTGCGTTGGACATGGATCCAGGCACAGGTGTTGCAGACACGCGCAAGCCAGGTGCGGAAAACCTTCTCCTTATCCCGGTGACGAAAACTCTTCAGGACTTTGCAGTCATTGCGGCACAGGGTATAAACCACTTCGTCGATAACCTCGTCACAGATGGTCTGCATGTTCCTGCGGACGGACTCGAGCCGGAAGCCAAGGCAGCGCGAGGAGATGGCTTTGTACATATACTGTTTGTAGATCGACAGCAATTGACGCCAGGCATATTCTCGCTTGCCGGAAGTCTGATCTGAGCAATGCTCAAGGAGTTCTTCGAGAGATAATTTTTCGTCAGAATGTGGCACTGTTCGTGTCTCCGCTCCAAAGATGCACGCCACTGGCCACCAGTTTCGAGGGCAGAGCTGTGTTTTCGGGCATGTATCAGTCAGTTGGAAGGACTAATGCGTCAATGTAGGACAATGAACACTGTCTTTCAAGAGAAAAGTGACCGCCTGCTGCTCCTGAGGTTCACCAGCGATGCGTTCGAAGCCGGATTCACCCATCTTTCTTTGGCGTACCAAGGAAATTACTTGAACATTTCGCTGCTTCTAGCTAAAGTACAATATTCCCTTCATCATTTTCCACAGGAGACTCGTGATGCTGAACCTATCTTCGATCCTCGACTACAGTGCTTCAGTAGTACCTGAAAAAGATGCTTTGGTGCTGGCGGACAAGCGCGTGACCTACCGGGAGTTGAATGGCGCCACCAGCCAAATCGCAAATGCACTCCTTGCCGCCGGCATCGGGTGTGGCGATAAGGTGGCCCTCAGTTGCCCCAACCTACCCTACTTCCCAATGATTTACTATGGAATCTTGAGGGCTGGCGCAGCGGTGGTGCCGTTGAATGTCCTGTTCAAACGCAAAGAAATTGCCTACCACCTGCGAGACTCAAACGCCAAAGCCTACTTTTGCTTCCAGGGCACAGCGGAACTCCCCATGGGTGAAGAAGGGTACGCCGGTTTCGAAGAAGTCGATGGCTGTGAAAATTTCTGGCTAATTACGGCTGACCCGGCAGCCGCCGCGTCGATAGACGGTGCAGCAACACTTGGCCAAATGATGCATGGTATGCCGCCGGTCTGCGAAGCGGCGGCAACAAACCCAGACGATACGGCGGTGATTCTCTATACCTCCGGCACCACCGGCCAGCCCAAGGGCGCCGAATTGTCCCATTCAAACATGCTCATGAACGGTCTGGTAACACGCGACCTGTTTCACCTGAAACCCGACGATGTTCACCTGGTGACCCTGCCGCTCTTCCACTCATTCGGTCAAACCACACAAATGAACGCCGGCATACTTGGCGGCAACAGGCTTGTTCTGGTGCCCCGCTTTGACCCGGACGCCGTGTTTGCCGGCTTCGAGAACGAAGGCGTTACCCTTTTCTGTGGCGTCCCGACCATGTATTGGGCCCTGCTCAATCATCCCGGCGCGGCGAACTACGACCTTGAAAAGATTGCCGCAACTCTGAGAATTGGCGCCTCCGGCGGGGCGGCCCTGCCACTCGAGGTGTTGCGCCAATTTGAAGCCAGATTTGACATTCCAATTCTGGAGGGCTACGGGCTATCTGAAACCTCGCCGGTGGCGTCATTCAACCACCTTGAACGGGAAAGAAAGCCAGGCTCCATTGGCCAGCCCGTATGGGGTGTGCAAATGAGAATAGTCGATGAGAATGGTGAAGCGGTGCCGGCCGGCACCGCTGGCGAAGTCGTTGTGCGCGGCCACAATGTGATGAAGGGTTATTACAACCGGCCAGAGGACACAAGCTCCGCGATTCAAAATGGCTGGTTTCACACCGGTGACGCTGGCAAGATGGACGACGATGGCTATTTCTACATCGTAGACCGCATAAAAGACATGGTCCTGCGCGGCGGCTACAACGTCTACCCGAGGGAAATTGAAGAAAGCCTCATCACGCACCCGGATATCTCGCTGGCAGCGGTCATTGGAGTGCCAGACGACAAACTTGGAGAAGAAGTTAAAGCGTTTGTCGTGTTGAACCCCGGCGCAACGACGACAGCAGACGGAATCGTCTCCTGGGCCAAACAGGAGATGGCAGATTACAAATATCCCAGGTCGGTGGAAATCCGCGAGTCACTACCGATGACCTCAACCGGCAAGATTTTAAAACGCGAACTGCGCAGCGATTAAAGAACGGCATCGCGTGAATTCCTGGACATCGATAGTCAAGAATCCCGTAGCGCCGCTTGGAAGCCATCGACGAGCTGTTGCAGAGGCATTCTGTTGAGCGATGGATTTATGGTCACAAAGAAGCTGTCGCCACGCGCTGGACGCAGCAAGATGTCGCGTTGCTCCAGGGCTCTCTGAAATTTGCCCAAATCCGCGCCACGAACAAACAGGCGCAGCAAATGGGTGCCGCCTTCAAACGTTTCAGACTTGAACCGGTCATCCTCCTCAAGGATTTTGAACAACTGATTCGCCTTTTCGCGTGCTGCCTGATAGTCAGAGATATAGGAGTCCGCAAAATGCAGCGCTACTGCCGCGAACGGCCATGCAAATGGCAGTCCGCCACCAAACATTCGACGGACGTGAAACAGGCCATCCGTCAAACTCTTCGGGCCAGTGAGCACGGCGCCCGAGGCAGCGTTGAAGCATTTCCACATCGAAATGTAGACTGTGTCAAATAGTGCGCCATAGTCGAGCGGGGCTCGGCCGGTATGTGCACACTGAATAAAAAGCCGCGCACCATCGAGATGCAGTTTGATAGACTCACTGTGTGCGAAAGTGGCCAACGCCTGCATGTGTTCGAAACTCACCATTCGATGACGCTGCCGGCGTAACGGCGATTCTACCATCAGCGCGCCGACCCTAGCCTCCACCCTGCCTGATTTGGTGCGCCCTACCGTCTCTGCCAACTCATCTACTGAGAAACATATCTTGTCCTCGCCGAGCGGGACGAGATTGAGGTGACTCAAAACCTGGGCACAATCGCCTGAATCATTATACAAATGGCTGTCCGCCGGCACGACCACCCGCTTCCCGCCAGCCGCAAGTTGCCGCACCGCGATTTGATTGGCCAGCGTGCCTGTCGGCATAAACACCCCGGCATCTTTGCCGAGCAACGCAGCAAACTTGTGCTCCAACTCTTCTACAACCCCACCATTTGAATAGTAGTCGGCTTTGATCTTGCCCTCGTCCGCCAGTCGCATGAGCAGCGCGGCATATTCTCCAGGCGCCATAAAATCGCCGTCCCAGACAAAGTTGACGCTGACAGACCTGGCATCGGTACCCCCGTTCGTGGAGGGCGACACAGCGAACCCGGGTACGGCGCCGGCGCTCGCGGCCAATACACTGCCAATCTTGATGAAGTCTCTGCGTTCCATAGTCTTCTCCGAGAATTTTTGGCAAGGTAAGCAGTTCACCGCAGTTTTACAAATGATTTGGCCAGACCATGGCGAGGCTGTGCTTTGAGGAGCCCGGCTCGAGGCATAAAACGCTGCGCAGTCTGCCTAGTCTGCAGGTGGGACTTCACCACCCTCGTGACCTGTTGTCATACTGCATATCTTACTTCAGACCCAACAAAAAAAGGCACCGAAAATCGGCGCCTTTGAGTACTACTATAGAGAATTGTAAGTATGAGACCTACGTGGTGGCCAGGCCCAGAATCGAACTGGGGACACACGGATTTTCAGTCCGTTGCTCTACCGACTGAGCTACCTGGCCGCCTGCCTTCTTACAAAAAAGACTCAAGAAATATACAGGATTTAACGCAAAAGTCAAGCACTTTATAATGTTGAAGTGTTGCCGGGATCGGATTCAAAAAAATCGAGAAAATCGTCTGCCAAAAAGACGGCGATATGACTACGCGGATGGACTTTCCGTCACAGGGCCGTCTCCGCCTGGATTGCCCGCATTCACGCCGCCCGGATTAGCGGCTTGAAGCAGGAACCGAGTGACCACGCCTCGCCATCACTCTACTTGGTGCTTTGGGCCAGCACAGCCTAATCCTCGATGTGACGCAAGACTTCAATCGCGTTGCCGTTATGCGGGTCCAGTTCCAGCACTTTTCGGTAATTCTCCGCAGCCTTTTTGAATTGTCCGGCTGTGGCGCAAGCTTCCGCCAACGAGTCGAACAAGCCGGCCTGGTCGGGGAAAAAACCGACGTTGCGCTCGAATACGACAATTGCATCACCGAGTCTGCCTTCCTTCAACAACATCTGACCAGCCACGTTCAGGGCTCTCGAATCCATTTTGCCTTTTGAGGCACTTCTCATCTTGGTGAATTCTGCAAGACCGGCCTCGATGCCCGACTCACTCATTACCTTGTAAATGCGGCCCGGTGGCCTGCTCGCGTCCCTAACCCAGTTGCGAAAGTTGGACTCTTTGATTTGCTTTCCGAGTACCGTTAGCTCAATTTCGACCTCAGCGGCGACCGCAGCAATGCCTTCCTTGACTTTGCTCCAGCGCTCACCTTTGATGCCAAAATCATTGCGATCGACAACGGCGCTACCGGTGAGAATGATTTGATTGTCTCCGCGCGTGTCGCTCAGAATGCCGGAATTCTCATGCATTTCGAGCGCCACCTCCTTGGTGACGCCGCGAATTGTCAGATCTCCATAGAAAAAGAGTCTCTCCACCCTCTGCTCAACACGTGTTGTCTGGAAAATGATCGCCGGGTGGTTTTCTGCGTCAAACCAGTTCGCGGATTTCAGGTCCTTGTCCCGCCACGCCAGGTCCGTGTCGATACTCTCTGTCTTAATAACTACAGTTGCAGAGGTCCTGGTCACGTCGTCTGGATCGTAAAAAACTGAGCCGGAGAAATTCTCAAAGCGGCCGCGCACCATGGCGTATCCCATATATTTTACCTGAAAACCAATAAAGGAGTGCCCTGAGTCAATGGGGTAAACTTTCGCCATCGAGAAATCGCGGTCACGGGCTAGGCCGGAAAAAGCCAGACTTGCCAGAAAGAAGGCAGTGAGCAGGGTTCGAGTCATAGTGTTGCGTTCAGTCATTGTTCAAGGCCCCTTTCAACTCGTTGAGCATCTTTTCTGCATTGCTGTTCCGTGGGTTCAATTCCAGCGATTTGCTGTAATTGATGAAAGCCAGCCACTTGCGTTCAGACTTCATATAGGCCTCAGCCAGGCTGTCGTAAGGATTGGCCGCGTCCGGATTCATTTCCACGTTCAATTTGAAGATTGCAATAGCGTCATTGAGCTGCCCGTTTGTCAACAAACGGTAGCCGAGTTGGTTAAGCGAGTTCACGCCAAAGTCATAACGGCCCCGGCCGTAGTCCTGGGCTCGCAAGGCCCGATATTTCTCAATTGCAGCAGTGACCCCATCCGCGTCAATTGTGGGCATCATTTCTGCTTCAAGCGTGGTCGGCTTTTGTTTGCCGCGGTGGCAGGTCACACAATCAACCGACAGCGCGCTTGTGCTGTGACCTGCAAGTTTGGTGAGTTGCTTCTCGTTTATCTCTGCCACCATTCGCATCATCGTGCGGGCGCTGATCTTATTTTTGTTCGAGTCTGAGACGAAGTCATAAGTCGCGAAGTCCCGTCGGTTTTCGGCCACATGGCAGTACACGCAATTGACCCCGAGCGCATTTGAGAAACCAAACATGGTGGTGCGCAACTCATCGGTGGTGGTGGATTCTGGCAAGACCTTAAGATTTTGCATTTTCTCCGGCCAGGGTACCTGAGTGTACGCGGACGAGAAAACGGAAAACAAGGCCGTGGCGATTATTGTCCACAACCTCAGTGAATTGGTAAATTTACCGTGAATCATTAAGCAACCTCCCATTGTTTTTGGTGATAACTTTGCAAACCAGCGGCTATTTGACACGCGAAGATACACCCAAAGAAGGCCGCCGGATGCAAAATAGGTGTGCGGAAATGTCTTTCCGTACGAATTAGAGGTCGCTTGCCTTTATGAATTCAGAGGGAGTTTGATGGGTAACCTTCTTGAATGCGGAATTAAATGCAGATTTTGAATTGAAGCCAACATCGTTGGCAATCGCGACAATGGTCAGGTGCTTGTGCTCTTCACAAAGCAGGAGTTTCTTGGCTTCCTCGACGCGGTAGCTGTTGATGAATTCTGAAAAATTCTGATTGAATTGTTCGTTGATGATTTGTGACAGATTCTGGGCTGACACACCCAATCGTTGTGCCAGGACCTGCAACTTGAGATCAGGGTTCGTGAACAGCTTGTCCGTCCGCAGAACCTCGACCAGCAGCTCTTTGAATCGGGATTTCTCTTCGCCGCTCAGTTTCGAATACCCGTATTTTGCGCTGGCGCTCTTGAGCTGGACATCACGAAACAGCTCCGGAAACCGTACCGCGTAGAATCCAATACCGTAGAGCGCTAGGGTAATAGCAATGGGCGCCGCAATATTCAACCAGTGTTGATCGTAGAAATAGAAAAAAGTGTAAATTCCCCAGATAATCGCCGAACCCGCCAGGACCCGGATGACCCACGCCAACCTGGCTTCGTGAGCACCGTTGCTACGAGATTCAGGGCTCTTCGCCGCATTCCGGTACACGATAAAACAAATGGCAAGGTAAACTGCCAAGTGCCCGATCCGCACCATCGAAAGCGGGTTAAGTGCCGGCAAAAATCTATCCTCGAAAATATTCATCAGATACATGGCCTTGGTTTCGCCGCGCATGTTCAGCATCGGCCAGAGCAGGTAGATGAATATGATCACAGGACTGAAGTGAACTGTTCGCCAGATTTTGGACCTGCGCTTCGGTTGCAGAATGTCCGTCACGTAGAATAGCAGCAGCGGTCCATAAAACAATGTGAAAAGCGGCGTGATGTTATAGAGGTGCGGCACCTGCAAGACAAGTCGGGAGAAATGTAGGAAGGCGATGACAAGTGTCAGCGACAAAACAAAGATGGCGGTCGCCAGATACCTGTTCGCCTGCAGCCGGTGTTTCTTCAACGCCAACAAGGAAAAAGTCAGGAACAAACCCTGCGCGCCACCCAGAATACTGATGATTGTGATGAGGTAGTACAAATCTCTGCGTTCCGGTAAAACGATTTCTGGATTCGGGGCTCTTCAGGCTGAAGTGGAATTCCGCGGCCTCGCTCATGACAGTTTACGAAATTGAATCCAGTGAGTCAAGCCGAATAACTGCCGTTGCAACGCCACTCAAGTCGGCCTTGCAACCCACTGGTGGATGTAGAATGTCCAGAACCGCATCGTGCCCAGGTTTTCGTATTCGGCGTCCTCTTCCTGCAAGAGAATTTCAGCGTGCCAGTGAGTTGCAAAGCGTTTCCGTGCTCGAAGTTCACCAACAACTACCCTGCCTCTGACAGGCTAACGTACCTGCCAGAGGTAGATGTTAGGTCGATTTCCAGATCAGGCTTCGGCGGTTGTCGGGTCGATAACCGTTTTGATCTCCGCAACGCTGTTTGCCGGAAATTCGCCCCTCGTCGCGTGTTCCCGAACCATTTCTTCGTTGGGCGCAATATAGACACAGTAGAGTTTGTGCTCTGTGACATAACTTTGCACCCATTGTATCTGTGGCCCCATCTGCTTCAAGATACCGCATGATTGTTGAGAAACAGCCTGAAGTTCCTGTGTTGACAGGGTTCCGGCTTCAGGAATTTCTCGCTCTATAAGGTATTTGGGCATGACTGTTCTCCTTTACTGAGAATGATATTGTGATTGTGCGCGATTGAAGTGTTGCCACGGACCGACATGAGTTGGTCCGTGGCAAATGCATTGTGAGGTTCAGTTCGCCTGACCGACCAACTCCGAATTCTTGACAAGAAACCCTTCAATTATCGAGGTCAGGTATACTGGAGTTTCCTGCATGGGATAATGGCCGGCGTCGGTGATGTAGCGAAACGTCACGTTCGGGTACCACCGCCCAAATGTCTTTTGAAGGTGGTCCTCCTGGAATCCGGGCAGATCCTGCCGACCACCAATGACCAGCAATGGCGTCTGGATTTGAGCGCCAGCGATTTCTCGCGAAATATCACTCTGCGACCACATCTTCAAATAATCCGCCAGCGCCTCGCGACTTCCCGTTTCAAGATGCCGACGTGTTTTGACTTGCCCCCATCGTGGCGAAAGCCTTGCACCCGTCAAGCCTGCGAAAGCCTTCCGCGACATGTCTTGGTTGAAAATCACGGCGTTGAAAAATGCCTCGTCCTCCGCGGTAGCAGGATAGCCATCCGCGGAAACCGGAGTGATGGCGACTATGCTCTTCAGCCGCTGATTTCGAGCAGGCATTTCCCAGTCCTTCAGGGCCATCCATTGTACTACCATGCCAGTCATGGAATGGCCCACAATGTGGAAACGCCGCCAGCCAAGCAGGTCCGCCAGAGCAAACGCGTCTTTCGACGCCTGCTGCACGTTGTAAGGTCCCGCAAGATGCCACGAGCTTCCTTAGCCCCGCACATCGATGAACGCGTAGGTAAATGCGCTGGTGTCGAGGTACCGCAGCATCGGACGATAGTTCTCGGAATCACCCATCCAGTCGTGCATCACGATGACTCTTGCAGGCCCATTGCCGTAAACAAAATGACCCACAATTTCCTGACTCTTCTGATCATTGCCGATTACAGCGATTGCAGTGAACAGGCCAACAAGAATTAACGCAGTTGAGATTAGTTTTTTGTGCATGATTGTGTTTGTCCTGTTCTTAGTGTTCCCATCTTCGTTTTTCCTTTCTTGTCTGTTGTAATTCGTGCCACTTAGTTCCTTCCCGCCATGACGCCGCCGTCGGTGTCCCAAATGGCGCCGGTCACCCAGGAGGCCTCATCTGACAACAGGAAAACCACAGCTCTTGCCACATCTTCAGCCTGCCCGATTCGGCCGATGGGATGAAAGCCGTTGAACTCCTGCAATGCTGTCTTGACTTCCTTCGGATCGATGAACGACTCATAAACCGGCGTTTCAACAACGGCGGGTGAAACAGCATTGACCCTAATTTTGGAATCCGCCAGCTCCATGGCCAGGTGCTGCGTAAGTGCGTGCAGGCCGGCTTTCTGCATGGAATATGCTGAAGAAGGAGTCGCCTTGACTGCCTGTCTTGCCCACATCGAACCCACATTGACGATCGAACCGCCGCCGTCTTTCTTCATCTTAGCGGCCACAGCCTGAGTTACGAAATAAAGCCCTCGATTGAGATCCAGATAGCTGTCATAATCTTCAGGGGAATGGTCGAGAAATGGCTTGGGAACGAAGATACCCGCGGCATTCACCAAAAAGTCGATTTGTGGCAATCCGGTGGTGATGAAATCGTTCAAAGATGCCAGTTGGGATTTGTTTGTAATGTTATACTGATGTGTATGAATGTCACCTGAAGCAACAAGATCGCTCTTGGTAGCATCCAATTTTTGCTGTTTGGTTCCAACAACGTGAACAACCGCGCCAGCTTTCAACAGCAACTCGGCGGTTGATTTGCCAATGCCGCTGCTGCCACCGACGATCAAAGCGATTTTACCATTTAATTGTGCCATAAGAATAACTCCTTATTTAGTTTGTTAGAAATAACTTATCTACTACTAGGTAGATAGAATGAGTAAAAAAAAGTTAGCCGACTTCCGTCAACAGGCTGAGTAGCAATTCCAGTGCATCATTGAAGCGTTCTTCATCCCCAAAAATCCGAGCCGAAATAAGCGCCCCCTCGAACAGAGCAAAAATCGTTTGTGCCTTTTGTTTGGGTGACCCTTCAAACCTGAACGTTCCGGCATCACGGCCAGCCTGCAGGACCTTGGTCAGCCATGCCTCGTTGTCGGCATAGAACCCCTTCACCTGCTCTTGCAGCGAGGCAGGTAGAGTAAAAAAATCCGTGGCCAACATGCCACATAAGCAGATTCTCTTTCCTGATTTGAGAGTGTTGCTGACCAATTCTGCATACAGCACCAGCTTGAGCTTGGGGTCGTCAACCTCCGCATCTATCTGAAGCAGAGCATTGTTGAAGCCCTCGCCGTACCGAATGATAGCAGTCTTGCCAAGGTCTTCCTTACTGGGAAAATAATAGTGAATGCTCGACGTTTTGATGCCTATCGCGCGTGACAGATCGCGATAGCTAAAAGCGTTATAGCCTCGCGTTTGGATGAACTCCACAGCAAGGTCCAGGATTTTGTTTAAGACGACGTTTTCTTTCACAGCGGTCTCTAATTTCATTTTCTACCTATGAGTAGATAGAAACGATAATCTCTAAAGAAATGTTCCAACTTCTTTTGTCTCGTCTCAAAAGAATCTATCCATCCCTAGAGGAACACTTGGGTTAAACTCACATCCCCAAAATGAAACAGTCGGTTTCTTAGCCGCTAGCTTGGCCAACCCCGACTGAGGCTTGAGAGTCAACACAAGCGGAATCGACCAACTATGTGGCAAGAAAGTGCGGAGTGATAAATAAGCGCCGATACAGGTAACGTGGAGCTGACACGACTTCAAGATGTCATCGATTGCTCACCGATCTAAACGCCGTCAGTAGCGACTGGAATCTCCAACTTCAGCGGGTATACTGCCTAAAAGTTGTACCTGCGCTCTCGGATGTGGTGAATGATACTTTGTCCTTCAGGTAACGTTCACTGAGCAGTTTCATGCTGTAAGTCCCCAGGCCTCGACCCTCTCCTTTTGTGGAAAATGAGTGTTGGAAAACTTGCAGTTGTACCTCGCGCGGCATGAAGGTTGGATTGGTCACCCAAAACTCGACAACTTTGCCATCACTAGAGCACCCAGAGGTAACTGTGTCGCCATCTCGCGCAGCCTCTAGCGCGTTTTTCACCATATTTCCAATGACACGTAAGACGATGGTCTCATCGCTAGTGAAAGCGACACTCTCGGCATCACCGGCGATCTCCAAGATACGCCTGGATGACACATTGTGTGCCTGGTATATTTCATCTACCGCTTTCAAGACTTCCAGGGACTGAAGTTCAACCGGTTTAGCCTTGAGCTCAGAATTCTCCGCGGAAATCAGTTGTCTTTGCGCAACGATTTCCTGAATCAACTTCTCGCTGATCCGGTAGACAGTCTCGCCCAGTTCATCGAGTTCATCTTCATCCGCATCTGTCATGATTTCGGCAAACCCGCGCAGGCTGCCGGCTGTATTGAGGATATCGTGGAAAAAAATTCGCTCCAGTGCGTGCCGTCTTTTTTCATCAGCGACATCCACAACCGAAAACACGGTGAAAAGTTCATCGCCAATTGTGACCGGCGCCGCGGTCACCCGCAGGTCAAGCGCATTTCCGGACACTTTCTGAATGATGCGGCATTCCCGGACATTCTTGATGCCCTTCTGGCTGGTTAGAATGGCATTCACCGCGCCGCAGGTGCTGCAGAATTCAGTGGTGCCACAGCCGTCTAGAGCCTCGGTGGCATGGATACAGTCCAGTATTTCCCCAGGCCTGGAACCATAAATGGAGCTGGCATCGTCAACGCCGAGCAGTTCAAGCAGTCTATTGTTCGCAAAAATTACTTGTCGGTCCTTGTTCAACACCAGGACGATCTCCGGGATGGCATTGACCATTTGTTGCATCAGAGGCTCGTTGACAAAATGCCGGGATTGCTCCTCAATGCGTTCGGATGGCGCCCTTTCCGCTGGCGCAAACTGGGTTGGCAACTTAACGATGCTCATGTTCGATCCTCATTTTGCAGAACAAGTCAAAAATCTATTTACTTATCGGCATATTGTCTGCAGGAATTTATCCAAATGAGGGGTGAGAATGATCTCAGGCGGGCGCGTCACCATCTTATCGTGATTCTTGCGTTACAAGCCAAGTGGACGAAATCCACATCAGGGGCGAAGGCTTCGTTGTTGCTAACTTGTGCTTCTCAGTTTTGCGGGACCACAGGCATTTCAAGCTAGAGTGTCGGTATCGCAAATCATAGCGGAGACCTCCGCTACGAAGCGTTGGCGGGGAGACTTAGGGTATGACAAGCAGATGGGTAGCGGATCCAGGGTCGTTGCAGGAAAAGGCACTGCTTTCAATACTTTTGCACCGTCGAATCCACCTCATCCGACCACGCCAGAATACCGCCCCTAATATTGACAGCCTTGTCGAAGCCAAGCTGCTGCAGGAAACTCACGGCCCTGGCGCTGCGCACACCGGAGCGACAGAGCACGGCAATGTCTTGCGATTTGTCCAACTCATCCAGCCGCGCCGGTAACTGATTGAGCGGAATCAGCGTCGAGTTCGGCAGATTGCAGATGTCGAACTCATGCGGCTGGCGCACATCCAGAATGAAAGGTGGGGAACCGCTTCCGATTTTTTGGTGCAACTCAGTAACGGTGATTTCTTCCTTCTGCTCGACCACGGCGAGTTCCGGTTCAGCAGGAATGCCGCAAAACTGCTGGTAATCGATCAATTGCGTCACCGTCGGGTTGTCGCCGCAAACCGGGCAATCCGGATCCTTGCGCAGTTTCAGCTCGCGGTAGGACATGGCCAGTGCATCGTAGAGTAGCAGTCGTCCCACCAAAGGCTGGCCTTTGCCGAGAATCAGCTTCACGGTTTCGGTTGCCTGAATGACGCCAATCGTGCCCGGCAGAATACCCAGAACACCGCCCTCGGCGCAACTGGGAACCAGGCCGGGCGGTGGTGGCTCCGGGTAAAGACAGCGGTAGCATGGTCCATCTTTCGTGCCAAACACAGAAGCCTGTCCCTCGAATCGGAAGATGCTGCCGTAAACATTTGGCTTGCCCGCAAGCACACTGGCGTCGTTTACCAGGTAGCGTGTCGGGAAATTGTCCGTGCCGTCAACGATGATGTCATAGGGCTTGAAGATCTCAAGAGCATTCTCGGATGTCAATCCCGTTTCATAAGCATCGATCTGAACGTTGGGATTGATGCCCTTCAGCCGGTCCGCGGCCGCCTGTAGTTTCGGCCGACCGATATCGTCGGTAGCGTAAATCACCTGGCGCTGCAGATTGGTAACATCGACGATGTCAAAGTCGACCATGCCAATACGCCCGACACCGGCAGCGGCGAGATAAAGCGAGGCCGGCGAGCCAAGTCCTCCCATTCCCACCAGTAGCACGCTGGCCGCTTTCAGCTTTTGTTGCCCTTCGGCAGCCACTTCCGGCAGAATCAGGTGGCGGTTGTAGCGCTCGACTTCCGCTGCTGTCAACTCGATGGTGTCCTGGTCGTCTGAGAAACGCCGCAATGTGGTCGGGATTGACACTTTGATTGCCATGGTCTAAAGTTAGGTTGTAGATCTTGTGACTGTCATTTGCTTCCGCGGATCTCGCCGACGACACAGAATTGAACGTCGCTTGTCAAGAATCGCTTCCCGGATTCACAATTGTGGGGCAAAACCCCTGCCCAGGCCGACGCAGGTCTAGCGCCTGTTGCGACCGGCACGCTTCCAGCCACTCATGCCATCCTGACATTTGCCATCGACAGAGACAACTCTTGTGCCGCTCTGAACGTGAAACAGAGTGGCAGCAAGTGCAGCAACCTCCGACTCGCGCTGGTCAGTCTCGTCGCCAAGGGTGTCGGCGCCGTTGGCGGACAGAAACTTATTCTCAATGAAATGAGTATCGAATTCGCCAGACACAAAATCAGGATGGTTCATCACAATTTCACAAAACGGGATGGAGGTATCGACGCCGTGCACCAGATATTCGCGTAGCGCCCGCTTCATTCTGGCAATCGCTTCGTTGCGGTCGCGCCCCCAGGTAACCAGTTTGGAAATGAGGGGATCGTAGTAGATCGAGACTTCAGCGCCGGAATAGTAGCCGTTGTCATCGCGCACGCCGGGTCCGGATGGCTGCGTCATGCACTGAATGACACCGGTCGAAGGCAAAAAATTGTTTGCCGGGTCTTCGGCATAGATACGGCATTCGACGGCATGGCCGTTGAAACGGATGTCCTCTTGCGAGTAACCCAGCGGCTCACCGGCCGCGATGCGAAGCTGTTCTTTGACCAGGTCGAGCCCGGTTATCATCTCCGTCACCGGGTGTTCCACTTGCAGGCGGGTGTTCATCTCCAGAAAGTAGAAATTGCGGTTCTTATCGAACATAAACTCGATTGTGCCGGCGTTGCGATAGCCGCATGCCGCGGCAGCCTTGACCGCTGCTTCTCCCATCCGCGCTCGCAACTCATCGTCGAGCACGCAGGATGGCGCTTCCTCGATAACCTTCTGATGCCGGCGTTGAATGGAGCACTCGCGTTCGCCAAGGTGTACGACATTGCCATGGTGGTCCGCCAGAATCTGAAATTCAATGTGTCGCGGCGCTTCGATGTATTTTTCGAGATAAACGCGGCCATCACCAAACGCTGATTCGGCCTCGGAGCTGGCAGCGCGAAACGCCGATTCGATTTCATCCTCAGTCCGCACGATCCGCATGCCTTTGCCGCCACCGCCGGCGGCAGCTTTGAGCATGACCGGGAAGCCCACCTTGCTCGCGGTCTTCGCAGCCGCCCTCGCATCAGGGAGCGGAGTCTCAGTTCCAGGAACGATGGGGACCTTGGCTTCGCTCATGCGTTGTCGCGCCGCGGTTTTGTCACCCATCACGCGCATGGCATCGGCGGTCGGGCCAATGAACAGCAAACCGGCACGCTCGACTTTTTCAGCGAACTCGGCATTCTCAGCCAGGAAGCCGTAGCCTGGATGAATCGCATCAGCGTCTGACTTGGCCGCCACCTCCAGAATTTTTTCCTGAACCAGATAGCTATCCTTCGATGGCGATGGCCCGATATGGTAGGCCTCGTCCGCCATCCGGACGTGCAAAGCCAATCTGTCTGCATCGGAAAAGACCGCAACAGCTTTGATGTCCAATTCGTGGCAGGCACGAATGACACGCACGGCAATCTCGCCGCGGTTCGCAATCAGAACTTTGGTAATTGCCGCGCTCATGGAGCGAAGCTGTCTATTGCCTCACGCTCATCATCAAAATGCTCCAGCACGGTTTCGAGCTGAGCAATCTTGATGAGGGTGCTGACCTTCGGATTCAGATGCATCAATTTGAGCTTGCCGTCGGTGGTCTTCATCTTGCGATGGCCGAAAAGAAGCGCACCGAGCCCTGAGCTATCGACGTATTCAACCTGCTTGAGATCGAGAAGGACGTGAACGTCTCCCTCCTGCTCAACCAGGCGCAACATCTCGGTCTTAAGCTCCGATGCAACCGTGGCGTCGAGCCGCTGTTCTGCAATTCTGACAATTCTGACACCGCGAATTTTCTCTTCGTGAAGTTGCATTAAATCCTCTCCTCAGAGTCTCTCCAACTGGGTTGAAAGCGTTTCAGCCTGACTGCCGTGCGTGTGGACAAGGCTATTCCAGGACAAAAGTGATCTTCATCTGAACACGGTACTCTTGAATCTTGCCGTGTTCGATTTTGGCTTTTTGTGAAATGATTTCGGCTCCTGAGATGTTGCGCAACGTCGCGGTTGCGCGATCAATTCCCTCTTGAAACGCAGCTTGAAAGCCCTGCGTTGAAGACGCAGTGATTTCGGTAACTCGTGCTACTGCCATGATCTATTCTCCTACTTGGTTCACTTTTACTGGTCTTAAATTCCTTGAAGTGGTCGGTCCAAACCGGCAGGATCAACTCGGAAGAAACTTCTGGCATTCGGATGGAAAGATAATCCGACTTACAACGGGATGTTGCCGTGTTTCTTCTTCGGATTCGTATCCACTTTGTTGTCAAGCATCTCCAGCGCCTGAATGAGCCTGGCTCGTGTTGTTTGCGGCTCGATGATTTCATCCACGTAACCACGTTCCGCGGCCGAGTAAGGATTGGCAAACCGTTCGCGGTATTCTTCAATCTTTTCCTCAGTCGCCGCATCCTTGTCGGGCGCCGAATCAATTTCCTTTTTGAATATGATTTCGACAGCGCCCTTCGGACCCATCACCGCGATTTCCGCTGACGGCCAGGCCAGGTTGACGTCTCCCCGAATGTGCTTCGAACTCATGACGTCGTAGGCGCCGCCGTAAGCCTTGCGCGTAATGATAGTGATCTTCGGTACCGTGGCCTCGCAGAAAGCGTAGAGCAGTTTGGCACCATTCTTAATGATGCCGCGCCACTCCTGGTCCGTGCCCGGCAGAAATCCCGGCACGTCAACGAAAGTCACAATCGGGATATTGAAGGCATCGCAAAAACGCACGAAACGCCCGCCCTTAATCGAAGAATCGATGTCAAGAACGCCGGCCAGCACACATGGCTGGTTGGCAACAATGCCCACCGGCCTGCCATCGAGCCGGGCAAATCCGACCACAATGTTCTGCGCGTAGTCAGCGTGCACTTCAAGAAAATCTCCTTCGTCCACGACCCGCGCGATGATATCCTTCATGTCGTAGGGCTTGTTGGCATTGTCCGGGATAATTTGCAGCAGGGCTTCGTCTGCACGGTTGCGATCATCGGAGCATTCGCGGCGCGGCGGATCTTCCATGTTGTTTTGTGGCAGAAAACCCATGAGCACGCGAACACGCTGTAAGCAAGCGACTTCATTGTCTGAGGTGAAATGCGATACTCCGCTTTTGCCGGCGTGTGTGTCAGCACCGCCTAGCTCTTCAAACGTGACCTCTTCGTGTGTCACGGTCTTGACCACCTCAGGGCCGGTCACGAACATAAAACTGGTATGCTTAACCATAAAGATGAAGTCGGTAATCGCCGGAGAATAGACCGCACCGCCGGCGCAGGGCCCCATGATAGCCGAAATTTGCGGCACGACGCCGGAAGCGAGCGTATTGCGTAGAAAAATGTCGGCATAGGCGCCGAGGCTGACAACGCCCTCCTGAATACGCGCCCCACCGGAATCATTCAGACCGATAACAGGCGCACCCACTTTCATCGCCTGATCCATGATCTTGCAAATTTTCTGGCCGTAGGCTTCCGAAAGAGAGCCACCGAGCACGGTAAAATCCTGTGAGAACACAAACACAAGACGGCCATCGATTTGGCCATAGCCGGTGATGACACCATCCCCATAATATTTTTGCTTGTCAAGTCCGAAATCACTGAAGCGGTGCTGCACCAGCATATCTATTTCCTGGAACGTACCGTCGTCCAGCAGCAAATCGATGCGCTCGCGAGCGGTCATCTTGCCCTTCTTGTGCTGCGCCTGGATACGCTTCTCTCCGCCGCCGAGTTCGGCCTTGCTTTTCTGCTCTCGTAAGTACTTGATTTTTTTTGATATCGTCATTGTCCTAATGGGTTGAATCAGATTCAGTCAAATGCCAGAACAATATAGCATTATTATCTGGAAATGCAAGTATCGGCGCAGACAAAGAGTAGGGAGATGGGTTTGGAATTCAGGGAAACTTGCGTTACGGAAAATTTGATCTTTCGGCGGAGCATGGAGGCTAACGGGTGGACTTGTCAGCGGCAATCAGGGACTGGAGATGCCCTACCCCGTCCCTGATGCAATCACTCAGCGTTGGTGCCGGCCACCAGGAAAGGCGGCGCCATCCGGGTGGCAGCTTAGCTGCGCCGCCCGGTCCCACACTAGAGTTCCTTCAGTGCGGCAGTGGCGCTCTCAATCGTGTGCTCGATATCTGCGTCGTCATGGGCCAGCGACATAAACGCGGCTTCAAATTGCGACGGAGCAAGGTAGACCCCGCGCGCAAGCATTTCATGGAAAAATTTGCCATAGGACAGAGCATCCGAAGTTTTGGCGCTCTTGAAGTCCGACACTTGTTTTTCCGTGAAAAACATGCAGGACATTGAGCCGACGCGTGTCTGAAAAACCGGCACTCCTGCTGCGGCCGCGCCATCCTTAAGTCCTTGAGCCAAGCTGGCGGATTTCTGTTCCAGAGCGTCGTAGGCGCCGGGCTCACGCAGAATCTTGAGGGTTTCGATGCCGGCTGCCATGGCCACAGGGTTACCCGAGAGCGTGCCCGCTTGATAGACCGGACCCACTGGCGCCACCATATCCATGATCTCCTTACGACCGCCGTATGCGCCAACCGGGAAGCCGCCACCGATAACCTTGCCCAGGCAAGTGATATCAGGGTTGACATTGAAAACCGCCTGCGCCCCGCCATACGCAACTCTGAACCCGGTCATAACTTCATCAAAGATCAGAAGGGCGTCGTTCGCGGCTGTAATCTCGCGCAAGCCCTGAAGAAAACCGTTCGCGGGGGGCACGACGCCCATATTTCCGCCGACAGGTTCGACGATAACCGCAGCGATGTCACTCCTGAACGCATCGAACAGTTGCTTTACGGAATCCAGATTGTTGAATTCGGCCACAAGCGTGTGTCCTACCGCTTCTTTCGGTACTCCGGGACTGTCCGGCAGGCCAAGCGTGGTGACACCGGAGCCGGCCTGCACCAACAGCATGTCGCCGTGCCCGTGGTAGCAGCCTTCAAACTTAATAATTTTGTCGCGCTGGGTGTAGCCTCGAGCGAGGCGCAACGCACTCATGGTTGCTTCGGTGCCGCTGTTGACAAAGCGTACCATCTCGATAGACGGCACGGCAGAGACGACCATCTGCGCCAGCTCAACTTCAGACTCGGTCGGCGCGCCATAGCTGGTGCCATTCGCAACTGCGCGATTCACGGCTTCGACCACTCTCGGGTGGCCATGCCCGACAATCATGGGCCCCCAGGATCCTACGTAGTCGATGTAGTCGTTGCCATCGACATCAAACATGTGCGCACCGGCGGCACGGTTGATGAAAACCGGTGTGCCTCCGACCCCCTTGAAAGCCCGCACCGGGCTGTTTACTCCCCCTGGCAAAATTTGTTGAGCATGCTTAAATAGCTGCTCGGACCGCTCGGTATTCAAAGCTAACTCCTAACGCGGGCATGACCCGCTATCTTCGACATTCTATATTGTTTCAACCCAGCCACTGTGCAACATCTTTGGCGTGGTAAGTCAGAATCAAGTCTGCGCCGGCCCTTTTTATGGAAGTCAAAATCTCCAAAGCGACGGCTTTCTCGTCTATCCAGCCGTTCTGTGCAGCGGCCTTAACCATCGAATATTCGCCACTCACATTGTACGCCGCAAGTGGTAGATCGAACCGTTCCTTCATGATTCGAATGACATCGAGATAGGAAAGCGCCGGTTTGACCATAAGCATGTCCGCGCCTTCTTCAACATCAAGCGTAGCTTCGCGAATGGCTTCGACGGCATTCGCCGGATCCATCTGATGGGTGCGGCGGTCGCCGAACTGTGGAGAAGAATCAACGGCATCACGAAACGGCCCATAAAAGGCGGAAGCGTATTTGACTGCGTAGCTCAAAATCGGCAGGCGCTCGAAACCCGCATCGTCCAGACCTTCCCTGATCGCGGCCACCATGCCGTCGATCATTCCGGATGGCGCGACCATGTCGGCACCGGCCGTGGCGTGGGAAACAGCCTGCTTCGCGAGCAATTCCAGCGTCGCGTCATTATCGACATAATTGTCTTTGACCACGCCGCAGTGCCCGTGGTCGGTGTACTCGCAAAAACAGACGTCGGTCATGACCGTGATGCCGGAAACGGTCTCTTTGATGGCCTGCACTGCCTGCTGGATGATGCCGCCATCGTTGTAGCTGTCTGACCCGAGGGCGTCTTTCTCCTTCGGCAGTCCGAACAGGATTACCGCTGGGATTCCGAGGCGCTGAGCTTCGCCAACCTCAGCTACCAAGGCTTCGACGGAAAGCTGATACTGTCCCGGCATCGAGGCGATTGCGGCTTTGGAAGTCATTTCGTGAGTCACAAACAGTGGATAGATCAGATCATCCACGGATAGCTGCGTCTCGCGCACCATTCGCCGAATTTCTTCAGAATTGCGCAAGCGACGGGGTCGAAAATAGGGTCTGATTGACATTTGGTATCTCCCCAATGTAAGCTCTTAACTGGTCACAAGAGAAGCTTCATCTGCTTTGAGACGGTCACAGACATTGTCTGCAACGACTCGAGACTGGACGATGCAATCTCCGACGGAAATGCCGTTTCGAAAATTCCCGGACAGATAAACGCCAGGATGCGCTTTTTCAAACTGCTCAACTTTCTGCATGCGCTGCTGATGGCCAAGCTCGTACTGCGGAATCGCCCGCCGCCAGCGTTTGATACGCACAAGGTCTGGTTTGTTTTTCAGGTCGAGAATGGCGTGCAACTCGGACAACACATTCTCAGTCAACTGGTCATCGCTCAATGCCGCGAATTCAGGCTGACGCATACCGCCGACAAAAGTGGTCAGAGCGGCGCCACCATCGGGGGCACGGCCCGGAAAAATCGTCGAACTCCAAATCGTGCCAAGAATCTTGCGGTCTTCAACTTTCGGTACCAGAAAACCGAAGCCGTCGAGCGCACGGCAATCTGGCTTATTTTTGAACCCAAGAAACACCATCATCACCGGCGGATAGGTGATTTTTTCCAACTGCCCGGATAAGTTCCCAGCAAACCCACTCACCCATTTGGCAGTCTCGGCTGCCGGAGTCGTGAACACAACACTGCGGGCTTCAAATTTGTGCACAGAACCATTTTGTTCAAACGAAATGATGTGCGATTGTGCCGGTGTTTTGGAAAGTGTGACGTCCTTGAGAGAAGCCGACGTGGCCAGATCGTCGCCGAGGCCCTTACTGAGAACGTCAACAATTTCAGTCATACCACCGCGAAATGAAAACAGCCGGGCTTTGGTCTTGTCCACCTCCGCTCGCTGCTTGCGCTCTTTTGCCCCTTTGATGGCGCCTTTGATCAGGCTGCCGTAATTCTTCTCCAGGGCATAAATCTTGGCGACCGCACTGCGAACGCTCAGTCTGTCCGGGTCGCCGGCATAGACTCCGGCGATAAACGGATTGATTGCATAATCCAGGAACTCCTGTCCCAGGCGCCGGCGCACAAACTCCGCGACGGTCTCTTCCTTTTCTTCGGGAGCGGGTGAAATGAACGGCTCCGCACACAAGCGCAGTTTGGCTTTCCAGGAAAACAGGTTGCAGAGCAAGAATGCTGGCGGACTCATGGGCAGGGGCCGCAGCTTGCCGCCACGCAGAATGTAGCGCCGGTTGGCTTCTTCGTTGGCGTAGACGCGCCGCTTCGCCAATCCGATACTGTCTACAAACTCCCTGATTTCGGGAGAGGTTTCCAGCGTGCTGTTTGGCCCGCAATCGACAAGGAAGCCGTCGTGGTTTTCCGTGAGAATGGCGCCTCCCGGTCTGGCCTGTTTCTCCAGAACGGCCACGCGCAAACCTTTGCTTTTAAGACGGGTGGCTGTGGCAAGACCGGAGATTCCACCGCCGATAATCACGACATCTTTTTCTATCGTATTCACTGGTTCGTCTCCAAGCTCATCGCTTCATTATAATAGGCATCTCTCAACGAAGGACTTCTTTTGCCGGCAGAAGTGATCATCAGTTGGAGACGACATCATCTACCTGCTTCGCCTGTTTTTTCCAGCACGAAGCCTCAGAAATATCTTCACACTGATGGCAACGGCACGTCCTTTCTGACGCTGGCATAAGCCCGCCGGGCGCCAGACGCTTATTCTTGCCATTCGGCAAATCCATCTTTGAAACCACCGCATCCGCCAGCGCCTCGATAAAGGACGGATGTGAGTTCAGGCCGCCGTTCACTACATAATTTTCTATTCCCCAAGCCTCAGCCTCAGCCCGGATCTGGATGTCAAGCTCGTAGGCCGTCTCGATGTGGTCTGTGACAAACGCGACCGGGATAATCAGCACAGAACGGTGGCCCGCTTCCGCAAGTTCTTTGAGCTTGTCGGGCGTACTCGGTGTCAACCACTCGGCCGGGCCGACTTTGCTTTGAAAGGAAACGTGAAATGGCAGATCGCCGCCGCGCAGTTTCATCACCTGTTCAACGGTAGAATGAATCAGGCAGCAGTAGGGGTCGCGCCGTTTTTTCATCTCGTACAGTGGCGTGCCGTGGGCGCTGAAAAGGAGTTGAACATCTTTCCGTGCGGCACCCTTGAAGCGCTGCAGGCCCTCATCGATTCGGGCACTGATGGCGGCCACAAATCCGGGATGGATTGCATACTCGTAGACATACGCAGTCGGCCGAACCGGGATCTCCTTTTCCTGCTCCAAAGTCCACCAGTAGACCAGTGAGGCGCCGGTTGTGGTTTTCGAATAGTGCGGATAGAGCGGCAGCAGGACGACTTTGTTGACGCCATCCTGTTTCATCCTCGCCACGGCGTCTTCAGTGGTCGGCTGCCAGTAACGCATCGCCATGTAGACCCGGAAGTTGACGCCTGCTGCTTTGCCAAAGTCGCGGTTGAGGCCCGCTTCGAGATTCTCCGCCTGCTCCTTGGTCAGACGGTTGAGCGGAGAGCCGCCGCCGATGGCTTCATAATCGTGCGCTACTTTACCGGAGCGTTTCGAGGAAATGAATCTCGACAGCCAGTGTCGGAGAATGCCGCCAAACGGGATATCGATGATTGCCGGATCCATGAACAGGTTGTAGAGAAACGGCTCGATGTCTTCTATCTTTTCCGGACCGCCAAGATTCATAAGGACAACGCCCACAGTGTCGCCGGATGCGACCTCGATTGGGTCATCCGGGTAGAAACGGCCGTTGATCATCCGTTGGTCGAAGCGGTAGTGTTTCAGAAACGTGCGTGGGTCCATTTGAATTACTAATTGTGAATTACGAATTTCAAGGCTCCAAGCCAAAAGTTCAAATCTCAACGTCCTGGCCACAGGCCAAACCTGCCACCTTATGTTACACGGTTAGCGCTTGCGCCTTTCTAATTCCTAATTCGTAGTTCGTAATTTAGAATTTGCGGCTCCGCCGCGTTACGAGTCAGACGGTCTTGGAAAACATTGGGGTTCCTTCTGACTGCATTTTGCTCAGATGGCTGTCAAAAGCCATGGCGACATTCCGAATAAGCAGGTGTCCCATTTCGGTGACAAAAATCTTGTCGTCCTGCAACTCCACAAGTCTGTCCAAAACCAGGGGTTCGAGCGGCCGCAGGGCATCCGCGAAGTAGGTATCAAACGCAAGATCAAACTTCGCTTCGACATCTGACTTGCTGAGCTCGAAGTCGCACATCAGCCGGGTGATCACGTGTCTGCGGATGTGGTCATCCCGATTCAAGCGGTAGCCTCGCTCTGTTGGCAACTCGCCTGCACCCACGGCGGAATAGTATTCCGGCAATTCCTTCACGCTCTGGGCGTAAACCTCATTGAGCTGACTGATGCTGGACATGCCCAGGGCATACAAGTCGCAGCCCGCTTTGGTGGAGTAACCCTGGAAGTTGCGGTAGAGCTGCTTGTTGAAATAGGCTTCAGTCAGAGAATCATCCGGTTTGGCAAAGTGGTCCATGCCGATGTAGACATAATCACCGGAAGTCAGACGTTCGATGGTGTACTTGAGAATCTTCAACTTTTCCTCGGCGCCTGGCAAAGTCTCTTCCTTGATCACCTGCTGGTGCTTCTTCATCCACGGCACGTGGGCGTAGTTGAAGACAGCCAGCCGGTCCGGTGAAATATCGATAATGCGTTCGAGGGTGTAGGGGAAAGACTCCTCGGTCTGGTACGGCAGACCGTAGATTAGATCCAAGTTGATGCTTTCAATGCCGCGCTCACGCAGGCCGTCAAATGCCCAGCGCGTGAGTTCTTCCGACTGTATGCGATTGACCGCTTCCTGCACCTTATCGACAAAGTCCTGCACACCCATGCTGGCTCGGTTGAAGCCAACATCCCGCAGCGCGTCAAGATGGCCATCCGTCATGCCGCGCGGATCGATCTCAACACCGATTTCCGCATCGCCGTGGAACTCGAAATTTGACCGAATCGCATCGAAAAGTCGTCTGATTTGGTCAGGCTCCAGATAGGTTGGCGTGCCGCCGCCCCAATGCAGTTGCGCGACTTTTCGTCCCCCCTTAATCATGCTGCCGACCAGCTCAATTTCCTTAATCAGGTATTGCACGTACTCTTCGATACGCTCCCGGTTGCGGGTGATGAGCATGGTGCAGCCACAAAAATAGCACAGCGTGTCACAGAACGGCAGGTGAAAGTAGAGCGACAAATCAGCAGGATTTTCCAGGCGGTTGGTGCGCTCGATCTCTTCGCGGAATTGAGTGGCCCCAAACTCGCTGGTGAACTGCGGCGCAGTCGGATAACTGGTATATCTCGGTCCGGGTTTGTCATACCGCTTGAGCATGTCAATATCGACTTTCAGCGGCTGATGCTTGTGCTGGGTCATGTTGGAATCCTTAAGATACTGAACTCAACCAGAGTGTTTTGCGACAAACTCAATAAGGGCTTTGACGTTATCGACCGGCGTTTTAGGCAGAATACCGTGACCCAGATTGAACACGTGGCCGCCGCCGCTACCCGCCTTCCGCAGAACGTCTTTCACCTCTCGCTCGATCACCTCGGGGGTGCTGAAAAGCGCGCATGGATCGAGATTACCCTGCAGCGCGACCTTGTCGCCGACTGCTGTCCTGGCTTCCGCCAAATCTTCAGTCCAGGACACGCTGAGCACGTCAGCGCCAATCTCGGACAACTGATCAAATGAGTGGCCTGCCTCGCGCGCAAAAACAATGATGGGCACGCCAAGGCCTTTTATTCCATCAACCACTTTGCGCAGGTAAGGCAGAGAAAAGACCTGAAAATACTGAGGTGGCAAGATACCTGCCCAGCTATCAAAAACCTGAACAACCTGCGCGCCGGCGGCGATTTGCGCCGTCAAAAAATCGATGACCGCGTCGCTCAACCGGTCAAGCAGTTCGTGCAACAGCGCCGGTTCGCTGTACATCATTCGCTTTATTTCGATGAAGTTTCTCGAACCCTGCCCCTCTACCATATACGAAGCCAGCGTCCAGGGCGCGCCTGCAAAACCGATGAGCGGAACCCGTCCGTTAAGCTCGCGACGCACCAGCTTGAGCGCATCGAGCATGTAGCTCAAGTCCTGCTCTGCGTTGATCTCTCGCAAGCGAGCAAAATCACTCCGCGACCGGATCGGACTCTCGAAGGCAGGGCCCCGGCCCTCATGAAAACTCAGCCCCATTCCCATGGCCTCAGGAATAACCAAAATATCTGAAAAAATAATCGCCGCGTCAACCCCAATAATGTCAACCGGCTGCAGCGTGACCTCCGCCGCCAGTTCAGGCGTACGGCACATGGTCATAAAATCCGACTTAGCTCGAACCGCTTGATACTCTGGCAGATACCGCCCCGCCTGGCGCATGATCCAAACGGGTGTGCGCTCAACCGGCTGCTGGCGGCAGGCGCGAATCAAAAGGTCATTCTTGAGTGTGTTTGCCATTCTGGAAAAACTCTGCTATTTGATTTACTAGATAGTGAATTGTCGACTTTTTTGCAACAATATCTGCTTCAATTCCCAGCTTCGAGAGCGCACCAGCAGTCACGTCACCGATAGCGGCAACTTTGCAGCCGGATTGCAACCACTGCTGAACCACGTCGAGGCCAAGCTGTGAGATCAGATTCTTTGCCGTCGATGGGCTGGTGAAGGTCAGCAGATCCGGGCTACCGGACTTCAGCATGTGGGCAAGCCGAGCTGGCTCTACCGGCGCGGCTTCCGTGCGATAGACGGTCACCGCATCCACAATTGCTCCGGCCCGGGCCAAACCACGTGCCAGCGTTGAACTGCTTTTCTCGGGTTTGAGCAGAAGAATTCGTGCTCCTTTGAGATCTATCGCTGAGAAGGCATCGGCCAGTCCTTCAGCATGAAAGTCATCTGGCACGAGATCTACCCGGACTCCAATTTGTCTGAGTTTCTCGGCTGTTTGCACTCCAACCGCAGCGTATTTGACGTCAGAGAAACAACCCCAATCCTTTCCGAGTTCCCGCATGCGGCTGTAAAAAAAATCGACGCCATTTGTCGAAGTGAAGATGAGCCAATCGTACCGCGATGCCTTGCAAATGGCTTCATCACAATCTGTCCAGGATTCGGGGGGTGCAAATCTGATGGTGGGAATGTGAACGACATCCGCGCCGAGCGACGACAGTGCTGAAATCAACTCCTGTGCCTGCTCCAAAGCCCGGGTAACTACGATGCGCTTCCGGAGCAGAGGCTGATTCACTGCCCGGTCTCCGCTCTGAAGTGCCGGGCGACCTGCTCAGCGATGGCGATGGCTTCAGGCCAGGGGCCCTCAACTTGCTGGTGTTGGTAGTTGCTGCCGTCTTCGTTGGCGTGAAACGCCCGCAGCGACATTTTGCTGCCCAGATTCTCGCAATAGGCTCCCATCGGAGTCTGGCAACCACCGCCCATTGTGGCAAGAAATGCTCTCTCCACGTTGACGCAACGCTCGACGGGTTCATCGTTCATCGGGTCGAGTAACGCCTGAGTTTTGGAGTCGTTGGCCCTGATCTCAATACCAATCGCGCCCTGTCCGACTGCGGGAATCATGACATCCAGAGCGATGGTCTCCTGAATTCTATCGACCCAGCCCATGCGCTGCAAACCCGCAGTCGCGAGTACAATTCCATCATATTCATCTGTTTCGGCTTTGCGCAAGCGGGTGTCGATGTTGCCGCGAATATCGACCATCTCCAGGTCAGGCCGGCGCTTCAAGAGCTGCGCCTGGCGCCTGAGGCTACTGGTGCCAATTCGGGCGCCGCGTGGCATGTCTGCAAGAGCAGTGCTGGAGCCTGAAATAAACGCGTCCCTTGGGTCAACGCGCTCTGGCACCGCCCCAATCTTGAGTCCATCCGGAAACTCGGTCGGCAGGTCTTTCATGCTGTGGACGGCAAGATCGATCTCGCCGCTCAGTAGTTTGTCTTCTATCTCCTTAACAAACACGCCCTTTCCGGGAACCTTGCTCAGGGGCGAATCCAATATCCTGTCGCCAGTCGTGACGACTTCAACGATTCCGATCTTGAGGGTCGGATGCAGGCGCGCCAATTCGCCGATCACCCAATTGGTCTGCGCTTTGGCGAGAGCGCTGCGGCGGGTACCGATGTTCAGGACGTTGCTCATTTCGCCTCGGCCAATAACTGGCCGGCCGCTGGCTGTTCTTCCAGGCCAAACAGGTCGTTAATGGCTGCGGTGTAGCCAACGCCATTGCCCTGCGCAGCCTCTTCACGCAGTTTGATGATAGGTTCGTGCAGCATCTTGTTGATGATCCGCGTCGTCAACTCCTGCACTATCTTTGTATCACTTTCCGACAAATCGTCACCGAAACGTCGAAGAGCCCTTTGCATTTCCAGATCCCTTATCTGCTCCGCACGACTGCGCAACCCCTTAATCACGGGTTTGACCTGCAATGTGTGTAGCCAAGCCATAAACTTCTTCAGCTCGGCGGCAACAATTTCTTCGACCTTGCGCAGCTCATTGGCACGTTTGTCACGATTTGCGTTGATGGCGCCCTGCAACTGGTCAATGTTATGAAGCTCTGCATTGTCAACTTCAGCGACCGACTCTTCTATATCTCTCGGGACAGCGATGTCAATAAGCAGCAGGCGACGACCGTCACGAGCCGAGGTTGCCTCAGCCACCATTTCTTTTGTAATGATGGGATGGGGCGCCCCGGTCGAGCTGATCACAATATCCGCTTCGGCAAGACAGCTTGCCAGCAGGTCAAGCCCCCGCACTTCAAGATTCAACTCTTCGGCGATTTCAATGACATTTTCCATCGTCCGGTTGACGATTGTCACGTCCGTGCCGCCAATCTTTTGCAGCGCCCGTATCGCGAGTACGCCCATCTTGCCGTTGCCCACCACGAGAATACGCTTGCCAGTCAAATCAGTGTACTTCTGCCGCAACATTGAAACCGCGGCGTGACTGATTGACAAGGAATGCTGGTTGATGGCCGTTTCGTTGCGCACGCGCTTTCCAACCGTCAGCGCATTTTGAAATAAAGTTGTCAGGATGGGACCTGCCGAGCCGGCGTCCTTTGCCAACTCAAACGCTTGTTTGATTTGCCCCTGAATCTGATTCTCACCCAGCACCATTGACTTGATGCTGCTTGCCACAGAAAACAAATGATGAATAGCATCGATGTTCGATTTCGTCAACAAGTGCGATTCGAACTCGGACAAGGCCACACTGTGAAATTTGCTCAGAAATTCCTGAATTCGGGCAATACCCGTATCGCCGTTTTCAACAACGGCGTAAATCTCAACACGATTGCAGGTCGAGATCAGCACTGCTTCGGCTATTCCCTGACCTGGTCCAGCGACGAGTGCTTTGAGAGCGTTCCGAACACAATGTTCGGGGAAACCCAGTTTTTCTCTCAGCTTAACACAAGCGGTTTCATGGTTCAGACCAACTAGAACGATATCCATCGACAGTCTCGATTCCGGGTTCGTTTGTAGTTAAGGTACAATGCGCCAGACATTATCAAAAACAGTGCCAATCTACCATCCGGGGAGAAAGTGGCCGTATCAGAATGAACACCAACGACTAAATATCTGTTTTTATTGAACTGAGATTGATGATGAACTATCGCCCGAATTCTCGCAGTTCACACGATTCGGATGTTCGGGCGCCTTTCACTTTTCATTATGAAAAATTGCTCTACCCATATTGAAAAATCCGCATGCAGGAAACTTCATAGTGCCCTGAGTTGCGCTGCCTGATTCGGATTAATTTCTCCTGCAAAACGAAAAGATCTTGACATTGCGGAGATTTGTCGCTATTATTGGCGCGACGATTGATTTAATAGCCAAACACAAGGATTGTTACGATATCACTAAATGCTATCGACATACAGAACAATCACCAATGAACTCTGAATCCCGAACTGCTCCCAAATCCAAAGGAGAATCCGAAATGAAGCCCATTCCGGTCGCATTCGCTACCCTGGTCATCATCCTGATTCAGGTTGGCCAGGTGCTGGCCCAGCAAAGCACACGCCAGGACACATTGAGAGAACTCATGCGCAAAGTAGAAATTCTCACTCAGGAAATTGAAAAGACAACGCTCGGAGAGGTTGTGGAAACTGAATATGAAGGCAAGTTCGGCATGGGACCGGCAGCCTCGAAAGTCTACCAGTTGAAAAAAAGCGGTGTCTCGATCGCCGGGTACGGCGAAGTCGTCTACAACAATTTCTCTGATGAAACCGATGGCGGCTCGCCGTCCGGGGCAGTCAACCAGATTGACTACCTGCGCCACATCACCTATTTTGGATACAGGTTCAACGACTGGTTGCTGTTCAACTCGGAGATTGAATTTGAGCATGCCAAGACCAAGGAGGGCTCCCCCGGCGAGGTTGCGGTTGAGTTTGGCTATATCGAGGCCGAGTTAAGCACGGCCGTCCGGATCAGGGCGGGCATGGTTCTTATCCCGGTCGGTATCGTCAATGAATTCCATGAGCCATCGACTTTCCACGGCTCGCTGCGGCCAGAGACCGAACGCAGTATCATTCCGGCCACCTGGAGAGCCAATGGCTTTGGCATCGTTGGCTCAACTGAGGCCGGCATCGGGTACAAACTCTATGTCACCGAAAGTCTGAACGCTTCCAAATTCTCGTCCAATGGGGTGCGCAGCGGCCGCCAGAATGGAGCCAAGGCCGTCGCCGAGGACCTCGCAATCTCTGGCCGGCTCAACTACACTGGCATCCCGGGCCTTGACTTTGGTGGGTCATTCTTCGTGGGCAATACGGGGCAAGCGATGGTGGACTCAACCGGAGCCGAGGTGGATGCTGCCTTCTCTTTGTTTTCCCTTCACGGCATGTTCGCTCGTTCAGGATTGGAACTTCGAGTTCTCTACGCCCGTTCGAGCGTGGGCGATGCAGCACAGTTGAACGGCGCACTTGGTTTGACAGGCTCAGGCTCAGTCGGTGAGAGCCAGAGCGGCTACTATCTCACAGCAGCTTACGACCTTCTTCCGCTGCTGGTCGAGGGCACATCGCATTACCTCGCGCCCTTCTTGCAGTATGAAAAGTTCAACACCCAGGACGAAGTGCCCAGTGGATTTGCAAAGAACTTGGCACGTGAGCGCGCTAATTTTACTCTAGGGCTAACCTACAAGCCACACCCGAATGTGGCACTCAAGTTTGACTACATCGATCGTGACAACGAAGCAGACAGCGCGGTGGACCAATTCAACATTGCCGTGAATTATCTCTTCTAAACTGGAACCGAATTTGGGCTGGCGGCTCTCAGCGAGACGCCAGCGAGAAACCGATATGAAAGAAATCAAACTGGCACTCATGCTTGCCGCGCTCATCGGCGGGCACTCAGACCAAGCCTTGTCACAGCTATTCAAGAGTCAACAGGCCGCCCTTGCGGAAGCGTTTGCCAAGAGCGACACCGTCATTCGCAAGGTTGTCTTCCTCACCGACAAACAGGTGCAGACAATTGAACGGGAAGCAAAAGCAAAGGTGGAATCAAAAATCGTGACCTACTATCAAGGCCTGAGTGCCGACTCAACTACGGGTACTGCTTTGTTTGAGAAAAACATCGTGCGCACCAAACCCGAGACATTCATGGCGGTGGTCAATCCGGATGGGTCGGTCAGGTACGTGGAAATGCTGGCGTTTCACGAACCAGCGGAATATTTACCTACGAGTCGCTGGTTTGCTCTGTTCAAGGGTAAGTTTTTGGACGAACGACTCTGGCCCAAGCGCGGCATTCACGGTATCACAGGCGCCACGCTCACGGTTCGCGCCATCACGCAAGGCGTGCGCAAGTCACTCGCAATCTACAAGGTTGCCATCGCCACGGAGAATGACCATTGAAGTACATGCAAACCGGCGGATTCCAGAATCAGGTCCTCATGCGGATGACCATCCTCTTCACTCTGCTCTTCCTGACTGGATTTTGGGTGAGCAATTTTGCAATGTTCTTTGCCAAGATGGGTCTGACCCCTGACTCCGTTCAAGCGTACTACCTGGGTTCCGAGCAAAACTTCACGCTTGCCAGGCCCTACCAGTCGATGTTGGAAGTAAGTCACGCTCATCTGCCGATGATGGCGATGGTCGTTCTGCTGTTGACGCATCTGCTCATTTTTGCGCCTTACACCTTTAGGACCAAAGTCACCTTCATTTCATCGAGCTTCCTGCTGGCGTTCGCAAATGAAGCCGCGGGTTGGCTGGTCAGATTTGTTCACCCCGGATTTGCGTGGCTGAAGATAGGCGCTTTCGTTGGATTTCAGGCAACCCTGGCCTTCCTCTTGATCGGTCTTTCAGTTTTCTTGCTCAAGAGCCAACCCAGGAACGGCGCCCGACGGCCGCAACCCAATTCAGACCATGACCGGGCCCACACACCTGATGTCATCCGGACGCCTGTCTAGCTAATTCGGACAAAAAAGCATTTTTTTAACTTGACAAACAGAACTGAGATTGATATATTGAACCGTTTGTTTTAATAATAAAACAAGAAGTCGAACGAGCAGTATACGCAGGTTTAATCAAGCAGGCGAGAGGCCGGTACCATGGAAGTATGGAAGGCATTCGAAAAAAACGCTATCAGCCATAGCGCTGCACATCACTTGATGACGATATACAACCTGCTTGAGAAAAATGGCTACGCCCGGGTTACGGATGTTGCGCGTGCATTGGAAATTACCCGAGGCAGCGCTTCCATCACCCTCAAAGCACTAAAGGGACGGGGTCTCGTTCGTGAAGATGAAAATAAATTCCTTCGGTTGTCGGAAGAAGGACATCGCATCAGCCACAGCATTCGCTCCATGCGGGCAATTTTCAAGAAACTACTCGTTGAGATTTTGAATGTAGGCGAAGAGCAGGCGGAAATCGACTCCTGTAAAATCGAACACCTGCTCAGCCACGAGACGGGGCACAGGCTCCTGGAGTTTGTCAAATTCATGTCGTCGGACGACAAAGTTGTGCAGGATTTCCGGAAAGCTTATCGCGCTTCCGAAAGCGCCTGTTGTGGCTCCCCCGATGACTGCGAGATTTGCGACACAGAATGCCTCGACCCGATTGACTGAATGTGAGAGACGCAATGGACCAAGCCCGGAAAAGCTCGAACACACAATTGACGCAGCCTGTGCAGACCATCATGGCGGAGCCGAAAAAAATGACGCGAGATCCCGAGATGAGAAAATCCCTTTTAGATCTGATGCCTGGCGAGACTGCTATTATCAAGGATGTGAGCCGAACAAATGGCGCCGCTACCAATCTAATGGAAATGGGCCTGACCGCGGGAACGCCTGTGCGCCTGGTCAAGTTCGCTCCTCTCGGCGACCCCGTAGAACTGAAAGTACGCGGCTACCACCTTTCAATCCGAAAGTCCGAAGCCAGGGACATCGTGGTCTTCCCGCAGGACCGCGACTAGACCACAATGCCTGAGCCGGTACAACGGGAACATCCGACCTCCCAGAAGGACATGAGCGCGGATGTTGCCCTGATCGGCAACCCCAACGCTGGCAAAACGACTGTCTTCAACGCCCTCACCGGTTTGCGCCAAAAAGTCGGCAACTATCCCGGTGTAACAGTGGAAAAAAAATCGGGAAGGCTGAACGGCAGTAATCTTCCCATCCGGATTCATGATCTCCCCGGCATGTACAGCCTCGTGCCCAGCTCAATCGATGAACAAATCGCGGCCGACATCATCACCGGCCGAACCAGCAACTCGGATGTCCGGCTCATCGTTGTGGTGGCCGATGCAAGCAACCTGAGCAGAAACCTCTACCTCGTGACACAGGCGGTTGAGCTTGGCCGGCCGGTGCTTCTGGCATTGAATATGCTCGATGCTGCGCGGGCGAAAGGCATCGAGATTGATCCTGCTGCACTGGCAAAAGAACTCAACGTCTCGGTGGTTGCCATCGTTGCCAACAAAGGCAAAGGCATTCCTGAGCTAAGAAGCAAGATCAGCGAAATGGTCTTGCAGCAACACGCCCAAAGGCGACAGAGTGGCATTCAACTTGACAATGAACTGAAAGCCACGCTTCTGCCAACGCGTGAGTGGCTTGCGCAACACTCGGCTCTGTCAGAGTCGGCGACCTGGTACGAAGCCATCCGTCTGCTGTCAACCGACTGCGCTGTGGACAGTTGGGCTGCGGGGGAGAACGGCGCAAACACGCAAGTCAGTGAACTGCGCAACCTGATAGAGCGCGCCCGCGAAACGCTGACGGCCCGGAACCAGACCTGGCAATCGCTCGAAACCCGGTTGCGCTATGCCTGGATCGACCGTATCTGCCGCAAATCCGTTCGCGAAATCCGGGTCGAGGAAGTCAGTCTCAGCGAAAAAGCCGATCGTGTGTTGACTCATCGTATCTTCGGACCCGCGGTTTTCGTACTGATCTTTGCTACCATCTTCCAAACTATATTTGCGTGGGCCGAGGTGCCGATGAACGCCATCGAGCAGTTCGTCGGCTGGACCAGCACGCATCTGGCGACACTCTTGCCGGATGGCATCATTCAGGATCTGCTCATCAATGGCGCCATTGCCGGGGTCGGCGCCATTCTTGTATTCCTGCCGCAAATCATGTTCTTGTTCTTCTTTCTGTCGCTGCTCGAAGCCACGGGTTACATGGCGCGCGCAGCCTTTATCATGGACCGCTTCATGCGCGGCGCCGGCCTGAGTGGTCGCGCGGTCATCCCGCTGCTGTCATCCTTTGCCTGTGCGGTCCCCGGAATCATGGCGACCCGCACAATTCGCAGCACACGTGAGCGAATTATCACAATCATGATCGCTCCGCTGATGAGTTGCAGCGCGCGATTGCCGGTTTACGCCCTGATGATCGGCGCGTTTGTGCCGGCGACGACCATTCTTGGCATCTTTTCCCTGCCGGGACTGACTCTGCTGTCCATGTACTTTCTCGGAATTGTGGCGGCCATCGGTTCAGCGCAGGCTCTGAAGAGATTTGCCGGCGCCCATGAAAAGCCGACGGCGTTTGTCATGGAGCTTCCGCCCTACCGCAGACCATCACTACGCTGGACTCTGCTGCAGGTGTGGGAACGTGCCAAAGTTTTCGTGACGGACGCCGGAAAGATCATCCTGGCCATGTCGATTGTGCTCTGGTTCCTGGCCTCCTATCCCAAACCCGCGGATGAGAACGTCAGCAGCAGCCAGGCAATCAAGCAAACTTACGCCGGGCAACTGGGCCACATCATCGAGCCCGTCATCCAGCCGCTTGGGTTTGATTGGAAAATGGGAATCGGGCTGATTACTTCATTCGCTGCCCGCGAAGTGTTGGTGAGCACGCTCGCTACAATTTATAATGTTGAAGGCGCGGATGAAAACTCCGTCACATTGCGCGACAAGTTGAAAAATGAACGCGACCCCGACACCGGCCAGCCAGTCTACACCCCCTTGGTGGCGGTGTCGCTGATGGTGTTCTTTGTGCTCGCCTGCCAGTGCATGAGTACGGTCGCGATTGTGAAACGAGAAACCAATAGCTGGCGCTGGCCGCTTATCATGATTGGCTACATGACGGCTCTGGCGTACGTCGGGTCGCTCATCGTCTATCAAGGCGGTACGTTTTTAGGAATGGGTTAGAAAGATGGACCTGCAGGAAATTTTAGCTTTTGGGGTAGTGGGGTTGGCCACTCTTTTCGCCATGCGGAGATTTCTTCGCCAGCTTCTTTCCGGGGATGAGGGCAGTCCAAAATGCGCCAAGTGTGCACTCAATCAGGCAGTCATCAACTCACGGAAATCGAGCGTAGACCCATTGGGTTAACCCTGACAGGGTTTCTCCGTTCCGCTGCCTTAATCCCAAATTGCATCCCGCAAACCCGACGACCGCCTCGTCCGCCGCTCAACCGCAGCATTCCAAATCACCTCATCGCCAAACACCTCTACCCGCTCCGAAGCACGAGTAATGCCCGTGTATAGCAGTTCTCTCGTCAAGACCCGCACATCTTTCTCCGGCAACAAGAGCAGAACCCGCGCAAACTCCGAGCCCTGGCTTTTGTGAACGGTCATGGCGTACCCGGCTTCGTACTCCGGCAGACGAAACGGCCGTACCGTGCGGAAGCCGCCATCCGGGCGTTCGAAGGTGGCTTTTAGCTCGTCGTTGTCATCCGGGTCTGGCAAGATGATGCCGAAATCGCCATTGAACAGATTCATCTGGTAGTCGTTGCGGGTGACCAGCACCGGCTGGCCCGGATACCAGCTTTTGTCGTCCGGGATGGCGAGACGCCTCCGAAACGCGCTATCAAGGGCGGAGTTGATGGCGCGCACTCCCATCGGACCTTCCCTAACGGCGCACAAAATCCGAACTTGATTGTAGCTCGCGAAAGCCTGCGCAGGGTCACCGGCCACGTAGCCCGCCGAGGCTGTGGCAAGAACGGCTTGTAAATCGGTGTCGCCCCTTTCGCACCACTTCACATCTGGAAAATCTTGGGATTTGAGGATTTCCAAAGCCTGCCCAGCTTCGCCGGCATTGACAGCGGCACTCACTTCGCCAATGCCACGCCGGGTGGCAAAGCGGTAGCTCTTGCGGAGTTGCACGACGCAATCCGTGAGCGGTTCGGCCCCGGGAGCAATCGGCAGGGATTGCTTGCCGAGAGATGAAACCACGCCGGAGAACTCCGCCGAAAAATGGTCCAGATGGTCCTGGTGGCAAATGTCCGCCAGCACCGAGCCGGCCTCCACCGAAGCGAGCTGATTATTGTCTCCCAGCAGGATAAGCCGGCTGTTCCGCGGCAGCGCTTGCACCAGTTTTGACATCAGGGCCAGGTCTACCATGGAAGCCTCGTCCACAATCAGGACATCGACTTCCAGCGGATTTGCGGCGTCGTGCCAGAAGTAGGGAGAATGGCGGCGAAAGCCAAGCAGCCGATGGATGGTTGAAGCGTGGTCCGGAATCTGCTCTTTCACTTCCTTGCTACACGGCAAACCCTCTTTCGCGTTCTTGATCGCCTCCTGCAAACGCACCGCCGCCTTGCCGGTCGGCGCAGCCAGCGCGATGCGCAGATTGTGCCCACGGCAGAATTCGAGCAGCAATCCAGCGATCTTAGCAACGGTCACGGTCTTTCCGGTTCCCGGTCCACCGGTAATGACGCAGAATCTCCGCAGCAAAGCAACCGCAGCCGCGACCCTCTGCAGATCGATTTCATCAGCACCCTGGTTCGGGAAATAAGCGTTCAGGCGTTCCCCGAGCAACTCCCAATCGAGCTTGAGCTGGGAGCCAGCGGCAGATAGAATAAACTTGGCGAGGCTGTCCTGGTAACGCCAATAGCGATTGAGATAGAGTCGATCCCGTTCCAGGATCAGCGGTTTGAACTGACCAGGTTGGCCCAGAGCCTTGCTGTCATTCACGAGTCTTTCGCGCAGCGTAGAAGGAGACAACGACGCCAGTGCCGTTGCCTGCTGGCTCTCGAGTCTCTCCTTGAGAAAATCACTGCTCGCCAGGTCTTCAAGCTCGAGGCAAACATGGCCGGCCCGGGTTTGACTGCTCACCAGGGCTGCTGCCAGCTCGAACTCCCGGCAGCCGCGCCCATCCAGTCGCGCCATCAAGCGGGCGAAATGGAGGTCGAGTGCGGAGAGTGATTCGATTTGATTTAGGTATTCGCTTTGTATCACGGTATCCCTGCTCTATCAACTGGTTAGACAATTCTCTCACCCACTCCGTGCCAGGTCAGTCTCTAAAAACACCGCTCGACCCTGGGCCACCCGCGCGTCCAGATACCTGTGCAGCGCCAAAACATAACGACTGTCATCAGCGGTTGTGCCCGCATCAGTTCAACTCGCCCCAAGAATTCTAGTTCTACTATCCCGCCAAACTAGAAAAGAGCCACAGCGGGTGCAATCCGCTGAATGACCAAGTTATATTTTGGCAATAGCTCGTCACTTTGGGCGACTGAATCAAAATGGTTGAAACCGAGGCCACGATGGCGCACCCTGAGGCGGTGTCTCCCCAATGGGTGAGATCGTTCAAGTCGCTCTATTTCCTTTTCTTTTTTGCCTGAAACTTACGAAATCCACTGGCGAGTTTGTCGATTGAGCCTTTAGAGATTATATTATGCCGCCACTCCGCTTCCTTCTCCACCACGAAACTTATTTTTTATCTTGCGCCTATGGTCTCAATATCACTCTGAATCATACATAGACTTGGCACTAAAATCAGTGTTAGCGGCGTAGCGAACAATAAGCCCCAGCCCAGCGCCAACGCCATAGGCGCCATAAATAGAGCCGTGCCGCCAAGACCGTAGGCTAACGGCAAAAGTGCAACGACTGTGGTAAGGGTGGTCATGATGATGGCACGTAAACGGTCAGCAGTACCTTTGGCAACAATATCCCGGATACTTTTGTCTGGCTGTTGACGCCTGAGTTCATTGATGTGGCTGACCAGAACAAGTGAGTCATTCACCACGACGCCCGAAAGTCCGATAACCCCCATAATTGCCATAAAACTAAATGGCTCGCCATGAAACGCAAACGCCGTGATAACGCCGGTAATGCCAAACGGAATCGCAATCATAACCAGGAATGGTTGGGTTAGAGAGTTGAACAGCAGTGCCAATAGAAAGTAGATCCCAATCACCGCGATAATCATAGTGCGGAAGAGCCCCGAGACTGATTGCTCAGTTTCAAAGATTTCGCCTCCCAGTCCGAGTTGAGTTCCGGGCCAGTCCCGGTCTAAGTTAAAATGACTCTGCACGGCCTCCGTGACTTCCAGCGGTGTGGTGGTATCCTGCTCAATGTCGGCTTCAATTGTTATGGTGCGTTCGCCATCCAGATGCCGAAAGTCCGATTGCCCCGGACCCGCCTGGAGAGTGGCAACTTGTTTGAGTGGAATCAATCGTCCCCGGTTATTGGGGATGAGAAGTTTGTTTAAATAACTGAGACGCTTGCGGGCTTTCTCCTGAATCATGACCCGAAAATCCACATCCTCGTCTCCATAGCGTACACTGGTGATTATTTCACCGTCATACGCAACACGTACATTTTGAGCAACATCCGCGACCGTAAGCCCCAATCGGGCAAGTTTGTCATAGTTGATTTTTATTTCAACCTGTCCCTTGCCGGCCTTATCATCCCGGGTTATATCTTTCACGCCTGCGATGCCTCCCAGGAATGCTTCCACGGAATCCGCTAATTGCGCTCTTAACGCATCGGCTGACCCGATAATCTGCAAACTGATGGGTTTGCCAACTGGCGGGCCGCCTGAGGAAATCATATAGACGATCTTGCCATGCCCCTGCAGTTCATCTGACTTTTGGCGCAGGGCTTCGACGACTTCTTCGGCGCTTCTGGAACGTTCATTATATGGTGTTAGGTTCACGGCTAAAAAAGCATAGTTTTCGCTTTCTGCGTCAATGAACGGATTTCTGCCGATCCGGGTGGTGTAAGATGCCAGTTCATCTTCTGGCAGTTCTGCCACCATTGCCTCAATGGTTTTAATCTTATCTGAAGTGGTTTGCAACGGCGTGCCAATGGACAGCTCGGTGCCAATATAAAACTGGTCTGCCTGGTCAGATGGGAAGAGGATGAACTTCATATAATTTCCCGCATACCAGATTGAAGTAACCAGGAGACCTGCAAAGATGAGGACAAAGACATACCGCAATTTCAGGAGATGAGACAAAAGGCGATGGTAAGCACTCCTCAGGTGATTGAACCATTGGCGCCCCGCTCCACTTGAGCCTTTTCGCAATCCCGGTATCAGATGTGCAGGCAATGCCACCATGGCTTCTACCAATGAAATGAACAAAGCGATAGTGATGGCCAAAGGTATTGGCACAACGTATTTCCCAAAGACTCCCGGCATAAAAAACATTGGTGCAAACACCAGGAATGTGGTGAGTATTGTGGTCAAAACAGGTAGAAATACCTCGCGCATACCCTCGGTGGCTGCTTCAAGGGGAGAGTCGCCCAACTCCCGGCGCCTGGAGATATTTTCAGCGATAATGATGGCATCGTCAACAATAATGCCTATCACGAGAATCATGCCGGCAAGAGTGATTGTATCAAGGTACATGCCAAATAAAGGCAGTAGAAAAATGGTGCCCAACATAGCCACAGGAATGCCCATGGCCACCCAAATAGCAGTACGGAAATTTAGGAAAACGGGCAAGATAATAAGCAAAAAAGCCAAACCTATCCAGCCATTATTGAGAACGACTTCGAAGCTGTTGCGGACAATACGAGAATTGTCACTTGAATAGACCACGGTCACATCTTTCGGTAGATGTTCGTTTGTCTTGATTATCAATTCTTTAACGGCATCAGTGGTTCTGATAACGTCAGCAGATTCACTGATAAACACCAGGAAGGAAATGGCGGCCTTACCATTTATTCGGGAAAGAAGCCGTTCATCCTCAAAATCATCATTTATTGTGGCAACATCTTTAACTTTGACTAGAGGGCCATCGAATGAAGAGCGCACAATTACATCGCCGACTTCTTTTGGGTCACGAAACTGAGCCAGCGTAACCAGGTCTTTCTCGCTGGTGTACGATTCAAACGCGCCGGTGGTGCCGCGGATATTTCGGCTTTGAATTGCAGTTATGACCTCCCGCATCGGGATCTGAAATTTATCCACAGCTTCGGGTGAAACTTCCACCCTGATCTCCCGGGCGCGATACCCCCACTTTTCCAAGCGTGAAACACCGGAAACATTCTTCAGTTTTCTTTCAAAAATCCTGGCCTGCTCCCGTAATTTTTTGTAAGGTAATTCTCCGGAAATCCCCACCTCGATCACTGCCTGGTCCGTCGAACTTGGTTCAACAATCAGCGGCGAGTCTGTAACTTCCGCTGGAAAGTCCGTTACCCTGCCGACAGCTTCCCGAATCTCGGTTTTGATTTTGTCATGATCCGGGGCATCTATTTCAATAAGTACATTGATGAGCGATACGTTTTCCATTGAAATAGAAGTCGTGTGTTCTATGCCGGAGATACCTTTCAACTCTTCTTCAATCTTGTTGGTGACGTTCAGCTCAACATCTTCCGGCGACGCGCCCGGATAGCGAGTTGTAATGACCATCATACCAAAATCGACTTTGGGATAAATATCGCGTTTGATGTCAAGTAGGGTGCTGACACCTAACATGATGGTCATCAGCGTAATGAGCGTTGCCAGAATATGGCGTTCTGCGAAAAAGCGAAAAAATGATTTCATAAAATATAATCTCCGTTACTGAACAGCAGGTTTTTGCAAGTGGTTCTGATTGATCGGTAAAGAAATTGTAAAGATCGTCCCCTTACCAATCTCACTTTCCACTTGTATTTCTCCGTTGTGTTTTTGGATAATATGGTAAGCATTGGACAGCTCCATATCCATACCTACTCTGGATTTTTTTGTGACAAAGCTAATATCGAAAAGCGATTTCAGTTTGTCAGGGGGAATGCCCTTACCCGTATCAGAAATTTTGATATAAACGGCTTGGTCATCTGAGGAAGTTTTAATGAAAATTGTACCTTGGGTTTCTAAGGCTTGAATTGTGTTGGTCAAGATGGTCATAACAACCTGGTTGAGTTCGCCTGGGTAGCAGTAAATGTGAGGAACATTACCGTATTCTTTAACCACCTTTATGTCTTCCTTAATCAAATGCTGAACTAAACTCAAAGTACTTTCGATACCAGTGTGAATGTCGACTTTTTGATACTCAGCTTCATCCAACCTGGCAAAATTTTTAAGGCTTTCAACTATTTGGGAAATTCTGTCACTGGCAGACACTGCAACCTGACTATTTTTTTCGAGCAGGTCAAGGACCTTTGGCTCGGGTTCACCAGCGTCCCTTATTTTGGTTACGCATCGGGTAAGGACGTCCATTGTGCTTTTTAAAGCGCCAACCGGGTTATTTATTTCATGGGTTATGCCGGCGGTGAGCTTTCCAAGTACGGCCATCTTCTCTGTTTGTACCAATTTTGTTTGGGTTGATTTTAACTCACCCAGCGTATTTTCAAGTGCCTCATTCTTCTCTTCCAAGTCCTGGGTTCGTTCCGCGACTTTAATTTCAAGGCCTTTCGAATATTCCCGTAGTTGTTTATGCGCCTCTGAAAAGCGGCGTTCCAGTACAACACCAAGTGAGAATATGAAAAGCAACAGACCCCAGGGATAGATGACCTGCGTCCAGCCAGGTATTAGGCCAAAGCCACCACCAAGGATATCATAGAAACCGAGGGCAGCAAAGATGAAAAAACCGACAGTGATAATTCTGGCATCAGTTCTTCCCCTTATAGCCGCCACAACGCTGGTGGTTAGCAAGACTATGAGCGTAACGAAAAAGATGAAAAAGAAGACCAGGTTGATTTTTATTAGATAAGAGAATGGCACTATAAAAAGAACTAAAATGATTAGCGTCACGACCGCATAGACCAAATGAATTTGCCACAACCGGCGAACGATTGATTTGAAACCCACACCAAATATATGTTCAAAATACATACACAGGCCAACTGGAGTTAGAAATGGAGCTACGACCAAAACATTGAACTGCCAGTTTGTGACATCAACAAAAAGAGCAAGTAATCTGACAGCATCAACTATCGCCCAAACACCAAAACTGATAGAAAATAAGGCAAACGCAAAATACACCTTTTCATCGCGCTTCTTAATGAAGAGTATAAGTGGCACAAGTCCAACTGTCACAAACAGAACGCCGAATATCAGGATCTGAATGTTGACCCTAATAATTTTTGTGATAAAATCTGATTTCGAACCAATGAACACCTGATCCAGATCGGAGAAGCTTGGGTCTTCTGTGTAAATTCGAAAATAAAGTGTCTTGTCTTCTGTTTCTGGTGCCAGGGGAATCATGCGCCAGAAAGGGACTACAAGATTCGTTTCACTTGGCGCATCAATCTTACCCGAAGAATAAACGCGTTGCCCACCAAGGTAGAGCTCACAGCCGTTACGTGTATTAACAATAAAGATGTGGGGGGCTCTCCAGCTTTCCAAGGGTAACCGTACGCGCAGCCACAAGTATCCGTCATCAGGCTGAATGGGAGGTTCAAGAACTCCTGTATTGTAAGTAATGGATTGCCAAGCAACATTGGTTGTATCCTCATTTGCCCAAAGAGGCACACCAGCCTCATTGAAGGGTGAGTCTCCCACGCGAAATTGCCACTCCGAGTTTAGTTCCTGTGGAAGTGGATTATCGGGCGCTGGCGTCTGTGTCTGGCTTGTCGCTACTGCGGGTATAGCCGCAATTATAAAAAGTAAAAAGATGGCCATTCGCATAAACAGGCCTTGGTCAAGAATGTATTTAGAAGACATCATCGTATGCCTTGGATACCGGTTCTACTCTTGAGAGTTGGAAGGAAGAAGTTCATCCAGAAACGCTCGATACGACAGGAGCAACCTATGATAGGACAGTGCATTTTGGGCGTAAGTCAACTTTGCATTTTGCTCACTGTCCCGGCTTTGGATGACAAACGTGAGCTGGCCTCGTCCCTGGTTGTAAAGCTTCAACTCCTCCTCAGTCTTTCGTTTTGCCGACTCAATTTGCTCTTGATTGAGGGATAATACTTTTTGTAGTTCCTGAAGCTGTGTGTAAACATTGGTGACGGCTGACTCTAAATCCAGAGTTATTTCTTCAATTTGTTTTGCAATTTGTTTCATTTGAATTTCTGTTCGCTGCACATCGGCTTTCGCCGTGCGATTGCCCAACGGCAGACTGTACTGCAAACCAACCACAGCATCCGGTTTATCCAAAACCATGGATTCGCCCAAGGCGGTATCAAAACTTCTTAGATTAAGTTGAGCCACGAGCGATAAATCAGCTTTTTCTGTTTCTTCAAATCCGCGCTGACGAAGCTCAATCTGCTCCAAACGGATTTGAAGTGATTTGAGCAAACGCGAGTTCTGTTTTAGCTGGGCTGTTTCCTGGTCAAGCGAAGAGAGGGTGGTTAAAGCATAAATGTCCTTTTCCGGACTCAAGTTGTACAGATCGGTATCTCGGCTAAGCACTGCTAACTCGGCTTGTACCGCCTTGCCTCGCGATGCAGCCAGCATAAGACTTTGCTTATAAATCAGAACGGCATCTTCAGCACGAATGACGTCGACCTCGTCCACAAGATTCGCGTTGCGTTTCCTTCGGACATTGGCCAACTCCTCTTTGCTCAGTTTTAATTGTTCGGAGAAGATATTTTGTTGCTCAGAAAGAAAAACCCAATTCAGGAACTTCGATGCCGATCCGGCTAAGAAATTTTCCTGGTTTTCGAGGGCAATTATTTCGGTGAAATCGATATCGTATTGTTTTAGATCATGCACCAGGCGATCGAGAAATCCTCTTTTGTTTTTTAAAAGAGGATGGGAGTAGGTCATTGCAAGTTCATTTTGATAGAACCCGTCAGGAAAACCGAAGAGAGGATCGATATCGATTTCCGCCCGACTGCCGGTGAAAGACGCCGTTAACCTACCTCCTGTATTCCAGAATTGCTTCTGGATTCCCCCATGCAACGATAAAATATCGATACGCTCAGGACCGGAAAAAACGATGGCGGGAGTTTCGCTTGATAGGTTCATTGAAGAAAACATCAGCCAGTCTTGACTACCTGCAATGCTGTTTTGTGCCTCGCGTTCAACTTCTACCGCCAACGATTCTTTTTCAAACAACGGATGATTCTTTTTGAGTTTTTCAAGAAAAGATTCTTGCGTGATGGTTTGGGCGTGCAATTGTGTTAGCAGAAATGGCAATACCACCAAAAGAAACTTCACTGATTTTGAATGAAACATCTAACTCCTCCCTCTGAATAATCTAATAGAGTTTTGCAAAATAACGAGGTTTATGTGTTGATTAAATTTATCCTGGTCTTGCAAACGACCAGGGTAAATTTTCTATTTCAAAAAATAGCGCAACTCTTCATCCAGAGAGAAATCGAAGGATGAGTGCATAATAATTATATCGCAGAAGACTGGTTTTCATTAACCGCCAAAACCTAACCCAACTCGAATGTAGCCAGAAGCTTTTAGGCTGCGGGTTTCTACTTTATCATTGCGATCGTAGAAATCGAATCGGTGCAGCCCAACAATTCCACCTTCTAGGTTTAGATTAACCCATTCTGTCAAACGATAGCGTACTGCAGGGCCAAAAGTGATGGTAGAATATTCCATTTCAGGATCGCCTACGCCATATTTGTCGGGATCGCCTTGGTACAGATCACCATTTACGCCGAATACTAGCCCTAACTCTAGTTTTGGATTAGGGGCATACCAGAATTCAGAACTAACCGGAAGAATATTTTCCCAGCGCATGTTCTTACCGTTGTTCCAGTTCAAAGCCAAGACTGGAAACGGAAACGGACGACCAAAACCGGTAGAATAAGCGCCACCAAACCCCCATGTGAATTTAGGGCTAACTTGGCGCATAAAAGCAAGAATAGCTTGAAAGCTTAAATCCTGCGAGACAAGTTTATCATCTACGTCGCTAGCAAACCCTGGAATTGCCATACCCAAAAGCGACCATCTCTCTGAAAGAACATGTTGAACCATAAAGGTTAAATTAGCAGAATGAACGGCACCAATATCAGTTTGAATGCCACCAAAATTGCTGTAATCAAGGTCACGGTGCTGGTAGTTTACTTCTGTGACTAAAACGGTTTTTCCTTGAGAGAATACTAAGGGGTATGATGCCTTTAAAGCGATAGCATCGATTTGGATTTCCCCGTCTTCAAGGCCCGCCTCCGGATCGGAAAATTTTGAAGAAGGCATTGCCTCATAACTGATTGAGATTGATGGTTTGGGTTGCGCATAAACCGATTTCGTTTTAACCAATGCACAGAGTAATATCAAAGCGGCCGCAGCAATAATTTGTTTCATGGAGTTCTCCCTTGAGTTCAAATACTCTAGTTAGTATGAAAAGATGTGATTTATAAGACAGTTACTTAGTTGAGCTGCTCGGTGTGACTCACTCGCTGGTGTTGGCTGCTAAACAAGTGCTTGTTTTAACTAAGGCTCGAATATTGCAATCTTTTCATTTGAGTAGCAAGGGAAAACTGGTAATCAGTCCTTTCTCCTAACTTACTCATCTTTATCGAGATTCTGTACATCTCAATATAATGTAAGGTTCCATTTTGGCTGCTTTTCAATCAACCGCCAAAACCTACACCAACTCTAAAATAGCCGGAGGCCTTCAAATTAAAAGAATCTTCCTCCTCGCTCCCATCAAAGAACTCGAAGCGGTGCACTCCAACAATACCACCCTCCACATTCAGGTTGAACCAATCCGTAAATCTGTAGCGTGCAGACGGGCCAAATGTCAAAACAGAATAGCGCATTTGCGGGTCGTCCACACCAAAGATGCCAGGGTCGCCCTGGTACTGGTTGCCGTCAACCTTTAACAAGAGCCCCCACTCAAAACTTTTATTCGGTGCGTGCCAGAATTCTGAGCTAACCGGCAAAATGGTATCCCAGCGCATGTTTTTGCCGTTGTTCCAGTTGAAGGCCAAAACCGGCAACGGTATCGGCTGACCAAATTGGGTAGAATAGATTGCACCAAAACCATAGGTGAATTTGGGACTGACCTGGCGCATAAAAGCAAGAACAGTCTGAAAATTCATATCGTCAGTATTGAAGTCGCCTTCAAAGTCGGTAGCAAATCCCGGCGTTGCCATAGCCAGGAGCGACCACTTCTGTGAAAGACCGTGTTGAACAGTAAACGTTAAGTTACCGGCATGAATATCCTTGATGTCAGGATCACTGGAGGGGAAATTAAGATAGTCAAATTCACGGCGCTGATAGTATAATTCGGTGATAAAGACGGTTCTTCCTTCCGAGAATATGACCGGATAGGTAGCAGTCAGGCTTGCAGCGCTGGCCCGGATCTCTCCATCTTCAATGCCCGCTGGCGGGTTGGAGAATCTTGAGTAGGGCAGCGCGTCAAAAGTCAACGAAAATGACGGTTTAGGTTGCGCATGTACTGTTCCAGCAATGCTTAGTACGCCTAGGAACAGCAAAACCGCTACAACAATGATTTGTTTCATAGACTCCTCCGTCATGCTAATTGTTATTAGTGTCAACAGTCAATATTCTTTGACAATACCTCTAATCAGTTTGTGGTCGTTTGCCTGCCTTAAGAGTCCCTATACTTTGTGTATCGTCACGGTAGGAACGCCGGTCACCCGGCGTCCCCCGTACAGATCCCGGCGTGCAGTTTTCCCGCACCGGGCTCCTCAGAGATACTCGCTTCCGCAGTCAGCTAAAAGAGAGGGCAAGCTTTTGCTGGCCTGTGTCAAC